>RIAY01000033.1 GCA_003833075.1 Muribaculaceae bacterium Isolate-036 (Harlan) | reverse complement strand
GGAGCATAGCTCCTTAAACGATAGAAAAACCTGCCTGTAACGTTCTACTTTATCCATAATTCAAATTTTATGGCAAAGTTAGGAACTTTACAGACAAGCTTAAATACGCTATCGCGGACGGTTGTACCCGTGATGGGTTCATCGGGGGTTCCTTGTAAAGTTACAAAATATCTATAACTCTGCCAAATAATCAGTTAGCCATTAACTGAATATCCCTATTTAATCTCTGTATCCAACATATCCGCCTTATGTATTATTTCCCATAATTTTGATTTCTTCGCCATTTCCAAATCCGTGATCTCATCTTCGCGGGCATAGTATCCACCCATGTGCCATCTAATTGCTCTACGTTCATCATCAAGCGTTAGATTTAACATTTTGAGTAGCTTAATTGAACGTATGCCATGTACTTCTATATGTGTTTTACGATGATGTAGATTTACTTTATCATCATAATATAGTTTGGTCGCTTTACAAATATCATGTAACAAATCGAACTAGACAAAACTGGGTCTTGGCAATCATTAAAACTCTAAACGAAAGCCTCGCTGTTTAAGTTCTTTATATTTGTCAAGATTGAACTTAAAGAGATTAGCCTCCCGCTTTGGCGTAGGCCACACAGTTTCCTCCAACTGTGTGAGAATATCTAAATGAAACATCTTCTTGGCAAAGTTACGTCTGTCGAAATTTATTCCCAAAATTGCTTCGTAAAGTGATTGCAATTCTTTAAGAGTGAACTTCTCGGGAAGTAAGTCATAACCTATTGGATGGAAGTGAATACGCTCACGAAGACGTGCCAGCGCATCACGTAAAATTACATCGTGATCAAACGCTAAATGAGGCATCTTATTTATAGGAAACCATTGAGCCTCCTTTGCGTCATCCCCACCTTTGACATCCTGTATCTTAACCAGTGCAAGATAAGCGATAGTAATTACTCTTTCACGTGGATCACGAGCCGGATCCGAATAAGTATGGAACTGCTCCACATATTCGGGAGTAAGCTGTGTTTCTTCACGCAACTCTCGCAGTGCTCCGTCTTCTGAACTTTCGTCCATCCTGACAAAACCACCCGGGAAAGCCCACCAGCCAAGATAAGGTTCTCCACCTCGCTGAACAAGCAAAACATTTAGTTTTGTCCCATCAAAACCGAATATGACACAATCGGTAGTGACTGCGGGATGTGGATATTTATAGCAATATTTATTTTCGCTGTTATTCATACTCAGTATTTCTTGTGTTATAATTACACTGAAAAATTACAAATTGTTTTGTGAATGGAGAATCAATTAAGAAATATTGTAATCATTGCATCCCTAATAGGATATTACATAATTCACTTATAAAACGTTATCCAATTTGTGGCGTATTTCGTGGGAGTAGAATGGATTTCAACCGCATTTCCATTGGCATCACGATACCATGAATAGTTCCAGCCGGGACCCATATCAAGATAGAGAGCTTCGGTAGCCCCAACTTGAAGGAGAGTCTTAATAAAGTCTCCAAATTTCACTCTGCCTTTTGAATCAGCAACGACAAGCTTTCCATCTATCATACAGAGCGCACGAAACTCATTGGTATTTGATGCGGATCGAGTATGGGGTATTTCCTTACCCTCATGAATCATCATTTCTTGTGCAAATCCGCACCCTCCGTAATGTGCCGACTCCCTTAATGCACTCTCCATATATTTAGGCCAAGGAACTTTGAGGAAACCGCCTTGGTAAACAAAATGCGGTTCTCCATTATAGTAGGTAAATACACCTCGATTTCTTTTGCATAAGAAACCGGAGTAATACTCCCCATTTGATACATGACTGCTACTGATATTCTTATGACTAAATTCGTCAAGCAATTCTCCCGTGAAGGCAGCCTCTGCAAACATTATCACAGACACATCATCTTTCGATGGCATTTCGCCGCACACCAGATCAATTTTAGAGTAGTTGGGATAGTAAATACGAAGTCCACAGGTATCAACAATCTCTACCGGAGATGTAGTTGTGGATATTAGGTCATAACTTGGTGTTTGTGCAGAGTATGATGGTGTTCCTGCAAATAGAATGGAACCAAACATCTTTACACGAGCAAGATATTCTCGTAGAGTATTTTTAATCCTGTTTCTGCGTATGGGAGATGGATCGGCATTATATCCCACAGCATTTATATTACATAGTTCCGCAAGAAAGATGGCTCTTTCGTTATGATACTTCTGTGAAATTAGTGTAACCGAGTCAAGTTCAAAAATCTGCTTGGCTTTATATATTGAATTTCTCGTCGTTGTCCCCTCATAGTCAAGGATAATCCGATTCTCAGGAATACCACGTGCAACCAGTGAATCACGTATTGCACCCGGTTCATCACATCCATTCCTCTGTGATTGGCGGTAATCTCCACCACTGGCAATTATAAAATCAATCTTACCGGCTTTATATAACTCGTCTGCCGCTTTGATACGGTTTTCAAAATAGAAGTTATGTGCTCCCCCGGGAGTTATCGGAGAGGTCGCCAACAATAGTCCCACCTTATTATGAGGAATAGTCTCTACATTATCGTATGTTTTGCCGGAGGCATTCCAAACAATAATGCAGTGACAAATTGCAATCAAGAGTAGCACACTAACTGCTCCCACTGCCATTAAAGAAATAATCTTTTTATGCCTTTTCATTATCACACATTACATTAAATTTCTCCACAATCGCCTTAATATCAAAGGGAAGACGTTTAAGGCATTCCTTAAGGATATAATTCGGGATTGCACCATAATAAGCTGCCGCGATTCCACCGGCTATCGCAGCTTGTGTATCAGCATCACCACCGTAGGCTACCGCCATACGTATTGCTGATTCATAATCCGAGCTTTCGAGAAATGCTATAATTGCTTCCGGAACCGACCCTTGACAACTCACGTCGAAAGTATATCGTGGCTGTATGTCAGCATATTTTCTGCTTAAATCATAGCCAAAACGAGCTTCTATTTGAGCTTTGATTTCTTCTTTGGGACAACCTCTTACTGCAAGATTTATCGCCAAGGCGGTTGCTTGAGCTCCCTTCACACCTTCTGGATGATTATGGCTTACAATCGCGGATTCCTCAGCTAATGCCAATGTTTCATCCGTTGCCTTTGCAAAAGCACCGACAGCACTCACTCTCATAGCAGACCCATTACCCCAACTATTGTAGGGCTGTGGATTATCTTGTCTGAACCACCAATTAAAATTGCCTCCGTAGCCGGCTTTTGGATATTTACGACACCAATATTTCAGCTTTCCGACAAAGTCATTCCCATTCATCAGCGCATCAGCAATAGCTATCGAACATACAGTGTCATCAGTGAATCGGCTCTGGTCTGTGAACAGGTCGAAATCTATCCTTTTAGTCGAACAAAACTCATACCATGAACCAATGATGTCGCCGCAGATAGCCCCAATCAACACTAATGAACGCTTATTCAAAGTTTTTTTGTCGGTAGTTTCGAGGCTTTCCATGATAACATTGTTTATAGGATTTTTTTGCTCTGCAAGTATCCTCAAAGTCTTTTTATCCCTTTCCCCTCCAAAAAATTTCATTAGCACCCTATCGAAAACAGACTTAGGTTCAACTGTATCAAAGAGCATCATACAGGAACGAAGCTTCATATCATCGGGAGATCCAAAAACCTCAGAAGCATTGTCTGTCTTTAATTCGACCAAAGCTTGGCTGATTTCTCGTAGTCTATGGCCGAGCAAAGGGTGGTCGAGATATTCCTTTGCTTCCTCTGCATCTTTTATAGAAAAGAAAATTGATGTCATGGAGAATCCGAGTCCCTTTATCTGAGGGAAGATGAACCACATCCAATGAGTACGTTTCTTTCCTGATTTTATTTCTTCCAAAGCACGATTATAGACTTCTTTCTGTGCCTCTACAAATCGTTCAATCATTTACTTACGATATTTATGTTAGTTTGATAATTTGTTGATTGCTATTCTCAGAAAGGACATTCATCCGATGAATCTTCGTCTATCGGCGTTTCAATAAAATGCCCGTGAGTAAATATCAAGTCGGGTTCTTGCTCTTTGGAGATTTCCAAATCTGTTGACAATGAAGCCTCCAGTCGTTTTTTCGTTTCAAGTAGTTCAGGGGCAATGTATAGTTCAGTTGCCTCATATCGGTTCTTGAAAGGAATAATCCAGTCAAGCATCAGACAATACTTCTGAAACGCATTTTTCCGATAAGTATTGATATAGAATCCGTCATCAGAATGGAATAAGAGAGCCTTCCAACTGAACGATATTTCAAGCATGATATTGGCAATATTTGAAAATTCCCGGTTTTCCTTGTCAAAGTAAGCTCGTAATTCATCATTTGGAGCATGGTTTTCAAAATGATAGAACATATCCATGAACTTATCGGTACGTTCAACAGCAAAGCCGGTTTTAGTCATGCCCAACCTGAACTGCATGGTATAGTTGCGGTTGTCTGTGTAATCAAGACAAATCAATGCGCAATCTACATTTCTGACAAGTCTGAAGTTTTCGGGCGTTACATCTTTCCAGCGTCCTCTGGATGCTTCTGCCTGTAGAAGTGGAAGCATTTTGCAAAGGTCATAATACGTTCTATAAAATTGCCATACAGGTTCTTTTGACAAAAACCAGTCAATCGGCTTGATATTGTTTGTCACAATATCAAGCATCTTCGACATCACATCATAGGCGGTGTCTAAATCAGCCGATATTACAAGCCCCCTATCACACTTACATAGTTCCGCATCAATTTCGTATTGCCACAGCTGGAGCATCAACCACTCTGCGTATGAACGGAATGATACTACGGGTGCATCGACACCGCCTTCAAACTCATATTCACATTGGAGTCTCTTGCCACGATATGATAATATGGAAAATGTGTGAGAATGCTTGTTCTTATCGGTAAAACCAACAGTTATGCGGACTCGACCATCGTTAGTATTATAGTAAAGACGTAAACAATCAGATGTAATATGATGCCATACACAAGCCTCCATATTGGCTCTGAGTAAATTATAATCTTCTCTCAGCCTGAGGGCTCTTACCGAAGCATTATCAGGAATTTCATGCCTGATAAACTTTGGAGAATCTGGATTCGGAGTCATAGTTATTCGCATGATTGGGTGAAACCCACCGGACGGCGGGGCTTCTTTTCTTGTTGTTGCTGAGAGTTTATTTGTTGGAAATTCCTACGAACATGCTCTTTTGTGTCGAAAAACGAGTCGAGTACGGCTTTAAGAAAAATAACGTTGTCAGGACAGGCTGGATGAAGCATAATGTCTCGCCGACTATGCAATCCAATGTCTCCGTCTTCATCAGGGTCGGTCATGACAACAGTCGGACCAAAATTGAAGTTTGTAGCGTTGACCGCCTCTTTTATTTTTGGCATATCCGGGTCTGCGCCTTTTATGCCAGCCCACATTGGATCCCAGATTCGGACATATCTGCCGCCAAACTCCAGATGAAAGTTCTCTCCCTGATAGCTTACACCAATGGAGCCATCTTTATATACCTCCGGTTGACATCCAAGTTCAGTCAGACAACTAATTGCGATTTCTTTAGCTTCCTTCTCATTCTTAGAGGTGACTCTCTGACCGGCATTCTTCATATTATACCAAATGCCCAATATCATGCCGAATATATATGGGAAACCAAACAGGACAGGTATCACAATGGCACCCCAATTGAGTATATCAAACTTAATACCCAATGCCACAGCAATAGTAAGAGTAATTGCCAAAACCGGGTGAACCCATTTTCTCAATGTGGAGTTTTCCCACCACTCCTTTAGACTGTCAGGAAGTATATCTCCGCAATTATAGATTACAACTGCTGCTAGAATTGCTAAAATGCCGTACATGATAACTATTTTGAATGGGTGATGATTAGTTTTTTACCGGGGTTGTCTATCTCTATTGAGCCGAGTCGTCCAAGAACAGACTGACCAAGCAGAAGAGGTGCTTTCTGATTCCGGACAACAGAGGCTCTGACATTATTAAGTTTCAACCCTCCGAAATCCACATCTCTAAGGTTTACGATAGTGCCTTCAGATATATCTCCATTAGCATCTACGATCCTACCTGAGCCAACAAAGTCTTCAAGTTTCAGATAGCCATTCTTCAGCATGAAGTTAGCCTCGACCTGCGATAATGATACTATGCTTGCACCAGTGTCAAATATGAAACTAAGAGGAAGCTCGTTGATTGAGCATTTTACAGAGACACAACCGCCATCGGGAGTGAAGGGTATTTCTACCCGTTCACTCGTCAAGTCTGTCTTTGGCTCAACGGAAGCCTCCCGTTCTTTAATAGCGGTGTATTCATCCATTAGAGATTTGAAGCCATCTGTTGCACGCAACGCTTCCAAATCATCATCTGACATAACATGGTGGAATCTTCGGAATCCTTTTTCAAAAGCTGTCCGTAAGTGTGTCAATGACTTGTCAAGGTCTCCAAGTCGAGAATAGAAGCACGATCCATCATAGTAGTTCCCGCAATCTGTAGAATCGTTTGCTATTACTTTCTCCATAAAGTCCACAGCTTTGTCCTTCTCACCCAAGGCGAGGAAAGCGTACATAGCACATGATGAATTATTGGGCACTGTATCAAGTTCTATGACCTTTCGATAGGCTGCCATTGCTTCATCCGTCTGTCCATTGCGCATCAGCATATCTCCTTTCCCCAGATAGGAATAAGCATAATCAGGATTAAGCATTATCGCCATATCATAGTCTTCTAACGCATTATCGGTCTGTCCGGAATTATCCTCAAAGAAGCCTCTGCGATAATAGCCCCCGAAGAAATCGGGAGTCTTGTCGATGTATCTTGTCCATTCGGTAATTGCGCCTTCAATATCTCCGGACTCACCAAGTATATCGGCTTTAGAAGATATAAGGTCAAGGTCGTCGGGTCTCATCTGTTGAGCCTGTGTAATTGCTTCAAGAGCCTGAGCATATTCTCCGAGTTCCTGTTGGCAGTCAGCGATCATTTCAAGAAATACAGGATGGGCGTCAATGTCAAATGCCTTACGGGCAGCTTCAATCGCCTCGTTATATTTCTTTTTGCTCTGATACAGCTGGGCAATATAGTATTGCCATTCGGCATCATGAGGATTTTTGACCGACATTCCTCTCAGTTTAGAGATAACGAGCGTCAACTGATTGTCAGGAAATTCAAACAGATAATGATGTGCTTTGGCATCATTATCTAATGATAATGATTTCATAATGTCGTCAACCGCTTCAAGGTACTTGCCCTGCTTGAGATAACTCTCTGCTCTGAAGGAATACCCCGAAGAGTAGTCATCATACATCTTGATAACGATGTTGTATTGCCGGATTGCCTCATCGTAATTGCCTGAAGCGTAGGCATTGCGGCCAAGCCCCATATACCCCATTACGCTTGTAGGATTTGCTGCAACCATACGGTTATAAATCTCATTTGCATCTGAGTACCTCTTCATTTCATACAATAGCTGACCGTAGGTTTCGAGAATATCGGCGTCATCAGGATTGATTTTTATAGCCTGATTGAAATCATTGAGAGCCTGAATCGTATCCCCGGCAATGGTGTAGAGGTGTGCGCGCGAGGCAAATGCGCGAGCCATATATTCTTTGTCTTTTTTAGGCAATTTTTTGATTGCCATATTTACAGACTTCATGGCATCTCCATAGTCCTCTGCGTCAGCCTGTAGAATCGCAATGGTCATGTGGGCATAACCGTTCCCGGGATTTTCTGCAATCTCTTTTGTGAGAAAATCCATTGCCTCTGACTTATTGCCCTTTTTTACTTCCTCCAATGCGCGAGTAAAGTTGTAAGTCTGCTTTGCGCTCTGAGGCTGAGCACATATGTGAATAGTGCAGGAAAAAGTGGCGATCAGAATAATCACCAGTGATTTGAATTTGCGGCAAGTCATAATGGCTTCGCCAACGCGCACCGGCCTTTGGCCGACTTGCGCTTTATGCTTGCACGCGAATACTTCGTATTTCATTTCTTTTTACCGAATACAGTGTTTATTATTGCGTTGCCGATTTTTCTCTCAATGCCGTTGCGTGTTGTAGGGATTCCGGTGGCTTTAGCGAAATCTCGCTTCATCTTGGAAACGCCGAGGGCACGTTTCCAAGAGAAGCTAAGACCGGGGATTTTCATAGTTTAGAACTTGTCTTTATTATCCTTATCTTCTTCGTCATCTTCATCAAAATAGCCTGCGCTGAGGTCGCACATTGGCATATTGCGACTAAGTTTGCTGAAGAACTTTTTTCTCGACCGTCTTTCATGTTCAAACATTGCACCGGTGGACTCATCATCTGCATCAAAGGCAAGACGGTTGTCTATAGACATTGATGCTGCAACAGCCTCTACATCTTGATTGGCACCAATATAGGTGAATACCCAACCCTCTTTTTTCATTGCTTCGACCAGACTTTTGATTGCCTTACTGTTGTATTCCCGTGAGGCATTTTCATAGCCGTCGGTAATGACAGTAACCAGAACCACATCGCCCTTCACTACATTCGGGCGAAGCTCATTGATCGAGCGACCCATAGCGTCGTACAATGGAGTACAACCTCCGGGACGATACTGATCCTGCGTTATGTCGATAGCCTTTTCCGCGGCGATGTGATTGTAGATTTCGTTATAGTGTCCCGAATCAAAGGCAATCAAAGACACAAAATGTGTCTGGTTTTCGTGTTCCTTCTGAGCTTCACGAATAGTCTGCAAGGTCTCATTAACTCCAGTCAGAGCCGGTTGATAAATAGATTGCATCGAACCGCTCTCGTCAAGAATAATGAGATTGTGTACTCGTTTGGTTTCTTCCGGGACATTGATGTTTGAACTTTCAGTCTCAGACTGTGTGGTTGTTTCTTCCATTTTCGGCTGAGCTGGGATTGAGTGTTCAGTAGCGGTGTCAACAACAGATTTACCACTCTTCTTGAAAAAATTAAATATACTCATGGTCATGTGATATGTTTAGTCGATATTCCAGTATGCGTCTGGGTCTCCATCAAAGATGGTGTCTATGTCGTCATCGTTGTAGCCCTCGACATCATGGGCATAAGTGCCGGCGTATTCGCTCTCGCACTCATCGTAATCGTAGTAACTCATGTTTTATACTTTATATTGGGTTTTGTGAATCTATATACCATAGCCGATTCAAATGTAAACATCAGGCATAGATTTTTTCATCTTTTTCTTGAAAATCTTCTGTTGCAAGTCCCATGACTTGTTGATGAAGTCTCTCATGTCCTATATGCCATTTGCCGCAATAGTCACATTTATATGCCGACATGGGACATGAGTCCTCGGGGTGCGCCATCATATAACAAGTGCAAGCCTCGACTGCCTCTTCATAGGTATTATAGCTGAATTTAGCAACCAGTACTTTCTTTCCTTTGGAGTTATGTGTTCTGACTTTCCAATGGGTGCCCGGCGAGCGAAGTTCAGCATCATATTCGGCATATCGTTTGTTGTATAGGTTGAACGAAACGGCTCTTTGGATGGAGTGACGATATCGGTTGGTTTCACGGTCGTGTTTGCCGGCGTTCTTATGCGCTTCTTGCGCAGCTCGTTTTTCTACAATACGACGCACCAGTTTTGTAGTCTTGGAATCGTCAGTATGACGGTCAGTATAGATCACCTCTCTACCAATCTTGCGAATCTTTTCTTTAGCAAGACGTTTTGAAAGCGGACGATACCGTTCAGTCATTCCCTGGTCTGCGTATGTTTTTTTAATTTTGCGCAGTTCTTTGTCTTCTTGTGCTTTACACAATAAATTAAGGGCGGAGGATAGGGCACGAACGAGGTCTGCTATTTGCATTGCCGCAGACAACGCATAGTCACTGCAGCGTTGTACTGCGCGTTTGATGTCCTTATTTGTCTCATGCGATTTTACGACTTTTGCTATTGCCGTAAAGTCATCCAGGAGAGAGGTTTCATCGAGTTTACCATAGGAGGTAAGCATCTTCAACCAGCGGTTGAAAATTCGGGTGAGATTGAGAAGATCAGAGTTGAGATTATCTGACTTGACTACGGTTGGAAGTGTAGCAGTGTAGCACATAGTTTATGGTGTTTAAATTTGGTTGATTCTATATGCCACTACCGCGTCAAATGTAAACATCAAAAATGCAGAATCCCTTGTTGCAATGGTTTACAACAAAGGATTCTTATTAAGGACATCGACATATTAACCTACGACTTCACCTTCTTTTATAAGAAGGAAAGGCAGGGTGTCTTCGTCATTGATATGCCGGAGCATTGCATCAACCACCCATCGATCTTCCTCGTTTTTATGATGCGACAGCACTTCTTTTGCTTCTTCAAAGCGTCCGGTCTCGCGAAGAAGTTCTGCATGAAAGAGTTCATAGTCAGATGACTGGTCTATTCCATCCAGCAGTTCTTCGATTACTTGCTGATAGAATGCTTCATCCTCTTCTGATGGTGGGAATGCTACTGTCTCAGTTTGGCGACGGAAGGCATCGTTATATGCCATGAAATACTGATGGTTTAGAATCCATCGCTGCATCTTGGATAAAGAAAGCGATTCCATTTGGTTAATTGCCTCTTTTAGTTCTTGAAACGAGAGATTGCCAAGCTTCATGAAACTTCTCATTTCAGACTCCGGATCTTTGGAATATTCTCTCTTAGCCTGTTCAATGAAGTAATACTTCTTGCAATGGGGACACTGCTGTATTGGTGACACTTCCGGAAGCATAGGGTACTCACGACGAGTGTCGCTCCATACAGTACCTCCGAAAGTATTCCCACTGACGAGGCTCATTACCTCCTTTTCGCTGCCACAGAATGGGCAACTCAAAATATTAGCTGGTCCAGGTATCATATTGATTTATATTTCATCTAAAAACGGAAGAATTCCGCTTGTATTTCTTTCTGTTGATTTTGGGCATTTATTCTCAAATTCGCTATTGTGGAGTTGGTCGAGAGTAATATCGGGATAGCGTCCCTCGATATACAACTTAATAAGAGCCGCATGAGAGAGCGGGGATTTTAGGTTGGTGTAATCCTCATTGGTATTATAGTCAAGGAAAACGATATCGGTCGTAAGAGATTTAGTTCGTATTCTTTCTACTAAGTCCATAACAGTCGGCACATTCTCCAATACCCACTTATATGTGGGTAGATATATCGCAATTCTTGCTTCGAGATAGTCTAGTAGCTTTGATGATTTAGTGCCATAACTATGACCAAGCGGTTTGCCGAAATTCCGGACTGTACGTTTCAGCCCCTTCATGGAAGTATTTCGGAAATGAGAGTAAGACACACCCTGCGTCTCGAATACCTTAAGCCCTTGCCAGATTCCTTCTACTGACATTCCAGTCATTCCGTCCGAATTAGGGATGGGGATTCTACCATGAGGATAGAACGGACTCAGTTGCTGTGCCCATCCGGCTTTGGACGTTACATCGAGAATTATGGCATTTGGATATTGTTTCTTGATGCCTTCTTCTTTTCTTCGTTTGTTGGCTATGTAAATCATAATTATGCGCAGTTTAGGTTTAGGATATATTTGGATGGGATGAATGTTTTTGGCATGATTTCTGCCTGAAGTGCTTTGAAGTCGGGGTCATCCCGACGTACAAACCGGCGTTGGGTTGCCGGAATATTGATTCTTTTGAGGTCTTCGAGAGAGCCGCCATGGTGATGGCAGGAGTCGGTAGCGTTCATATCAGAGAACAAAGTCTCCTTGAGCTCTACAACATCAAGACTGATACGCAGAACTACGATGTCCTCTCCGGCTTGTTTAAGACGGTACGCCATAGGATGATCCGGGCAGAGGCTGAGGCGTACATAGTCTTGGAGACCATTGTATAGGTCAAGTTGTTTTGAGAAATCGTTTCCTCCGGGACAGGGAATTGTTATTCCGTGATTATCAAGATACCACCAAGAGTAGAGACCTCCGTGACGCTTGATAGATTCAAGATTACGGCGAGAAGTGAAATGGTAGAGGCAGTTGATGCCCGATTTCCGGAGATGTTCAACGAATAATGATGCGTTTTCTTTATTAGCCATTTTGCGGAATCCTTAATGCCGGGCTTCATTGCCCTGACATTTTTAGATACCGACAACGCATTAAACGTAAACAAAGGCATCCGAAGAATTTTTCCTCGGATGCCTAAACCTTTATTTGTGAGCCAAGTATTAAAGTTGGTCTAACATTTTATGGCAGTGGTCGCCGAATGGAGTGCCATTAAACTGGGCAGATAAAACCTTGAGGACTTTGACAGCATCTCCTTTCTTGTGGAGTTTGAGGTATGCCAATGTCAAATCCCAACCAGCATCCTTCAAATCATCTGTATAGTAAGTAAACTTACCGTCTTCTTTCTTACAGTCTTTGTATCTTTTTTCGAGTTCAGGCAGTTTCACCTTAAGTTGGTCTTCACTAAGTCCGTTGATTTCATTTGCGCTACGTGATGATGTGATATATACAGAACGTGCATACAATGCACTGTCACATAATTTGCCATTCATTGCGTTTACGCTCGGGATAAGCACAATGAGAACGACAGCAGCTGCTGCAACGGCAGAAGTAATCCATGGACGGAATACTTGCCATTTGGATTTTTTCGCAACGATTGGCCGGGATGGGGCTTGCTGCTTTTCCGAAAAGTCCATATCTGCGGCAATTGATGCCGCGGCCATTTCTGAAGCTCTATCTTCATCGGCATAAGCATATGCCGGTTCATAGATGAGTTCCTCAAATTCTGCGTCACTCATTTGCTTCATCGCAGCTTCAAAGTCTGCATTATCTTGTTCTGCTTCCTTAATTAAACCGTCGATTATGAGGTTGTCAAGGTTCTTCTCTAAATCTTTCTCTTTCATAATCATTACGTATTAACCTAATATACCAAGGCAACGCACCGCGTTGACAACACGAGCTTTTAATTTATCCATACAGCGATTCTTCGTGGTGATCGCACTGCGAGAAGTACTGTAATTCATCGAATCGGCAATTTCCTTCATAGATAATTCATCGAAGTAATACAACTTCAGAATCTTATTGCAGGGATCCGGAATATAACTCAATTCTGCTGCAAGAACGGCTTGCATATCGGGATCCTCGTAAATTGATGTCTCTGCTGCTTTTTCTTCGGTATATTTCTTTTCAAACTCATCGCGATTGAAATTCTCATCATCATCATAAGAATCTTTCAGTAGATGACAAAAATTGAATTTATGCTGTTAAACATCTAATCTTTTGGCGATTAAATTTGTAAAAGTCCTTGAAATTTAGTAATTTAAAAGAAAAGTTAGACCTCTTTTTCACATGAAAACT
>RIAY01000032.1 GCA_003833075.1 Muribaculaceae bacterium Isolate-036 (Harlan) | reverse complement strand
ATAAAAAGATTTTTTGACCTGAGCGGAATTGACCCGAACAAGACTTTAAATGCTAAACTTGTCAAAGAACTCTTTGGCTTGACGGTAGATGCCGCATAGCCTATGAATATTTTTTAACGAACTATTGTTTGTTGCCGTTTGATAAAAAATACTTAATTTTGCGGTGGTAAAAGAAGATTCGCTTCAAAATCATATGGAAAGCAAGAAAAAGGTCAGCTTCACCAAAATGCACGGTGCTGGGAATGATTATGTGTATGTCAACGCAATGGAAGTCATTCCCGATAATCTTCCCCACCTTTCACGACAGATAAGTGACCGCCATTTCGGCATTGGCAGCGATGGACTCGTTGTTATAATGCGTTCTGAAACAGCTGATTTCAGGATGCGTATGTTCAACGCCGACGGCTCGGAGGCGGAGATGTGCGGCAATGCTTCAAGATGCATAGGGAAATATGTTTATGAAAAAGGATTGACTGCCAAGACCGTTGTCACACTGGAGACACTTGCCGGAATTAAGGTTCTCAGGCTTGAAGTGGTGGACGGAGAGGTCGTGACGGTGACAGTGGATATGGGAGAGCCGGAGCTCAGACCGGCAGCCATACCGGTAATCAGTTCTGATTCCAGTGCGAAAATATCTGAAGCCGAGACTGTCGGTGACAATACGTATCTTATAACAGCTGTCAGCATGGGAAATCCCCATGCTGTTGTTTTTACCGACACTCTTGACGACAGTCTGGTATGCGGCGATGGTCCGCGCCTCGAATGCGCTCCTATTTTTCCCGACAGAGCCAATATCGAATTTGCCCGTATCATAGATCGTAACACAATAGAGATGCGTGTGTGGGAGCGGGGTTCCGGCGAAACACTTGCATGTGGCACAGGCGCATGCGCCACAGTCGTGGCAGCTGTGCTCAACGGTCTCGCCGACAGGCATGCCACGGTCAGGCTTCTTGGCGGTGATCTTGAGATAACATGGGATGAGAAGAGCAATCACGTCTTCCTCAAGGGTGGTGCCGAGTTTATTGCCGACGGGGAGTTTATACTGCGTGGGGATGCCGGGGCACCGGAGAATCCTGCAAAATCTGTAAAGTAAAAAAAGATGAGAATCAACGATAATTTCGAGAAACTTCCGGAGAGTTACCTTTTTTCAGAGGTGGCACGCCGACTCAATGAATATAAAGCCGCGCATCCCGAAGCGGATGTAGTGAGAATGGATATAGGAGATGTGACGTTGCCGATTGCCGGATGCGTGGTCAGCGCCATGCATCGTGCGGTCGAAGACATGGCTGATGCCACGACATTTCATGGCTACGGACCAGAACAGGGTTACTCGTTTCTCCGTGATGCCATAGCCGCCGCAGACTATCAGAGTCGCGGAATCGGCATAGATGCTGACGAGATATTCATCAGTGACGGAGCTAAAAGCGATCTCGGCAATCTCGGTGACATATATTCTTCAGACAGCATAGTGGCGGTGGCGGATCCCGGTTATCCGGTTTATGTGGACTCAGCGGTGATGTCAGGACGGGGTGGAGACAGATTGCCCGATGGCAGATGGTCGCGTATAGTGTATCTTGAATGCAATGCGGAAAACGGATTCCGTCCGGCAGTGCCTGATGTGCATGCCGATATCGTGATTCTCTGTTCCCCCTCCAACCCCACGGGTGCCGTGATGACACGCGAAGATCTTCGCGAGTGGGTGGATTATGCTTTGCGGGAGAAATCACTCATAATATTCGATTCCGCCTATGAGGCATTTGTGAGGAATCCCTCACTTCCCAGATCCATCTATGAGATAGAGGGAGCTGAGAAAGTGGCGATAGAGATACGCAGTTTTTCGAAGACAGCCGGTTTTACAGGTCTGAGATGCGGCTACACAGTCGTGCCCAAAGCGTTGACCGGTACTGACGCTTCCGGCAGGGAGGTCAGTCTCGGAAAACTCTGGAACAGGCGGCAATGCACCAAATTCAACGGAGCCGGCTATGTGGTCCAGCGCGGCGCCGAGGCGCTTTATTCCTCTGAGGGACGGGAATCGGTAAGGAACAATATCGATTATTACCTCGAGAACGCCGGAATCATCCGCCGCTCCCTGTCGCAAGCCGGTTATGCCGTCTTCGGCGGAGAAGATTCCCCCTATGTTTGGATAAAAGGTAAAAACGGGGAGAGTTCATGGCAACTCTTCGGCGACATGCTTGAGAAATACAACATATCGTGCACGCCGGGTGTCGGTTTCGGTGTTTCGGGAGATGGATATATACGTCTCACAGGTTTCAATTCGCGAGAGAACACACTCAAGGCGATGAAAAGGATATGTGACGGCAGGGAGAAGTAATAAAACGTAGTATAATATAATGCCCGAAGCCGGGCTTAACCAAATAATTTATATTATGTCTAATTTAAGATTCAAAAGTGTGGAGGAGGCTTCCGGACGCAAAGCTGTGAAAGTGGAGCTCCCCAAAGAGAGAGTGGAAACCTATTATGGCAAACAGGTGTTCAACCGCCAGAAGATGTTCGAGTATCTTCCGAAAGAGACGTTTGATTCCCTTGTCAAGGCAATCGACAACCGCGAACCCCTTAGCAGGGAGATAGCTGACAGTGTTGCAGACGGAATGAAGCGTTGGGCGATCGACAATGGTGCGCGCCATTATACCCACTGGTTCCATCCTCTCACCGGCAGCACTGCCGAAAAGCACGACGCTTTCATAGAGCATGACGGCAAAGGGGGAGTAGTGGAGAAATTCAACGGCAAACTGCTTGTGCAGCAGGAGCCTGATGCCTCAAGTTTTCCTAATGGCGGAATCCGCAACACCTTCGAGGCGCGCGGTTATTCGGCGTGGGACATATCGTCTCCGGCGTTTATCATCGACAATACCCTCTGTATTCCCACTGTGTTTATCTCTTATACCGGAGAGAGCCTTGACTACAAGACACCGTTGCTTCGCGCGCTCAACAGCGTGGACAAAGCCGCCACGCGAGTGGCACGTTATTTCAATCCGGCTGTAAATCATGTGCAGACATATCTCGGCTGGGAGCAGGAATACTTCCTTGTAGACGAGGCATTGTTTGCCGCCCGTCCGGACCTTGTGATGACCGGAAGAACCCTCATGGGTCATGAGTCGGCAAAGAACCAGCAGCTCGAAGACCATTATTTCGGATCGATACCGAGTCGTGTGGAGGCATTTATGCTCGATCTTGAGACAGAGTGTCATAAACTCGGCATACCGGCGAAGACCCGTCATAACGAGGTGGCTCCCAATCAGTTTGAGCTTGCGCCGGTATTCGAGGAGTGCAATCTTGCCAACGACCATAACCTCTTGCTCATGTCGGTAATGGAAGAGGTGGCAAA
Organism: Muribaculaceae bacterium Isolate-036 (Harlan); assembly: GCA_003833075.1. Taxonomy (GTDB): domain Bacteria; phylum Bacteroidota; class Bacteroidia; order Bacteroidales; family Muribaculaceae; genus Lepagella; species Lepagella muris_A. The sequence goes on along the minus strand of RIAY01000032.1, from coordinate 13,614 downwards.
GCGTCATAACTTCCGTGTTCTTCTTCATGAGAAACCCTTCGCCGGCATCAACGGCAGCGGCAAACACAACAACTGGAGTCTCGGCACAGACAAAGGGGAGATGCTTTTTGCACCGGGCAAAAATTCCAAAGACAATCTGCGGTTCATAGCTTTTGTCGCTAATGTCATGGCTGCCGTGCATCGCCATAACGCATTGCTCAAGGCTTCCATAATGAACGCCACCAATGCGCATCGTCTCGGTGCCAACGAAGCGCCTCCAGCCATTATCTCCATGTTCCTCGGATCGCAGCTTAGCGCGATACTCGAAGCCGTGGAGAATTCCGAGGGGAATGAGAAGATAATGGTGAAAGGCAAGGAAGAGATGCGGCTTGATGTGGCTCAGATTCCGGAGCTTATGATCGACAATACCGACCGAAACCGCACGAGTCCGTTTGCATTCACCGGCAACCGGTTTGAATATCGCGCCGTAGGTTCATCGGCAAACTGCGCTTCGGCACTTATCGCGCTGAATGCCGCTGTTGCCGCGCAGCTCGACGATTTCGCCGACAAAGTGGATGCGAGGATATCAAATGGAGAGGAACTTGACAAGGCTATCCTTGCGGAGGTAAGAGTGCTTGTGAAAGCGTCGAAGGCTATTCATTTCGACGGCAACGGATATAGCGAGGAGTGGAAAGAGGAGGCGGCGCGCCGCGGACTCGACACCGAGACTTCTGCACCGTTGATGTATGATGCCTATATGCTCCCTTCGAGCATAGAGATGTTCGACAAAGCCGGCGTGTTCTCCAAAAAGGAGATCGAGGCACGCAACGAGGTGAAGTGGGAGATGTATACGAAGAAAATCCAGATTGAAAGCCGTGTGCTCGGGGATCTTGCCATAAACCATATCATCCCGGCTGCGATACGTTATCAGTCGCTGCTGCTCGACAATGTGTATAAAATAAAGGAACTCTTCAAGGGTGACAAATCAGACCGCATTGCCGCGCAGGATCTCGCGTCGATAGAATCTATAAGCGAGCATATCTCGGAGATCAAGAGCGGAGTTGCCGCTATGGTTGATGCTCGTCGCAAGGCAAACAGAATCGAGAGCGAGCGAGAGAAATCCATCGCCTATCATGATGACGTGGCTCCCAAAATGGAGACAATACGCTATCATATCGACAAGCTTGAGCTGATGGTAGACAATGAGATCTGGCCGTTGCCCAAATATCGCGAACTTCTCTTCATCCGCTGATTTACCATCGTTACATCTCATACAAAAAAAGATATGCGACAGATCCCTGTCGCATATCTTTTTTTGTATCCGTCCGTAATAGGCCGACTTTATTGGGTTGACTATCCCTGAGACTATCCTTGATAAGTGTTGACAGATTTGAGGGCGATCAACTAATGAGGTTTACACCGTCAGAGATGGTTTGCTGTTTCAATTTACATGCTTTCTTCTTAGGTTTTATCTCTGAATATATTAAATACAGTATCGAATGTGAAAAGGATAGGAAATTCTATAAGGACGTTGTATAGTCGTCCCCATAGTCCTTTCTCATGAAAAAGACGGTAAAATGCACGAAGATTGTATTTATTTACCCATTCCGGATAATACTTTATGCCGCGGGCGGTCTGATGTAGGAAGCCGCCACAAGTGAAGACAACTCCGTTGTATCCGGATTTTTTTAGGTCAAGCGCAAACTGTTCCTGCAAGGGAGATCCCATTCCGATTATAGTGAAATCACTATCTAATTCTATTATATCGGCAATAGCTTTTTTTCTGTCGTTTTTGTCAATGAAGTATCCGTTGCGATAACCGGCAATCTTCATTTCGGGATAGTTTTTTTGGAACTGTCTTATTGTGGATTCAAGCACATCCTGTTTTGTTCCTAAGAAATAGATGCTTCTCTTTGTTTCCTCATTATTCAGGAATGAAAACAGATCTGCCGCCATGCTTGACATGTCAAAACTCAGTCTCGGCACACGTTTCCTCCACAATAGACGGATTAGCCAGCACATTGTCATACCATCAACAAACAGTCCATCCATTGACTCATATAATTCCGGATGGCGACGCACAAGATGGTAAGAGTAGGGGTTGACACAGGTATAGACTCGCCCATGTCCCGACGAAAAAGTGCTGTAGGGATATGTTGAGGCGGAGTCTGCGATCTTGCGCACAAACTCACGAATATTCATAAAAATAAATTAATAATAGAAAATATTATTATCGCACCCGATTTGCTAACGTTGATTATTTTAGTGGGTGCTTTTTGATTTTTTTATGTATTAAAAATAGACTACAGGAGGTAGAGACATTCTTATTTGCTATGGCATATTGATATCCCTGTATGATAAAATATATTTGGAAAACTCGAATTTGATCAGTTATTGGAGTGCTCATTCCTACGATGAAAGAAGAAATAATCCAAATGGCATTTGATTTAGAGAATTTATATAAGTAATCTTTTTTATTACTCAACGCTCCTTTAATAGCAGAGTCAAAAAAGCAAAATTGAAGTATTATAAATATAATCAATCCACATATTCCCCATGAAGAAACATAATAGCCTAATTGCATTTCAATAGGCAGTTCATCTTTAGTTGGTCCCACTCCAAAAATAGGTGATTCAATAAATCGTAACAAGGCTTTGTCTTTCTGTGATGAACGCACATCATATGAACCATCAACAGCTGTGCCCGAAATAGTATCGTAAAGTCTTTCTGCATACTGAATAGAATCAGAAATCACAGGAATTTCCCATGACGTGCCAATAAAATACATTACCCATATGAACAATACTATTATTGGCACAATTAATATTTTTTTATATGATGGTATAGATGATGTAAAGAAAAGAATAATATTTACAACCATGTAAGCTGCTAACACTGAACGCGATCCTACGAGTAACATGGCAATGCATCCTCCAATAAAAATAAATGATTTGAAGGGAAAAGACAATATGCAGTAACAATATATAAAAATTAATACAAATCCGAAATTATAACAATAACCAAATGTTCCGGAGTACCTAATATAGTTTAGATAGCCATATTCAAAAACCGCATATAATTTGGTTATTAATTGAAATGATTCAAAGAATTTTATAATATCAAAGATGAGTGATACACATATTAATATTACAATTATATTTACAAATGATTTTGTTAAACTTAATCTTTTACCAAAAACAAAACCTAATATAAAAAAATATAAATAGATAACAGGTCTTATTACATCAGTAAAGTCTTTAAGGATAATGTGATGACCTAATATTGGTTGTATTACTAATGTTGTAAGATATGAAAAAGACCAAAGTAAAAATAATGGCGTAACATCAGGTAATGGAATTTTAAACGCTCTTAAACTTAAGAAAACAGGGATTGTTCCCAATATCGACACTATGAGATATATAAGTTGTCCTGTGCCGATTGATACATATCCCCAGAATGTCGGAAAAAAAACAATTACAAAGAATGTAAATATGACAAAATTCCTAGTCCTCGATAAGTTTTGTGTACTCATCAAACTGCTTTTCTTTATTATTACTTTCATTCCATTGTCTAGTCCCAGAAACCGAAGATAATGTAGATAGTTGTTTTATTACTTTTTCTCCTATTTCTTTTGTCTCGGAATCAATATTATAATCAAAATCTGAAAAATTGGTTATTTCGAATGTCGCATTATTCCATTCTGAAATATCACTGCAGAAGTAATCGATAGGAACTGCTGGCTTGCTTCCTACAAATGGAATTCCTAAAGCTATAACTTCACTAAGAACTATTGGACAACCCTCAAAATAACTTGGTAATAAGAATATATCAGACTTCTTAATGAACTTATATGGATTCTTTTGGTAGGGCATAATAATTATTTCATCTTCTAAATGAAGTTTAGCCCTGTATTTATATAGAGCAGATTTTAATTCTCCATCTCCCATTATTATGCCCTTCATATTTAATTCGGGATAATTCGTTTTTAAGTACTTAATAGTTTTAATGACTTTCCATTGTGCTTTTTGATGACAAAACCGACCAATATTAATTAAATATTTTGCATTATGATCCCATTCAAATTCAAAAATAGGTTCATTAGAGGCGATTTCAATTTTAAATGGATCTGTTTTATTAGTGACAACGATTATATTGTCTCCTGCTAAATTATATTTCTTCATCAAATCACACTTAATTGAATTAGAAACAGCAATCAATATTGGCACTCTGGAGTAACAGGTTCTTATAACCTTTTTCATAATTCTAAACAGTATTGGATGAAGTTTTTTATATTGTATTGACAATATATTATGAACAGTTACAACTTTTATTGCAGTCGTAGGTAACCAAGAAGCCAGTATATTACTTCTCTCTAAAAATGAAAATAATACATCTGGTTTGTAATTATTTATAACTGTTCTTAATTTCCAATATAGTTTGAATTGTTGAATTGTTTTAACTATAATATTGGAGGTATTTGCCCTACATCCATACTCATATCTTTCATTATCATTATAAAGAACAAATATTTTTGTTTTGTAACCATGACTCAAAAGATATTTATCATATTCAAGAAGTATTTTTTCGGCTCCTCCGGTTTTTATTTGGTCAATTATGAATAAAACTCTTTTTCCCATTTTTAATATGATAATTTTTAATATGATATAGGCTATATTGCTTATTTAATCATTTTTATGATCTTGAGGATTATGTTAGCCAAATTTCTATGGTATCAATATGATAATTGTTTTCTTTTCAACTTACTAATACCATTCAAAGATTTGTTTGTAATGAAAACGCGACAAATATTAATGCGAATTTATTCTTTTTTATGCAATGTTTGTAAACATAGTTTATATTTGATAATTAGATATTTAAAAACACTAAATGAAATAATACTACCTATCAAAACCATTATTTTCATAGAAATGGGTAAAATAAGTTTAAATACGTTTTTATTAAGTTCTTTACGATAGCTTTTATACCATGAGAAATCATAATCATCAGAGTAAAAGAAAGTCTGCCAGAATTTATGCATATAACAGAATGATTTGAAATGCAATGATAATTCTTGTAACAAGCCTTGTTTTATCAATGATTTCTCAGCAGTATCCATCATTATTGATAGTTCTTTTTCTCCTTTTTTATTTGAAGAATGAACTAAAGAGTTTTTATTTGATGTTCTGTAGTGATATAATGGTTTTCTAACTGTGGATAGTTTTTGGGCGACACTATGAAGTCTAATGCATGCGTAACAATCTTCTCCCAAGTTGAATCGTTCATCGAATACAATACAATTATCTGTATATAAAGATCTTTTAACAAGTCTTTGCCATACATTGAAATGCATATCCCGCATTACTAAAAGACATTTCAATCCGTCTATAGGGGAGTGATTAAAATTATCTATTATAGGAATAGAGTTATTCCCATTTTCTATATAAAATCCGCATCCAATGATATCTGCATTAGAAATTTTAGCTTTGTTATACATTGACTCATACATAGTTGGCTCTACCCAATCGTCACTATCACAATGAACTATGTATTCTCCCTTGGCTTCGTTTAGTGCTGTATTTCTGGCACTTGGCAATCCTTTATTTACTTCATGTTCAATAATTTTTACCTGATCAATTCTGTGTGGATATTCTTCCAATACTTGATTCAGTATAGACATGCTCTTATCTTTCGTGCAATCATTGACAAATATAAATTCAATACCATCTGTCATAGTCTGTTCCATCAAAGATCGTACACATTGTTCAATATATTTTTCAACACCGTATATAGGTACACAGACAGAAACTTTCATCTAATAAATAATTAAGTAACAAAAAATAATCAATACGAATAAGAGTATGTTTGAATTTAACTTTCATTTATATGAAGAGGTGTTTTCGAGGGAATTTCACGAGTTGAAGAAGGAGCATAGTGTGCTACGCGACTGATGAAACTTGGTGAAATTCACCGAAAAGAACCTTCATAGAAATGAAAAGAATATTTTCAATATGCTAAAACATAAAATTCGTGTTAAATTCAAACATACTCTAAGTTGCTAAAGAATTATTGAGGGCAAACTAATATTATCTTGTTCAAATCCTACCATAACAGGTTTATATATAGGTATGTATTGAGGTGTGTTATATGATTTAGAAAATGAAAATGCTATATCACGCCGTATATCATTCAAAATTTCCTTAAATGATCTGTTTTGATTAGATGAGATTATATTGACTTTTAATAGTTTTCTTTTGTTATGTCTGATCCATAACCCCAATAATGTTTCTCCAAGATATCCTATTACACGCTTTTGGCGAGAGTATGGTGAAATTTCAATTCTTGTATATACATCTTCCAATATTCTAAATAAAAAAGAACAATAGTTATCGTATTGTTCTTTTGAAGTTACAAACATATTACATTGAGTGAATTTATTAGACTTGAAATAGTAGTGAATTATATCATCTTTATATTCTGGAAATATTTTCATTATAGAATCAATAAAGATATGAGCTTCCTCGAGGGATGTCCATAAACACAACTCCTCGAATATGCTTTTTGATAAAATAATAGGTTTGGGAATTATTATATCATAGTTTTTTAAATATTGTGATATCTTGTGTTCATATATACTAAAATAACGGTGGTAATGGCAAAGGCCTATGTAGTCGATGTCCTTGAGATTTTTCCATGCCCAGTAGAGGGCGGTGAGCTCGCAGTAAGAGCCGTTTTTCTCGGAGATGTTGTCTCCGGTGTTGTCGCATTGGAATCCGAGGTCGAGTTCGGGGTGGAGCGCTTTGCCCACCTGTATCGGCATGTAGATGTCATCCTGACGGATGTTAGGATCTGCTTTATGACATGCCACAAGTATTTTTACCCGCGGTTGTTTATTTTCTTTCATAAAGTATTATTTAAATAGATTAAGTAGTTGGCGTATAATTGGAGCCATATCGTAGTACTTGTATTCGGCGAGTCGTCCACCGAAAATGATGTCGGTTTCCTTTTCTGCTAATTTTCGGTATTTTTCGTATATTTTTTGGTTTTTTGCATCGTTGACTGGGTAAAATGGCTCCATCCCTTCGTGCCATTCCGTGGAGTATTCTTTGGAAACTATAGTCCATGGGTTGTCATAGACGGCAGCTCCAAATGTCTCAAAATGTTTATGTTCAATTATGCGGGTATAGGGCACATCTGACGATGTGTAATTTACTACAGCATTGCCTTGGAAGTTTGGGGTATTATATCTGGATGTTTCAAAACACACAGTACGATATTCCAGCTTTCCGAAACATTCGTCGTAAAACTCGTCAATCTTGCCGGTAAACACTAATTTATCAGCTATTGATTCCCAATGTTTGCGGTTGTCAAAAAAATTTGTATCAATTTTGATATCGATTCCATTGAGAAGACCGTCAATTAACTTGTTGTAACCTCCAATTGGGATGCCTTGGTATGAATCGTTGAAATAATTGTTGTCGAATGTCATTCGAACTGGCAGACGGCGTATAATGAATGCCGGAAGTTCCTTACATGGTCGTCCCCATTGCTTCTCGGTGTAACCCTTTATGAGTTGTTCATATATGTCTTTACCAATGAGTGTCAAAGCTTGTTCTTCAAGATTGCGTGGTTCAGAAATTCCCTCAGCCTGCATTTTCGCAACTGCTTCATGACGCTGCTCTTCAAGTTTCGCTTGTGCCTCGATTGGTGTCTTCACTCCCCACATCTGATGGAATGTGTTCATATTGAACGGTAGATTATATAGCTTGCCGTTGGGAGCTTGTGCGACCGGACAGTTGGTGTAACGGTTGAATGGAACTATAGAGTTTACGAAGTCCCAAACTTCTTTATCGGAAGTGTGGAAGATGTGAGCACCATACTTATGGACATTGATTCCCTCAATCTCTTCGCAATAAATATTGCCACCAGCATGAGGTCGTTTATCAATGACAAGGCAACGTTTACCTTGACGATTTGCTAAATAGGCAAAAGTAGCACCGAATAAACCGGAGCCAACTATCAGATAATCGTATTTCATTTAATGAGATCTTTCATCTTTATTGATTCATTACTAAGAGCGAATGCCCTGTTTTTAATCATTATTCTCATGTTGTCATTATCAGCATATTCTACAACTCTATGCACGATTTCTATGATATCTTCATTTGTTGGAATAGCACAATATTCCTTTACGATCTCATAGTTCATCAATTCTTGTAAACTTAATGTTTTATGAGAATTAGAACCCATGAAAATACAAGGTGTCCCTCCTAATGAAGCCATAATGGCAGGGTGATATCTCCCGGATACATAAACTCGCGCGTTCGATAATATTTTTGCCGCAGCCAATATTGGTGTTTCCATTGATATTAAAGGGGTATTCGTGAATTCTGATACTTCTTTTAAAAAGAAATCTCCTTCACAAACTTGTATTAAGTATATATTATAATTTAAGTTTTTGAGTTCTTTTACTAAGGATGAATATGCTTGAATTGTTTTATTCATATTCTCTCCTAACATATTTGATGATGATCCTGATACCAAAATATAAGGTTTTGTAAAATCGAGGCACTCATAATATTCATCAGACTCTGCTGCGTGTGCCAAATAATATTTCCCATTTGTTACTTTGTGAGAATCGTTAATTAACGAATACCACGAAAATAACGCATCTGGAATAATTATAGGATTGGTATCACTAAGGTATTTTTTTGCATATTCAAAAGAAAAACTTTCACGAACGGAGACTACATTACTTTTTGACAATAGATCATTGACAAGTGCAAGAGTTTGAATGTTTCTTTGGTTCCCAGGTCTGTCTGAGAACATAGCATTCATAAAGAAAACTTTTTTATGATGTTTTAAAGCTTGATATATACACATGGATATAACAAGTGGTTCTCTCCATTGCGGTGTGCAAAATATGAAAGATCCTTCTCCATTTATAACTATACCATCGTAATCTTTTTTTTCAAAATCAAGTTGCTCTAAATTTGGATTAGCAGGTAGACACTTCTTTAGATTCTTGATAGATCTTTCCATATCCAAAGACACGAAATCAAACCATTCAGGTTTGCCAATTTTTCTACCAACTTTGAACATCACTCTTGATAAAATAGTACGAATATGGTTCCAATAAGGCAATTTTTTCACTGACTTATATAACCATTTAGGAAAATATTTAAAATAAAAAACATCTGGATAAAAGTACGTGGAGTCTCCTTTTACTCGACCCACAATTTTGTTGTTATGGGAAACTAACATTGATAAGGCAGTGCTCGTAGCCCGACATCCATAATTTCCACGATTACGATTATCTCCTATGTATATAATTTTCATAATTACAATAATATTGTTACGAAATTTATTCTTAACAGTTTTAAAACTTTAATTTGTTTACCATCCTATGTATGGGCGCATATAGCAAATTACGCTCATAATCATTCATGCACCAAAACCAAATTGAAACTATATATATTGCAGAATACAATAAGATGCCAATAAGCAATATTGGTAAACTCGACATAGAGATTAATTGAATTATTATCAATCCTAATAATGTATATAATAATGGTATCTTTGATATTTTATATATCTCTTTCCAAAATAATACGATATCTATAGATTGTTTCTTTTTATAATATATGTTCATTATTATGCCCTGACCTATTATCAAAGAAGCACCTATACTTATTGCGCATCCTAATGCTCCAAATTTTGGTGCTAACATTATTTGAAGAGCAAGACTGATGGTTGCTATTATAAGATATAATACAGATCTGAATCGCAATTGATTACGTGCCTGTAATATTGTTATACCGATATTTTGAATTAAAGGGATAAATAATGAAATAAAAAAGATCAGTGTAATAAGATATGATTGTGTATAATCACTGCCAGCCCAAAGTTTTATAAATGATTGTCCAAATACAATGAATCCAGAAAGAATAAATGACAACATTAGACATTGAATTCTACCGGTTCTTATAAAGAGGTTAGACACATCCTGATCATTGTATTTCTGTGTCACAATAACTGTAACACGTGGAAGCATAACACTTGCAATTGAGGTTGAGAATTGCATGTACATTTGTTGTAAGAGAATAGCTACCGAGAAAATTGCAACCGATATGGTTCCAGATATAGCACCTAAAACAAATTGCCCTGTTCCCCAGTATATTCTATCCATTATGGCATTAATAAATATCCAAAACGAGTAGATTGCTATCTCTTTAATGAATAATAAATCAAATTTTCCGAATATAATTTTAATTCCAATCTTACGTTTACAATAAATTAAATTTAAAACTAATGTTAGTACATTAAATATTGTTTGCACTACTACCAATGCTACTGCTTTATAACCAAGTGATAACACAAAAATCAAAACAAATGTACATAGCACAATGCGTATTAAATTTACAACCTTTTGAAATACAAAATTTTCATATGCGGTTATTATTGAACCAAATATACTTAATGGGAAAGTGATAGCAAGATTAAATGTCAATAAGATCATCATAATTTTGGCATTTATTAAATCATTCTCTGCCATAGTATGTCCGAACAATAGATCTATATTATAATATAATGCTAAGCCCAAGCATAAAGCTATTATACCAATTATGATGTAAACGATCATAAACAATCCAAACATTTGCCATTGTTCTCTCTCTTTGCGCTCAGCTCTCAGTTTTGCCGTATAGCGAATTATTGCATTCCCAAATCCAAAATCCAAAAGTGTTAGATATGCTATTATTGAAGCTACTAGAGAATAAAGTCCATATTCACTTTGACCTAAACATCGTAGCATATAAGGAGTATATAATAGACCAACGATAGTGTTTAATGCTATTATTACATAGTTAAGGGCAGCACCAGCTTTAATTTGATTCATATCTGTATTTGTTAATGCGCTGTTAGATAAGTAATTAATAGTTGTGTGATATTTATAGTATAGAATAATACTATTTCGTTACCATATTTTAGAGGTTTTGCCATTCAGAATGTGTTGCAATACCGTGCTGTTGGTTTTACGGAAATCCATAACTATGCACACTATGCCACCGCTTACATAGGTTTATAATCAAATTTGTCGCAATACTTAGACATCAGATACTTACGCCATCGCTTTGTTGAAACTCAGGGCAAGGCGGAATGCCTTGCGGTCATACGGGTTTAGATCTTTGCGTGTGCACAACTCTTCAAGGATCTTATTGTCGAGTGAAACGTGTTCATCATAATCCAGAATATCGGGGAACAAGGCGTTTGCAAACCGGCGATAGCTGCGCAGTATTGTCGAACCGGGGGAGGAAAGATCTTCAATCCGGTTATGTTCATACCATGTGTATTTGGTTTCTTCAGGCAGGTTTTCATGCATAATCAGTGCAAGACGCTGATAATTTTCGTAGGTTGTAGCATCTGGGAATCTGTTATGCATCCTGAGGGTATTCGTCCATCTGTCAAGTAGAAGACGGTAAGTGTTGCTACGTCTTTTGTTGTCTGTTCCGTATGTCTGACCGCACGGAGTTGAAAGGATACTGAATACCACACTTTCCTCAATACCGCGGTTGCCATTTTCCCATGCCTGTATAATGCGCTTCCTGTTGCGTTCGATGAATTTCATATCGGGCATTCTGCTGTAGCCCATACGGTATGTAAGGTCATAACATTCAAGTAGAATGGGAATGTCTTCTTCTTTACATCCGGACAATTCAATACATATCCTGTCGCTTAACTGACGACAATCCCGTTTGATATCCTCCTCTTCAGGAGTGGGGGCGTGACCGTCAAACACAAGAGCACCTGCCATTTGATTTCTCATGGCAAGATAATGTGAAAGCCCCGCTATCTCATTAATGTCAATCATAAGCGATATGTTTAAACAGTTTCTAAATAAGTGATCACTTACTTATCCGGCATGTTCTATGAATGCTTCTTCCACCCTAATGTCGTTCCATCTTATGAACGATGTCTCTGAAAGCCGGAGGACATATGTCCTGGTTCCATCCGTGTTGCATATTTCACGCACGATACCTTCCATGCCGTCCAACAGTCCGCCGCCGTTTATCTTGACTTTGTCTCCTATATTTGCCTGCCGATGGTTTATGAGTTCAATCTCGATATCGGAAGTAAGTTTGCCGATATGTCGCTGGAACCTTGTCATTTCGTGTTGGGTGATATATGAATACGGACTGTCCGGGCTATTGGTTCGGCGATAGCACCAAGCCATATTGCCTATGCCGCTCATGAACTTTCCAACCTTGTCGCTGCGCAGCCGGAAGAACAACAGTCCGGGAAGATAAGGCACCATGCGAGTGACCATTTTCTTTTTATCCTTATTGTTCCTGCGTACGTTTTTCCTGACAGGATAATAAAACGACAGCTCCTTATATGGACTGTTGTCGCCGTGAGGTAATGATCCGGTTATGTCATCCGGGGTTACGCCTGTGCGCAGCTTCATCACGTACCAGCGGATTGTTTTGTCATTGAATGTCTCCGCTACGAGGTTTACTATCTCTGTTTTCCGGGTTTCGTTTATTTCAGACGGTTCTATAAGTGAGAGAAATGCGAATCCCGATGGCACTGACGGGATGATCCCCCTTATTTCACTTACAGAAATGCCGCAACCGAGTGCAGAAGCAATCCACATTTCAGTGAGAGATTCACGTGAGAAGGAGTTGCCGAAATCCATTCCGACTGAACGGAGTGTTGTTTTCATGTCCACGATAAGGTCACTTATTATCCGTGGATTCCGCTTCTTTCCCTGATAGAGAGGAAATACGTATTTCTGTTGTGGAGAAAGACGCATGCTCTCTACAATGTCGTCCGTCTGTGGGCAATTTATACATATATCTCCAAACCGGAGACTGACCACATCTTCCAAAGATGCATCGACATTGTAAAAGAGATATTGGATCACGTTGGATATTATCCAATCTGAATCTTTCCTGTCTTTTTTTAATAAGCGCCTGAGCAATGACAGATTGTCTGCAATTCTTTTATCCGGTGACTTGTAGGAATATTCTGTAAATTCTTTTACTGATTCAAAAGGGTCATATCCGGAGTGTTTATCAACGTTCATGTCACGATATAAGGAGCGCAATGCATAAACATATCTCCGGCATGTTGTCTGTTTCATCCCTTTGAGCAGCATATCCACTATCCATAATCGTATAGACCTGTCGGAAATCTCTTTGTTCCCGTTTCTGCGGACACACGCGAGGAAAGAGGGTATCACTCGTTCCGCAGTCATTCTCGGACATGATGCAATCTTCCCACTTTCGACAAATTGTTCAAAATAACTTATGTTACAATATTGATTTGAAGTCATTTGGGTGTTTGTTGAATGTGCACGAAAAGGAATATTGATAGCATGTCCCTTCTTCCCGCCGGATATGTTCTTTTAATGGCAGGTGATGGAGATGAGAGAGTGTAAAAGTGACGAAATTTATAAACATAATCCGTTCAAATCTGACCGGGCAAGAATAAGTATCTCTTGGGAAGAGATATGTCTAGTCCGGAAAAGTATTGACCGTCAGATTCAACATTTTTTAGTAAAATGTGTGAAGAAAACAAAAAATTCTGGGACGAATCTCAGATTTCGGCAATCAATGCCTGGCACAGCAGCGGAAAAAG
>RIAY01000031.1 GCA_003833075.1 Muribaculaceae bacterium Isolate-036 (Harlan) | reverse complement strand
GTAATAGCAGCAACAAAAGAAATCGTAAGAAGTGCTGTGGTAAGTAGCGCAATAAACGTCGTTTCTGGCGGTTTTCTATGATAATAATTAATACCATTCTCGTTGGAGTATGTTCTTTATTATTAATCATATCTCCCTTATTAAAAATAAGACCTGCAATCCAATATAATATACGATTTTTATCATGTATATTTACTATTAGTTGTGGATTTCGCATTATAGAAGAAGTTTTAAAAACTCCTTGGTTTAAATCTATTATAATTACTGTCACTTACTTAATGACAGTAATTATAATAACAAAGATTATTGAATCCATTCTCAAAAAAAAATCTAAATAGTATTCGCAAAATGGCCGTTTTTGAGATTGTCCGGCTACCGGGCTTCAGACTGCCTCAAACAAGGAAATATCCGTCTCAAAACCCATATCTAAATCAAGCTCTCTTTTCGTGAGAGCAATTTGGTTTTAGAGACTCCCTAAATCGACTTCTTGCCAAAAGTGGTGTTTTTAACCCTCTTTTGGCAAGAAGTCGGTCTATAAATAGAGAATCATCAGGACTCAGATTTCCCCCATACACAGTCTTTTCCATCTTAACAGTGGTAAATTTAGCAGTATTTCGCATCTGAACATCCATTATGAGAACGACATTTAGCCACAAGTAGGTTGAATTCTCCACTTATAGCTATGAATCGTTTTCCAGCCTAACAAGCAAAGCTCATCAACCCCTAACAGTATCGACATTTAGCCATAAGTGGTAAATTTTACCACTTATGGCTAAATGTCGATTATTTTTCGTACCTTTGCAAAAATTTAACTACCATGATAGTAGGACGTGCAGAAGAAATCAGGCAGCTCAAAAGAGCCTATGCCTCTGAATATTCCGAGTTCGTAGCGGTTTATGGCCGACGTAGAATTGGGAAAACATTCCTTATCAGGGAATGCTTCAAGGATTGTTTCACATTCCAATATACCGGAGTCTGGAACATTTCAAACAAGGAACAGTTGGAAGAATTTTACCAAAACCTGATAAGACAAGGTTTGTCAACCGAGGCAAAACCTCCCAAGAGCTGGTTTGAGGCTTTCCATCTTCTCGAAGACCTAATAATAGCGTCCCGACAAGAAAAAAAAATAATATTTCTTGATGAGCTTCCGTGGATGGATGCCCCAAATTCCAGATTCATTCCTGCATTTGAGCATTTTTGGAACGGATGGGCTTCAGCAAGAAAAGACATTCTACTCATAATCTGTGGAAGCGCAACATCTTGGATAATAAACAAGATATTCCGAAACAAGGGTGGACTATATAACCGTGTGACATATCGGATCAGACTTAACCAATTCTCCTTGGCGGAATGCGAAGAATTTGTCAAGTCTTATGGACTTGGCTTCAACAGAAATATGATATTGGAAGGCTACATGGTAATGGGCGGAGTTCCATACTATTGGTCTAAACTTGATGCCTCAAAAAGCATAGGGCAGAACATCAATAATCTTTTCCTTAAAGAAAACGGTATGCTACGAGATGAATTTAACTTCATATATGCCACAATTTTCAACCGACCGGAGAAATATCTGAAAGTGGTGGAAGCATTAGCCGGAAAAAAATCAGGACTGACAAGAGACGAAATAATAAAGAACAGTAAATTAGAAAGCAACGGACAACTGAGCGGCATACTGGAAGACCTGATAGAATGTGGGTTTGTCAGAAAATATTGCCATACAGACAAGAGACTTAGGGATGCCATATATCAACTTGTTGACTGCTACACACTCTTCTATTATAAGTTTGTAAAAGCTGCACATGCTGTCGATGAAGAATACTGGGTAAGGCTTATGAGAACACCCACTTATAACACATGGTGCGGATTGTCCTTTGAAAGAGTATGCCTACTGCATACCCGGCAGATAAAGGTCGCTCTCGGAATATCCGGAATAATGGCTAACATTTTCTCATGGCATACCAAGGGTAACGACTATCATCCCGGTGTCCAAATTGACTTGCTTATCGACAGGGCAGACAATGTGATCAGCGTATGCGAAATGAAATATGCGCCAGACGGATATGAAATGACCTCAAAAGCCTATGACAATTTTAAAACCAAAATGAGCGTGTTAGGACGATATATGCCCGCAAAAAAATTCATATCACCAGCTCTTATAACATCCAACGAAGTCAAGAGGAATATGTATTCTGACGAAATATACGACAAAGTTACCGGAGACCAATTATTTCAACCATGACCATAGGATATGCAAGGGTATCTACCTCCGTACAGAACCTTGACGGGCAGTGCGACAGTCTCCAACAAGCCGGATGCGAGAGGATATACAGCGAGAAAATATCGGGAGCCAAAACGCAGCGTCCGGAACTGGAACGGATGCTCGATGCTTTGAGGGAAGGGGACACAGTGGTTATAACGGAACTGACCCGGTTGGGTAGATCCGTCAAAGAACTGTTCTCCATCATCGAGAAGGTGCATGAATCCGGAGCCTCGATAAAATCGCTCCGTGAGACTTGGCTTGACACCACTACACCACAGGGCAACCTGCTCTTCACAATCTTCGCCGGACTCTCACAGTTCGAGAGAGACCTCATAAGGCAGCGCACCAAGAACGGACTTGAGGCGGCACGTGCCAGAGGGCGCAAAGGAGGCCGACCGAAAGCAGCCTCTGGAAAGATTGAGACCGCTCTGAAGATGTACGATTCAAAGCTGCACACCATAGCCGAGATAACCACAGCCACAGGCATAAGTCGCGCCACACTCTACCAAGCCATTGACTACCGCAGGACAATAAAAGAATAATACAATATAACAATATACCTGTATTCCAATATTTCAATAAATAAATTATAAAATAAATATTTATATATTCTATATATCTAATTGTCAGCTTACTGATATAGACAACTGATTCGGCAACCAAGCCATCCCAAGTAAGGCGAAGGGGGTATTAGATCTACCCACTGAAGGTTTAATGTGGCAAACCTCCCGGCAACATCATAACTTCATGCCACGCCTCGGAGTCTCCGGCTTCTGTTGCCTGCGCTGCTCTTCTTCCTGTTTTTTCTTCAGACCGAGAGCTTCCGTAACCTTAGCCCATATCTGTTTGAAGAAGTCGGCTATCCGCATTCCGCACATGGAGATGAAAGAGTCGTTTCCATTTCCCTCCTTTTTGATTATGACCTCCTGACAATATTCCTCCGGAATCCTTTTCCCATTGGAGGGGTCTTTCCAAGGATACGGTTCAAACGTCACCGACCCACCATTCAATATGTAGTCCTGACACTTCGGGTCAGACACCCCTATGGTGACAAGCTCACGCAAGAGCCTTGTCTCCTCGGGATGTCTCCGCTCCAAAGCCGAATGTACACCCGATACCGTCTTCTCCAACTGCTTCTTGTCGGCCTCGGCTTTCTCCCTTGCCTTCCGTTCCTTCTCCGTCTCATTCCTCTCCTTCTGTATCTCGCTGTCCTTGCCTGACACGAGCAGCTTGAGTCCGGCATTCTCTTTCGCCAGCCTCTCGACATCTTTCTTGGCAAGAAAACTTATCGAGGCTTGGTTGATGCGTTCAAGCGCCTCCCTTTCTATCCTTAGCACTTCCTTCTCCCTACTGTCATACGATGCCAGCAGTCTGTCGGCTGAAAGCTCGACACCCTCCAGATACTCGTTGGCAGAGAAAAGTGTGTCGAATTTGCTCCGCTCTTCTTCAACTTTTGGCTTGAGCTCCTCCAGCTCTCTTTGTTGACGGACTATCTCCCGGTTCTTCTCCGCAAGCTCGGATTCCTTACCGGAAATCTCATCCTCCTTCTGCCGGATAACCTTGTCTCGGCTCTCTATCTCGGCATCCTTTTTTACAAGAAGGTTCTCTACCTTGGCAAGCTCGGCAAGCACCTCGTCAAGCCGGGCGTGCATTTCCTCGCAATGATCCTTGTAATACTGCGCAAGATCCTTATGCCTTGCCGGGCTACCTTCCTCGCCACGGCGAAGTCCGAACTGCTCCATCGCGGCGGCATACTCCGTCTGGTAACGCTTCAGACCGCTCTGCGTCATTATGTCGTCGGCGCACAGTCTCAGCGTCGATGCGTCAGCCTTCTTCTTGTAACGCCTTTTCTTTTTCGGTGGCTCCGTACCATCGGACTCGGCTTTTTCCTTGTCCTTCGCCGCCCTCTTCTTCGTAGTCGCCTGTTTCTTGCTCTCCCCCTGAACGACCGGGACAAGCGACACATGAAGGTGCGGTGTCTCCTCGTCCATGTGCAGCACGGCACTGACGATATTCTCCTTCCCGTGTTCACGCTGCGCCCACTTCACCGACTCACGGCACCAATCCATCAGCCTGCCCTGTGCTATAATCTCGGCCATAGCCTCCGGCGACGCACTGAGACGGATTTCAATACAGCACACCTGATCTTTCCGGATTTTACGCTCATACTCGTTACCGTCCTTATCGGTCTGATACTTGACAGCCATAAGCCTTTTCTCGATGGCAGCGGTGCGTCCTGTCTTCCTCGCCTCAGTTATGAACTCACGGTTATGTCTAGTCAGATCCGACCTCTTGATGTTATAGGGAATGCGAACCGTGCCGTCCGCCGTCTTCCTCTCTATGTGGGTAGTGTAGTTGACCGGCGGTCCGTAGCATTTGGCATAATGGCATACAACGTAGTTTCTCATATTCGTTTTGTAAGGATATACGGACACGTCGCTACATATGTCTGGACGTCTGTCCTTTCTATCTGATTGCTTGATTGCTGTTCATACGTATGAATGAATG
The DNA here is from genome assembly GCA_003833075.1 of Muribaculaceae bacterium Isolate-036 (Harlan). GTDB lineage: Bacteria > Bacteroidota > Bacteroidia > Bacteroidales > Muribaculaceae > Lepagella > Lepagella muris_A. The sequence continues at coordinate 14,150 of RIAY01000031.1, read as the reverse complement.
AACATATGAACGTTCAGTCCAGCAATCAGCAATTCATTTATCTGATCAATCATTTAATCACTCAGTCATCTGAATGATTGATCGATTAAACAAATGTTCGTTCAATCATTCGAACATTTGTTTGATTGTTCATTTGAACGTTTGATCAAACAAACAATCAAACGACAAAACGGATTCCGGATACCTCCGGATACGGCCAAGAAGGGATGCAAGGGGAACTGCGGCCGCAGAGCGGTTCCCTTTGCCGGAGGGTGCAGGGAGAGGGTCACTCCCTGCTCAGGGGTGCCGGGGGCTGAAAGCCCTTGGCCGTGGGTCCGGGAAGGGTCATCCCGGCGGTGGGGTTCAAAGGGGAGTGGCCTCTCCCCTTGTGGGGGTTGTAGGGGGCAAAGCCTCCTGCCTTAATAGGGCTAAATGTAGCGTCCCAACGGAGTGGATGCGGTGGCGTAGCCAATATTTTGCCCTATTAAGCTATGGCAAATTTTTTAAATTTGCTCTTTCGCGCAAGCGATGGCACTGCTCCTATAACACCGGTACACCGGGATTTGTTTGGCGAAATACAAACATTATCCTGTCATTCTTCATTGTCTGAAGACACAGCCTTTGATTCGTCCCACCAGCGGTGGACTGTCGGCCTTGTCAGACCGGTCTCACGGGCGCACAAAGACTTGTTCTTACAACCGGGATGCTGTTGCTGCCATTCTCTAACATTCGCCTCTTCCGATTTTCTACCATTACCTTTACGCCAATTTTCATCTGTATGGGTAATGCTATCTCTTACAAAATTCATAAGTTTTATATGAGCCTCTCGATCTCTTCCATTCCTCTTATTTCTCTCGATACGAATTCCTGTTGTTGTCTCTATAACCCTTAACGGCCACTTGCAATACTGCTCGTCGTAAGCCCTCATAGCGTCCTTCACATCGTCCTCCGAGAACGGGTTATCAACCGTCTCTGTCTTGCGGTCAAAAGCCGGAACCAAGGCAAGGGCATCGGCCAGAACCTCCTCTCGCGGTATGCCGCACTTGACAGCATACACCACCAATGTCAGCACACACCAGTAGCGGTGATGAACCGTCACCTCGCTACCGTCCCTCAATTTTGCAAGCCACCAGTCGTAAAGACCACGGTTGACGTTCCATTTTTTCCCGACACGGTTTCGACCTATGACACGTGAGGCGTACCACTCCGGCCAACGCTTCTTCGCCTCAGCCAATGTCACCCTCGCAGGATTATGCGGATGCTTCTCATTGAGCTGCCCTATCTCCTCGTCAGAGAGCCTGTAGATGCCAAGGAAACTGTTCAACTCGTCCAAAGTATGCAACGGAGCCTTACTATTCCAGAACGCCCTTATAGGCTTACCGAACTTCGTCTTCGTACCCGGCAGACGGAATCCCTGAACGACACTCTGCACCTGCGGAGTGTCGAGCTTCGACACAAGCCACACAATCCTTGTCAGTCCAGCCTTCAGCTTGTTCAAGGCATTAAGGCGTGTCTCATACATCCCGACAGGACTCTCAAGCAGGTAATACACATGAACGCCATGCCCCGAATTGACGATGATGTTGGCAACAGGATAAACCCCCGTGGTCATGCCCCTCAACAACGCCCTCACCTCATGTATACTCACACCGTCCAAATCTATGGCAAAGGCATAAAGATAACGGGCGTTCCTGTAAGAGTTCGTCCGCCCCACATAGGTGACAGGGGACATAATCGCAAACTCCCGGTTCTCCAAAAATCTCAACGTATCCTCATCATCCAGAAGCATCAGCCTGTGTCTCGCCTTACCGCCTTCCTTGTAGAATATAACCGGATTATATCTCCACATACGATAGCCGCTGTAATCTATCTGAGGAGAGGACAACTGAAGGGGGGCTTCGCCCTCACGAACCGTTCTCTTATTCCTCATCTTCTGACTGAGCCAAAGCCTATACTCCCGGCTCTGAATCTCCTCAAAAGGAACAACAACCTCCCCATTCCCCAAAGTCTTCCGCTCAAACACGGTATCGACAAACTCACCGACCTCCAACTCCGACAACTCGTAATGCTCGTTCTCCAACAAATATAAACTCTTCCCCTCAAACTCACGCTCAAGCTCCTCCACAGACACACGATTCAACTTAGCCTTCAGAGCATCCAAAGACCATATAAACTTATTGAACTGCTCGTCAGTCAACGAGTCAAAATCGAAACCGTCTATTCCCATAATCTGAAATTTTGAACAGTCAGGCGCTCGTTCCTCGCGCCATCACAGGGGGGCGTATATTATCAATGAATTTTTTTTACACTTTTGGCAAATTTAGCACTTCTTTTCGAATCCTCCAAATAAAAAAGAGAACGCCATTCCGTTCTCCTTTTTTTATTTGGTTTACATTATTACTAATAATATTTATGCTAAGTAATAATGTAAACTATATTACTTGTTTACTATTCCGTCTATTGCCATAAGGTCAACCGACGGATGGTCGGATTCCCATCGGCCGACATACTCTGTGAGTGCCGAGCCGACCACGTCCTTGTGCTTACGGTTCTCAATGGCGGCTATCAGCTTCAATTTCCGTATTATCCCAGAATCCACAATGAAGGTGGCCCGGATCTCTCTGCTGTCCCCTGCCGGACTGGAGGCAGCATCCAGCACAGCCGAAGCGTCCGAGACCTCTGTCTCCTGTGTCGGAGATGGCTTCTTGACCTCTTCCATAAGACTGAATTTTCTCTTTGCCATATTTTCGTTGGTTACATTATTACTATGAAACAAGTTTACTTTATTACTTACAAACTTGTTTACTTTATTACCCGGATATCCGTCCTATCACCTCGGAGGCAAGATCCATGTAGTCCCTGGCCCCGTTGCTCTTGCTGTCGTAGTCAAAGATGGAACAATGGGCTGCCGGAGCCTCGGCAAGGGCTATGCACTCCCGTATCTTGGTATTGAATACATTTGCCCCGAACTTTGTCCGGATAGCCTCAATGACCTCGTTGTTGAGCTTACGGTTGTTGAAACGCTGTATGACCACACCGCTTATCCGCAAATCGGAATTTGCGTTCTGTATGACATCATTGAGCGTTTCCTCAAGCATCAGGATACCTCTCAGCGGGAGGGTCTCCCCGGTAAGGGGAAGGAAAACATCAGTGGCGGCGACAAGGGCGTTCAAGGTGAACAGTCCGAGGGACGGGGGACAGTCTATCATGATGAAGTCATAGCTGTCCTTAACAACGTCAAGCAATTTCTTCAGCAGTCTCTCACGTCCGATGCGAGCCTGCAGGTGAAGCTCTGCCGCTGCCAGCGCAAGCTCCGACGGGCAAAGGTCCAACCGTTCCGCAATCCGGACAACAGGGAGAGCAGACCCTTTCATCAGGCTGTCGTATATGGACTCCGTGACATCCTCCTCACGCATGAGGGATGTTGTAAGGTTCTGTTGGCTGTCCATGTCAACCAACAGAACCCGCTTGCCCTGCAAGGCAAGCGCGGCACCGAGGTTGACCGTGGTGGTGGTCTTGCCGACACCACCCTTGTGGTTGACTATTGCAATAATCTTAGCCATGTTTACAAGGTTATTTGTTTACTTTGAATATTTATTACTTGTAATTAAGTTTACTTATTTACCCTGCAAAGGTAGCTATTTATTCCTGTCCCACAAAATAAAAACGGGGGGAATCAGCACAACGAGGGGATATTAGCAGTTGTCGGCTCTGCCGGCAAGATATTCCCTTAACGCCGCAATCACAATCTCCCTCTGCGTGGTGCGTTCTACGACCGCAAGCATCCGTACCTTCTGAACCAGCGAGTCAGGAAGTCTGAATGTCGCATATACCTCAGGCTCCCCACTGCCACTTCTCGGTCTTCCCGGCTTACGCCTGTTTTCAGTCTTATCCATATCCGGGGAGTCATTTTATTTCAGCGAACTCTTTCGGGAACCTTTCGGCGGCGTATGCCTCCAGACCTTGCGATACCTCACTGACAAGACCCACGCCCTCCTCTGTGCTCAGAATGGCCGTGTCGGGGACATAAAGAGAGGCGGTGTATCTTTGCATTGACCCGCCTTCCGTGAAACACAGCCCTATCCCGGTAGCGACATCTGTTATCGTCACCGATGTGCCGTTCTTTTCAATCCTACATTCCATATTTTTATATTTTAATATTGTTATATTGTTGTAAAGGTAGCCATTTATTCCTGTCCGGCAAAATAAAACCGGATAAAAACAAGAAATACCCTTTTGTGTTGTGCCAATTCGTTTCCGCAGACCTATCTTTGCACCGTAATTAAACAATATCCTATATGGAAAGATATAACAGAAACAGAATTTATGTAAGCGAGGATGAGCAGGAGAAGGTTCGTGAGACCCGGATTTTGCTCGGCGGGGCCGGCATCGGCAGCATCATTGCCGAGTGCGCCCTGCGCTTCGGCTTCGAGAATATTGTGATTGTGGACGGAGACAGGGTGGAGCTATCCAATCTCAACCGTCAGAACTATGTCAAGAGCGACATCGGGAAATCCAAGGCGGAATGCCTCGCCAAGAGGCTGCTGAGGATAAACCCGAAGGCCAATATCCAATACCATGACACGTTCATCGACAAGGGCAATGTGAAGGAACTGCTCGAGGGGGTTGACATAGCCATCAACGCCCTCGACTTCAAGAGCGACATCCCTTTTGTATTCGATGACCTTTGTTCCAAAAGAAGGATTCCTGTCCTGCATCCTTATAATTTCGGATGGGGTGCATTTCTCACTATCATCAAGCCCGGAGGATACCAGCTCACAGAGGTGTCTCCGTCCTATAAGGGATTTGAGGTCAAGATGGCGGATTTCGTGGCCCGGTACTGCACGTTCTGGAACATGCCGAACAGATGGCTCGACGATGTGATCGAGGCATACCGTAACGAGCCGGGGGAACTGCCGCCGCCCCAGCTTTCCGTCGCTTCGTGGATTGTTGCCGGAGAATGCGTAAACGCCATGTTCGACATCTTAACCGGGAAAGAGGTGAAGTATTTCCCCAAGTTCTATTTCTCGTCGCTGCGCTGCGATCCGGCGTAAACAGGTCAGATCAACTGATGGTTCTGGGCGTAGGCCACGGCCTCCGCTATATTCCTTACATCCAATTTCTGAAATATACTGCGCTTGCAGGCCTTGACGGTATCGACCGACTTGCATATATTGTCGGCGATATCGTTCATCGTATATCCCTGTGTCGATAGTGAAAGTACCTCACGCTCGTTGTCCGTAAGCGTTATCTCCTTGCACTTCTCCCACCTATGGTCATACAGGGAGTATTGGTAGAAGATGCCGGAACCGGGCTTCTTCATGATGACATTCCCCGGCTCGTTGCCTGCCGCAAGGGAGATTGTGCATATCGCCAGCCATATCCTGCCGTCCTTTGTCAGAATGAGCGGCGTCAGCTTATGGTTGACCAGGCGTTTTCGCTTTCCTCTCATTATGTGGAAGTCGTAGGATATTGTGTAGTCCTTCCTCTCGCCTACGGGAAGAGTGTTGAATAGCTTGAATCCCATATTGTTTATCTCCACCAGCATCTTCAGGTCTTCAGGCGGAACATAGTCTATATAGAACCTGTATCCGAAATCCTTTATCTTCTCGGCCTCGCCGCCGCAGAGGCGGGCGATGTTGTTGGAGACATACAGGAATCCCTTTTTGAAGTAGTCAATGATATATACACACTGGTATGTGCTGCGCTCGAATGCCCGCGCAGCCTCTATTATGAGTCCGGTCTTCTCATAGTCGGACTCGTTGACACTCTCCACCGAGTTTTGTAGTGAAAAGAAGTCTCCTGTCTTTATATTGGAGTCCATAACGTTTGGTCTTTTTTTCTCGGCGCAAAATTAATAAAATCCTGCCATACAAGAATCAGCACACTACACAAAAGGGTAAATTTTATAATCGGACTCCTTGAAATACCCTTTTGTGTCACGCTTAGGAGACAGTCTCCACATAGTTTTGCGGAAAATTTCAAAACCGTCTCAACTATGGAAAAAGTGATTTGGTCATGCAGTGACTATTCTATCTTAAGAGTCGGTACTGACCGGCTTCATGACATCGCCCGATTCGTGGTGACACAGAACTATAACCATCATTCATCGGAACCGATTCCCGACACGGCACAACAGGAGATCGAGGACATTTACCGTGAGGAGCTTTCCTACTCCGGAGACTCGGCTTGTTTCATCGTCCGGGACAAGGAATACAGAATGGTAGGCAGCATAAGGGTGTTCAGATGGGACAAACGGACACCCACACCTATGCATAAGATTTTTCATATATCCCCATTGGATATGGTTGGGGACACCCCGGCAACCTCCTTCTGGCACATAGGTCGATTCGCCATTGATTCCACCTCAGGCTTTTCCACAGTTACATTGTTCAAGCAGCTCATGACTCTCGCCGTGGCACCAATACTGCGAGAGGAGGACAGTTATATGATAGCGGAGACCGACAGCCATCTTCTCAGGGTCATGAACGCCCTCGGCATTGAGACCCGGCAGATAGGAAATCCGCTCATTTACCTTGCATCCGAGACAATCCCGGTATGTTCAAGTAAAAAAGGGCTAACCAAGTTCTACAAAAGGTGTTATCCCCTTCTTGCCGCATCATAGCCCGCATCAGCCATACTACACAAAAGTGTATAAATAACCTTAAAATCAGAGAAATACCCTTTTGTGTGATTGACAACCTAAAACACGATGTTAATTTTGCATCGTCAATAAAGACAAAGACGTCCGAGAAGAATGTTTGTGCACAACATTCGACACTGAGCATTACGGTGAATTAGAAATGCCAATCAATATGATTGAATCATACTTTAACACAATCTTGAAATGGATAAAGATCTAACAAAAGGTACTCCCCTTTCTCATGACGAGAAAGGACAACTCCAAGGAGGATTTCAACTCCAGAGTTCTTCATTTGAAAGCCACTTCTTCTCCGACAATGGCAATTGCAAAGGGGATGGTTGGTTCGATGACAATGTGAACTGCAGCAGATGCTCCAGCTGTGACAAGCATAAGGGCATGGAAACAGTTTCAGATCAATACGAAGGAGGCAACTAAAGCCATTGTTCCCCGCAACATACGTAGGTGGAAATTAGATTTCCACCTACGTTAACCCTCAAAACAATGTAAGATGATTTGGAGCAGATATAATGAATTTATCAAGCAGGAGGATGGCTCATGCTTCCTGTTTAATTGTCGAACTAAAAAATGGTTACGACTTGTATCTGAACTTTATGACCAACTTACCAAATGTCATAAAGAGCCGGATATAATCAGCAAAATACATCCCGAACTATTCAGCACCCTTGTTGATAACAAATTCATCGTTGCCAACAACGAGCTTGAGACATCTGAGTGTATTGCCGAGATAGAGAACAAATTAGAATCGACAAAGATTCTGAAACTGACAATAAATCCAACTCTGGACTGCAATCTAAGATGCTGGTATTGCTATGAGGGGCACCTTAAAGGGAGTATCATGCAACCTTCTACAATTGATGCCATTTGCAAGTACCTAAACAACACTCTCGAAAAATATTCATATGAGAAATTACAACTTGCTTTTTTTGGAGGAGAACCTTTGCTTAGATTTGATGCAGTTGTCAAACCTCTTATAACCAAGGCAAAGCAGATATGCAACAAGTTAAATGTTGAACTTGCCATATCATTCACCACAAACGGCGTATGTTTAACCCCCAGAGTCAGAGAGGAAATTAAAAAAGTATCTTCAAACGTAGGTGTGCAAATCCCATTTGATGGAGATTCTGAACTTCACGACTGCGTAAAAAAATTTGCTACCGGTAAAGGTTCTTATGAAATTGTCAAGAACAATGCAAAGGGAGCTGTCATCGACGGCTTCAGAGTAACAATAAGATGTAACTTTACAAAAAAGAACATTCGCTCTTTCAAGCGTTTGATTCAGGATTTTGAAGAGCTACATTCTTATCCAAATCTTCGTTTCTCCTTCCATAAAGTATGGCAGGAACCAGAGGATAATGAATTGAAAGAGGGAATTAAGACATTGAAAAAAAATGTATCCTCCTTTTCGTTCAATTCCAATATACACTCGTATTTTGGAGATAGCGTCAATCCGTGTTATGGAGATTACGCTCACAATTATGTAATAAATTATAATGGCGATGTCTTCAAATGCACCGCTCGTGATTTTCATACTGAAAATAGAATCGGAATCATAACCGAGACAGGTGAAATCGCATTCAATGACAAGGCATTGCAAAGAGTCAGAGATTCATATACTTCAGAATGCTATGTATGCAGACGGCTGCCTATATGTCCTATCTGCTCTCAAGTCAGATCAGAGGCACATGATGGCAAATGCCCCGTAAAAATAACCCAACAAGAAATATCTGTAAATATAAAACAGTATTTCTTTGACCTTCACGCTAATTTTCAACAAACAAATTAATCACAGCCATGCTCGCCAGATATTATACTTTAATACTTCTTCTTGCAAGTGCAACTATATATGCACAGAGTCATCATGAGTTGCAGGAAGTTACAGTTATTGCTTCCCGAACCACAAATAACGCCGAAGGTTACACTACCAACCTCCGAGGCTCTGATATAGCCAAAGGTAAACCCGCTGTCGATGTACTGGGATTCCTTCCAAACATCTCTCGAGAAAACGGCAACTTCAAAATCAACGGCCTCGCCGCAAGCGAGATTTATGTTGACGGCGTGAAGCTCTCCGACCTCTCGGAGTTGAACAACATCCCGGGAGAGATGATAGACAAGGTTCAGGTCAAATATCTGGCAGGATCCGACCAGAACGCCTCGCTCAGCGGAGGTACAATAATGATTACGCTCCGCCGTCCTCCGGAGGGTGGTTATTATGGCAGCATCTCGGCAAATGCCGACTGGTACAGAAGCTGTGGCTTCGGAAACGAAGGTGTCGGGGGCATGATAAACTACCGATATAAGGGGTTAAGCGTGTATGACAACCTTTATGCCGGGGCAACCAGGGTTGAGGATAATTCAGAACAGACAATGACGGGTGACAACCTTCATACATTTCTCACAGAGTCATCCAAATCTCACGGCTTCGATTTCAGAAACCGTCTTAGCCTAACGCAGCAGTTCAACTCAGGTGCTCAACTCGGAGGCAGCTATCTGGTATCTTTGTATCGTCCCCGTCCGTCATCTGTATCAGACAATGATGGTCTGACTTCAGAAGTCAGCAGTCGCGAAAACGTTGTACTACAGGAAGGGACACTTCGATTCTTACAACCGCTTTCCTCTCGTGGCTCTCGTATGGAGCTTACAGCCGATTACCTGAATCGCCACAGCCGGAACAACAGCAGCTATTTCATGAATTCTGAGAAGACTGCCGCCATAGATGAAACCGACGACCTCAATCTCTGGAAGTTCAAGGCCGATTTCATCTATCCCTACAGTCGCACGCTCGTGTGGAAATTCGGAGCTTCTGCGCAATTAATATACTCAAAATACACTCCGACCGATATTGTTGAAAACGATCGTTTTGAGACAAGCGACATTCCAACCAAGACATCAGGATTCACTCCCATAGTCTATGCCTCGGCACAAGGAAGAGTTTGGAAAATCAAATACAGTGCCGGTGTCAACTGGCAGCTCAATCGCATTTCCTACGAAGACTGTTCAATAGGCAACAAAAGCACAAATACCCAATGGTCAATAAACCCGACCGTACAGGTAATGATGCCTTTCGGCTCTAAAATGAACCATGCTCTTATGCTCAGTTATAAGCGGACCCTCAGTGATATACCATATACAGCCATATCATCGGTAATCAACTGGAGCAACACTTACAATTATACCGTGGGTAATCCTGATTTGAAAGCACAATCAGCCGACATAGTAATGGCCGGATTATCTCTGCTCCGAAACAAGATAAATCTTACAGCTCTTTACGCACATTCGCATGATCGAATCTATTGGCAGACATTCCGTAGCGAAGAAACGCCCGATGTGTTCTATACAAAGCCTGTGAATATCAATGGACAAGGCGTCTGGGGCTTTGGAGCGGAATGGATGGAATCACCTGCAAAATGGTGGCGTTTCAAACTTTCCGGGAGAATTGAAATCACTCCCGAGAACACAATCATTGACGGAATACATTATAACAAGACCCGTTTCAAGGAGTATTTCTATTTCAATAACAATTTCCGATTCGGTCATGGATGGGGTGGCATGCTCAATGTCAATTTCGAGCCTACCTATCGCACTCTCGACCGTACCTATCATGCAGTTTATAATGTAAGTGGACAAGTCTATAAAACATTTCTTGACGATAATCTCCAAGTTGCATTGGACTTTACCCCATTAGGCAACCGCCGCAAACTCGACCGACAAGCCGGATCCAACAAGGTATCGTATAAATACACAACCCCTGTTCAATATGTCGGATTCTCGCTGACATGGAACTTTTCCGGAGGTAAGAAGGTGGATGTAAACGTAGTGGACGGTATTCAGGATTATCACGAAACCAAAGACAATAGATAAAACTATGCGCAATATTGCAGTATTCTTCTTCATCTCAGCTTTAGTTGTGTGTATTTCATGCACTGAGAATGACAACGAAATAAATGAACTTGAAAAAGACCGCATGGAACTTATCAAGGAGAGGGAGGAACTTCATAAAGAATATGAAAACCTAAAAAGAGAATATCTTCAAGAAAAAAAAGCATTCACAGAAGATGTCAAATCTTTAAAACAGAAGACTTCCTGCATATCGAGAAAATAAATATTAAAGATCATGAAATCTTTCCCCTGGATTAAACAAAGCGATGCCATGCAGTGTGGAAGTGCATGCTTGGCCATGATCTGTATGTTTCATGGTCAAAAAAAAAATCTCAACGAGATTTCCAAGATATGCAGGTCTTCAATATCAGGCATATCTGTCAACGGAATAGAGGAAGCGGCAGTAAAATTAGGGCTAAAAGCAGACTCTCGTTTTATCCCATATAAAGAATTGTCATCTATATGCCATCCGGTCATACTGCATTGGAATCAAAATCATTTTGTCATTCTATTTAAAGTTTCTAAAAACGGCAGAAAATTTTATATCTCTGATCCCGGGAAGGGAATATCCACGTATTCTCATGAAGAATTCCGCAAACATTGGGTAAGTACTATTATAGATGGCGAAGAGAATGGTGTCATAATATCGCTATTACCGACAAAAGATTTCAATAGGGATAAGGTTATAAATTACACTGAATCTCGCTCATTAAAATTCCTTTCTCTTTACCTAAAAGAATACAAGAAACATTTTATACAGATAATACTGGGGTTGTTATTAGGATGTGTTTTACAGCTGATATTACCATTCCTAACCCAATCAATTGTAGATATAGGAATCAATCACAATGACATTGGATTCATCTGGCTGATAATGCTGGGGGAGCTGATGATTGTAATTGGTCGAACCTCCACCGATTTTATCAGACGCTGGTTGCTTTTGCACATCTCAATGCGTATCAACATCTCTCTTGTCAGCGACTTTTTCATAAAGCTGCTTAAACTGCCGATGTATTTTTTCGACACAAAGCTGATGGGAGACCTGCTGCAACGCATAGGAGACCATACTCGTGTCCAAAACTTCCTTACCGGACAGGTGCTGAACATCGTGTTCTCCATCCTCAGTTTCATGATATTCGGCATCGTGCTATTCATATATAACCCACTTATTTTTGGAATCTTTGCAACCGGAAGTTTTTGTTACGGACTCTGGATCACCTCTTTCCTTCGGAAAAGAAAGGTTTTGGATTATGAACTGTTCGAGCAGCAGGCTATAAACCAAAACCGCACATACCAGTTCATAACATCCATGCAGGAAATCAAACTTCAGGACTGTGAACAGCGCCGGCGTTGGGAATGGGAAGATACACAGGCTGACCTGTTTGCTGTGCAGATGAAATCTCTTAAACTCCAACAGACACAGGAGGCCGGTTCTATATTCATTAATGAGGTAAAAAACATCATAATAACCGTTCTTGCTGCAACAGCCGTAATAAACGGTCAGATGACATTGGGCGCCATGCTCGCCGTCCAATACATCATCGGACAGCTCAACTCCCCTGTGGAGCAGTTCATGTCCTTCATCTACTCCTTGCAGGATGTGAAAATTTCGCTTGAACGTATAAATGAGATCCACGAAGGGAAGAATGAGGAGACAGCTGAAAATCAAGCTAAGTCGTTTGGTTCAGAAAAAGCAATATCTCTTGACAGCATCGACTTCAAGTATGATCCTCACGCTTTGAAAAAAACGCTGGAAGGTATTTCATTCGGTATCCCCGAAGGAAAAGTAACTGCCATTGTAGGTGCTTCAGGAAGTGGAAAGACAACATTGATAAAACTAATGCTTGGTTATTATAAGGTCATGTCTGGCAAAATCTCGATTTCCAATCGTAATCTCAACGAGTATGACCTCAAATGGTGGCGTCGTCACTGCGGAGTTGTCATGCAAGACGGAGTTATCTTCTCGGAATCCATCGCACGGAACATAGCTGTGGGTGACGGCGATATTGATGTTGATAGACTTGAACAAGCTGCAAGAATTGCAAATATCCACGACTATATAATGGGGCTACCACTAAAATATAATACCTTAATTGGTAGAGATGGTGTTGGATTAAGCCAAGGGCAGAAGCAGCGCATACTCATAGCTCGTGCCGTATATAAGAATCCGGACTTTATCTTCCTCGATGAAGCGACAAATGCCCTCGATGCCAAGAATGAACGAGCTATCGTAGAAAATCTTAATGAGTTCTACAAGGGGCGTACTGTCGTAGTAGTGGCACACCGACTATCCACTGTCAAGAACGCAGATCAGATAATAGTACTCGATGGAGGCAGGGTTGTTGAAACCGGAAACCACGCTTCTCTCATAGAAAAGAAAGGCGCATACTACAACCTCGTTAAGAACCAACTTGAACTCGGAAACTAAAAATGGAAACTTCAAGCAATACCCACGATAAGATAGAGCTTCGCTCTGAAAAAGTCCGTAAGCTCATCGGAGAAATACCCCCATCTTTAGTGCGATTGGGAACAGCAATAATAGCAATCGTCTTTATCGCTCTATTGGCCGCAGTATGCCTATTACCCTACCCCTACTCAAACGGAGAATCAATTCTCCGGCATTTCATCGGATAAAATCAACCTATTACACAAAAGTGTATAAATCACTTAAAATCAAAGAAATACCCTTTTGTGTAATTCTCAAATTACAATCCCATATTATCTTTGCAGTGGATATACGATGGAAGTCGACAAAATCGTAATGTTAGACACAAACAACCATAAATCAGTTTCAACATGAATCTAATAAAAACCTTTTCACTTATCGTATCCTGTCTTTTACTTATGACAGCATGCTCAAATGACGATTCTCCCGTCATTAACTCAGAACTCAAATCTGAGTTCGTCAATCCCATGTCACATATCGGGAATATCCACAATCAAGCCTTAGATGCTATATCTTCTGATTGTGTTACTCTTGATAGCATTTGCTCGTTTACTTATGCATATATCGAAGATAGATTTTCTGGGGTCACCACTCCTATTCCACAAATGAATGAATTTTCAAACAAGTCTCTCTCAATTGCAAAAAAAATCGGTATTGAATGCTATTATTCATACAATACTCGTGGGAAAAGCGAGAGTGAAACAGCTGATAGTATATTCCAAGAGATTCCACCACAATGCAAACCTTTTATCGATGAAATGATGGATGTAATCAATTCTAATGAAATCGATAGTGTCGAGATTGCTCATAAATTTGAAGAAATCAATATAGCCATAAATAATTCTCAAAATCTATCAGATGATGACAAAAATGGATTATGGACTTGTAGTGCTATAGCATTCTCTAGCTATATGTATAATCTTCCTTCTATATCAACACGAGCAGTTACAGCAGAAGGTGTCGTAAAAGCGGACCTAGCTGGAGCAGTAGGTGGTTTTTTATGTTGGAAATTCTGGGGGAAAACAGCAGCAGGTCTTATGTTTGGTCCTCAAGGAGCTGTAATAGCAGCAACAAAAGAAATCGTAAGAAGTGCTGTGGTAAGTAGCGCAATAAACGTCGTTTCTGGCGGTTTTCTATGATAATAATTAATACCATTCTCGTTGGAGTATGTTCTTTATTATTAAT
>RIAY01000030.1 GCA_003833075.1 Muribaculaceae bacterium Isolate-036 (Harlan) | reverse complement strand
CGCATGTCCGTCGGATGCTGCGCCATTACTATACGATTGTTTTCGTTCAAATTAAACATAGCGTTTTTGATTGCAAAGTTCGCAACCAAAAACGCTTTGATAAAGTCGGCCTATTTCGGACGGATACTTTATGGAAACCGCAGACACTGCCTACCCCATTAAAAACAACACATGTAAAAATCTTAAGGTAAAAGATTTTTAGGCTAACTTACTTTATCAAATGAAACCAATGACAAACAATCTATGCGCAGCCACTGCGCTCGGCTTGACTTTAGCCTTTGTTTCCTGTTCGGATTCTTCCGATGGAGGAAACGCAATTATTATCCCTGGTGCACCGGCAGTCGAAGTGAAAATCGGCTCACAGATGCCGCTATGGCAAAACGGCACTTTTGAGATTCACTCCATAAGCACAGGCAGAGGTGAATCAAATTTCTACATCTTTCCTGACGGAACATCCATGCTTATTGATGCCGCCGGTTCTTTGGTCACAGAAGAGATTTGCACGAAAAAAGGAGTGGGAACGGTAACTCAGGCAAGACCGGGATGGCATATCTCAAGTGCCGATATAATTGCCAATTATATCAAACATTTTAACCCAAGAGGCGAAAATGTAGATTATTATCTCAATTCCCACACTCACGAAGACCACATGGGTTCCTGGCCTGAAAAATATGAGGAATACGCAGACTTCCCCAAACATACCGAAGGAAATTTCTATATGAACGGTATTGCAAAACTCGGAACTCTGCTTAATTTCACAAAAATCATAGACCGAGGCTATACTCTTCCAATAAACATGGGAACCGATGATAGAATAAAAGACTATCAGAGATTCCTGAAATGGAGCATGGATACAAAAGGTCTGATATATGAAGTTGCAAAACCCGGTCATGATGACCAGATTGTGATGCGTTATAATCCATCTGCCTATCCTGACTTTAAGATTCGAATACTTTGCGCATCCGGATATGCATGGACGGGCAACGGTTATGATACCAGAAGAACCATACCAACATCTAAAACAGAGATCAGCAAAGCCAGTCCCGATGAGAATATTTTCAGTGTAGCCTTGATGATGGATTTCGGCAAATTCAACCTTTTCACTGCAGGAGACCTTCAATGGGAGGCTACATCTTCCGCTCCATGGCTAAATGCAGATGAAGGTATAATACCTGTAGTAAACAAGGTGGAAGTAATGAAAGCGAGCCACCATGGTTCAACCAACGCCAACAGCGAGGAACTTGTGAACAAACTTTGCCCACAGACGGTATGGATCAATCCATGGAGGAGCGAGCAGCCCGGCATTCCTTGTATGCGAAGATTTGTAGCCGCTAATTCCGACGTTTCTTTCTTTACAACAGGTATTGTTGAAAGCAGCAAGGCTCCGCTTGCTGAAGTAGAGAATAATTTTAAATCCTGGAGCGGACACATAGTAATGAGAGTCTTCCCCGACGGTAAATACTATGTATATGTTCTTGACGACAGTGATGAGAGCTATACAGTCAAATCAATCCACGGACCATATATAAGCGAATAATCACGATAGATAATTGTTAACCTCGGATAGGCACACGACTTGCGCGTCTATCCGGTAAAACCAAAAAACATTATGAATAAAAAATTTACATTCTTAGGATTTATGGCATTCGCAGCAATGCCGATGTTGGCTCTGACCCCTAACGGAGAAGGCGTGTATGAAATCTCCAATGCTGCTGAACTTGAAGAATTCGCTGCTATAGTAAATGGCGGAGAAAATACGGCAAACGCTGTTCTGACAGCAGACATAGACATGGACAACGTGACCCACACACCTATAGGAAATTCAAAAGCTGTTGCCTACAAGGGCACCTTTGACGGATGTTTCCATACAATTTCGTCTCTAAATATGGAAGTTGAGGGAGGCACAAACCTGGCACTTTTCGGTTATGCCGGTGTCGGTGCGAAAATCTGCAATACAATAATCGATGATCTCTCGACATTCTTCGGTGAAGACAAGTGTGCTTCATTTGTTGGACAATGCACAGATACCGAAGAAGGTGTCGCAGAATTCACCTGTCTTGGAACTTCCGCTGAAGTTCACGCTTACAGTGCGGATACTGGAAAAGGTCGGGCTGCAGCACTTGTTGGTCCGTCTGACGGAAATGTCGCCTATAAATTCACTAATTGCTACAACACAGGTCTTGTACGAGGCGTTACAGTAGGAGGCATGTCTTGTCATGCACCAAAGGCAGTATGCAGCGGATGCTTCACAATAACCGAGGTAAAAAAACAGGCAAATGCCGATGCAAAACCGGGTAATCCCGGCAAAGTCGGCACTGTACTTATAGCAGGTGTGTCAGAGCCGATGGATGGATGGGGATATAATTTCTTCTTTGGAGGTAGTGCTACCAATCCTTCTGTGTTCTACCCGAACATTGTTGACAGTAATATAAAATGGACAGATTATAGCAAACCGGCTGTTGATGGCAACTACGGCGTATACAAAGTCTACGAAGAAACCTGGGCATCAACAGGTGCAATGTGCTGGTTCCTGAACAATTGTTCGGATGTGGATCCTATATGGGGGCAGAACCTTGAAGAGATGGAACTTTATCCCACATTCGTTCCGGGAGCTCCCGTTGTAAGCAAGAAAGCCGATGCTTTCGAATTTGAAAACACAGGCAAGACAACTACTTCCGCAGTGAATGAAATAGTATCTGACAATCAATCCGCTCCCAAAGGAATATACACTATCCAAGGCGTGAAGGTTGAGAATACCAAAACTCCCGGATTGTATATAATTGATGATAAGAAAGTTATTGTAAAATAATCTTATCAAGGGTGTGGATGTTGTCTGTCAGGACTACAGCCACGCCCTTCCTCATTTCTCTTAACCTTATAGTATCAACACGGAATATAACCGTAGAAATTGCAAAATCTACAGAATTGCAATTGCATGAAAATGGCTCTGACTGGTCAATTTCAACCTCATCAGTCAAGGTAAAAGAACGAAACGACACGAAAGATGGAATAACCGTTTCATATACTACCGCATCTACTGTTACAATACCTTGATACCGCTGACGCTGCAATTTGGCCTGTAAAACTCGTTTCATTCTCTCTTAAGCCGGGTGAAGCAGGGGACTCCTCGGGTAAAATATCAATTACGGAAATCAAAGCCACATATTGCGCATCAAGTTCTGTGAATGAGATTTCTAGTGAAAATCACTCTTCTGACGAAGTTGTAACCGATGAATGGTATACACTCACCGGAATAAAGATACAGAGAGAATATCTTTCTCCCGGCATATACATCCGCAGGCGAGGCAATCATACTGACAAAATAATTATAAGATAAAAGCTTATGAAATCAACACTGGCGATAATACTGACAGCAATGGCGGCATCTCCCCTCTTCGGAGCTGTTGTCAGAAACATTCCCGACAAAGATGGAATGACAATTAAAGGCGTTGTGTATTGCGGCGATGAACCGGTACAGGGCGCACAGGTATCAGACGGCGTCAACGTTACGCTTACCGATGAGAACGGATGGTATTATCTGGCATCGGCGAAGGAGTGCGGTCACGTTTTCGTGTGTAACCCGAAAGGTTACAAATACACGCGCAAAGCAAAATACCCGGAGTTTTACAAGACGGTAGACACAGAAAGACCTTCTGCCGTTGAACAGGCTGATTTCGAACTTGAGCGCGACGAGGCGACAGACCATACGATTCTGTTTCTTGCCGACATCCAGATGTGCGGACGCAACGAGGACATCCGGCAATATGAGGAGAATGCCGTAGGTGACATCAACACAAGCATCTCCAATGCCCGAAAACAAGGCAAAGATGTATATGTGATCACTCTTGGCGACCAGTCTTACAACACATACTGGCATTCCTATAATATAGGCATACCGGAGATTCACGAAAGCATGAACCTCCTCGATCCGGACGCGATATTCAACTGCATGGGAAACCATGACAACAATCCCAAGATTGCCGGCGACTGGGCAGCCTCCACCGATTACAGAGAGCAGTGGGGACCGACTTATTATTCATTCAATATCGGTGAAATACATTATGTCGTGCTCGACAATATCGAGTTTACAAACGCCGAATGCAAAAACACATTCGAATGCAACATAACCACAAGTGTTATAAAATGGCTCCGGAAAGATCTTGCCAATGTCAGCAAGGACACTCCCATTGTGGTATGCATGCACGCCCCTCTGTTCTATCGTCCGCAGTGTTCGAAACCTAATGTGCCCGATCCGACAAAATACCGTTACAACTACGGTTCTCAGTTCTATAACAGCGTAAAAGGTTTCAAAGACGTGCGTGTATTCACAGGACATGCACACACCAACTACACGGTTTCTTACCTTAACATGACAGAATATAACGTGGGAGCTATCGGGGGCAACCTCTGGTGGACAGGATATTTCGTCAATGGCAACAGCGTCTGCACTGACGGCTCTCCGGGGGGATACAGAGTGCTCGACACTTCAGGCAAGGAGCTGAAAACATATTACAAATGCATCGGCTTTGACAATGGATACCAGTTCCGCTGCTATGACCTTAACAATTGTCATATCACAGCCTCCAGATTCGCGCCATCATACAAGAACCCTGCGGATATCGACACCTGGCTTGCCAATGGATACGGATTCGACAGTTCCGACTACAATTCAGACGGCACTCCCAAAATCCCGAACAGAGTGCTGATCAATGTGTTTGCCTACGACACAAACTGGAAAGTGGAGGTTTTGGAAGACGGGAAGCCGCTTGAAGTGTCACGCATCAGCGGTTACGACCCGTTCTCAATGATTTCCGACGGCTGCCAGCGATTCGAGAAGACGGGGCATAACAACTCGGGAAATCCGACACAGAACTCACATCTGTTTCTTGTCACAGCTAAATATGCCACATCTCCCCTCTCCATCAAGGTCACTGACCAGTATGGTTCAGTATACACACAGGTTATGGAAAGACCAAAAGGTTTCAGCATAGACAGATACACTCCGCAGAATGAACAGAGTGCCATATTCGACATTGATTCCGATTCATACAGCTATCCCCCGGAGTTTTACAATATCAACGGAATAAAGGTTTCCAGACCGGAAAATGGGTTGTACGTCATGCGGATTGGAACAAAAACAAAGAAAGTATTTATCAGATAAACTACAGTACATATGAAATTTTCATTGAAAAAGTTTTCCATAGCACCGGTGATTGCTCTCGCCTGCTTCCCGTCTTCGGCTCACAAAACTACGCCGGAATGGATCGACAACGCCGTTTTCTACGATATATACCCCTCATCGTTTATGGATTCCGACGGTAACGGCATAGGTGACCTGCCGGGCATTATCTCGCGCCTTGATTATGTGAAAAGTCTCGGTGTCGATGCCATCTGGATGAATCCTATCTATAAGTCGGCATGGTTCGACGGAGGCTACGACATCATCGATTACTATCAGGTAGATCCGCGCTTCGGTTCAAACCGGGACGTTAAACGTCTTGTGGACGAAGCCCACAAGAGAGGGCTGAAGGTATGTCTCGATCTTGTGCCGGGGCACACGTCAAACAAAGCCGACTGGTTCCGCAAGGCGGCGACAGAGGGTCCGGACGGCAGATATGCGGATTACTACATATTCGCCGATGAAATCTCTGCGAAAGACAGCGCGGACATACGGAAACGCTATCTTCTCGAGGATCCGGATTCTTCAAAATTGGGACCGTGGGTGCCTACAGAGGAGGCAAAGGCAGGCACTCCGTCCGATGGAAAATATACAGGAAATTTCTATCAGAAGAATTATTATCCCTGCCAGCCGGCACTGAACTTCGGATTCGCGAACCCGGATCCGTCCAAACCGTGGCAGCAGCCTGTTGACGCCCCAGGACCTAAGGCTGTAAGACGCGAAATGAAAAATATAATGGCTTACTGGTTCGACCTCGGGGTTGACGGTTTCCGTGTGGATATGGCTTCGTCTCTCGTCAAGAACGACAAAGACAAAAAAGAGACCATGAGACTATGGGCAGACATGCGCGAGTGGCTTGACCGCGAATATCCCGGAAAAGTGCTTATCGCTGAATGGGGCGTTCCGGAACAGTCGCTGCCGGGAGGCTTCGACATGGACTTCCTTCTAATACACAGAAGCCCGGGCTTCAAGCAGATTACCCGTGGAAGCGTCAAAGACAAATCAGTTGGGAAAGACGCTTTTTTCGAGAAAACAGGCAAAGGCGCATACGACAAGTTTGTCGAGGAATATGGCGAGCAATACCGGAAATCTAAAGATTTCGGCTACATCTCGCTCTTCTCCGCGAACCATGACATCAACCGCCTAAACTCCGAAGGACGCGACAGCCCGGACCAAATAAAGACTTTCATGACATTCCTCCTTACAATGCCCGGAGTTCCTTTCATCCATTATGGCGACGAAATAATGATGAGAAATGTCAAGGGATTGCCAAGTGTGGAGGGATCCCGTGAGGAACGCAGCGGCACGCGAACCCCCATGCAGTGGGATAACTCCGTGAATGCCGGATTCTCTACGGCTCCTGCCGAGAAACTGTATCTGCCGGTTTTCACCGACAACGGCAAACTTACGGTAGAGGCGCAGGAGAAAGATCCCAATTCGGTTCTTAACTTCACCCGTAAGCTGATAAGACTGCGACATGAGCATCCGGCTCTTGCCAACTCCGGAGAATGGAAATCAATTAGCGACCCTGCAAGACCATACCCTTGGATTTACACTCGTGAGAACGACAGGGAAATATATGTGATTGCCCTTAATCCCGGTGGGAAAGCGGCAAACGCTTCCATGCCGTTAACCGGAGCGGAAAAGCCGGTCACACTGATAGCCAACGGCAATGTCAAGGTGAAATCGGCAGCTGACGGCATCTCTCTGAAAATGCCCGGAATATCTTCGGCTATATTAAGAATCGAAAAGTGATATTATTTCATATCAGCACATTATACCTAATTTCATTTTTTGGAGTTATTAAAAACTGTTATCTTTAACCGAAAGAAAGGGGGAAGCTATGAATAAGGGAACATATTTATTTATAACTTTACGAACCTTTACTGCAGTTCCCGGAAGTTGTTTAAACATCCAGCTGCCGGACTGACCATTACGACAACAATAATAACGAAACGACCAATGAAAAATTTAACCATTTTAACGGCACTTCTTACATGTGCCTCCGCCATGAACGCTCAGTCTACGTTCCGGTCTTCGCTTCCGGTGAAACCGGGGAAAGGAGTCACTGTCGCAGGCACCGTGGAATGTGACGGAAAACCAGTGGCTGGAGTTGTAGTATCCGACGGATATGAACTCACAAAAACCGACAAAAAAGGTGCCTATTACCTCAAGTCAAAAAAACAGAATCCACAGGTGTTCATTACATCTCCCTCCGGATACGATGTATATCGCGATGATGTGGTGCCGCAGTTCTGGGCAGACTTCACTCTTCCTGCTGACAAATACGAACGCCACGATTTCCGTCTTACAGAAAATGACAACTCCCGCCACGCGACAATCATCATCACTGACGTGCATCTCGCAAACCAGCGTAATGATGTGTCGATATTCTCCGGACCTTACACAGATGTGATCCGCAGGAATGTGGAGAGTCTCAACGCCCTGGGCATACCCGTGTACACGCTGAATCTCGGCGACGCTTCATGGGATGGCTATTGGTATGGACACAACTACCCTATCGCAAAATTCCGTGAAAGCCTCAACAATGCCAGTTACCCCACTGCCGTCTACAGCTGCATGGGAAACCATGACAACGACCCCAAGGCGCAACCCGGTCCCGATGCCGACTTCAACGCTTCCCTCCCCTATCAGAAGGCTCTCGGTCCCAGATATTACTCCCAGAATATCGGCAACGTGCATTACGTTTTCCTCGACAACATCCATTATATCAATGATCCGGCACCGGCTCCGACATACACCGGCATCAACAACAAACGCAATTACAAGGAGGATTTCACTCCCGAGCAGCTTGCGTGGCTGCGCAAGGACCTCGCGAATGTCTCTTACGACACTCCGATAATCGTGGCGATGCACGGTCCGATGTTCCGATGGAAAAAATTCGATCATAAGAAAAACTGGTCCGCACTCAACGACGAGATAATGATCCGCACTGACAATGAAAGCACCCGCGAACTCCTCGACATACTCAAACCTTACAAAAACGTGCACTCTGTCAGCGGACACTTCCACAAGCAGAATCTGATCCGCCTTCCTGAAGAAATGCAGAACTTCACCGAACACAACATATCCGGCACATGCGGCGCATGGTGGAGAACCCGCGCCACAGGTCTGAAGAACCTGTGTCCCGACGGCACTCCGGTGGCTTACGAACTCTTCAATATCGATGGAAGCAACATCTCTTGGGAACACAAGACGTTTGAATATGACCCTGCACGGGCGTTCTACGCATGGGACATGAACGGTGTGAAGGATTATTTCAAAAACAACGAGGAGATGCGCGCATTCCTCACCATGTATCCCGAATGGACCGACTACAGCGACCTTCCCGACAACTACATATATGTCAATCTCTGGGCTTGGGATCAGGACGGGAAACTGAAGATTACCGAAAACGGCAAGGAACTTCCCGTGGAGATGGTCAAGGAGGAAAATCCTCTGTACACGTTGTCCTACATGGTGCGCACGACTGTCTGGAACAACGAATGGAACAACAAGGGTTATCACAATCCGCGCAAGTTCATGCTTTTCCGCGCAAAAGCCTCTACTCCCGACGCGCCGGTAGAAATAAGCTGGACCGATTATTTCGGCAAAGAGACAAAATCGACCCTTGAGCGTCCCGCTGCATTCAATCCTGAAATTCTCTGACTATAATGAATATGAAATATCTTCTGAAATCCGGAACAGTTCTGCTGACTTCTTTATTCCTTGCGGCATCACCTTTGTCGCATGCAGGAAACCGGTCATGCAAAGCCGCATCCGGAGGCATACGCGAAGAGATCGCCGCCAATCCTGAGCTGGCGGCGGGTCTCTTCAATCCGTATCCCGACCACAACATCGGAGTCATCTCCGATGCGCCGAAGGGCTACAGACCTTTCTACATAAGTCATTACGGGCGCCACGGCTCAAGATGGCTCGCCAATGACAGGGAATATTCCAATGTCACAAAACCTCTGGAGAGAGCCGCAAAAGCCGGGAAACTCACGGACAAGGGGCGTAAGCTCCTCGAAAGAGTAATGCTCGCCCGTGAACAGGCACGCGGAATCGAAGGATGTCTCTCCCCTCTGGGAACGCTGCAACACCGGGGCATCGCCGAAAGAACATTCGCCAACTATCCCGATGTTTTCGCCAACCGGGCTGAAATCGACGCGAGATCAACCATGACTGTCAGATGCGTCATGAGCATGAATGCATTCTGTCTGCGGCTCAAGGAGCTTAACCCGGATCTGGAAATCGGGTTCGAGGCTTCCGACCGCAACACCGCGATTCTTGCCCATGTATACGGAGCCGCCAATGAGGTGGATCCCGCATACAAGGATTATTGCAGGAACGGCGAGTATCTCAGACGCGCACATGCGATTGTAAGAGAGGAAATGGGGTCGGAAGACTTTCTTGATTCACTTTTCACAGACTATGTCTTCGAAAACAAGGAGGAGGAGATGAATTTCATTTTCTATCTTTTCTATCTCGTATCGGACCAGAAGAACGTAATGCCTGAAAACCGGATGTGGAACATATACACCCCTGACCAGCTTTACTGGATGACTGTTGCCGAGAACTTCAGAGGCATCGCCAAATTCGGAGGTCATCAAGGTTGCGAAAAATGGACTCTCGCTTACGCGGTGCCTCTGCTTGAAGACATCGTCGGACGATGCGACAATGCCGTGGCGGGGAACGGACGCGCAGCCGACCTGCGGTTCGGTCATGACGTTGTGCTCATGGCTCTTGTGCCTCTCATGTGCCTTGACGGATACGACAAGGTGCCTGACGACCCTGAGAAACTGCTTGCCGCATGGAACCTTTATGACATAACGCCCATGGCGGCAAACATGCAGATGGTTTTCTACCGTCCGGTCAGAAAGAATGACGGTGAGGTTCTCGTAAAGATACTTCTCAACGAACATGAGGTCACCCTGCCCCTGAAAAACCATAACGGAAAATATTACAGATGGAACGATGTCAGAAAACTGTTGAATGACAGAATAAACAAATACAAAACCAAAACAGAACGAACAAAATGATTCAGGCAAGAGTAATAAAACCACACGACATAGAGTTTTTCGAAGTTCCGGCTCCGGAAGCGAAAGACCTTAAAGACAACGAAATTCTTCTCAGAATACACAAGATCGGTGTATGCGGTTCGGACATACACGTGATGCACGGTCAGCATCCGTTTGTAACATATCCTGTTATCCAGGGGCATGAATACGGAGCTGAGGTTGTTGCCGTGGGCAAGGATGTCACGGCAGTCAGACCCGGTGACAAGGCGACAGCGCGTCCGCAGCTTGTTTGCGGCGAATGCGGACCCTGCCGCAACGGACGTCCCAATGTATGCGAGAACCTCAGAGTGCAGGGATTTCAGGCTCCCGGGTGCGCCCAGCCATATTTCGTGGTGCCCGAAGACCGCATCATAAAGTGCGCGCCGCACCTCAGCTACGAACAGATTGCCATAATGGAGCCTTGCGCTGTCGGCATACACGCCTCGGGACGCACCGATGTCAAAGGCAAGAATGTTATTGTGACCGGCGCCGGCACCATCGGAAATCTTGTGGCGCAGGCGGTTAATGGTCGCGGAGCGAAGAAAGTGCTGATTACCGATGTCAGCGACCTCCGTCTCGAAAAAGCCCGCGAGTGCGGACTTGAAAACACCGCCAACACTGCAAAGGAATCGTTTGAGGATGCGGTGAAACGTGTTTTCGGAGACGAGGGTTTCCAATGTGCGTTTGAAGTATCCGGCGTGCAGAAATGCATCACGGACCTTGTCGCGAACATAGAGAAAGGCAGCGACATAGTGATTGTTGCCGTATTCTCCAAGAATCCGGAAGTGAATCTCGCGGTTCTCGACGAGCATGAGATAAGGCTTATCGGCTCGATGATGTATCTGCACGAGGATTATCTTCTTGCCGCCGGGATGCTTGCCGACGGTCGTCTCAACGTAGACCCGCTTGTCACCCAGCGTTTCGGTTTCAAGGAATACAACGAGGCTTACGACTGCATCGACAACCACCGCGAGGAATGCATGAAAGTCATGATAGACCTGGAAGCGACAGAATGACCAGAGTCCCCATACATCCCCATACCGCCCCATAAGTCCCCATCCCCCCCCATCCCTCCCCATTAACCCCCATTAACCCCCATAAACATGAAAACAATCACCTACAACAGACCGGTTGAAGTAACCGGAGAATACGATGTCTTGGTCACCGGTGCCGGTCCGGCGGGCATATGCGCCGCCGTGGCAGCCGCAAGAGAAGGTTCCAGAGTGGCACTTATAGAAAGATACGGCGTGGTCGGCGGCAACCTGACCACAGGCTATGTCGGTCCTGTGCTCGGCATGGTCGGCAAAGGAACCATGCGCGACGAGATAGTGAAGATACTTGAGATTCCCGACAACGACATGATCGGAGAGACCGGTAAAGCGCATGATTTCGAAAAAGCCAAACTCACTCTCTCTGAGTTTGTGAATCATCCCGGCATTGATGTATATCTACAGAGTTCGGTATATGATGTCGTAAAGGAGGGTGACAAAGTGACGGGACTGATTCTCGCCACCAATGAGGGACGCATGGCGCTTCTTGCACCTGTGACCATCGACTGCACCGGCGACGCGATTGTCTCAACTCTTGCGGGCGCGCATATCGAGAAAGGTCGCGAAGACGGACTCATGCAGCCGGTAACCCTTGAGTTCACTATCGACAACGTTGACGAAACCTGTGCTGTGACATGCATAGGCGATGTCGACAATGTGGAGATGAACGGAGAAAGATTCCTTGATTTCTGCAAGCGTTGTGCCGATGAAGGAAAACTCCCGGAGCATCTGGCGGCTGTGCGTCTGCATCCTACCGTTAAGAAGGGGCAGCGCCAGGTCAACACTACCCAGGCGAACCGCGTGGATATCACCAAAGTCCGTGAAATCTTCCCTGCGGATCTTGAGCTCAGACGCCAGATAGCGTTGCTGATGGATTTCTTCCATCAGAATCTTCCCGGCTATGAAAACTGCAAATGCATCGGCAGCGGCACAACCACGGGTGTGCGCGAGACACGCCGCGTAATGGGTGACTACCTGCTTACCGCCGAAGATATGGTGGAGGGGAGGAAATTCCCCGATGTAGCTGTCCATGAAGCTGAGTTTATTGTAGACATACATAATCCCGAGGGTGCAGGCCAGGCTGAAGACAAGATACAGTATGTGATTCCGTATGACATACCGTACCGCTGTTTCCTTCCAAAAAGGTGTGGAAGGACTGCTTGTTGCCGGACGTTGCATCTCGGGCACCCACCGCGCCCATGCTTCCTACCGCGTGATGTCCATTTGCATGGCTATGGGTGAGGCGGCAGGAACAGCCGCAGCCCTCTGCGCGAAGGAACACAAGACTCCGCGTGAACTTCAGGTGAAAGAACTTCAGAACGCATTGACCGCTAAAGGGATTGAATTATGGTAAGAATAAAACAGGAAAGAGAGATACCGGTTGTTGCCGGTTATGACGTTGTTGTATGCGGCGGCGGACCGGGTGGAATAATCGCCGCCCTGGCTTCGGCACGCGAAGGCGCCAAGACTTGTATTATCGAGCGTTACGGTTTTCTCGGCGGTATGGCGACCGCAGGACTTGTCGCACCGATAAGTGTGTTCAATTACAACGGCAGACGTATAATCGACGGTCTGCCGTGGGAGTTTGTGGAACGACTCGCCGCTATAGGCGGAGCACGGGAGGAGAAACCTCTCGGCAACATCACATTCTCCCCCGAGAAATACAAGCTTGTGGCGCAGCGTATGCTCAAGGAAGCCGGAGTCGACATATATTTCCACTCCTATATAACCGGAGCGGAATATGAGAAAGACCCGGATGGAAACAGCCGTATCAGGTATGTCATCATAGACAACAAGAACGGTGCTGAAGCGATTGCCGGGCGGTATTTCATAGATGCCACCGGCGACAGCGATCTTGCCGCGATGGCGGGGGTTCCGATGCAGCCGGTGCCAGAGCAGCTCCAGCCCGCATCGCTGATATTCATGCTCTCGGGTGTGGATACAGATGCACTCCCGATGATACGTCATTCACAGCAGGGTGTGAACTATCACGACCTTAAGATACGCGACCTATTCACAAAACTGCGCGAGGAGGGCACGGAAGATGTTCCGATGTTCGGCGGTCCATGGTATTGCGGCATACTCGCCGACGGTATAGTGCTGGTGAACATGACCCGCCATTTCGCAGACATGACCGACAACCGCGTTGCCGGAGACATGGAATGCCTTTTGCGTGAGAACGCCCACAGATACACGGAACTGCTGCGGAAATATATACCTGCTTTCAAAAACGCGGAACTCATAGCCACAGCTCCGATGACCGGCATTCGCGAGACACGACGCATTCTCGGTGCCCATACCCTTACAGGTGAGGAATACCTTGAGGCAATCGACTTCCCCGATTCTGTCGCCAGAGGGTGCCATCCTGTCGACATCCATTCGGCAAACAGCACCAGCCAGCGTTGCCAGTTCATGAAAGACGCCGGATTTGTGCCCTACCGTTCCCTCTATGCTCCGTCCTTCCCCAACCTTCTTGTGGCAGGACGAAATTTCTCCGCCGATGAAGTCGCATCGGCATCGGTGCGCGTACAGGCATCGGTAATGGGGCTCGGCCAGGCTGCCGGCACTGCCGCCGCCATTGCTGCCAAAGGAAACATCGGTGTAGACAAGGTCAACACCGATACACTGCGCGCAAGATTACTGGAACTCGGCGCCAACCTCAGCAACTGAGATTTGTCAGAACCTGTTTAGTCCTTAAAAACTATAGATTGTGTGTAAGATAGTTGTAATAGGAAGCACCAACACCGACATGACCATCCAGACCGATGTTCTCCCCCAAGTGGGAGACATCGTGGCGGGTGGCAAGTTCAGGATATGTCCAGGCGGGAAAGGTGCCAACGAAGCGATAGCTGCCTCTCGCCTTGGAGGCTCGGTGAGCCTTATAACCAAAACCGGAAATGACCTCTTCGGACGGCAGGCGAAACAGATGTTTTCTTCAGAAGGAATACGCACTGACTACATCTTCTCGGATGCCAACAACCCTTCGGGTGTCGCTCTGATAATGGTCAACAACGCCGGTGAGAAATATATCTCGCTGGCACAGGGGAGCATCACCACTCTTTCGCTTGAAGAGATAGACAAGACTCGAAGCGAGATAATGGACGCTAAAGTTCTGCTGATCGAACTTGAGACACCGATAGAGACTGCTCTTTACGCCGCACGCATCGCTTCCGAAAGCGGTGTGCCGGTGATTATCAACCCATCTCCACAGCAGACGCTTCCCGATGAGCTTTTCAGTCTGGCTTCCATCATGATTCCCAACCGTAGCGAGGCTTCAAAGCTCACAGGCGTTGATGTGAATGATTTCGATTCGGCAGAAGAGGCAGCAAGAAAACTTGCGGACAAAGGAGTTGAAACGGTTATCATAACGATGGGACACCGTGGCGCGCTGATGCTGCGGGACGAAGAGACTCATATCATCGAAGCCTTTGACGCGGATGTCAAGGACACTTCCGGAGCGGGCGATGTGTTCTGTGCGGCGGTATGTGTGGCGATAAGCGAGAACAAAGACCTTCTTTCCGCCATGAAAATGGCAAGTGCGGCAGCCGCTCTGCAGGTTTCGCGCGACGGCATGATGGATGCCATACCCTACCGCTATGAAGTGGAAAGGCTCCTTATTCCCCCCCCCGATGCGCCTAACAAACTGATTTAGAATATATTATAAAAAAATCAATACCGAATACCTGACTCCAGATTCCTGCGTAGTGTCTCCCCGAAAGACGTGCGAAGAATCTCGGATTCTATCCAGGCTGAGAAATCGAAAATCTTCAGAAGCTGCGCTTCGAACACATCCTGACGGATGTCGTCGAGGCGCGGCTTTATCTTTCCCCATATCTGTTCGCGCTTCTGCGTGGACATGAGCGCATACGAACTCTTCCCTACCACATCGAGTATAAGCGACTCCATCCTGTAAGCTTTGCCGGACTTGGCAATCTCGCGTTTTATAGACCGCGATTCTGAATAGATATAATCGGAGTCATTCATCTTGTGATGAATGATAAGACCGGTTATGCGCAGGATACGGTGGATAGGGAGATCACATGTCTTGTTGAGCATGGCAAGCACAAGTGTCTTTCTTGCCCGTCTGTAATCTTTGAGACCAATATGCACCAGAGCCACATACAGTGAAATCTTGGATTCAAGCACAGGGTTCAGTTTCTCTATCGAGGAAGGCTGAAGCTCCTCGCTTCTGTCGATGAATTCTTTCGCTTTGTGAAACTCTCCCCTGTCGAGAAGCAGCAACAACCGGTACAGCCCTGCAAGTGCGCTGATGTGCATCATCACCATCTGCGACGGATGACTTATAGCCGCCAGACGCTCGATAAACACAGGTATCTGGTCATATCTGCCCGTTTCGCGCAAATTCTCGAGCATATTCTCGATTATGGCAAGGTAGAAAAGCGGATTCCCGATAGCCGGATACTCGGTTATGAGTCTGTTGAGCTGCATGAGGACATCCGAGGCAGACTGCTCGTCACCGACCGCCATCAGGAATGCCGACTGAAACAGAAGATGATGTTTCTGCGCCTCGAAACTCGTAGAGGCTTTCCTCACGAGATTCTGCTCGGTGAAGACAAGGTCGTTGAGCGATGTTTTCTGACTCGATGTGCGCACGGAACCCTTGAAGATGATACGGTGCGTCAACAGCTCGTACAGTGCCGACTGTTCGTATAGATTGCCAAGATTGGACAAGGCTGTGTTAAGGCTGTAATGTCTGTTGATGAGGTCTTCTTCCGATATATCCGGCATGTTGAGATAATGCAGATAATCAAGTTCCAGCCGGGAAGCCATTATCAGCGCCTCGTTTTTCTCAAGTGCGGCGGCATCATGCTTCACTTTCTCAAGAATCTCGAGAGCGGCGGGAAATATCGATTTCTCAAACAGAATCTTCGCCTTAAGAATCTGGGTCATGAGCGAATAATCGGAATCCTGATTCTGACGGAGCGCGAGCAACTTGTCGAGAAGCAGTTTGTAAAGGTATGTGACGGTCACATTGAAAACCGCACCCTTCCCCTTATTCTCGAAAGCTTCCTTGAGACCATCGACAGTAATGAGTTCATCCTTGTCTATAAGATCGAAGAGCACTATGTAATCGGCAGTGCTCTTCTTTCCGAGACGAAAACTTCGCTTTTCGTTTTTCGAAAGCGTCCTCACCAGCAATATCAGTGCTTCGGCATTCGTCATGGCTGATAAAGGAAACGCTTTATAGAACGTTTGGGCGTTTTCTCAAACTCCTCGCTCATTATCTTGAGCTTCTTCACTTTGCTATAGGATGGCAACTCCTGGTTAAGGGTTTCGAGATTCTCGTGCATTATCTTGTCGGTCTTCTCACGGTCGATCTTCTCTTTCGCAAGAACCTCGAGGTCAGGATAAACCAGTGCCTCAAGCTCACCGTGATTATCGATTATCAGGGATTCAGCCACATACGGGAGGTTATTTAGCTTTGCCTCTATCTCTTCCGGATAGATGTTCTGTCCCGAAGGTCCGAGAATCATTGTCTTGGAACGCCCCATGATGGTAAGAAAACCGTCTTCATCGATGACTCCCATGTCACCGGTGTTCATCCATCCGGAATTGTCGGGCATGACTTCCTCCGTGGCTTTACGGTTCTTGTAATAACCCTGCATGACATTCGGTCCCTTCACCCATATGTTACCCGGAATCTGAGCCGGGTCGGGCGAATCAATCCTGCATTCCATCCTGTCCATCATCCTGCCTACCGTGTGCGGTTTCGCCTCTGTCGCGGGAGCGTATGTCAGCAAAGGACCGCATTCGGTCATGCCATATCCTACAGTGACAGGGAACTCTATACGATAGAGGAATTTCTCGACATCCGGATTCAGAGGAGCGCCTCCTATGATCACTTCCCTGACATTGCCGCCGAACGCCTGCAA
The DNA here is from genome assembly GCA_003833075.1 of Muribaculaceae bacterium Isolate-036 (Harlan). GTDB lineage: Bacteria > Bacteroidota > Bacteroidia > Bacteroidales > Muribaculaceae > Lepagella > Lepagella muris_A. The sequence continues at coordinate 8,031 of RIAY01000030.1, read as the reverse complement.
AAGATTTTCCTTCACCTTGGCAAGAAGACGGTCATCGACATAGGGAATATGAAGAAGTACTTTCATCAGAGGTTTCTCAAGCATCGGGAAAACCTTTGACCTGATGATTTTCTCAAGAATCAGCGGTACGGAGATGATCAGTTTTGGTTTGACCTCCTCGAAAGCTTTCAGGATAACCTTGGGAGAGGGAAGCTTGGTGAGGAAATTCAGATGACACCCCTGACAGAAGGGATGCAGCGATTCAATGGTCATGCCGTAAAGATGGGCAAGCGGAAGCATGTTTACGATTCCGTCGCCCGCATGAAGATAATCGATATTATCAAGACAATACCGGATATTGCTCCAAAGAGAACGGTAAGGGAGCATCACTCCCTTAGACATTCCTGTGGATCCGCTCGTATAATTTATTATCGCGAGCTGTTCCGGCTCATCTTCCTGATATTTCACGGCATCGCGTGTGAAATCATAAGGAAACTCCTTGCCGAAGCATTCGTTTATGTTGTTGCGGGTTTCCGTAAGTTTCTCGCTTCGCGACAATGGCATGCCGAACTCGCTTATGAAAATTGCGGCGACAAGATCCGGCATACAGCGGTCATCGAGATTCTCCCATATGGCGGCATCTACAAAAAGGAGCTTCGCCCCGCTGTGGTTCACGAGATGCATGACGGTATCCGGCTTGAACTCGTGCAAAACGGGCACGGCAACGACTCCGGAGGTCAGACACGCAAGAAGCACTACAACCCAGTTGGATGAGTTCTTGCCGCATATTGCCACCCGGTCGCCTTTCTTCACGCCCGCAGCCTTGAACATGATGTGCAGCTTGACGATAGTTTCCGCAACATCCTTATACTGGTAATTGATGCCACCCATGTCGGAAAGCGCCATGCTGTCCCAGTTTTTCTTTATCGACTCTTCAATCAGAAGATTCAAAGATTGAGTCTTGTCTTTCATAATATATACAAATGAATAGGTAATTTTAAGAATCTGTACTCGTCTTGACTTATTTTTTCTTGACACCAGCGAGATATTTCCGAGGTGTTTTCGCCACTCGCTGAGCAACCTTACGGCTGGCGGTGACGGGAGGGGTCAAAACAACGTTTACTGCTCGCCGCCGAAAATCTCCTGAAGACGCGCGCGGATTTGCGCCACACTCTCCCCACGGCTTACTATCACCCCGTCCGGATCTATCAGCATGTGGTGCGGGATGCCGGAAAAACCGTAGATATCATATGGCACACGCTGGGTATTATAGATCACAGGCCATGTAAGCTCATGCTTCGCCACCATAGCGGCGGTGTCATCGGTCTTGTCACGCACGGCAACACCCACGATCTCAAAACCTTTGTCGGCATAATCGGCATACAGCTGCTTCATGTCGGGCAACTCTTTGATACAATAGGGGCACCAGCTTGCCCAGAAATCCACCAGAGTGTATTTGCCCGGTTTTACATAAGACGACAGTCTCACCGTACCGCCTTTCCCGGTCTCTCCGGCAAAATCCGTATATTTCATGCCGGGTGCCGTCTGGGCACGATGACGGGCGAACTCTTCATAATGCTTTACCCGACGGGTATCGCGAAAACCGGCGGGCGACGCATTTAGAAAACTGTCGACACGCTGGGGTTCGGCATATTTCAGCCATTCTATGCCGAAATATGACCCTATAGGATTGTCTTTATTGTCATTATACGCTGTCTCCACATAATCGAGATAAAGCGACATGTCATCAAGATTCTCTATCGAATCGAGTGTGGAGAGCATTGAGGAGAATCGCTCGTTCAGAGGTGTTCCCGTGGGAACGCTCATGGAGTCGGAAAGCACGACCCTACCCTCTTCCATTATATAATACGCACGTATTCTGCCGTCAATCGCTATCTGGGTAAACAGCGGAAAACGCAATGAATCGTTTTCTTCCGATACGAGAGATGCCTTGCCGTCGGTTATGACCATGGATGCCAACACAGTGGAATCCGCGAAATTCATCACCTCCACAGTCTTCCCCTCATATTTGTCGGGGAAATTCATCTCTATCCTGCTTTCTTTCTTACACGCTCCGAAAGCAAGCGACATTGCCGCCGCACAGAACATTACAGATATTTTATTTATGTTTTTTGTCATTTTTATCATATTTGTCATATGTATTTATAACACATGTCTGTATTTATAACACCTGTCACCGGAGTTTTTGTTTTAAATCACTTGTCCACCATTATGCGGAGCACAAGTTTATCGGTCTCCTGCATGGCTTCTCTCCCTATCGACGTGAGGTTGCGTATTGTCTTGTCTATATCATCGCTGATTATACCCTCGCCCGATGAGACACAGGTACCTTCCATGGCAAGCATAGCTGACATTACAGAAGTAGAGACTCCTGATGATATTTTCATCGAACACGCCGGTTTGGCGCCGTCACAGATCATTCCCGTGAGATTTGCCACCATATTCTTTATTGCCGCGCATACCTGCGCGAAGCCGCCCCCCATCAGATACACAAGAGCCGCCGAGGCTCCTGTCGACGCAACCACACACCCGCAGAGTGCAGAAAGACGGCCGAGACTCTGCTTTATGTAGATGCTGGTGAGATGGCTCAATACAAGTGCTCGCACGGTCTGCTCTTCCGTAGCGTTTATGTCTGTGGCATAGCTGACCACGGGCATGGTCGCAGTGATTCCCTGATTGCCGCTCCCCGAATTTGACATGACCGCTATCGGAGCGCCTCCCATGCGGGCATCACATGCCGCCGAAGTCATTGACATTATATGCTCAAGCGGCGAGTCTCCGAAAAGTCCGTGCCCCCGGTTTAGAGCAGCACCGAGAGAATGACCGTAGCCACCCTTCAGTCCGAGTTCAGCAGCCGCCAGATTAAGCCTCTTCGCCTCAAGTATGAAACGGATATCGTCAACAGGAGTTTCGGTTGCGAACTGATAGACTGTAGCTGCGTCAAGAACAACATCGTCCCCTCCTTCCGCGCTGTCGGCTACCGCTCCTTTGTCAAGAAGAACAGCTCCGTTTCTCTCAAGATATATGAAATTCTGATGTGAACCTGAAATCACCGCTCTCGCCGATTCGCCTCCCCCTTCTGCAACCACATCTATATGCAGGTTGGAAACGGCATCCTCACAATGTGAGATAGAAATCCGGTTCTCCGATATATACCGACGACCGGCTTCAACCGCAACCTCATCGACATCTTTCAGTACCTCAAGACCATATTCTGATTTTCCGACAAGTGCCCCGAGTGCCACGGCGATAGGAAGACCGATCATGCCGGTGCCGGGTATGCCCACGCCCATCGCGTTTTTTATTATGTTGCCGCTCAGCGACAGTGTTATTTTCTCCGGTACAGTGCCGAGCATTTCTGTTGCCTTAGCCACGGCAAGCGACACAGCGGCAGGTTCCGTGCACCCGATGGCGGGCACAACTTCCTTTTTTATCAATCTGATGATCGCTTCTCTTTTTTCTTTATCCATCTCTTCGATTTTAAGGTCCATCTCAAATTCCGGCAAGAATTCCCCTCGATTCGGGAATATTCCTGCTAATTATCAAGCGGGAGCTGTCCGTTGCGGCTCTGCTCCACTTTTTTGTTTCGCCAGCAGTTGCGGCATACGGATATGTAACGGTCGTTACCTCCTATCTCGACCTGATCTCCTTCAGTGATTATCTCGCCACGCGAATCTATCCTGGCGTTCACAATCGTTTTGCGACCGCAATTGCAGGTGCTCTTGATTTCATCTATAGTGTCGGCAATCTCGAACAGACGGCGTGAACCCTCGAACAGTCTTGTCTGGAAGTCGGTGCGAAGTCCGTAGCATATCACATTGATTCCATAGGTATCCACCACACATGCAAGCTGGTCCACCTGCTCCGGAGCGAGAAACTGTGCCTCGTCAACAAGTATCCAGTCCGGATGCGACCCTTTTTTCTCTACCATCTCACCGATATATGCGAAAAGGTCTGTATCACGATATATCCAGCGGCATTCACGCTCAATGCCTATGCGGCTGCGGATAACATTCTTCTTTTCACGGGTATCTATCGAAGGTTTGAAACAAAGATAAGACATGCCCCGCTCTTCGAAGTTATATGCTGTGGTGAGCAACAGGGCGGTCTTTGCCGAGCCCATGGTGCCATACCTGAAATATAGTTTTCCTAATCTCTTCATGATATTGCGAATTTACAAAAATATCCCCAAGTGACAAAGTTTTTGCTGCAAGATATTGAACATTCGACCGTAAGTCATTGTTATTGATGCTATAAGTAAGATACATACAAATAATTGTTCCACTATGGCAGATGTAAAAATCATATCCGTAAATCCGGGCAAAAAAACGCCGGGCGCGCTTAATTTCGAATTTATCGGACGAATGGCACGCACCTGTCGACCCGTAGGAAAAGTAATAAAGACCGAACGCCTTAAGTCGGTCTGCAATTCCATATTCGGCATAAACCGGTCTGTCACAAATGTCGGATCGATAAAATTACTGACAATCAGGTTCTTTATCGCCGCGTTTCTCATTGCCAACGGCATTCTTGGCATACACTCGGGAGTCAAGGTGTCACCTGTAGACATTTCGCTTTTCAATATAATCGCGGGAAGCATGATATTTTTAGGATTCTTCGCCCGTGTTGCCTCGACTGCAGGCATAGTTATCTATACATATGCTGCGGTTTCTCACGCAGTGGGACTTCCTCCGGTTTCCCCTTCACCAGAAGGCTACGGTCCGGACTTTCTTGCAATTTCGCAAGCACTGCTGTTTCTTTTCCTTGCCATTACCGGACCAGGCAGATACTGCATAGACCAGATAATACGCAGGCATATCCTTCTTATTGCCCGGCGCAGACGCAGACAATCAGAAAATCTTTAGAAAGCGGTTGTAAGAGCGCGTTTACAGTTTCCACGATACCGTTACACCTTGTAACTCTTGCAATAGTCCCGAAGTCGACAATCGAGACAGTCCGGTCGACGCGCCTTGCATACATATCTGCCATGAAGGATCAGCCAGTGATGTGCGGTTGAAAGCAATTCCTCGGGAATATATTTCACAAGAGTTTTCTCTGTCTCAAGCGGTGTCTTGGAATTATTGGTCAGACCAAGACGATTGCTAACACGGAACACATGCGTGTCTACCGCCATAGCCGCCTTGTTCCAGACCACAGCAAGCATGACATTGGCGGTCTTTCGCCCTACTCCCGGAAGCTTCATGAGGTTGTCAATATCCGTCGGCATCTCTCCTCCGAATTCCTCCGTCAGTACTCTTGCAGCACGAATCAGATGCCGCGCCTTATTGTTGGGGAACGTCACACTCTTTATATATTCAAACACTTCATCTTCATTGGCGGCAGCGAGGGATTCCGGATCGGGAAAGCGCTCGAACAAGGCGGGAGTCACCATATTTATACGCTTGTCGGTGCATTGCGCCGACAGTATCACCGCCAATAAAAGATGAAACGGAGTGTCATAGTGCAACTCCGTTTTAGGTTCGGGCATAATCTCCTTGAAAATGGAAATTATGCCTTCATATCTTTGCCTTATTGTCATTTTTGGTTAAAGCAAGGTAACTATCATTAAACCCGACACTCCCTTATCTTGCCGATTCAAATTCGCGAAGGAATCGCACATCGTTCTCGCTGAACATGCGGAGATCCTTGACCTTGTATTTGAGGTTGGTGATACGCTCTATACCCATACCGAACGCGTAGCCTGAATATACTTTAGAATCTATTCCGCAAGCATCAAGGACATTGGGATCGACCATGCCGCAACCGAGAATCTCTACCCAGCCGGTACCTTTGCAGAAGGCGCACCCTTTGCCGCCGCAGATATCGCAGGATATATCCATTTCAGCCGACGGCTCGGTGAAGGGGAAATATGACGGACGCAGACGGATCTTGGTTTCCGGACCGAACATCTGGCGTGCGAAACCGAGAAGCACCTGCTTAAGATCAGCAAAAGAGACATTCTTGTCGATATAAAGTCCCTCTACCTGATGGAAGAAACAATGGGCACGAGCTGAAATCGCCTCGTTGCGGTATACGCGACCCGGACAGACGATGCGGATCGGCGGCTGCGTTTTCTCCATCACGCGGGTCTGGACGGAAGAGGTATGTGTGCGCAAAAGGATATCCTTCGGATCGCGAGAAATGAAGAAAGTGTCCTGCATGTCGCGCGCCGGATGGTCTGGCGGGAAATTAAGCGACTCGAACACATGCCAGTCATCCTCAATCTCCGGACCCTCGGCGATTGTGAAACCCATTCCGGCGAATATCCTCAGCATTTCATTCTTGACAAGCGAAAGCGGATGACGTGTGCCAAGTTCATAGGGTGTCGCCGTGCGGGTAAGATCGATGGCTTCGGCATCGGAATCGGCGGCAGTGGCGAACCCCTCTTTCAGAGATGCGATTTTTTCAGTGGCGTAATTCTTGAGTTCATTGATTTTCTGACCAAGTTCGCGCTTCATCTCTGCTGGCACTGTGCGAAAATCCACCATCAGCTGGGAGATACTCCCTTTTTTGCTCAGATATTTTATACGCAGTTCCTCAACCTCCTGAAGATTGGTGGCTACAGCAGCGTTGATTTCTTCCTTTATGGCGTTTATCTTTTCAAGCATAATATGTCGTTTGTTTTTTACAGCTTAATTGCAACTCCCGCAAGCGAAATATTGCATATTCCATTTGCAAATTTACAAATTTTTATCGAATTTTCGATAATTAACACTCCAAGTTGTTATATTTGCAACACCTAATTATAAAATTAAGAAATATGGACAAAGAAAAAACTTGCAATTCACAGAACGGATGCCCCATAGTGTCCAAAGTATTGCCCGCGCTTTTAATCGCCATCGGCATTACACTTCTCGGTATTTTCATCCGTAACGGACTTGGCGGAATATCATCCAACCAGCGGGTTGTGACCGTCCGTGGTCTCTGCGAACGAGAATTTGAAGCCAATAAGGTTACGTGGCCTATTGTCTCGAAGGCAATGGGAAATGACCTCACTGTGCTTTACAGTCAAATCGAATCTACAAACAACGCAATCACTTCATTTCTGAAATCAAACGGTATTCCGGAAAGCGAGTTTTCCGTCAATGCCCCGCAGGTCAACGACCTCCAGGCAGACAGATATGGCAACCAGACTGTGCCATACCGCTACATCGTCACAACAGTCGTGGTGGTGACTTCCTCTCAGGTCAAAAAGATAAACGAACTGATGGAGAAACAGACCCAGCTGATGCAACAGGGCATCGCCGTGGTTGCGGGCGACTACAATTATCAGACACTCTATGAGTTTACCGATCTAAATAAGGTAAAGCCTGAAATGATTGCAGAAGCAACGAAGAATGCACGTGAGGCGGCAAATAAATTTGCTGAAGATTCGGAAAGCAGACTCGGAAAGATAAAGACCGCATCACAGGGACAGTTCTCGATTGAAGACCGCGACCAGTATACCCCCTATATCAAGCGCGTACGCGTAGTCTCTTCAATCCAGTATTACCTCAAAGACTGACAACACCCTGCGAATAACTGTTTTAAAAAGCATTCCTTATAATATTTTGTTTGAAAAGAGGCTCCGGCGGAGCCTCTTTTCGAACAAAATATGAAGCAAAAAAAAATTGATTGTCGTCCCGACAACCAATCTTACGTTAACCTTAAAATCTAATACCATGAAAAACTCACTGCAAAATTATAAAATATTTTTGATATATGCTATATAACATCAAAAATAATTTGCATTTTAACATTCTTTAAGTATAAAAACACATCCTTGTAACTATTCAGCGGACGCGCCGAAATTCCTCGGAAATCAACGCCGTCAAGCCGCCCTATATTATTAAGGAGTGTCGCGGTCTCGGCTTTGAGGGAAAGAGCAATCTCTTTCAGCTGTTCCGGATTCTCACCGGCCATAACCTCAGCATCGGCTATAAGCGCGTTGGTGTCCTGAAAGTCATAATAGAACCGTGCAAGCGCATACGCCTGTTCAAAAGGTATAGCACCACCGTCATAACCGCTGACAATTCCGTTGACCTCTGCGAG
>RIAY01000003.1 GCA_003833075.1 Muribaculaceae bacterium Isolate-036 (Harlan) | reverse complement strand
GCGCCGGTCGCCGGCAAGGAAAGCAAGCTTTCCTCCCGATGCCCCTCGACTTGCATGTGTTAAGCCTGCCGCTAGCGTTCATCCTGAGCCAGGATCAAACTCTCCGCTGTTATATCTTGTTTATTTTTCTTACAAAATATTTTCGGCACAGCCCGAAAGCGCGCCTACGTTTGTTTGTCTCGACCCAAGCGTCTGTTTATTAAGTTGGAATCTTGACGGAAACTGTTCGTTTCCCTTATACTCTCAACTTGACTGTTTCCAGTCTCGCTGCTTGTCTTGTGGCAAAATTTCATTGTTCTATTCGCATCCGGTGCTTGACTCTCGACTTGTTGTCGTTGTGTCGTTTCCCGTTTGCGGTTGCAAAGTTATAACCTTTTTCGCCGCTGTGCAAATATTTCTACAACAATTTTCCAATAAAAAGGTTTATTCGTTGATAAAGTATTGATAATTAATCGAATCAACAAATGTTAAAATCTCTTTCAAAATGTTAACAGAATTTCTTATTCTCTAAGTTCACACCAACACCAGGATTCTCCGATTTCAGATTAACTTCAAAAAGTGCGGAATAAACACGATGAACCCCACAACTACGGCGGAGATTACAAAAAGAAGAACAGCACCGGCGGCAACATCTTTTGCCGTCTTGACCAGAGGGTCGCGTTCCGGCGACACTTTGTCACACACTTTTTCAATTGCGGTATTGAAACCCTCCGCCATGAACACACCGCCTATACACAGCGAAATCAGACACCACTCCACTGCCGACAAATCAAAAAGGCAGCCGGCGGTAATAACGCAAACGGCTGCCCCAAGATGAATCTGAGCATTTCTCTCATTGCTGAAAAGGGAAACGATTCCCTCCCATGCATATCTGAAAGACACCAATCGTTTTTTCATATGAATCTGTTTAAAACTCCATCGATGCATACACACCTACGGATCTTCCATCGGATACGGGTGAAACCTGCAGGTTGTGCTTCTTTGCAAAAGGTTTTGTAAATATATAGGCACTCGCTGCGCCGATAGCACCGCCGGCAACCACATCCCACCAGTGATGTTTCCCGGAATATACCCTTCCCCACCCTACATAAGCGGCAAGAGCATATGCAGGAGCACCGAACGCCCAGCCATAACGCCGTTGAAGAAATGCAGCAGTCGCAAAGCTGACAGCCGAATGTGCCGACGGGAACGAATGCATATCGGAACCATCCGGACGGCGCTCGCAAACTGCATATTTGAGTATCAGAGTTGCCGCGGCTGTCGCGCCGGCGGTCTCGATTCCCTGAACAAGTCCATCCCAGTCGCGCTCAATCAGCACACCCGCAAGTGTCGCAACCGGGAGTGCAAGCATTACAATATCTGTTGACCGCGACACATTCTTCTGCAATCCCGTCGGCGTGACCACATCTTTTGCCGCCGGCTCGAAATATGTCTGCGCCTGAGCGGGAAGTGCCCCCGCCCCCATCAATAACATTACCGTTATAATATTTCTTATCTTCTTTATCATAAAATTTACAGATAATCAATCGTCAAGATCCCATCCCAAAGAAAACTGGTCTACCCAAAGCACTGCACCATTACCTCCGGTAAAATAATCACCATATTTCGAAGTTGCCGCCGTTATCTGGATATAAGTAGGCACCTTAGAAGTGCTACGATATGAAATAGGAATCTCAAACTCTTGCCAGTCGTCCATTGTCCCGCTATATTGCATTTTTCCATATCCGATAACATAGGAAGCATTGGGATCAAAGAGATTCCGGTTCTTGGGATTAGTACGTATTTCATAAGGTGCCGTCCAATCCGTTAACGCAACATAAATAAAACATGTGTCAGGCCTACCTTTCAAAGAGGCAAATTCGCTTGACACATAATCAATCGCAGCCGTCCTATATTTATAATATCCATGCAACTTTGTGGGTCTAAGATTCCATGGGCGTCCAAAATCAAGAATACCATTAGTGCCGTCAACCTTAACAAACTTCCCTGTGAAAATAGAACCGGCGCCAAGCTTGCCGATACCGGCAATACCTACAAATTTCGTTGTAAGTTCGGCAGACAATCCGGAACCCGTTGGCGTATCTTCGGAAGAAACAGTCAGATTCTGTCCCAAGGTTGACGCGCCGGTGTTACCGGTATCCCAAAATTCCGGTCCACCTTCAGCATAGGGGAATATAATCTTACCAATCTGACACCAATTCTCAAAATCTCCATTAGGTATTACCGCCGTAGATTGGGTAGTAACCTGAACTTCATTGGCAATATTTTCACCGGAAACGGCCCTGACAGCGTATTTGGTCAAAGGATCCAGATGAGGTATATAGCAAGAGAATGCTCCTTGAGTCTGCGACACATACCGCTCCGGAACAGGAATCCATTCTTCCGAACCTTCTTTTTTATATTCAAATCCGTTTTTGACGTCTGCCGGACCATTACCATATGCCCAAATCACTTTTGACCAAGCATCCACACTTGTAGTAGAGACTATTGTTTCTGTAAACTGCGCATATATAGTCCAATATTCATAACGTCCATGGCATGCAACCACAACACGCAAGGGATAAGACAGGTCAAGAGGACCCGGATCCAAAGATGGCGTAATAGAGGTTATACCCTCCGGACCGAGTTTGACACGCTGCAGGGTAAGATTGGCAAGATCTGTCCCCGCAGGCATATTTACAATGACGCGATGTCCGACAGGGTCAACTATGCTCTCCCCCACCTCGCCGGCAACTTGAAAATAGCGCACTATATCCTGATTGGCAATCAGCTTCCAGTCATAATCCTGAAAACGAGATAACGTTACGTATACCGGAGATGAGAAATCGTATGTCCCTTCAAGTAAATCGGGATCAGACGTCGCTCCCGGAGTGATCCGATATTCGGAAAAACTGACATTCTCGATATCTACAGTCTCATCAAGATATAAATTCACCTCAAATGCTATTGAATCAATATAAGCCTGTTTAGATTCGCCTACGGCAGATACCGCAATGATGTTCTGCGGTATGCGAGGAAACGGAAGATCATTCTGTATGCAGCCCGCTAACCATGCGACCGACACTACAATCGTAAATATAAATATATATGAATTAATTCTTAACCCTTTCATTGCTGATTATTGAACTTGATTACACACATCCTGCTCCGGTTGAATAATTAAACATGCACGGATATGCCGAAATTGATATTGAAAAGATTAAACCGGAAATTCGCGCCCGACGTTGTCCTGTTGCCTACTTCAACACCATTCTCCGTCTGCCGCTCATTCCTCAGATGAAAACCGAAGACTCCAAACGACAGATTGAAGGCAACATTTTTCATCATGTAGACGCTGACTCCGGGTGAGAAATTCAACCCGGCATTCATATATGTAGTATGAGTCGTCCTGAGTTCTCCGTCATATGGGCGTTGAAAATCCGAATTACCTGAAGAGAAAGCAAGCTCAACCTCATTAAACACCCCGAATCTTCCACGCCGTGAAATGCCGATATACTGCCGGAAAAGGAATGCCGCCGAATAACCCTCGTTACGATACATTATATCGTGAAGATTAAAGTTCATATCCTCATCAATATCAACTTTAAACGAACCGATATTAGCTTTTGCCGAAGTATATCCGAAACGCAAGCCGACTGACATGTTATTCGCTACAGTATATTCAAGATACGGTTTTATTGAAAAGGCATGTGCCCCCAAGTCAATATCGCTAAGGAGGTCGAATATTTCAAGATCGTCAGTTGACAATTCTCCATATGAAGCTGTCAGACCGAAACCCCATCTCCCTTTGGGGATAAATAGGTAATTGAACAATCCCCGGTCAAAACGGCCTAAGTTACGTGTGCGCAACTTCATCGGAACCGTATCACCTTTCCACAATACTTTTTCCGAAAAATCAAACTTGGATTCGTCATCAACCACTTTCGAATTACCCATGAGCAATTTCATGACATCATTCTGCAACGAATCCGGCACATATATATATTTACCTTTCGGCACACTATCACATGCAATTTCCTCCCCTTTTGCCTGAGGAATAAATGCGAGCAATATGAGCAAAAATGCAAACCGACAAATTTTCTCCATAAAAAACGTCATAGATAAAACGCCACGCCAAACGTGATTGAAAACAGGTTAATTCTAAAATTCGCGGATCTCGACTTACGCCTTGCGACATAGATCTGGTCAGAGATTGATTTTGTGTCAGTCATGCTGAAACCTAAAACACCTACATTTACTTCAAGAGCCGAATAATTACTCAAGAAAACCACCATACCGGGGGCAATCCCGAGACCGAACTGAAAATTGCGCTCATAAGCGCCTGTCAATGCCTCCCCCGTGCCTTTGGTAATTTTAGATTGCCCGCCTCCGAGTTTCAACTGCACCTCATTGAAGATGCCGAAACGTTTGCTGCGACCAAGTGAAAAGTAGTTTCTAAAAATACCTGTCACAAAATAATTATGCGACAATGAATACAGACAATCGGCACCATAACTTGTTTCCGAATCGAGAACCACATCCGCCTTCTCCAACTTTGTCAACGACCGGTTGTAAGAAAACTTCCCTCCGGCACCCATGTCATCCTTGAAGATATAGCATACCATTGGAGAAACCTTAAAAGAATAAGTATCTCCGGATATGTTCTCAAGGATAAGGAACTGATATTTATTTTGCGTAGACTGTGAATATGAAACAGATATACCTGTCACCCACTGTCCTTTGGGAACAAACTTTACACTCTCCATATCCATTTCAAACTCATCGACAGGTTTGTTGTGTTGCATTTCCTCAATCATCGCGGGTGTGATATGAAGTGTGTCTTGGCGCATTTCCACCCTGTGTTCCCGACAAGAACCGCCTTCCACTGAATCAGGAAAAACAGGAACGCCTTCTAACGCAATTTGACTCTGCGCGCCAAAAGCGCACAGAGTCAAAACCGTTATCATAAGGTATTTGCTAATATTACTTGTCATAAATCAATTCAAAATCGTCAAGATACATTGTTGATCCGGGACCTCCGCTAAAATAATCACCGTATTTGGATGCAGAACAAACAATTACCAGATATTTAGGCTTATGATTCTTTGCCCTGTCATAATATTCAATAGGGATCTCGATCTTTTCCAATCCACCATCCGGCCCAAAATTCTCAGTCAAAGTCAGCTGACCATAGGCAAGAATACATGCGTCATCGGGGTTGAAAAGCTTTTGGTTCGACGATTTGGTCCTAATTTCCACCGCTTCAGTGGAAAGAGCCACATAAATTTGACCTTGATCCATCTGTCCGGATGCGATATAGCTGTCATTGGCACCTTTGCCACTTCCAACTGCAGGACGATAATTGACATACACACTTAACTTCGAGGGATGAGACCCATCGTATGGGCGACCAAAACTTAAAACGCCATCCGTGCCGTCTGTCCTCACATATTCCCCTGCAAAAAGGTTACCGGCTGCAAACTTTTTGATGCCCAGCAAACCACATTCTTTCGAAGTAAGCTTCACCGAAGTTGCTCCCGAATTAATCATGACTGACGAAGGTTCAGTCAATATATCATTAGCTGCAGCTGCACCCGCATTGCCTGAATCCCAAAAATTACGTTCCGTACCCGGAAACTTGACAGTTTTTGTACCCAAGGGAGTAGATGCCTGATATTCTCCCCACTCTTCCATTGATGAATTAGGAATGACAAAGACACTTTCAGTGGTGATAGTCTGAATCTCTCCATCATCATATCCGGAAGCATAAGCCGCATATTCATAAGTAGTATTAGGCTCAAGCCCTGTCAGGGATACCGTAAACTCAGTCCTTGCAGCACGGGTAGTTTGCGCAGCAACTCTGATCCACTCCGAATCGCCTTGCTTACGATATTTAATACCATAATCCGCAGCATCTTCAGCCATAACATATCCTGTCAGTGTCGCTGATTTTGACAATACAGCCATCGGTTCATTCTCCGGATCCGGAGCGGGAGCGGCCTCAACCGGCGCCTTGACCTCCACCGCAGCCTCGGAAGTAGCAACCCGCAGTGTCTTGGTCCTGTCTTTAGGCTGCGCCTGATTGTCGCGTGCTATAATATCAAGCCTGTATTCAGTATCCTTCTGCGGCAAATGGTCAAAAAACGCCTTTTTAAACGTAATGCGCATCTCTGCCATCCTCTTGCCTGTAGCCGCATCATAAACATCGTTCGGTCCATCCCATGTGATACCATGCGCCTCAAGTTCAGCCTTATTTATATCAGACTGAATCAAATTTAGATCAGCGATGATATGACCCAACTCTTGAAAATTCTGTCCGCCACGAAGCTGCAGACGATAGATCCCCTCATATCCGCGCACATATACGATCTTGTCTGTAAATGCGTTCTTCTCGCCCTCCGGAGTGCCGGGAATACCGACCACCTGCTCATCTATATTAAACTCTACACCTTCGATAGTGGGACGGCCATAAATCTCCACAACTTCCTCTATCAAAGGTATATCATCAATCCTGATCTTTATCAAGGCACCTCCCTGGTTATTACCCCCCGCTTCGGCTGTAATATTGAGCACGTACTCATGTGCCCTTTCCACATTCTGTATGATGCCTTCTTTCTTTATAGGCGTGCCGTCTGCCTTTAAGCCTTCAACCTTATACGATAAATTCTTATCGGCATTCGGCATCATGAAATACCCTTTGGCATCACGAATATTATCTTCCGTAAATTCCAAACTTCCCCGAGAGTGACTGAACGTAACTTTCAGGTCGGTAATTCCAAGAGACAACGCATCCGGATTAACAGACACTACAACATTTGCTATATTACATTTCAATGAAAGTGCCTTGTTATCTCCATCCGCAATAGTAAACTCTTGCATGCCTCGATAGAATTTACTTCCAAAAGAGGCAGACACGCTGTCTCCTGTCCAAGCTTCAGCAAGGTATTTCCCGGATTTAAGGGAAATCAGTTCTGGAATGTTATCAAGACCTTTAAATTTGCGAATAAGACCGCGGGAAGTCTCAATATATACCACGCACTTATCGCGGAGAGTAGGATCCGATGTCAAGTCACCAGCCCTCGTAGTGATTTCACTCCTGATTTCCGCAGAAAGCTTGAGTGTTCCCTCGCCACCGGATGAAAACGGATCTTCCGATACGCATGCCTGTCCTGCTAACGCAAGAATCAGACCTGCTCCCCATATTTTGAATTTTTTCATATTTTTCATAGCTGTTCCTTACTTAGTGTGAAGACGAAGCTCCTTTTCTACAGTTCCGGAGGAATCCCCAACAGTTAGCTTGAATGTATGATTTTTATCCGATCCTAAACCGCACAGCATCACCATGAACCCGGAAACGTCAAATTTAACTTCCTTATCATTCAGCACAGTGGTCTTGCCGTCACCCAAAAGTCCGAGACCTTGTAGCAATTCGAGATTATCACCAGGTTCAACAAGGTCAAGCACGTCTGGAACAAGTCCCGCAAGATCTTCAGATATGATATTCACCTTAAATTCAGTTATTCCGGTCTCACTTGATATGTTCAACACTACATGCGAATCGGCATCGACATCATTAACCCCATCAAGATTTATCGGCTCCTCCGCTTCCACTACCGGTCCTTCCGCTGGCGTTGGCGGTTGTGGATTATCAGGACCTCCCGGAGTCTCCGGACCTTCAGTCGGGCGCTCGCTATCATCAAGGATCTCATCCTCTTCAAGATCTACATTTCGCTCAACGTTAGTTACAGTGACGCTCGCGTCCACTTTCATATCCACATTGGCATCGCCCTGATTCTCACCTCCTTGAGTATGGAGCTTGAACGTGATCTTGTAATGATTGCCCTTCTCTACCTTTGCTATGGATTTTGTTTCGGAAACCTTTACACCCTCTACAAGACCATTGAAGGTTGCAACGAGCGAAACACCCTCTACGTAACGGAAATAACCTGCACTTCCCCGGTTTTCCTCACTTTTTGTAAACCTCAGACCTTTCGCATCGTGATCTCCGGAAACAACTTTGACCTCAACAAACGAACTTTCATCCATTTGCTGTGTCAGAATCGGAGCAAAATTTATGGAAACCTTGATATTCTCAAGACGGCAAACTATTTCTCCAACATTATCTGTAATTTCTCCAGGCTTGATAGAGAATGCATCCGAACGACCTACATAATAAGGGTTCTCCCACTCAGCATCAAGATTTTCACCATATGTAGCAGTGGCAACATAAGCACCCTTGTCGAGAGTCACGATCTCCGGCATGTCACCATAACGATAAGTTGATGTAGGTGCCGAAGCCCCATCCTTTGTAAACGTAACTTTAAAGTCATCATAAACAATATCGCCACGCGTACCCCTGACAATTGTCTGATCCAATTCACCGTCACGCAAATCCACATTCAACGCGCTTTTAAGAATCTGACCTTCCCCTTCCTCTGTCACAATATTGAACGGGGCTTCCTTACTACAACCTCCAGTCAGGAGAGCCACAGAGAGAAAAATATGTTTATATCTTAATTTCATCTGTTTTATTAACTTCATTTAATGGATTTTGATTTTTTAGCTACCGGCCTCATCGTAGCCGGAGGATCATATCCGAGCTTGACATCATCAATAATCAGCTCCGATCCCTTTGCAAACGCCTTGTAGTCATTGGGATTTTTGATTTTATCCCCTCTACTCCCAAAACCTTCGTCAAGAGCAGAACCTGTAGGTATATTTATAGATGGATTCTTTATACTGGCTGATACTGACTTAAATATAAGCTGAAGTTTAGCTGCCTTCTCTCCAAAACCATAAATAGATAATATGATGTTTCGCTCCTTCATCTCCGACGAGGCACTTAATGTCATAAAGCCTTCTGAAATCTTCTCACCATTTGAATTAAGAAGGACTATTGACACTTCCCCGGTCTCATTATTTACAGGCGTGTACATATATTTGAATGACACAGTGAGTGGTCTTGAACCGAAAGAAATACCATAATCTTTTGATTCTGTCGATCCCGTATATGAATAAGAGCCTAAAAATAATTCTCCCGCAGCAACGGTCAGATCTCCGATTTCCGGATGATTAGTACCATAATATGTAGTATTGGCATTATTACCTGAAGTACCCAAATCTTTTCCATTATGAGAATATCCAACTGTTCTGACTATTACGCGACCATTCTCAAGGAAAGTGGAAGGAACCACATACCAAGAATTAGCATTTGAAGCCCCATCAAAACAAGTTTTAGAATTAATTGAACTCCAACCCTCGGGCATACGTCTGTCAATTGTAGAAGATATAGTATAGGTATTAAATATTGTATTCTTATACTTACTTCCAACTTGAATTGTTTTCCCTCCAAAATTCACGATTTTACCGCTCTCAATAGAAAAGTCTCCATTCGGCACAATAGTCGCAGACTCCGTTGTAAAAGGTGAAATCGGAGTGCGGGGATTCGATGTATTGGAAAGTGCAAACTCCACATTTTCATATGTCTTGGATTCGGTAAGGTCAAACACGTTTATTATACCGGTCTCAAGATCTTTCTGAATCCTGTTTACATTTACCATTTTTCCATCACTGATAATAACGAGGTCATTCGTAATAAGACGAAGCTTGGATGGATCCTCCGGAACCACACGCAATTTCACTTTCCTAGCAAACGGGTCAACATCTATTGAATACTTGGGGAAATCCACTTTCAGACGAGTCTGAGCACGTGCATCTGCAACCGCTCCATAATAAACCCAAAGCGGACTACTCTCCATCTGAAGCTCCGGCGTCTTGACCTTGTATTTGAATTTATAAGGCAAGCCACCTGCCTCTGACGAAGATATATCCTCAATGTCAAGAACCTCTGCCGCTACCTCATTATTGGTAACCTTGAACGTAACCTTATCCCGAATATCCGCACAATTGGTCAGAAGATACACTTCTCCTTCCGTGCCCCGGTATTCCATATTTGCCACAGGTTCTATCTTTATGTCTACCGCCGACACTATGACATGGAGCGTGACAGGCTCGCTGACACGCGTGAGCATATCCTTAGCCACAAGCGAAACCGTATGTGATCCAATAGGCATCTTACCCAAAAATCCCTTAAGCTCTACGATACCCATCTTGTCGGGATTGCGGAACAAGCCTGTCACCGAAATTCCGGAAGCATTGACATTTGCCTGATCCATATCAGAAGCATTCACTAACTGAACTTCCTTTCCGAAAGGGGGATTATAGGTGGAAGATTCATTCAATTTCAACACAACTTCCTTGAGTCCGCCAAATGCATACACCTCGTATCGGGGATTACCAACAGGTGTAAAACTCTCAAATGCGCTAAGAGTCTCACCATCTGTAAAATCCTTTGCAACTACAGACGGGGCGGGTGCCTCGAAAAGTTCATCGCCGAGAGGCACCTCTACTGTTTCCGAAACCACATCCTCCTCAAATTGCACGTCAAGCGTAAGATTGCCGGTGGAAGAAGCTCCGTTAACACCTATTTTGACAATATAATGACGCCTTGCCTCAGCCCTGAAACCGGCAGGCTGAAGAGTCACTTTCTTGCCCGAAGCATTGGTCAGCGTGAGATTGAGTTCTATCTGCGAGGGTGCCATGTAAGCCGGACGATCCTCGTTCTGGGCGAATACCACATAATCATGTCCTGTAGAGCGGATCGCCGCGCTGTAAGACGTAAAATTCGACTTGAACTCATCGGTATAACGGATGCTCACCATTGAGTTGGCGAGAGTTGCGGTAAGCGACACATTCTTCTGGTCGCCCGCAGTAACAGCCACATTGTCCGAAGCATAAAACCAGGGATTCTCGAAACCTTCCACATCGCGATCGCCGTAAAAAGCTTCAATCTTATACTCTCCTATCGGGAAAAGTTCTTCTTTGTTGAATTCCTCAAGAAGGTTCCACTTCTTGTTGAAACTGCCATCGGTTCTTGACAGCGACACACCGAAATCAGCAGCTGCCGGAATTATAGTCGCTTTCGTATCGTCGGCTCTCGTAGATGCCGCGATATTTCCGTCGGCAGAGAGCGACAGTCTGAGGGATCCGCCGTCTGTCGAGCTCTGCCACGGATTGTCATCACCCGCACATCCTCCGAGGATGCACGCTGACGCAACTAAGAAAGCGGCATTTAAAGCATAATGTTTCATAATCAAGGTTAATAATTTGAAACAAAATTATAACAAAATTATAATAATTGCTAATTTTAATGTAAATTTGTGCAGAAATGACCCAATTAAACCAATGACAAGGCGTATTTTTGGCCAATAATCATCACCAATTAACCGCCATAGATAATAACCGAATAAATTAAGTTTACAAGATAACGATATGAAAATTAAGCACATCAGAGTATTATTGATGTTGGCAGCCATGATTATTTCATGTTCCAATATGGCCAATGCACAGTCTCTAAAGGACCTTCTCGGGAAATTGGGAGGAAGCGGCGACACCTCGGAAACCATAGGCAACCTGTTGGAGGGGGTATTCTCCAGCTCCAACCTGTCGGTGCAGGATCTCAAGGGAAACTGGCTTGCCACCGGTCCGGCTGTAGCGTTTCAGGGAGACAACTTCCTCAAACAGGCAGGAGGCAAGGCTGCCGGAGCGGCAATCGAGACCAAGCTGAAACCGTATTATCAGAAATACGGGCTCACCGGAGCCACTCTCACCATAGACAATTCCGGAAAGTTCCAGCTGAAAATCAAGAAGCTGACTCTGAAAGGCACTGTGACACAAGGTTCGGAGAAAGGAATTTTCGAATTCAAATTCAATGCGGCAGGAAAGATTTCGCTCGGCAAGGTGAAAACATATGTGCAAAAGACTTCAAGCACCATGGATGTGATGTTCGATGCCACAAAACTCATGGCTATCATTGATGCCGTGGCAAAATATTCCAACATATCCGCAGCGAAAACGCTCTCCTCTCTTTTGAATTCATACGATGGTCTATGCGTAGGCTTCGCACTCAAATCAAACTAAAAAAGACTCCAGCATGTTCTCAGGAATTGTAGAAGAAGCGGCAGAGGTAGTAGCTCTCCGCGAGGAAGGAAGCAACCTTCATATCACGATGCGCTGCAGTTTTGCAGACGAACTCACAATAGACCAGAGCGTAGCCCACAACGGAGTGTGTCTCACGGTTGTGGCTCTTCCCGGCGACGGCACATACACCGTCACCGCAATAAGAGAGACCCTTGACCGCTCCAATCTCGGTGACCTTAAGCCGGGAGACCTGGTGAATCTCGAACGTTCCATGAAGATGAACGGACGTCTTGACGGACATATCGTTCAAGGACACGTGGATCAGACCGCCGTATGCACCGATGTCCGCGAAGCAGACGGCAGCTGGTACTATACGTTCGAATATGAATCCGACAAGGAGCTTGCACGCAAGGGATACATCACAGTTGACAAAGGATCGGTGACGGTGAACGGTGTAAGCCTTACTGTCTGCGAGCCTACCGACAACAGTTTCAAAGTGGCGATAATTCCCTATACGCACGACAACACCAACTTCCACCGAATCGAAAAAGGGACGAAAGTCAATATCGAATTCGACATTCTTGGCAAATACCTTGCCAGGATAATGACAACACAGCAGTAAGAAACTGTCACTCTAAAGCAAGCAGCCGAGTATGAGCAATATAATCCTTCCTCCCGCATTTCCGAACAAAGACACGCGTGTGCTGTCGGGCACACGCCGTGTCTCTCTAATCGGCGGCAACGGAGCCGGCAAGAGCCGTTTCATGCAAGAGATGATAAGGCTCGCAGGAAACCGCGCATATTGTCTGTCGGCACTGTCGGCATCGTTCCCCGAACGGGAAGAATCGCACAAGGAGGGATCGGTCGACAGCCTGTACCGCAAGGCGGCTTCGCGCCACACCTACATGCGCACCGATGCAGTAAGCGAACTTGACAAACTCATATACATGGTCTTCGCCGACGAGCTGGAATATCTCCTCGAACTCAAAGACAGGGAGATAGGTGCCGGCAAACGCATCAAGCTGCAGACCACCAAACTCGACATTATCAAAAGACTCTGGGAGCAGAACTTCCCCGGCAACAGGATAATGCGCAACAAAGGCTCCCTGATGTTCGCCACCCAGGCGGGAGATGACCTTATCACTGTATCCTCTCTCAGCCAGGGTGAGAAAACTGTGCTCTATTATATCGCCGCCGTGCTCTACGCCATGCCGGATGCGGTGATATTCATAGACTCTCCCTCGCTGTTCATCCACCCTTCGCTTATCTCGTCGCTTTGGGATTCAATCGAGTCGTTGCGCCCCGACTGCACGTTCGTATACGATTCCGTCGACATTGATTTCGTAAGTTCCCGCAACAACAGCACCTGTATATGGGTCAAAAGCTTCGATTCCAAACAGAGTGTATGGAACTACGAGATAATCCGCGACACGCCGCTCAACGAAGATATATTCCTTGAACTGGCAGGCAGCCGCAAGCCGGTGATTTTCATAGAGGGTGACACGCAGCACAGCATAGATTTCAAGCTCTATTCGCTCGTATTCCGCGACTGGAACGTGCGCCCTCTCGGCTCTTGCGACAAGGTTATAGAGACCACCCGCACGTTCAATGACCTAAAGAGCATGCATCATCTGCGCAGCCGCGGAATCGTTGACCGCGACAGGCGAACCGACATAGAAGTAGGTTATCTACGCAAGAAAGAAATCATGGTGCCGGAAGTGGCGGAAGTTGAAAACATCTTCCTCCTCGAAAGCGTTATCAGAGTGATGGCGCGCCGACGCGGACGCGATGCGGAAAAGATTGTGAGACGTGTGAAAAAAGAGGTGATACACACTTTTAAACAGAAAGCCGACCAGCAGGCTCTGCAACATGTCAGACACAAGGTAAAACGGGATGTTGAATGCAAGATCGACGCCCGCTTCTCCTGCATCACAGCACTTGAAACCCATCTTAAATCACTCGTATTCAAACTGGAACCGAGAAGAAACTACAACCGGCTCCGGGAGCAGTTCGCGGCAATGGTACGCGACAACGATTATGATGCCATACTCAAAGTATTCAACCACAAACCGATGCTTCCCGATTCGGGCGTGCATCAGCTTTTAGGCTACCGTTCGCGAGATGAATATGTAAACGGCGTGCTTGACGCGCTGAGGCAAGGCGGCAAAGACGCCGACACTCTACGCAATGCCGTAAGACATTGTCTTCTTGCAGACGATGACCAATTTGAAAATATAACCCGATAGATATGGAAAAGAAACTTGAGATTCTTCGCAATGACCCGTGGCTTGAGCCTTATGCCGAAGCCATAACAGGACGCCACGAAGACGTGATCCGAAAAATGGAGGAACTGACCGCAGAAACCGGCGGCTCTCTCTCCCAGTTCGCCAACGCTTATAAATATTTCGGCCTTCATCGTGAGAAAAACGGCGAATGGATCTTCCGTGAATACGCACCGAACGCGACACAGATATGGCTCATCGGGACATTCTCCGACTGGAAAGATGACGAGCGCTATTCACTCTCCCCTATCGGAGGAGGAGTCTGGGAAGCGCATTTCCCTGCCGATTTCATCCGGAACGGCGACCTTTATAAAATGAGAGTCGAATGGGAAGGCGGAAGCGGCGAGAGAATCCCGGCGTATGCAACACGAGTGGTACAGGATCCGGACACCCATATTTTCTCTGCAGAAGTCTACGCGCCGGAGATGCCTTACAAATTCAAGATAAAGAAATTCAATCCCGACACAAAACCTCTTCTTATTTATGAATGCCACATAGGCATGGCACAGGAAGAGGAGAAGGTCGGCACATACGAGGAGTTCCGCACCAAGACACTTCCCCGCATCGCTGCCGACGGATATAACGCGATCCAGATAATGGCGATCCAGGAACACCCGTATTACGGGTCTTTCGGATATCACGTCAGCAGCTTCTACGCCGCATCCTCCCGCTTCGGCACACCCGATGACCTCAAACGCCTTATCGATGACGCGCACCAAAGGGGAATAGCAGTGATAATGGACATCGTACATTCACATGCTGTGAAAAACGAAGTGGAAGGGCTGGGCAGACTCGATGGTTCTCATGACCTGTATTTCTATGGTGACTGGCGACGCGAACATCCGGCATGGGACTCGCTTTGCTTTGACTACGGCAAAAACTCCGTCATTCATTTCCTGCTGTCGAACTGCAAGTTCTGGCTTGAGGAATACAAATTCGACGGGTTCCGCTTCGACGGAGTCACATCAATGCTGTATTACAACCACGGTCTGGGAAAGGCTTTCGGAAGCTACGACGATTATTATGACGGAAACGAAGACATCAACGCCATCGTCTACCTTTCGCTTGCGAATATACTGATCCACGAAATCAATCCCAAGGCAATCACAATTGCTGAAGAGATGAGCGGAATGCCAGGTCTCGCCGTGAAGTTTGAAGAAGGAGGCTTAGGGTTCGACTATCGCATGGCGATGGGCATACCGGATTACTGGATTAAAATGATCAAGGAGAAGAAAGACGAAGACTGGCATCCGACATCCATATTCTGGGAGCTGACGAACCGGCGTGCCGACGAGAAGACGATTTCCTACTGTGAAAGCCATGACCAGGCACTCGTAGGTGACAAGACAATCATTTTCCGCCTTATCGACAAGGAGATGTACTGGCACATGATGGCTGACGACACCGACGGCACAGTAGGTCGCGGAATGGCGTTGCATAAAATGATACGACTCGTGACTTTGGCTTCCATCAACGGCGGATATCTCAATTTCATGGGAAATGAGTTCGGACATCCCGAATGGATCGACTTCCCACGTGAAGGAAACGGATGGAGCTACAAATACGCACGCAGACAGTGGGATCTTGTTGACCGTGAAGATCTGAAATACAAATATCTCAACGCATTCGACAATGCGATGGTGGAACTTGTCTCGAAACATTTTAATTTCCAGGCACTGCCGGTGGAAAAGCTCTGGGAGAAAGATGACGACCAAGTGCTTGCATTCCGCCGCGGCGAGCTGATATTCGTGTTCAACTGGAGTCCTGTAAAATCTTTCAGCGATTACGGATTCCTCGCTCCTGCCGGAGAATACGAAGTCGTGCTTGACAGCGATGCCGCGGGGTTCGGAGGTTTCGGCAATATCGATGACTCGATACACCACTTCACACAACCCGACCCCTTGTATTCACCTTCAGGGAAAGGGTGGCTCAAGCTCTATCTGCCCGCAAGAACAGCGCAGGTGCTCAGAATGGTAAAAAACAAACCTGCAGGAACAAGGAAGACAACAAAGGCAACAAAAAAAGAGACTGCCGCAGCTACAAAGAAAACGGCGGCAAGAAAGAAAAGTGAAAAATGAAAAAAATAATCATAGCAATCGACGGGTATTCATCGTCAGGCAAATCCACTATGGCGCGTGATCTTGCGCGCCGTATCGGATATGTATATGTAGATTCCGGAGCGATGTACCGTGCCGTAACATTATATGCGATACGACACGGCATCGCCGATACAGACAGCGGTGTGGACACCGAGGCTCTTGTAAGATCTCTTCCCGAAATCGGAATTTCATTCACACCTGCCGGAGCTGACGGCACACAGCATACACTGCTCAACGGAGAGGATGTGGAGAAAGAGATACGCGACATGAAGGTCAGTTCTCTTGTAAGTCCGGTTGCCGTGATTCCGGAAGTGCGTCACAGACTTACCGCCATACAACAGGAATATGGCAGAGACAAAGGGATCGTGATGGACGGACGAGACATTGGAACCACAGTTTTCCCCGATGCCGAGATGAAAGTGTTCGTAAACGCCTCGGCAGAGGAACGAGCTCGCCGTCGCGTCAAGGAACTGACGGAGAAAGGAGAAAAAGTCACATATGAGGAGGTGCTCGAAAATATTAAAGAGCGGGATCATATCGACACCACAAGAAAAGAATCACCTCTGCGGAAGGCGGATGATGCAGTTCTCCTTGACAATGACAACATGACGATCCCACAACAGATGGACTGGCTGCTTAGACTGTATGAGGATAGAAGTAGATGACAATTCGGGGTTCTGTTTCGGTGTCGTCACCGCGATAGAGAAAGCCGAAGAACAGCTTGAGAAGTCCGGGACTCTGTATTGCCTGGGTGATATCGTGCACAACGCCTCGGAAGTTGAACGTCTCCGCGTGCGCGGTCTGATGACAATCACGCATGCTGAACTCAGGACACTGAAAGACGCCACGGTGCTGCTGAGGGCTCACGGCGAGCCGCCTTCAACCTATTCTGTTGCCGAAGAGAACAACATCCGGGTCATAGACGCCACATGCCCCGTGGTGCTTCAGCTGCAACGACGCATCAAGGAGGCGTATGCGGAAAACCTTCGCCGCCGTGAATCGGGCGAGACGACAGAAATGCCTCTTATTCTTATCTACGGCAAAGAGGGGCACGCAGAAGTCAACGGTCTTGTTGGGCAGACAAACGGAGAAGCGATAGTGATACAGAATGCAGACGATCTCGATTCCATAGATCTTTCGCGTGATATTCTGCTTTATTCACAGACAACAAAATCTCTCGACGGTTTCCGTCATATAGTTGAAGAAATCAAAGCGAGAAAACAGACCGGAGGTTTCGAATATTTCGACACTATATGCCGGCAAGTCGCCAACCGTCTCTCCAAGCTACGCGAGTTCGCCGCATCCCATGATGCCATTGTCTTTGTCAGCGGAGCCAAAAGTTCCAACGGCAAGGTACTTTTCGAGGAATGCCGCAAAGTAAACGCGAGGTCATATCTCGTGAGTGACGGTTCAGGGCTGGACATGAGTCTTCTTGAGGGTGCGGACTCGATAGGGATATGCGGAGCCACATCTACCCCACGCTGGCTGATGGCAGACATTGCTGAACTTATCAAAAACAATCTCGAAAAAGAATCCTGAACATGTTAGGACAGACCGATGAATATTACATGAGAATTGCACTTGCCGAGGCAGCAGAGGCATATGAGGCGGGAGAAATCCCAATCGGGGCGGTGATAACCGTAAACGGCAAGATAATTGCCCGGGCGCACAACCGCACGGAGGCTCTGAACGATGTGACCGCTCACGCGGAAATGCAGGCGATCACTTCGGCTGCGGAGTATCTGGGCGGGAAATATCTTCCCGACTGCACGCTCTACGTCACGGTGGAGCCATGCCCCATGTGTGCCGGCGCACTGGGCTGGAGCCAGATAGGCCGCATCGTATATGGAGCGGCTGATACAAAACGCGGTTTCTTCTCCTACTATTCACCCGGACGTTCACCGATACATCCGAAAACTGAAATAACATCTGGTGTTCTTGAGGATGAATGCCGGGAACTGATGCAGACATTTTTCAAGAAATTGCGCAGATGATCTTAGGAACTGTTTTATCTTAATGGACTTATCTGAATCTTAATGAACTTTAGAGACAGAATAAAAGGGGCGTTTTTCGGCATAGCGCTTGGAGACGCGCTCGGACTCGGAACTGAATTCATGTCTGCCGAGGAAGTAAAATATTATTATCCCGGGGGGTTGAGACACTTCTCGCAGATTATACGCGATGGTCACAGATGCTTGTGGAAACGCGGAGAATGGACCAACGACACTCATATCGTGGTCATGCTTGCCGAATCTATAATGGAGAAAGGAAAACTGCATCTGAATGATTTCGCGGCAAGACTGAAAAAATGGGGCACGGAGAATCCGGCAGACATGACGGATTTCTACCACTCACTTTTTGCGAATGAGGACTGGGCGGAGCACCCGAAGGAGGTGACACACAGAATATGGAAAAACAACGGTGTATACAGGGCATCGAACGAAGCTTTGCTGCGTGCTGTGGTAATCGGGATGCTGGGAAATCCCCATCTGACAGACAATGCCGTGGATATTTCCGCAATCACTCATGACGACACACGTTGCAGCGCATGCAGCGCGATCATAGCAGTCATGGCAGACTCCCTCCTGTGCACCGGGAAGCCAGCCGATTACGCGCAACTGGTGGAAATCGCAAACATGATAGATCCGCGCACCCTCAAATATCTTGAGATAGCGCATGAGGGAGAGTTTGAGGATTTGGAGATTGATGACGAGAATTCCTTGTGGTTCGCAAGAAAGACGATGGCTTCCGCGCTGTGGGCGATATGGCATTGCAATTCCGCCGAGGAAGTGCTGTACCGTATCGTAGATGCCGGAGGTGACGCCGACACCAACGCCGCGCTTGCCATGGGACTCGCCGGACTTCAACACGGTTACGCCGCGCTTCCGGATATTGTCAACGACCTTATCGATTACAAAAGAATGGAAGATGTGTCTTCCCGTTTCATAAACTATATAGAGAATAACTGTAAATGAGCCGCAAAGCAAAAGCTTGGATAGAGGCAATGAGACTCCGGACACTCCCGGTTTCCGTTGCCGGCGTCGTTGCCGGCGGGGGATGCGCAGCATATTACCATTGCTTCAGACCGCTTCCGTTTACCATATGCCTTCTTTTCGCCGTCATGGCGCAGATTGCATCGAATTTCGCCAACGAATACTTCGATTTCAAAAATGGACTCGACCGCAAGGGACGCGAAGGTTTCCGTCGGGGTGTGACAGAAGGTGATATTTCGCCTCGCGCCATGCTTGCCGCCACTTTCGCATTGCTGGCATTCGCATGTGCCGTAGGATGTACGCTCATCATCTGGAGCGGCTGGTGGCTTATTGCCGC
Source organism: Muribaculaceae bacterium Isolate-036 (Harlan) (assembly GCA_003833075.1). GTDB lineage: Bacteria > Bacteroidota > Bacteroidia > Bacteroidales > Muribaculaceae > Lepagella > Lepagella muris_A. The sequence goes on along the minus strand of RIAY01000003.1, from coordinate 250,576 downwards.
AGGGGCGGCAATAGCTGTCTTCGCGATGGCATATTCGGCTGGCCCTTTGCCTCTGTCACACCACGGTCTCGGAGAAGTGGCGGTGATTATCTTTTTCGGCATAGTGCCGGTTACTCTGACGGCTTATGTGCAGGCTCAGTCCTGGATGACACTGCCTGTAGCGCTTCCGGTGTCGGTGGCAATAGGACTGATGGGAGCAAATGTGCTTATCGTAAACAACTACCGTGACGCCGATGACGACAGGGCTGTCAACAAAAAGACAACAGCCGTGATTTTTGGAAGAGGAGTCATGGGGAAGGTATATTTCATCAACGGAATAATCGCTACGGTGCTCATCGTCATTGCCACTATCTCACGGATGCCTTTGGTCTGGCAGGCAGGCGCGCTGCTCTATGCCAACCTGCACTATATGCTATGGGTGAAACTGACTCATCTCGAAGGTTCTCAGCTGAATCCCGTGCTCGGACAGACGGCGATGCTGATGTTCGCACTGTCGCTGTGGCTGACTCTTGCCTTAGGCATAAACGCCTTGTGATAATGTAGCCGATAAAACACTTTGATATGTAGAAACCGTTTAATATATATCATACATAATTATGCCCGAACAACAACAAAAATATAAGAAAAGACCCGCATACGAACCGATCCGCCAGGATCCCACCGGAAAACTTCCTCCTCGCGACACGGACCTTGAAGAGGTTGTGATAGGTGCCCTTATGCTTGAGAAGGACGCATACATGAACGTAAGTGACATTCTCACACCTGACGCTTTCTACGATCCTGTCAACGCCAAGATATATGACGCGATATGCACGCTCGGTTTCAACCAGCGTCCCATCGACATGATGACCGTGACAGAACAGCTTCGCCAGAACGGCGAGCTTGAGAATGTAGGCGGCGCGGTGCATATAACGGAACTTACCGCACGCGTCTATTCGGCGGCAAATATCGAATATCATGCCAAGATAATTGCCCAGAAATATCTTGCGAGACGCCTTATATCCTTTGCCTCGAAAATCGAAGCTGACGCTTTCGACGAGAGCAATGACGTCGATGATCTCCTGCAGGCGGCGGAAGGACAGCTTTTTGAGATCTCCCAGACTCACCTTAAGAGAGAAGTCACACAGATCGACCCGGTCATCAACCTTGCCATAGAACAGATACAGACAGCCGCCAATGCCGAAAGCGGACTCTCCGGACTTCAGACAGGATACCACGGTCTCGACAAGATGACTTCAGGATGGCAGGCGTCAGACCTTATCATCATCGCCGCACGTCCGGCAATGGGTAAGACCGCGTTTGTGCTCTCGATGGCAAAAAACATGTCGGTAGACTACAGCATTCCGATTGCCATATTCACCCTTGAGATGGCTAATGTGCAACTTCTTAAACGTTTGCTCAGTAACGTGGCGGACCTTGAGGGTGAGAAAATCAAAGCAGGTAACCTTACCGACGAGGAATGGAATCGCCTGAACACACGTCTCCGTGGAGTCTATGGCGCACCACTCTATCTTGACGAGACGCCGGGACTCTCAATAACCGAGCTGCGCACCAAGGCAAGAAGACTCGTAAGGGAACACGGTGTGAAAATGATAATGATCGACTACCTCCAGCTTATGAACGCCACCGGCATGAAATTCGGAAGCCGCGAGCAGGAGGTGTCCACAATATCCCGATCTCTGAAGGCACTCGCCAAGGAGCTTAATATACCGATTATCGCACTCTCGCAGCTTAACCGAAGCACAGAAACACGCGAAGACAAACGCCCTGTACTCTCAGACCTCCGTGAATCCGGAGCCATCGAGCAGGATGCGGATATGGTATGCTTTATCCACCGTCCGGAATATTACACAAGAAGCACGGAAGATGCCGAAGGAAACGACATCCGAGGCAAGGCGGAGCTTATCATCGCCAAGCACCGAAGCGGTGCGGTTGGTACTGTCGACCTCCGTTTCGTATCTAAATTCGCAAGATTCGAAAACTGGGAGGAGGGTTATCAGATGATGCGCGAGACTCTTGACGAGGTAAACACCACGCGCCGTCTCGAATCAAGAATGAATTCCGAATCGAATGAAGAAAAACCGGGGGGAGACTCTTTCGGCACCGACGGCTTTACATTCGGACCCTCTTCCGGCAATTCATTCTCTTCACCGATGCCCGACATAATGCCGGGACCGGGAGAAAGTCCGGTGCCATTCTGACAGATACCGGTCGACTTAACGACACTTGCAGGTCATTTCAAGGCGGAGTCTGTCATTTCAAGGCGGAGTCTGTCATTTCAAGGCGGAAGAGAGGATATGCTCAAGATCCATCGGGGAGATTTTCACGCTGAGCGAGCCATCGCGGGCAACGGAGATCCCCCCTGTCTCTTCGCTGACTATGACACAGATGGCATCAGTGACCTGACTCATACCCAAAGCCGCACGATGACGCAGACCGAGGCTCTTCGGAATATTCATGTCGTGGCTCACCGGAAGGATGCAGCCTACTGACTTGATGCGACGGTCGGCTATTATCATCGCACCGTCGTGCAGCGGTGAGTTCTTGAAAAAGATGTTCTCTATCAGACGCACGTTGATATCCGCGTCGATAATATCGCCGGTGTTCTCATAATCCGCAAGAGGCACCTTGCGCTGGAAAACAATCAGCGCGCCTGTCTTCGATTTCGCCATAGACATGCAGGCATAGACAACACTCATAACACGCGAATGCTCCTGCTCCTCGTTATCCTCATGATGACGGAACAACTTCCGGAACACTGTCCATCTTCCACGGCTGCCGATATCTATAAGGAAACGTTTGATCTGATCCTGAAACAGAATCACAAGAACAATGAGACCTATGCTCATGAACTTGTCGACTATTGTGCCGGTGAGGCGCATGTTGAATATCTCGAAAGAGATCACCCAGATGGCGATAAAGGCAAGAACGCCATAGAAGAGCGACAGAGTGCCGCTGTTTTTCATCAGCCTGTAGAGATAGTAGAGCATCAGCGCCACTATCAATATATCAACTATATCCTTGATTCCGAAAGAAAGCATTATTTATCGTTTTTTAGCAGTTCCATGAGCTTCACTGTCTCTACGGCATTGCGGACATCATGCACACGCAGAATGTCCGCGCCATTGAGCAAGGCAACCGTGTTGAGTGCCGTTGTGCCGTTGGCAGCCTCCGCCGGCGTGATACCCAAAGGCTTCCATATCATGGTTTTCCTTGAGATTCCGGCAAGCACGGGAGCACCGGTAATCCGGAACTCGCGAAGATCGGCAAGAAGACGGTAATTCTGCTCCACGGTCTTGGCAAATCCGAAACCGGGGTCTATTATCACATCCGACACACCTTTCGAACGCAGCTCGGAAATCCTGAACGCAAGATCTGTCAATGTGTCTGCAGAAACATCATTGTAATCGGTCAGAGTTCCCATTGTCTTCGGCGTTCCCCGCATATGCATCAGGACATATGCCACCCTCAGATCAGCCACAGTGTCCCACATCACCGGGTCAAGAGTGCCGCCTCCAATATCATTGACAATACTGACTCCCCACTCCTCGACACAGCGCCGTGCAACCTCGGCGCGGAAAGTATCTACCGACACTATAGCCTCCTGCCAGACGGAACGAACGACCTCAAGACCGGAGGCAAGACGGGAGTATTCCTCTTCCGGCGAGACTTCTTCCGCTCCGGGACGCGAAGAATAACCTCCGATATCCAGAATGTCCGCACCCTCCTCACGCATGCCTGCCACGCGTTCCGCAATCGCCTTGCTGCCCGAAACACGGCTGCCGCTGTAGAAGCTGTCGGGAGTCACGTTCAAAATTCCCATCACTTTCGGCACGTCAAAAGAAAGCAGACGCCCCCCTGCATTTATTGAAGGTGTTATATGCGGATTCATTGATTTATTCCTCTTAAATTTATTCTGTTTCCACACTTTCACTTTGCACATCCGGCAGGTCCTATGCCTATTTGGCAACTCATTGCCGAGAGACATACATAATGATCAGTCTCCGATATCAGAAGTCCGGACAGAAACTTTAGCGAAATTAACAAAAAACTTTCATAATTAAAAAATAAGTTGTAATTTTGCAGTCGGTTTTGCAATCTCTGATAAGACGGGATAAAGAATAACCCTGCAAAGGGTTATTTCAAGGGGTTGTCCCCCGCTTCCCTGAAAGAAGCTTATTTATATTGCAAATAATTTAAACGTCATAACAAAAATGGATTTAATCAAAATTGCAGAGGAGGCATTTGCCACTCCCAAGAAAGAATTCGACTCATTCGGCCCCGGCGACACAGTGACTGTGGCATATCGTATCAAAGAGGGTAACAAGGAGCGTATCCAGCAGTATCGCGGTGTCGTGATCAAAATCAACGGTCAGGGCGACAAGAAGCGTTTCACTGTACGCAAGATTTCAGACGGTATCGGCGTTGAGCGTATCTTCCCGATGGAATCTCCTTTCATCGAGTCAATCACAGTTATGAAATACGGCAAAGTGCGCCGTGCCAAACTTTATTACCTCCGCAACCTCACAGGTAAGAAAGCACGCATCAAAGAGCGCTATGTCAAGAAAAACAAGGAGAACAACTAATTTTCTCCCCGGTAAAAAAAACGAATATGCAACCCGTCCTTTTTCAGGGCGGGTTGTTATTTTGAGAAAAAATAGCTAATTTTGCGTTATATCTCAAGGAGGGTTCTCATACTCTCCCGTCATGCCCGCATATGGGTCGGAAAGTAAGAAAAGAAAACTATATATCATGTCTAAAAAAGCATTACTGATTATCCTCGACGGATACGGCATCGGTGACCACAAGAAAGACGATGTCATCTTCAACACTCCCACTCCCTACATGGACAGCCTCGTGGCTGAATATCCCCATTCCCAGCTTCAGGCAAGCGGAGAAAACGTAGGTCTGCCTGACGGACAGATGGGCAACTCCGAGGTCGGACACCTCAACATCGGTGCAGGACGCGTGGTCTATCAGGATCTCGTAAAAATCAACCGCGCCATAGCAGACGGTTCATTCGCAGAGAATCAGGAAATCAAGAACGCATTCACATATGCCCAGAAAAACGGTGTGCCTATCCACTTCATGGGTCTGGCATCTGCCGGCGGCGTGCATTCCTCTTTAGGTCATCTCTACGCTCTTTGCGACACAGCAAAGGCTTATGGTCTGGACAAGGTGTTCATCCACGCCTTCATGGACGGTCGTGACACTGACCCCAAAAGCGGTGCAGGATTCCTTCAGGAAATCCAGGATCACTGCAAACAAAGCACCGGAACAATCGCGAGTGTCGTGGGCCGCTACTACGCAATGGACCGTGACCACCGCTGGGAACGCATAAAAGACGCCTACAACCTGCTCGTTTACGGTGAAGGTAAACACGCCGACAATATGGTCAAGGCTGTTGAGGAATCATACACAGAGGGCGTTACCGACGAATTTATCAAGCCTATAGTCAACGACCGTGTAGACGGCCGCATAGGCGCAGGACATGTGGTGATTTTCTTCAATTACCGCAATGACCGCGCAAAGGAACTTACCACAGTGCTCACCCAGCATTCCGAAGACGGAATGAATCCGATACCGGATCTTCAGTATTACTGCATGACTCCCTATGACGATTCTTTCAAAGGCGTGCATATCCTCTTCACCAAATCGGATGTGCCAGACACTTTAGGTGAATTCCTTTCAAGAGAAGGAAAGAAACAGCTTCACATAGCGGAGACTGAAAAATACGCACACGTTACATTCTTCTTCAACGGAGGCAAGGAGGAACCGTTCCCCGGCGAAGACCGCATTCTTGTGCCCTCGCCGAAGGTCGCCACCTATGACCTGCAGCCGGAAATGAGCGCGCCGGAAGTGACCGACAAACTCGTAGAGCAGATCGACAGCGAGAAATACGACTTTATCGTCGTGAACTTCGCCAACGGCGATATGGTGGGACACACAGGTGTGTATTCAGCTATCGAGAAAGCGATCGCCACTCTCGACAAATGCGTTGAGAAAACAGTGGAAGCAGCCAAGAAACATGGCTATGAGACCATCATCATCGCTGACCACGGCAACGCCGACCACGCTCTCAACGAAGACGGCTCCCCGAACACGGCACACTCTCTGAACCCAGTGCCTTTCATCTACATCGGCTCACACAAAGACGCCAAGGTGAAAAACGGCATTCTGGCAGACGTGGCTCCATCTCTGCTCAAACTCATGGAGCTTCCCCAGCCTAAAGACATGACCGGAGAAGACTTGATCTCATATTAAACCCAAAACTTGATTCAATAATATTTAAGGTCTTTAAGGTCTCTAAAAGTCCTTAAAGACCTTAAAGTCCTTAAAGTCCTTAAAGACCCTAAAGTCCTTAAAGACCTTAAAGTCCCTAAAGTCCTTAAAGTCCCTAAAGTCCTTAAAGTCCTTAAAGACCCTAAAGTCCTTAAAGTCCCTAAAGTCCTTAAAGACCCTAAAGACCCTAAAGACCTTAAAGTCCCTAAAGTCCTTAAAGTCCTTAAAGACCCTAAAGTCCTTAAAGTCCCTAAAGTCCTTAAAGACCCTAAAGACCCTAAAGACCTTAAAGTCCCTAAAGTCCTTAAAGTCCCTAAAGTCCTTAAAGTCCCTAAAGTCCTTAAAGACCCTAAAGACCCTAAAGTCTTTAAAGTCTTTAAAGACCCTAATATTTTCAACTTAAAGCGAAGTCATAAATTTCAAAATTCTATGAAGAAAGCTTTTATATCACTCTTCCTTCTGACGGCAGGCGTATTCGCGTCTTCCGCAGAAAACCTTGTGATCCTCACGACCAACGACACCCATTCAAACATTGATTTCGACAATAACGGACGCGGTGGAATACTCCCGCGCAAAGCCATCATAGACTCCGTGCGCAAGGCGGAAAAGAATGTGATACTCGTCGATGCCGGCGACATGGTTCAGGGAACACTCTATTTCAAATATTTCAAGGGTGACGTGGAATACCCGATTTTCAACATGATGGATTATGACATCAGGATTCTCGGAAACCATGAATTTGACAACGGACTTGAGGAACTTGCCAAATATTGGAAAGATGTAAAAGCCACATGCCTCTCGGCAAACTACGATTTCAGCAAGACCCCTGCCAGGGGACTGTTCAAGCCATATGTAATCAAGAAAGTCGGGAAAAAGAAAATCGGTTTCTTCGGCATAAATGTAGATCCTGAAAGTCTTATATCGAAAGAGAACTACGAAGGAATGAAATATTACGATGCCATCGAGACAGCCAACAAAACTGCGGCAATGTTGCGCGACAAAGAAAAATGCGACCTCGTTGTGGCTGTGACACACATCGGGTACGAAGCTATTCCCGGCAAAGCCTCAGATATGGAAATGGCGCGCCGCAGCAAGGATATAGACATTATAATTGGCGGTCATTCACATACGTTTGTAGACCCCGCCACTCCCGAAGCGACACCATACTGGATCAACAATGCCGTCGGCAAGCCCGTGCTGGTGACACAGACAGGGAAATACGGCCGTAATGTAGGATATATCAATATCGACCTTGACGACATAAAGGACCGGAAGTTCGATTACGAGTATATCCCGGTGACCGACCGCTTCTCACCCGATGCATACGACAAGAATATCGAGCGTTTCCTTGCGCCTTTCAAACACGCCGTTGATTCGGTAAACTCCAACATCGTGGCGTGGAGCCTACAGGATATGTCGAACAGCGGACGCACCGGTGCCTACCCGAACTGGACAGCTGATTTCGGTCTGGATTTCGGAAGACATATAGCCGACAGCATCCGTTCGGCAAAAGGTGATTTCCCGCAGATAGATCTGTCGATAATGAATGTCGGAGGAATACGCCAGCCGATGAAGAAAGGTGCTGTGACAGAAGGTCAGATCCTGTCTACATTCCCGTTCTCAAACCATATGACAATCATAGAAATCAAGGGGAAGGACATTATAAACGCACTTAAGATCGCAACCGCCAAGGGGGGTGAGGCGGTAAGTGCCAACATACGCGTTGTCACCGACGGGAAAGGAAATCTGCAGAAGGTGATTATCGATGGAGAGGAGATGAATCCGGAAAAAATGTACACACTGGCAACCATCGACTATGTGGCAAACGGCAACGATGACCTTGTGTCCATGGCAAACAACCGCATGCTATGGCAGAGTAAACATGAAATGTGCGTATATGTGCTCGGATACCTCAAACACCTCACTGAACTCGGAATTCCTGTAAGCTCGGATCCGGAAAGCAGATTTGTTGAGAATGTGAAAATTGAAATCGACCGGTTTCTGAGCGAAAAGAACCAACCGTAACAATAACTGAATCATGAAAAAGCTCTTGCTTGCAGTTCCGGCAATAACGGCTCTGCTTCTTTCGGGAAGCGGATGCACTGCGAAACGGCAACAGGAAGAGCAGAAACAGATCGCACCCGTCGAAAAAAGCGATCTTACCAAATCCGCATACAGCTGCGCCGACTCCGTCATCCGGACAATGAATCCGGAGCGGAAAGCGGCGCAGCTTTTTATGCCAGCCGTCTATGCTTCGTCTGATCCATACACTCTGGCGCGGATACGCGAATATGCCCATATCGGTGTAGGAGGACTGATTCTGCTGAAAGGAGACACGAGATCGGCGGCGATTATAGCCGACTCTCTCGCACACTGGTGCGAGACACCTCCGTTTATCGCGATCGATGCCGAATGGGGACTCGCCATGAGACTGAAAGACGCGCCGGAGTTTCCGGTAAACTCAAGAATTTCCGAAGACGCGGATGAGGAAACATTATACGAATACGGAAGAGAAATGGCGAGAGAGTGTCGCAGAATAGGAATAAACATGGTTCTCGGTCCGGTGCTTGACATCACTACAGAGGGAACCTACATCGGCAGAAGATCATTCGGTCCGGATCCGGATCGTGTCTCTGTTCTCTCCATATCATATGCACGCGGACTGGAAAGCGGAAATGTGATGAGTGTCGCAAAACATTTTCCCGGACACGGAGCCGCAAGCGTGGACACCCACCGCATGAAAGCGAATATCGACCGCAGTCTGCAGAGTCTCGACAGCGTAGATCTCCAGCCCTTCCGCAGATATATCGAACAACAGTTGTCAGGAATCATGATCGGACATCTCGCGTTTCCTGCGATTGACCCTCAGATGCTCCCCGCTGCTGTATCGCGCCCCGTAATCACAGACCTGCTCAGAACAGACCTCGGATTTGACGGACTCGTGCTGACAGACGCCATGAACATGCTTGGTGCCGAAGGATATGGCGCAGACAAGGCTGTGGAAGCGGGTGCAGATATTATTCTTGCGCCCAAAGACACGCGGCGGGAGATTAAAAACATAATTGCCGCAATGGAACGCGGAGACATAACCGAACCGGACATAGACATGCATCTACGCAGAATACTGTTCAGGAAATTTCTACTGAAAGCCGGATACAAGCCAGAAACGGCGATGCCCGACAGCGTCAACAAGGTTCTTAACTCACCGGAAGCAGAGCGTATCCGCAAAAGACTGATGATTCAGAACCTGCCTTGATCCCGATATGAATAAAAACCGGAAGCCGTGATTATAAGATGGTCGAGAAACCTTAGATCCATTGACTCGCATCCTTTGCGGAGTTTCTCCGTAATACGGTCATCGTCCACACTCGGCATCGTATTGCCCGAAGGATGGTTGTGACACAGCATCACACCTTGCGCATCGCGCAGCAATGCCTCTTTTATTATCTTTTTAAGATCGAAGACCGAAGCGACCGCACTCCCGCGGGTCATCTTCTCTTTTGAGATTATTTCATTTCGGCGATTCAGATATATCGCCCATATCTCCTCATGCGGAAGATTGCCGATTTCATGGCGCATTACATCATATACATCGCGGGAGCAACCGATTTTCACGCGATTTCCTACCGTCTCGCCGCAATAACGGCGTATAAGCTCCATGACAGCTTCGATCTGAAGGGCTTTTGTAGTGCCGATTCCTTTGACTTTCATAAAGCTGCCGCGCTCCATTCTTTCGAGGTTGAAGAGCTTGTTGTCGCAGGAACGCATCAGATCCCTGCACATTTCCGTGATAGGTTTGCCGGGGAGTCCCGTGCGAAGGACAATAGCCCAGAGATCGGCTGTCGGAAGCACTTTGCAACCATGCTTCAACGCGCGCTCCCGCGGCTGGTCATCCGGCGACATCTCCTTGACGGTTAGCGTATGCGCCACCGGACATGACGAATCATAATCCTTCATTGCTTCCCTTTCTGATTTCAATTTCCTTGGAAACATCGCGTCCTTTGCCAAGTATTATCTTGGAAAAGTATGCCTTTATAAAACCGCTGCCATAACCTGTAAGCTGCACCATCGCGGCGCCTACACCCATCGAGGCTATTTTCAGACTACGCGTGGCGATAATGCCACCGATCCACAATGCGATTATATAGAGCAACAAAGGCAACAATAGCCATTTGCAGAAAAAAGAGCCTATGACAAGAAGTGCCGCGCCTGTCGTGAACACGGCGGGCAGCCAATGCACAAGCTTCATGGAACCGGGATAAAGCAATTCAAGAGTTATTCGAGACATGCCGAATACATGGACCTGCTTCCAGAATTTCTTCATGTCCACACGCCTTTTGTGATAGACATAGACATCAGGATAGAGAGAGATTCTGAATCCGGCGTTACGTATGCGCGTACTCATGTCTATATCTTCACTGAACATCTCCCGGAAGCCACCGACCTTTTCATAGACCTCGCGGGAGAAGCCCATATTGAAGGTGCGCGGAGTGAATTTCTCCATCGAGACTTTGCCGCCGCGTATACCGCCGGTGGTAAGGAATGAGGTCATTGCGTAATTTATCGCTTTCTGCGTATCCGAGAATGAATCATGGGCGGCATCCGGACCTCCGAAACAGTCAACAGGATTCTCCGCGATGCTTTTTCTGAGTCCGGCAATATAGCCGGGGGGTAAAATGCAGTCGGAGTCGACAAAGACAAAAAAGTCTCCGTCGGCTCCGGCTATTCCGTAATTCCGGGCGATGCTGCGCCCTTCGTTAGATTTTTTCCAATATTTGAGCCTCAGCCCCTCCGGACCTTTGCCATCGGGAAGTGAAAGCTGGGTTGAGCCATCCTCGACAAGTATTATCTCGAATCCTTTGTCGGTCTGGCATTCAAGGCTTCGGAGGAGGTCAGCAACCTCTTCACGCCTGTTATACACAGGCACGATAATTGAAAACAATATCTCCTTTGCCTCTTTCATGAGTCGCTATGCAGGTGTTACGCCTTGACGCGGCCAACGTAGCTGCCGTCGCGGGTATCGATCTCGATAAGCTCGCCTTCGTTGATGAAGAGAGGCACTCTTACGGTAGCACCGGTCTCGACTGTAGCCGGCTTGAGTGTATTTGTTGCCGTATCGCCTTTAAGTCCTGGCTCTGTGTATGTGATCTTGAGAACCGTCTTCATAGGCATTTCTGCATAGAGAACGGTATTGGTTGAAGAATCGCTTACAACCTCCACAGTGTCACCTTCTTTCATGAAAGCAGCGCCTGTCACGAGATCCTTGCTGATTGGAATCTGCTCGAAAGTCTCGTTGTTCATGAAGATATCGTCTTCGCCATCGGCATAAAGATACTGGTAGGGACGACGCTCCACACGTACGTCTTCAAGTTTCTCGCCGATGTTGAAACGGCGTTCGATCACGCGTCCGTCAACCACGTCTTTTAGTTTTGTGCGCATGAATGTGTTTCCCTTTCCGGGCTTTACGTGAAGAAACTCCACGCAGAAATAGAGACGGCCGTCGAGACGGATGCAGGTGCCGTTCTTGATGTCCTGAGCGTTCATCATATCTTTTATGTCTGTTGTTATGTTTATAATTATGCCGCAAATTTAGTAATTTTTTTTCACACGCCGAAACTGACCGCCGGACAACATGGAAAATTAACATAAAAAATGACGTAAATTTGTGTTTTACCTGATTTTTGATTCCTAAAATTTGGCTATTCGAAAATGATTAGTTAATTTTGCACTCCGAATGCGAACTACACATTCTTTACCGAAAAAAAATTAAAATAATCATAAAATGAAAAGAACTTTTCAACCCTCCAACCGTCGCAGAGTCAACAAACATGGCTTCCGCGAGAGAATGGCTACCAAAGATGGCCGTAAGGTTTTGGCTCGTCGTCGCGCCAAAGGTCGCGCTTCGCTCACAGTTTCCGACCACATCGCCGGCAAGTAATCCCAACGATTGTCGGGGAAAAAGGATTCCCAAACAATATGGAGCGGTTCGATATCGAACCGCTCCATATTGTTTAAGTCCTATATACACCCACTTTTGAAAAGAAATTTGCCCAAAATCAGTGAGTTATTCGCTATCCGTTAGACTTTTCTGGATTTTTTTAGTCCAATATTTATTCCAACGCGAAATGCCTTATTTTGCCGGATCTTACAGTGGTGGACGAAAAAGAAAAGTTCCGAAAATGAACTGCCATTGGTTATAAGTTGTCTGACATCAGGAACTGTCGTAAGGTCAGATGTTTTATGCCTTCGTAGTTCTGAGGACGTGACATCGGATTCATGGATATGACATACTTGGGATAGTTGTCTTGTATCTTCAGTAGATTTCCGAACTCCCGTTCCATTGTCTTGTCGTCAGCAATGAGATACGCCACCTGTATATAGACCGATGTGCCGCCTTTTTCGGCAACGAAGTCAATCTCACCATTGGGAAGTGTTCCGACGCTGATCTTGTATCCAAGATTTTTGAGGTGTAGATAGACGGCGTTTTCTATTACTTTCTCCATGTCGCCGGTACGGTTGGGTCCGGCAAGCATATTGCGCAGCCCCAAGTCCTCGAAATAGTATTTGTCATTTGTCTCCAACAGACGCTTTCCATGTATGTCATATCTCGGCACCTTATTGATGATGTATGCGTTTGAGGCCGCTTTCAGATAATTTATCGCCGACAACGGGGTCAATTCCACTCGTTGTGATTTGAGATATTTCGACAATGACGTAGCCGACACAAGTTGCCCTGCGTTGTCGCTGACGTATGACATCAGGTTTTCAAACAGTGTCACATTACGCAATCCTTCCCGTTGCACTACATCTTTCAAAACAATGGTATTGTAGATATTCTGTATATATTCCCATACCATATCCTCGTTTTCAAGTCCGAGACGGTACAGGTGAGGAAGACCGCCGAATCCGAGATATTTCAGGAGACTGTCATCAGAATCATCAAGACCGTGAAAGGTCAGAAACTCCCGGTATGAAAGACTCAGGATATGAATCTCAATATATCGACCGCCGAGGTATGTGGAAAGCTCAGACGAAAGCATCTTGGCGTTACTTCCGGTCACGACAATCTGACATTCCTCGTCAGCATTCAGACTACGGAGGACATTCTCAAACCCATCTATGTCCTGCACTTCGTCAATGAGCAAATAATTCTCCGCATCTTCTTTCAGTTTGCTGTCAAGGTATCGCGAGAGATCATCTGCATTTCTTATATCGGCATACTTTGTCTTTTCCTTATTGATATATATGATATTGGCATCCGGATTGCCGGCTTCAATCTCCGTGACGAGTTGACGGATTATATAACTCTTGCCTACGCGTCGCTGTCCGGTAAGGGCGATTATCATCCCCTTGCCGATAAATCTCCGAATATGCTCAATATACTGTTGCCTTGCTATTATCTTCATGCCTGTAAAGGTAATAAATTTCGTTAATCATACCAAACAAAACGGAGTGAAACCACAATTTTATTTGCCATACATCACAAAATCGCCTGGAAACCACGAGAGGCGCGACGGCTCGACTTTGGCAGCCACTCTGCCGTTGTGATTTGCTTCGAATTTATTATTTTTGCACTATCAATCACAGCTCTGACACTGCTCTCCGTGTTGTTTCTCTTGTTGTGATTTGCTTCGAATTTATTATTTTTGCACTATCAATCACAGCTGTTCGCCAAGATGGGCAAAATAAGGGTTGGTTGTGATTTGCTTCGAATTTATTATTTTTGCACTATCAATCACAGCGAGTGACAACATCAAGAGGCGCAGCGGAACGTTGTGATTTGCTTCGAATTTATTATTTTTGCACTATCAATCACAGCAATTCAGACGATTATTAACAAATATTCTATGTTGTGATTTGCTTCGAATTTATTATTTTTGCACTATCAATCACAGCCTTGAGCGTGCCGTCCTGCTGTTGACCGTAGTTGTGATTTGCTTCGAATTTATTATTTTTGCACTATCAATCACAGCAATGTGACTGTTAGGAGCAACTTCGGCCGCGTTGTGATTTGCTTCGAATTTATTATTTTTGCACTATCAATCACAGCTCTTCTCCTCATAAAACACGGAACGAAGTGTTGTGATTTGCTTCGAATTTATTATTTTTGCACTATCAATCACAGCATTACCTTCGATACGTTGACCAGAAGAGATGTTGTGATTTGCTTCGAATTTATTATTTTTGCACTATCAATCACAGCTTTAAGATAAATATCTCCCTTATTCGAAAGTTGTGATTTGCTTCGAATTTATTATTTTTGCACTATCAATCACAGCAGAATTAACAAGAAAGCTGCGTAGACGTTTGTTGTGATTTGCTTCGAATTTATTATTTTTGCACTATCAATCACAGCCCTCTCAATGAGCAGGGAGAGCCGAGGTTTGTTGTGATTTGCTTCGAATTTATTATTTTTGCACTATCAATCACAGCAATGCCTAATTCGCGCGATAAAATATTTTTGTTGTGATTTGCTTCGAATTTATTATTTTTGCACTATCAATCACAGCTTTCGAAACTTACCGGCATTTTCGGGGATGGTTGTGATTTGCTTCGAATTTATTATTTTTGCACTATCAATCACAGCCGACAGTTTCAATAGGCGCAGCTGGACCAGGTTGTGATTTGCTTCGAATTTATTATTTTTGCACTATCAATCACAGCTATACCTTGAACATATTGTGTGCGTGGGATGTTGTGATTTGCTTCGAATTTATTATTTTTGCACTATCAATCACAGCAAACGCATAATACTTCAAAGGAAGTGTGTGGTTGTGATTTGCTTCGAATTTATTATTTTTGCACTATCAATCACAGCACGATATTGCTAAATTGCTAATATTAAGCATCTTACAAGAATTGATAGGATCAAAAAACCTCGGTAATGATACCGAGGTTTTTGATTATCAAGATATATTAAAACAATTCAAGTTGAATAGCAGCAGGCATAGGATCTGTTTTTTTCGGACCTTCAAATAACAATATATCGTTAAATTGACGCTCTGTTATTGATATTATACAAACTTTGCCTTCAGGTGGAAGAAATTTTTTAATTCGATCAACATGAACATGCGTATTTTCTCTCGAAGCACAATTCCTAACATATATAGAAAATTGAAACATCGTAAAGCCATCTGATTGCAACCGCTTTCTAAAATCAGATGCCATCTTTCGCTGAAACTTTGTCTCAGTAGGCAAATCAAACATAACCAATATCCACATAAGCTGATAGGCACTGATCCTTTCGTATGAACATAACTCAAACATAACAGATAATCTAATCCAAAGCAAGTTCCGGATAAATAAGTTTACGACTCTCTCCAGAATAACATTTGGCAAGAGATGCCGTTGTCATTGACGCAGCTACCATAAGCGGTCTGTTCAGGTTATTCAACCTTACATCCAATGCCGGAACTGTCAAAAGCACTTTCTTAGAAGCTGACGTAATCTCCGGTGACAATTCATGATTCTTCATCATGTCAACCACCAACAAATCAACATAAGGTCTGTATGGCTCCATTATATCATCAGCCAGACAATATGCATTATACTTGTTGGAATGATGAATCCCCAAAGTTGGTAACAATCCACTTCCAACCAGACTTCGTGCAATCACGGCACGCAATATAGCATAGCCATAATTTAACCATGCATTGGGGTATTCCCCTTCCTGTCTCCTGACAAATCCGGGAAAACATTGAAATAAATTTTTCCAATAATAAGCTGCCGCCCTTCCTTCAAGATTATCAGTATCACCACTTTTAACCAATGTTGACCATTTCCGCATATTTCCGATTTCGGTATTGTTTACCAATTTCAATACAGCTGCTTGATTCCTGATTTTTGCAGAAATAGTCTGCTGCCATAACTGTTTTTTAAGAGGCATTGACGCAGAAATCTGATTCGAAAAACGTTCCGACTGCAATGTGTTACCATTAAGCGGAAGAAACAAACCTGAAGGCATGTGTTTGTCATCACAGAATACAACCGCAACATTAGCGTCAAGCAAAAATGACATCAACGCTGACGTGACAGTTACCTGATGACTTTCTATTATCAAGACTCCTATATCTTCAATTGGACGCGTCAAAACTTGTTCACAACCCGAAACCGGATCAACAGTTTTGATCACTAACTGATTCAATTTCAAAGACAAGTATGCCTTGTTTGAAAAACACAACGTCTTCTTTATCATAATGGCTAATTAAATCTTAAGTTACCAAGCATAGTAACAGTTACCTTGCGCGGATATAATTCTGAAAAAGCGTTAATAGACCGTACATTATAATATTGTTTCATTTCCTTATCTCCATCCTCAATCTTAGCTGTTGTATCTGTATGAAACTTAAAACAATAATTATTTGAACTCAATTTCCAGACACGATACAGATGCCTGTTAATTTCCGAAACATTCCCGGATTCAACTGCATCATGCCATTCATCATCAGACATCCCAAGAACAAACATCTCATTCCTACGTAATGTCATATATAATTCAGAATCCACCGGCGGAAACCCATTTGCCAATCTCTGTATGTCTTCATTGTCCTCCATACATGAAATTTTATCCCAGGCATCAGACGGGTTCGTAATAATGATAGGCAAACCATATCTTTTCCTCAATATGCAATCCCAGAAACTCACAATAGATTCTTCTATAGAACCGTCAGGATTACGATATAAAGCGACATGATGGTTATTTCGTGTTTGTGAATATCCAATAGGGTTCCCATCACTGTCATGACGAACACACGCCAAGGATTCCGCACTAATACCTGTAAAGCACCTGACACGCTTAATCTCCACATTCTTATCTGAATATAGTGGAGACTCCACAAGACTTTTTGCAAAATCCTTTTCGCCAACTTCTTTGAAACGATCTTTTACAATCTTCCTTATTCTCGGATCTACAATCGATTCTGCCTCTTTCAATTTATTAAAAGTTGACAAATCGTAATTCATAACAATCTCCCTCCTGTAACACCCTATATCAGACACTTCCTTACCTCCAACTTTCATTGGATCCTTTTTCAGTGATTTCAGCACTTTTGATTCATCCCCACCATATTGTTCAAGACGCATCTTCAGCATATCACGAATTTCCGGGTTGACAACAAGGTCAATGATCTTTAGTGCCTGCTTTATGCTTTTCTTCCCGTCATATACCAAAATCTCGCCATATACAGATTCTTTTGTAAGGGGACCTCTGGGCACGAGTATTCCAGTCTGCACACATACCCTCTTGCCATTCTTCTTAACAGACCTCTTACCCGGTGTTGTCAATTTTTTACCGGCTTTAAAGGAAACTGACACATTATCCAAAGCCTTGCATACTTCCTCCACACTGAAATGAGGTTGCTTTGCTGCCCATTTGTCCAGGTTATCCTTACCTCCCTCCTCTTCTGAAGAGGCGTTCAATGTATTGAGTCTCTGAATATAACCTTGACGCGTCAAGGCAATAACCAACGCATCAAGTGCATGATGACGATGGTCTTTTCTTTTTGACCAATTCTTTATTCTGTCTCTATGGTGTATCTGTCCATGACTTTCATATTTCACGGATTCAATCTGACCGGCATCTTTATATTTCTGGAAATTAATGTCATGAAGAATATTATCATAACCCCATACATGCCTGAAATAGCTTGTAACAGCCCCCGATGACGCATGAACGTTACGTATAGCCTCTCTCAAAACCTCTCTGGTCTTCTTCGCTATATATTGACTTTCCCGGAGATCACGTTCAATAAAGTCTTGGGGAATATCTTTTGCCTCCATCATGAGTTTGTTTCTTTTCGTTCTGGAGATTTTATTATCCTTATAAAGATTTTCCACCCTGTCGCAATAAGAATTAAAATCCTGCTCCGAACGACCCTTCATGAAATCATATGCAGTCAACGCACCCTTCGCCTGATTGCATTCGCGACAAGAACACACTTTATTGGAAAAGCTGTCATCAAACAAGCGGGAACGAGGTATTATATGCTCTATTTCATAACCATGTCCCTCGATAAATTGCGTCGGTGTAACAGTTTTTCCACAGTACACGCATTTATTGCCTGTTTCCTGAAGCATACGCATTTTCTGTATGCGCCGCCTTGACGGCATTATCCCCATCTCGGCAATCCGCTCAGACAATTTATTATTCTCCCTCTCCTGCTTATTGTTTCTGTTAGATATTTCAGTCCTCTCTTCGCGACTCATCTTCAATTCTCGCGCAAGTTCAACCCTAACCTCGTCAATCTCTCCATATTCATCCAGTATGGCATTAACAAGGTTTATTGTCTGGTTTATTATTTTTTCCACTATCGGCTGACGCAGTGTCCCCTTGGGCAGGATATCCAACCGCGACTTCAGAATACGCTTATTGTTTTCTTCCTTCGTCAATGAATCGCTGTGATTAACATTCACGCGAGTGCAAGCTTCACTATATTTGTAACCGCGTCTCAGATTAGGAATCAGCTTACGCATAAATTTAGCCGACTTGTTTGAATATCCCGGTGATACCAGATCTATAGCATACAACTTTTCCAACACGGATTCATTATCTATTCCAAATTTAGATTTCAGGCAATGAAAAAGTTCCTTTTTGTCAGAGATGGAATATAATGTATGCCACAACTTATAAAGCGGCTCTTCACGATACTCATCAGACACTTTCATGATAATTTCTCCTGTGTCCGCATCCACTAATTCTGTATCCAATTCCTTGAGTTCAAACCTCAAAAGTTCATCCTTACGGTCATAGCCTTCAAGCGCAGCAGCTATTTTACAATAAGTGATATTACCTTGTATCCCTTTGCCAAGAGCCTTATCCGATTTGAAACCGTTGGATTTTTGCAGTCCCAAAATACTGAGCAACTTTGTTTCGGTAAGTTTTTCGTTAGTATTAAGATAGTCAAACACCCTTTCCCTCTCCTCTTTATTCATCTCATATTCATAACCCAGTTTCTTCGCATCCCGAGGCCCGTCAGAGATGTCATCAAACAAATTTTTCTGCTCCTTATGCCTTGGGTTATATAGTCTTATATTGTTGATGGATTCATATATTTTACACACTTGCGCCAAAGGAGATGTGCGCGGAGCAACTTTAGGACCACTTTCAACCTCCTTCCCATTCAGGTCCTTGAATAGCTTCCTTTCAAATTCACAAAAAGAAACCAAGTGCTTGCATGATTTTAATGGACGCTGAAAGAATATTGCCTGTTTCAAGTTATTTATATTCCCCTCTGTCAAGATCTCTGGATAAAACCCCCGTTGCGAACTCATTATCTGATCAAACTCTTCAGTATAAGCGACACGCGGAAGCACATTATTTTTAATACGATAAGTATAAAACTTATTACCTTTTGCCGTGATTTCTTCAGATTCTTTCAGCTTTCTATAGAAATACTGACCTGCAGTCAACCCCAACTCCTTTATTTCTGCAAAACGTGAATTAACTTTTTGCACATATTCAGTCTGTTTTGAATCATTCAAATCAGACTTGGCGTGTTTATATCCACGCTTTTGGTTAAGATGCAACAATACTCTTGCTATGTCAGCAAGTGACAACTTATTACCGGAAGAAGCGGCGTCACTCCTGAGCTTCCACACCTCAACCGGCGACAATGATGGAAATTTTTCATTATCCTTCATCATGCCAAGCTCAATCAGATTCTCTCTCAAAGATGCCCTTCTGAGTTGATAGCGGTCAAGTAACTTGCGTGCCGTGCGCATCGCCGTGCGTTTTGCACATGCTGTCTCACCGCGACCGGCAGTGAAATCGGATTCCTCCTTATTTTCATATTGTATGATTCTGCTTCCCAATCCAAGCAGATTATTTCCATTAAGCTCATCATTGCATTCTATAAGAGCCCATCCTATTGAAGCCGTTCCAAGGTCAAGTCCGAGTATTTTCATAAAGCTTTATAATTTGTTACAAATCTATAAAAATATTTCTTGAAATAAAATATTTTTGTTAAAAATTTGCACAATTCAACAATTGCATATAAATTTGTAATGCAAAAATAATTCGAAGCTGATCACAATAAGGATTATTCCGTTGTGAAAACATCTGAAGAGGGAAATCTTAAGATTTCTCTCTTGTCTTTTAGAATATGATATATAAATTATCTGAAATCAGTAGGGTTTGCGATATTTGGTGGGATCATTGAGTTCTTCAAGGATGGATAGATAGGAGGCGTAACGGCTCTCAGAGATTATGCTTTGCTCCACGGCGGGAATCACCGCGCAACCTGGTTCTCCGATGTGTTTACAGTCTGAATAACGGCATCCACATCCTATACGGAAGATCTCGGGGAAGAAATGAGACACCTCCTCAGGCTTAAAGTCTATGGTTCCGAATCCTTTGACACCGGGAATGTCTATGATTTCTCCTCCGCCGGGAACAGATATCATCTCCGAGAAGGTAGTGGTGTGCATGCCGGTGCGGTGCATGTCTGAAATCTTTCCGGTCTTCAGACAGGTTCCCGGCACTATCGCGTTGATGAGGGATGACTTGCCCACACCGCTGTTTCCGGCAAAGAGTGTTGTCTTACCTCTCAATTCTTCCACAAGAGATCCAAGACCATAACCGGTCTGCGCGGAAACCTCGAATACAGGATAACCGATCGAGCGGTAAAGACCCGCCACAAGATCACCGAGCATACGGTCGTCTTCATCCCAAAGGTCTGTCTTGTTGAGAACTATCATCGCCGGAACGGAATATGCCTCGGCTGTGGCAAGAAAACGGTCTATGAAGGTTGTGGGGGTCTGCGGGTCACGCAATGTCGCAACCAAAGCCGCGCAATCGAGATTAGCGGCAAGAATATGGGATTCCTTTGAAAGATTCGACGCACGTCTTATGATATAGTTGCGACGTGGAGAAATAGCTGTTATATAATCTGCATCCTCCGCCGAACCCGCTACTGTGACGCGATCCCCTACGGCAACGGGGTTTGTGGTCCGTATACCCCTGATCCTGAAATTGCCTTTCACCCGGCAGGAAGTCTCCTCGCCGGAATCGAGCCTGACCACATAGGAAGAACCTGTGTTCCTGATCACTGTTCCCTCTCCTTTTATAATTGAAGAAACATCTCTATTTTTTGATTTCATAACACAAAATTAACTTATTTCTTAACAATTTCAGTCAATAGGTTGTTAAAAATATAGCAAATTAAGATAAATTGACCGTCAAAAACGTTATAAATTTTGCAGTTTGACAAAAATTAGCCAACTTTGCAATCGTAAAACACTAATTTAAATTATAAGAGGAAATGAACATTGAATCAATTGGAACATGGGCAGGCGAGGTGTATAAGGCACTTGACTCGTCTGATACCCGCATGCTTGGTTTCAAAGCCGTAAAGAAAGCGACCAAGCTCAAGAAAGATGAAATCATGGCAGCCCTCGGCTGGCTCGGACGCGAAGGAAAGATTGTAATCGCCCAGAATGACGAAGACATCGTTATCACTTTAGTCTGAAACAATCAAAGTATGCAGGATGACTATCCTGCATGCCAACCGGATAACAGATACGGCGGAGTTTTAAAACTCCGCCGTATCTGTTATCCGGTTGGCATATTCATCCGTGCCTGTGTCTGCGGCAACTGTCATTTTCTGAAAGGCACCGACCAGATTACCCTGACAGGCACAAGTTGCCCTTCGTGCATGCCCGGAGTCCATTCCGGCATCTTGCTCATAATCCTTATCGCCTCCTGGTTAAGGGAATGCTCCACACCTTTGAGAATGGAGATATGGCTTACGGAACCATCGGTATTGACAACAAACGAACATGTAACCCTGCCCTGTATCCCTTTTTTATATGCCTCGGCAGGATACTGCCTGTTTTCATTTATAAATGCCACAAGCTTGGCGTCACCGCCGGGAAAACTCGGTTTTTTTTTCACATAATCATATTCGTACACCTCCATGTAGACTTTGGCTCCGGAGGCACCGTTGCCAGCCTTGACACGGCATGTCTGCGCATTGCATTCTCCCGCCCACATCAGCGATATAAAACCAAACAAAAGCGATATATATAGATGGATTCGTGTCATTCAGTTTAAATTTGCGTGAAATGTATATTATTCGGATGCAAATTTAAAATGTTAGATTCAATAAATCAACCGCCATACACTTAAATATCGTTAATAATTTTTAAACGTATGCCGGAGACGCGGCATATCATGAAACGCTGTTCAGCATCCGGACATCCCGTAACGAGACACCGAAAGCCGTTTCATCGGTAAATATGGCGGAAGATTATACGAAGAAAGAGGGTTTTGA
Source organism: Muribaculaceae bacterium Isolate-036 (Harlan) (assembly GCA_003833075.1). GTDB lineage: Bacteria > Bacteroidota > Bacteroidia > Bacteroidales > Muribaculaceae > Lepagella > Lepagella muris_A. Next base: position 228,026 of record RIAY01000003.1, on the reverse strand, counting down.
CGTTAATAGAAAGATGAAATCCGCGGACAAACTGAAAATATACGCTACCGCACTGATTGCTTCGGGACTGTCTTTTACGGCAGGAGCCCAGCTGACGTCTTCCGGTTATGGCTTTCTTGACATACCGGTATCTTCACATGTGCACGCTCTGGGCGGGGTAAACAGCGCGATAATCGACAATGACATCATGCTCGTTGACCAGAATCCGGCTCTGCTGGGTCCGGAAATCGGAACGCAGGCTGCCGTTTCATATATGCACTATATCGGTTCCGGAAATTTCGGCGGTGCTCGTTTCGGGATGCCGGCAGGAGAGCGCGGAGCATGGGCGGCAGGCATTCGTTATCTCAACTATGGTGCGTTCGACGGATACATGCCCGACGGAACAGCCACTGGATCTTTCACTCCTGCCGACATCGTGTTTGAAGGTTCATATTCACATGACATCACCGACAGACTCCGTGGCGGCATAAACTACCGCATGATATACAGCAATTACGAGCAGTACAATGCATTCGCAATGGCTGTGGATCTGGGCATAAACTATTATAACGAGGAGAAAGACCTCTCTTTTTCCGCCGTACTCACCAATATGGGAGGACAGATAAAACGTTTCGACTCGGAATATAACCGCCTGCCGTTTGATTTCCGTCTCGGTTACATGCAGACAATCGGATCGTCTCCTTTCCAGATCTCTATAAACGCCTGGCATCTGACACGCTGGAAACTTCCCTATTATTCACACGACAAAAACGATACGGAAAAGAGACAGGAGATAAAATCAGGCTTTTTCTCGGATCTGTTCAGGCATCTTGTGTTCGGTCTGCAATATTCTCCATCCGAACGCTTCTATCTCGGCATAGGATATAACTACAAGACGAGAACGGACATGTCGGCATATCAACGGAATTTTCTGTCAGGATTCACCCTTGGCGGCGGCATACGCGTGCGAAGCTTCGGCTTCGGCGTCTCCTATGCGATGCCTCACAAATCAGCTTCAACGCTGATGCTCAACCTTAACTGGATTATCCGGGAATTTTAAACAGTTTATAAAAACTTTTTACATACCCCTGTTGTTTATTTAGTAAATAAACAGAAATCGTTAAGGTTATGGATACGAAGGAAAAACACATCAGGGAAAACGAATCCGAACTCAAAAGAGAGATTCGTGAAGCACGCGAAGGCTATGTCAATCCCATGGCCGAAGGTCTCAAAGCCAATGGCAAGATACGGAAAAACAATAGTACAAGAAAAACCAACCGTCTCTGGTTGTGGCTCGGCATACTTATACTGATCTTTATCCTCATATGGTGGCTCTTCTCTATAGGTACGTTCAATGATCTCATAGGCACTGCCAACGGATAATCACAGACACCCACACCCGGTCATTCATGGTTCTTATAAAGGGCGCTTTTTTTCAGATGGACCGGGAAAACGAAGACCTCAGGAACACTCCCGAGGTCTTTTTTAATTTATATTTATAACGAGACGTTCTCTCAAAGGGGCTTCGCGCCTACCGGAGCCGAACGCCTTTCCTGTCTTTATAACGTCTCGTATCTGCCTATGGTTCAACTGCGGCTTGCACGCTTACGCTCGTTCTCATCAAGAATAACCTTTCTCAGACGGATATGGTTGGGGGTTACCTCAACATACTCATCTTCCTTGATATATTCGAGTGCCTCCTCAAGAGAGAAGACAACCGGAGGAACGATGCGAGCCTTGTCGTCAGCACCCGACGCACGCATGTTTGTAAGTTTCTTCGACTTCGTGACGTTGACTACAATGTCGTTCTCTTTGGCGTTCTCGCCCACGACCTGACCGGCATACACATCTTCCTGCGGGAAAATGAAGAAACGGCCGCGGTCCTGAAGCTTGTCGATGGCGTAGGCGTAGGCTGTGCCCGCCTCCATCGCTATCAGAGAACCGTTTGTGCGACGCTCTATATCACCCTTCCACGGCTGATACTCAAGGAAACGGTGAGCCATGATGGCTTCTCCGGCTGTAGCGGTAAGCACATTGTTGCGCAAGCCGATGATGCCGCGCGAGGGTATATGGAATTCGATGTCTATGCGGTCGTTGCGGGTATCCATCGATATGATATCCCCCTTGCGGCGGGTGACCATATCCACGACCTTCGATGAATATTCTTCAGGAACGTTGATTGACAATGCCTCGATCGGCTCGCATTTCTTGCCATCGATTTCCCGGATGATGACCTGCGGCTGACCGACCTGCAGCTCATATCCCTCGCGGCGCATCGTCTCTATCAGAATAGAAAGATGCAGCACTCCGCGTCCGAACACAGTCCATTTGTCTTCATTCACGCTTTTCTCCACTCTTAGCGCAAGGTTTCTGTCAAGCTCTTTCTCAAGACGGTCGTTGATATGGCGTGATGTCACGAATTTGCCGTCTTTACCGAAAAACGGCGAGTCATTGATTGCAAATGTCATCGACATAGTAGGCTCGTCGATTGCGATACGCGGCAGCGGTTCCGGATTGTCAAAAAGAGTGAGGGTGTCGCCGATCTCGAAGTTGTCAAGACCTACAATGGCGCAGATGTCGCCGCTTGACACTTCCTGAACCTTCTTGCGCCCCATGCCTTCGAACGTGTGGAGTTCTTTGACCCGCTGGCGCGTCACTGTGCCGTCTTTCTTGCAGAGACCGAGTTCCTGCCCTTCGCGGATTGCGCCTCTGTGCACGCGTCCCACTGCGATACGTCCCACATAATTGCTGAAGTCAAGACTTGTGATGAGCATCTGCGGATCGCCCTCAAGCTGTGTGGGAGCCGGGATATTGTCGATTATCGCATCAAGCACCGCGGTGATGTCCTCTTTAGGCTCACGCCAGTCCGCCGACATCCAGTTCTGCTTCGCCGAACCGTATATCGTAGGAAAATCAAGCTGGTCTTCCGTAGCGTCGAGATTGAACATCAGGTCGAAAACCATTTCATTCACTTCATCGGGACGACAGTTCGGCTTGTCAACCTTGTTTACCACAACAACCGGCTTCAGACCCATCTGAATAGCTTTCTGCAGCACGAAACGAGTCTGGGGCATCGGTCCCTCGAATGCATCTACAAGCAGCAGACAGCCGTCTGCCATATTGAGCACACGCTCCACCTCACCTCCGAAATCCGCGTGTCCGGGAGTGTCTATGATATTGATCTTCGTGCCCTTATAATTGATTGATACGTTTTTAGAAAGGATTGTTATGCCGCGCTCGCGCTCCAGATCGTTATTGTCGAGAATTAACTCTCCGGCATTCTGGTTCTCTCTGAAGAGATGACCGGCAAGGAGCATCTTGTCTACAAGTGTCGTTTTGCCATGGTCGACATGCGCGATTATCGCGATATTTCTTATATTCTGCATACCTTTGTTTGTTTCAGTCTGCAAAATTACAAAAAAATCCCCTACTTCATGTTATAAAACATAATTTATTTCACGTGATTCATTCTTGTTACACGTGTTACACGTCCGGATACACGTTTACTACCCCTTTGCGCACATTATCGAAACCTATCTCAGGCAACCCTGCCACCCTGTCAGAAAGGATAGCCGATTGCCAGATGGAAGGCGAATGCCTTCTTGAAGGCGATGTTGAAATAATGGTTCGTGCCGTTGTAATACGGGGCGTGGAGACCATAGCCGAGATCACCGCGAAGCACAAGCATCCCGATGTCGACTCGCAGTCCGACTCCGGTGCCGAGCGCGAGATCCCGCAAAAAAGTCTTGCCGCACAGTTTGCCTCCGGGGCGTGCCGGATCATTCTCGAGAAGCCAGATATTGCCGGCATCCAGGAATACGGCACCGTGCAAGATACTGACTATCGGGAACCGGTATTCGGTGTTCAATTCCAGTTTGAATGTTCCTGTCTGGTCGAAATACCCGTTCTGCATGTTTGTTGGCGGGCGGTAACTTCCCGGTCCGAGCGACCTCACGGTGAAAGCCCTTATAGAGTTTGCCCCTCCTATATAAAACTGCTCGGAATAAGGCACTACCTTTGAATTGCCGTATGCATGCGCGGCACCTATGAGGACTCGCGATACGAGCCATTGGTCTGTGCCTCTGACAAGACGCCGGCTATACACAAGCTGCGCCTGTCCTTTGACAAACTGAGAGAAGGGTGTGCCGAAAAGATGCTTCTCCCCTTTCACTCCGCAAAGGCTGTAGATGCCGTCAAACACGTTGCCCGCCTCAGTCACGGTGGCGGTGAAATTGATTCCGTTGATTTTTTCCCGTTCGAGAAACTTGTCGAGCGTGTAAGTGTAGCTCATCTGAGGAATATACTGGCTCTGGAAGCTCAGTGCCACAGCCGGATTCGCTGCCATTACCGAGTCAAACGCCTCTGTGGTGTGCATGAGCTTGTTGTAGGTGAGTTTGAACAGTGTAAACTGGTTGAGGACATTGCGCGACGGATGCCATTCATAGTTGATTCCGGCATGGAAATCAGCTAATTTGAAATAATGCGGACGGTTCATGATATCCATTCCAAGAGAGATTGTGGTCCAGTTCAGCTCTCTGTCGGTGCGGCGTATGAACCGTGGAGCCAGAAGTCGCGGGAAGGCGAGAGAACCGGTGACACCGAATTCGTAACTGTTGAAGATGCTTCCGCGGTTGCGTCCCGTCTGCCATTCATAATTGGCATTGAACTGCACCGATAGTTTCTCCCCTCCGCCGAAAGTGTTGTTGTTGGTGACTCCGAGCACAAGACCGGGACCAAGATAAGAATTGGATTTATATGCCACATTGGCTTCAAGCGTAGCTTCCATCGGGCGGTCGAACTGGCATGTTATGTACAAATCAAGACGGGGATCGACCGATGACGTGTCTGCAGGCACCGCCTGCATCTGGATATTACTGAACATGCCGAGACGAGAGAGTCTTTCCTGCGTGCGGTCCATGTTCCACACCGAGAAGATGCGCCCTTTGCGGAATGTTATGCAAGAGGGTATCACATTCTTTCGCAGCTTTGCAGGACGATACACAATAAGCTTTCCCTTGTCGGTCTCGATGGTGTCGGGAACGCCCGGATTCTTTGTGCTTCGTCTGAGCACGTAGGTATACACATCCCCTACCCTGTATTGCCGGCGTGCGAGCTCCGGAACATTATCGGCAAGAGATACGCGCAATGCCACCGCATGCGGTGTTATAAGGCTGTCGGCAAGATACTCTATATATTCGGGTCTGAAATAATAATATCCAAGATTTCGGAGTGTATTGGCGATCTTTGTGCGCACAACCTCAAGTGAATCCACACAGAAACGTTCACCTTTGACCAGATATTTGCTCCGCTTGGAGATCGTGTCTATGAGAAATCCGAGTTTTGTTCCGTCGTTTATGTACTGTATACTGTCGATCAGATATGGTTCAGGAAGTTTTGCGTCATATATAACCTTCGCCTTTTTCGGATTCTTTCCGCTTTTCAGGGAATAAGACACTCTTGAACCGAAATAGCCGTTGTTGTCGAGTATGGATTCAAGCATCTTGACACGCACTTCCGGACGGGCGTCACTCACGAGGACGGGCTGCTCGGCAAGTTTTTTGTATATCCATCCTTTTAACCCCTTGGCTGAGTCGTTCATGTGGTTGTAAGCCCACAGTCCTATGGGGAAAGGATTGCGGATATAGGGAGATATGAACGGCCAGGGATTGTTGGGTCTCACATTTACGGCTTTCTGCATGTCTGACACCATCTCCCCCGGAGCCTTGTCTCCGGCGGCGGGAGAGACATTAAGTTTCATTCCGTTATACAGTATCTCGCCATCCTCAAGTTTCGATGTGGTGGAGCATCCCGAAACGATGAAGACCAGTACAAGAGCCGTCAGAACAGGAATATGCATCGGCTTTATATTTTTCATATATGTTTTCTTCTTATTCATCATCATCCTCTTTTCTGATCTTTACATTGCCGGTTGCGGCCGTATCCTTATCCTCACGCAAGATTGTGTCGCCGACGGCGGTTGTGTCGGGATTCTCTTTTTTCCGTCCGTGCCTTATCCGGAAAAGATGAAGCAGATTGTTAAGCTTGCGTTTCATCACGAATCCGGCTCCCGTCTCGGTGATCTCTCCTTCGAGAATACTCTCGAATCCGGTATGCCGGAACAGTTTTACCGACATATTCACGGTTTCCGTCTGCTTGAGTATGTATTCGGCGGAAATGTCGCTTATAAGGTTCTGGCTGAGATTCTCGTCGGCGGAGGCGTCTGTGGAATAATTTCCTCCGACCTGGATCTTGAACCTGTTGTTGAAAAGGGATTTCGACACCTGGTAGCTGTAGCTCATCTGCGTGCTGTTAGAACCGTCCTGTGTCCTGTCGTACTGGTCTACACCGAAAGAGAGATCTACGCCGCGAATATTCTGCGCCGCCCAGTTGTTGATGGTGGATGCCAGATAACCGTACAGCATACCTGTGCTGAAACCTGGTGTGCCCATCTTGGTGCCTGAACCCGTATAATGACCGGTAAGGACAAGATTCATTGCCGTTGTCTGCCTTTGGTCTGCGCTCATCGACTGCAGTTCGTTCTTGATGCTCGCGTCATCCTCGGTCGACATGTCAAAACTGATTTTCGGAGCATTGAGATTTCCTCCCGCCATCAGTGTCACGAGGAAATTGACCAGCCTGCTGCCTGACCCTTCCGTCACGTTAGTCTTGATATTGTCTGTGGCTACTATGTCAAGTTTCGGATTCATTATGTCTCCTGCCCAGGTCACATGGCTCGATGGCTTGAATGTGAATGTCTTCTCACCCACCAGCGGAAGGCTGTAGCGGGCAAAACCGTTGCCCAGCGTCAGGACTCCGTTGAGACGCATGTCACCCATGTAGTTCTGGAAATAGTTAAGAGTACCGGAGGGCTGCAGCTGCACGCGGTCCCGGCTACTGGTGGAAAGCAGCACCGTCGCCTGCGTTCCGGGAGATATTGTCAGTCCGGCTCTGATTCGCATGGTCGATGTCGGTGCTACGGAATCCGCACCGGCAACCTGAGTGGTGTCATTGAAATTCACGAATTTGACAACGTCATCGGTCGTACCGCCCGATAGCCCCGATTGCACTGTGTTAAGACGATATGTCACATCGGATGTGCCGAGAATATTCAGCTTGGCTTTTATATCCATAAGGTTTGTGGAACCTTTGACAGTGCCGTCGAGATTTATGAACAGTTTTCCGAAAAGGTCTGCTTTCGAACGGCTGTCGCTCTTCACGAGCTGGCAATTGCCGGCAGTAATCCCGAGGTCAAGAAGTATGTTGCCTAACGATTGGGCGTTTACAGAGCCATCAATAGTCAAGGGATTGTCATTTGCCCCGTAGATATCGAATTTGTCGAAATCTATGACACTGCTCCGCACTGTCACCGGGACAGTGTCGAAACTAAGCTTGCATCCTGCCATGGGGATATAGACCGAAGCATCCGCAAATGAGATGTTCCCGTTAAATATCGGTTTTGAGAAAGTTCCGTCCATCCTCATTTCTCCGTTGAGGTTTCCAGAAAGAGTCGCCATGTTGTCAAGGAAAGGATTGGCGAGTTTCAACGGGAATTCCGTCAGGCGCACTCCTATACTGTCAGGGGTCATTCCTGCTGTCGAGTCTTTGCGGACATTGGCATATGCTGCAATTGCCGGTTCGCCGTTTATCAGCATGGCGGCGTTAACATCCGTACTGCCATCGTGCGCCATCCCGGCATCAAGTTTCAGGTCGAAGTCTCCGAGATCATTTTTCGCATAGGTCAGCTTGCGGATGCCGAGTGTGCCCTTGCCTGAGAGCGTTGAGCCGTCATAGAGCACATGAAGATCGGAATTGACAGAGCCGGTCACCGGCGGAGCGAGCAACGACATGCTCAGGAAGTCTTCGATCTTGATATTCTCGAGTTTCATATGAAGTTCGTCAAGACCTGAAGACACGGGCTGAGTCTGAAGAAGAATGCTGCTTTCGTCACTGCTCGCCTGCAGATTCGCCTCGACTTTCATATTGTGGATATTGTAGTCGATGAAGTTGTCATCATTAAGAGTCCAGGGCAGATATGCGATTGTGGACTTCAACGGCGTGAAGTGGACCGAGACCACGGAATCCAGCAACGCTGCTGTAAGACCGATTCTATAACCCGTCTTCCCTTGAAGATTGCGCTGAGTAAGAAAAGCACCAAGACGGTTTGAGCCTAAATAACCGTTGAGGTTCACTTGCGCGAACTCATCCATGGTGCCGGGACGGTTGCCCATGTGTATCCTGTAGTCAAGCAGACTGCGCCGTTCGGAAAGCAAGAGTCCGATGGTATCTATCTCAATGGAGCCTGAAGTCAGATGTCTCAGCCTCAGGTCTCCGTGAAAGAGCGAATCTTTCTGTAACGAGCCGTAGACAGTGTCAAGACTCATACCCGCCGGAACCATGAACTGGTTGAGAAGACCGCGCCCCGAGGCATTGAAAGACAGGGTGAAGGGAGGAAGAGCCGCGCTGAGCGCATCCATGCGCAGATCACGGGTCTTGACCTGTGCCATTATCTCATCCGATGCCTTGGTCATGGCTTCCACAAGCATCTTCAGTCCTTCAGGACTCCGGAAAGCCAGCGATGTCATATAGGAATCGACATCGGCGGATGTTGCGTTTTCCGTGGCTTCGACACGAGCCGTGAGCCCCCCTGGCAAATGTATATACTGATTCGGCAGATTCCAGTCGAAATCCACGAGTTTAATGTCTGCGGAATAAAGCCAGCGGTCAGGACTGGCGGTGCCGCTGATATATATAGTTCCCTTTCCGTTGTTCATCTCGGGTGACATGCCCAGTTTCCGAAGGTCAAGATCCCGGATACGGGCGGCGATGTCGAACACATAATCATCAGGGTGTATTGAACCGTTGCCTTCGAGTTCAAGATTCAACCCATCGTTGGCTGAGACCGCATATATATCGAAGTTATTGTCAGGATGCAGAATCACATCGGCACGTATGTTTCTGTATTCGCGCTTGTTATATTCCATTGAATTGATCCGGACTCTTGCATCCGTGACTGCGCTTCCGCTCAGAGGATTGAAGCCTGCGCCTTCCGCCTGCACCTCCGCCGTCACACTGCCGATTCCGAGCGATGGCACGAACTCACCCACGTTAAGACCTTCAACTTCAACGTTTATGCTGTATTTTTCGGAATTCATGCCTACATGACCTGTGCCCGCGGCATTCCCCGCAGTACTTGTCAGCGTAAAGTCGGCGCCATAATTCTCTCTGTCCGCCATGGCTGTTCCTGCCAGATGAAAAGCCGGTACTTTTATTCCGGAGTCTCCCATAAATCTGTCTACAAGACGCGGATCGGAAAGATGACCGTCAAACTCCAGTTCCGCCTCCATCTTCTTTATGTCAAGAGGATTGTCGGCATATCCGGAGGCATGCAGCGACAGGACATCGCGCAGACTTGCCTCCAGATTGCTTATTTCCACAGATTCGAGCGAGCCCTCGGCTTTCAGTTCCACATCAAGCGGATTGCGACCAGGCAGCATCGATGTGTATTCTTTAAACGCAGGCATAAAGGAATCTATGTCGGGCATACCGATACGGGCATCCACATTCACGTTGACAGGAGCCTGCGGTTTGAGTTCCATAAGTGCGAAAGGGACATCGGCATCTCCTCTGACGTAGGAATAAAGTGTGGCTATATCAAGATTCCTAAGCGCCAGACCGGTGGAATCTACATTAACACTCCCCTTGCCGCTTACAATCTGCAGACCGCTGCGTTCCTTCGCCTGAAGACGCGTGATCGGCAGTCTTACAGTCGACGACTCGTTATAGAAATCCTTCATCCCGAGTGCGATCTCCGAAACATCTATGTATGACGCATCGAAGCCGGGTTGCGGTGTAGCGCCTTTCATTGCATATATGAAACTGAAACCGTCAAGAGAGATGGAATCACCCTTGATCTGCATGGGCGGACCGGACGAGGGCTCTGATTCGGGTGCCGGATGCGCGGCTACCCACTCGGGGGTCGGAGTGTAATATGCGCCGGAACCGTCGGCTACAGATGCAAGTGACCAGCGGACACTATTTTTGCCGAGATCAACGACTCCCCGCTTAAGGCTTATATCCGCCGCCTTGAGATAAAGGGTGTCGATTGTCGGAAGCATAGACATGGCAAACGAAAAGTTTTCAAGCCTGAGATCATTCGCTTTTATTAGAAACGGAGTAGAGGAAGAGGAATCCTTAGGCGCAGGCTTCTGTTTCCATACATTCATATATAGCTTGAGATCACCGTCGCGAAGCAATGCCTTGTTCAGACTTATCTCGCCGCTTGACATTTTTGCCGAACTTTTGTCATCCACATCGAGCAGACCGGCAGAGACCTGCATTATCATGGAGGAATCTGGCGAGACCATGCGGTAATAGCCTTCTTCGAGCATAAGCCGTTTTATCCTCACGTCAAGACGCAAAAGCGGCAGCAGCTTCACATCGGCAATGACTTTTTTAGCCCTGACCATCGTGTCGGCGTGCTGATCGAGAACCACAACACTGTCAAGACTCACATCGAGAGGAAAACTGAGTCTGAACCTCCCTATGTCAACCTTCATCCCCGTGGATTTATATACAAATTTGCAGGCTATGTTCTTAACAGCCGTCTGCACCGGCGGAATATACAAAAGCACGGGCAACAACATAATCACCACCAATACGCAAGCCAGAGTCTTAAGCGTGCGTCTCAGCCATGTCGGTCTGACGAGATGCCTTTTCGGAGGCTTCCCGGAGCTGACCTGCGGATCTGTATGTGATTCCTGCGTCTGAGTCTGTTCAGGATTTTTGTTTTCTTCCATGTGGGAATCGTGTGAATAAGTACCAAAGCAATGCGGCTGCAACCGCACCGGCAGCATCTGCCAGCATGTCGTAAAAATCGTAAGAACGTCCCAGATCCATCTCTCTTTGCAGCAGTTCGATCACAATACCGAAGAGTGTGGAGATAGACGCCGCCATTATAACTGACAATACGGAAAGCCTGTGCCAGCCGCGTGAACGCGAACAGTCGGTGAGGATCATGAGCGCGAGACCGCCGAACATTATGGCATGAACCACTTTGTCTGCGCCGGGAAACAATTCCGGCTTCATATCGCCTAACGGACGGGGAACAAGCGTGAACCACAGGATGGCTGCCACTGTCACTGCCGTCAGAAGCCATGAAGGCAATTTCTCTATTATACGCCGCGCTTTATCCATTATTGTCAATTATGTTAATATAACAAAAAAAGCAAAGGATTTTCTCCTCTGCTTTTAAATTTTTCTGAAATTGCAGAATTATTTTCTGATTCCAAGCTCTTTCTTTGCGATGATCGCGCGATAACGGTTGATGTCTTTGCGGATCAGGTAATCAAGAAGGCTACGACGCTGACCAACGAGAGCCTTGAGGGCACGTGCGGTTGTGAAGTCCTTGTGATTCTCTTTGAGGTGCTCGGTAAGATGCTTGATACGGATTGAGAAAAGCGCAATCTGGCTTTCGGGGCTGCCTGTGTCTGTAGGACCCTGTCCGTAAGTCTCGAAAATGTGTTTCTTTTCTTCTGCTGAAAGATGCATGATTGAGAGAATTTAAAAAATTAATAATTGTTTGGGACTTTTCTTTGAAAAGCCGCTGCCGGGGCTCTCTCAGCCCTTACCGGCCACTTTTCTCGAAAAGCGCTGCAAAATTACAAAAATATTCCATAACTGCAAAATTTAACACCGTTCAATTTGCTGATGATAATAAATTTTATTAATTTTGCATCGCATTTTTCCGCCAAGGCTCGAAAAGTGAGGCTTAGAAGAGCCTCCGCCCAACGGATTCATTTATAATTCAATAGTTTAAATGTACGCTATCGTAGAAATTAAAGGACAGCAGTTCAAAGCCGAGGAAGGCAAATACCTGTATGTTCATTATCTCGGCGAGGAAGTGAAAGAAGGCGAAGCCGTTTCTTTCGACAAAGTTCTCCTCATTGATGCCGACGGCGACGTTAAGGTCGGTGTGCCTGCCGTGGAAGGCGCAAAAGTGGAATGCGAGGTTCTCACTCCCCTTGTAAAGGGCGAGAAAGTGATCGTCTTCAAGAAGAAACGCCGCAAAGGCTATCGTCGCAAGAACGGTCACCGTCAGTGCTTCTCCAAAGTGTTAATTAAAAAAATTGTAACCGCTTAAAACCGTAGATAAGGAATGGCACATAAGAAAGGTGTCGGTAGTTCTAAGAACGGCCGCGAATCAGAAAGCAAACGACTTGGAGTCAAAATCTTCGGTGGTTCATACTGCAAGGCAGGTAACATCATCAAACGTCAGCGTGGCACTGTGCACCACCCCGGTCTTAACGTAGGCATGGGTAAGGATCACACTCTTTTCGCCCTCATCGACGGAATTGTGGTGTTCTCCACCGGCAAAGAGGGTCGCAAGTTCATCAACGTGCAGCCCAAAGAAGCTTAACACTTCTCTCTGCAATAAAAAAAGAGGAATCCCGACGGATTCCTCTTTTTTTATTGCAGAGAGTCTGTAAAGACAACAGAATCTCTTCTTGAATCATTTCAATATCTCACTTTTATCCAGGGGGCGTTTTTCTCTGCCCATGCCTTCTGGCCGACGGGAATGTCGGTGCAGAGATAATCAGCGCCAAGGTAAGCGCCAAGCATAAAGTCCTCCACCGTATGCCCGGGCCAGAGACTCACGGTCAGCCCCTGCTTATGGGCATATTTCACCGCCTCTCGTGAAGTCCCTTCCATTTTTGAGCCAAGACGCTTTATGCCGAGCCCCTTGCACAGCGCGACTGTAGCTTTCGACACCGGCTCGCTCGTGATGAGAAGAAGCTCCGCGTCGGGATGCCTACGCTGCATGCAGCGCAACGCACGCGTATCGGATGATGTAAAAAGAAATTCCGCATCAGACGGCTTGTTCGACATGACCTTCTTATAGAGCTTATCGACATACTCAGGCAGAGATTCCTCCGGATAAAGACTCTCGGGATTCGTTTTCATCTCGAACTCAACATACAGACCCGGCTTGCCTTTAAGAAAGTCCATCAACTCATCAAGGGTAATCATCTTGTTACCCTTCTTCGTATTGAGCTTCCTCAGCTCGACAAGAGTCTTTTCCTCCACGGCACCGCTACCGTTTGTGGTGCGGTCAAGCTTACTGTCATGCGTGACAATCAGCTCGCCATCTTTTGTCATGCGGATATCGGTCTCATAGCCCGTATATCCCGCCTTATGACTCGCCACGAATGCTTCCATCGTGTTTTCATCATGTTCCATTCTTCCGCCACGGTGTGAGAACACTCGGATCTCCTGCGTCTGCGACAATGCCGACAGAGCAGACAGCGACAGGATGCCTACGGCAATCCCAAGTCTAAAATCAATTGATTTTTTCATTTCAGTTACGATTAGTTAATATAGTTATGGATTTCAGCAAGTCCAACCCGGACTTGCCGCTGTCAAATTTATAAATAAAAATTCATACAGAAAAATTTAACATCCAAAATTTATTACCATGCGCTGGGACGGGGACAGGGCAGTGACGGGGACGGTTTCCTATAGCAACAAAAAAAAGAGAGCCTCGGAATACAAGACTCTCTCGGGCGCTTCAGGATGGGCTTGAACCAACGACCCCCTGATTAACAGTCAGGTGCTCTAACCAACTGAGCTACTGAAGCAGTTATGAAATTTGTTCTTACAAAAAATTCTCAGCCGGAATTGTGACCGAGAATTCTTTTATTGCGCTTCAGGATGGGCTTGAACCAACGACCCCCTGATTAACAGTCAGGTGCTCTAACCAACTGAGCTACTGAAGCTTGATTTGGTGATCCGCCTGGGGCTCGAACCCAGGACCCCAACATTAAAAGTGTTGTGCTCTACCAGCTGAGCTAGCGAATCATCGTTTTACCTTGAGGTTTGTCCCTCAAAAGCGATGCAAAATTACAACTTATTTTTGAAACCTCCAAATATTTTGCAAAAAATTTTTCAATTCCCCCTCTTTTTTCGTAATTTTGCACTGCACCAATTATGAAATCATGAATATTTCTGTTGTAATACCCCTATATAATGAAGAGGAATCTCTTCCGGAGCTCGCACAATGGATCGAGCGAGTGATGAACGACAACGGTTTCTCTTATGAGATTATTTTTGTGAACGACGGTTCTACCGACAGCTCTATGCGCGTTATCCATGAGCTTGCCGGCGGAAATCCGAACATACACGCCATTTCATTCTCGCGCAATTATGGAAAATCGCCTGCGCTCAATGTCGGATTCAGACGCGCGAAAGGAGATGTGGTCATTACCATGGACGCGGATCTTCAGGACAGCCCCGATGAAATTCCCGAACTGTACAGAATGATCACAGAAGAGGGCTACGACCTCGTGTCGGGATGGAAGAAGAAACGCTACGACCCTCTTTCGAAGACTATTCCCACAAAGCTGTTCAATGCGACAGCCCGCAAGGTCAGCGGTATAAAGAATCTGCATGACTTCAACTGCGGACTCAAGGCATACCGCAACGATGTGGTGAAGCATATAGAGGTATACGGCGACATGCACCGGTATATCCCATATCTGGCAAAGAATGCGGGATATAAAAAAATCGGAGAAAAGGTGGTGCACCATCAGGCACGCAAATACGGTCACACCAAATTCGGTCTCGACAGATTCATCAACGGATACCTCGACCTCGGAACCCTCTGGTTTCAGTCGAAATTCGGCATAAAGCCTATGCACATATTCGGTCTTCTGGGATCGGCGATGTTCCTGATCGGTTTTCTTGCCGTTGTGACGGTACTTATACTCAAGATAATATCGATGAATTCGTCTACATATCATTTTTATGTTACAAATTCAGTATATTTCTATCTGTCGCTCGCTTCTATGGTACTCGGAGTGCAATTCTTCTGCACCGGACTCATCGGCGAGCTGATTACCCGCAACTCATCTGAAAGAAACAATTACCTTATAGCTGAAGAATTTTGATCAGACAGAAATTTAAAATACCGATCCTTATCGGCTCATTCCTCCTTTTGATATTCGGATGCTCGCTTTTGACATGTGGATGTTCAAGTGAGGAATGCCTCCAAAACAGGAATGCACTTCCCCTTGCAGGATTCTACAACGCTGAAGACCATAAACAGAAAGTGACGATCAACTCGCTTGAGGTTTATGGCATCGGAGCTCCCGGGGATTCGATACTGTCGCCCGGGACACAAGGCATCAACCAATTATACCTTCCTTTCCGCCTTGACCAGGATACGACCCGTTACGTTTTCCGTTATCTTCAAGAAGATCTGGCTCAAGCCGACATACGGGATACCGTGACATTCATCTACGACAGGAATCCAAGGTTCGTATCATCAGCCTGCGGGGTCAGTTATGTTTTCGGGATCAAAAAGATCCGTTACACGCGATCCATAATCGACTCGGTTGCATGTCCCCTCGAAGAGATAACCAACATGGACACAGAAAACCTGAGCATCTTCTTCCACGTCTCCACGGAACCCGAACCGGGTCCGGACCCGGATAAAGAACCAGAATCCGACTCGGAGCAAGATAAAGCTTCCTGATCCAAAGCAAGCTTCCCTCCCGGAGCAAGGAAAGATTTCCGATCAGAAAAAAATACGCCCTGAGCTGGAAAGATTCTTATCTAAAGCCGGATCCTGCCTTGGAGAATGAATCAATCATCAAGGGCTTTGATAAATTGTTTTTAATTAGGCGTTAGCCTGTTATGGTGTTCGGCGATTCATCACCGAAAAAAAAGAATAAAAATTTGAGATCATTTCATAAAATATTACTATCCGCTGCGATCTGCCTTCAGATCGCCCTTCCGTCAACGGCGCAATCGGAACGCACCGACACTTTGCCGGCTGCTGACACCATAACTGCCGATTCCATAAAGCCAATTGAAAAGGCATCTGTTGATTCAATCGCCCCTAAAGCGCCACGTGTCCCGCGAAAGTCCACTCCTGTAGATATAGACGACAACAAACCGCGCGAGACCCTCCATTTCTATGACAAGCATGGAAACGCGCTCGCCGAGCCAGTGAGATTCCTTGCCGTGCTCGACACTGTGACAAAACCTAAATCCAAACCTATCTACCCCCTTTTCAACGGCTGGACGTTAGGCGCAAATTTTGCCGATGCCATTTTGATGGCTACCGGGCAGAAACATGCGAGCTTTGACATATGGGCGGACATCTCGCTCCACAACTGGTTCTTTCCCGTAGTTGAAGCAGGAATCGGATTCGCAGACAACACTCCGGAACAAGGAAATTTCACATACCGGACCAAACCTTCATTTTATGCCAAAGTGGGCATGAATTATAACTTCATGTATAAGAGCGATCCCGCTTATCAGGTATTTGCGGGTTTCCGTGTCGGATTCTCAAGTTTCAAATATGATATAGAGAATATAAAAATCACGAATGGATATTGGGATCAGACCCAATCTTTTTCGATGACCGGACTAAAAGCCTCCGCCGTCTATGGTGAAGTACTTGCGGGAATAAAAGTTAAAATAGTTGGAAATTTCTCCCTTGGCTGGAACGCCCGTTACCACATGAAATTCAAAGTTTCCTCAAAATCATCCTCCTCACCTTGGTTTATTCCGGGCTACGGTGCCACGTCACCCTTCTCATTCTCCCTTTCAGCCATCTGGCGCTTCGGCCAGCAGAAAATAGATCCCGAATCTCTCCCCGACAAGAAAGCCCCCTGATCCCTCCCCCACCCCATTACACCCCAAAACAATCTCTCCCCCATTTGTGTTTTAACAAGAAAACACAAATGCGTTGTTATCTATGAAAACACTTAAACCGTATCTAATGGCAGCCGCCATGACTGCGGCTATAGCTGTTTCCGCCCCTCACGCAGAAGCTTGCTCGCGCGTAATATATCAGGGTGTGGATTCGCTCTTCGTTATCGGTCGCTCACTCGACTGGAAAACACCTATCCCAACAAACATATACGTTTATCCAAGAGGAATGAAGAAAGTAAGTTCAGACCAGCCGAAACATTTCTCCTGGACATCAAAATACGGTGCGATATATGCCGCCAGCTATGACGGTGGCATCACTGAAGGCATGAATGAAAAGGGACTTGTAATCAACGGCCTTTTCTGCAAAGGCACCGTATATAATGACGACAAAGCTTCTCAGAAACCGCAAATGTCATTATCCGTATTTATTGCGTGGATGCTTGACCAATGCGCCACTACCGATGAAGTGGTCACACTCCTTAAAAGCTCTCAATTCGGAGTGCAGGGAGCCACATTCGACGGAGGCACAGTATCTGCATTACATTGGGGTGTTACAGACAAAACCGGGAAAAGCGTAATATTCGAATTTGACCGGGGAAACATCAACATTTACGACATGGGTGATTACCGGGCAATGACAAATGATCCCAACTGGCCTCAAATGACTGCAATTATAGACTATTGGAATAAGATCGGAGGCAACAACATGTTGCCGGGCACAGTCTCCAGTCCCGACCGTTGCGTCCGTGCAAACTATTTCGCACATCACGTTAAACAGACCGCAGACCCGGATCTTGCAGTGGCAACATGCAGAAGCGTATTAGCTAATTCAAGTGTTCCCTATTCCTACGAAATCCAGGACCAGCCCGAATTGAGCACCACTCAATGGCGCACATACAGTGTGCCTTACAATCTCCGCTATTATTTCGAAATCGTAACGAATCCCGGTTATTATTACGTAGACCTTAACAAGGTAAACCTGCGCAAAGGCGCCCCGGTTATGAAACTTGACACCTCAAAGACCGCGAACCTTGTCGGAGATGTCACCCGTCATCTGAAAGTATCGAAGCCGTTCACCCCTATGTATTAACTCAGACCCTCCTTTAGAAACAGTTTAAAAATAAAATAGGCTCAGGTTTTTGCCTTCAGCTAAAAATTATTATCTTTGGGCATGAAAAAGATATTATTTGCAATTCCGCTGCTTTTAGCTGCCGGTGCTTGCTCCCATAAGACAGAAAAAATGGAATATACTCAGGGTGTGACCCACATCGGGTCTGCCATAGGGTGGAGAGATTCGAAACCGGTCAACGTCATGCCGAAGGCTTCCGCTTTCCGCATGAACGGGGACTATGCAAACAATGTGGCAATAACACTGAATCCTGATGGTTCATTGGCATATTTCCCGGATCCCTCCGACATATCGGCAAATTCATCTCCCCTGGAAATCGGCAACGGCTGGTGGTTAAACCGACAGGGAATATCGGCAAAGTCAGTGTTTACGAAATACACTTTCGCCGAGTATTCCAAACTGAAGACCGTACCCTCTATTGCAGAGTTGAAAGCATCTGTGATTCCTGGATCACGTGTTTCAAACATGCGTGAGTTGCCTTTCACAATCTCTGAAGCTCCGCAAAACCTTGATTCCATCCGCGCATACTTATCTTCGGATAATACCACGGGCGTCTATCTGCAACAGGTCCATAAATAGCAATACCTCAATAATAAAACATTATCGGGAGCTTCAAATGAAGCTCCCGATAATGTTTTATTATTGATAACCTACTTATCTATCGGATTGTAACTTTCTTTATATTATTTCCGGATCTGATTATATAGATACCGGGATCAAGGGAAGGGAGATTACCATCATTTACCGAACCTACCTTCACCCCTTTTATATCATATATCTCACCTGACACTACATCAGTTGAGATTTCAGTTACCGAGCTGTTGCCGTTAATGGTCGCCAAGAATGATATCACGCCGTTACTTTCTTTTATGTCTGTCAGCTCCACGCCTAATGATTTCTTACTCCATGAAACCAAGGCGGGCGTTGTTTTAGAACCAAACGAACGCACATTCTTTGAGCCGGGGAAGGGATCTCCCGTGCGGGTGCTCTCCGGATATTCGTAATATCCCCCATCAACACCTATTGGATAATCCTGGATATTGTCTGCCTCTATGAGATCGACATATTGATGATCTTTGGTGTTGTTGACCTTATTGTTGTAAAACACTTGTTGATCGTAGTCCACATGCCATACAAGCATACCGTGTCCCGGGATATATTTGTCCCACCCTGTCTGTTGACGGTTTTCGAACAAATAAAATTCATTTTGCTTTTCCGTCTTAACGATGAAAGCCTGATTCGTACTTCCTAAATTTTCAAGATTGCGATTACCCGGAGACATTGAGACCGGATCCATCCAGTCGAGTGCATAGCGCTCGTATGCTGAATAATTCGGAGGTGTCATACCGTCATTGTTATAAGGACCATAATCCATAACCGAAAAGTCCTCCGGCGTGAAAGGCACCTCTCGATAACTTTGGTATTCACCGGTAGAATACAGATCGGGAAGTCCCATCACGTGACTGAACTCATGCACGAAAGTTCCGATTCCGTCCGGACGGTCTGCATATATGTAATCAATACCGTTATCACCAATTATGCCACATGTCTCGTTGGAACAGGCGTAGCGGTCAATATAGACACCGTCAAGTTCCAATGGCTCTCCTGGTGTGTTATTATTCGGGGCGGTTGCCCATGAAATCTCCCAGGAATGCGGCCAGATGGTATCCTTCTGCCCTACAGTGTCAGCTTCTCCGTAACCGGCATAGAAAACATACACGTTATCCACATAACCGTCTCCGTTACGGTCATAATCTTTGAAATTAATTTCCCCGTCAAGTGCCTTGCACGCATCTATGATCATCTGATGAGGGTTGGCATCTTCTCCATTTCCGAGATTCCTACCATAATAACTTACATTATGAGGGAGTGTTACAGGACCGAACACATCAAATTCAGGATCGAATTTTCCGTTAGAATTATCAAGAAACCAGTCACGGGCAGAACCGGTACCGCCATATGTATCGAATCCTTCCTTATTCAACATCTCAGTGAAATAGGTGTGCGCATCTATCTTGTTGTATGGAGATTTATTCTTGGAATTGAATTTTATATCCTTAAATTCCGCAAGTATGACAAGCACTTTCTGTTTTCCGGTGCAAGGGAACGAATAATCATAAAGACCAGGACCGCGTGTATTCATAATACTCCCTGCAATGAAAGCGGGAGTTTTGCCTTTAAGTTGGAAACGTCCTGATTCCGCAGCACGAAGAGACATCGCCTCTATCGCCTTTGCCGTCTCTTCCTTGGAAATATTCTCAAGGAACATATTATCGGAAGCGGAACGCATCTCAGCATTACGCGCAACTATCCCCGAAGCCTCTATGCTTCCGTCGGGCTGAGGCACGGCGTAAACATATCCCAGTTTGTCGTCATATTTAAGCAGATAGCCGTCGAGGGTATAAATACTTTTGCAGGCGGCATTGCCCCGCTTCACTATAGTAAGTTCAGAACCGTCAGGCTGAGTCACAGCCAACGGAATCCTTATCGCCTGTTTTCCCCATGCGCTTCCCGTAGCCAAGACAACTATCAAGGCAACAAAATATTTTTTGCTAATTAATTTCATCAAAACAACATGTTAAATCTCCCGCTAATTTAACAATTTTTATCTGAACATCCATAGATTACTATAAGTTTTCAGTTTTCGGTTTTCAGTTTTTAGTTTTCAGAAAATTAGTTTTCGGTTTTCAGCACCATAAGATTCGGCATATAAATTAGCCGCAAATCTCTGAAAACTGAAAACCGAAAACCGAAAACAAATTTTCTGAAAACTCAAAAAAACTACAAAACTATCTTCAATGTCTTGACAGCTCCGGAGCGGTAACGCGCTACTGCTATCACGATGCCACTCATGGCATCGTCAACGCGTGCCGACAAGCGTTCTCCGTCTGCCACCGGTTCCGCAGCGATCATCGAGCCACTTATGTCGTAGAGGTCCAGACCGGATACATCACCGGTAGCGAACACCTTCCGGCTGCCACGGTCGAAACTTACCTCCCCTACACCAAGGGCGTCAACTTCCGACACTCCTGACGAAGAAAGACGGAAATAGATCTCCGGCGCTCCCTTTATTTCAGCGAAACCGTTGGGAGCCATGGCATATAGCCGAACCCGGTAGAGGTCATATCCCCCGATACCGTCAGTGGAGAGCGTCGATGTGATCGTCGCCGTCTCAGACTTCTCAGCCAGGAACAGATCCGGACCGAACTTCACCGTGGCGAGCACGTTACCTGTGTCAGATGCAGGTGACACCTGTGCCGATATGCCGTAACCGAAATATGCACCAAGGTTCTCTACCACTGCCTTCAGCATGAGTGACGAACCGGCACTCACTTCGTAAACGTTAGGGACAGTCGTGTCTCCCTCCTTGTCGCCGGTCAGTGTTGCATTCTCAGCAACGAACTCGTTTACACCCAATGAAACCGCCGCGTTAACATACATGCGCACAGACGCGTTCCAGTCTTGAGGCTCCCCTGTCTCAGCATCTACGAAACGCAGCTTATATGATGTCAATCGCAAAGGAGCGGCTACACCCGGCAATATGCGGAAGACAGTGGTCAGATCGACCTGCCTTGATTCTCCTCCGGAGAGGGAAACCTCGAAGGCATCACCCTCCATGGCACACACATCGCCGCTGTATAGACATGGCTTGAGAGTGGCGATTGTCGCTTCCTGCGAGGTGTTCCCCACAGTCACGTTCAGGCGGGAGGCGCAGCCGTAATAGAGCTTGCCTACAACCTCGGCACCGGTGACTGCAACCAATGACGGCAATGAAGTGGAAACCTCATACCTGCCCGCTGATTTTGTAATATAGAAGGAATTTACACATCCCTGCTCCTTGAGCACTGGAAGCCATAGGGCTTCGGGATTGCCATTCTGCTGGGAACTGACCGTAACGCGATAGCTGCCGTCGGCAAGACCATCTGGAATATTGAAAGACACCTTGCCTTCATAGCCCGCATAACGAACCTGGTAGCCACCGTCTGTCGGTGTGAGCGAAGGGGCGGCAATAGCTCCCGACTGGAGCTTGAGGGCACCCCCTCCCTGCGTCCCGGCTAATGTCGGCTCTATGGTAACACCGAAATTAACATCTATCTCCCTGATGTCTGTGTTCACCCAATAACCCTGCCTGCCGCCGTAGTCGAGTGTCATGGTGACGGACTTGCCGGAAACGGTGGCGGAAAGATTCCCTAACTGGGTCATCCTTGGAGTGTAGGAATAAGAAGCTCCGGGCTGAATACCTATAATTATATCCTGGGCGTAATTGAAGCCGTCGCTTCCGGTGCCGCCGCCAATGCCGACAGAGCCGGGATCAAGGGCAGCGAGAAGGAAATAGCCGTCAGACATACCGCCCCATCCCCAGTTAAAATGGAAATAGCCGTCACCGGCATAACCGTCGCAGACAAACTCATGACCCACAGAGGAGGAAACGCCTCCATAAAGGACCGGCCTGCCTGCCGCCATCTCGGCATAAAGTATCCCCTCCCATTCGGTGGTGCTGTAATAGTCACGTTCGCAGCATTCTATGTCGGGATTGTACGAGAAGTTGCTGACAAGTGCCTGCGCCGCGAAGCGGGAAAGCGTGCCCGATCCACCCATGGAGTAGTTCATCTTAGTGGAATAGCCACACGCTTTCATCAATGTCGCTACAGCCTTAGCCTGGGTGTCGTCATAGCCTCCCGACTTATAGATGTCAAGCATGTTATCCCAATCGAATGCAGTCCTGAAGTTCATCGATGATTCTCCCTGAGCACCGGAGGGGAGGGTAATAGACCCGCTGCCCGTGCCGCGTTCAGGATAGTTCCAATATTTCATAACCTGCGCCATTGCCGTGGCGACACAGCCTGTAGGATAGTTCCGGCTATCCTTCGACGGCACCAAGAGGTTGTAAGGCGCGTCCTGATTCCAACGCGTGGATATCAAGGGCGCTACAATCTTGCGACCATCCACACCCGACATAGGAGAGGCGTCATACGCCGGCAACCCTGCCAACGAGGCATACTCAATCTGTCGGGAGTACTCTCCAAGCCAATACTCGAACTGAGGAGGAAGCGACTCACTGTCAAAGCTGCCGCTCTCGGAATAGCCCAGCAACGGAGCCGCGCAATCATCGGCAGACACAACGAGGTAGCCACCCGCATTGCGGTCTGCAAAAATGTATGCAGACGGATTCCCGTTCAATGTCCTGAGGGTGTGGACAACATCCATCCTGTCCAGTCTGCCGGAAACCTTTTTCGGTCCTTTGGCGGAAGAAAGCCTGGACAATGCCTCACCGGGAGTCAATGTTGCGGCATTCAAACCGGACAAGGACAAGGACAATGCTGTTAAAATAAGATATATCCTTTTCATGGTTATTATTTATATCAAATTATTATGTAATGGCGGGGAACGCGCATACGCACTCCCCGCCACATGATATTATTCCCTGAGAGAACTTAATGTTCCGGGACAAACTACTATTTTCTTGTGAATGTTATATCCGATGCCGTCTCATAGAATCCCATAGCCGATGATAAATCAGGCGTAGCCACATAGAAACCGATCATGTCCTCAGGTGCAAACGTTATAGTTTGTTTATCACGGTCAAATTCTCCCGTAACGATCTTTTTGCTCAAAGTCCATTTTCCGGATGCATTATCTTTACCGATAACCCAAACATAATTGGTATCATCATACCATATTATAGGTTCCGGCAAAACCATTGAAACATAAACCTTATCATTAGCCTCATCTTCTGTAAGATATAGAGACAAGACAGTTGGGTTATTCAGAAGGCCTGCAAGCTCAAGATACCCCTTAGCATATTCTGTAGTCCCCTCCGGATATCCGCTGACTGTTACATTATATGAAGCTGCTGCTCCTTTTCCATTCTTGAAATTGAATTTCCATTTGCCCTGAATAAGGTCGTATGGAGGGAAAGCTTCATTATCAAGGACAGTAACAACCGTAGTAGACTGACTCCCCACTGTAGCACCATCACAGGAAACAATACTTACGTTGAATGTCCAGTCACCGGTCTTGTCAAAATCATCAACGAGTCTAACTTCCATTGACACCTGGTTTTCACCGGCAGGTATATTCAGAGTCTCGGAAGTCACTATATAATTACCGCTCCAATTTCCGTCAATATCTTCAAAAGGTTTAACCGGCACATCACCCGTAGCTTCAATTTTAAGACGGACAGTAATCGGACCATTCGCATCCCCCTTTACTATAACAGGGATATTTAGCATGTCCTGAGTCTCAACAGCTGTGATCTCGCTCTGTCCCATCTCTACCGTCACGCCCGATGCGGTATTGAATTCCTCCTTGTCGGAACACGCCGTCAACGACAACGCGCCAAGAAAGAGAGCGAATATTTTAGTATATTTCATATATTTATATGATTTGTAGTTACACAATAGATTAATATCCCGGGTTCTGATGTCCTTTGAGCTGCGGGTTGCTATCCATTTCACCTACAGGAATCGGCAGCACATATCTGTAGTCACCTGCCTGATAAACAGTCTCTACGCTTGAAGGGAGGAGAACAGAGGGAAGATCGCTGAGATATCCGGAATAATTTACAGGACGGGTGAAACCAAGTCCCCAACGGCGGAGGTCACTGATACGGAATCCTTCTCCGATCAACTCCTTGGCTCTCTCCATACGAATCTCATTTATAAGTGTCGTGCCACTCAAACTTTGGTCATTATATCCCTCTATACGCGCCTTGCGGATGGCATTAAGCGCAGCATTCGCTTTGTCGGTTGCATTACCTTTTGCCGCTGCAGCCTCAGCCACAATCAGATACATCTCACTCAGACGGAAAGGTTTTGGCTTATTCTTAAACGCATTGTCTGAGCCGGTGTTGAACACAGGGTTTCCGGGGAATTTAATGAACGACATAGCCATAGTGCCCTGACCTTCGTTCTTCAACTCAAAATAATCAAAGAATGAATAGTTACGCACATCTTCTTCGCTATATAGACCAAGCACATCTGATGACGGTACATAATCTATAACGCCTTCGAAATTCGAAAGCCATGCGCTACCCGTGCTCGGCACAGAAGGACCTTGCTTGGAATCCCCATAAGGAACGAAGATCAGTTCCTTACCCGCATCTGTAACCCACATGTTTAAATACTCATCGTAATCGCTTAATTCGTAAGGTCCGCTGATAACTTTCTCTGCCTTGGCAATCGCTGTATCGTAGTCACCCTTGAGCAATGCGACACGTGCCTGAAGCGCAAGAACAGTATAAGTGCTCAGATATGACGCATTAGATGCAAGGTTTGCGGTAGCACCGTCAACACCTGATTTCTCATAAGCCTCAAGATCACTATACGCCTGCTCGAGATCTCTTTCCACAAGTGCAAAAGTCTCGGCAAGAGTTGAACGACCTTTATAGTGAGTGTAATCTCCGGTTGGCTTATATTCCGTTATCAGAGGAACTCCCGTGTTAGCGGCGTTTGGATCACCAACATTATAGGAATTACAATAATGATCGGCAAGGAAATAATAGAAGAACGCACGGGCCCAATGAGCTTCTCCGCGATAACGCTGAAGTGAAATCCGGTCTGCATCCGATATACCAGCCGCAGCCATAAGCGATTCTACCTTGGGTAGGAAATAGTTAACATCGGCAATCGAAGAATATGGACCCGACCAGAAACTTGCGAATTCCTGCGTGCTTGAATTAATGTTACCTGCACTGATCGGACCGATACGGTTACCATTGACTACCGTACCGATAAATAGGTCTGCCTGAATATCAGGATAGGCAATGTAACCACCTCCCGTCAGCGAACGTATGCTATTGTAGATGCCGTTTCTGAATTTCATGGCATCCTTCTCTGTCTGGATTGCAGTCTCGTCACTGAGAGTACCGGCCGGCAACTCGTTCATGTCGCACGAGGTAAACAGGGCGCCCGCAATCAATATGCTTAAAAATACTTTTTTCATAATAAATTGTTCTGCAGTGTTTAGAATGTCACCTCAACGCCAAGTTCATACTGACGGGTGTTGGGATAAGCGAACTGATACATATTTGTCTGAGGTTCCGGATCGTAACCCGAATAGTTTGTCACGGTCCAGAGGTTTCTGCCAGTGAAGTGAAGAGTCACATTCTCAAGTTTGGCTGCCTCCATCCATTTCTTAGGTAGTGAATATGTCAATGTCAAGTTCTTAAGACGCATAAATGATGCATCCTCGATTAAACGATCGTCAAACTGAACCGTCTCTGAAGGACCGGGATGCATAGTAACGTCACCGGGCTTGGACCAAACATCAAGCATATCTGTAGACTGGTTCACCTGAAGTCCCTGAGCGGCATTGTTTAAGAAAAATGCATCATTGTTCATCATATATTTCTTTGCCGCCCATACGAAATCAAGCTGGAGGGCAAGTCCTTTCCAACGGAGATTAGTGCCGAAGCCACCATTCCATGGTGCATACTGGCTCTTGCCTGTCATCACTGAATTTTGCTCCTCGTTGTAAACCTTGGTCACGTTGTCGTTCTTGTCAAGCCACATCTGCTTGCCGTCACGCGGATCTACTCCGAGATAACGCACTGCGTAGTATTCACCGGCTGAATGACCTACCTGATATCTAAGACCTGTGGATGCCAAAGTATAAAAATCCCTGCCATTGAAGAGCTCGGTGATCTCATTCTTATTGTAGTTGAAGTTGGCACGAACACCCCAATACCAATCTTTCGTGCGGATGATGTCTGCATTGAGTGTAACATCCACACCGGTATTTGTCATTGATCCGATATTGCCGGCACCTGAGCTGAATCCTGTGGTATAACTCCATGGTATGCTCATGAGCATGTCTGTAGTAGTCTTCTTGTAGAAATCAACTTCTCCGGAAAGGATGTTGAACACCCTGAAATGAAGACCTGCGTCAAATGACTTCACAGTCTCCCAAGTCAAGTCAGGATTCGAAGGATTCCAAAGACCCCAGGATACCTGTTCTTTTCCATAACCTTCATCATATGGTTTGACAGAACCGAAATAAAGATAATTATTAATCGAAGAGTTACCTGTAGTTCCGTAGCTTACGCGTGCCTGAAGTTCGTTAAGCCATTCTACCGGCTGTAGGAAAGCTTCTTTTTTTGCGTTCCACATGCCACCGACAGAGAAGAAGTTTGACCAACGGTGACCGGGAGCGAACTTGGAACTGCCGTCACGACGGTAGGTAGCCTCGAAGAAATATCTGTCGCTGAAGTCATAGTTCAGCTTGAAGAAAAGTGAATTGAATGTTTCGTTCACTATTGTCTGTGTTAAATCTGAAGGAGTAACCGTTACACCCTGTGTTAGAAGCATTGTGCGCTTGTCAGTATACCCACGAACAATAGCACCGAAACCGTTCTCTCTGGAAATTATTGATTCCTGACCGGCAAGAACCGTGAAATTGTGCTGATCGTTGATATTGAAATTATACTCAGCTGTGTTCGTATATGTAAATGAATAATACCTTGAAAAAGTCTGTTGGTTTGCACCCGTATTCATAAAGCCAACAGGCTTTGTAGGATTACCAATAAGGTCTCCCATAGGAGTCACGAATGATTCATAGGGATAGGTCTCCCAATTGATACGCGCGTCATAACCGTCAACCGCCTGCTGTGCACGGATTATCAGTCCATCAATAGGAGTAATCTGTTCAAACATATTAACGTTAGCCGTTACTCTTGACCGATACCTGTTCCATATAGATTTATTGAATTCGGGAGTATAGGGATTATTGACCGAATAATGAAGTGCTTGTGCCTTGTCACCATAAATTATATTACCGTTTTCATCGAAATGATAATAATATGGAGAATCATACGGAAGAGCTAAACGGGCAAGCACCATCGGATTATTGAGGTCAATACCGTTTGGTGTAGCAGCCGCCGATGTTGAACGATATTTGGTATAACCGAGGTTTGACTGAAGACCTACACGGAACCAGTTGTTAACCTTCACGTTGAGGGCTGCGCGCAATGTCTCGCGACGCATGTTGGAATACTTCGAGATACCATCCTCGTTGAAGTGGTTGAGCGAAACATAATAGTTCAAATTCTCGCTACCTCCGCGAACAGATGCATCAATAGAATAAGTCGGGGCACTGGAGTTAAACAGTTCGTCACGCCAGTTGGTAGAGATACCATACTTATTTACGAGATCGCGGATATTATCGCTGACAGGAGATCCGATACGGTCACGGAATTCGATATACTGTTTGGAATCCATCATCTCCACATTGTCTTCAACCATCTGTGACCATCCGTAATTGGCACGCACCGTCACCTTGGGACGCTCGCCCATGGCACCGCGCTTGGAAGTGATCACGATAACACCGTTCGCTGCTCGCGAACCGTAAACGGCAACAGAAGCTGCATCTTTCAACACGGTTATATTCTGAATGTCGTTCGGGTTGAGAGTAGTGAAGACTGTTGACGACACCGGCGCGCCATCAAGGATGAACAGCGGAGTGTTGCCCGCGTTAAGTGAGTTCACACCACGGATACGGATCGCATTGCTCGGAGCACCGGGATCTCCCGTTCCGGAGAGGATGCTAAGACCGGCAACCTGACCCTGGAGAGCGTCAACGAACGTTGCGGTGGGTATATTTTCAAGCTGCTTCTCGCCGACTACGGCAACGGAACCTACTACCGAACCAAGTTTCTTGGCAGAACCGTAACCGAGAACCACGAGCTCATCAAGATCAGAATCAGAACTTGACAGCTTTACTACCATATCGTTTTGCAGTGTCACTGTCTTGGCTGCATAGCCCACGTAGCTCACTTTAACCTGCTTAACACTTGCAGGAACATTGAGTGTGAACTTGCCGTCCACGTCGGTTGCTACGCCCTGGCCGCCGCCGATGGGCAGGACAGTGGCGCCGATCAGAGGCTCGGACGTTGTCGCGTCGACAACCGTGCCGTGATAGGTGCGCGTCTGTGCCGAAACGGCAAGACCGCTGACTATCAGCGTCATCAAGATTAAAAACAATTTTCTCATACGTAATAATTTAGAGATAAGTTATTATTGTTTGTTGTTAAAAATTCACAAATGTGTTTTGGTTTCAGAGATGATAGCGGTATCTGTTTCTTATTGTATATTAAGTATTTGGTTTAACAATTAAGAGCATCCGGCTTCCTTGCCAGGAAAAAGGAGACTCCCGATGATTTGCTGAGTTTTGAATGATAGTTGTCTTCTCTGGTTAGCGCTTGCGGATTCAAAGAAACTTTCCCTGAGATTCGCCTTTGTAATTCTGTCAGTTTCGAAAGCTTTTCAACTTTCGTTTGATTTGTTAAAATTTCTATAACAAACTTAAATTTGCACAAATTTAATATTATCAATCCATATTTCCAAATTTTATTATTCTTTTTAACACATTAGAAGTCATTTTCTGTAAAAATATACTAAAAGCGGCACAAGAATAGCATAAATATATCTATCGTTCGCAATTATTTCAAATTTGTCAAAAAATTCTTTTCTTTAATTTAATTTTGAAACATGATTATCCGCAAAGAATTGTTTAAAGAGGGAGAACAGGCTGACGGCTGTTGCCCTGTGGTGATAACAATAAACCATAATGGGAAGTCAAGAAGAGTCGGAACATCTCTGTATGTCAAGGAGTCTGCATGGAATCGAACGGATGCCTTAATCAATGACAGAGAAAGAGATTATCTGGTTAAAAACGAAATCCTTGAATCCATCTACCGGAGGGTCGCCGGAATTATACAGTCTTTTATTGATAGAAAACTTGACGAGTCACTTGACAAATTGCTCGAACCATTCATCAATGAGGAGATTTGCAGCACAAATAACGAACCTGCCGGAACAATCCATGATACTCCGGTTCATAAAGACTCTGAACTATGTTTTGTTCATCTTGTCGACAGAAAAGCCGATGCCTCTGTGTCGCATAATACGCGCCGAGGATATGAGGGATTCAGGAGGTATGTGGAAAAACGTTTTGGCACAGGACCGGAAATAGTAAACATCAACCAGGATTTCACCAATAGATTTGTATCGGCTATCGATGAGGATTATGGCAAAAGCGAATCCATGAGAAGATTCATGATTTCAAGGTATAATGCCGTTGTCAATTTTGGCAGAGATTCCGGACTTATACCTAAAGGAGTAAAGATCGCTCTCCCTCCGTATTATCTGCTTCCCGCCAACAGGAATCTGACCGGAGAAGAGATATGCAACATATTTTCCGCTTTCAATGAAGCTATAAAACATGATCCGGATGTCAGAAAAAAGGAAACCGAGGCACTCGGACTTTTCATACTTGACATAGCGTTTCAGGGACTTGCGCCAGTTGATCTCGCCAATCTGAAAGTCAAATCCCTGAATTTTACGACACTCTATGCTTTCGAGAAGAACCCGCGCCGATATCTGGAAGATGAGAGATACCGAAGGGAATATGATCTGCCGGAAAACAGGTTACGAGTAGTGACTCTATCTACTACTCGTAAAAAGACAGGACGACCGGTTGTCATAGTGGCGTCCACTATCGGAATCGAAGGTTTTATAAGAAAGTTGATGGCTGGTAAAAAAGACGATGACTATCTGCTTTCTTGCTTTAACCCGTCTGTGTGTTATTCGGCATCGCAGAGACAGAACCGGCTCGCTAATTATTTCAACATGATGGCCCGTAATCTCAATAAGGCAGTTTCCAAATATTACAGACAGCATAATCTCGGAGAGAACAGGAGGATAACATTCTACTTCGCACGCCATGCCTTCTGTAATCTTGTTGACAGCATGGATGTTCCGCGACATATAATACAGAATATGGTAGGGCATCGCAGTTCAGTGCTTGAAATGAGTTATCTGCGTCCGATCACTCCGTGGCAGCAGGCACAGATATCACACACTTTATTAAGCCGTTATTTTATCTGATCCAAGGATTAAGAATTTTCTCCTACTAACTTATCTCTAAATTACTAAGTATGAGAAAATTGTTTTTAATCTTGATGACGCTGATGGCGTGCAGCTGGAGTCTTTCGGCACAGACTCGCACGTATCACGGCACGGTTGTCGACGGTTCGAACAACGAGCCTCTGATCGGTGCCACGATCATGCCTGTCGGCGGCGGCCAGGGAGTCGCCACTGACGCAGACGGCAAGTTTACACTCAAAGTGCCCGCAAACGTGAAGCAGGCAAAAGTAAGCTATGTCGGTTATGCTACGCAGACTGTGGCTATTCGCGATAATATGGTGGTAAAACTTGCAAGTTCCGATTCAAACCTTGATGAACTTGTGGTGCTCGGTTACGGTTCCGCCAAGAAACTCGGTTCTGTAGTAGGTTCCGTTGCCGTAGTCGGCGAGAAGCAACTTGAAAATATACCCACTGCAACGTTCGTTGACGCTCTCCAGGGTCAGGTGCCTGGTTTAAACATCTTTTCTAATTCAGGTGACCCGTCTTCAACAGACAACGCGATCCGTATTCGCGGTGTGAACTCCCTTAATGCAGGTAATACTCCGCTGTTCATTCTTGACGGAGCACCAGTGTCATCAAGCGTGTTTACTACACTCAATCCCAATGACATCAAAAGTGTTACAGTGCTTAAGGATGCCGCTTCTGTAGCAATCTATGGTTCTCGTGCTGCAAACGGTGTTATTGTGATTACCTCAAAAAGGGGTGCTTTCGGTGAAAAAGCGAACGTAACACTTCGTGCGAATGTAGGCTGGAGCCAGATGGTGGAAGACAATGTGACTATGATGAATTCTCAGCAATATATTGAGTTCCGTGACAAGATTGGTTCACCTGTGAGTCAGGAAGTACGCGATATTGTTGATAAATATGGAATCTCAACCGACTGGCGCAAAGAGATGTTTAATGATAACGCCCTAACATATTCTGTTGATGCGGCTGTAAGTGGTGGCGGTGAGAATCTTTCATATTATCTTTCTCTTAATCATTATGATGCAGACGGTATCATTACCATGTCCGGTATGCGCCGTGAAACACTTCGCACTTCGCTCAATAGCCGTGTGAACGACTGGCTACGAGTAGGTTTGCAGGCGAACCTCGGTTATACTAAGTATGGAACCAATAGTCAGGTTACAAATTCAGGCATTTATGTAGCCAATCCTATGGTATTCGCACGCATGGCTTTCCCATATGATTCTCCATACTATTACACAATAGACGATGATGGGCAGATTCATTACGGTGATCGTGCTATGACGATGCATTATTTCGGTTACAATTCGCCCGAGTGGATTTATGAGACTAATAAGTCCAACCGCACAAACATTACTGCAAATCTCAATCTATATGAACAAATCACTCCTGTGAAAGGATTAACGATCAGGGCTCAGCAAGCAGTTAATGCATACGATTACAGACTTGACAACAAATGGCTACCATATGAGACAACACTAACCCCTATGGGAGATATACTTGGAGATGATCCGAATATCGGTGCTCTTAATTCCGGACAGAGCACACAGTCGTTCCAACGTTATTATGCATGGACTTTCACAAATACTGCTGAATACAATATCCTGATAAATGATCTTCATGATGTTACTGTTCTTCTTGGAGAGGAATCCATGATAAATAAAGACGATATGTTCACTGTTACAAGCAAGGGTTTTACAGACAGACGATTGATGCTTCTTCAACAGGGACCTAATGTTGACAATTCCATGCTCAATCAGAATGTGCAGCGCGAGATTTTTAACTCTATTTTCTTGAAGGGTAGCTATAACTTTGACAATCGTTATTTCTTCGAGGCTACTTATCGTAGAGATGGCAGTTCAAGATTTGCTCCGGGGCATCGTTGGTCAAATTTCTTCTCAGTCGGAGGAATGTGGAATGTGAAACAGGAAAAATTTCTTCAATCAGTTGAATGGCTTAACGAACTGCAGGCTCGCGTGAGTTATGGTTCAACCGGTAACTCTTCAATTCCTAATTATGCATATTTCGGCACTGTCGGTACTTATAATCCAGGATATGGAACGGGATCCAATACAACTTCTACTGGACTCGGTAATCCCAGTAACCCGGATCTTACATGGGAGACAGTCTATGCATTTGATGCCGCATTGCGATTTAAAACGCTTGGAATCATTACAGCTGAGATTGATTTTTACAAGAAAACAACCAAAGATATGCTCATGCAGATTCCATGGAGCTACACGACCGGCTTTGATGCCAGCTATGGCAATATCGGTTCTATGACAAATACCGGTGTAGATGTCAATGTTCAAGCAGACATTATCAAAACACAGGATTGGTATTGGGGTGTGCGCTGCAACTTCAACTACAACAAGAACAAGATTACAGAACTTTTCTCGGGACGTGATTCTTACACCATCCCTAATACCGGATTGCGCTATGAGGTGGGTCATTCAGCAGGTGAATTCTATTCTGTGCGATATGTGGGAGTGGATCCACGTGATGGAAAACAGATGTGGCTTGATAAAAACGACAATATAACAAAAATTTATAACGAAGAGGAAAACTCTGTAATGACAGGTAAAAGTCAGTTTGCTCCATGGACTGGAGGCTTTGGTACAAGTTTAAGCTGGAAAGGCATCAGCCTTAGCGTAGACTTCAATTGGGCAGCCAAGAAATATATGACAAATAATGACGCTTTCTTCCTTCAGAACGCATCCCAAGGTTATCAACAAAACCAGGATGTATGCATGCTCAATGTGTGGACTAAACCTGGTGATGTCACCATGTATCCGAATGCTAATGAGACTCCGCAGTTTGACTCTCGTTATATCGAAGATGCATCGTTCCTTCGTTTAAAGAACCTTACGCTTTCTTATTCATTTCCTAAGAATATCGTAAATGTGATGCGTCTGTCAAATCTTGTGCTCCACTTCACTGGTCGTAACCTTTGGACAGTGACCGACTTTACCGGCTATGATCCTGAGCCTCAGACCAACATGTACAAATTTGCATATCCCAATACCCGTCAATATGAGTTCGGGGTTGAGGTTTCATTCTAATTATTTTGACCGTATAGAATATGAAAAAGATATTTTTAATTTTTGCACTTCCTGCATTGCTGTTCGCTTCATGTAGCATGAATGAGGAACCCGTAGGGACGCTCGGTGACAAAGACGCGATCCTTAATGTCAGAGACGCGCTTGCTTTCCGCAATGGTCTTTATGTTAACTTACGCGACATTAGCAATGGAGGTTACATAACAGGTCAGGATCTGCAATCTGATAACTTCGTAGGAATGACTACCAACGGAAACCGTGGTGGCTTCTGGAGCAATAAGACAGCTATCCTGTCAAATGATACACAGAACCTTGCCGGGCTTTGGGCAGGACCTTACGGAACTATAGCAAACTGTAATTATTTCCTTGAGAAAATTGCGCCTATGATTGCAGATGAAAAATATTCTGAGCAAGACAAGGTGGAGCTTAAGCGTTATCGAGGAGAAGCATATTTCACCAGAGCATATTGCTATTGGTATATTACTGACCGTTTTTGCAACTCTTATACCGTAATTGATCCCACATCTGCCAATACAGGAGTTCCAATCGTAACGAAATATTCCCCAACCAGCAACTATGATGCATATCCGGGTAGGAACACGCTTTCAGAGACATTCTCTCAGATTGAGAATGACTTGGCAGCAGCCTATGCTGACATTGAGAATTTTGAAAAGTGCGGTATTGAGGGGGCAGACTCAAATATGAGACCCAATGCGCCTTATCTGAGTACATATGCGATAGTAGCTCTTCAGGCTCGCATTGCATTGTTGAAAGGTGATTGGGAAACAGCTATTGACAAAGCTGAAAAGGTAATAGCAGGACCTTTCGAACTTTGTAGCATAGATCAATACTTTAATATGTGGAGCAGCGATTCAGGGTCAGAGCTTATATTCCTTCCATATGCTAATAATAGTCAACGTGGAGGAGTGGCTTCAATAGGCGAGACTTTCAACCAGAAAGATGGGCAGACTGCCGATTATATTCCGACAGCCAATGCGCTTGATCTATATGGAAGTAATGAAGATGAACGTTATAACGACGTCCGCTTTGAATGTTTCTTCGTACCTCGTAGACTCCGTGTAGATGGTCTTGCAGTCTTAGCTCCGGTTTTTGTGAAATATCCAGGGAATCCAGAATTCAATTCAGGAACTAGTAATGATCTTAAGAATTTAGGTAAGCCTTTCCGTCTTAGTGAAATGTATCTTATATTGGCTGAGGCTGCCGCCAATTCGGGCAATGTGGATAAAGCAAACGCTGCTCTCAATGATATACGGGAAGCTCGTTTATATGACTTCATTCAGGAGAATTATACAGGAGAGACCTTGATTGATCAAATACGCAATGAGCGTAATAAAGAGCTTATAGGCGAAGGATTCCGTATTAGTGACCTTCGTCGTTGGAAACTCGGGTTTTCCCGCAGTGATAACTATGGACTGGAGTATACCGGTGTTACGAGCGCTCTTGTGCCCGCAAGTATTCAGGTCACTTACAGTGCTACTGATTCCAAGTATGTTCTTCCCATCCCCTCCCATGAGATGGAAACAAATCCGCAGATGGTTCAGAACCCCGGATATTAATTAACCCAAGTTTAACTGAAAACAACAGATTTTATGAAATA
This sequence comes from Muribaculaceae bacterium Isolate-036 (Harlan), assembly GCA_003833075.1. Taxonomy (GTDB): domain Bacteria; phylum Bacteroidota; class Bacteroidia; order Bacteroidales; family Muribaculaceae; genus Lepagella; species Lepagella muris_A. The sequence goes on along the minus strand of RIAY01000003.1, from coordinate 192,635 downwards.
TCTAAAGATATTCGCTTTCTCTTTGGGCGCGCTGTTGGTAACCTCCTGTTCTGAAGAGAACAAGAGTTTCAACACAGAAGCCGGAGTCTCGGTAGATATGGCAGACAGCCAGATAACCGTCAAAGAATCGGAAGGCCAGTTCTTTGTTCCTATAAAGGTTGATGGTAAGGCTAACGGCGACGTGAAGGTTACTGTCAAAGTCGAGGGCACAGGAAATAATCCCGCACAACCATTTGAAGAACACAACGGAGAATGGAGTGGTAACTTTATTCTTGTCTCTTCAACTCTTACAATATCTCCCGATCAGGGCGAGGCTTCGCTTGAATTTAGTACAGTTGATGATTTCAATATAAATTATGATCGTACTTTTACAGTGACAATCGTTTCTGCAGAAGGAGCTAAAGTAGGAACACAAAATTCTACATTGGTTACTCTTGAAGACAATGATAGTGATCCTTATGAACGTATCCAAGGTAACTATAAGGTCAATTGTTTTGATATGAATGGTACTGCACGTATGTTCAATATCAGTGTAAAAGGGGTCGCGAAGAGTTCTCCCTATTATGGAGTTCTACTTAACGTAACGGGACTCACATCCGCTTGTGAACCAATATTTGTAGGAGACGGATCCTCTATGCAAGCTGCCTTTGAAGTTGATCCAGAAACTGGTGCGCCTATGCTATATTTGCTTATGCCACAAGATATAGGCAAATGTACATATGCAGATGATCTCCGCATATGGGCATTAAATGGCTATTCAACTGCTCAAGCTGAGGTTCCCGGTATACTGAGTGACGACGGCAGGACTATTTCTTTCCCCGAAGGCTCAATGATTCTTTTCTATGCTGCTTCTGCCGACTTCTCCACTCAGTTAGGTGGATTTGGAGCAATCAGTGATTTCAGCTTTGCACGTTGATTTATCACGCTCCTATTAGAAACAAAAGTCTATCATAAAAGAGGCGTGTCAAATCCATAAATTTTGACACGCCTCGATTATATACATTAACTAATATGCATATGATTCTACAGAAACTCAAAATGACAGCATTTATAGCTGTCATGGCAATTATTCCGGCTATAGCAATGGCGTCGCCATTGACTCCCGGTGAGGCGTTGTCCAGGCTCTCATCAGCTAACGGACCGAAAAAGGTTTTCGGCAGATTGGACAGGATGGATGTTGTCCACACTCTTAGGACATTGAACGGGGATCCGTCTGCATACATTTTTGCAGACCGTAGTGACGGTGGATACCTCGTTGTGTCTGCCGATGATTGCGCGGCTCCGTTGTTGGGCTATTCCGAGAGCGGCAGCTTTGACAGTAAGTTACTTCCTCCTCAGCTCGAGTATTGGCTTGGCGAATACTCCCGTCAGATTGAGTATGCCTCGTTGGCAGGGTTACCGGCATATGCCGTCTCTTCTGTGTCTGGAAGGGATGATCGCAAGATTGTAGCCCCCTTGATGTCCACGCGTTGGAATCAGGACGCGCCTTACAACCTCTTGGTGCCGTCGAAGGACAGCCGGAACTATCCTACAGGCTGTGTCGCCACGGCGATGGCGCAGGTCATGAAGTATTGGAACTATCCCGAACGGGGCACGGGTAGCGGGTCTATTACCCTCCCCTCTGGTGCTCAGGGGGAATCTTCGATGAACTTCAGGACTGCATTCGATTGGGATAACATGCTTGACATCTATAAGTCGGGAGGCTATGACGACACCCAGGCTAAGGCTGTAGCGGCATTGATGAAAGCGTGTGGCTATTCCACTAAGATGAACTACTCCATGGGTGGATCCGGCACGCTTTCGCGCTTCGCGGCGCAGGCGCTTGTCAACAACTTCTCGTACAACCCCGACATAGAATTTTGTGAACGCGACTATTACAGCGCTGCCGAATGGGAGGGGATGCTTTATGCCGAGATGGCGGCTGGCAGGCCGGTTCTTTATGGAGGTGTTTCCTCCTCTGTGGGTCATGAGTTCGTTTGCGACGGTTATGCCGGTGATGGCTATTTCCATTTTAACTGGGGATGGGGCGGTATGTCTGACGGCTATTTCCTTCTCGCTGCCCTTGATCCCGGCTCTGTCGGCATTGGCGGCGGCACCGGAAGCGACGGCTTCAACTACGCCCAGGACATAGTTATCGGTATTCAGCCCGGGGCATCTTATTCCTATACTCCGAGACTGACGCAGCTGGGCAGCCTGTCAGTATCGCTTGCGGGCAAGGATGTGTCCATGAGTCTTGATTACAACGGAAGAACCGGAATATGGGCAAACACCGACATCAGACCTCTTTCTGTAAATTTCGGAGTAAATATTAAAAACTACGACTCATCTTACGCCAAGTCAATAACTATTGTATCGCAGACTTTCGCCGCGCCTGTGCTTGAGCAAGCTGCAAGCGGCGGTTATATGATCAGTTATAGCGGCATCGGCTCACCGGGAAAATTCTCTCTTCCCGATGACATGCCGGATGGCGAATACGAAGTATCCTTAGTCACTAAGGCATCGGGCAATTCCGATGCAGACTGGCTGCCGGTATTATGCTCGTCTTCCGAAAAGAATTCATTTTATATTAAAAAGAACGGTACAATTTATTCTGTCATCGAGAGTATCAGCAACCCTATAAAAGTTGATAATGCAGAATTCATAAGCAAACTGTATTATGGGAATGCCGCGAAATTACGGGTGTCGCTTGGCAATTCATCCGCACGTGATTTGTCAAAACGGATCCGACCTGTGCTGTATAATGCCGATGCTGCAGCAATGGAAGGGGAAACAATCACTGTGGTTCTTCCTGCAAACGGCAGCTTGACAGAAGACGTGACAACAATATTCCGTATTCTTCCGGGACAGACCGCCCCGACTCGCGTAATGTCATATAAGCTTGGATTTATTGATGCGGATACCGATGAGAGGCTTGACTGGAGTTCATCAGTAAGAATGCTGGTTGGAGGGGGCAATGCTTTCCAAGTCAGCGATTTCATATTGGAAAACGGCATCCTTACCGGGGAGACTGTCGGAAGCGGCAATACATCAAACGTGTACAGCGTTTCAACAGAGGATAATCTTTCGTTTGCAGCGACAATTGAAAACAAGAGTGTATATTTCGGCTATGGAATTTCCGCTCAGGTGTTTGACCAGAATAATCCTTCCGATATATTGACAACAGTGACATTTGCTCCGCTTCTTATATTGGAGAATATTAATGAGACTGGAAAAATTCGCGGCAGTCTGAATACAGATACATTCGACTCTTACACGTTGTATGGTTTAAAACTGTATGCCATGACACCTAACGGTTTTGCAGAAATCAAGAATGTTGACCCCATTTATTTCCGAAAGTCCTCTTCTTCTGTTGATGAAATTATGTCAAGGAATGAAATGAGTGTCAGATATGATGCCGCAAAAGGTGTAGTAATCGCAGAAGGTGATGTCGAATGCATTGGCATATATGACATCAACGGGAATCTTATTTCATCAGACTCTGTACAGAATGACGGAAAAACAATAGTGAACCTTAACGTTTCCGGGAAAGGTGTTGTACTGGCAGTGGCAAGATTCAAATCCGGTAAAGTCAAGGCTTTTAAAATAATTCTGTAATAGAGTGTCTGGATTTAACGTCCATTCACGTGTAGATGGATTTCCGAGGGAATTTCACGAGTTAAAGAAGGAGCATGGTCCGCCATGCTCCTTCTTCAATTCGTAAATACGCCTTATCAGATTCTCTCAATGAACCTCGAAATTGAATTCAAACAGTTTCTAAGGTTTGATTTCGTTGATTTCTGCGACTGAAAGTCCGGACACTTTGGATATTGCATCTTCGTCGAGTCCCAACGCTTTCATATTCAGGACCATTCTGACAAGTTCCACACGTTTTCCTTCAGTCATCCCTTCAGCTCTTCCTTCAGCTCTTCCTTCAGCTCTTCCTTCAGCTCTTCCTTCAACCAGACCTTGTGCGCGACCTTCTGTCAAACCCTGTGCGCGACCTTCAGTCAGTCCCTGTGCGCGACCTTCAGTCAGTCCCTTTTCCCAACCCTCTTCGGCGGTTTTTTCAAACGCACTCAACAGGACGCGGTAACTGTTAAGCGAGGATTCATAATCGCGCCTCTCGGCACGGCTCATGGAGCCGACATCGGCGACTACCTCAAAATCAGCCCACATGTCGCTCACTTCCTTGTAAGGTATTTCTTTTAGTCTGTCCATGTTCTTAAGAATATAAATCCAACGTTCAAAATTTGTGTCACATTCCTCCTCAAGCTTGTCCATGGCATTGAGGTCTATAAATATCATACGGAATTTATCAGAGAATAGTTCATTTGTCTTCATGTCCATAAGCCCGACATCCCTGCGTAGAAGCTTCTCGTTTCTGGACACGTTGAATTCCATCAATACTATGATATACACGGGTATTAGCCTGAAATTCCAGTCGCGACCCTGTTCTCCCTGTGTCGCTATCAACGATGATTCATAATAGATACACCTGTCCTTGAAGTTGCCTTCGTCCTTGCGCTGCATCTCTACGATAAATTCCTCTCCGCTGTCAGACCGGCACAAGACATCGTAAAGTATGGTACGGTCGTCATAGGAGCGCGGCACCCGCTCTTTATCCATGAATTCAAGTTCTTTTATCTGACGTTCTCCTTTGAGTATCTCGTTGAGGAGAGAAATCAGAAATCCTTTGGTCTCTTCTCGTCCGAAAAGATACTTGAAACCGAAGTCGGTGTGTGGGTTGATGAATCTCGCTGATATCATAGACAGTTTTTTAATTTGGTTTTCAAAGATAATAATTTATTATGATTATACAAAATTTGTACTTGCGTGGTTTTCAAACTTTTATTTTGCCGCCGACCGTTTGACGATTAATAAAATCACGAATAAATCGGCATCCGGGTTACATTGATATAAATTGAGTTATGCAAGTCATACCCATGTTTGGCAAAACCAGCTCATATACAAAATCATTATTAAACCATGACATTTGTATCAAGTGGTTGTCTGTAGTTGTAAGAGATTGGAGTATTTTAACCTCTAACCACTTATAACCACTGGAAAACCACTTCTTTATCCCTTAAAAAAAAGAAAAGGTTGACAATCCTATAATATGGTTGTTCCTTGTTGTTTGTGGTTGGAAAATAAAACTCATTACAAATCTTTGGCTATCTTTTTTATAACCGACAATTCCACTGCGGAGAAATCAGACTTGTCATAGACATTCATCAAATACACCCTGCCTTCCATCTCGGCTGTTACAATGGTATAGGTTATTACCCTTGCTCCTCCTGATTTCCCTCGTCCTTTTGATGTAATCGCCATACGTATCTTGCGTATGCCGGGACTGAGTTCCACGCCTTGAAAGGGATTTTCTTTCAGAGAAAGAACCAGATCCTTCAAATCGCTTTTGAACGATCTGTACCGTTTTTGCAGAGCCTTTGCCTGACTCTCAAATTCAGATGTTGTGGAAATTTCAAAGCTCATCTATAAACGCCATTGCCGATTTAGTCGGTATTTCTCCAGACTCCATCTGTTTTACCTGCATCCAACTACGCCTGATACTTTCAGCCATCTCGTCCACCTGTCGCTGTTGCTGTGGCGAAAGGGATAAATCCTCACTTCCTACGCTAACAAGGGCGTAGAGTGCATTTTTTCGGCGAATAAGTACGCGCTCACCCTCGGCTGCCCGGTCAAAAGATGCAGACAGATTATTCCGATAATCTCTTACTGATAACACTTCCATATCTCAATTTATTTAATTCTATACAAATATACCTACTTTTCAACAATATAACAAATTTGTGTACAAAAAAGTGTACACAAATCTAATCAATCCTATAAAGTGGTTGTTACTGGTTATTTGTGGTTAGAGAAAGAACAGAGTAGATTTTAATCTCCAACCACTTATAACCACTGGAAAACCACTTCTTTTCCCAAAGAAATGGTTGACAACCCTATAATGTGGTTGTTTCTGGTTGTTTGTGGTTGGAGAAAGAACAGAGTAGATTTTAACTTCTAACCACTTATAACCACTGGAAAACCACTTATTTATTTCCCAAAGAAATGGTTGACAACCCTATAATGTGGTTGTTTCTGGTTGTTTGTGGTTGGAGAAAGAACAGAGTAGATTTTAACTTCTAACCACTTATAACCACTGGAAAACCACTTATTTATTTCCCAAAGAAATGGTTGACAACCCTATAATGTGGTTGTTTCTGGTTGTTTGTGGTTGGAGAAAGAACAGAGTAGATTTTAACTTCTAACCACTTATAACCACTGGAAAACCACTTATTTATTTCCCAAAGAAATGGTTGACAACCCTATAATGTGGTTGTTTCTGGTTGTTTGTGGTTAGAGAAAGAACAGAGTAGATTTTAACTTCTAACCACTTATAACCACTGGAAAACCACTTCTTTATTTCCCAAAGAAATGGTTGACAACCCTATAATGTGGTTGTTTCTGGTTGTTTGTGGTTAGAGAAAGAACAGAGTAGATTTTAACTTCTAACCACTTATAACCACTGGAAAACCACTTCTTTATTTCCCAAAGAAATGGTTGACAACCCTATAATGTGGTTGTTTCTGGTTGTTTGTGGTTGGAGAAAACCGGTTTGTCAGATGAATAGTGATTCTGGATTGCCGGAACCATTCAGAAACATACAGAAGTAAATAGGTAGGTAAAGTATCTTACCTACAGACTCTATCTTGCCATCATTGGAAAGGACAATGCCTTCCTTTATATTGTAATCGGGAATATTGACAAAGCGATCTAATGCAGCATGACGTTTATAATCCTTGCCCGATTTTACTTCGATAGGTAACACATCAAGATTCTGAAAATCGTCAATGAGAAAATCTACTTCTCCTTTGCTTTTATTATCATAATAAAATAATCTTTTTCCAAGTGAAGCCAATTCGCATGCCACCGCGCATTCATATAATGAACCGAGATTTATGCTTGGAATGTCGTCTAAAACAGGTTTGATATTATTCTGATACAGTATCCCTGATAATATCCCCGGATCATTAAGATAAAGTTTCAAGAGGTTTTTAGCTTCCGTCTCTATCAATGGGAATTTCGGATTGGAAATAGCTTTTACCTCTATTGTAATACCGGAACTTACGAGATAGTCTATTTCCTCAACGTAATCAGAAGCTCTTTTCCCCTTTTTATGCTCTATCTCGTTAAACACCAACCTTTTTTTCTTTTTTTCCATATTGGAAGGGACAAGATCGTAAATCCGTTTTATCTTCAGACGGTTCTCTTCGTCATATTTAGAAGCATCAATACCATATAGGGTATGTATATTATCCTGTACCTTTCTTATCTCCATTATATTATGGGTTTCAAGATAGGTATTGACAGCATCGGGCATTCCTCCGACAAAAAGGTATCTCTTAAAAAGGCTCAGAAGCTTTTCATGCATGGAAGAGGAAAGGGATTTCCGTTCATTGAAATGACATCTCAGACTATTGATTGCCTCAATGCCGAAACCGTTGGCAATGAGAAACTCCTCAAAATCTATAGGATACATTTGATGTATCTCTATACTTCCGAGAGGTATTGAGGTTGTTGCCTTTAATGTAACCCCCAGAAGCGAACCGCTTATGGCATATCTGAAACGATTTTCCGCCTTGAGAAATTTAATGAGGGTGAGCAGATGAGGATATTGCTGGATTTCATCCAGAAAAACCAAGGTGTCTTTATTGTTGCCCATTCTGTCACCGGCGATAGAACTTAGCGAGAGATAGAAATCATCAGTGGTACGGACATTTTGAAAAATTCGTGGACCTTCGAAATCTTCTATCAAATTTATTTCAATAAGGTTCTTGAACAGTCGGGAGGCTGTATGACGGATGATATATGATTTCCCTATCTGGCGCGCTCCACTGACCACAAGCACCTTACTGTCTGGATTCTCCAAGTTCCTCCTGATCGCTGATTCTATTTTTCTATATAACATTACACAACATCAATTATATCATATATGCAAAAATACACTTTTTATTCAAAATAAATAATTCAAAACAACACTTTTCCTAAAATTAAATCGAATAAAAACACACTTTTTCTAATTTATGAGATATTAAAAAATACACTTTTTCAAACTGTGGTAATGATTTATCTCTAAATTATTACGTATGAGAAAATTGTTTTTAATCTTGATGACGCTGATAGTCAGCGGTCTTGCCGTTTCGGCACAGACGCGCACCTATCACGGCACGGTTGTCGACGGTTCGAACAACGAGCCGCTTATCGGCGCCACGATCATGCCCATCGGCGGCGGCCAGGGCGTAGCAACCGACGTGGACGGCAAGTTCACACTCAATGTTCCTGCAAGTGTTAAGCAGGTTAAAGTGACTTACGTAGGATACAATGCCCAGACGGTGACACTGCAGAACAACATGACAATCCATCTGCACTCCACGTCTTCGGATCTTGACGATGTTGTCGTGGTTGCCTACGGTACCGCCAACAAGGAGTCGCTGACCGGTTCGGTGGCCGTTGTGGGCAGCAAGGAGATCGAAGACCGTCCGGTGACTTCCGTCACCGCCGCCCTCGAGGGCAACGCCCCCGGCGTGCAGGTGAACAACTCGGTAGGTTATCCTGGATCAGACCCTTCGATTCTTATTCGCGGTTATAACTCCATAACTGGGTCAAGTTCGCCGCTCTATGTTGTTGACGGCATTGTTTACGAAGGTTCTATTGCTGACCTGAATCCTGCTGACATCGAGTCTATGTCGGTATTGAAAGATGCCGCGTCTTCGGCACTTTATGGTAACCGAGGTGCAAACGGTGTCATCCTGATTACAACAAAGCGTGCAAAGGGTCTCGGTAAAGTAGACGTGAATCTTCAGGTGCGTCAGGGTATGTACAATTGCGGACTTCCGTTCTACGACACTCTTGATGCAAATGGATTTATGCAGACATTCTTTGACGGTCTCGTCGCAGGTCGTCTGACAGAGGGTCAATATGCTTCAAGAGATCTCGCTATCGATGGTATACGCAATAATTTCTTTACATATGCCTATCAGAATGTGTATGGCAAACCGGCGACTGAGCTTTTCAACGAAGCAGGCCAGTTTGTAGGCTCAAATCCTCTTCCCGGCTATAGCGATCTTGACTGGTGGGATGCGGTTTCAAGAACAGGTCACCGTCAGGAATATACAGTCAATGCATCGGGTGCCACTGAAAAATTCAATATATTCGCTTCGGCAGGATATCTTAAAGAGAACGGATATATGCTTCAGACGGATTTCGAACGTTTTAACGGTCGATTGAATGCTACTTTCCAGCCGGTAAGCTATTTCAAGATGGGATTAAACCTTGCGGCGATGTATACAAAACAGAACCGAGGAATTGCGTCTAAAGATGACGAAGGTTATGTGAGCAATCCTTTCCTTGTGCGTTATAAAGCGCCTATCTTCCCTTACTATTCACATAATGACGCTACCGGTGATGTTCTGCTTGATGGTGAAGGTCAGCCAGTATGGAACACTGCATCATATCTTGGCAATCAGGGTACAAACGTAGCCTGGACTTCACGTCTTGACAAAAAAGAACTCACTTCAAACGTAATTGACGGCTCTTTATTCGGAACGTTTATCATTCCTTACGGCTTCGAGTTGACATTGAGAGGCAACATTCACAGAGACAAGACAAACTTCTGGGAGTACATGAATAACCAGAATGGTTCCGGTCAGACTCCTAACGGTCGTCTGTATCAGAATGATTACGCTTACAACAGTCATACATTCATGCAGCAGCTCTATTGGGGTCATGATTATGGCGTGCACCACGTTGACGTACTTCTCGATCATGAGAACTATCAATATACAAGCTCTAACCATAATGTGAATGTAGAGAATCAGCTGCTTCCGGAAATCTATTCTCTTTCAAATTTCTCACAGACAAATCCGGCAAGCCAGCGTACTACCCAGATACGTTCTGAATCATACCTTGGACGTGCACGTTACAATTATGACCAAAAGTATTTCGCTGAGGCTTCAATACGCCGGGACGGAAGCTCATATTTCGAGAAAGCTCACCGCTGGGGTACGTTCTGGAGCGCAGGTGCGAGCTGGCTGATATCCAAAGAAAAATTCATGCGTTCACTTGACTGGGTCAATTATCTTAAGCTTCGTGCCGCCTATGGTTCAGTAGGTAATGACAACACCGCAGGTGCATACGCATATTACAATCTTTATCAGATTTTGACATACAACACTTCAAATACACTTATCCCGATTCAGCTTGCTTCGCAGAATCTTAAGTGGGAAGCAACCCGCACGTTTGACATCGCCCTTGAAGGCTCGCTCTTCGATGATCGTTTCAATTTCAGTGTTGGTTATTTCAACAAACGCAATACAGACCTTATTTTCGATGTGACCAAGCCGCTTTCCGGCGGAACCATGGGCGATTCCGGTGCAAACCCGACCGCACTCGCCAATATAGGTACGATGCAGAATATAGGATGGGAATTGCAGTTTGGTGTTGACATTATCCGTAATTCCGAATTCAAATGGAATTTCAATGTTGATGCTACTTTCATGAAGAACAAAATTGTGAAGCTTCCGGAGGCTCATGACATGCCTGGCAACGGATGGTTCCTCGGAAAGAGTCTCGGTTCTATCTATACCCGCACATGGAGCGGTGTCGACAGAGTGACAGGACAGTCTCTTTATGAAATCGATCTTAACGCCCCCTCTCTTACCTATTGGGACGAAAATGGAGTGGCCCACCAGAATGAGACACAGTTCCATAATTATGTAAGCAATGCTGCCAGAGAAGGTTCACTCGTTGCAATCCCCGATGGCGACGGATACAAGCTTTACACCAGCACCCCCGCTTATGCGACTTCGAAAGTACAGGCTGACGCATTCCCGACAGTATACGGTTCATTCGGAACCAACTTCAGCTGGAAAGGAATCAATCTCGGGATGCTTTTCACATATAGCCTCGGAGGCAAAGTTGTAGATTACAACTATCAGGAACTTATGAATGTGACCACAGAACCCCGTGCGATACATTCGGATGTTCTCAATTCATGGACCGGCAAACCTGAAGGAGTTGCAGACCACCAGATGCAGCAGATCAACATAGGTGGCAACAGCTATAATGCATTTATTGCAAGCAGCGCGGACATCGATGACACTTTGACTCCCGAACTTAACTCTTCCAATTCGGCAAAGAACAATGCCATATCGTCACGTTGGCTTACAGACGCATCATATCTCGTTTTCAAGAACCTCAATGTGTCATATGATCTTCCTTCAAAATGGGTGAACGCACTCAAGATGCAGAACATCAATATCGGCATGTCTGTAGACAACCTGTTTACAGCCACGAAGCGCAAAGGTATGAATCCTCAGTACAGCTTCGGAGGAGGTCAGGGTAAGTATTATGTTCCTGCAAGAGTGTTCTCCTTCCAGTTGAACGTGAAATTCTAATTTTAACAAAGAATAGATTATGAACAAAATAATTAAAAGATTATTAGCATCGACACTGGCAGTTGGTATGACAGCCTGCTCAAGCGATTATCTGGAGCAGCCGCCGATTGACCTTGTCAGTGATGACGCAATCGGAAACAGTGTGGAAGGCGCGCGTGCCGCTTTATATGGCATATGCGAGTCTATGTTCATCAGTTATGGTGCTGATTATACGGAACGTTTCGGTAATGGAGAGGCATATTTCCAGACATTCTATGGCGATGCCCCCAGTCCCGATGCCGCTTTCACATTACTGTATGGTTCCCAGAAGGAATTACAGGCTTGGGCGTGGATGACTCGCGACACGGGTAATTTCAGCCGTTATGCATGGATGTATGGTTATAATATCATCAATCAGGCAAATGTGTTGCTCGCAGCAATAGACGGCGTGCCCGGAGACCCTGCGGAAGTCAAATTCATCAAGGCGCAGGCTCTTACCATGCGTGCTCACGGATATATTCGTCTGATGCAGGTTTACGGTCCTCGTTACGAAGACCGTGATAACGGCAATGCGCTTTGCCTGGTATTGCGCACAACACCGGGGTCAGACCCCGCGCCTCTTGTGACATACAACGAGGTAATGGCACAGATATACAAGGATTTCGAGGATGCAATCGCATTGTATAATGAAAGTGGTAAGTCCCGTACAAAGGGTTTCGAGCCTGACATCAATGTTGCCAAAGGACTCTATTCAAGAATACTCCTCATGAATCACGACTGGGCTAAAGCGGAGCAGATGGCACGTGAGGCAAGAGAAGGATATCCTATTATGTCGGCAGCTGATTACATTGCGGGTTTCGGTACAGCAAACAGTGAATGGCTTTGGTATAACGACTACAACAAAACCTATAACGGTTACAACTCATGGGGAGCAAGCTATTCATGCAACGGAGCATATGCTACGGCTTATGACTGGGCAGGTGGCGGTGCGATCAGTTGGAAATTGTATAAAGAAATTTTCAACAGAAATCAGGGTGACGTACGATGCGAGCTTTACTGGACACCAGATAAAGCCAATCTGCATGTTGACTATGGTTTCGAAGAAAAGGATTTCTGGGATTCCGGCGTTGTTTATCCGGAGCGAATGAATATGTTCCTTGTAGATCCTTACATGACAGCTTCAATTGCATTGTGGGCAATGGATATCACACCCGAAGGATATGACAAGACAAGCATGCTTCTTGACGGATACAGTATTCCCGATATTGTATCGGCTGTGACAGGCGGTGCGCTTGAGGCTCCGGATGCTGTCAATTGCCAGAATCCGCAATATGTTCAGACATTGGCATCTGTATTTGCCGGTGCATTGGGTGCTACAAGAGTTCAGTTTGGTCAACAGGCAAAATTCTGGAGTGATGCAGCAGCTATGGGCGATGCGCAGCATCCTTTCCTCCGCGCCGGAGAACTTATACTTACAGAGGCTGAAGCAGCTGCGGAACAGAATAAGGATGATGTGGCGCAGAACTGTCTGAATGAGCTGAACAGCAACCGAATGAGCAATTATACATGCAGCCTCACAGGAGATGCGCTCAAAGAGGAGATACGACTGTATCGCCGTATGGAACTTTGGGGTGAAGGTGACAGCTGGTTCTCGTTCAAGCGTTGGAATGTCACTGCAAAACGAGAAATCTGGAAAGAGTATGACCCGACTTCAAACAACTTCCTCCCGGCTTATGAAGGAACTTACGATCCCTCTTACAGTAACGGATGGAGATATGAAATTCCAAAATCCGAGAAAGATTATAACAATATAATCAATTCACAGCTTAATAAATAAGCTGACAAATTCAGTATGAGCAATCAAGGCAGCGGGTGAAAAACCCGCTGCCTTAATCTGTGTGTGAACACGTAACAACTTTATACAGTCTTAGAGATTGTCTAAAAATTAGTGCGAAATAATATTATTAGGCATAACAAACCCTCAATCAGAGTGTTGAAGGAGAAAAGACTAATATTATGCACGAAATCAATCTCTATCAGACACATCTGACCGAGGGTCAGTGGTCTTATATAAACAAAGAATTCCTTGAAAATGATAGACGCAAGAGAAAATATTCACTACAATCAGTTTTTGAAGCTATCCTCTACCTATTGGTCAGTGGTTGTCAATGGCGAAGGTTGCCTCACGACTATCCCGCGTGGAAAAGTGTCTATTATTACTACCATAAATGGAGACAAGAGGGTCGTGTCGAGCATTTCCTTGAGAAACTCGTCAGAAAGATACGTCGCAAACGCGGTCAGGCATCAAGCCCGCTATGCTCCCTCTTCAACTCGTGAAAACTCCTCATAAAATCCTCTCAATGAACCTCACAATTAAATTTAAACAGTTTCTAAGAAAATATTAAAACTATATGAAGAGAATTACATCACTCGCAATCATGTCGGCAACGACACTCGCATTGCTAGCCGCCCCACTCACTCCCGAACAGGCATTAAGACGGGTGCATGGCAACAGCGCATTGAAGATGCCCTCGAAATCAGGGACCTCAATGAAACTTAGCTTCTCAATGCAAACACAGAAAGGGGAACCGGCTGTATACATATTCGACCGTCCGGCTTCATCGGGGTATTTGATCGTCAGCGCGGACGATACCGCCACTCCCCTGCTCGGATATGCAGACTCCGGCAGCTTCGACGCCAACAACATGCCCCCTCAGCTCGAATGGTGGCTATCGGAATATGCCTCACAAATCGACTATGCATCGGCAAACGGAATTAAAAACACTTATGCCCCCATTGCCAATAAAAAGGAGATTGCTCCGCTCGTAGAAACCAAATGGAATCAAGGAACTCCATATAATAATCTGTGTCCTTCCGTAAACAACGTAAAATGTCCTTCGGGATGCGTGGCAACGGCAATGGCTCAGGTAATGAAGTTTTGGAATTATCCTGATGTGGGCACAGGAAGGGTCACTGCAACATTACCATCGGGAGGTACTGGAGAAGGGTTCATAAACCTCGCTCAAAAACCTTTCGACTGGAACAACATGATCGATTCATATTCGGGATATGACTACACCAACGAACAGGGAAACGCAGTGGCAACCCTGATGCAGGCAGCAGGATATGCGGCAAAGATGAACTATGCACCGGGCGGCTCTGGAGCATTGAGCATAAACGCGGCAATATCACTGTCAAAAAATTTCAAATACAACCCGAACATTCAATACCTGCAACGCCTCTATTTCAATACATCTGAATGGAACGAAATCGTTTATAACGAGCTTGCTGCCGGACGCCCCATTCTTTATGGAGGTCAATCAACATCCGTTGGTCATGAATTTGTCTGTGACGGATATGACGGAAACGGATATTTCCATTTCAATTGGGGATGGGGAGGTATGTCAGACGGATATTTCATCCTTGACGCCCTTAACCCTAACTCTGTAGGAACCGGTGGTGGCGCCGGCGGAGGATATAACTCAAGACAGGACATAATAATAGGGATTCAACCCTCTTCTGTAGAAACTGACGTTTATCTAACCCAGTTCGGCAACCTTTCAGCATCGGCAAGCGGATCAAACATTAGCCTTGCCTTGAACTATAACGGCAATGTCGGCAATTGGGTAAATGCCGGAATCTCTGCAGTCAAAGTAAGAATGGGGGCAGAAATCGTATCTGTTGACAATCCTGAAATCAAACCTCAATATGTGAGACTCTTCTCGAATGACATTGACATTCCGGCACTGACTTTGAACGGATACAATATCTCATATCAGGGTATAAAAGGGAATGCAACAGTCTCCATCCCTTCAATTTTACCTAACGGCAAATATAAAGTTACTGTCTGCACACAAGATGCAAACAAGACAGACGCACCTTGGACTCCGGTTTGCACAACCAACGGAGCGTACAATTTTGTATACGTCACAAAGAACGGAAGCAGCTGCTCTGTTGAAAACTTCAACGAGACGGAACTCTCGATTGTATCGGCTGAACCGACAACCCAGGTTTATTATGAGAATGCATGCCGGTTCAGACTGTCGGTAAAAAACAATTCCAATCTCGAACTTTCAGGAGGCTTCTATCCTGTGCTCTACGATGGAAACACTCCGGCTTTTCTCGGAGAGGGAATAACAATGAGTCTTGCACCGGGTGAAAGCGACAATGTGGAATTTGTAACCACATTCGAACTTCTTAAAGGAGTCTCCGCTCCAACGGAGACGAAAGAATATACACTTCGGTTCAGCAAGAACGCAAGCGGCTCGGCGTTTTACAACTGGAGCAAGCCCCTGTCAATGGGACTGCTTCTTAGAGCTCCGTCATTCAATACGTCAAATTACTGCATAGAAGGCGCTCCGACAAGAGAGGAGACTATCAACGGACAGACACGCACGGCATTCGTTGTTCCGGATCCGTCTGAGATTCCATTCGCCGCGACAATAACCAACACCGGCACTTTCTTCGGCTCGCCTGTCTATACCCTGATTTTCAACTCCACATTAAGCGGATACAATCTCACTTCGCTTGCCATGGGTCCGACAGCCATTCTCAACAGAGGCGAATCCGCGACAGTCACGGGGTCTGCTGACTTCACCGAAGCAGAGGACGGAGAAGCTTACGCCGCAGCATTATTCTACATAAACGGGGGTAAGCTGACGCAGCATAACGGAAGCCAGATACTATACTTCATTGTGGATTCCACAGCCTCGGCTGTCAATGATATCGAATCTGACAATACCACATCAGACAATGAAATATACAATCTCCAGGGCATTCCTGTAGGGAAAGACATAAATCTGCTTCCCGCCGGAATATACATCAGAAACGGCAAGAAAATTCTTAAGAGACATTGACCTTTCCCCTTCGACTCCTGTTTCTCAAAGGGGCGACGCAAAAGGTTTATCAAATAAAGACAGGGAGCGAAACGCTCCCTGTCTTTATTTGATAAACTGACTTTCTCATTCGCTCTATCTTCGGATAATCACCGGATTACCTCCCAGACCGATATATGGATATGATGGATTCTCTTTGCGGAAACGGGCTATGAACGCACGGGTATCATCCATGCTGTCGAAGCTACCGGCTATGATATACCATTTGTCTTCCAGCGCACGCGCCGCACGGGCATCGTACCCTTTCTCCGAAAGCATCAAGGCTCCCGCACGTGCGTTGGTATTCATTTTAAAAACTGCAACAGCGACATTGAGCTGTTTCAGAGGAGAGACTCCGTCATCCACACGCAGAATCTCGTTGACAAAATACAATGTGTCGCCATCCACGACCTTACCGCGGGGCGCGTCTTCGGATATGAGTCCGTCTGCCGCCAGCGATTCGCTTACCTTCTCCCTTTTGCCTACCGCGACATCATAAGCCTCTCGGTAATTCCTCTCGGTAGGCTTGCAGGAGACAAGAGCTATGGCGGCAACAGCCGCCAGCAACAATATCTTTTTCATGGCACAAGAATGCGAATCTCACGTGGTTTGAAACTATATCTGCGGTTCTGCGTCACAGGAACGATCCTCTCTCCCGTCAGAATGTCTGTATAACTCTTACCCTCGGGGATAATCTCAAGATAACGTGTCATGTCAACATCGTTTGTCTCGTCAGTGCCGTTAAGCATGATCACCGCGACATCATCGCCGGAGCGGCGTTCATACAGATAGACTCCGTTGGTAGGCATGAAATGCTTCATCCCCCCCTCTCCTATCGCCTTGCTTCCTCTCCGCCATCCGCACAGACGCGATATGAAATCGAAAGCCTCGTTCTGCAGTTCTGTCCTGCCTTCTCTTGAAAAGACATTGACTTTGTCGCCGGGGAAGCCTCCGGGCATATCCTTGCGCACGTTGCCGTCGCCACCTTCCCTTGTGCCGTGCATCAGCAGTTCCGTGCCGTAATACAGCTGCGGGATGCCGGGAACAGTCAACAGCACTGTCAATGCCTGCTTCCACTGGTCGAGAGTCTCCGGCTCGGTAAGAATGAAACGTTCAGTGTCGTGATTATCAAGGAAACGGAGCACATTCATCGGATCCGGATAAACATAATCAAGCGCGAGGTGGTCATAGATTGTGTTGAGACCGTTCGAGGGATCCGTCTTCGCCTTGAACGGCGCCATGTCACGGCATTTTATCATGAACGGAAAATCCATCACCACGGGAAGATTTGTGTCGGGATTTCTCTTTGAGGCAAGCGGCGAGCCTTTCTGCCAGAATGCCTCTCCTGCTGTCTCTCCGAACCAGCATTCACCCACTATATTGAAGTCCGGATACTCGGCAATAACCTCGGAAATCCATCTTGCCATCTCTTTCTCATCGGCATAGGGATAGGTATCCATACGGATGCCGTCGATCTGCGACTCCTCTATCCACCAGACGGAATTCTGGATCAGATACTTCATTAAGTGCGGATTCCGCTGGTTGAGATCCGGCATCTCGGCTACAAACCAGCCGTCTTGCGTGAGCTTGCGGTCATAATCAGTGGCATATGGGTCAGTAATGGTGGAAAGGCGGTAATTTGTCTGAACATAACCGTCTGGGAAATTGAACCAGTCTTTCGAAGGTCTGTCTTCAAACCAGGGATGTCCGGAACCGCAATGATTGAAGATCATGTCCATCACAGTCTTTATCCCGTTGTCATGAAGTTTCTCCACGAGCGCGGAATACTGACTGTTGCTTCCGAAACGGGGATCGACCTTGTAATAATCGGTAGTGGCATAACCGTGATAGCTGCCACCTTTCATATCGTTCTCAAGAACCGGATTCAGCCACACGGCGGTTATGCCGAGAGAATCGAGATAATCGACATGACTGGAGATTCCGGCAAGGTCTCCGCCGTGACGGGTGTTGGGATTATCACGGTCTACCTTCACATGATGACGCAATTCCGCCACATCGTTTATGCTTTCATCGCCGCTGGCGAACCGGTCGGGCATAATCATATACAGCACATCTCCGGCGGTAAATCCTTTCGCACCTTTCTGAGCCTTGCGGGCGCGCAGTTCGAATTCTTTTACAACCTTGCGTTTACCCTCGCGCCATTCGAGTTTCATGATCCCCGGCTGAGCTTCGGGCGATACGGTAAGGTATACATACTGCCAGTTCGGCGAGCCGTCGAGTCTGACAACAGAATCAACGGTAACTCCGGGATAGGTCAGTGAGAAATCCGCCGGGCGCACGTCACGCCCATGAATCTGCAACTGCAAGGTGGTGTCGCGCATGCCTGCCCACCAGTGCGGCGGATGAATCTCATCCACTGTGAAAGATGCAGCCGAAGCCGATAATGCTCCGCCTGCAATAAAGCAGAAAAGGCCGCGGCACTTGCACCGCGACCTGCTGATAGAATATCTTTTAAATCTCTTCATTGAAAAAATATTATGTTCAGACTAATCCACCTGGATGACAAGATGAGTTGTCAGGCTCCAGAATTTGGCGGGATCGGTAATCTGGATTGTCTTCGGACCATCCTTCTCGCCGGTGATCTGATAGCTGCCGGCAGGCATGTTGCTCCAGATCTTCACTTTCTTAGAGTTCGTCGGAATGGAGCTGAGCGTGCGCTTGTCGGCTGTCACGAAATATGACGCATCAAAATTCCCTTTCAATACCTTAGTCGCACCAAGGAATTTTTTCTCCAGCAGACCCTTTTCCTTAAGGTTTTTATTTGTGCCGATTGCATAATAGACTTTGTTCGCCTCATTCTCGGCGGCGACAGCCTGCGCCTGAGCCTCCTCTTTCGCAGCAGTCTCTGTCTTTACCTGTTCCTGACCTTCGGCAACCTGAGTGTTCAGAGTCTCGATCTGACCTTTTGCCGCAGCAAGGTCACTCTCGAGCTGTGCGATTTTCTTATCCTGCGAAGCGATACGCTCCTTGAGCTGCTTGATTGTCTTTGACATTACGCTGTTCTCGTTGCCCGATGTCTTGATTTTCTCTTCCATGGAAGTGAGAAGAGCCTTGTTGGCTGCAAGACGAGCCTTGATTGAAGCGAGGTTCTGACGGATTTCGGCACGACGGTCGCCGTTCTCGCTGTTGCCCATATTATAAAGCAGACCCTCCTGCATGTTGATGGAATCCAACCCGGTGTAGATGTCTCCCATGAGCAACATAAGAGAGTCGTTGAACGTGGCTGCTTCCTGATATTCGGCTGTCAGATCTGCGATACGGATTGAATCCTCGTCAATCTTTTTCTGATTGCCTGAGCATGATGCCAGAAGCATGGCTCCCATTCCAAGAAATAAAACGCTTTTCTTCATAATCGTATAGTTTATAGTTAAATTTTACTTCAGAAAGTTCCGACTGCCGGAATGCGTATGATCAGCATTGCATTCAGCAGCCTTCAATCACTATAACAATTTCACCCTTCGTTTGGTTCACGGAATAATATTCAAAAAGTTCACCAAGGGTGCCTTTTTTTATTGTTTCATGCATTTTAGAGATCTCACGACACACCGCCGCCGGTCTGTCGGCACCGAATGCCGACACGATCTGCCCCAGTGTTCTGCCAAGGCGCAGAGGAGACTCATAGATAATTACAGTACGCGGATCTGCGGCAAGTTCCGCCAGACGCGTCTGACGCCCTTTCTTGACCGGCAGAAATCCTTCAAACACAAACCTGTCGCATGGCAGTCCTGAAGAGACGAGTGCCGGCACAAATGCCGTGGCTCCCGGAAGACATTCCACATCCACACCAAGCCGGCGACAGGCACGCGACAGCATGAACCCCGGGTCGGAGATGCCGGGGGTACCGGCATCGGAGATCAGAGCCACCACATCTCCGGCCTCTATCCGGGCGGCGACAGCGTCGCAGGTCTGATGCTCGTTGAATTTGTGATGGCTGTGCATAGGAGTGGAAATCTCAAAATGCTTCAACAGTTTTCCTGAGGTGCGTGTGTCTTCGGCAAGGATATAATCAACCTCTTTAAGCACTCTCAGAGCCCGCAGCGTTATATCTTCGAGATTTCCCACGGGTGTGGGCACAATATAGAGTTTTCCGCTCATGACTCGAAATAGCCTCTGATTATCTCCATGAATCCGATGACTTCCGGATTTTCCTCATTCCACCCGAGTTCTCCTATAAAATATTCCTCGGCTTCGTCATAGCTGTCCATTGCCGCCACTGCATTCATGGCGGAAGAAAATTCAGCATCCGAATTGGAAAAAAGCTCACGTTTGAAACGGAATCTGTCGTTGAGGCAGAACGCAGGCTTGTCAAGCTTGGGCCTCCTGAACTCCTGAGCCACCGCATCCTCCACTTTTTCCGGTATCCCCTGTTTCTCCGCCGGTGCCGACACCCGCTGTTCTGACTGCGGTTCGAATTGCGGTTCCACCGATATTTCTTCCTGCGGTTCAACAGGTGTCTCTTCCTGCTGTTCTTCCGGTGTTTCTCCGGAATCGAGCAATGTCTTGATTCGGGACACGATCAGCGGTTCAAGCTCGGGAATCTTGTCTTCCCGAAGCTGCGCAAGTTCGAGAAGTCCCTCAATTTCGTAAATTTTGTCTTTAAGACCCTTGATGTCGTCTATATTCATATCTCTATCTTAGATTCATATATTCAGTTGAAATAGTCACAATGCCGCACTCTGTAAAAACACGAGAACCACGTTACTGTTCAAAAACCGTGAGCAAAGCCTTCTTTAACCCTTCGCGCGCGGCAGTGCGGTTTGTCATCTCGTTCATCATGACCACTATTATGTGTGTGGGCGCATAATTGTCGTCGAGCTTATATCCGGCATAACATTGAATACCTTTCATACTGCCTGTCTTCAACGCAACGTAACCCTCCAGAGGAGTTTCGGCAAGAAAACTGCGCAACGTACCTTCCTGACCGGCAAGTGGAAAGAAGGAGGCATAATAAGGATTCTCGGACCTTTCTGCCAGCACATGAGCCATAAATCGCGCCGTAACTCGGTTCTGCCGCGAAAGTCCGGATCCGTCAACTATGTTCACGCCTTGCATAGGGGCTTTCTGTTTCTTCCAGTATTCCGACTCCTGAGCCGCCGCATCGGAGACGGAGCCTTTGCCGCCGTCTGCCACGGCATAAGAGCGCAACAGAGCCTCGGCATACTGGTTGTCGCTTCGCATCATGCAGGAACGCATTATCTCGTCAAGCGGAACAGATTCATGATCAAGAATGAGTTCGCGCTCCCCCTCACGCACAGACTCTCCCTCCACTACAATTCCGTTACGCTCAAGAGCCGCTTGCAGACGCGTGTCAAAAACAGCAGCCGGATTTGAAACCGAACGGCTGCCTGAAGCGTTATCCTCAAAGTTGAGTCCATGAGAACCGGTGCCGTATGCATGCGGGAGATCTCCCGACATCCATGACGGAGGCACAGCCGGTCCGCTCCATACGTCCTCGTCAACGACTATCCTGCCGGCAATCGAGCGCACCCCGCGCTCCGTCAAGGCGGCTGCGATCTGTGAGCATATGTCTTTATTCCCCTCCACATGCCGGGAATTCAGCGATGGATCGCCACTACCGACTATGATCAGATTCCCGTCGAGAATCCCGTCGCGCACAGTGCCGGCAGCATAGACCTCAGTATGGAAACGGGCATCTTCATCAAGCCGAGAGAGGAGCGTAGCCGTGGTGACGCACTTCATGATCGAGGCGGGAATCAGCGGAATGTCTGCGTTCATTTCAAGAACCGTCTCTCCGGTGGAGAGATCGATGACAAGCATCGATGAACTGCCGGCATTCACACCGCGTGTCTGGCTGAAGTCCTCCACTATATCAGCCCGGGTTTGCAGACAGCAGAGAAGCGGAAGCAAGAAAAGCAATATCTGAAGCATTACTGTTTTCATATTACAAAATTAACTCTTCTTGCTTCCACTTACAAATCTTTTTACTAATTTTGACTTATGAATAATTTGACTTATGAATAATTACGAACGACGACCTTACACTTTCGACAGGGTGGTCCGCATCCTGTTCTCGGTATGCGCACTCTTAGCCACATTATACCTTCTTTCCATTCTCAAGGGGGTTCTGCTGCCTTTCCTTGTGGCAAGCCTGATCGCCTACATGCTTGAACCCGTAGTGAAATGGAACCAGAAATGGATGCGCACTTCCAACCGCTTCCTTCCGGTAATGGCGACTCTGCTTGAGACTTGCGTGATCGGAGGGGGATTCTGCGCTATTTTCTTCCCTTATCTGATCTCTGAATGCGCACAGATGACAGACATGGTGAAAACCTATGCTACCAAACAGATCGACATTCCTTTCATCTCGGAAAACATACATCAGTTCATACGAGACAACATCGATTTAAACCAGCTCTCGAAACTGCTGTCGCAGGAGCAGTGGGAGAAACTGATCAAGACAAGCATCTCCTCTTCATGGAGCTTTCTAAGTTCGGGCTTTGCACTGATTGTCGGAATTGTCAGCTGGTTCGTGGTGATTCTATACGTAATTTTCATCATGCTCGACTATGAGAAACTCACCTTGAGTTTCCGCCAGCTTGTGCCTCACAGCCACCGCCGCCGGGTTTTCCGCATATTCGAAGATATCAAGAACGCCATGAACTGCTATTTCCGCGGACAATTCATAATAGCTTTCACTGTAGGCATACTCTTCTCCATCGGTTTCCTCATAATAGGATTGCCGATGGGTGTGGTGCTCGGACTGTTCATCGGCATGCTCAACATGGTGCCCTATCTACAGCTCATATCGCTGCCGATCACCGCATTGCTGTGTCTTGTATGGACAGTTAGCACAGGCGGCGACTTCTGGCTGATTTTCTGGGAAGCGATGGCTGTATATGTCATAGTGCAGTGCATTCAGGATCTCATCCTTACACCTAAAATAATGGGTAAGGCGATGGGGCTGAACCCCGCGATAATTCTCCTGTCTCTCTCGATATGGGGAAGCCTTCTGGGTTTCATGGGGCTGATAATCGCATTGCCGCTGACAACGCTCGTCCTTTCTTACTATAACCTTTATGTAATCCAGCGCATACAACAGAAACAGGCTACTAAAGAACAATCCTGATTACTTCCAATCCTTTCATCCGAAAACATAAGACTTGAAATGACCGATATACCCGTATCCGCCGAATATGCGTCTCTGACTCAGGAAACTGTCGGAGAACTGACTCAGAAAGTCTCCACTGAAATAAACCCTTCGGCGGAGACTCCAAGCTCTGAAGAAGACCACACCAACGGACTCATTGCGGATCTTGCATGGATTCTGCTTCTCGGTGCCATTGTGACTCTTCTTTTCAAAAAAATGAAACAACCGGTAGTGCTCGGTTATATACTTGCGGGTTTTCTGGCAAGTCCTAAATTCGAGTATCTTCCTTCCATCTCGAATCTGGATAACATATCTTTCTGGGCAGACCTGGGAATCGTGGTGCTTATGTTTTCCATCGGTCTTGAATTTTCTTTCAAGAAACTGATGAACTCAGGTTCTTCAGCCATTGTGACGGCACTGATAATCATAACCGGAATGACGTTTGCCGGATTCGGAGTCGGCTACATCCTCGGACTCAACACCATCAACTGCATCTTCCTCGGCGGCATGATCTCGATGTCATCAACCACCATTATCATGAAATCGCTCGATGACCTCGGACTCAGGCAAAAGAAATTCGCATCGCTGGTGCTTGCGGTGCTGATCATCGAAGACCTCTTCGCTGTTCTTATGCTCGTTCTGCTGTCATCGCTGGCAATGGGAGATGTCAAGGGCATCGAACTCCTATACTCTATCGGCAAGCTGATATTCTTCCTCATAATCTGGTTTCTTGTCGGCGTCTATGTCATTCCTACATTCCTGACGAAAATGAGAAGCTACCTCAACGACGAGACTCTGCTTGTCGTTGCAATGGGATTGTGCTTCTCCATGGCGGTGTTCAGCGTGACATGCGGTTTCTCGCTTGAACTGGGGGCGTTCGTGATGGGATCCATCCTTGCCGGCACTGTCATGGCGGAAAGGATGGAAAGAGTTATAGGACCGGTGAAAAACCTGTTCGGCTCTGTTTTCTTCATCTCTGTGGGCATGATGGTCGATCCGCACGTGCTGACACAATACTGGTGGGAAATTCTCATCCTTGCATTAGTGGTCATAACTGGCATGATCATATTCGGCACCCTCGGCATGCTGGTGACGGGTCAAAACCTGAAAGTGGCAATGGAAAGCGGTTTCACACTGACGCAGGTCGGCGAGTTCTCATTCATCATCGCATCGCTCGGTATGAGTCTCGGAGTGCTCAATGAGTCGCTTTACCCGATAATCGTCGCAGTCTCGGTGCTTACCATCTTCACTACCCCGTACTTCATAAAGATGGCTGACGGCGCATATGCCGGTGTGGAAAAACATCTTCCCCGTGGACTCAACTTCCTCATATCGAGATATTCAAAACAGGTTGTGGATTCCAATGAGACAAAACAGCTCTGGATTGCCATAATCAAACGGTATGTATGGCGCATTCTGCTTTACTCTGTAATTCTGCTTGCCGAGATACTCTTCTCCCGCACTTTCCTTTTCCCCGTGATGGAGGATTACATTCCCCGTTGGGGACATCTCGCAGCTACGGTCATAACCATAGCCGGAATGTTGCCCTTTCTTGTGGCAATGAGTTTCAGCACCACAAAACCGGACGAAAGGATACGCCTGCACAGGTCTGCCAGTTTTTATGACGTTCCGCTGGTAGCCATGCGGATAGTCAGATATCTTCTGGCTCTTTTCTTCATCACTTATTTCACGACTCTCGCATACTCGTCGATAACAGGATGGCTTGTCGGCGGCGGATGCTTCATCCTCATCATGGTCTTCGCTTCTACAAAACTGATGCAGAGATACAACCGTATGGAGGAAAGATTCATGAACAATCTCAACAGCAGGGAGAACACTCGCCTGGGCACAAACAACAATCTTGTGGACGACATGCACCAGGCATACATACAGATCGGACAGTGCGCTCCGTTTGTCGGCGACAAAATCAAAGATTCCAGACTGCGCGATGACTATGGAGTGAGCATATCGAGCATTCAGCGCGGTGACGACTATATGCCTCTCCCCTCGCCGATGGCACGTATATTTCCCGGTGATATTCTCGGGGTGATCGGAAGCGATGACCAGCTCAAGAAACTCAACGAGGATATAGAGGCATTCGAACAGGCATGCTGTTCGGTGGCTCCCACACAACACAAGGCTGAACTCAAAAGCATACGTCTCACTGACAGCTCGCCTATCGTAGGAATGCCGCTGGGCAAGACCAACATCCAGAAAGATTACTATTCCATGATTGTGAAAGTGCAGAGAGGTGAAGACGAATTCATTCAGCCCGGCGCGGATATGGTGCTTCGCCCCGGAGACGCGATATGGGTTGTCGGCGACCCGGATTATTTCGACAAAATGAGATAATGACAGTCGCAGCTCACGCTCCCCGCCTGTCGCAATACTGTATCGGATACACTGTTCTCAATATTGTCTCGGGTATATGACAAGGAGATTGTGGCGGGTGAAATGCCTGCCCAAGAAAACAGGAAGGCTCTCGAGATCCGCGCTGTAGGAAATTGACCCTTTGCGTGCGGCAACCACTATCAGCAGGTCATCCTCCTCCACTTCTGATGACAACAGAATAAAATCATCCCATGTATCCATCGTGCGATAGTCATGTCTGACCTCGACCCCCCCTTCGTTGATGACATTGCGGATAAATTCAGCTGTGGCAGGATAAGCGATAAAGACAAGACGTGCGGCGACCTGCGCTCCGAGATTTGCCACCCGCATCACCCATAGTTTGAAACCTGTCTCAAACTCTGCTTTTTCCGGCACGGCAACGATAATACGGCTGACGGTGTCTACAGGAATGAAACAACGCGACATGAGTATCATCTTGTTTGTCGCCTTCAGCAACTGTTCTATCATGGCGCCGTAAAATGTATCCACTACATTTGACTTGCGGTGAAGACCGATAACAAGCTCCGTAGCCCTTTCCTCATGCCCTACATTCGTAAGTCCAGAAACGACATTGAGATCAAACCGTTCGATAGTCTTTATCTCCACATCCATTCCGTCGGCAACTGACACGGCGCTCTGCAGAGCGTTGCGACCCATCTGGGCGATGCGCGAATCGTCATTGCTGCGCACGAAAAGAGCCGTGATATGGTTTTTGTTTTCCGGTGCACGCATAAAAAGAGCCAGACGCATGATTCCTTCCGAGGTCACAGGATTGGCAACGGCGACAACCTGCCGGGCATATTCCCCGGGCACAAGCTCGTCATGGCTAAGCTCTTCGGCTGTGATACGCATCCTTATCTGCTTTCCCGCCCGCTCTGTGATTACTGTGGAGACAATGCAGCAGATAAGAATCATGACTACCGCTCCGTTCATGATATCTTCTGTAAGCAGACCATACTGAAAACCGATCATGGTGGCGGCAATGGTTGCCGCTGCCTTTCCCGATGTCAGACCGAACATCAGTCTGCGGTCGGCACCGTCGAGTCCGAAGAATCGTGACGCAATGAATGCTGCGAGCCATTTGACAGACAACGCTACACCCGTCATGTTCAATGCTATCCAGGCAACACCCCACCCCTTGAATATCACTCCTACGTTGATTAGCATTCCCACGCCTATGAGGAAATAGGGTATGAAGATGGCGTTCCCTACAAATTTTATATTCTTCATCAGACCCGAACGTCCGGGAATCATGGGATTCAAGACCAAGCCGGCATAGAATGCCCCTAATATTGCTTCCAGTCCGATTATCTTGGCAAGAAGCGATGCGACAAACACAAGCGCGAGGATAAATATGTATTGAGTGATCGGATCATTGTTATGGCCGAAAACGCGACGCGTCAGCCATGGAAAAGAATATCCGACCACAAACATATATATCACCATCAGGATTCCGAGTTTCCAGAGTTCCGCCATATCGAAGCCGCCGTTTATCTTCACCGAGACCACCTGGGCAAGCGTGAGAAGTGAAAGAAGAACAGCAACAATAGTGCCGAATACGGCAATCACCGCCGCCGGAACATTAGACAGCCCGAACTTGCTGACAACCGGATATGAAATAAGCGTATGGGACGCATACATCGAGGCTATAAGAACAGCCGTGGTCCACTCTACGCCGAATGCATAGTGCGAGCCGAATATGCCTGCCGCCATTGGCAACGAAAAGGACAGCAGACCGAATATGAGTCCTTTTTTAGATGATTTACGCAAATGGAACATGTCAATCTCCACAGCTGCAAGAAACATGATGTAGAGAATGCCGACCTCTCCGAATATCTTGAAACTCGTGTCGCGTTCAAGCAGATTCAATCCGTAAGGGCCGATCACGATACCGGCGATTATCATCCCCACAATCGAAGGTATCTTCAGCGGACGGAAAACCAACGGGCCCAGCAGTATCACCAAAAGCACTACCAGAAAAATTGCCACAGGCTGCTGTAACGGAAACGTTATCAAGTTATACTGTTTTTATAGGTTTGACAAAACTGTCTGTGAGGAGCGAATCATCGGCTCCGCAACTTATGCGTAAATTTCTGTTATTCTCCGAATATCTTCGAAGCGTTGGCATCAGTAGTCCTTTCCACCTCGTCTGCCGGCATACCGAGCGTGGCAGCCACACAATCGCGGATCAGGGGTATGTACGCGCTTTCATTGCGTGTACCACGGTGCGGCACCGGAGCAAGATATGGCGCATCGGTCTCAAGCACCATCCTGTCTAAGCCTATTTCAGGCAATGCCTCACGCAACGCGGCGGCATTCTTGAATGTGACAACTCCGTTTATTCCGAAATAAGGATTGCAGATCTCGCGAATGCGCCTCACATCCTCCGTTCCCGAAGTGAAGCTGTGGAAAACAAGTGTCGGCAATCTGTCTTCAAACCGACGCAGCACTTCGAGCGTTTCTTCCACTCCTTCACGACAATGTATAACCACTGGAAGCGAATACCGGCACGCCCATTCAAGCTGCCGTGCAAACGCCTCTTTCTGCGCTTCGATCCGGGAAGAATCCCAATGCTTGTCGATGCCTATCTCCCCTATGGCGGCAAAAACCCCTTTCTCAAGAAGGGACTCCATGCCGTCAAGGACTTCGCTCCAGTCATCCCCGACCTCCGTCGGATGCAATCCGAGCGAGACTTTAGTGCAGTCAGGAAACTTCCGGTGAAGCGCCATCATGGCTTCGTGGGATTCCGGACTCACTCCCGGGAAAAGCATCCTGCTGACTCCGGCGGCAAGGGCACGCTCCACGACAGCGCACTCTTCGCCGGCAAATGCATCCATATACAGGTGTGTATGCGTGTCTGTCATCTCTTGCGTCCGGTAAGTTTGTCAAGAAGTTTACGGTAAGGCTCTTTTGCCTCGTCATCGATGTTTACTTTTTTAAGAGCAGAGAGTGCCTTCGACCCATAACGCGCGACCTCTTTCTTGCACAACTCGGAGATTCCCATCTTTTCATAAAGACGCGTTACAACCTTGACTTTCGTATCTCCGGATGGAAGATGAAGTGCTTCGCGCAATGCAGTGCCGTCGGCAGAGGTGTCGGCAAGACCGCTTAGCATCAGAAACGATTTCTTATTGTTATTGATATCGCCCCCTATCGGCTTGCCGAATGTGTTGGAATCTCCGAACACATCCAGCCAGTCGTCCTGAATCTGGAAAGCGATACCGAGCATCATGCCGTATTCATACATCCGTGCCGCGTCTTCATCGGACGCTCCCCCGATTATAGCGCCGATCATGGCGGACGCACCCAGCAACGCGCCTGTCTTGTCCATGATCATGCGTATGTAATCATCGATGGTCACATCCTCCCGATTCTCAAAATCCATGTCAAGACACTGACCCTCGTACACACGTATTGCCATTGCATTGAACGCGTCAAGCACCTTGCGGAGATGTTCATCGGCAACACCGGATATGAGCTGTGTCGCAAGAGTGAGCATAGTGTCGCCGGAAAGAATCGCGGTGTTGACATCCCATTTGGCATGAACAGACGGACGGCCGCGACGAGTGTCGGAATTATCCATCACGTCATCATGCAGGAGTGTAAAATTATGATACATCTCAATACCCATCGCCGGACGCATAGCTGCCGTCGCATCACCGCCGAACGCATCGGCAGTCATCAACACGAGTGCCGGGCGAAGTCTCTTGCCTCCAGCCGACAGTGCATAGGATATGGGGTCATATAGAGAGGAAAGAACTCCCTGCGGAAATTCAAGTTCACGCAATGACTTCTCGATCAAAGCAGAATACTCTGAAAATGATTTCATGTTATAATATTTACTCGTAGTCGTTATCTACAAAAATTATTCGTAATTGATAAAATTATCATATATGGCTTTCGGCATGTCTCTGCCGCTGTCTGCCTCAAGCACAGTCCGGAAGCCGATGATAAATCTTTTATAAGTATTGCTGTCGTTGCCACATGCCTGTTTGAAAGCCTTGAGTTCCCTCTTCACATCATCTACTGAAAGATTGTTCTCGCGCACAGACTGCATATACTCGAGACCCAGCTGCAGACCCAGACCCTGCGGATCCTCTACACCTGCCATTACATACATCCGCATCTTGTCCGCGAGAGGAAGAGAAGAAACGAAATTGTCATATTCATCGCCGAAACTGTCGAGATCATTCCCCGAATACTTCTCATAGGCATAACTTGTAGCGACACCCAGACTCTCTATGCCGGCACCCTTGACTTGTCCGAGAGCCGCACGGCATATGAAACGCGCCACAGAATCAGGCGTTGTGTTTTTCATGACATATGCCACACGTGCCGTATCTGGCAGCGCATTGAAATCCGCCGGGAATGATTCGCCGGCATCGCTTTTGCCACCCTTACAGGCAGCCAACACTGCGGCAACACCCGCGATGGCAATAAACAAAGACCTTCTCATAAACATAAATTTAGCGCAAAAGTAATAAAAAATCGGCAAAAAATTATGTCAATTCAGAGAAAAGCATTAACTTCGCGCTGTGATTTGAAATCATATCCGTTAAAGCAACAGATTTCGCTTTCAGGAGCGCTACTGACTGAAACGGCAATATCAACTTTGGAGTGATGCTCGAGTGGCTGAAGAGGCACGCCTGGAAAGCGTGTATACGCCAAAAGCGTATCGCGAGTTCGAATCTCGCTCACTCCGCAAGATAGACACGCTGGCTATCAGTTTATTAAGACTGAAAAACCGCGTGTCTATCTCCTTTTCGTAGGCTATAGTTAGCTTAAAGAAACCCTCTGATGCCGAAAGTATTTAATCAATATGTATGTCATTGCGACGTCGGAATTTAACTGTGCTGTTACCTTCGTTGGTGTTGACTTGCCACCACATATGGGTGTCAGTAAGTTTGGTTATCTTGTAGTAATAATTACCGTCCCAAGTGTCATCACTGTCAAGTTCACCTTGATAGACAACATCTAACAATGGCTGGTTATTTTCCACCTCACGAATAGACCATGAGAATACTTTATCATGTATCGGTGTATCATCATACCTGAGGAAGTATGTCGTGATATTTCCCTGATACCCTCCGTAGCCTTCGTGAATCTGAGAAGATGTTATATGTAGAATATCCGCCCTCTCAAAAACATTTTGGTCTTCTTGAACAACAACCTCCCATGTTCCGGCAAAGAGTTTCAGATCCGGTGCTATAACATCTTCTTCATCATCGCAACCAATCAATGTGAATGACAGAAGCGGCAATAATAAAAGCAAGAGATATTTATTCATAGTGAGTAATTTACGTTTGAGATAATAACGAATATAATTGTCAAATATTGTGTTGTAGAAAGGTTCGGATTATTTCTTTAATCAAAAGGTTTGATTAAAGAAATGCTTCGAGGTTGTTGACGCGGGAGATGCAGTAGTCGCGAATCTTTCGGCACTCGCCGGAGGCAAGCTCGCTTGACCCATGCCGAATGCAGCCAAACTTGGGCGAAGCCAGCGGTCGGCATAGCAGGAGCGTTATGCCAATAAAAAAGCGAGCCTCGGATCCAACCTAAAAGTTGGTGCCGAAGTTCGCTGTATGAGTTATGCGATTGAAGCCGAATGGTCGAGATTATAAGCTCGGTTCACGAAAGCGCGGCGGCAGTGCCGCAACTCCATAAGAAAACCCCGACAATCATTGCCGAGGATTCCATATTGTATGAGTTGCTGTTACATATTATTTTAATAGCTTCAACGCCTCTTCAAGGACGTTATCTTTGCCGAATAAAACGTCTTCCGATTCTTCAACTACGATATCGGGCTGAATACCGACTCCGATAAACTCGGTGCCGTCAGGCAACCACTCATCACGGGCGCATATCCTTGCCATATAGCCATAACCGAGGTCTATCATAATCGGTTGGCCGGTACTGCCTCCTGTCGGTGTTCCTACAATTTTGCCTCGTTTAGCAGCTCTAAACGTAGCTGCAAAATCTTCTGAGGCGGAGAATGTATTGCTGTTTACCAGAAGCACAACTGGTATTTCAAATTTGGGAATTTCCGAGTGTTGAGCCGAGAAAGGAATAAGCGGATTTCCTTTCTCAATATACGGTTCTACAGTCCTGCCCCATGCTTTCATCACGGGAATATATTTGGGTGAAGACCATTCGAGAGCCGGGATTGTATCAGGACAAATAAGTCTAAGTATAAAATCGCCATAGGTAGAGTTGCCGCCTCCGTTATCACGAATATCTACCACCAAAGAAGATACATTTTCAAGCGAATCAAACACTTCAATAAATTTTTCGTGATTGAATAGTCCCTGCTGGAAAGAGGGTATTTTGATATATCCGACGTTGCCGGGTAACTTTTTGTGCGATATAACCCGTTTGTCATATGGATTGTATTGCCAGTTCATATCACGCTCCACGTCCAAGGTGAAAACGCTGTCTGGAGCGTTTCTGAATTTGACTTTTACCGATTTGTCAGCAGGGCCATTTGTCAACTGACCACCAAAGAATGCTGCAGACTGTGACCATTGGGGAGTAGACGAAGGGAAATATGGAATAACGTTCGTTTCACCGTATTCAATTACCGGCATATCGTCCATCTCGAGTATTTCGGTACCGGGTCTTAACCCCGCCGTTATCATTCTATCTGTGATGACATCTGTGACAAAAACGCGGTTGCCGAACCTTTTTGTGAAGAATGGAAGCGTCCAATCTCTGACAGCCGGGGCATTACACCAAACGGCAGTATGTCCGTCTTTAAGAGTGGCGCACAGGAGTTTCAGACTGTCGAGAAAAGCCTCATCAGTCGGAGTGTCTGCGATTTGGGGTAAACGTGCCATATAGAGGCTATCCCAGTTGCATGGCAGTTTATCAAGGTGAGCGAAATTATACTTTACCTCTGTGCCAAACTTGGTAACGATAGAGGCTTTCTGTGCCGAAGTCAACTGATTGGTTGCATTCAGATGAACTGTGGGAAACATCAAGCCTACTATAAAGCAAATCAATTTACTCATATTCATTTTATTTGAATTTTTTGTTTCTTTTGTAAATTTTGCCTCCAATGAGGCCACCAATTATACCTGCCACAATGGGGAGTAGTGCTATTATGGAAATTTCATATTTTGGAGTCGTTTATTTTATGACGCAAAATTGGGCATTACGGTTTAATCCGTCTCGTGATATATTACCGTTTTGTTCGGATCGGCAATTCGCAGATTGCCGGGCACTGTACTTTTGGGGAATGGTTGATGTTCCCACGTACCCTGAGTGAACTTGTATTCAGCGGGTAGCCTAAGATTAATGTCAATTGTGTAGGTGGAATCATTAATCTGATTCATCTTTACACCCATCGGATTCCAGTTTGCAAGTGCATCCTGATTCCCTGTTATATAGACATCTCCGCTTAACAATTTACCTTTGAGTTCAATGTGAACCGGATAAGCCTCCTCAGTGACAGGCTCATGATTATGAGTAAGTCTATAGATACAATAATCTTTCAGGGCATCAATAATCACAGGCTGATAACTTGGATTATGGGAATATTGTGGCGATTCGTTGAATTTCATCACAATATTGGATGGTAAAGCGGTTGATTCAAAATGATTTCTCACCTTGTCGTAAGCCGGACGCCACTCGGGACCCCATCCGGTGTCCTCACATTCGTTAGCCATGTTAAAGAAGAAGTAACGCGGCTTGCCGTCATTGAAATTGAAGTTTATAAGGCGGTCCGCCCAAAGATCATTGTCCCAACAAAGATTTGGCGACAATACGATGTAATCATCAAACATATCCTCTGTTTCCAGAGCGTCCAGAATGAATGAAGCACTCAATGAATGACCTACAGCGAGAGTATGACCTGTTGTGCGGTAGTTTGAATCAATGTAAGGCATCAGTTCCTCCTTAAGGAATTTCTTGAATTTAGGAGCACAAAAGAATTCCTCAGATCTTCCTTCAGGTATAGGAGTATTTACCGGTAAGGAATAGAAATCGCAATTTCTTTCGTAGTTATATTCAGGAACGTATGGAGAAGGAATGCCCACAACAATATATGGATGATCTTCTTCATTCGGAGTTGCCTCCTCCTGGCAACCATAGTGCAACAGATTATGAACCAGTCCAAATCTTGAATACCATTGTGCATCAAAGACATAGATTACGTCATAATCAGAATTGACGTTAGTGTCATATTCCTCCGGGGTAAAGATAAGGAAAGGACGCTTGAAAGGAAAATTCTTTGAATCGAACTCCTTGTATTCGACTCTTGCGATCTCCTGAGCTGCCAAGCTACAGACTACAAGCAGCATCATCAGAACCGATTGAATAACTCTTTTCATTTTACAGATTGATTTATGTTGTTTCTGGTGCAAAATTACAGCCATTAAGAATTCCTTGCCATACCCAAAAGTAGACAAATGAAGCTCGGAGTGAAAACATACACTTTTGGGTATGGTACGCATGGAGTTAGGGCAAACCATAGTGCGGAAAAAGTGTTAATATTTTGTGGAATGGAGTTTTATCATTAGCTTTGCATTCACAAAGGGTAGTTTCCTCTTTAACGAAATACTTCGAGTGCGAAAGCAACGATTTTAGAAACCGACAGTAGTCGATTGGAAAGAGCGGTACACACCGCTCTTTTTTCATATATCTGCAATTTGAAAAAAGAGTCGCCCCGAGGGCGACCCTTAAATAACCCGATATTCGTCAATACGCTATTGCGGACGGCTGTACCTATAACGGCAGTGTTAGCGCCGATAAGCTGCGTGAGGCGTTGGGGCTCGTTAAAGTAAACTTTCTTCTTTGCCAGCTGTAATTTTTTGCGTAAATTCGCATCTAATAAGAAAACTTCAAAATCAAAAGGCAATGCTTAAACATTGGTATGTCTACATAATAATTGCAGTTGTAGCGGAGCTTCTGCTGTTGGTTTGCGACAAATACAAAATCATAAAGTCGAAGCCTCTACGATATTTTATCGTAATATTCGTTTCCGCTTTTATCTGCTTTGGTGCATTCGACCTCATTGTCGGGGAATAGCGCATCGAACTCCAAATCAACTTCATCAAATTCGACATCTTCAATGTCGATAGTTTCCTTTCGGTATTTCTCAATCATGGCAGAGATCTTCTCGGCTATGTTGGGAATAGGCTCGATGCCGAGGACACGCGGATCATCGGTAGCCATGAAAGGCTGAACGAGATCTTGCTGTCCTTACGCTTTTCAGCCATCTTATAAGTGGCGATAAGCATTTCGTTGGTGCGCCAACGGTGGAAGTCGCGAGAAGATGCGGTACGCGAATACGTCACCGGAGCTGCCAGAAAGCGACTGCGGATGCGGCTGCCACATTCAGGGAATCAACACCCCGTGCCATCGGAATACGAACCACATAATCCGCGCCCTCTATCACTTCACGGGAAAGACCGTCTCCTTCGGTGCCCATCACAACCGCCAACCTCGGCTCTGCCGCCAAATCAGGATTATCCAAGGATATCGATTTGTCTGTCAAAGCCATAGCGGCTATCCGGAAACCAAATTCATGTAAACTCCAGAGAGGAGCATCCAGCCACGTCCAGGGCAGAAGAAATACCGAACCCATGGAGACACGGACTGCCCTCCTGTTCAAGGGATCGCAGGAACTACGCGTCAGCAGAGCGCCGTCTATGCCAAGTGCAGCCGCCGAGCGGAAAATAGCTCCTATATTGGTGGTATCCACAACTCCGTCAATTACCACGATCCTTCTTGCTCCACGACATATCTCACCGACGCTTCTCAGAACCGGACGACGCATGGCGCAAAGAACGCCACGCGTCAGTTTATAGCCGGTAAGCCGGGCAAGCAGCTCGCGGTCTCCGGTGTATACAGGTATGTCTCCGCAACGTCCGATAATGTCTGATGCATCGCCAATTATATGCCTGGGTTCGCACAACAGAGATAACGGCTCATAGCCGGCATCCAGTGCCACTCTGATTACCTTAGGACTCTCTGCTATAAACAAACCCTTGTCGGGTTCGATACCATTGCGCAACTGCGCTTCGGTAAGAGAGCTGAATACCTCGACACCCGGATGATCCAGCGTTGATATTTCAATTACAGGCATACTCAGAATCCTTTCCAGTTGTCTTTCCAATAGCGGCGGTTGAGTTCATCCCACCTGAGAACCGTCGCTCCAAAAAAATCACGTGTATATGATGTCAGTAATTCCGCCGCCTCTGCATCTTTTCCTTGCGCAAGAAGCTCTTTATAAAGATTCTCGACCATCGGCATCTCGCGTCTGCCTTTCATCAGGAAATAATCACGCGCAGGTTCCATACTTTTTCGCGCCACACCCCATCTCACTGTCGCCATCCGGTTGGGTTCGCGGAAATGCTGCAATGCGGCATCCTGACGCGGACGGTGCTGTCCACATATCTTCAACATCTCAGGCAGGTCCGTTCCGCCTGCGAAAACCGGGAAACGGGGAGACTGTCCCGGATTATCAAGACAGATCCAAGCCACACCTCCCACTCCATCAGGCAACCAGTCGCGACACTGGATGATTGTGGAATACGCACACCAGGAGACACTCACCGTGCGGATATTGTGCATCGCGCTGTCACCCATCGCCTCGTAAACGGCGATTTCATCAGGACGCATCCACGGATTGGCACGGTCGCTCACAATCGAGTCCGGCTCTTGAGCATCTGCGTCCTCTTTCTTTCGGGGGTTCTTGACTTTAAGCCGTCCGCTGAGATTCATATCCGTTCCTTCATAATAAGAACCGAGCAAACGCGCCACATCCTCAACCGACACCTTTTTCTCCGGCTTCACGCTGAGCGGAAGTTCCGGCATGTCACCGGAAAGACCGGCATTCGGAGCAAGCTGCTGCATTATGAAAAGTTCCCTGACGCTATAGTTCTTTGGTTCCTTCAGATAATTGCCCCCACTGTATGCTTTCCAGAAAGAGAATTCCCCCTTTCCATCCCAGAGACCTAACTTTTTAGCAACATCCTTCACATTGTCAGAAGCCATATAGTTTTCGGTATCCGCTAAATCTATATTACCGATGCGGCTTACATTCGCCGACACAGCAATATGATCATCGGGGATACGCACTGCCGCCCAAACTCCTCCTTTCTTTTTTGGACCCTCTCCCTGAACCTCAAAAATCCAGACCTCCTTCGGATCAGCAATTGTAAGACATTCTCCCGAATCGCCATAACCATATTTCTTTATGAGTTCTCCCATAAGTTTTATGGCTTCGCGGGCTGTCGAACATCGCTCAAGCGCAATTCTCTGGAGCTCCTCAATCATGAACATACCCTCCGGGTTGCAGAGTGTGTCGCGACCGGAGTATGTAGTCTCTCCTATTGCCAGCTGCCTCTCATTGAGACAGGGATAAGCGGTGTCAAGAAAGCGGTAGATGTGTTTCGCCTGGGGAATCTTTCCCCTTTCGGTGACTCCGTCCATGCTGCCGGGATATTCGGTATGCATTCTGCCGCCGTATATGCTCGTAACGGTATCGCGGGGAAAATCGGCAGACGGCGAATAACGCATCCATGTGCGATACCATGAGTCGCAGGTATGGCTTGTCATCACTGACCCGTCGGCAGAAGCCTTTCTGCCGACCATTATACTTGTGCATGCCTCGTTCTCGCCTTGCGCCGCCAAAGGCAATGTCGATGCCGCCAACACACATAGGGCGAATAGATTTTTGAGTTTCATGAGAAAGTCATTTAAAGTTCGTATGCATATAATTCAGCCAGAGCCAGACGCAGATCACGTTGCGTCTGCATGAGCTTCTCATATGAATTGAAATAGTATTCAAGTTCAAGCAGATAATCAAGCAGAGAAAGCTCTCCGCCGGTAAAAGCCCTGTAAAGAAGCTCATCGTTGCTGTTTTTTTCAAAAACGGATTCGTAACGCGAAATATTACCCGCCAGTTCGCGGCACTGCTCAAAAAGGAATTCAAGACGTGCGGAATATTGCAGACGGGCGTCATCCATAGCCTGCTCAGCGGCAGCCACTTCCGCGCGCGCATGTTTTACTCTGTTTCTGTTTTCCCAGAGAGGGATGCTGACTCCCAGTTTTACACCTTGCCAACCCTCATCCGGAGTGAATTCTCCGGCATAACCAACTGAAAATTTAGGCAGTCCCATTGCTTTGGACACTCCTACTCCCTTTTTTGCCACTTCAATCTCCTGTCTGAGATATGCGAATGCCGGGTTCGCAGTTTCAGCATCAAGAACCCAGGCGCGGAAATCGGACGGAAGCTGCCTCACGGGGTTATAAGAAGTATCAGCCATTTCCACGGGGACTCCGCCGTTAAGTATTGTCAGACGCGACAACAGTTGTCTGCGCTCAAGATTCACTTTTTTGAGTTCATTCTCCATATTTGTAAGATTCAACGCAGCCTTATTGCACTCGATTCTGGTAGCATCACCATGCCTGAACTTGCGCTCGTAAGCATCCGCAACCGCTTTTGCATTATCGAGCTGACGGGAATACAACGCCGCCAACGCGTTGTTAAAAACCAGCTCTATGCAGCACCTCTCCGCTTCAAGAAGAAGATCCATGCGGCGCGAACGCAACTGGAGATCGGCAGAGACATTCTGTGCATCCGCAAGCTTACCCTTACGGGAATACAATGTCGGAAAATCAAAACTCTGACTTATTCCGATATCTTTACGTGCGCCGCCGTGTATTCCGGGAAGATAACCGAGTTCTATCTCAGGGTTTTCCGGAGCAAGACCTGTGCGGTTGCCGATCTTCTGAGCCTCGGTGCTCTTTCCATAAACCGCAAGCGTAGTGCTGTTGCGTTCGATTTCATCAAGAATTTTACGGAACTGCCCGTCGGTATTCCCGGCAAAAAGCGGCATGACTGCCGACAGACACATTGCAAGACAGGATACAGTTCTCCTGATCATTGCGTTATCTTTTATATTATTGATTCTTATTCTCATTTTTCACTGTTTTTCTTTCCACAAACCATTTATAAACAATAGGCATCACATAGATATTGAGCAAAGTAGATGTAAGCAATCCACCAAGCACAACCACAGCCATGGGGCTCTGGATTTCATTGCCCGATTTATCTCCGTTGAATACCAACGGAATCAGGGCAAGAGCCGATGTCAATGCAGTCATAAGGATAGGGTTCAACCTGTCGATAGAACCATGCAAAACGGTTTCATTAATTGTCTTTCCTTCCTTTATCAGTCTTTGATATTTGGAAATCAACAATATACCGTTACGCGTTGCTATACCGAAGAGGGTAATGAATCCTATTATCACCGGAATGCTCACCACTCCCGATGTAAAATAGACAGCCAAAACACCTCCTACAAGCGCAAAAGGCAGGTTAAGCAACACTATTGCCGCAAGAGAAATATTCTTAAATTCGCTATAAAGCAACAGGAAGATCACCATCAAAGCAAGCACGGTAGTGAAAAAGAGCGTGCGTGACGCATTCTTCGCGCTCTCAAACTGTCCTCCGTATTCAATCCTGTATCCTTCGGGCAACTTGATTTTAGCATCCACAGCCTTGCGTATGTCTTCCACAACACTCACGACATCCCGCCCCGAGACATTAGCGGAAACGACCAACTTTCGTTGCACGTTCTCGCGGGAGATTGAATTTGGGCCTCCGGCTGAAACAATATCCGCGACCTCCTCCAATGGCACCTTCCTGCCGTTGCCGGTATCTATCAATGCCTTCTTGACACCCTCTATATCTTCAGTATAATTCTTGTCAAGGCGAAGCACTATATCAAATTTGCGCTGCCCTTCATACATGTCTCCTATCTTATCTCCCGAAAAAGCCCGCTCCACGAACTTATGAAACTCATCCATCGTGATTCCATATTTCGCCAAAGCATCACGATTCGCACGGATCTGCAACTGTGGCGTCTCCACTTGCTGCTCAACACTGACATCAACTGCTCCGGGAATCTCGTCTATATATCCCTTGATGTTATTGCCGATCATATACATCCGGCTCAGATCCGTGCCGAAGATCTTAATAGCTATACTCGCACGCGTTCCCGTAAGCATATGGTCAATACGGTGCCCTAACGGCTGACCGATGGTAGCGGCGATTCCGGGAATCTTGGCAAGGCGGCTCCGCATATCGTCAAAAACCTCATCACGACTGCGGTCTTTCAGATTAAACTGCACATCAATCTCCGCTCCGTTTGTGGCTTGGGAATGCTCGTCAAGTTCACCACGCCCCGTACGGCGCGCAGTGGCGGTAACTTCGGGCACCTCAAGCAACACTTCCTCCATCATCTTCCCGAGTTTATCATTTACTTCAAGCGACACTCCCGGTTTTGCAACAGCCGAAATGGTAGCTGAACCCTCGTTGAAATCAGGCAAGAAGCTACTTCCCATGGTCATAAAAAGACCGATAGTTACAACAAAAACAATGACTGTACCTATAGCTACAGGCTTGCCATGAGCCAACACCCAACCGAGAGATTTAAAATAAACTGACGACAGCTTTCTTGACATCCAGCTCTCTTTCTCGTTTTTCGAAAGATACCTGTCTCCGGAAAGCATCATGCGGCAAAGCAACGGAGTCACGGTCATTGCCACTATCAAAGACATGAACAGCGCCACGATATATGCGATTCCAAGCGGCTTGAGCATCCTGCCCTCCATTCCTGTAAGGAAGAACAGCGGGATGAAGGCAACCATGATAATGAATGTTGCATTCAATATAGACGACCTGATTTCTTTCGACGCCTCGTAGACAACTTTCATCACAGGAAGACGATCCTCCTTAGGCAGGGCATGATTCATCCTAAGCCGCTTATAGACATTCTCCACATCTATTATCGCGTCGTCGACAAGCGAGCCGATGGCTATGCACATTCCTCCCAGTGTCATGGTGTTGATGTTCATCCCCATCAAATAAAGGATTATACAGCTTCCAAGCAATGACAATGGTATCGCTATAACCGATATAAGGGTTGTTCTCACACTCGCGAGAAAGACAAAAAGGATAAGCACCGCGAAAATTGCGCCCTCGATAAGCGAACGACCCACATTATTCACTGAAGCCTCTATAAAATCAGCCTGACGGAATATTTTGGTATCCATCCTCACGTCTGACGGAAGTGACTTCTTGATTGCCTCAAGATTCTCCTCAATCTGCTCCGTAACTTCAAGAGTATTGATATTGGGTTGCTTGGACACGGACAGAATGACCGCCGGCTTGCCGTTTTGCGATGCATTACCCATCCTGACAGCGGCTCCGGTCTTAACTTCGGCAACATCTGAAAGAACCACCGGCTTGCCGTTACGGGTTTTAACAAGAGTGCTTCCAAGGGCTTCAAGATCAGTAGTGCGCCCCATTCCTCTCAAGGCATACTCGTTACCATAATCTCGGATCACGCCTCCCACAGAATTGACACTGAAAGATTTGCCCACTTCTTCAAGTTCCTCCATCGTCACCCCGTAAAAATCCATCTTCTGAGGATCGGCAAGGATCTGGTATTGCTTCAGTTCTCCTCCGATATTGGTAACCTGCGAGACACCTCCCGTAGCAAGGATGGCTGGTTTGATTACCCAGTCGGCAAGCGTGCGCAACTCCATCATCGAGGTGCTGTCAGACTGCAGTCCGATGAACAGAATCTCTCCCATCACACTTGACTGAGGTGCAAGCGTAGGCGTGATTCCTTCGGGCAGCGACTCTCCGAGAGCCACCATCTTTTCCGAAACTATCTGACGCGCCTTGAATATATCGGTGCCCCAGTCAAATTCCACCCATACGAAGGAATTGCCCTGCAGAGAGGCGGAACGCACTCGGCGCACATCCGTGGCGCCGTTGACGGCAGTCTCTATCGGGAATGTCACAAGACGCTCCACCTCCTCCGATGCCATACCTTTGGCATCTGTCATTATTACAACTGTCGGAGCCGTGAGGTCGGGAAACACATCAACATCCATCTTTTTCGTGGTGTATACACCTCCGGCAATCACAAGCAATGCCGCCAACAGAATAACCAGTCTGTTGCGCAATGAGAAATCTATAAGCCTGTTTATAAAATTCATAGCTTCCTCCTTCTTAATGCACATGACCGGCATGGGCATCGAGCTTGCCGGATGCCTGCGCGAGTTTCACAAGAACCGCTCCCTTACCTACAATACGCTCATTCTCTTTCAATCCCGAAAGAATCTCTGTGCGCAAGCCGTTGCTTTTGCCGGGCTTGACTTCCCGCTTCTCGAAGAACTCCGGTGTAAGCTGGACAAAAACAAAATAATTCCCCATCTCTTCGACAAGAGAGCTGTTCGGCACAGTCAATGACCTCTCTCCTCTGCCTGCCGTAATATACATCTCGACGAAGGAGCCGGGCAAAAGGTCTACAGTATTGTCTATCTGGAATACGACAGGCACAAGCGGATTCTCCTCATCAACGCTCCTGCCGTAGCTTACAAGCGATCCGTTAAGGTCTGCAACGGAATATACTTCGGAACCGGAGGCGGTCTTGAAGTTTGTCGACACTATATCGCGTAGTGCATGATACTTGCTTGGCTGCAATTCTGCGGTAATGTAGAGCCGTCTGTTCTGCGCCACTTCCATCACCGGAGAACCTGCCTCTACATATTCACCGTTTCTCACATATACTTTCTTGATAAATCCAGACATCGGACTTCCCTCGCTATGACGCCCTGACGCAAAATTTCGTTTCAGGTTACCATAATTGGCGGCAGCTGTCTCGTATTCGTTTTTCGCTTTCCGGAAATCACTCTCTGTCACAAGCTTCTCACGGGCAAGCTCTTCTTTACGTTCATACTCGCTTTTTGCAGTCTCATAGGCGCTTTTTGCCTCCTGATAGCGCACCGACATGTTGTTGTCAGCCAATCCTTCGCTGTCAATTGTGAAAAGAGCCTGACCGCTTCCCACCGCTTTCCCCGCTGTCAGGTCGGCAGCAGCGAAACGAACGGTTCCTGCGGATTTTGCCACAAGCACTCGCTCGTCTCCTTGCGACGGCTCTACTCTTGCCATAGTGCGGATAACTTCCCCGAAAGGCTCGCTTGCTACCTTCTCTGTGGAAAACTCCACATTCCAGCTCTGCTCTTTCGGGAAGACTATGCCGTTGCTGCTTTTAGCGGCGGCTTCGGCTGCCTCGTGGTGCGCCTCGTGCTCATCATCGTAGACTGTGATTCCAGGAACTGTCACAACACTTTTACCGCCGGCTCCCTCAATCTCGAACGAGAGGTTGCCTTCTCCTCTCTTCTCTGGTCTTACCTTAAATTCATAAATACCGGGATGCGCAGGTTTGTCGCAGACAACACTTACGCTTTTTCCTCCGATTGTAAGTTTCATGCTGACTTTCCCTTTTTCAAGAGGTTTGAAATCGCTCAGCTTCGTGAAATGGGCAAGTATCTCGCTTTCCTGCCCAGCCACAAACGGCTGAGCCTCGGCAAAAAGCTCAAATTCAGAATTATATGCAGTGAGCTGGAGAGTTTCATTGTGTGAG
The DNA here is from genome assembly GCA_003833075.1 of Muribaculaceae bacterium Isolate-036 (Harlan). Lineage (GTDB taxonomy): Bacteria > Bacteroidota > Bacteroidia > Bacteroidales > Muribaculaceae > Lepagella > Lepagella muris_A. The sequence goes on along the minus strand of RIAY01000003.1, from coordinate 149,380 downwards.
TGACCCTGGTGGGATTCCTCCCCCTCGTGTTCATGTTCATGCTTCCCGTGACAACCGGCAACGCCAAATGAAAGGGATGCCGCCACGCCTGCGAGAAATGCGCGGAAACAAAAATTCCGCAACTTTCTAAATATTTTATCGTTCATGTCGTATTAGCTTATCTGTTATCTAAACAACTGTTTATGAGCGCAATCTATAATCACAAACGGATAAAGACTGCGCGAATGATTAAAAAATAGAATTAAAAGGATTAATTGAAAAAGTGTGTTTAAGCTTATACAACAGGGGGAGCGCGTCGCATCGCGACCGCGCTCAACGCCGGATCTTCCTTCAATGGAGACTGAACCACAGGATATTCCTTGTCCTTGAGTTTCTCCTGAACCCATATAAGATAGTCTCCGGGAAGAATCGCCTGAATCAGCATCGCCTTCATTATTTCCGACGATGAATGGTCATACCGGCAGGCAAGGGCGGCTATCGTATCATTCAGCACGCAATGTTCCGATGCCGGACGCTTTTCCGTGTCCCCGTCGTGGTCACAATCGCTGTGATCAATTCCGGCAATCACCGAATGACTGGCTATGTGGGCAAATGTAGCATACATGTCGTCACCGTGAAAATGAGGTATGGCGGCGTGGACCAATATCCCGATATTGGCGAGCAATACAATCAGTGCCGACAGTTTTCCTTTCATTGCGTCAATGCTTGTAGCAAAGATATTATTTTTTTCTTAACTTTGCAAAGGCAAATTTAACACATAATCATTGCACATGATGTGCAGACCAGACAACAGACAACCGTTATGATAAAAAACATACTGTTTGACATGGGAGGTGTAATATTCCTCCAGAACACGGAAAAGGCATTTCGCCGCTTCGAGGCACAGGGTGTGGACACCGGCAGATATATGGGCGCACACGGACAGAAAGGTATATTTCTTGACCTTGAGGAGGGAAGAATCGATAAAGAGGAGTTCCGCAAAGGTATGTGCGAAATCACGGGACATGAAGTGTCGATGCAGGATGCGGCATACTGCTGGGAAGGTTTCTTCGACGGTGCCCCGGTTGATCGGCTACGCACTCTTCTTGAGCTGAAAAAGGATTATCACCTCGGACTGCTGTCAAACACAAACCCGTTTATGATGGAACTGACCGACAGTCCCCGGCTGAGTGCAGACAAACGCCCAATCTCCGATTATTTCCATTCAATGTTTCTCAGCTACGAACTGAAAGCATACAAACCTGACGAAAAAATCTTCCGCCTTGCGCTTGAACGCGACGGTATTCTCGCCGATGAGACACTTTTCATCGATGATGCCGCAAAAAACATTGAAGGAGCTCGAAGACTGGGCATTCACGGACTCCATGTAGCTACCAACGCTGACTGGCGTCCCGCTCTTACTTCCCTTCTGCGCAACGGGCGATAGGCTCGCTCATCGGAGAGGAATAGCTTCTGGCATAATATTCGCGGAGCTGCTTCTTGAGTTTCTTCACAACTCCTGCATAAGCCGGATCATTGGCGACATTGTGACGCTCTTCCGGATCTTTCTGATAATCAAAAAGCTGATAGCCGATCACCTTGTTTTCATCAAACGGCTGGTAGGTCTTGAACCCTTTGGTCCATTCAACCAGACGATAACGGGGATCGCGGATGGCATATCCGTGTATGTCGTCTTCGAGTTCCTTTGCCTTGCCTTTGAGGTCTGTGTCGCTTGAGATCGTGTAATTCTCCGTTGTGGTGCGGCTATACTGGCTCATGGCGTAATCCTTGATTTTTGCCTTGGGATTTTTCAGTACCGGCACAAGGCTTTTGCCGTCAAGCTGCTGCGGGTGTGCAGTCTTGGTCAGTTCGCAGACTGTGGGGAAAATATCAAGGAACTCAACCATAGAAGCTGATTTGACTCCCTTTTTCATTCCCGGCGCAGACACGATCAGCGGCACACGCGTAGCATTATCAAAATTCGTCATTTTGTTCCAAAGACCGTGGTCCCCGAGATGATAGCCATGGTCGCCGTAAAGAATCACCACCGTATTGTCGGCAAGACCCTCTTTCTCGAGCGCGTCAAGCACTTTGCCTACCTGCGCGTCAGTATACGAAATGCACGCGTAATATGCATGGAGCAGTCTTTTCTGAGTGTCTTCGTCAAGATGCTTTGTGTCTATATAACTCTCGAAGGGTGGGATATCGGAATACCCCTTAACCTCAAGCGAGTTGTGATAGGCATATTCCACATCATCGCTCGCCATATCCTGGAATTTAGCCACAGGCATTTCATCACGCTCATACATATCCCAATATTTCTTGGGAGCGCAAAACGGCAGATGAGGTTTCTTAAAACCGACTCCAAGAAAAAACGGCTTATCGCCTTCTTTCAGCTTATGCAGCGTCTTGACCGCCTCTTCCGCTATTATTCCGTCAACATAACCGTTGTCGGGAACATCGGCGCATTCCGTAGCGACACGCCCGTTGGCAAGCGCATAGGTGGCACCGGGTGCCTTGACATACGGAAGACTCCATGAAATCGGGTCGTCTTTCACCGCTTTGTCTTTCAGAGGATGATAGACCTTACCCACGCCTACTGTCTCATAACCGTTTTCTTTCAAAGCCTGAGGCATTGTCACGATATCAGGATTGTTTTTTCTGAAAGAACCCATCAGCCACCATACTCCGGTATGATCCGGATTCAGACCGGTCATCAGTGAACTACGGGTAGGTCCGCTCAACGCCACCTGACAATAAGCGTTGCTGAAAGTAGTGCCCCTGGAGGCAAGACGATCCATCGAGGGTGTTTTTGCAAGAGTGTCGCCATAGGGTCCGATCCAGGGTTTCATGTCATCAATCGCTATAAGAAGTACATTCGGACGTTTGTCGGCATTTTTGTTTTCCGCCGGTTTGGCTGATGCCACGGCAGGTGTAAGAGCAAGTGCGTTCACTCCACACAACAAAAAATTCATTTTTTTTCCGTAAATCATGAGTAAGTTTTAAAGTTTTTGCTAATTTTGCACAAAGATACATTTTTTCTTCAAAATAAAACAAATTTAACCTCATTTTTAACCATGGCGAAACTTAAAGCAATTATTTCGACACTCGGCATACTAATCGCGTCCCCTGTTTTTGCCCAGACACTCGACACAGAAGCTCTTGCAAGATTCTCTCCGTCAACCCAACGCGATGTATTTGAAGTGAGCGGTCTCGCCAAACTGTCGGCAGAACAGCAGATAAAACTCGCCAAGGCAATCGAGAAAGAAAATGCTAAATTTGTGGATATAGTAAAGGAAAACGAAGGTGTATTGACTGTGAAAGGACGTAATCAGCTCTCGAAAATGAGAGAAAACGCTCTTTCATCCATACTCTCCGATGAACAGTTGAGGCAATATTACCGCGGTGTATTTGACAAAGAGGCAGATGCCGAAGGCAACGCCATAGCCAACGGTCTTCAGAAGAAATACAATCTGACGGATCAGAACTGGAAATTCATCCGCGTGGCATGTTACAAGATAGCACTCGAATCACGGGTGATAAAAAAGATGATGGCGGACCAGCCGAAGAAAGCACAGAAAATGATTGCCGACCTTCGCGCCAAATGGCTGAAGACCATTGAAGAAAAAGGGGGAATAGCAATCAACCCAGACGAGATGACTCTCACATATACCCGCGAATTCAACCCCAACACCTTGCACAAGGAATAATCATTGGTTAAGAAAAAGGGGCACTGAGTCTGACTTCCGGAACACCTGCAGACTTAGATCAGAACGAATACAAAACCTGACATCAGACGAAAGCCGGAATCCGTGCGATACAGATTCCGGCTCATTTTTTGTAGTCCGAGTATATCTCAATCAGAAAGTATAGTCAACGCAGGCTCGCGATTCAATCTGAGGTTTGACAAGCGAAGCCGCTGCCACATGTGCGGGATGCTTGGCATAAACCTCTACATCAGCCATTGTCGGCACTATCGCTGTCAGCGCAAGATCCCAGGTCTCAGAGGGATTCTCGTTTATTCCCACCTCCATGCTCTCAAGGCAGTCTATCCGAGCAGGCAGCGCAAGCAGAGCATCTGCAAAACGGCGACATGCCGCTTTTCGCTCATCTGCCGTGCCGGAGAATCTGAATGTCACTATATGCTTTACCATAACTTACGCCATGTGTGACAGAGAATCGCTGACATTGTTATATATGCGGTCCGAAAGCGAGCCTCCGGATGTTACCGGCTCGAATTTTTTGCCGGTTATATGCTCATAAAGCTCTATATAGCGTTTGCTGACCTCTTCGCAATACTCGGGAGTCATCTCCGGCACCCGCTGTCCCGCTTTACCCATGAAACCGTTTGAAATCAGCCACTGGCGCACAAACTCTTTGGAAAGCTGCCGTTGCTCCTCCCCTTTCTCAAGACGTTCTTCGTAGCCCTCCGCATAGAAATAACGGGATGAATCGGGAGTGTGGATCTCGTCGATAAGTATCACCTTGCCGTCTTTGAGACCAAACTCATATTTGGTGTCGACAAGTATCAAACCGTGACGGGCTGCAATCTCTGTGCCTCTGCGGAACAAAGCAAGAGCGTATTTCTCTACCTGCTCGTAAATCTCTGCGGGAACTATACCCCGGGCGATGATCTCCTCTCTTGAGATATTCTCGTCATGACCCGCATCAGCCTTGGTTGTGGGAGTCAGAATAGGCTCGGGAAGCTTCTGATTCTCTTTAAGTCCGTCAGGAAGTCTCACACCGCAGATCTCACGGGCGCCGTCCTTGTAGTCGCGCCATGCGGAACCGGCGATATAACCGCGCACAATCATCTCTATCTTGAGAGGCTCGCAACATAGACCGACTGTCACCATCGGATCCGGGCAGGCAAGTTTCCAGTTGGGAACTATATCCTTCGTGGAGTCGAGGAAAAACTCCGCAATCTGATTGAGCACCTGACCTTTGTAGGGAATTCCCTCTGGAAGAACCACATCGAAGGCGGAGATACGGTCTGTTGCCACCATTACCATGTACTTGTCCTCGATGTTGTAGACATCACGAACCTTGCCGTGATATACACTTTTCTGACCTTTAAACTCGAAATCGGTTTCTTTTAATACTTGCATTGGAATATGTTGTTTTCAGTTTTCGGTTTTCAGTTTTCAGCCCACCCATACAGCCCCATCACACCCTATACATCCCTACCCCATACGGCCCCATCACACCCTATCCTACCGCACCCCATACAGCCCCATCACACCCTATACATCCCCACCCCATACAGCCCCATCACACCCTATACATCCCTACCCCATATCTCAATATCTCCCGCAAAATTATTTATAATTCCCAAAAACTCCAAGCAATCCGCAATTTTATGTATATTTTTTTGTAACTTAGCTCTATGAAGCATATAGATGACGATGATTTCGGTTTCGACATAGCATCCGAACCGGAAGCTGCGATGCAGATAAACCGTGAGCTTGACCTTGCCAGACGTATTGTCGAAGAAACAGGTGCCAACCTTTTCCTGACCGGCAAGGCAGGTACAGGTAAGACAACTTTCCTGAAACGTTTACGTGATGCATCCCGTAAACGCATGGTGGTGCTCGCTCCGACCGGCGTGGCAGCAATCAATGCCGGGGGCATGACTCTCCACTCATTCTTTCAGCTGCCGTTCTCGCCTTTTGTGCCCGGACGCGGTTTCCTGGGCGAGGAAAAAAGATTCTATCGCATGAGCAAAGAGAAAAGGCGGCTTATCTCCAGCCTTGATCTTATAGTCATAGACGAGATCTCCATGGTTCGCCCAGACACACTCGACGGCGTAGACCGTCTGCTTCGCAGAATGCGGGGCATAGACCGTCCTTTCGGAGGGATCCAATTGCTTCTTATCGGAGATCTGCGCCAGCTTGCGCCTGTCGTCAGACCCGATGAATGGGAAATGCTGCGTGGTTTCTATTCATCTCCATATTTCTTCGAAAGCCACAGCCTCCGCGAAGCCGGATTCCTTACCGTAGAGTTGAAGACAATCTACCGCCAGCAGGATCCTGAGTTCATTTCTCTGCTGAATGCCGTACGCGACGGCAACGCCGGCAGGGAGGTGCTCTGCAGCCTCAACCGGATGTGCCGTCCAGCCGACCAAGAGGAAGAAATACGCACTATACGGCTGACTACCCACAACCGCATAGCCGATGACACCAATGCCCGTCACCTCGCGATACTTCCAGGCGATGCGAAAGTGTTCGAAGCCCGGATAAAGGGCAAATTCCCGGAATCATCCTATCCTGCCGACAAATATCTCACGCTTAAGATCGGTGCGCGGGTAATGTTTATCAAGAATGACACAGGCGCAGACAGAAGATACTATAACGGACTCATAGGAACTGTCACAGGCATGACAGAAGACACGGTATACGTGGTTCCGGACGATGACGAATACGATGCAATAGAGGCAACTTTCAGCGAATGGGAAAACACAAGCTACCGCGTAGATGAGGAAACGAAAGAAATCAGGCAATACACCGACGGCGTGTTCGCGCAGATTCCATTGCGTCTTGCCTGGGCGATAACGATACACAAGAGCCAGGGACTGACTTTCGACAAAGCTGTGATAGACGCCGGACAATCGTTTGCACCCGGACAACTGTACGTCGCACTGAGCAGATGCCGCTCTCTCGCAGGGATGAGACTCGAGACACCGCTTTCTCCAAACGCCGTGATAATTGACAGAGACGTCAACTCATTCATAGAACAATCCAGACAGTCATCTCCGGATGAGGAACGCCTTGTCTCACTTCGCGACGAATATTTCCGCTCGCTCCTTGCGGAGCTGTTCGATTTCGCCTCCTTAGGCATAAAACTCCGCGACTTTATCCGCGTTGTCAAGGAATACGTAGCCCCCATACATCCGGATTTATTTGAAGCATACAGGAATGCGGAACACACATTTTTCAACAAAATCGAAACCGTAGGCAACAAATTCATCACACTTTACGCATCAAGCCGCATAGACTCAGAGAGTGCGACTGCAAATCAGGCGTTTCTCGACAAGATCAGCAACGGCTGCCAATATTTTCTGCAAGAACTGGCACCGGTCTGCACCCTTCTGAACGAGACTCCGATGGAACTCGACAACTCGGCGTACGAGCAACGGCTCTTGTCGGCAGCAGACCTTCTATGGTACGAGATGAACATGAAGAAAACCATTCTCAAAGGAATATCACACGAAGAATTCAGTCCGGCGACATATATGAGATTCAAGGCGCATGCAGCCCTTGCCGATACAGAAAGCAGTACTGCAAAAATCGGCAAGACCCGCAAGCCTCGCAAAGCGAAAGAAGCGAAAGAAAATAAAGAAAGAAAAGAGAAAAAGCCCAAAGGATATTCACAGCGTGTTACTCTGCAGATGTTCCGCGACGGCAAAGACATTTCCGAGATCGCAACGGCAAGAAGTCTCACAGTCGGCACCATAGCCGGTCATCTTGGAGAAATGGTACAACTCGGAGAGATCAACCTTGAGGACGTGATCCCCTCAGGAATCTTCACAATCCTCGACAACGCGGCGAAAGAACTCACAGCCGAAGGCAGGCAACCCGATTATCAGGCGCTCCGCGAGCGGATACCCGGGCCAATCCCCGCCCACTACCTCTCCCTCTACGCCCGCGCCCGCCGCTAAATCTTTTTTAAGGTCTTTAAGGTCTTTAAAGTCCCTAAAGACCTTAAAGTCCTTAAAGACCTTAGAGACCTTAAAGACTCTAAAGACCCTAAAGACCCTAGAGACCTTAAAGACCCTAAAGACCTTAGAGACCCTAAAGACCCTAAAACCTTAAGGTCAAACTTAAATTTTCAACACTTAAACAGAAACTTCCATGGACAACGAATTAATCCCCAATCGAGGAAACTATAAAAAGCTCCTGAGTTACCAAAAAACCGATATAATTTACCAAATCACATATTACTTTTGTCATAAGTTTCTAACCAGGGGAGACCGCACCGTTGACCAGATGGTTCAGGCGGCGCGAAGCGGCAAACAGAACATAATCGAAGGCTGCGCAGCCTCATCCACTTCTGCGAAGACAGAAATAAAGCTGATAGATGTAGCAAAAGCGAGCTTGAAAGAGCTACTTGAAGACTATGAGGATTATTTGAAGACCCGTGGCATCAAACAATGGGATAAAGGCAGTGTTGAATTTGAAGCCATGAGAAAACTTGGAATTGAACACAACGATCCGCAATTCTTCATGCAGCTCATAGAGACACGACCTGCCGGCACGATAGCCAACATGTGCATTATATTGATAAACCAGGCTGATTACCTTCTCTATCGCCAATTAAAAAAACTTTCAGCCGACTTCATTGCCAACGGAGGCTTCTCAGAGCGCATGAGTGCCCTGCGCAGAAAGAACCGCGGCTACTGACCCACCCCATACACAACAACAACGACACACAAGAGTCTTTAAGGTCTTTAAAGTCCCTAAAGACCTTAAAGACCCTAAAGTCTTTAAAGTCTCTAAGGTCCCTAAAGACCTTAAAGTCCCTAAGGACCCTAAGGTCTCTAAAGTCTTTAAAGACCTTAAAGACCTTAGAAACCATACTCCCTCATTCAAAAAACGTTATATGGTATTCAACTTTGAAGTCGATGCGACTTCAAAGTTGAATACCATATCAAATTAAATTATTAAGATTATTAGAGTGCCTGACGCACTTTAACATTATCTATAAACCATCTGTTAACTTTATCATGCGGCCACTTGTCATCAGCACTACGGATGGTGATCTTTGTATTTTCATCAACCTTCTCGTCTCCTAAATCAATGACGGCATTCATCCATTCATGCTTGTCTCCATTCTTTAAAGTATGAGGTGGCACAGGAATCTTAACCTCACTGCCATTGTTTTCAACGATAACGATCAAGTTAACCGCATCATAAGCCCTATCTTTGGCACCGGGCTTACCTTGGCGCATTGGAGACCAGTTAAAGCAAATCTGCAATTGTTCTCCATCTGGAATACCCGAAATGCTCGGAAGCACAAGACCCGCCTCAATTCCGGTCAGCGAAAATTTAAGATAATTTTTCTGCACGTAAATTCGAGTTTCAAAAGGTCTGTCTTCCTTACCATCGATAGTCGCTTTTACAAAATTATATCCGCGATCATAAAGCTCATCAATAAGAATCTTTCCTTCTGCGTTTTTATTTGTAAGATTCTTTGATTCAGCAGCAACCTTATCACTCTCCTCAACCCAATCGTGAACACCGATTAAGCTTGTCCATGGATCCATCCATTCGAAGTCATCAAAGAAATATACAGTCTCGTTATATCCATGATCAATAATTTCAGAAGGAATGATGCGCACAACAGGATTTGCTGTACCTGCATAATAACCTGTTATCGTGAGTTTATGACCACCCAATTCTTCTAATGCATCAACATCCTTGTAATCATAGATATATGCCGAATTTGCCATACCTCTGATTCCGACACACTTCATGATTGCATCATAAGTGCCGGTCAAAGTGACAAGCTGATAATTATCGGCTTTAACCTTATCAAGACTTTCCGTCACATCCAAAGGTTGCTTCTGAGTAACAGAGCCAGTACCTTCATCTGTCATTTTGCCTCCTTCAATATACGGAACCTTCATGTCGCTCGTAAGTTTCTCTCCTACGATGGTCACTTTCTGACCCTCAGTAACGGTGAACGGAATGTCTTTGATATATACATTGACGTTTCCGTCAGTAGCCACGAAGCCAGTCCCTGTAATTGTGAGAACCGTAAGGCCGGGAATCTTAACTATAGTTTCATCGTCCGCCTCCAATGCAGACTCGATTGTAAAGTCTATCGGGTCACGGAATTTATCACCCGCCTGACGCACAATCACAGTTGCGTTGCTGGCAAGGTTGCGTCCTTTGAACAATACGTTAACCCTGCGTGGATTGTCGGGAAGATTCTCGCGAATGTTATTAGCTACAGAAATCTCAACTTCAGTCTGACCGGCATGACCGGAAGCTGGAGAAACTGTAATCCATTCAGGATATTCAGCCACCCAATCAGCATCAGAAGTAATTGTTATTATCTGAGGGCCAGAAGGTGAAACCTCAAATTCAAGAACGTCCACACTCGCCAGAACTGCTCTTGAAAGATTTGTCTCATCGTCGCTGCAGGATGTGAAAACACATCCTAATGCAGCAACGAGAGCTATAAAAAAATAATTTATTGATTTTTTCATCTTGAATTATCTATTATGGAATTATTTAATGACTTATTTCCACCCCGGATTCTGCTTGAGATTCGGGTTAAGACTAATATCATCGGAAGGGATCGGATAAAGATAGTCACGATCCTCGTTGAAGCCTTGACGCACCTGATCCTTGATACCATATATATATCCGGAATTGCCATCAGACAAAATAACATCCTTGCCAATCTGAAGAACTGCTTCTCCCTTATGAGCTTGGGGTTTGGAAGTTCCTTCTGCGTACAGAATAATATCGGCAGTGCCATCCCCTGTCATGTCATAACTGCCAGGACCGGGAATATACTGACCGGTAAAATCCTGATCTATCATTTTACCACACTTCCAACGCATCAAATCAAACCAACGACGACCTTCTTGAACCATCTCTATCGCACGCTCACGACGAATCTCAAGAATTACGCCCGCATTAGCTCCGGTAACATTGTAGTAACCCGTCTGTTCTGAAAGGAGATAGCTATCAGGATTAGCATTTGCCGCTGCCATATCAAGTCCCGGCATACCGACACGCTTACGGATCTCATTAACAGTTTTGGTAAGATCCGGCTGAGTAAGAGTACCAAGTTCTGCCTTTGCCTCTGCAAGATTCAACAGAGTCTCAGCATAGCGGAACTCCGGAAGGTCACAGCTCGTTGTATTATTCATATCCATATCATAGCTTCCCATCTTGCTCTCTGTTACAAATTTGATAGGCTGATAACCTGTTTTGGTAAGTTTTAAATCAGGAGCAAGTATCTTGGTAGCACCTTTACGGTGATAATTCAATCCACGAACAGACTGCTGCAAACGCGGATCACGATTTTTCATCTCATCCACAAACTGCATAGTCTGCCAACCGGGTTGGTCTGTAAAACGGGAGCCGTCTTTCATCAGATATGAGCATATAAACTTACGGGTATAACCTGGCTGCCCTTGTGTCGAAACAAGCGTAAACGCATTTGCATTATGCTTAATTCCAAGAACCTGATCATATTTCACTGCAAGTATATATTCATCTTTATTAGCATCTTGCGCATTAAAAAGATTGAGATAGTCCTCGTCAGGTTTGCCTGTATTATAAAGCTTATACGAACCATATTTGCCACTCATCAGCATTTCTGAAGCTTCCACACACTGTTCAAGATAGTATTGCCAGCTCTTTCCTTCAATATCAATGCCATGATATTTACGGAATGTGCCTTCGAAAAGACAGAAATTTGATTTAAGTGCAAGAGCCGCCCCTTTAGTAACACGATACGGAGCCGAAGCCTCCTCTTTATTAGTAGGCAAATGCTCAATGGCATAATTGATATCCTCTATCATCTTGGTCATGATGAACTCACGAGAATCACGAGGAGCATAAAGCTGAGGATCATCAGAACCGAGCTGACGGTCAATCCAAGGCACATCACCAAAGCGCTGCACTTTTTGAAAATAGAAATAGGCGCGGAAAAACTTGGCAACACCGGTATATTGTTCTACAGCAGCCTTGTCCGGGCATTTATCAATATACTCCAGGAGCGTATTTATACGGCGCAACACACCCCATGACCAACCACCTTTTGAGGCTGGAACAGTACGACTGTTTCCTGCCCTTAAAAGAGTTGAAAGTGGAGCTGCAATCATGTCATCTCCCTGATCGTCAAATCCCGGATCGCCATCCATATTCTGAGTCAACACATTGGGATAAAAATAATTGCTAAAAAGCTGTAGATCTGTCTTATTATTGAAATAATCGTCAAGACCTATCTGAGATTTCGGATTGAGATCGATAGCATCCTCACATGATGTTGCTGTAAACATCATCAAGGCGATCGGTATATATAATAGTTTCTTCATTATAATTTATTATTGGAGATTAGAATGTTACGTCAAGACCGAACATAAAGCTCTTAGACCAAGGATAAAACATATTGTTTGATTCTCCGTCGTGTGTTCCGATAGCCTCTGGATCAAGATATTTTGAATTTTTCTTAAGTGGAGACCAATAGCAAAGATTCTCTGCAGTAAAATATACACGCACTTTCTCCATCAGAGCCTTGCGTGTCCATTTCTGTGGCAACGTATAGCCCACGGTCAGGTTTTTAAATCGGAGATAACGGAGATTCTGGATATATCGGTCATTCTTGAATCCGGGCTTGAGATATCCGCCTGTTGACTGATAACCCATAGCGCGGGGGAAATAAGCATCCGGATTATCTTCACTCCAAATCTTATCTTTAAAATCTGTCGGAATGAATGAAAGGTAAGACCACGAATAGCACCCCCAGAAGTCATAAGTATAACCGTTCGGATAATAGTAATGGTTACCTGTGCCTTGGAAGAAAGCTGAAACATCAAAACCAAAATAATTAATGTTGGCACGGAAGCCATACTGAAGATGAGCGTACTTGTTGCCATATTTGTAACGGTCCCCGGGACTATCAACAGTATTATCACCTATGCCGATCTTACCGTCACCATCACGATCTACAAACTTGAGGTCACCAGCTTGCCATCCTGAGCCAACATATTTAGACATGTCATCATAGCTATGGTCAATCTTGCTTGTGTATTCACGCGCCTCTTCATCGGTCTTGAAGAATCCATCGGTTTCATAAACCCATATTTCACCAAGTTCCATGCCTACATAATAATCTTTTGCAAATGTCTTGTTTGGATTATCATATTTGGTTATAGTGCTCTTATAGTCAGAAAGGTTAAAACCGACACCATATGAGAAGTTATTACCCCAAAGTTCAAAGGAGTCATTCCAATTAAGAGCAATCTCATAACCCTTTGTACGAAGGTTTGCCACATTCATCTTTGGAGAAGTTGCACCATATACAGAAGGAAGAGCCACACCTGGAGCAAGCATGTCTTTTGTATCACGAATATATAAGTCTATAGTTGCACCAAGGCGATTGTTGAAGAAACCCAAGTCAAAACCTAAGTCATATTGATGAGTCTTCTCCCATGTCAGGTTAGAAGCAATAGGAGATCCTAGAGTTGCATATGTACCATAATTTGTTCCCTCTCCAAAAGAGAATTTAGATCTTTCGTCATCTCCGTCAAATGGAGCTGCACCAACCTTACGGAGGAAAGTATAGTAATCAGATACATTCTGGTTACCAAGGGTACCGTAAGATCCACGGATCTTACCGTTGCTCCACCAAGACTGTAATGGCTCAAAGAAAGCCTCTTCAGAGAAGCGCCAACCAATAGAACCGGAAGGGAAAAAGCCCCACCGTTTTCCTCTGGAAAAACGGGAAGACCCGTCATAACGACCGGATATCTCAACAAGGTACTTACCCAAATAATCATAATTCACACGGCCGAAAATACCTTGGAGAGCATATTGGTGCTGACCACCTTCCACACCGGTGATTATCTCGCCAGCTGCATTTGAACCGACAAGATCAAAGTCATTCAAGTCATTGCTTATAAGATTGTTTCCATATGCAAAAACTCTTTTGTAATTACGTGTTTCATAGTTATAACCAGCAACTACGGTCAAGTTATGTGCATCGTTGAATGTATCTTTATAAGTAGCCAGTGCATTTACTGCGTAATAATTATAGGTCTTTATATTCTCCTGAAGACCATCTTCACCTGCTCCTGTTACGTAATATTGCATTTCTTGATCAGGATATGTGCGATAGGGAAGATTGGTACGTCTGTTTGTGCTTCTTTCCTGATTGAAACGATAGGTAAAATCCGCACTAATGGTAAGCTGTTTTATAGGAGAATAGTTCACGCGTGTATTATTCATGAAATCCGTCCTGCGGTCTATACCAGGACTTTTACCTTCCATAAACAAAATGTGGCGTCCATTCATAAAGTTATTACCCTGGTAAGGAGTTTTGAAAATATATGACCCATCAGGGTTGGTCAAAGGATAGCAGGCAAGTCCATGGCGTGATGTTCCTTGCATCGCACTTTCAACAAATCCGTTATACTCATATGTAGAGCCGTAAAAAGATGTATTATTGCTCACGTTTATCCATTTATTGATTGGGAAATCAACCTTGGCACGTAGATTATATTTCTTGAAAGTATCACCATTGATCTTGATAATACCATCGTTAACGTTAAGTCCACCGGAAAGATAATATCTGATCTTCTTAATACCCCCACTTAATGACAGATTATGTTGCTGTGAGAAATATTTATCTCTGTAGATTGTATTATACCAATCTGTGTTGGCATAATATTTCCACTGCCTTCTACCATTTATTGTCTGCTCTACAACCCATGGACGGTCTGGATTCTCAGTCTTGTCATTTACACGGGCAAGAAGTTCCTGCATATCATTTTCATCATAAGTTATGTATTGCTTTCCTTGCGCAGATGTATAGAACTTATTAACAAGATATACTGACCAATAGCCGGTTGTCTCATAATCTTTCGAGGTAGTGGGTTCCTGCCAGCCGAACCGTCCGTTATAACGCACGGTTGCCTTTCCGTCATTCTCTTGACCATTCTTCGTTGTCACAAGAATTACACCGAATGCTGCACGCGCACCATACACTGCTGCTGCCGAGGCATCCTTGATTACAGAAATAGACTGCACATCATTTGGATTCACATTATCAATCTCGCCAATTGAGCCGTCAATAAGGACGAGGGGCGCACCACCATTAATAGATGCCTGACCACGGATATTCAACTTAGGTGAAGATCCGGGAAGTCCTGAAGTTGTGGTTACATTAAGGCCGGCTACGGATCCCTGAAGCATGTTGGAGATTGTTGCGGCGGGGCGGTCCTCAAAGCTTTTGCCGTCAACAGAGGCAACGGCACCGGTGAGGTTCACCTTCTTCTGGGTACCGTAACCGATAACCACAGTCTCTTCAAGGGTCTGAGCATCTTCTTTCATCACAATCTTCAGTGCGTTCTGACCGGGAGCGACCTTGATCTGCTGGCTCTGGTAGCCGACATACACGATCTTCAGAGTCGCCTCCCCTTCAGGTATCTGAAGAGAAAAGTTTCCGTCGATGTCGGTCATACATCCCGTTCTCGACTTGTCAAGCATCACGCTGACTCCGATCAGCGGCTCACCCGCTTCATCGGTAATGGTGCCCGTTACCTGACGGCTCGCCGCCCACAGCGGGAAGCTGACCATCAGCGTCACCATCAAAAGAATTAGTCTTCTGACTTGTTTCATAAGGTAGGTATTAGTAAGTAAAATAGTTAGTTCAGTTTTTTAGGCTTTAGGTGGCAGGCGTTAGAGCCTCACATCTGGAACCTATTGGCAGGCGTTAGGTCTTAGGCGTCAGGCGTTAGTATCTATATCCTAAGTTTCAAGAGTTTTAGGCTTTGGCATCAAATCCTAATGCCTAAAGCCTAAAACCTAACGCCTAAAAGCAAAAGCCTACTTTATCTCTATCTTGTAAGCGTCCGTGCCGAAGGCTTTCGGACGTTGCATGTTTTCTGTGTAAGTGCGACCAAACTCATCTTTAACTGTAATGATCAGGTCTGTGTCGGCATCGGGAGCCGTGACCTTGAAGAAGTGATGGTCTTTCGTTGTGGAACCGATAGGTTCGGAAGTCGGACTCCCTTTCCAGCGTTTCAAAACATTGGCTGCGATATGCAATGGGTCATAAGCACTTACATGCCTCACGTCAAGAGCCTTTCCGTCTGCCGTAGTCACAGTGATAGTCCAACGCGTATTGTAGTTCCATACATTAAGGAGCACCTCATTCTTCTTCTGACCTGTATAATCTGCTATCTTTGCTGCAAATTTTGCTGCCATTGTCGAGTTAAGTCCTTCAACATCACTCGAAGAGAAAGAAATCTCGTTAAGGTCATACGAACGGAATTGGAAATTTTCATCCTTGCCGGCGCATTTATACGCATACTTGAAATCTTTTCCGGTTATGTCCCATACTGCATATCCTGCAGGAGTGCCATCAGGAGCCATAAGGCAGCCGGGAGTCACGGCACCGCTCCACCACCAGTCGGAACATATGGCGCCAACGTTGTGTTCATAAACATTGCCTACACCTTTGTTTCCAGGGAGCGCATTATAGTTGCGGTGCGTATGACCGGTCACAAAATGCACGTTATATCCTTCAACAGCGGCAAGCACTTCAGGAGAATAAGTCCTCGCGGAGAACTCGCCGGGCTTGCTGTCGCTATATACCGGAACGTGCATAGTGATGATTACAGGCGTAGACTTGTCCACATAGGAAAGGTCTTTCGCAAGCCATGAGAACTGGGGAGAATAGATCTTTCCTGCAACCTGATTTTTCCGGTTGGAATCGCCTCCGCCTACATATTTCGAACAATCGATATTATCAAGAACCACATAATGAACGTCTCCTATATTGAAAGAATAATAAGGAGGGGCAATCGTGACAGCGAAAGGATTCTTTGCCTTAAACTGTCCTATGGCATTCATGTCGTTGTCATGGTTACCGATAGTGTGATACACCGGCAAACCTTTTACCTGCTCGTTAAAAAACTCTTTGTAGTCGGAAAGATCAAAATTGCGGTCATACCAATAAAGATCCCATGTCATGTCACCGAGAGTAATAGCATAAATCTTGCTTCCGCCATTCGACTGCACATAGTTATTAATATCCTTGGCAACACCTTTAAACTGGGTGTTGTCCATATTTGAAGCCGTACCCCCTTTAGCTCTGTCGGCAAGGTGCATGTCACCTAAGAAAAGCACCTTATAATTGCTTTGGTCAACTTTCTTTAGGGTGAAGCTTTGGTTTTCGGGAACATCTTTTGCAGATACAAGGGTACGATAGTGATCAGGGAAAACGCCATCGAGCGCGCATTCGTAACCACCGGGCACAGAAATAAACACATAACCCGACTCTTTCTCAGATTTCAGTTGGTAAACACCGTTATCATCAGTCTGAACAGTTTCCACACCGTCACTGACAACCACTCCGGCTATAGGACCTTCGGCAGACTCAACCACACCATATATAGTAGTGCCAGGTAAAATCTCGATCTTCCTTTCAACCATATTTATGGTTATCGTTCCGAATTGCACACGGCGATCTCCGCGCTTCACGTCAAAGCGATAATTCCCTCCCTTAAAATCAGCAGGGAGACGGAACGCGAAATGAGCGGCGTCAGCTTCTGTCACAGCGCAGGAAGTAATGGTACCCCCCTCTATGAGATAGACAAGATCGGAAGTTTGCAGTGTGTTCTCGCCTTCGATTTTGCAGTCTTCACCTTTTACAACATCCACACTCGACGGGAGGGTAACTTTTATTTCAGTTGTGCTTCCACCGCCGTTCGGTCCGGGATCAGGTTCGTCTTTGCCTCCACAATTGACGAGACAGAGGGAGAAGACACTCAACACCAGGGTTGCCTTAAGCAGGCAAAGGAGTTTTTTTGTCATGATTCGTAATTAGTTAATTCTTCTAAGGTTATTTAGTCCGGCTGACAGCTGTGCCATACGGTCTGATTCAATTATTGCCGCATACATATCCTTTTATATGTTATCAGGAAAACGCCAGTTTTCCTGATAACAGGACATAATGCATTATGTCGATTTCGAGTTTTAACGAAATTTTGCGCAAATTTATAGTAAAATTTCGTTTAGTGCAAATTTTTACACAAAAAATGTTTCGAAACGTAAATTTTAACTTAAATTTCATTAAAAAAAGAAGTTTCCGAAGCATAACTGCAACTATGCTTCCGGAAACTTCAATGTATTGTCTGCAGGCAAACGCTTCAGAAATGCAGCGCTCAGAAAAGAGGAAGAGTGGAGGTTGAATCGATATACTTGCGTTTAAAGTCGGATTCTGTCATGCAGAGCATCATTATGCCCTGAATGAGGGTGACTATTTCCCAAAGTCCGCATGTCACGATTGTAAGAAGAATCGTAATCAGACCGGCGGCGGTCTTGCCCATTACAAAATACTGCACGCCAAGACCACCGAGCAATATCGCCATTATGCCGCAAAGCGTTTTCTTTGACGAAACCTCGGCATTGGCGGCATAAGATTTGCCGCTTTTCTGATAACGCTCCATGAGTTCGGGATAGGTGTAAAGCGGTTGCCATTCTCCTCCGTCTCTGCTTACAGGAGTTTCATTGGTCACATTGTAAGCCATCATCTGCTCGGCAGACATGGGCCCGATTGTCTGGTTGTTAAGGGTGATGTAATACATAATTATATGAATTCCTTAGTTAATAAGTTATTATTGTCTATGATGCAGGTTGCTTATATCGTCACACAATAGTCACACAATCTGTATTCTGATTGCAAATATAAGTGTTTTTTACAAAAAATTGTGATTTTTTTGTTAACTTTACGCATAAAATTCGAATTTTAACCTATGTCTGAGAACAACGATTCCTTCGAGCCAATTGAAAAAGACTCTTTAAATCCTGTGGAACAGTCGCAGTCTGCCGCTTCCGATGAAGTCCGGAACACGAACGCATCGACCACCGACAAGAAAACGGTGTTGTCCGGAATGTTCCGGAGCTGGTATCTTGAATATGCGAGCTACGTGATTCTGGAACGTGCCGTGCCTCACATCGAAGACGGTCTCAAACCGGTGCAGCGACGCATTTTGCATTCGATGTCTACCCTTGATGACGGACGTTTCAACAAGGTTGCGAACATTGTGGGAAACACAATGCAATATCACCCCCACGGAGACGCATCTATCGGAGACGCTCTTGTTCAGCTCGGTCAAAAGGAATTGCTTGTCGACACCCAGGGCAACTGGGGCAACATCCTTACCGGAGACTCCGCCGCCGCACCACGATATATCGAGGCGCGTCTTTCGGAGTTCGCCATAGAGACAGCTTTCAGTCCTAAAATTACAGAATGGACTCTTTCTTACGATGGTCGCAAGAAAGAACCTGTCACCCTTCCCATGAAGTTTCCTTTGCTTCTCGCTCAAGGAGTGGAGGGCATTGCGGTGGGACTGTCTTCCAAGATACTGCCACACAATTTCAACGAAATCATAGACGCTGCCGTGGAATACCTCCACGACCGTCCCTTCCGGCTATTTCCGGACTTTCAGACCGGCGGACTGCTCGACGTGTCAAAATATAACGATGGCGGTCGCGGCGGCTCCGTAAAAGTAAGGGCAAAGATTGAAAAGATCGACAACAAGACCCTTGCAATAACAGAGCTGCCATTTGGCAAGACCACATCCACGCTGATATCATCGATTCTCGGCGCGATGGAAAAAGGGAAAATAAAGATCCGGAAAGTAGATGACAACACTGCCGCCACGGCTGAAATCCTCGTGCATCTTATTCCGGGAACTTCTTCCGACAAGGCAATCGACGCGCTGTACGCATTCACAGACTGCGAGGTTTCCATATCTCCGAACTGCTGTGTGATCAGAGACCGCAAACCGGAGTTCCTGACAGTCTCCGACCTTCTGCGCTATTCTGTTGACCACACTCAGGAGATGCTGCGTCAGGAACTTGAAATAAAACTCGGCGAGACACGCGAGCAACAGATGTTCGCATCTCTTGAAAAGATTTTCATCGAAGAGAGGATGTATAAGGATGAGAAAGTGGAACAGTCACGCGACATGGAATCGGCAATACGCCGCGTCGACGAACTGATGGAACCTTTCAAACCCACTTTCTTCCGTGCGGTCACCGACGATGACCTCATACACCTTTGGGAAATAAAGATGGGGCGCATTCTTAAGTTCAATTCGCAGAAAGCCGATGAGAAGATAGCGCGCCTTGATGAGGAAATAGCCAGACTCGAATATGATCTGGAGCACATCGTAGAGTATACTGAAAAATGGTATATGCATCTTAAGGAGAAATATGGCGAGAATTTCCCGAGACGCACAGTAATCAGAAGCTTCGATTCTATCGAGGCAACGAAAGTAGCCGAGGCAAACAAACGTTTCTACTTTGACGCGGAAGGAGGATTCATAGGAACCGGTCTCAAGGATAAGGAATTCAGATTCACATGCTCCGACATAGATGACATACTCGTGATCTATCGCGACGGAACATACAAGATAGTGCGCGTACAGGAAAAACTGTACATAGGCAAGAAAGTGATTCATCTCGGAGTCTTCAAGAAAGGAGACAAACGCACCATATATAATGTGATATACCGCAACGGCAAACGTGGCAACGCGTATATGAAACGTTTCTATATCACAGGACTCACCCGGGAGAAGGAATATAACATAACCAAGGGGGTCGATGGTTCCCGTATCGAATGGCTGACCTGCAACCCCAACGGTGAGGCGGAGACAGTGCGCGTTTCGCTTAAAGACGAGGCTAACGAGACGGGACGCCGTCCGCGAAATCTGGACATATACGTGAATTTCTCTGAACTTGCGGTAAAGGGGAAGGAATCGCTCGGAAACCTTGTCACCAAATACCAGATAAGGAACGTATCGCTTGAACGCAGGGGATCAAGCACACTCGGAGGTCGGGAAGTATGGTTCGACCGTGATGTGCTTCGTCTCAATTACGACGGGCGAGGTGAAAGTCTGGGTATATTCCAGGGCGATGACAAAGTGCTTGTGATAACCCGTGACGGTGAATTTTTCACTTCCACCTATTCCGACACCAATCATTACGATGACAACATATTGCGCATCGAGAAATTCGACCCGCACAAGGTGTGGGTTCTCGCCCTCAACGATGCGTCTCTCGGCTATCCGTATCTGAAACGCTTTGAGTTCGAAGTCTCGGCAAAACCGCAGCGCTTTGTTGGCAGCGAGCCTGAATCAAGCATAATTCTCCTTACCGACACCCCCTTCGCCCGCCTGGAAGTCACATTCGGAGGAGCGGATGCCGTAAGACCTGCCTTGGAAATCGAAACGGAAGACTTTATAGGTGTAAAGAGTTTCAAGGCGAAAGGGAAAAGAATATCCACTTACAATATAGCGGAAATCAAAGAACTTGAGCCTACCCGTTTCCCGGAGCCTCCGGCTGAGCAGGAGACGGAAGTGTCAGATCTCACGGAAGAGTCAGATTCGCAGGAAGAGACAGATACGACACAATCAGCCGAGAACTCCACACAGCCCACTCTGTTCGATTTCTGAAGCAATATTGTATTGACATGAAATTATATCGAGATGAAAAAATTTCTTTTGGCTTTGGTTCTGACCATGATTTCCATTGCCACGTCACATGCAGAGGAGCTGTCACGTCCCGTTGTGCAGGAATACCGTCTTGAGGCGGGAGGAGGAACGGCATTGTCGACATATCTTTCTCCCCTTACATATAACGGCAAGGTTTTCGGAGCATCCGCCCAATGGACCAAGGCATCACCATGGGCACCGGAAACGCTGATAATGCAGTTCGCCACAAAAGCAAACATGCGCAATTACCTTAATCCTGCACACACGGCATCCATGATCGGTATAGACGGGATGTTCACATGGGGAATGCAATGGCGCAGACGTCTGCCCTATTCGCTTCAGGTGACTGCCGGCGGCTCCATTGATATTGACGGGGGATGCCTCTATCTTACACGTAACGGGAACAATCCCGTCAGCGTGAATGCCTCGGCATCATTAGACATCAATGCTTCTTTGTCCTGGAGATTCAGGATAGGGAAGATTCCGATGATACTCGGCAATGAAATCCGCATTCCGTCATTAGGATGCTTCTTTTCACCGCAATATGGCGAGACATATTATGAGATCTGGCTTGGAAACCGCGATGGACTTGCCCATTGCGGCTGGTGGGGCAACCGTTTCTGCATTGACAATCTCCTGTCGCTCAGGCTTGATTTCGGACGCACCGCCATGCAGCTGGGCTACCGTTACGACTACCGCTCCTCATGGGCGAACTCGCTCAACACCTGCCTGCACACCCATTCCTTCGTAATCGGCATAATTCCCCACGGTCTCGGAATCAAACGCAAACAAGCCATAAATTCCCCCCTCTTCTGAAACCCACAACTCTGTCTTATATGTTTTATAAAATATTATCGGTATTGATGCTGGCTGCCGTAATGGCGGGATGCCATGAGGCACCGGAATATAAGGATGACCCCTACGGCAATTTCGATGCGCTTGCTGCAATCGTTGGCGAACGTTATTGTTTTTTTGAAGAGAAGGGAATCGACTGGGAAAAACTTTGCCGCCAATATCGCGCAGAGATAAAACCCGACATGAATCAGCTGGAACTGTTCGACATATGTTCCCGCCTTCTCGACGAGCTCCAGGACGGTCATGTAAACCTCTCATCCCGGTTCAACACGAGCTATTATCGCAAATGGTGGAGCGATTATCCACAGGATTTCAACCTCCGCACTCTGCAGCAGTATTATCTGGATTTTGATTACATGCAGACCTCAGGTATATCCTACAAAATGCTGACCGATGAAATCGGATACATGTATTACCCCTCGTTCTCGTCAGGCATAAGTTCCACGAGCCTCGACTATATTCTGGCGATACTTCATGAATCCAAAGGACTCATAATAGACATCAGAAACAACGGCGGCGGTCTGCTAACCAATATAGACACTCTTGTAGGGCGTTTCATAGAAGAGAATACAGCCGGCGGCTACATACGTCACAAGACCGGACCTGCCCACAACGCATTCTCGGATCCCTATCCGATTGAATACGAAGCGGCGGATCCTGTCAAAAGGGTAAAATATCTCGGCAAGCCGATTCTGGTTCTCACAAACAGATCCTGCTATTCTGCCGCGAATAATTTTGTTGCAGTGATGAAAACTCTTCCGAATGTGCGGATAGTAGGCGCACGTACCGGAGGGGGAGGAGGACTCCCCTTCTCTTCGGAACTTCCCAACGGGTGGTCGGTAAGATTCTCCTCATGTCCGATCAGCGACAGAGACGACCGCTCCACGGAAGCGGGAATAAATCCTTCGCCGGGATGCGAGGTGCATTGCAAAGACGCAGACCTTGCTGCCGGACACGATGCGATTCTCGACTTTGCAATTACTCTTTTGCAAACTGCAGAATAACCGGAGACTTTATCTCTATGCCATATTTTTCTGCAAAACGCAGAATGTTTCGGGCAAGTTCCGGCTTCAGTTCCTCAGGACAATAACGGAAATAAGCCTCTGCCGCACGCACATGTGAGGCGTCAGGCATAGGATATTCCCGACGACCGGGGAGTCCGAAAACATTATCCGGCAATTCTTTTCTCTCTTCTGTATCCAATATCTCTTTCATAGCTCTTGTCTTTTTAGTTATGACGAGACATCTATAAGAAACAGATTCCTCAATCAGGCGGTTTCTTATAAATCTCACTCATCTGTTATTATCGTAACAATTAAAAAACAAAATATGTGGATATTTAATCCGATTTTAAAATCTACAATCTGGGGTGGCGAGAGAATCGCCACTTACAAAGGGATCGCTACAGACCTTGAGAAAGTAGGTGAAAGCTGGGAGCTTTCGGGTGTCGAGGGTGACGAATCCGTTGTGGCTGAAGGAATCGACGCAGGAATGACATTGCCCGCACTGATCGACCGCTACGGAGCATCCCTGATGGGACACCGCAACTATGAAAAATTCGGCAACCGCTTCCCGCTGCTCATCAAATTCATTGATGCTCGCGAAGACCTTTCCGTACAGGTTCATCCTGACGATGCCATGTCGCAGAAATACGGCATGCCTAACGGCAAGACAGAAATGTGGTTTGTGCTGGATGCCGCCGAAGGTGCAAGACTCGCCAACGGATTCAAGAATCCCGTCGACCCTGCCGACTACGAGACACTTGTGAAAAGCGGAGAGATTGAAAATGTGTTGAATTTTGTGGAAATCAAACCGGGAGACACTTATTTCATTCCTGCGGGAAGAGTGCATGCAATCGGCAAAGGAGCATTCGTTGCCGAGATCCAGCAGACATCCGATGCAACATACCGCCTTTACGACTATCACCGAAAGGATAAAAACGGTAATGAAAGGGAACTTCACACCGAGTTTGCAAAAGAAGCCGTCAACTTCAACGATACCGACGGCAACCCCGTAGACTACAAACGCGTGAAAAATGTTCCTGTAAATATCGTGCGCTGCCCATTCTTCACTACCAACCTTCTGGAAGCAGATCATGAGCTTATGCGTGATTACCGCGAGAACGACTCCTTCGTCGCACTGATATTCACCTCAGGTGAGGCTGTGGTCACATGCGGAGAAGAGAAAACCCCGGCGCATCAGGGCGAGACCATACTGATTCCCGCTTCGGCAAAGGGGATTTCCATCGAACCCAAAGAGAAAGTCACTGTTCTTGAAACATACGTCTGACAAGACATCAGCTTTTTAGATTTCATTCCTCAATACACACACATCGCCCGTAATTGCTCCCGGTTACGGGCGATATATTACACGCTGATTCATATCACGTTAACTTCACTGCCGGTCGGCATTTTTTCGTTTTGAAATATTTTTTAGCAAATATTTGCATAAACCGAAATTTGTATATAAATTTACCGCACAATCCCATTTAATCCGGGAAATGCAACCAACTTGAAGCTGTCTTAATATTGAATCAACCATAATTAATGCAACTGTTTTGAAAATTCATGCGATTGTTTTGAAACGGTCCAGACATTGAAAAACTCATTTCAACCTTAAGACATCTGACGGGAAATTATAATTAATCCACGACATTACGACTAACTTTTAAAACCATGACTCAAAAATTCAGCAACATTCTCAAAGCTTTGCTTCTGACTGTATTGTTTACTGCATTGACTGTCAGCTGCAAGGACGACAATCCGACTCCTGTCGGCAACGGATCCCAGTCAGGATTCACCGTCATCATCCCCGAAAACATTGACCTCATATCGGGTGGGACAATAACCATTTCACAAGAGGGAGGCTCCATAACAACTTCCGAAAAAATATACCTTGAAACAAACGGCAAGTTCACACCTTGCAACATAACGGATGCTTCCGACGAGCATTTCACATTTGCTGTTCCAAATAACATAGAGAGCGGCACCTACACCCTTCACGTGACCAAAAACGGCAAGCGCACTCTGCTCGGACAAATAAAGATAACAATCGTAGCGCACCAGATACCGATACCCGAAGGAGCCACGGTATACGGCATCATTGAGACTGAAGACGGCGAGCCTGTGGCAAATGTAGTTGTCAGCGACGGGGAAAACTGCACGGTAACAAATTCCGACGGCATCTACGGCATTGCATCAGAAAAGAACCAAGGATATGTCTTCTTGTCTGTTCCATCCGGATATGAACCCCTTACAGAAGGTGTCTTCCCTAAAATGTATCAGAAAACGGTTCTATCCAAAGGCATACCGGAGAATATATCTTTCAAACTCAAGAAAACGGTGGGACAAGACAATTTCAAAATCCTTTATATGGGCGACAAACATCTTGCCAACCGTTCGCAAGACATCCTCCAATACAAGAAATTCCTTGCCGACGTTACTGCATACAAAGGAAGCCATTCTTCCGAGAAGATATATGCCATCACCCTCGGAGACCTCACTTGGGACCAATATTGGAAAAATGGTTATGAACTTCCAAACTATGTAAAAACAATAAACGAGAACCTGAAAGACATGATTGTCTATAACGTTATCGGCAATCATGATCACGACCCAAAATCCATTGGCAGCAACAAGTCTGCCACCAATCCCATGCTTACTCACGTAGCACCGGCATGGTATTCATTCAATATTGGCAAGGCACACTTTGTCGTAATTGACAATATAGACTGTATTGCATACGATGGAGTTCAAGACCGCCCCTACACTCAGAATGTCTACGAACCCCAAATAGAATGGCTTAAGAAAGATCTTAGCTATATCGACAAATCCACTCCGGTATATGTCATGACTCATGGCTCGCTCTTCTCTTACAATACATCAAATCCCAAAGCCTACAACCTGCGTGCCAATACAGGTTCGGACAAACTTATAGAAGCCTGCACCGGATATGAAGTGCATTTCGTGAACGGTCACCTCCATCAGCAGCACACCATGTTGCCGACAGACTCCCCCGCGAATGGCTACAGCCATCCGGTATATGAACATAACATACCTGCAGTCTGCGCCGACTGGTGGTATTCCGGATATTACACCCCCGGATGCCACATTACCACCGATGGTGTTCCGGCAGGATATGCAATATTCGAATTTTCCGGTAAGAACATGAAATGGGGATACAAAGGAACGGGAATGGACGAAAAAGTACAGTTCCGCGCTTACGACCTCAACAATGTGGATTTCAGCAACGTGACATGGAAGAACCTTAAAGATTCCAAAGTTATCGCGGAATTTAATAAACGATATGTCACTCCTTATGCCGACGGGAAGCGAAAGAACCAGGTGCTTATAAACGTGTGGAACTGGAACAACGACTGCACGATTGAAGTCAAGACCGTAAATGGAGAAACGCTTGCTGCCAAGCAGGTGCGCGAATATGATCCACTTTCCATAGCAGCACTCTCCGTGCCGTATTGGGACAGAGACGCCCTTACAAGCATTCCGGGCACCGGAACAACCTTGCGCTACCATTTCTTCCAAGTTCAATGCAACGACGCAGACACCGACCTTGAAATAACAGTGACCGATAAATTCGGCAACACCTACAAAGAGAAAATGGAACGTCCAAGACCGTTCTCAACAGAAGAGTATAAGATAAAATAAGTTTTCAGGCGTTAGGTTTTAGGCGTTAGGCGTTAGGCGTTAGAACTTACACTCGGCAAAACTAACACCTAAAGCCTAACGCCTGAAAACTCCACAATACAATCCTACAATCTAAATCAACTATTATTCACAACTAATACCTAACTTATGAAACAAGTCAGCAGACTAATTCTACTTCTTGTTGCATTTCTGACGGGCATACCCGCCTGGGCTGCAACAAGACAAGTGACGGGTACTATCACCGACGAAACCGGAGAGCCCCTCGTCGGAGCCAGCGTAATGCTGGTAAATTCCCGCACCGGATGCATGGCAGACATCGATGGCAATTTCTCCCTTCAGGTGCCCGAAGGTCCGGCATCCCTGAAAATAGCCCTTATCGGCTACCAGCAACAGACTGTCAAGGTTGCCGCCAACCAGACAGTTGTCAATGTCAAGATGAAAGAAGACACCCAAACCCTCGAGGAGACCGTGGTTATCGGTTACGGTACGCAGAAAAAAGTAAATCTTACCGGTGCCGTAGCCGCGATAGAGGGCAAGAGCCTTGAAGGACGTCCGGTAAGCAACGTTTCCTCAATGCTTCAGGGAGCCGTAGCCGGTCTCAATGTGACCACAAGTTCGGGAAAGCCCGGTTCTTCCGCCTCTCTGAACATTCGAGGACGCACATCTATCAACAACGCCTCTCCTTTGGTGCTTATCGACGGAGCCATCGGTGAGATTGACCAGGTAGACCCCAATGACGTAGCCTCCATATCCGTGATCAAGGATGCCTCGGCGGCTGCAGTATACGGCGCACGCGCCGCATTCGGTGTCATTCTTGTCACCACCAAGGGAGGCAGCGAGCAGGACGGCAAGGCAACCGTGAGATACAACGGCAGATTCGGCTGGGAAGAGACGACTCAGAGCACCGACTTCGAGACAAGCGGTTACTGGCATCTTCGCATGCTTGAAGACTTCCACTACGGACAGACGAAATCATATCTCATGCCGAACTATACCGACAAGGACTACATGGAGCTCCTCGCCCGCGTCAACGACAAGACAGAGCATCCCGACCGTCCATGGACCGTGGTTGAGGAAGTGAACGGCAGAAAGCAATGGAAATATTACGCCAATACCGACTGGTGGAACGAGCTCTGGAAAAGCCGCCGCTTCCTGACGCAGCACAATGTGTCGCTCTCGGGCGGCTCGAAGGCAGCGAGATATTTCGTGTCGGGAGGCTACAAGCACAATGACGGCATTGCGAAATACAACAACGACAAATACAACCAGTACACACTCCGCAGCCGGCTGAACTTCAACGTCAACAAATATATCGATTTCGAGGAGAACCTCGCCTATTTCGGCTCAAGCTACAATTATCAGGGCGACGGCTCGATGGAGAACACACTCGCTTATTCAGGCGAGAACGCATTCCCACTCTTCCCGCTGACGAATCCCGACGGCTCATACATATATGAAAACCCCTATACCTCATACAAACCGGCAAACGGACGCGCCATAATGATGATGCAGGGGATGCACCCCGGCGAGACCCGCAAAAACAACTTCACCACGACATCACGCATCAATATCAAGCCTATCAAACAGCTTACGTTCTCTGCCGATTTCACATACAGATTCTACCAGAACAGAAGCAACTCGCGCTCAAACGCCATTCAATACCGTGTCTATCCCGATGCGGAAATGAAGACATACAGTTCCGGCGCCGGTCAGGATGACTTCAAGGAATCGATGGCAACCTACAACTATTATTCGGCAAACGCACTTGTGACATACAAGGATTCTTTCAAAGACGCGCACAATCTGACTGTAGTGGCAGGCTACAATTACGAAAACCGCAACTACAAGACATACTCCACATATGTCCAGAATCTCGGGACTCCCGACCTCAACGATCTCGGGCTGGCTCCGAGTCTTGACGGCGCCAAGGTGACAGGCGGTCAGACCGATTATTTCCTTCAGGGTATCTTCGGCAGAATCAACTACGATTATCTTGGCAAATACCTCGTGGAACTCTCCGGACGTTACGATGGAACCTCCAGATTTGCAAAAGGACACCGCTGGGGCTGGTTCCCCTCAGGATCTGTCGGCTGGCGTTACAGCGAAGAGAAATTCCTCGAAAGTCTCAACCCCTGGCTGAGCAACGGAAAAGTGCGCCTCTCATACGGAAGCCTCGGAAACCAGAACACTTCCGACCTCTACACATTCCTGCGCAAGGTCTCAATCAGCACTTTCTCGGGTGACAACATATACACCTTCGACAATGCCAACGTGGCAAAATACTCTTCCGTAGGCATTCCTATCGCCCAGGATTTCACATGGGAGAAGGCTAACCAGTGGGACCTCGGCTTCGATTTCGGATTCTTCAACAACCGCCTCAATGCCACGGTCGACCTCTACATCCGCGATACCAAGGACATGATCACAGACGGTGTAGCCCTGCCCGCCATATATGGCGCGGACTCCCCGAAGATGAATGCCGCCGACCTCCGCACGAAAGGTTATGAACTCAGCCTTGAATGGAACGACGCCTTCACTCTGTTTGAAAACAAATTCTCTTACAACGTAGGCTTCAACTTATCCGAATACCGCAGCACCATCACCAAATATGACAATCCCACGAAATCTTTCGCAAAAGATTACTACGTAGGGATGGAATTCGGCGAGATCTGGGGCTTCCGGACAGGGGGGCTTTTCAGAACCACCGAAGAGGCTCAGAAATATGCCTCGGAGGTTGATCTCTCTTATGTCACAAAAGGCATGAGCGACGGATGGCAGGCTGGAGACCTCAAGTTCCTTGACCTGGACGGCGACAACAAGATATCAATCGGACGCGACGACCTCTACGACGCTGACGGAAACAAGATTCCCACCAACTGCGTTGACAACCCCGGAGACCGCGTGAAACTCGGCAACTCTCTGCCCCGCCTGCAATACGGATTCCGCGCCGGCTTCAATTACTACGGTTTCGACGCCAACATCTTCTTCCAGGGAACTGGCAACCACTACTGGTATCCTGAATCAAGCAACATGCCCTTCTGGGGATTCTTCTCCACTTACGAGCGCTGCTCTTATCTGCGCGGTGATTTCCGCGACATGTACTGGACCGAAGACAATCCCGACGCTTATTTCCCGCGTGCGAAATCAAAGGCTGCAAGCAGCGGATACATGCAGTATAAGAACGACCGTTATCTCCAGAACATCCGTTACCTGCGTCTCAAGAACCTCACCGTCGGATATACGTTCCCCAAGAAATGGACCAGAGTTGCGGGAATCGAAAAACTGAGACTTTATTTCACGGCGGAAAACCTCGCCTACTGGTCTCCTCTCAAAGACAACTGCAAATATATCGATCCGGAAGCTGCATTCGAGCAGAACAGCGACAATGCCCATTGGGACATGCTCGCCTACCCCTGGCCAAAGACTTTCACTTTCGGCATCGACCTCCAGTTCTAATCAAATATCCAGCTAACAATGAAAAAATATATATTATTGGCATTTATCGGTCTGTTGGGTCTGACATCATGCGATGACACCCTTGATGTGACTCCGAGAGACAAGGTTGGCATTGACGAATACTTCCGCACGTCAACCGACCTGGAGCTTTTCTCCAATACTTTCTACAACAGTCTGCTCGACAAGAAACCTTATTCCTATCAGGATGACCATATCGTGAAACAGACCCTGAGCAGCGAGCTTCTCTGCGGTTCTTCGAGAACGGTTCCCGCTTCGGGCGGAGGGTGGACATGGACAGTGCTCCGCAAAATCAACACTCTTCTCGAATACGCTCCCAAGAATTGCACGGATGCCGATGCAGTTAAGAAGTATACTGCCGTCGGACGGTTCTTCCGCGCACATTTCTACTTCGAAAAAGTGAAACGCTTCGGCGATGTGCCATGGGTTGACCGCCAGCTTTTCTCTACCGACGACAAGCTTTATGGCGCACGTGACTCACGTGAGCTGGTGATGGGCAAAATCATCGAGGATCTCGATTACGCCATAGAGAATCTGCCGTCAAGTTCTACGGAAAAGAGCGTATACCGCGTGACTCAGGGCGCCGCTCTGGCTCTCAAATCGCAGGTATGCCTTTTCGAGGGTACTTTCCGCAAATATCATGGACTCAGTCTTGACGGTCATGATTATGAATGGTATCTGCGCCAGTGCGTGGACGCAAGCGAGAAACTGATGAGCGGCGCCTACGGCAAGTACGCTCTTTACAACACCGGCAAACCGGCTCAGGATTACCGCGATCTGTTCGTATTCGACCAGGCGTCCGACAGCAAGACAGAAGTGATTCTTGCCGTAGCCTACAATGTGGGACTTTCAATCTTCCACAACGCAAGCGCATACTGTGTGCTTGACAATCAGGGCAAACCCGCCGTGACAAGAAAACTCGTGTCTTCTTATCTTATGAAGGACGGTTCCCGCTTCACAGACAAGGTTGGCTGGGAGACAATGCAGTTTGCCGATGAGATGAAAGACCGCGACCCGCGCCTGTCACAGTCAATAAGAGGCACAGGCTACATCCGCGTGGGGGAAAAGAGTGTCGAAAGCGCGAATCTGCTCGTATCATCCACCGGTTATCAGCCTATAAAGTTTGTGACGCAGAAAGTCCACCAGAACAATGAAGTTGACCGTTCCGGGCGTTCGTACAACGATATGCCGGTATACAGATACGCCGAAGTTCTTCTCAACTTCGCGGAAGCGAAGGCTGAACTGGGAGAACTCTCCCAGGGAGACCTCGACAAGAGTGTGAACCTCATCCGCAAACGTGCCGGCATGCCGGACATGAAGACAGGCAACAGCGTGGATCCATTCCTGATCAGCCAGGACTTCGGTTATTCCAACTGCAAGGACGGCGACATACTTGAGATCCGCCGTGAGCGCGGCATAGAGCTTTTCATGGAGCACCGCCGCTATTATGACCTGATGCGCTGGAAAGAGGGAAAATGCATAAACCAGCCTATCTACGGCATATATGTGAACGGAGCCGGAGGAATTGACTTCACCGGCGACGGCAGGGAAGACGTGGTGTTCTACTCCAACGGAGGCAGCAAACCTGCTGTCGGCGCAGGTGTACAGACATATGAAATCGGCAAAGACATAATTCTCTCCCAGGATTCAAAGGGATATTCCTGCAACCACCATACACAGGACCGCAAGCCTTTTGACGAAAACCGCGATTATCTTTATCCGATTCCAACAAACGAACTCAGCCTGAACCCGAATCTGACCCAGAATCCGGGATGGAAATAAGTTAAGAAGCTGTTAAAAAATTGAATGATATGAAAATCAGAATAAATTCATTATTATTATCTCTCGCTGTCGCGTTCGGCTGTCTTCTGACCTCCTGCGACAACGATGACAACGGCTGCGTCGCCGAAGCTGTGATGGGAAGCACGCGCAGTCTTGAATTTCCTGTTTCCGATGCCGTCCCTACCATGATCGCCGTAGTCTCAGACGGATTCTGGCAATGCGAAGCTCCCGACTGGATCACTGTCACACCCGGTTCCGGAGGTGCGGGCACAACGGATGTCACGATAGAAGTGTCTGATAACACCCGTGACGGTGCTGCCGATCTTCCACGCAAAGCTGTCCTAAAATTCCATGGCGATCAGAAACGGAGTTTTTTCGAAGTCACTGTGCGTCAGGAGGGCGACAAATTCCGCGATATAAAACCATCTTCCATTGCCGACATGAACGCGATGGAGGAAGAGACTGCCGTAGAGTTCGAGAACCTTGCGGTTCTGGCTCAGACAAACAACGGTTTTGTGGGTACAGACGGGACTGACCTCGTTTATGTGACCGGAGAGGCGGCTCAGGCACGTGCCGGACAGATCATAAGCATGCTCGGAACAAAGATGGACTCTGACACCAGGCTTCCGTTTGTGATCTGCGACAGGCTGACAGATGTCAGAAGCGGAGATGTGCCTTCGATTCCCGCCACCGACATCACGGCAGACATCGACAGCTACAAATCCGGCACGCGAACCCTAATCAAGGCAACAGGAATTTTCGACGGCTCCAAGCTGAATATCGAAGGGAAAACCATGTCGGTAACTGCCGAAGACTGCAACACCGACATAAAGCTGTCGGATTTCACCGGTCACGTCCTGACTCTTACCGGCGTATACTCGGGCACAGCCTCTCCGGTAGTCAGGATGATTGTCACCGGTCTTGAGGATCTGGGTCTCAACGAGACAATATATTTCCAGAGCAACTTCGATATCGTCTGGGCATTCCTCGCAGACTGGAAAGGCTCAGGAGACAATGCCGTAAAGAATCTCGACGCCATGGGTTGCGACAACGATAACGTATACCTCCCCAATATAACCACTCCCAAAGTTTCCGGCGTGTCAGCACTCGACGCCCTGAAAAACGAGGGATGGATCATCTGCGGCGGCGGAGACCTGACAGGGAAGGGAACCGGTTGCAACTTCCAGAAATTCTATCTTAAGATGGGGTCCAGCAACAAACAGAATTCCGCCACACTGCCCAAGATTGAACAGCTGGGTGACGGAGCAACGGGAATAAGACTCTCTTTCGACTGGAGTCCATGGAGAGACAAAGGGCCCGCAGACATGAAGCCTTACGACAAGACAGAAATTGTGGTTATCGTAAAGAACGGCGCTTCCGAAACTCAATTTCCCGTATCCACACCGTCGCTTGCCGCAGGAGAGAAACTGAGATGGCACAATGTCGACATGGAGCTTTCAGGTGTCACACTCAACAAGGACACCCGCATTGAAATCCGCAATATCGACAGCCAGTTCCTCCCCAACGGAGCTGTATCGGGCACTTTCCGCTGGTTCCTCAACAACGTCAAGGTCTACAAGCCCAAAGACTGACACTTCAGAGCTTGTTTAGAATTTAACTTACCCGACCATATAAAACACGGCTCACCTCTGATCCGCCGGCAAAGTCGCTCCCGACATGCCGGCGGATTTTATATCATATAGAATTATGAAAAGACATCGGAAAGGATATCGGGAGACTTAAGTCCGGAAAGACCGGGGAAATGGATAGCGTAATAACGGAGGATACGATCAAGAAGCTGACGGCGCTCCGTGCCGTTAAACCGGTAAAGACGCATATTGCGCAATGTGATTCGAGAAAGGACAACGAGCAAATGTGTCTCAGACGGCGAAAGGATATCTTTATGAAAAGACGCACCGACCACCGGGATTCCTGCACGCATGTCGAAACAGTCTCCCCTTTCGTAATCATGAAGATCCGGGGCAATCCCCGCAATGTCTAAAAAGCGCACCAAGAACCAAATATGAAAATTTGCCAATCCTTGCTTTTTCTCATCAAGAACTCGGATAGATGCCAATATAAAATCCCACGCGGCAGGATCCGGAGAAGCATCACGGAGATAACGGTTAAGAAACTCCGAAAGGAATAAGGCAATAGACGACTTGACCGGATTGAAATATAAATCATGCCATATCTCGGCAGGCGTAACAGCACCAAGAAGCTGCAGTTCCCTACTCTGACGCATATTAACATCCGCATCAACCACCGACAACGGCAGCAACCTCGCGCTCCGCATCCTCCCCAACTTCCCGGATCCCACAGGAGAGAGGAAAGCCATCCTGCCGCGACTCCTGGTAAAAAGCGTTATCACATTGTGGCGGTCGCTATACTTCACAATATTTATCACAACTCCCCTTATCTTCTCTATTGCCATTCAGAATCAATTTGTTTCAGTAAAATTTTATAACTAAATATACGCAAAATAAAAAAGTCTACCCCTTTTCACAAAGAGATAGACCGAAACCTTAATCTTAATTTAATACTATGAAAAACACTCTACAAAGTTACAAAATAATTCTAAAATTTCGAAAGAAAGATTTTTGAGGAATCGTTTGAATTAACATTAATTAACCATATGGGGAAGTTCTATCAATATTTATGGCAACACCGGATGCCCGGACGCAAACTGAATCTCGACAACGGAGACGCCTTGAAGCAAGGCAGTGTCGACCTCTTCTTGATCAACCTCGCTGCTCCTATATTATACGCGCACGGCGCGGCACACGGAGATATGGAAAAAGCCGAAGCGGGGCGCTGTCTCGAATGTCGCCTCTGCCACTGGCTTCTCCGCTCCAAAGAGAGAAACTGACAAAGGATCATGCAGAATGTTTTTCTGTTTTTACGTTTAAATATTGACAAAGCGATGTTTTTTTGCTAATTTTGCATGTTTGAAGCGGATATTGTCATTTGTTTGCCGACGTATTCGCAAATAAAAAGCTTTTTAACAAGGCTGAATCCGCGAGAAGCGGGGATGCCGAAAGATATCATTTTAGCTAAAAATGTATAGAAACAGGACATGTGGCGAACTTCGCCTCGCCGATGCCGGACAGACCGTGACGCTGGCAGGATGGGTGCAACGCACCCGTAAAATGGGCGGTATGACTTTCGTGGACATCCGCGACCGTTATGGAATCACTCAGGTGGTTTTCAACAATGAGATCAACCGGGAGCTCACCGAGGCTGCCAACACGCTTGGACGCGAATTTGTTGTGCAGGTTACAGGGAAGGTTGAGGAGCGCAGCTCGAAAAATTCGAACCTTCCGACTGGTGATATAGAAGTAATCGCGGACACTTTCAGCATACTTAACCGCAGCGAGGTTCCCCCTTTCACTATCGAAGACAACACAGACGGTGGCGATGACCTCCGCATGAAATATCGCTATCTCGATCTCCGACGTCCTTGCGTAAGACGCAACCTCGAACTCCGCCACAAGATGGCATTCGAAATCAGGCGTTATCTCGATGCAGAGGGATTCCTGGAAATCGAGACTCCGATCCTGGTCAAATCTACACCCGAAGGAGCACGAGACTTCGTTGTGCCTTCCCGCATGAATCCCGGAGAGTTCTATGCCCTTCCTCAGAGTCCCCAGCTGTTCAAACAGCTTCTTATGGTAAGCGGCTACGACCGTTATTTCCAGATTGCAAAATGTTTCCGCGATGAAGACCTTCGTGCCGACCGCCAGCCGGAGTTCACTCAGATAGACTGCGAGATGAGCTTCGTGGAGCAGGAAGATGTGATCCGCACTTTCGAAGGACTTGTGAAACATATATTCAAATATGTAAAAGGAATAGACTTCACCGAAGCATTCCCTCGTATCACATGGGCTGACGCCATGCAACGTTACGGTTCTGACAAACCGGACATACGTTTCGGAATGGAGTTTGTAGAACTCAATGATGTGGCAAAAGGTAAAGGCTTCAGCGTGATTGATGACGCAGAACTTACAGTCGGAATCCTTGCCAAAGGTTGCGCCAACTATTCTCGCAAACAGATAGATGAACTCACAGAATTTGTGAAACGTCCACAAATCGGTGCAAAAGGTCTCATATATGTAAAATTCGAGGCTGACGGTTCCATAAAGAGTTCTGTCGGCAAATTCTACACCGAAGAGGAGTTACGCGCATGGGGCGAAAAAGCGGGAGCTGAAGCCGGTGACCTGTTGCTTGTGATGACAGGAGAGACAATGAAGACACGCAAACAGCTTTGCGAGCTTCGTCTTGAGCTCGGCAACCGACTCGGCTTGCGTGACAAGAATGTATTCGCCCCGCTCTGGGTAGTAGACTTCCCCTTGTTCGAATGGGATGAAGAAACACAACGTTTCTATGCCATGCACCATCCTTTCACGTCTCCCAATCCGGAAGACATACCGATGCTCAAGACAGACACCGGCAAAGTCAGGGCAACCGCCTATGATATCGTTGTCAACGGCACAGAGCTTGGTGGCGGTTCCATACGTATCCACGATGCTGCGCTGCAAGACCAGATGTTTGAACTGTTAGGATTCACTCCGGAGCGCGCTCAGGAGCAATTCGGCTTCCTGATGAATGCATTCAAATATGGTGCACCACCTCATGGAGGATTGGCACTCGGGTTCGACAGGTTCGTTTCCATTCTTGCGGGACTTGATACAATCCGCGACGTTATAGCCTTCCCGAAAAACAATTCAGGACGTGACGTGATGAACGAATCCCCGTCTGCCATAGACCAGAGCCAGCTTGACGAGCTCCAGCTTGAACTCAAGCCATCTGACAATTAAGAAGCTGTTTAAAATTATTACTGATTATAAATGTCGACTCCCCTCGATATCGTTGAAGCCATCAAAGCGAAAAAGATGGTGAAAGTTTCAGATATTGCGCGAACCATTGAAGAGTTTGCTCCCAAGTCATTGCAGGAAAGCTATGACAATACCGGTCTGCAGGTTGGAAACCCCGACATGCAGGTAACAGCAGCCTTGCTCTGCCTTGACATCACGGAGGAAATCCTTGACGAGGCAATCCAGCGTCAGTGTAATCTCGTCATAACCCACCACCCTCTGATCTTTCGTGGACTCAAGGAGATCACCGGGCGCACGGCAATAGAGCGTATCGTAGCGAAAGCCATACGCCATGACGTTGCAATATATTCAGCACATACCAACCTTGACTCAGCATGGGACGGCGTAAGTCATGAAATGGCACACATGCTCAATATGACCGACCTGCAAGTGCTTGAACCCAAGAACTCCGAAGGAACCACGGGAATAGGAATAATCGGAAACCTTCGTCCCACCCCAAAGCTGGAGTTTTTGCGCAAGGTGAAAGAAACGTTCGGAGTCAAGGCACTGAAGTATTCGGTTCAGTCACCTCAGTTAGTCGTGAAGCGCGTAGCCCTTTGTGGCGGATCCGGGGCTTCCTTGATCCTTGACGCAGCGAATGCCGGTGCTGATGCTATAATCACCGGAGATGTGAAGTATCACGATTTCACAGCATACGGACTTGACATTATAATCGCAGACATAGGACACTATGAGAGCGAGCTTTGTGCTTGCAAGATATTCTCGCGCATAATACGTGACAAGTATCCGGACTGCCTCCTGTATTTCTCGGATTCCGAAACGAATCCTGTAGGGGTAATCTGAACAATTCAAGCTTGTGGACCCGGCTTTAGGATCAAGGTCTGATATCCGGTGTTTACCGCTTGCTCAACTTTAATAAAAAAATTTACAAATCATATGGCAACAGAGAAAAAGAATGACAAGGAACGCAGCGTTGAGGAGCGCCTCAAAGCACTCTATCAGCTGCAGACATATCTCTCAGAGATTGACCGCATCAAAATTCTGCGCGGCGAACTTCCAAACGAGGTGAAAGACCGTGAAGACGAAATCATCCGCTTCCAGACCCGCATCGCTAAACATGAGGAAGAAATAGCAGGACTCAACACCCTCATCAAGACAAAGCAGGGTGAAATCGAGATGCGTCGTGAAAAGATAGCCAAATATGAGGAACAGATCAATAACGTGCGCAACAACCGCGAATTTGCATTCCTTGAGAAGGAGAAGGAATTTGAAAGTCTTGAGATAGAGCTTGCAGAAAAGAACATTCGCGATGCCAACAGCAGAATCGAGGCAAAGATAGCAGAAATCGAGCACGACAAGGAAGAACTCGCCGACAACGAGCACATTCTTGAGCAGAAGAAAAAGGAACTCGAGGAAATAATATCCGAGACACGTCAGGAAGAAGAGTCGATACGCGAGAAAGCAAAGGCTCTGGAGCCACTTATCGACGACTATACTCTCGCCGCATTCAAGCGTATCCGCAAGAACGCACGCAACGGACTCGGCATCGTATGCGTGCAGCGTAACGCCTGCGGCGGCTGCTTCAACCGCATTCCCCCGCAGCGTCAGCTTGAAATCCGCATGCATAAGAAAGTCATCGTGTGCGAATATTGCGGACGCATCATGATTGACGGTTCTCTCGCCGGCATCGAGGAAGCGCCAAAACCTGAGGTTGCCGAGAAGAAGAAGGGTCGTAAGTCTGCCGATAAATAAACCGTCCGATGTATTATGTAAGAAAACGTCTGGAGGTAAGTGCGGCTCACAGGCTCGACCTGAGCTATGAAAGCAAATGCACCCGTCTTCACGGACACAACTGGATAATCATTGTGGAATGCCGTGCGAAAGAGCTTAACGCCGACGGCATGGTGGCAGACTTTACTCTGATTAAAAACAAGATCATGAACATGCTTGACCACACGGTCATCAATGATGTTCTCCCCTTTAATCCGACAGCGGAGAACATCGCGCGATGGGTGGTCGAGACCATTCCCTCATGCTATCGCTGCGAAGTGCAGGAAAGCGAGGGGAACATGGCGGCTTATGAGGAAGATTAACGAAATATTCTATTCACTCCAGGGAGAGGGACACCATGAAGGGTATCCCTCTGTTTTCGTGCGCTTTTCAGGATGCAATCTGAACTGCTCTTTCTGCGACACCGCCCACACAGAAGGAATATACATGGATGATGACGCAATAATCCGCGCAATCAACCTTTATTCCGCTGACTGGGTAGTGCTTACCGGTGGCGAGCCGGCAATGTGGATAGACGAGGATTTCATCCATCTTCTGAAAAGAGCTACAGGAAAGAAGATAGCAATTGAAACAAACGGCACGCTTCCGGTTCCGGAAGGCATCGACTGGGTCACAGTCAGTCCTAAATCCGGCTTCGAAGGGGCAGGTGAAGCTCCGGTGAGAGTAAGACACGCAAACGAGATAAAGGTTGTGGATCTGGGTCAGGACCTTGATCCTTACTTCGATCTTCCGTGTCGCGGAGAAGACACAATAATGTATCTCCAACCCTGTTATGTTCCCGATGAAGAAGAGTTCCGACAGAACAGGCTCAACACGGTTCGCCGTATACTTGCCGAC
The DNA here is from genome assembly GCA_003833075.1 of Muribaculaceae bacterium Isolate-036 (Harlan). Classification (GTDB taxonomy): domain Bacteria; phylum Bacteroidota; class Bacteroidia; order Bacteroidales; family Muribaculaceae; genus Lepagella; species Lepagella muris_A. The sequence continues at coordinate 109,919 of RIAY01000003.1, read as the reverse complement.
CCGAAATGGACACTCTCCGTGCAATTGCACAGGTATCTTGACATCCCTTGAAAACATGATGATAATAAAAAAGGAGCCCGAAAGGCTCCTTTTTTATTATCATCATGTTCAATACATTTATTCAATACCTGCATAAGCAAGAGCCTCGGCACGCTCCACGCAAGTGCCGCATTTCCCACAATGCTCCTCACCGCCTTTATAGCAGGAATAAGTATGGGTATAATCCACTCCGAGCTTCTTGCCTATCACCGCAATCTCACCTTTGGTTATATCGGTATACGGGGCAATGATCGTAACACCGTCATACGTGCCTTCCTTCATTGCAAGAGACATCGCATCCACAAAACCCGCGCGACAGTCCGGATATATTGCATGATCTCCACCATGGTTGGCTATCATAACATGCTTCAGCCCACGGGACTCAGCGAGTCCGCAAGCAACTGAAAGCATGATGCCGTTGCGGAAAGGCACCACGGTAGACTTCATATTATCATCAGCATAATGCCCCTCGGGTATCGCATCAGCACCAGAAAGCAAGGAACTGCTGAAATACTCACCCATAAACGAAAGTGGTATGACGATATGCTCTATCCCCAGAAGTTCACACTGCCAGCGGGCACATTCAATTTCACGCGCATTATGGTTGGAACCATAGTCAAAAGTAACAGCGAGCGCAATCCGCGACTTCCGGTCATGAAGAAGCGTAACCGAATCCATTCCGCCCGACAAAACTATTATTGAATCTTTTTGTTCCATAAAGAATCTAAAAGTAACGTTGTTTTAAGAAACTTCTTAAATTTAAACAGCGAACTCGTCTGGACTTAGAAGTTGTTTTAACTTTCGTAAATATGTCAAGACGACTTCAGTTTCTAAAATATTCCGAATATACGGCAAATCATCATCTTCCGGCTGATTCCGCCATCACCGAGAGTCGGCGTGCCTTCACATAATCCTGATGATCCGCATCACCCATATTGGCAAACGGATAAATTGAAATGCCACCGCGAGGCATAAATACGCCACGCACCTCGATATATTTCGGATCCATGAGCCGGGCAAGGTCTTTCATTATTATATTCACACAATCCTCATGGAAATCGCCATGATTGCGGAAACTGAAAAGATAAAGCTTAAGGCTTTTGCTTTCCACCATCCTTTCACGAGGTATGTAAGTGATATATATATGCCCGAAATCCGGCTGCCCCGTTTTGGGACAAAGAGTGGTGAACTCCGGACAATCGAATGTGACGACATATTCATTTTCCGGATGTTTATTCTCAAAAGTCTCTAATAGAGAGGGGTCATAATCCGTCGGATACTTCACCCCCTGGTTGCCGAGGAGACTGACCCCCTCAAGTTCTTTCTCTGTTCTCATACTGCAAAATTAACAAAAAAATAAATACCATTAAGTAAGTGTTGGAAATTAGCTTATATTAAATTTTAGGAGATTTTGAGATGATTTCATGATTCAAAATTTAAATAAGCATAGCATTTACTTATTATAAACTAATTTTCAATACTTACTTATAAGTTTGGACTGACGACATATACCAAACCATACACAAAAAAGCGGCCGCTCCTCACGAGTGGCCGCTTTCTTTAACAGGCGAACCTGTTAGAACTTAAACTTAATGAACAAAAATCTATCTTCTTTCTTTCGTCTATTAAAACATTGATAATAGGAAAATAGTTCTGCGAATTATTATGTTTAAGATTTATTAACAATTCTGAGTTCTTCAAGCGAAGCTGATTCCACCGCTTCAAACTCTTTTACGAGTCTGCGGCAGTAAGGTATGCTCAGAAGATATATGATACCTCCAGCCGGCACAAAGAACGCGAGTGTGCGACACAGCCAGCGCCGGTTAGCAGGGTGATAGATCCACAACGGCTTTAGTACAGGGAATTTCTCGAGTTTCGAATTCACTTTCACATCACGCGAGTCATGCAGATAATTGACAGTTTCATCCACAAGAGTTCCAATGCGCGTTATTTCTTCGAGTGAATACCCTCTGCGCCAGTATTCTCGATAAGAGAGTCTGCGACCGTTGCGTCGCAGCCATACTCGTGATTCTCCGTATAGACGCACAAGCAACGCCTCGGCACGCCGCAGCGACACTTCATTGATAATGACCTCTTTCATCGGCACATGCCTTTTCTCGGTGAGCCCGAGCCAGCGTCTCATAAGATTCAGGTAGAGATCTTTGTTGAACACTGCCGAATCATTCATTGCCTTGTAGGTCACAAATATTCCGAGAGGCAACAGGATAGAGGTCGACAGCCACATTCCCGCCCAGACAGCGATGCGCCCATCGCGAGCCATTTTATATCCGGTGTTGTCTATTATATAATAGACCAAAAACAGCAACACAGATATCACCAGAGGTGTGCCGAGTCCACCTTTTCTGATGATCGCGCCTAAAGGAGCACCGATAAAGAAGAAAATGATACAAGCCACGGAAAGCGTGAATTTCTTGATCAGTTCAATTTCGTGGCGGCGTATCGTTCTTTTTTCATCACCCATGGTGAGTGCACGGAATTCAAGTTCCGCGACCCTGTTGGAAGTAAGGGCGCGTGCCTGACTGTAGATATCACCGAGTTGGACGGGAGAGAGCGCGCCAAGCAAGGAATCGAGAGGCATCGCCGCCACTGGCGGGGCAGGAGTCAGCACTGCGCTCTCCTTATTGTTTTCAGCATCTTTCTTGCTGTCGGCTTCAGAAAAATAGGTGGATCGCAACACTCCTGAAAAAGCCGTCCGCTTCAGCTCTCTCGCATAATCCTCCCCGATGGAATCCACCCTTTGCGAGACCGAGTCAATGGTCTGCTGAAGCTCAGTCATGTTCTTTCCAACATATTGCTTTCGCATGCCGCCCTCGTCAAGACGGTTGAAATTTGCATCAAAAGGGATAAGCACCTCCTTGTCGACAAATGATTCGCGACGGAAAGGCACGTTCCTGTCAAGAGAACGCTGTTCACGAAGATTCTCGAACTGCTCGCCGGTAAACAGATGCAGATACAGATACTTGCTGTCTTTTGTAAAAGCCATTCGCGCCGAGTCTGCCAGAAGTATCGTGGAGTTGTCACCTCCCCGGCTGATATCGTAGATCATCACATCGTAGAGAACCCCGGTTTGCTGATTCTTGCTCTTCACATAGAGGTTATAACCGGGAATCTGGTCGTAAAAAACACCTTCCGGAATCTCCACCTCCGGACTCTTCTGTTTCATTGAGAAAAGCAATGTCCACATTTTTACCTGAGCTTTCGGCAGAATGTCGTTCTGAAAAAAGAAAGCCCCGACAGCGATAGCCATCACAAGTATGATGAGCGGTTTCATCACATTCAGAAGAGAGATGCCGGATGCCTTGATTGCGGTAAGCTCCGAACGTTCGCCCAGATTGCCGAAAGTCATCAGACTGGCAAGCAGGATAGCTAACGGCAACGCCATCGGAACCAATGTCACCGCAGCATAGAAAAACAGTTCACCGAGAACATCAAACGACAACCCCTTACCTACAAGGTCATCTATATATTTCCAGAGGAACTGCATCAGTACGATGAAAAGCACGATGAAGAATGTCATCGCGAACAGAGGCAGGAAGCTCTTTAATATGAAAAGATAAAGCCTTTTGACAATACGCATTGTTATAACACAAAGAGAATGCTTCATCGACCGTTTTAAAGTCCCGAAGCGAATTTCGGATGTAAAGTTACTAATTTTATCTTAAAAAAACTCCCCTTTCCTCACCTCCTTTGATGAAATCTTTGTAACTTTGCGTCCGGCAACTTACAGTTCCCCCATAAATGGTGAATTATTAAATCAACATATCATGACATTATTCGAAAGGCTTACAAAAAAAGCACAGGAAAACCGCCAGCGTCTTGTGCTTCCCGAATCTCTTGAGCCACGCACACTTCAGGCAGCTGACAGAGTTATCTCACAAGGAATCGCAGATGTTATCCTGATTGGCAAACGCGATGAAATTCTCGCCAAGGCTTTTGAGCTTGGACTGCCACATATCGAGAAAGCCGCATTCGCCGACACCGACGACATGGAGCTTACGGAACCCTATGCCGAGCTTTTTGCGGAACTGCGCAAAAGCAAGGGTATGACGATTGACGAGGCACGCAACATTGTGCGCAATCCCCTTTATCTCGGATGCCTCATGATTAAGCGCGGCGATGCTGACGCTATGGTTGCGGGTGCGCTGAGTCCCACATCTCACGTTCTGAGAGCCGCATTCCAGGTTCTGAAGACAAAGCCGGGCATATCCGTTGTCAGCGGCGCATTCATCATGCTTCTTCCTGAAAACGTTCCCTACGGCGAAGACCATATGCTTGTTTTTGCAGACTGCGCGGTTGTTCCGGATCCGACAGCCAAGGAGCTTGCGGAGATCGCCATAGCCACTGCCAAGACCACCAGAGACATAGCAGGACTTGATCCGGTTGTGGCAATGTGCAGTTTCTCCACCAAAGGAAGCGCGAGCCACGAACGCGTCGACAAGGTCGTGGAGGCTACAGAACTTGCCCGCAAGATGGCTCCTGAATTGAAAATAGACGGTGAATTGCAGAGCGACGCATCGATCGTTCCTGCCATCGGCAGCATGAAAGCTCCCGGCAGCGAGGTGGCGGGACACGCCAACACCCTCGTGTTCCCCTCGCTTGAGGTAGGCAACATAGCATACAAGCTTGTGCAGCGTCTTGCCGGAGCCGGAGCTGTAGGTCCGATTCTCCAGGGTCTTGCCGCTCCTGTCAACGACCTGTCCAGAGGCGCGACAGTCGATGACATCGTGAATACAATCATTGTGACCTGCAATCAGGCAATAGGAGACAAAAATCTATAAGATTATGAAGATATTAGTTTTGAACTGCGGCAGCAGCAGCGTGAAATACAAGCTTATTGACAGCGACAACAAGGACGTGCTTGCAGAAGGCGGCGTGGAGAAGATCGGTCTATCCGATTCATTCCTCAAATTCAAGCTGCCCGATGGCTCGAAAGAGACAATCACCGTGGAGATGCCCGATCATAAAGAGGCTATACGTCAGGTGATGAAAGTGCTCACAGATCCGGAGAAAGGCGTGATCAGCAGTTTCGACGAGATTGGTGCCGTAGGTCACCGCGTGGTGCATGGCATGGAATATTTCAACAAATCCGTGCTTATCACTCCTGAAGTCATTGAGAAAGTCAAGGAATGCTACCCAGTAGCTCCGCTGCACAACCCCGCCAATGTTACCGGCATAGAGGCGGTTACAGAACTCATGCCGAACACTCCTCAGGTCGGAGTGTTTGACACTGCATTCCATCAGACAATGCCTGCAAAGGCATACATGTATGCGCTCCCATATGAGGATTATGAGAAATTCGGCATACGCAGATACGGTTTACACGGCACAAGCCACCGCTATGTGTCACGCCGCGCCTGCGAATTTCTCGGTCTTCCTTACGAGAAACAGAGAATCATCACATGCCATATCGGCAATGGAGCGAGCATAACAGCTATAGCTGACGGGAAGAGCATAGACACCTCCATGGGTCTCACCCCTACAGAAGGTCTCATGATGGGCACACGCGTAGGCGACATAGACCCGGGCGCACTCGTATACCTTATGGAAAGCCGCGGAACTGACGCACAGGGGCTGCAGAAAATCATCAACAAAGAGAGCGGCGTGCTTGGCGTGTCGGGCATATCCAACGACATGCGCGACATAGAAGCCGGCATAGCCGAAGGCAACGAACGCGCACGTCTTGCAATGGACATGTATGAATACCGTATACTGAAATATATCGGTGCCTACTCCGCCGTACTCGGAGGTGTCGATGTGATTGTGTTTACCGGAGGTGTCGGCGAGAACCAGACCGGAACACGCGAACAGATATGCCGCAAACTCGAATACATGGGCGTGACATTCGATGCTGAAGCCAACAAAGTGCGTGGCGAAGAAATCGAGATCTCAGGCAAGGATTCAAAAGTTCACGTTGTTGTCATCCCCACGGATGAGGAACTGATGATCGCGGAAGACACCGCATCAATCGTAAAAGGATGAGAATAGGACAAGGGTATGACGTGCACCGTCTTGTGGAAGGTCGCGAGCTGTGGCTCTGCGGAATAAAGCTGGAGCACACACTCGGGTTGCTCGGACACAGCGACGCGGATGTGGCGATACACGCACTCTGCGATGCGATACTCGGTGCCCTGGCACTCCGTGACATCGGATATCATTTTCCCGACACCGACCCGCGATACAAGGGAGCCGACAGCAAACTTCTGCTCGCGGAGGTGTGCCGCATGATGACCGACAAAGGGTACGCCATAGGGAACGTGGACATCACTATCTGCGCCGAACGTCCGAAAATCAATCCCCACATCGAAAAGATGCGCGAAAAACTCGCCGATATACTCGGATGCGAGATCGGCGATGTCTCCGTCAAAGCGACTACGACCGAAAAACTCGGTTTCACCGGCCGCGAGGAGGGTATCTCCGCTTACGCAACGGTTCTGCTCAGGAGCCGCAACAACTGATATACAAATAAATCCCCGGAGTCCCTAATCAGGGATCCCGGGGATTGCCATATGTCTGCAATTACAATGATCTACCATCTCATAGCCATTATCGTGGCAGTATTCGGAGTTGTCAAAGGCTACCGTAAAGGTTTTTTCCGGCAAATACCGCTCCTGATAGGATTCTGTTTCGGCGTTGTCTGCGCCCGCATATTCTGCGTTCCTGTCGAAGAGGGTTTGCGACAGTTGCTGCCATCTATTGCGAGCAGACCGGAATGCGGTTATGTATACAGCACGCTTGCCCGCGGGCTGGTGTTCATCATTGTCTATGAGCTATTCAGTTTCTGCACCGGATTCCTGCGTCTGCTGTTCCGCACCTTCGACAGCGGCGTGCCCGACAGTATGGCAGGGTCTTTCTTCACTCTTGTCAGATACCTGCTCATACTCTCCATATTCTATAACTTCATGCTTTGCTGGAGTCCTGACTCCGAAATGCTGCGATATGCCAAATCCGACGATGGCAACATCATCGAGGCTGTAATGCTCGTGGCTCCCGCCATTCTCGGCGGCGAATCAGTGGAAGACCTCGCCCATACACTTCAGCTCGAAGCCGCAAAATGCATCTCATAAGAATCCGGGCACACCGTCCAGAAGCAATCTGTCCGGGAAGCTGTTGAGAGTAGGGTTGAAAATAAAAGTTAATAGGTGCATGTTCAAAAAATAAGGCATTTTGGTTTGCCGGAATTTATTTTTTTTATAACTTTGCATCAGATAAGCGCGGCGTCAGCTGCGACAAACGCGGTAGTAGCTCAGTTGGTAGAGCATCAGCTTCCCAAGCTGAGGGTCACGAGTTCGAGTCTCGCCTACCGCTCAACAATGAAAGAAATCGGTGTGACGCTAAATTTAGCCTCAAATCGGTTTCTTTTTTTCAATAAAAAAATATTATGTTCGATAAAGAAATTTATATCAGGCGAAGAGAAGCTCTCCGCAACGCTACAGGATCCGGACTTGTTCTGCTTTTCGGCAATGACGAATGCGGTGTCAACTATGAAGACAACACCTATCCTTTCCGTCAGGATTCCACGTTCCTCTATTTCTTCGGGCAGCCGTACGCCGGACTCAATGCCATCATAGACATAGACAACGGTCGCGAAATCATATTCGGCGACGAGCTTACAATCGACCATATCGTATGGATGGGAAACCAGCCCACCATACATGAGAAAGCCGCTCTTGCCGGAATCTCCGACACCCGCCCCTCGGCAGATCTTAAAAAGTATCTTGACAAGGCAGTAGCTTCCGGACAGAAAATACACTACCTGCCACCCTATCGTGACACCCACAGACTCAGACTCCTCGAACTGCTTGGCATCCGACCCGGTTACGAGAAACCGTCTGTTGACCTTATCAAGGCTGTGGTAGACCTACGCAACCACAAACAGCCGGAAGAGATTGAAGAAATAGAAAAAGCCTGCCGTGTCACAGCCGACATGCATATCGAGGCAACACGTGCTGTGCGTGTCGGAATGCATGAGTATGAAGTTTCGGCGGCGTTGGAGGCAGTGGCTCAGGCAAACGGCTGTGCCCTCTCATTCCCCACTATCGCAACAGTTCATGGAGAAACCCTCCACAACCATTATCACGGCAACATTATCAAAGAAGGTGACATGCTGCTGGTTGACGCAGGCGCCGAGACTCCGGAAGGATATGCCGGCGACATGTCTTCCACAATCTGCGCCGGACGCAGATTCACGGAACGCCAGAAACTTATCTACGACATCCAGGTGGCATCGCATCTGGCTGCAGTGGCAGACCTTCGCCCCGGCAAACCCTTTGTGGAGATTTACGAACACGCCGCTGAAGTCATCTGCGACGGGCTCCGTGGTCTCGGCATCATGAAAGGTGATCCGCATGAGGCTGTAAAAGCGGGAGCGCACGCCATGTTCTTCCCTTGCGGACTCGGTCACATGATGGGTCTCGATGTGCATGACATGGAAAACCTCGGCGAAGTGTGGGTAGGCTATGGCGGCAACCCCAAAAGCACACAGTTCGGGCGCAAGTCCCTTCGTCTTGCCCGTCCGCTTGAGGAAGGGTTCGTGCTGACAATCGAACCCGGTGTGTATTTTATTCCCGAACTCATAGATTACTGGGGAGCGGAAAAACGCTTCGAAGATTTCATCAACTACGCCGAACTCAATAAATGGAGAGACTTCGGCGGCATCCGCAATGAAGAGGATTATCTGATAACCGCCGACGGTGCCCGCCGTCTCGGAAAGAAAATTCCACTGACAACAGAAGAAGTCGAGGCGATGCGCTGACCGACACAACACGTTAACCGACAAGAAAAGATATGACAGATAACCAAAAGGCTATAACCGCCGCTTCAGCGGCGGTGCTCAGCTGGTCCACAGTAGCAGCAGCTTTCAAGACAGCTCTCTCATATTATACCCACTATGAAATGCTGACAGTGGCGGCTATCACCGCCACCGTCATATTCGCGATTGCCATTACCTTGCAAAGAAAATGGAGTCAGGTCAGACACATGCACATAAAAGACCTCGGCGCTCTTGCACTGCTGGGATTGCTCAATCCGACATTCTATTACCTTGTGCTCTTTTCAGCCTACGAACAACTGCCTGCACAAGTTGCCCAACCGGTAAATTATTGCTGGCCGATATTTCTGGTGATTCTTCTGGCTGTCGTGATGCACAAACCCGTAAAGCCACGGCTCTACATAGGCATGGCGGTTTCTTTCGCAGGTGTCAGCGTCATTTCGCTCGGCAGCGGAGGAATCGGAGGCTCGCTGTCCATCTCAGGAATTGCCATGGCGTTATTTAGCGCAATCCTATGGGCTGTATACTGGATTGCCAACGAAAGGCTAAAAGGCGGTTTCGACGAAAGCGTCAAACTGTTCGGTTCCTTTCTCTTCGGCTCCATTTACCTCCTTGCAGGACTCCTCTGGATTCCTGCGGCATTTGACTCGACTTCCGGCACTCTTGCAAGCATATATGTAGGTGCCTTCGAGATGGGCATTCCTTTCCTCTTTTTCAGCATAGCCCTCAAAAACGCCACAAATGTGGCGACAGTCAACCAGATGTGCTACATCGCGCCGTTCCTTTCGCTGTTCTTCATTTCAGTAATTGTAGGAGAGACCATTCTGACCACATCATATGTCGGACTATCCCTCATTATTTTCGGGGTGATATTCAACCAGTATCTCGCATACCCGGGCAGCAAGAAACTCAACGCCGTCGACAAAGCATGACACATTTCCGCATCCCTCCGAAGAAAGACATCTGGACTGCGGTTGGATTCCTTGTTCTTACCGCAGTTCTTGCCTGGTCTTGCGTATGGGTATGGAAGCAATATCTCACCACTCCGCCATATGTCGATCCTGAACGGTATCCGGTAAGAGGGATAGATGTCTCTTCGCACAACGGAGACCTCAATCTCCGGGAAGCACGCAAAGACGGCATTGATTTCATATTCATAAAAGCATCGGAAGGAGCGGATTTCAAAGACAAGAACTTTGTCACCAACCACGCCAAAGCACAGAAGGCAGGTATGAAGACAGGCGCCTATCATTTTTTTAGGTTCGACAAAGACGGAGTGGACCAGGCAATGAATTTTCTTGAGACGGTCGGCAACCGGAAACTTGACCTCGGACTCGCGATTGACATCGAAAAACAAGGGAATCCGGAAGGGATAAGCCGTGATATGATTGTGGAGCGCCTTGTAACAATGGCTGAATATCTCTATCTCAAAGGACATCGTGTGACATTCTACACCAACAAGACCGGATATGAAGAATATCTGATGGAAGCTTTTCCCGGATATCCGTTGTGGATATGTTCTTTTTCCGAACATCCAATAGATGCGGAATGGACCTATTGGCAATACGACCACCATGGAAAAGTCAATGGAATCAGGGGAGACGTGGACCTCAACGCCTTCAACGGCACCCGCGAAGAATTTGAATCAATCGGGCAATAACAGAATCCGGCAAACGTTTTTAAAGAGAATAAATACCGACTTTTTTGAAACGTTTTTACCCACATATAAATCTTCCTGCCATTATACTCGGCATATTGTCGATAACAGCAGGCACAGGCAGGGCTCTTGCGCTTGATCCGCAGCATTATGCACAAAATTCAGCACTCTCTTCCGGACGCTGGATGAAGATAAAGGTGAACTCTACGGGCATGCATCTTGTTTCAAATGCCGACCTGAAGGCAATGGGGTTCTCAAATCCCGATGCGGTCAACGTATATGGCACAGGCGGGCGGATTGTACGTGAGGCACTTGCCGAAGACATGCCCGATGACCTTCCGCTTCTCCCTTCAGTGCGCACTCCGAAGGGGATTGTGTTTTTTGCAACCGACAATGTGACATGGACAAGAGACGGGAACGGGTTGTATTCTCATATTCTTAATCCGTACTGCGCTGAAAGCATCTATTTCATATCGGATCGCGAACAGGAAAACAAAGAACTGGCGAAAGCTTCCGCGTCTCCTGTGAAAGGCAACGACATAGCCACAGCCTTTACAGCCAGGCTCCTTCACGAACGAGACATTCAGGCTCCTTCGCAGGAAGGCAGACTCCTACTCGGTGAAGATTTTCGCTCCGAAAAATCACAGCGTTTCACATTCACTCTGCCGGGCATTGTCTCCGACCATGCCACCATGCGTGTGGCATTCGGTGCAAAAACGACCAACGGCTCCTCATCTTTGCTGATAAGTGCCAATGGAGAGAGACTTCCGGCGACTTCCACCGACAAGATAGACGGATGTTCAAGCGAATTCATCAAAACAACCCTCACTTCAAAGACATTCACACAGACAGATGAAAAACTTACCGTCGGCATAGATTATTCCTATTCCGGCGCATTGTTCACAGCACGTCTTGATTATATCGAGGTTTTCTACGACAAATCCCTGAGTCTCACTTCCGGCGAGCTTCACTTCTACGACCGGTTTGACGGTGAATCCGTAGAGATCTCAGGCTGCGGTCAGAATACATTGATATGGGATGTGACCGACCCTTGCGAAGTAAAAGAGGTAGTTTTCTCTCTTGAAGGCGACAAAGCCTTTTTCACACCCGAACCGGGATACAGGGAATATGTGGCATTCGATCCGTCTTCAATCTCGCGTGCCGTCACCCGCAGCGTGAGAGTAAACAATCAGGACATACACTCCATGCCTTCCCCGGACATGCTGATAGTGGCATATTCTGAATATGCAGAAGCCGCAAAGAAAATAGCCCGGCTGCATGAGGAAGCCGACGGCTTCAATGTGACGGTACTGACGCCCGAGGAAATATACAACGAATTCTCCGGCGGTCATCCCGATGTGGGGGCATTCCGCAAATTGCTGAAAATGTGGCATGATCGCAATGAGACAAGACCTATAAAATACTGTCTGCTTCTTGGACGCGGATCTTACGACACAAAAATGGTCTCAAGCGGAATACGCAATGCCGGATACAGACCTCTGCCACTATGGCAGTCTCCCGAAGGGTTTACCGAACCCACAGCCTATTCCACAGATGACATCATCGGCATGCTTGACGATACTGACGAAAACACATTCAACATCAACGCCGCTTTGATGCATGTCGCCGTAGGTCGTCTTCCCGTAACCGGCGCAAAGGAGGCAAACGAGGTTGCGGCAAAACTTGAGAAATACATAAAGAACCCGAGATACGGCGCATGGCGCAACCGGGTGATGCTTATCGCCGATGACCAGGACAACGGCATACATCTGAGTCAGACAGAAGACGTTTATACTCGCCTTAAAGCCAATGCTCCGCATTACCATTACGAGAAACTATACCTTGACGCATACCCGCTTGTATCGACAAGTCTCGGTCTGACATACCCGCAGGCTAAGGAAAGGATGATGCGCCTTTTCAACGAAGGTGTGATATACACCAATTATGTGGGACACGCTTCGGCAAGTTCGTGGACTCATGAGAAACTGCTGACATGGAACGACATAATCTCATTCAGCAATCCGAACTTGACTTTCTATTACGGCGCGACATGCTCTTTCGGCACTTGGGACGCAGACAACATAAGCGGTGCGGAAAAGCTTGTCCTGAATCCTGAAGCAGGATTCATCGGGGCGATATGTCCCAGCCGCACGGTCTACATATCGGAAAACGGTGTGCTGAACCTCAACATGGCGCAATGGATGCTGACTCCGGGACCGGACGGGGAAGCGACTCGTATCGGAGACGTGTTCATCAGGGCTAAAAACGGTTATAACAACGCCAACAAACTCCGGTACTGTCTGATGTCCGACCCGGCGATCCGAATACCCAAACCTGCCGGTTGTGTTGTGGTGGAAAGCATAAACGGAACCGATATTCTGCAATCCGGAGAAATGCCTGAATTGAAAGCGCTCGAAAAAGCAAGTGTCAAAGGCTACATCACGAATGCCGACGGCTCGCGTGCCACCGGTTTCAACGGCACTGTCACGATCGACCTCTTCGATGCCGAAAGAGTCGTGGAGACATTGGGCAACGGTTCGGAGGGGACTGTCTCCACATACAACGACCGTCAGTCTCGTCTTGCAACAGTATCAACTAAAGTCACGGCAGGCGAATGGGAAGTCTCTCTGACCACACCCGCAGAGACCGACAACAATTATTCTCCCGCAAGAATCTCCGCTTACGCATGGAGCGACGAGGGGAAGGAAGCGCACGGTTCCACGGAATCTTTATATGTATATGGATTCGATGACGACAGCGACTCCGACACAGAGGGGCCTGAAATAAGGACGTTTTACCTTAATTATCCCGAATTCAAGGAAGGGATGATGATAAACGCCAATCCTGTTGTACACGCTTCTTTCTATGATGAATCCGGTATCAACATCTCGGATTCGGGAATCGGACACAAGATGTCGGTCACACTTGACAAAGACCTCATTTTCGATGACGTATATTCATATTACACTCCCGATCCGGAAAACCCGCTCGGAGGATACATATCCTACCCGCTTAGCGGCATCTCCTCGGGCGAGCATACACTGAAACTCACTGTATACGACAATGCCAACAACGCATCGTCAAAGACAGTGTCGTTCAGCGTGGGCGCCGTCAGAGACCCGGCGATACGAGACCTCTCGACAGATGTCAACCCGGCGTCGACAAGTGTTGTCTTCTCTGTTTCGGTAGATCATCCCAACACCCGCATGAAATGCCGTCTGGAAGTTTTCGAATTGTCAGGCAGAAGAGTCTGGCTGGCAGACAACTCCGTCACCAGCGACATGCAGGGCGGCATGCAGACACAATGGGATCTCAGGGATGACGCAGGAAGACGTGTTCCCCGTGGAATATACCTTTATCGCGCCACTGTGGAGACTCCCGACGGAATGTACAGTTCACAGACAAAGAAACTTGCAGTGACTGCACAATAGAAATTGCAAAGACGATATGAACGAAGAAAACAACATCATACTGCCGGAACCTACACTGCGGCGTCTGCCGTGGTATCTGGCTTATGTAGAGATACTGAAAGCCAACGGGGTCGAGAACGTAAGCTCGACTCAGATTTCAAGGGCATTGAGTGTCGATGCGTCTCAGATTGCCAAAGACCTCTCCTTCCTCAATATCAGAGGCAAGACAAGAATCGGATACGAGGTCGGCGCTCTGATCGAGGCGTTGTCGGATTTTCTCGGTTTCACACGCTCGCACAAGGCTTATGTCATAGGCACAGGAAGTCTCGGCAAAGCACTGATCCGCGATTCGGGACTCTCGAACTATGGTCTGGAGATTGTCGCGGGCTTTGACGTAAACCCGGACATCATCGCACGTACGGATCTCGGAGTGCCTATATATCATCTTGACAGGATATATGAGGTTATGGAGAGCAATCCCGCCTCTATAGGAATACTGACAGTCCCGGCTCAGTCTGCTCAGGAATGCGCCGACACTGCAATCGGAGCGGGAATCAAGGCAATATGGAATTTCTCCCCCTATCGTGTGAAGGTTGCCGAGGGAGTTGTAATGGCGAACACATCAATCTACGCACATCTCGCGCTAATTTTCAACCGCCTTGAAGAAAGACATTCCAGAAACTGATTTTCATTCAGCACACAAGCAACATACAAAACGACATGAAAATATTCCGCCTAACCGTATATGATGGCGAAATGCCTGATAACGAGATAAACTGGTTCACACTTCCGGACTCTACCGTAATACGCACCGACAATCCCTTCTTCGTACCGGATTTCGACACCGTTTTCAAAGCCTCATTCACGTTGGCGGTAAAAATAGGAAGACTCGGCAAATCCATAGCACCACGTTTCGCCCATCGCTATTACGCGGAAGCGACAATAGCGGTCACCGCACATGCCGCAAATCTGCTTGACAATCTGAAACGCAGAGGATTGCCATGGGATCGCGCTGTCTCTTTCGACAGATGCTGCATGGTCGGCGATTTTCTGCCGATAGAAGAAATCTTGTCTCAAGAGACCGCATTTGCACCGTCCCGGACATCCTGCAGCGGAATCAAACCTGCTGTATCTGACATAGACAGAATTATATCTTTGATAAGCCGTGACAACACGCTAAAGATCGGAGATCTTATCCTTATTCCTCTTGCTGGCGAAAGTATTGTTCTGGCTCCGGGTCAGGAAATCAAAGCCGATTGCGGTTCAAAAAACATTCTTGAGATAAGAGTCAGATGAAACGCATATGGTTTGCCATACTGCTCTCCTTCTATTTCACAACAGGAATGCTCGCCAAGGGCAACTACGCTTTCAAAGCTGACTCGCGACTTAGCGAAGGCAAATGGGTAAAAATAGAAACCGGAGTCTCCGGACTTTATCAGATACCCTATTCCCTGCTGAATGAAATGGGATTCAAGAACCCCGATAAAGTTGGAGTATGGGGCAAAGGAGGGAGAGTGTATTCCATTAACTTCACAGATGCATCCGAAGCTCTCCCCTATAGCGATGACATTGAGCAGATCGCAGTAATACATGACAACAATTCATTATACTTCTATGCGCAAGGCGTGGAAAACATAGTTTTTGAAACCGGCAAGACGCCAATGTTCAGACGCAACGCAATGAACATATATTCCAACTCTGGATATTATTTTCTCTCCGACTGCGAAGATCCTTGTCTCGCCGCAGAGTCGGAATCTGAAGGCATGACTCAGGAATTGCTTCAGGGATGGGGATATGTCTATCATGAAAAAGACTTGCAGTTGAACACCACCAATACAGGTCAACTTTTCTGGGGCGAAAGTCTTCTTAACCCTGAAACTCCGTCAAGCTGGACACTCCCATCCCCGCTGATGACATCAGGAACAGCACACCTTGCATACAGGGTCTACACATCTCCGTCATCTAATGGGACAATAGGGATTGAGCTGAAAGATTCAGAATCACCCTACAGCTTTACATTCTCCTCTTTCGGAACAGACAAATTCTGGGAATATCCGGCAACCGCATCCGCAAATTCAATAGAATATAAAGTAAAAGCCTCGGAATGTGTCACGCTCCGAATAAACGCAACAAATTCGAATGCCGATTTTATAAACCTTGATTACTGGCTATTGTCATATCCTAAAATTCTCCCTGAAACCGGAGGAATATCAGCAAACGCATATGAACATTATTCTTTTGCAGTGACAGCCGGCGAAAGTTACAGTTTGCCACTCCCTGAAAACTACAGGGTGCTTGACATCACGATTCCCCGAAAAGCCGTAAGAGGAAGAAGACTCTCTGAAAACCCTTCGGCTGTCGGCATAAAAGCCTCCTCAGACGCGATGTCACTGATTGTCTACGACAAAGACCGACAACAGAGACAGATAACAGGCTGGAAGGAGGTAACAAACAACAACCTTCACGCCCTTCGGCAGACAGGGGCAGACTTGCTCATTGTCACAGTGCCGCGATTCAGGACATATGCGGAACAGATAGCGGAACTGCACCGCATACACGACGGCATCACAGTTGCAGTCGCCACGCCTGAAGAGATTTACAACGAGTTTTCAGGAGGCTGCCCCGATCCGATGGCATACAGAGCCTTTGCCAGAATGCTTTACAACTCCTCCGCAGCAAGACTCCGGAACATTCTGCTTCTCGGACCGAGCGACCGCAATATTCGCCATAACGTCTCAGGAGAAACGATATTTGACCGTATCATCGCGCCTCAGCAGCCGAACGCGACTCCGGGACGCGATGCGAGTCCGGCTTATGACCTGTATGGCATTATGGCGGATGCCATAAACGAAACCCAGTTGTATCGCGAAAAGATGGAGGTTGGCGTCGGGCTGCTTTCCTGCGAGACAGAATCGGAATGCGAGAAGGCAATCCGTAAAATCGGAGAATATCTTGAAGATGACAGTCAGGCGTGGAGAGTGAACGAGACACTGACTATCGGCGGGCTCCACGATAATCACACACATGGGCAACAGGCGGAAGATTTCGGGAATTACATCCGGCAATATCCTAAAACAGAAGGTATCGCGCACACAACAATCGCTGTCGATGCCTATGGCAACGAAAACGCCCGACGCAGATTTGTCTCCGCCCTTGACAACGGAAAAAATTTCACCGTATGGTTCGGTCACGGTGCACGCGTGATGCTCGGCAATGACAAGAAATTTTTCACGACCTCTGAGGCGGCATCCCTCACCAACCACAATATGGGATTCATGTATATGGGCGGATGCGATTTCTCAGTTCCCGACATAAGGGCGCGCGGTCTTGGAGAAAGTATAGTGCTCGATGCCGACCGCGGAATGGTGGGGGCAATTGTGAGCACACGCACAGCTTGGTCTAACCAGAATTATGATCTCGGGAAAAGAATCGTCACCGGCTGGCTTGCTCCGGAGAATACCGATATCTCTCCTACCATAGGTGAAATATACGCCTATGCAAAATCGGGGACGTCATCGTCAAATTCCATGACTTTCATCCTTGCTGGAGACCCCGCATTGCGGGTTCCGTCTCCATTGAGAAATATCGACATCTCTGTTCAGAATTCCGTATCGGCAAGTGAAAAGGTAAAAGTATCGGGAACAATATGTGACAAAAACGGCAATCCGGATTACTCGTTCAACGGCAAAATCGTGCTGAAACTGATGGAACCAGCACGCATGCTGCGCTCAAAAGATTATGAGACAGGCACATGCAACATTCCTGTAAAGATCACGAACGGCGTTGAAACAACTGTATATTATACTCTTGACGTAACCTATGACACTGAGCTTATAGCGGCATTTGAAACGGATGTGACAGGAGGCAGATTCGAAATCGTAATGACTGTGCCTGAAAAAGTTCTCACTTTCACAGGGAGGGATGCAAGACTTGTGGCTGGAGCCTACGACAAGTCCCGGAAACTTGGAGCCGGAGGCGAGTCATTTCTCACAATCACCGGACAACCGGCGGAGGGAAGCGAGAGGGACATGGAACCTCCTCGGATAGAAATAAGCTATGACAACAGCCGAGATGAAATCAGCGTCTCGATCACAGACGATACGGCACTGTCTCTTGATGCCGGACCAAACGTGGCACTTCTTGACGGCAGAAGAATCAGTATCAATTATGACTCATACTGCGAGACAGGGGCGACAGACCGCCAATTCCTTGGGTATATCGATATTTCCGGCACTGCCTGCGGAACGCACACCTGCTCGGTTTTAGCATCGGATCTGGCGGGAAACAAGTCCTCAGCGGAAACGACATTCGAAAAGATTCCCCGCACCGCTCCCCTTTCAGTCACACTCTCTTCGAAAGCGGCGGCAGATGAATTAGAAATTACTGTCGAAGGCATATTCTCCGTACCGCTTGATTATGAGATCATAGATTCCGAAGGCAAACTGATATGGAAAAGCAGGGAAAACACCGGATCCATATTCTGGGATTGCCGCGACATTCAAGGCAAAAGAGCCGCACCGGGATTGTATCGTGTGAGAGTACGTGAAACAGGAAAGTCATCTCCTTCGCTATATTCAGAATGGCAGAACTTCGCTGTCTTGCAATAAAAGAGTTAAAAATCAGTTTAAGAAATAGGATGAAATACAGAATATTGACAGCCATGACATGCATGCTGCTGGCTTCGGCGGCTGCTTCGGCACAAAACGACATAAAAGACAACGAGTTCAACCCGGTCAACACCGGTGTGACCACACTTTCCATCGCCCCTGATGCAAGAGGAAGCTCGATGGGTAATCTTGGTGCGGCAACAGACCCCGACATGAACTCACAGTTCTGGAATCCGTCAAAATATGCATTCGGATATTCAAACGGAGGTCTTTCACTTTCATACACCCCCTGGCTTCGCAAGATAGTCAATGACATATTTCTTGCAAACCTCGCGGGATACTGGAAACCGGGCAGCGGCGACAATCAGGCGTTCAGTGCCTCATTGCGGTATTTCTCACTCGGAGAGGTGACTACAAGCGAATATGACGGAGAAGGAAACGCGCAGACCATCAACCCGTATGAATTTGCCATCGATCTCGGCTATTCCCGCAAGCTGTCGGAAAAGTTCTCGATGGGAGTAGTGCTTAGATATATTCTGTCGGATCTTTCATACAATGACACCCAGACAGGAGAGTCCAACACTGCTGCATCCGCATTCTCCGTGGATCTGTCGGGCTATTACACCACTTACCCGATGATCGGCAGAAACGAATGCCAGTTCTCATGGGGTTTTGACATCTCCAATATCGGTACGAAAGTCAGCTACGACCATGGCGCATCAAACGCGTTCCTCCCCACCAATCTTCGACTCGGAGCAAACTTCATGTTCCCGCTCGCTGATTACAACACCCTTGCATTCGGTCTTGATCTCAACAAGCTGCTTGTTCCCACCAAACCACGTCAGAAAGATTTCGACACATCCACTGCCGAAGGACAGCAGGAATATGAAGACGCGCTCGACAGATGGGAAAGCATGTCACCCATAACAGGCATATTCAAGAGTTTCACAGATGCACCGGGCGGCATGAAAGAGGAGCTTCAGGAAATAGGCGTCAGCTTCGGCGCCGAATACGCATACAACCAGCAGTTCTTCGTGCGTGCCGGATACAATTACGAACATGCCAACAAAGGAGGCAGAAGCTATTTCGCGTTCGGAGCCGGCTTTTCTCTCAACGTGGTTCAGCTCGATGCATCCTACATGCTTGCCACAGCACAGAGCAGTCCGCTTGACCAGACCCTACGGTTCACTCTTACATTTGACATGGACGGTCTCCGTGACCTTCTCGGCAAACGCAGAAGATGATACATGTTAGAAACTTATTATAACAATACTGAAAACTAAACTCCGTACATATTATGCTGAATTTCGTATACTGGAATGCCGACCCGATATTATTCTCACTCGGTCCCATATCCGTAAGATGGTATGGCTTGATGTTTGCCATCGGTTTCACAATCGGTTACTGGCTTGTCGCCAAGATGTTCAGACATGAGGGAGCACCGGAAAAATGGCTGGGGACACTTTTGATGTACATAGTCATAGCCACAATTGTCGGCTCCCGTCTGGGACATGTCTTCTTTTACGAATGGGGCTATTATTCACAGCACCCTGCAGAAATTTTCAAAATATGGGAAGGAGGCCTTGCCAGTCACGGAGGCACCATAGCCAATATAATCGCTTTGTTCCTTTTCTCGTGGCTTGTCTCAAAAAAGCCGGCTTCCTGGGTGTTCGACAAGATAGTGATAGCCATTGCTCTTGTCGGAGGACTGATACGGCTCGGAAACCTGATGAACAGCGAAATATATGGAGGACCAACGGATCTGCCGTGGGGATTCGTGTTTCTTCGCAACGGAGAGACGCTTCCGGCTCATCCTACACAGATATATGAAGCACTCTGCTATTTCGCTCTTTTCGGTCTTCTGATGTGGATGTATTGGAAAAAGAACGCAGAAGAGCGCCCGTGGCTCATTACCGGTGTGTTCTTCATAGGAATCTTCCTGCCGCGCTTCTTTATAGAATATGTAAAGAACGTACAGGTGCAGTCTGAATACGAAATGATTGCCCGATACGGCATGAACCTCGGTCAGATGCTCAGCATACCGTTCATTCTGATTGGTATTATCCTCGTAATCCGGGCATTGACCCAACCCAGAAAGCACTTTACCTTCCCCAACCGGTTTGCCGATGAGAAAAAGGCATGAAATGCTGTAAAAACAATTCCTCAAGACGAGTTCAATATAAAAAACCATCAGTCAGCATATAGCCGACTGATGGTTTTTCTTTTCAATCATAACACATTTTCCAAGCGACATCAAAACATAGCAGCAACTCGTTTCAACGCATCTATAAACATGTCAGCCTCCTCACGGGTGTTATATACGGCAAAGGATGCCCTCACTGTGCCGGGTATTCCCAGCCGCTCCATCAAAGGCTGTGCGCAATGATGACCGGTGCGTACCGCAACACCAAGTTTGTCAAGGAGCAGACCGATGTCATAATTGTGGACGGCACCCACATTGAATGATATTACCGCTGACTTTCCGGGAGCCGTTCCGTAAATCCTCACATCCGGAATCTCAATAAGTTTCGCAGTGGTGTATGCAAGCAGTTCCTCTTCGTGACTGCGGATATTCTCGATTCCAGTCGCCTCTATGAAATCCAATGCCTTTGCAAATGCGGCTATATCTATGAAATCAGGAGTTCCCGCCTCGAACCTGAACGGCAGGTCTGCGAACGTTGTTCCCGAGAAACACACATGTTTTATCATCTCTCCGCCGCCCTGATAAGGGGGCATTGTCTCGAGTAGCGAACGACGCCCGTAAAGCACTCCTACACCTGTAGGACCATACATCTTATGAGAAGAGAACACATAGAAATCACAATCGAGATCTCTAACATCTACTGCAAGATGGGGCGTAGCCTGCGCACCGTCCACAAGTACAGGGACACCGTGACTGTGGGCTATGGCAATCATCTCCTTCACAGGGTTGACAGTGCCAAGCACGTTGCTTACATGAGCAAACGAAGCGAATACCGTACGCTCGTTGAACAACGACCGATATTGTTCCAGATCGAGTTCCCCCCGGTCGTTTATGTCCACCACCTTGATTTTAATGTCGTGATGACGCTGAAGGAGCTGCCAGGGCACAATATTGGCATGATGCTCCATTACGGTGAGGATAATCTCGTCTCCGTCTCTGAAGCGGTCTCCGTATGACGATGCCACAAGATTGATTGCCTCGGTGGTTCCTCGCGTGAAAATGACCTCCTCCTCGCTCGCGGCGTTGATATAGTCACGAACCCTGCGGCGCGTATGCTCCTGAAGATCGGTAGCTTCCTGTGAGAGTGTATGAACTCCGCGATGCACATTCGCCTTGGTATGCTCATACAGGGAGACGATATTGTCTACTACCGAAGAGGGTGTCTGCGAGGTGGCTGTGTTGTCGAGATAGACAAGACGCCGGTTTCCCACACTCCTTTCGAGAATCGGAAACTGTTCTCTTATTTTATCAATATCGAGGGTCATGACTTATTATTCAACTCCTTGTAAAACCTATTATTAAATTCTATGATTATTTGCCGCAACGGGCACACGACGCACATGCGGAGCTTTCCCCCGCAAAACGGCGTTCAGTCATGAGACGCAGCCTGTCACGCAGCGCATCCACCTTGATACGGTCGATTATATCAGCCATGAATGCCTGTTTTAGAAGAAGACGTGCCGTTGGTTCATCAAGTCCGCGGGTGCGCATATAAAACATCTGCATCTCATTGAGCTGACCAATTGCGGTGCCATGTGAACATTTCACATCATCATTGTATATCTCAAGCTCCGGGCGGCTTGTCATCCGTGCATCATCGCTACCTACCAGATTGCGGTTTGACTGGAAAGCTTCGGTCTTCACCGCACCCGGAGCAACGTGGATTCGTCCGGTAAAAGCACCCTTGGCATTGTCATCGAGCGTATACTTGAACAGTTCATTTGAACGACAGCGCGGCACGGCATGATCAATTCTCGAATATGTCGACACCTTGCGCGAGGCATCCTCTATACCCATACCATACAGATGCAATTCCGCATCCTCTCCGGCGAACAGGGTGTAATATTCGTTACGGGTAGTGCCGTTGAAGAGTGTGAGTCCATCAATTGACACATTGCTTCCCGCTTCCTGACGCAAATAGAGTGCGGAGATACGTGTTGTCTTTTCGGTTGATTCCTCAAGATTATAATAATCGAAACGTGCATTGCTGCCTACGAATATCTCTACTGTCTCAAGCGACAGAAAGTTCATGTCCGGATTCTGCGTATGGTCGCAAACAAGCAACTTTGCCTCCGCCTCGTCCTCTACGATAACGAGCATACGGCGCACTGCCATCAAAGGCATTCCGTTCTCAAGAATATTCACAAGCTGAATCGGCTTATCCACTTTCACACCTTTCCTGATACGCAGATAAAAACCATCTTGCGCCAGCAGAGTGTCAAGAGCTGTCACCGGATTCGCCATATCGGCAAGTTTGCCGTAATATGCGCAAACCTCATCAGGATTCTCAATCGCCAGTCTGCGCAGACTTCCAGCCTCCACACCATCCGGAAGGGACTCGACGGCACCTTCGGCTGCAGCAAACGTATCGTTTACAAGCATGAAGAGTGAAGAGGTAAGCATCGGCACATCACATCGGAACGTTGCCTGAGGATTGACATCAATATCTACTCTTGCAATATTCAGTCCGTAATCGGGGGCGAGCATCGCCTCAAGATCACAGTTCTCATAGTTGTCATCACCCTCGGCAGGCAACCTCATATCTTGCAGCGACCGGTAAGCCACCTGCCGCAGCGCATTGAGCGGGGAGGCACTGTTGGAATCAATCAGACTGCGATGCTCTCTGTAAAGATCAATATATTGTTTTAACGCACCCATACTCATTGATTGTCTACCTCTTCTTTAATCCAGTCATAACCTCTGTTCTCTATTTCAAGAGCGAGTTCAGGTCCGCCTGATTTTACTATTCTGCCTTTATAAAGGATATGTATGAATTCCGGACGGATATAATCGAGAAGCCGCTGATAATGGGTAATGACTATAGTGGCGTTATTGTCGTTTTTCAGTTTATTCACACCCTCTGCTACCACCCTCAAGGCATCCACGTCAAGTCCGGAATCTGTCTCATCAAGAATAGAAAGTCTCGGCTCAAGAACAGCCATCTGGAAAATTTCGTTGCGCTTTTTCTCACCGCCGGAGAAACCTTCGTTAACCGAACGTGAGGCAAGTTTATTGTCGAGTTCTACAACAGCCCGCTTTTCACGCATCATTTTAAGAAAATCGGTAGCGCTCATGGGTGGCTGATGAAAGTACTCCCGTTTGGCGTTTACAGCCGCTCTCATGAAATTAACCATCGAAACTCCGGGAATCTCCACAGGATACTGAAAACCGAGGAAAAGACCCTCATGGCTTCTTACCTCGGGGGGCATCGACAGAAGATCCTTGCCGTTAAATTCAACTGTTCCCTCCGTAACCTCATAAGCCGGGTTGCCGGCAAGAACCATCGAAAGAGTGGATTTTCCTGAACCGTTAGGTCCCATTATAGCATGAACCTCTCCCGGTTTGATCTCCAGATTTATACCCTTGAGAATCTCCTTGCCGTTTATCTGCGCGTGTAAGCCTTTGACTTTTAACATATCTGTCTTGAATATATAACCAGTTAAACGACCACATCAAATTGACAATAAAATGATTTATTCTCATATCATCAACTTGCTCTTAGGGGTTAAAAACCCTAAAAACAGCTGAATTCAGAATATAGGTTTAATGTGGCAATTCACCTGCATGTGAGAATTTAATACAAAATTACAAATAATCCCATAGTTATAACAATCTTTCCCCTTAAAATTATATAAGTGACTGTTTAAAAATAAAAGCCGCAGCTTTGAAAGCTGCGGCTTTTCAGATTTACGGAAGAAGTAATCTTATTGAGACTCCTACCGTGTGTGGATTATCACTTTTTGAAGATGCGGTGTGTTTCAGACTCATCGGAATTAGAAACACGGAGAATATAAAGACCGGATATATTGCCACCCATGTTGACATTAATCTCTTCACCTGCCACTGCATCAACAGAATCGTGATAAACAGACTTACCTGCTGCATCGAAGATCTCTACATTGAGAGAACCTCCGGAAACTACCGACATTACGAGAGTCTCATCAACAGGATTCTCCTTCACGATCACGAGTCTTGATCCGTCTGCATTGATGTCTGCGACACCTGATCCGTCATTAACATTAACCACGAATGTCATAGGAGTTGACATACCCTTATCGTCAGTTGCTGTAACCTTGGCAGTTGCCTTGCCCACAGCCTTGCCACGGAACACGACTCCCGTTTCAGTGGTGTATGCATCTGCAAAATCATTTGCCTCGAACTCGAATGTGTAAGTCATGTCATCGCCGTCAGGATCTGTGAAGAGCTCGCTAAATTCGGTTACCTCCGAGAGTTCGCCAACTTTAACCTCTACCTCTTTTCCTTCAACGGCGATAGGAGCACGGTTAACTTTCTCAACTTCATAAGCTACGGATGCGCTGGAGCGATGTCCCTTGTCATCAGCGACAAGAACACTGAAGCTATAAGCGCCTGCAGTTCCGAAGTCAGGCTTGATCTCTACATTTACAGTGACAGGATGTGAAGCACCCGTAACTTTGTATAAGCCGTCTTCTGTCTTAGTCACAGCTGCGTCAGTGTCAGCCTCATCGGCAACCACATCCTTTACAGTTGCAAGTTTGGAAGCATCTTCAAACTTGATTGTCATATCGTCTGAATCCGGATCGGAAACCGTAACCTTAACAGTTGTAGTCTCTCCCTCTTTCGCGTAAACCTTTGTAGCAGGAGCTGAGATTTCAGGAGAAGCATTCATGTCAAGATGTATCGGGAAGTTAACCTTCGGCATATTAGGATCGTTGGTCTTGATGACGATCACAGCCTTATTGCCCTTCTCAAGACGAGCCGCTGCCGCATTCACCTGAACCTTGACGTCAACATTGCCACCTACGGCAATTTCACCTTCGGTTGTCTCATTAATGAGCTTGATCCAAGGTTCACCGGGCACAGTTTCAAGACATGTATTCATATAACCGCCTGAACCGATTTGCTGTTCAAGAAGTTCAGCAACGTCATACCATCCGGACTGCTCTGTCCATGCCATATAGCGGCCATTGGTAACAGGTTCCTCTTTCTTACATATAAAAGATGGAGAAAGAAGTCCTTCAGGATAGGTAACCACAAGGCAGAACTCTTCATTCGGATTCATATAAACCGGACGGTCAAGAGGAACAACGTAGAAGCGTCCCTGTTGCGGGTTAGCAGGATCTGCACTGGCAATAAACGAACCGCGTCCGATAACTTCAGCATCTTCGGGATCATTGCCGGCAACAAGCTCAAGCTTGATGTTCACATTGCTCTGTCCTTCAGTCTGCACCGGCATATAGATATGCGAAATGTTGATACCCGACTTGGGAGCCACGAACGCAGTGGACGTCTTGAAGACATCAAACTCCGTATTCGCGCCATAATTCCAGGCATTTGTAGATCCCGGCATAGCATCATGATAAAGAGCCTGGGTATAATCGAAGTTTGACGGGAGGTCGAACATATTTTTCTCTTCATCTGCATGGGGCACAAGCTTCTTGCCAAACTTGCCTTCATACAAAGCGAACGGAGCCGCATTAAAGCTTGATTTCTCATTCTTCCCAGCATGCCAGGGAGCAATACCGCCACCTAAGTCTTCATCTGTTTCGCCAACTCCGGTCGGATCGAGAACAAGTGAATATGTAAGTTTGTATTCACCGGTATTGCCGATCTTGAGAGTTTCAACTGAAACATGGTCGTCGGTAGCGTTTTCAATGCGGATCTCCTCCTTGTCAAGCGACATCACCGGAGCCTTGGTAACCGTGAACTTAACATTTACAGTCTTTGTCACAGGATTCCCGGAAGCAGGATCTGCAGTATATGTCAATTTTACGGGAACATCATAAACACCGGGGGTCATCCAATACTCACATTGAGTCATTGCCATTGCGAACTCCATCGGAGTCTTACCGATTTCCGCAGGCTGGAATAAGCCTGGATCAACCATCTGCCAAGAATAAGAACCGGTAGGATTACCCAACATGTCTATTGCCGGAAGTTTTACGAGCAACATGAACGCCGGGGTTTCCCATTCCGGGAAGTCAGGATCTTGCAACATCGGAGACTGATATTCAACACCGGTGAGAGTATACATCGCGGTCCCTTCGTTTGCAACGTTGAAATAAGCAGCATACGGGAAACCATTCTGCACGATAGGATCTGTATAATCGGTATTCCGATATCCGATCACATTCTCTATTTCAACACTTTCCGGGATCACCGGCTTCGCTTCTCCAGTAATGGTAACATTGACAGGAATAGCGATCTTATCTTTGGATGGAACGTTGGTAGTCAATCCGAGAGTAGACTCGTAAACACCTGCCATACGATCTGTATTCACGTCAATCTTGACTGCGTGCTTAGCGCCCGGAGCAACAGTGTTAGTGAACACTGGGTTGAAACTTACAGCATTGCCAAAGGCGATGAAGCGTTCGGGAAGCTTTACGGATTCTGTTGAAGTCTCGTCACAGATACCGGCAACGCCGAACGGAGACATGATAATGGAATTGTCATCAAACTTGTCGTATTGGAATTTGAATGAGCCATCCTTTTCAAGGATCACCTGGAAGCAAACGCCATTGTTCATTGAGTTGCCATATTCCATGAATGAAACCACAGCGCGGTCTTCTGTAACATAATGGTATGTTCCCGCAGTCTTGGTCGTGTTCATTGTATGGAGTCCCCAATAGGGAGCAAGCATGTTGTTATATACAGACCCTTCGGGGAATTCAGCCGGGGGTTCAGGCCAGATTTTATCATCGCGACGTTCCGTGAACGAAATGAATCCGGTATTATATATGTACATCTTGCTGTATTTCTTGCCATAGAACGGGAACTCAAACGGAAGTTCGACCTCAATAAAGTCATGACTGTTATAATAACGGAATGCATTCTGCTCTCCAAGACCGTTACTTACAATGTCAACCCATTTAAATTCAGCCTCCTTGTCTACAGAAGCGCCATACACATAAGACACCTTTGAATCATTATTCTCAGGAACAGACACCTTCACATCTACATTCGGAGTGAATGCATATACGAGAGGTTCGTTACCGGAGTTTGTAATCTCCAGAGTTTTGCTCAACGGAGTGCCGCTTTCCACAGTCTCGGTGATTTCCTCAAATGTGAGGGCTGCCTCAGGACAACCGATCACCTTACCGCTGACGTTAACAGTAATATCCTTGACATTGGTTTTGATAGTCATCACATCGCTGATATTACCCTCGTTGGCAGTAGGAACTTCAACCATAACGTCAACTGAATTTCCCGGTTTAACCATATATGGGAAAGCATCACCATTGGCAACAGTCATCTTGCCGGACGTAAACAAAGGCAGATTCACGAGAAGTGCGTTGTGACCTGTATTGCGCACGGTCACAGGAATCAGAAGCTCTGAAGTGCGGAACACTTCACCAAAGTTAACTTCCGTATCCTCAACAACTGCATCGGCATCAAGACCCTCGGCATTAACAGAAGCGTTGAAACGTACTGCCGAAATTGCCGGAGCCGGGTCATTGGTTACTATCGCGATATTATTGAAGGTAACACCGGCATTCATTTCAGAATTGACGCTGACAGTAGCTTTCACATCTACAGACTCGCCCGGAGCAACAAGACCGGAAGCCGGTTCGAGCGTGCGCACAAACAATGTCTGGGGAGCTTCGAACCTCACAGCGGTGCCGGTACCGAATTCTTTATAGCGCTGATTGTCTGCAGTCGGTTCAAAACTTCCGAAATAGTCTGCAATGTCTGCCGAAGTTACGGTCACCTGATCTGACAATTCCGGATCATTAATTCCGCAGAAGAGCGTGCTTCCCTGCTGGAAGAAGTCTGCTGCCACATAATCATCATAGAAAATTTCAATATCACCGGTGGGCGAAAGTGAAATATGGAAAGATACAGGAGCATAATCCGTGTCATAAACAACGGCAAGCACATTGGAGAAGTTCACTATAAAGTTGCCATCCTTCCAGGCATATTCAACTTTTGATTCCGGTCCCATCTGAAGCTGTGTTCCATACGCAGATATCAGACCTGTGCCCTGGATGCTGACGGAGGTCTCCGTAAGGGGTGCCCTGAACGTCAAGTCACTTAGAGAGAAAAGCAAACCTCCATAAGAAGTTACATAAACCTTGTCATAATTCTTTCCATAATAAGGGAAAGAGAATCCGAGTGAAATCGCTTTTGAAATATAAGCCTTGTCATTGAATCCGGATGTTATATCCACTGCATTCACAAGAGCCGGCGCAGCTTCATATTCGAATGAATTGTAGCCATCAAGAGTTGAAGAAACGGTATAACCGAACTTGTGAAGTTTTGCAGCACCCTCAATTGTCTCATCTGAGAATTTCGGGAACACATACTCAAGAGGATATTTACCTGTATTCGAAATCTTGAACGAAAGTTCTTTGGGTTCTTCACCGAGTGTAAGGGTACCCGCATCCACGACAGCAGGATCCACAGTTAGCTTGGCGGGTTCGGTTGCGACACCCCTTACAAGGATCTTGACTTCACGACCATCTGCATCTTTGAATGTTATGGTGCCGGAATGAGATCCCGCTTCTTTGGGAGCGTAGGTTAGTTCAAGTTTTGTAGTAGTACGCGCAGGGAAACCGCTTTGCACAGATTTCGGACCTTGGAAATGCTCTGAGCTTGAAATGATATTCTGAGCATATATACCTGCCGAATTTTTGGAACCGCGGAAAGATCCGTAGCCCTTGTTATAAACTTCAACAACGATTGTCTTGCTCTGACCGGTAAGCATGCTGCCAAAATCAACAACTTTGGGAACTGTGACAGAAGGTTCGTTTCCACTTACTGCAATAGTAACAGGAACGCTCTTCAATTTGTTCTCGCTCTCATTGGTAGAAATATTGACAGTCATCTTGTAATCGCCATTCACGAACTTGCGTCCGTCTGCCTTCACTGTAACAGTCTGGGTTTCGCCGTTCTTTACAGTTCCTGAAAGCGGATCAAGCTCAAGCATCTCACTCCAGTCCGGATTGAGTGAACGCGCCTTTACGCCCCATACGAATGTATCAGCCAGCGATTCGTATATACTGCCTTTAAGGGCAGTTGAAAGCTGAACCCAAGTCTTACCCATGTCGTTACTCATGAAGCTGTTTGAGGCAGCTCCCTGGATAGAAGTCTTAGCCATGCCCAAAGGATAGCCTTCCTGACCTGCGTCATAGTGAGCCACAACCCAGAACGACTCTCCGGGAGCAAAATGAATCTGCTGCTTGAGAGGTATGTTGTAATTGTAGGCAAAGAAATCATATTTAACATCCGTGATCAGGGTTGCATTGGAAATTGACACATCTCCCTTATAAATGCTTATCTTGGGATCAGCACCATATGCACCCGACAAAGGAGCCTCAAAATACAGGTCGGTAAGGTTAAAACCGTCGGGATATTTATCGGGATCCACCTTGAACCACTGTGCCAGCGAATTTGGCAATGTCTTGTCAGACTCGCCGATCATGGCATACAGGAGTTCATAAGAATATATCTCGGCAGGATAGTCGTCGGCATCATATTCGGCAGACGCAGCTACGGCTGCGAGATTTGCGGCTGTAGTCGAAAGCTGACCCTGGAATGGCCTTACAGTTCCGGGAAGAGGACGTCTTGACTGCGTAATAACGCTGACAGTGCGTTTTGCAGCAGCCCATTTGAGCAGACCTTCCGCTTCGTTTCCAATTGTAAGGCTGGATGTCACGACAGGAGTCGCAGCCGTGGCAGTCATACTTAACGAAGACTCTGCTATAGTCATCTTCGGTCCGGCATTCGTTTTGATCGACTTAACCGGAGACAGTAATGACGCCTTGCCCCAACGGTTTACAGCCTGCACTGCGACATAATATGTCGTAAGGTTATTCAGATTATTCAATTCAACCGAACAAGGATCGCCCGAGTTAAGGAACTTGGAGTCTACGACCACACTCGGAAGCTTGGTCAGATCGCTCTCCGCCGTGAATGGTTCGGTAGAATAATATACAATATGATTATTGACATTATTGTCGGGAGATGCCGGAACTTTCCAGGAAACATTGATATTGTCCTGAGTAGCCGTAAGCTCAAAATCGGAAACAGCATCAGGAGCACCGGTAGCATTCATGCTCACAGCTTTTGTAGCGTCAAGATAACCGCTTCCGAATAGACCTTCAACACTGCTGTTGTTTCCATAACCATAGAAGTCATTCACGGAAGTCAGAAGCTGGGTACGCAGAGTCTCGTTGATGAATGTCGGTGAGCCATATTTTGAAAGGACAAGAGCGGCGACACCGGAAACATGCGGAGTAGCCATTGACGTTCCTTCATTGTAACCGTATTCATTGCCGGGAAGTGTTGAAAGCACACCTTGTGCCTCACCATAGTCCAGAAGACCACCCGGAGCCACGATGTCCGTACCGGGACCGTTACAGGAATACGAAGCCGGCGTCAACTCGGAAGTCATTGCCGCAACTCCGATAACCTTTTCATAACAGCCGGGGTAGTAGTTACCGGTCTTTCCTTCATTACCCATAGCGAAGATACAGAGTCCGCCTTTCATGTTATCGGATCGCGCCTCAGCTGTGAAATAATCAATTGCATCAAGCACAGCCTGCTCATAATAACCGTCACCGGGCCAACCCCATGAACATTGAGCTATGGTAGCACCTTTTTCAGCAGCATATACGATAGCAGCTGCGAAATCTCCTTCTGCAGTACCGGAACGGGAATCGAACACCTGGCAGGAGATCATTTTCACACCGGACCCCGGAGTTCCGTCACCACCTGCCACACCGGCTACACCGATACCGTTATTGTTGACTGCGGCAACAGTTCCGGCAACGTGAGTACCATGGGAATGAGGATATATCTTGGCTTCGTTGGTACAGAAGTTCCACCCGTAAATATCATCAGGATAACCGTTGCCGTCATCGTCCACGCCATCCTTGCCATTAAGCTCGGCTTCATTAACATAAATATTGGCGGCAAGATCTTCGTGAGTATAATCCACACCGCCGTCAATTATCGCCACGAGCACGTCCTTGCTTCCGGTCGTGGTTTTCCAAGCATTGAACAAGTTAATATCCGCACCCGCCACACTGTAGGGGATATCACCGAAGTTCTGGTAATGCCACTGTTTAGGCAGGTATGGATCATTGAAGGGCATCGCCCCGGCGGCTTTAACCACTTGGGAACGATCAAGTTTGCGGAAGCCTTTCGCACCTTCCTGCAGCGACATCGGAGTAACGAGCTCGGAACGCTCGACACCTGCGGTTGTCGCGAAAATCTTCCGTGCTTCCTCGGGGGAAACCGTCTCATCAAAATTTATCACATACCAGCGGTCAAGTCCGTATTTCGCTCTCTGTTTTGCGAATTTCTCCACATACGGAAGCATCGGACGAATACTGACCGCTTTCACATCGCGTGCCGCCCTGTCAAAAGGTGTGATACCCGTAGTCACTGCTCCTTTCGACTGCATCAGGGGGGCATGTCCCACCTTCAGAGCCATTTCAGGTTGCAGCTTCACGCGAATCACTCCCTTCTTCGGGGTGCCTGCGCCTGCTCCTTGTGCTGTGCCTGAGCAAAAAATCGCTGCTACAAGCATTATGCACATCAGAAGTTTGCTTTTCTGCATAAGCTGTTGTTGTTTAATTGTTAATAATATATTTCAAAGATTACTTCCTGATATAAATTTGTCCCTACTTCTTAAACACGCCATCAAATTCATGTAGCGTGTCAATTACTAAAGGATACGAGATCTAAAAAATCTCTTACGCTTTTATACAAAGAAAATAATATTTATATGCAAAGTTAGTAAAATAAATCATATTCAAAAAAAATGCATAAAGAAATTAACTATTACATAATAATTTCCCTATTTTCATTAATTCTGACAGCTAAAATTAACCTAAAATATCATATTTAAAAAGCAAATAAAATTCAAAAGGCGACATCATTAAAACTAATGACATCGCCTATATATCAAGCAAATAGCTATCTTCTTAAGTAAAAAAAATTAATACGCATATAAAAAACGTTGTTGTTTTATAGTGCAAGATTTCATTATCTGCACACATCGGTTAATTTTTCTTACTTACCAATCATTTAATACATTTAGACACTTTCCGTTCTCCATTTGAATAAATGTCTACCTTTATGAAGACTCCTTTCGATGGAGCAGAATCAAGCATCCTTCCTGCAATATCCATATACTCCGTGGCAATTATCATGTCATCTACGGAAATACTCTCCACTGCGGATGAATCCGTCTGCTTAACCTTCAAAACATAATTCATGGCAGGTCCGGAGATGGTGATATACCCCTCGCGGGCTTCATCTGACGGGGATGCAGTCACTTTTAGTCCATTATCAGATGCAACTTCAGATGCTGCTGAAACTGAGAAATCAAGCCATTCCGCATCTTTCGTGATCGTCACATTGGTGTCATTCAAAGGATAATATGTGTTGAACGTAAGGTTCTCCGAACCTCCTGTCAACGGTATTGTCAATTCCGAGATACCGGATTTCTCAAAAATCCAGGCAAAATCCCCGTCAACCATCCATAAGAAATCACATGCACAAAGTTTCTTTGTGCTCCCCCTGCCTTCGTCATATATCTTACTGTCATGGAAATATCCCTGTTTTTCAGCACCACCTTCATTCCAAGACAACATTACACCGCAGTTATATGCCCAAGGGCATTCATCTCCACCTTCCCATACAGTGCCGGATCCTAATATCGGCTGCAATTTAGAGAAAGCTCCCTCTGTGGAAAATCCCTCCAAAACGGCTATAAAACCGCAATCTATAGTTATTGGAGACATGTCGCCATCCGTTCCGGGGCGTTTGAGATTGAACAATATTGATTTATCCGCCCCTGCCTTTATATATTCTCTCCAACAGCAATGACCTCATCTGTAGGTTCACCCTTCTCATCAAGTTTATAAAGGGTCATTGTCAATTTTGTCTCCTTTAATGCTGTATATTCTATCCATCCCCAGATCTTGGTTATTGCGTAGGGTGCATCCGGTTTATGGAAGATATTATAGAAACCTTTCATTTTCAAATCCTTCTTATCCGGGAAGACCGGGGTCCATTTCGTAACCGAATATGGGTCGCTTGCCGTGGGCAGATACTTGAGAGATCCGAATGTAGTTGTTCTTTTGCCGTTAACATCCCTATATAGCATCTCCGAATAAGTTGTCATGCCAAAATCCAAAGCGCCTTCATTGAAAATTATGACACTTGGACCTCCAAATCTATATTTGAAAGAGGGTGAATATGTTAATTCAGCCATTTTTTTCGCAGACAACACAGGGGCACACCACCAGCCGTTATTGAAGGGATATGTCACTGTAAGATCTTTTGTGTTCGAATTTAACAATAACCCACCTTGTCCCGGACCTTCAGGAGAATCATATGTCCATACAAAAGAATAACCTTCCGCCTCAAGTGCGTCCGAGGTGTTTCTCCATGTATGGGCACTATATGCCGCACCGCGTCTTACTACATGGCTGTAATAACTTAAATTTGGGGTGTAACCCATTGTGAAAAGATTCGCCG
Source organism: Muribaculaceae bacterium Isolate-036 (Harlan) (assembly GCA_003833075.1). Lineage (GTDB taxonomy): Bacteria > Bacteroidota > Bacteroidia > Bacteroidales > Muribaculaceae > Lepagella > Lepagella muris_A. The sequence continues at coordinate 75,745 of RIAY01000003.1, read as the reverse complement.
GCTCATTATATGTAACGGCTGTGACGTCAAGATCCGACGCGCGGGTTCTATCTCGTTTCGACAATGTGCTGACAAGTCTTCCTTCATTGTGTTCGGCATGGCTGCCTGTTTCCGATATTACCTTTCCGGGCAATTCCATCAGCATGGACTGAGATAATGACACAAGAGATGTGGCAGACAACGCCACAAGTAATAGGCTAATTCTTTTCATAGTCTCTGGAATTTAATGAATAACTGTTTTTGATGTGCACACATCAAGCTTTCGCTGTAAAGTTATTACAATAAAATTCCTGAAACGTTAACCCATGTTAACAAATCATTTTTTACCCTCCTTTAATATCTCGCTTTTTATGCGGCTCAAATGCACCTCGGTTATACCAAGATATGAAGCAAGGTGCTTGGAAGAGACTTTGAGTATAATTTCCGGCCAACCCTCGATCAGCTGTCGCAACCTCTCTTTGGCATCTCCGGATATAAGCCGGTTTTTCAGTTCGGCATGATAAAGCTGGTTCTGATTCGCCTCCATTACCCAAAGGGCGAACTGGTGATACTTTTCTGTCATCATTCTGAACACGGCTGACGGAATCCTGACCACTTTCGAAGGCACACACGCTTCAAAACGATAATATGATGCGTCCTGTTCGTAAAAACAATGGAAAGATATGAGCAACGTGCCCGGCAACGCAAAACCTGCCGTACGCTCTGACGTCTTATCCATAAACGTGCCCCTTATCAGACCGGATGCAACAAAATAAACGTCGGGATCATACTCTCCGGCATCAATCAAGGCTTCGCGCCGTTTAAGTGACCGGACCGATGCATAAAAGAACAGTTCTTGCCACATTTCTCTCGGAAGGCGGATCTTTGCCTCATCCGAAATAAGGTCTATCAATTTATCGAGATTTCTCATAGCTTGTCAATAAAAAAGTGATCAAGATCGTAGAAGCTTTTGGTCATGCACCGATGTAACGGCAGACCCAACAGTTTTTCATGAATAAACTCAACCGTGCCAGGTTTATGATAAGGATTATTTCCATTATTATAACAAAATTCTCTCACCTCAGCCGACAGAACACGCTCCAAACCGGAAATGATGCCATCCCTCTCCGGAACGCATCCAATGACCGTATTACCCCTTGTGCGCCCTTTCTGCCGGTCACCTATATCAAGAGTCGGAATCCCGAACGATGGAGCCTCTATTATTCCGCTCGATGAATTGCCAATAACTGCTGCGGCATGCGCCAATGCGGAATAGTACCGGTCCCGTCCCAATGACTTGACTGCAAGGGCTCGTCCGACACTTTCCTCGCACCAATCCCCGACAAGTGCTGCCACCGTCCTGCCTTCCGTGTCTGAATTGGGCATAGTAAACAAGACACTCACGACACCCTCCTCTGCATCTTTCAATACAACCGTTTCCAAGGCTTCCAACAAAGCCGTTGTCTGCAACGACGCCTCTCCAGGCTGCATGGTGACGGGATGAAAAGTGACGACAACAAATTCTTCGGCAAGTGACACACCGAGACTATTCTCCAATTCAACCCTCGTCATAGGCGTAAAATGAGTGATAGCATCCACGGCAGGACTTCCCGCATTGAATACTCTCTCCGGTTCTTCCCCCATCTGAATCACCCTCCGGCGATACTCCTCAGTGGAAGTAAAATGAAATGTCGAAAGTTTTGTTATGGCATGCCTGATTGAATCGTCATAAGCGCCTTCCGTGATTTCCCCTCCGTGAAGGTGAGCCACAGGTATGCCGAATATAATAGCGGCGGAAGCCGCCGCCAATATCTCGTAACGGTCTCCAAGTATCAACACAAGATCGGGAGCCAAACGGAAGAAGGCATCTGCGAATCCAGACATGGCAACACTCATTGCCTTGACAGTGCCGCAATGGGAATCATCATCAAGCGGCAATGGAATCCTGACATCAACATCAAAACCGTCTTCTATAATTTCATTCACAGTCATGCCATAGGCAGCCGACAGATGCATGTTGGTGGCAACAATCTGAAGGCACACGCCATCTGTATCCTTAAGCCTTTTCATTAATCCGCTGAGGATTCCATATTCGGCACGGGTTCCGGTAACGACACAAATCTTACGCAATTTCAATAAGGTGTTTATATATTAGAGAATATCATCGATTTCAATCATTTCGTCGGGATTGAAATCACGGATTGCACGGGTGCCTTCGACCTCCCGCCATCTCATCGGTGAAATGCCATGTCCGGGGCGCTTTGCCGTCATATTGTTTTCTGTCAGCACCTCTCCTCTCTTTATATTGCAGGAAGCGACAATGCTTTTACGAGCCACTGCAACATTCGCAGACTCCGAAGGAGACACTCGCTTGCGTCCGTCACCGAGAGCTGTCTCTACATTCCTTATCGCCGCGACCATTGCCTTAAGTTCCATAGGTTCAAGCGATGCCCGGTGATCGGGTCCCGGAAGGTCGCGGGAAAGTGTGAAATGCTTTTCAATCACCGTTGCGCCAAGAGCGGCAGCCGCAACCGGAATTTCTATTCCGACAGTATGATCGGAGAAACCCACTTTCTCCGAGAAGTCACGCAAGGAGAGCATCGCCCGCAGATTCACGTCTGCCATAGGTGTGGGATACTGGGTGTTGCAGTGAAGGAGCGTCACCTTGGCAAGATCCTGGCCATTCTCAGCCAGGGCATTCATTGCCGCTGCGACATCAGAAACTTCACACATTCCGGTAGACATCACGACCTCCTCATTATATCCCGCTATCTTACGCAGATAAGGATAGTTGGTTATCTCGCCTGAGGGAATTTTCCAGATTTTCAGACCGAGCGAATGCAGAAAATCAACGCTGTCAAGATCAAAAGGTGTCGACAGGAATCTGATTCCTTTCCTCTCGCAATAATCCATAAGTTCCCGATGATCGTCCTCGCCAAGCTCAAGATTTTTCAGCATCTGCAATTGCGAGGAATCGGAGCCGTTCATATTCTTTTTCTGGTATTCCGCCTTCCCGGCATCTGCGGTCACGAGCTTTTCAGCCTTGAATGTCTGGAATTTGACAAAATCCGCACCGGCATCCGCAGCGGCATCTACAAGAGATTTCGCCATTTCAAGCGAACCGTTGTGATTCACTCCCGCTTCTGCTATAATACGTATCATAATCACTTGAGTTTTCTTGCCGGAAATCCGACATATGTTCCAGGGAGAACCGCGTCTTTGGCAAGCAGAGAACCGGCTCCGAGAAAGACGTCATCGCATATGGAAGTCCCCTGCACCATCACGGCGCCGCTTCCTACAAAACAACGTGCTCCCACGCTGCATGCCCCGTTGACTTTCGCACCTGTCGAGACATGCGTCAGATCTCCTACCGATGCATCGTGCTCGATTATGGCTCCGGTATTGACTATGACGCTCTCACCTACCTTCGCCGCCGAGTTTACTACTGACTGATGCAACAGTACGGTTCCCGCTCCAATGCTTGCACGAGGTGACAGAAAAGCGGTAGACGCCACAACAGTGGCAAGTATTCCACCGGCATCCTTTACCCGGCGATGCAGTTTCTGGCGTGGAACGGAATTTTCTATTGATCCGATAGTGACAATAAATTCACAATCATCCACAAACCCGGATATATCATCGTCAGAGCCTATGACAGGATAACCTGACACTTCGGTTCCTATAAGTTCCGGCAAATCCAATATTCCTCGAATCTTTCTGCCACTGCTTTCCACAGCCTCTATCACAGAGCGGCAATGTCCTCCGCCGCCTATCAGTATCAGCTCTTTCTCCATCTGCAATCCGGCTTTTATGATTCAAGCTTGACCGATGACGGCAGATTCACTATTGTGTCTGCAAGCAAGACGGTATTGGTCTGCGAATCGCGCTCACAGTGCTCAAACATCGGCAGACGCCACATCAGCTCCCATATCGGGCGAGTCATCACACCGTGGTCGTTACTGTATTGCAGGAAACGGTCGCGTTCCTCGCGAGTGGGAAACGCAATCGCGTTGAGCCAATAATTTGACACCGACTCTGTCGGTTCCGCCATAAACTTTATTCCTCCGGGTTCCGATGCGAAAAATTCCCTGTATATTTCGGCAGTCTTTCTTTTCGAGGCAAGAAAACCTGAAATTTCCTCCAGCTGTGCACACCCGAGAGCGGCATTGATGTTGGGCATACGGTAGTTATAACCTATATGGTCATGTATGAATTCCCACCGCGACGGAACTTTCGCCTGAGTGGTCAGATGTTTGGCGAGGTCGGCGAGTTTCTCGTCATTGAAAAGAAGCATTCCGCCACCTCCGGTAGTTATTGTCTTATTTCCGTTGAAACTGATCGCACCTATTCTTCCGAAAGTGCCCGTATGCTTCCCTTTATAAAAGGAACCAATGCTTTCTGCAGCATCCTCCACAAGTTCAAGGCAATACTCATCGCATATCGATGCTATCTCGTCAATCCGGCATGGATGCCCGAATGTATGCATAGGCACGACACTCTTCACCCTACGTCCTGTAGACTTGTTCCTCAAAACATTACCGGCATCTTTAACCGTATGTTTTTCAAGCCATTCCCTGAGAGCAGCCGGAGAAAGCCCCATAGTGTCATAATCCACATCGATGAAGACAGGATGCGCCCCTATGTAGGATATGGCATTGCACGTGGCTATAAACGACAGAGATTGAGTGAGCACCTCGTCATCTCTTTCGACACTGGCAAGCATCAGTGCCATGTGAAGGGCGTTGGTTCCGCTGACACATACCACCGCCCTGCGTGCACCAGTATATTCGGCAATGTCCCTCTCAAAACGGTCAACGAACGCACCGACACTCGACACAAATGTCGAGTCGATGCATTCGTCAAGGTATTTCTTTTCATTTCCCGAGAACGTCGGTGCATGTAGAGGCACAAAATCCCCCTCTCCGGCACCGAACCTGTCTCTTATCATACGGAGAATCAATTCATATTCCATAGGTAATCGTCAAGTACTTGATTTAAAAGCTGCTGTTCATGTTTACAAGAAACGCATACAATATCATCCCGAGAAAGAATGTTATTCCAACCCACATTTTGGCATTTCGCGCACAATCGTGAGCCGCACGGCGGTACCCCATTTTTTCATCAGCCGTATATAAATCCTTTCCCTGCCTGGATTCACCGCGCTGATACTGGTCCCATGCCTTACGCGACATTACAGAATAATATATCGCGACAAATCCGGTCGGAGGGAAACACAGCAATGTCAATAGTATCGACACAGTCAGCAGAGACACCGGCGCATAATCAATCTCCTCCGGGTCATCCTGAGGCATCGGGAAAGGATAGCCTCCGTCTCCGGCTTCCCGAGTCTCCTCAGCCTCAGGCACAGCAGGTTGCTCTGCCACTATCGGCACAGGATGCAGTTTATCGAAGATTCTCTGCCTGTAATACCTGCAGATATCCGCCACATCGGCTGCCTGTTCCCAGTCAGACATTCCTTTGGACCACACATACGTGTCGGGGGTGACTCCCGCCTCATGGAGGGCATCAAGTGTGAACGGTCCCCGGCGCTCGCCGTCGATCATTGCGAAATAAAGAGCCATCCTGTCTGCTGTCAATTACCCAAACCGGCAATCTGGTTTATAAGCATACTGGTCGTACCGGTGACTGTCAAGAGAAAACCGATGCCGCCGAGCACAAGAGCGATGATAGTCATTGTGCGTGCCGAGGAATTGCTCATGTCGCCGTTCTCCCCGAATCCTTCGTTATAGAACTTGTTGGCGGCATTAGCTTTCGTTATGCCTATTATACCGAAAATCATTCCTATACAAGAGAAAAGAGCACCGAAGATTGTGCCTACAATTGCCCAGGGCAGCCAGTTGGTGTGAGGTATCGGTTCGTTGGCACGACCATACACGGTGTAGGGATCCGGAGGTGTGTTGCCATAACCATTACCGCCATAAGGGGGCTGCGGCATACGGTGAGCCCGGCTTGCATATGGATCAAGCGACTCCTCGGGACGCGCATATCCGCCAAAAGCGGAATCCCTCATAAATATGTCGGCAAGTTCGGGAAGAGTATCAGCCTTCACCCAGTCGGCAAGTCCCTGACGCCACACATATGAATCAGGCTGTATGCCGGCAGTCATCAGCCGGTCCTTTGAAAGCGGACCGGACTGAACACCATTTATTATTACAAAATATTCCATATTCTACATGTTTTTACCGTGACAGTTCTTGTATTTTTTGCCAGAGCCGCAAGGACAGGGATCATTACGGCCGATTTTGGGACCTGCCTTGACCGGTTGCTGCGCGGGAGCGGGACGGTTCACGCTTGCTGCAGCCTGACGCTGTGCGCTCTCCCCGGGGTATGCATCGCGTGTGGTGCTGTAGTTTGCATACGGATTGTATGAAGAACGCGCTTGAGCCTGCGTTGCCTGCTCCTGCATCGCACGCGCTTCGGCAGCTTTTGCCTCGGCTTCTTTTGCTTCCTCGTAATCCACTACCGCAAGCCTGCCTCTCATAAGAGTGGCAACCGACTTGGAGTTCATCTCATAGAGCATCTTCTTCCAAAGCTCGAACGCCTCGATCTTGTAGATCACAAGCGGGTCTTTCTGCTCATAAGAGGCATTCTGAACTGATTTGCGAAGCTCATCCATTTCGCGGAGCTGCTCCTGCCATGCCTTGTCTATCGAAGACAACAGAACTGTCTTTTCCCACGCTTTGGTAAGAGATTTGCACCCGTCGGCATAGCAATCTCCTATATCCGCACGGATATTGAACATGCGACGACCATCGGTCACAGGCACGCCTATCATACCCTGCGCGCCACGTTCCTCTACAAACTCCTTGATATACGGAGCTGCGGTATTAGCCATCTTCTCCTTATTGCGTGCGAATGTATTCATCGCCTCTTCGGCAAGGCGGTCAGTCAGATCACGCGAGTCGATTTTGCTGAATTCCGTCTCGCTGACCGGAGCCTCGATTGCAAGAGACTTGTTCACATCCTCTGTAAATTCATCATAGCTTGAATACTTGCGGTTTGCGAGTTCACCGGCAAGCTCATAGACCATATTAGCGATGTCCGTACCTATACGTTCACCTTTGAGCGCGTTCTGACGGCGACCGTACACTCCCTTTCTCTGGGCATTCATGATGTCGTCATATTCCACAAGACGTTTACGGATGCCGAAGTTGTTTTCCTCGACACGTTTCTGAGCGTTCTCTATGGATTTGGTGACCATGCTGTTTTCAATCATCTCTCCCTCCTTGAAGCCAAGACGGTCAAGCATCTTGACAACGCGGTCATTGGCGAAAAGACGCATGACTGTGTCTTCAAACGACACGAAGAACACAGAACTGCCCGGGTCTCCCTGACGACCGGCTCGACCTCTGAGCTGACGGTCCACACGACGAGACTCATGACGTTCCGTGCCGATGATGGCAAGACCGCCTGCTGCCTTGACCTCGTCGGAGAGTTTGATGTCCGTACCACGACCCGCCATATTGGTCGCGATAGTGACAGTACCTTTCTGACCAGCCTGTGCGACGATATCAGCCTCTTTCTGGTGCAGCTTGGCATTCAGCACCTGGTGAGGGATCTTACGCAGTTTCAGCATCTTTGAAAGAAGTTCGGAAATTTCCACAGAGGTGGTTCCGACAAGCACCGGACGCCCTGCGTTTACCATGTCTTCCACTTCCTGAATGACAGCCGCGTACTTCTCCTTCTTCGTGCGGTATACACGGTCGTTCATATCATCGCGGATGACAGGACGGTTGGTAGGAATCTCAATCACATCGAGCTTGTAGATGTCATAGAACTCTCCAGCCTCGGTCATCGCGGTACCTGTCATACCGGCAAGTTTACGATACATACGGAAATAGTTCTGCAATGTGATTGTAGCGTAAGTCTGAGTTGCCGCCTCAACCTTCACACCCTCCTTAGCCTCGATTGCCTGATGAAGTCCGTCGGAATAACGGCGTCCCTCCATGATACGTCCGGTCTGCTCGTCAACGATCTTGATCTTATTGTCATCGATCACATATTCCACATCCTTGTCAAAGAGAGTGTATGCCTTGAGAAGCTGATTGACGGTATGCACACGCTCCGCCTTGATTGCATAATTCTGAAGAAGCTGATCTTTTTTCTCACGCTTTTCATCGGCAGTCAGGTCTTCGTTCTCAACCGCCGACAACTGGGCGGCAATATCGGGAAGAATGAAGAACTCCGGATCCTGGGTCGTGCCTGTAAGCACTTCTATACCCTTGTCGGTAAGCTCAATGGAATGGTTTTTCTCATCTATCACAAAGAAGAGCGGTTCAACCGCCTTCGGCATCTCGCGGTTGTTGTCCTGCATATATTTTGCCTCGACCTTAAGCATGAGCTGCTTGATTCCGTCCTCGCTCAGATAACGGATCAACGGACCATGTTTCGGGAGAGCCTTGTAAACACGGAAGAGCGCGAGTCCGCCTTCTTCCGTCTCACCTTTGGCAATCTTGTCCTTGGCATCGAGAAGGAGATTCTGGGCAAGTTTGCGCTGGGCGTTCACGACCTTCTCCACGTTGGGCTTGAAGTCGTTGAACATCTGGTCGTCACCTTTGGGCACAGGACCGGAGATGATAAGCGGAGTTCTCGCGTCGTCTATAAGAACCGAGTCAACCTCATCGACAATCGCGTAATAATGTTCGTCACGCTGAACGAGGTCTTCAGTCTGCACAGCCATATTGTCGCGGAGATAGTCGAAACCGAATTCGTTGTTGGTTCCGAACGTTATGTCACAACGATATGCGTTACGGCGCTCTTCGGAGTTGGGCTGCGTTTTGTCGATGCAGTCCACAGTCAGTCCATGGAACTGATACAACGGTCCCATCCATTCCGAGTCTCGTTTCGCAAGATAATCGTTAACGGTAACCACGTGCACACCCTCTCCCGTAAGTGCATTCAGGAACACCGGCAAGGTAGCCACAAGGGTCTTTCCCTCACCTGTAGCCATCTCCGCGATATTGTTGGTTACCTTTCCATTGTTCATCAAACCGTGGAGCACCATACCTCCGATAAGCTGCACATCATAATGCATCATATCCCACTTCATGAGATTACCGCCAGCCATCCATTCGTTCTTATAGATAGCCTTGTCTCCGTCTATTGTCACGAAGTCCTTGCCGGCTGCGGCAAGCTCCCGGTCTGCCTGAGAGGCTGTAACCTCGATGGTGTCATTCTCCTTGAAACGGCGTGCCGTCTCCTTGACAACCGCGAAAACCTCCGGCAATGCCGCGTCAAGTTCTTTCGCATAATTGTCGAACATCCCTTCGCGGAGATCATCTATTTTCTTCCACAGCGGCTCGCGCTTGTCGTAATCAAGAGTCTCGATTTCTGCGCGAACGGCAGCCATCTGATCTTTATATTCCTGCGCACCACCTCGTATGCGGTCACGGATAGCATTGATACGTCCTCTAAGCTCGTCGTTTGAAATCTCCGTGATCTGTGCGCTTATGGGATTGATCTCTTTCTCAAGACGCTGCCAGAGCGGACGGACCGCACGCTCCGACTGGTCGCCAAAAATTTTATGTAATAATTTAGATATCATTATGATGTTTAATTTTTTTCTGTTTAATATCATTCAGCCAAGAGGCTGCATATTTATCTTGTCACACACTCGTCAGTGCCTTTCGAGAAGAAGAGGTTTTGATACCGCCCCGTTCGGAGAGCGGATCCGGAGTATGCTGCTTACTGTCGGTGCCAGAGCTGTGGCATCTACAGGAAGCGATATTTTCTGTGGCACTATTCCCGGAGCTACGATAAATGCCGGTGTAAGCACAGGAGTTTCCCTGACAGGATGCGACGTGACCGGATAATCCAGATCATCCACAACAGCCCAGCCGGGATTGAATGTCACAAATATGTCGCCCCCCTTCTTAGGGTCTACAGAGAGTCGGAGACGTTCCTGTTCGGTAGTGCGGGGAGAAAGTATGTCATATAAAGTGAAAGCATCCGACACACCGCTCATTCTGGCGAGAAAACTTCTCGCATCTGCCACAACGTCACTGACATCAAGTTTTTTTTCCTCTAAAAGACTATGGTCAAGATAGAGATGGCTACCCCTGAATGCGACCACATAATCAGCATTGCCGTGAAGGGCGGAAAGGTATGAATTTAGCAGCGATTCCGCCCTTTTCATCGAGAACTCTCCGGTCGGAATCCTGTATTTCTTGTCATCTATCACGGCATCGTCATAATAACCGGTAGATGAAAGCCATATTACCGCATTTCCGGCACCCACATATTTGTCGATAGCCTCGAACAATCTGCCGAGCTGGCTGTCAAGCCTCAGATAAGCGTCTGTAAGTTCGGCACGGAAATCACCATCGGAAACATATTTGTATGGTGCCAGCGTATATCCGACATTGATCATATCGACCGCATTGCCGTTGCTGCCGATCTTCATCTGCTTCAGACATTCTATGGCAACGTCCGTAACCTCCGCGTTTCCGACAGGCGACGCGCTGAAACGGCGGTAAACCTCCTTGTCGGAACGAGGGAACATGTGTCGGAACGGATATATCTTTTTCTGCTGCGGAAGTCCGGGGAATTTTTCAATCGGAATAGAGGGCTTCCACTGCATCGTGTCGATTCGCGATGCTACGGAATATGAATAGTTGCGTGCGCTGACTGGCGCGGGGAGATTCTTGTAATAGGTAGTAGTCGCCCAGTTTCCGGTGTTTTCATTGATCCAGCATGCCCCGGTGCCGGCATGGCCGGTCATTATGACCGCAAGCTGAGGATCAGCGGCAAACGAATAGATCGACGAAAGAGCAAGACCGTCTACGGCAAGCTCGTCACTGAGTGTGGAAAGGCGCAGATTCTCCGGAGAATAAGAGTCGTTGGTGAAATTCCCCAATGTCTTGGAATCCAGGAGCGCAGGCTGCATCTTCCTGGTGACAGGATCATACACGGATTCGGAAGCCACACCGGTATTTGCCGGATATGCTCCGGTATAGAGCATTGCGGTGGCTGTTGCGGCATCAAGTCCCTTCACCTTGAAATCGATGTCGCGTATATAAGCGCCATCCTTCATCAGCCGCTTGAAACCACGGTCTGTGAAGTATGACTGCAGAAACTCTATGTAATCAGTGCGGAGCTGATCAACGACAATTCCCACCACGAGTCTTGGGCGTTCCCCCTCGTCGTGGGCTGCCTGAACCGCCACGTTCATTGTGGCAAGACCGCACAGCACTGTTGATAATATTCTTTTCATTGTTAAATTTACCTTTTCGCATAATGACAAGCGCATATGCTATTGCAAGCACAACTGTGGCACCCATCATCGGAAAAACCGCCGGACTGGCGCTCTGTATCTGGAATGGCCATACAATCAGAAGGCTGCCTACCGCTATAATATTATACCACGCAAGAGCAAGTGCTCCGTAGCGTAATTTCCGACCTAACACGCATACCGCCATCAAAAGCTGCAGCGGATTGAGCCAGATGAGAAGAAGATTGGGAGATGTCGCCTCGTGTTCCGAAAAAAACACAAGAAAAAACACCACACACCCTGCAATACCGCAAATTCCGAACCAAATCGTATAAAATACAGATAATACTTTCTTTTTCCATAGCTGCCAGCCGCACGCCAGCAGCGAGAGCGACAGAAATGCCACACCGAAAGCCATAGGTGTCATATACCATGGAGTCGGAGGAAGAACAGGCTCTCCCCGCTTCTCAAGAATCACCCTGCTTTCTTTCACCAGCGGGCGACCATCCGCGAAATGGGCGGCACCTGCCTTTTCCATCATCTCCATCGGAACGAACATCTCGTCACGCCCTCTGACAGGACGGTCAAGACCGCCTCCGAGTGCGAGATCTATGCCAAACTGATACCATGGGTAGTTATGATGATAGGCTCGCATCTCTTCTCTGAATGTGCCGTATCTGACATCATCAGGATATATAATTCTGGAATCAACAGCGGAATCGAGTCGCCAGACAATGCGGGTGGCGCAGTTGTCTTTGACGTAGTTATAACGATACTTGCAGTTTTCGGGTTTAGCCTCTTCCCTGAGAATATTCAGGAAACGCGATGCTTCCGTCTGGGAGAGGTTTAGGTCTTGCTCCGTCACCGTTCTGCCTGCTTCCTGATATTCAGGCAGAAACCAATAAAACGGATAACCCGCAAGACGATAGTCGGTTTCTCCTTTGACAAACCGATAAATAAAATTGGGTTCTGTGAAATCAAACACTCCGTAATTCCATATGGAATCTACAGGCTGACCGTGAAGTATGCCGCGCACACGTACCGCCTCATGACCGCAGAGCTCATAAATTTCCGAACCGGGAGAGCAGGTTATAAGACTCACAATAATAGAGTCTTTTCGGATTTCCTCCCCGAAGAGAGTAAACCCGAAAAGAATCAATGTCATTATTGTGATTATCCTCGCTTTCAATTTAAATTGCAATGATTTTAGAAATTGCAGTTTTTCGGATAACGTGGAAATGGAATCACATCACGGATATTCTGCATTCCTGTAACAAAAAGAACCAGACGTTCAAACCCGAGACCGAAACCGGAGTGCGGCACGGTGCCGAACTTGCGTGTGTCCATATACCAGGGCATGTCTGCCATGCCGAGTTCCTCCATGCGCGAGCGGAGAACATCATAATTCTCCTCACGTTGCGAACCGCCGATTATCTCACCGATCTGCGGGAAAAGGACATCCATGCCTCTCACGGTTTTGCCGTCTTCATTGAGTTTCATGTAGAACGCCTTGATTTCCTTGGGATAATCGGTAAGCATGACCGGACGTTTGAAATGCTTCTCCACAAGATAACGCTCATGCTCGGAAGCAAGATCCGCACCCCAGTAAACAGGGAATTCGAATTTCTCACCGCTTTCCTCAAGAATTTTCACACCCTCTGTATAAGGAAGACGTACAAAGTCATTCTCGACAACAAATTTCAGACGGTCGATCAGCTCTTTGTCGAAATGGTCGTTGAGGAACTGAATGTCATCCTTGCAGTGGTCAAGCGCATAGTTGATGCAATACTTGATAAATTCCTCGGCAAGATCCATGTTGTCATTGACATCATAGAATGCCATTTCCGGCTCAATCATCCAGAACTCCGAAAGATGACGGGGTGTGTTTGAGTTCTCTGCACGGAACGTGGGACCGAAAGTATAGATGCAACCGAGTGCCATTGCCCCCAGCTCGCCTTCAAGCTGACCGGAAACGGTAAGGCTTGTCGGCGCACCGAAGAAATCCTGGCTGTAATCGACATTGCCATCTTCCGTGCGGGGAAGCTCTTCCATCGGAAGAGTCGTCACCTGAAACATCGCTCCGGCTCCCTCACAGTCTGACTCTGTGATCAGCGGCGTGTGAAAATAATAGAATCCTTTGTCGTTAAAGAATTTATGGATTGCGAACGCGAGCGCATGACGAATACGCAACACTGCGCCAAAAGTATTTGTGCGCGGACGAAGATGCGCTATCTCACGCAGAAATTCAAGAGAATGACCTTTCTTCTGCAAAGGATATTCCGCAGGATCCGCCGTTCCATAAATCTCAAGCTCCTCCGCCTGAACCTCAACGGTCTGACCCTTTCCCTGACTCTCGACCAGAAGCCCCTGGACATGTATGCTCGAACCTGTGGTAACAGTCTTGAGGCTTTCTTCGGAAAACCTGGAAAGGTCAAACACAATCTGCAGGCTATTGATGGTAGAACCGTCGTTAAGAGCTACAAACTGAACGTTCTTGTTTCCTCGGCGCGTACGCACCCAACCTTTTACGTCCACTTCCGAGCCTGCATATTTCGAAGGCTCGGAAAGGAGTTCCCTGACGGTTTTTCTTCTTATATCTTTCATTATATATTCAATTATTCAAAGGCACCCATGCGCAAATAGTTCACCTCTTCCTGTGTCAGATATCTCCAACGGCCGCGAGGAAGATTTTTCTTGGTAAGACCTGCGAAATAAACACGGTCAAGCTTCGTGACACGATAGCCGAGACTCTCGAAGATACGTCTCACAATACGGTTGCGTCCGCTGTGAATTTCGATACCGGCTTGATTTCGGTCTGTATCCGACACATAACTGATGGCATCGGCATGGATTTCTCCGTCTTCAAGTTCTATGCCGTCGGCTATGCGCTGCATATCCTCTTCCGCTATATCTTTGTCTGTCCAGACATGATAAATCTTTTTCTTCACGAATTTCGGATGCGTGAGTTTGGAAGCGAGGTCTCCGTCGTTGGTGAGGAGCAGGACTCCTGTTGTGTTGCGGTCGAGACGTCCTACTGGATAGATGCGCTCCTGACACGCGTTTTTCACAAGGTCAAGAACGGTCGTACGGCCGTTGGGATCATCGCTTGTTGTCACACAATCCTTGGGTTTATTTAGAAGCACATAGCATTTGCGCTCCGGAGTGACCACCTTCTCATCATATTCCACGACATCGTTACGTGAGATTTTTGTTCCGAGTTCAGTCACGACCTCGCCGTTCACCTTCACCTTTCCTGATGTGATATACTCATCAGCCTCACGACGAGAGCATATTCCGGCATTAGCCATATACTTGTTGAGACGGACCTGTTCATTCGGATCGATATCCTCAAGCACATAATCAATCTGCTTTGGACGCGGCATGAACCTCATGCCCGGGTTATTTCTGTTGTTATTTGGACGGAAGCCCTGCTGACGAGGCTGCCCGTAGCCTCCCTGACGGTTATTCTGCTGACGGTAACCGCCCTGCTGACGCTGCTGACCGTAACCTCCCGGCTGACGGTTCTGGCTGTAGCCGCCCTGCTGACGCTGCTGTCCGTAACCTCCCTGCTGGCGGTTCTGGTTGTAGCCCCCCTGCTGGCGAGGCTGTCCGTATCCGTTCTGCTGACGGTTCTGGTTATAACCGCCCTGCTGGCGAGGCTGGGAATATCCTGAAGGACGCTGCTGATAATTGTTCTCACCGTTCTGCTGCTGATATCCGCCCTGACGCTGCTGTCCGTATCCACCTTGCTGGCGGTTCTGGCTGTAGCCGCCCGGCTGACGGTTGTATCCACCTTGGTTATAATTTTGATTACGCGGCTGGTAGCCACCCTGACGTCCGTAACCTTCCTGACGGTTGTAACCGCCCTGACGGTTCTGATTGTAGCCATAGTTTCTTTGCTGATACGGGCGCTGTTCACGCTCCTGACCGTCAGAACCCTGACGATTGCTGTCAGAAGGATAATTCACTTTTTCGTAGCGCGACTCATTTTCCCCGTTTTCCGACGAAGATACATTCATGCCGGGAACTCCAATCCGCGGTCTTTTAGACTTTTTAGCTTCTTCCATTGTTAAAAAATTTAGCACCGAGGGCATCTCTGCCTTGGACAGGCGCGTGATTGACAATCGTTTTTCAGTAATCGGTATAATAAATTATATAGTTTAAACTTGCTTATTGTTAACGAATTATATAATTCAACTGCAATTGACCTAAATGGGTTCAATCTTATAAACGCGCAAATATAGACATTTTTCTCCAAAAGTCAAAAGAAATCGCGTATTTTCAAACATTTTCGAATAAATATGGAGTGCAAGGACAAATGCAACGCGGTAGTTTGACAGTTGCATTTTCATGAATCTTTTTTTGCTGGCACGCTTGCACGTGTCAAATTTTATTACTATCTTTGTAGCACCGTGTAGCAATCAACGGCAGGGCGGCATAATATGAAGCTGAAAATAACCAAGACAAAAAAGACTTCCATCCTTTATGTACAGAAGGCATACAGGGACAAGAACGGCAAAAGTACCTCAAGAATCCATGAGCGCCTTGGAACGCTTGAGGAAGTTCGTCAGAGATGCGGAGACAGAGATCCTGTTGAATGGGCCAGGGAATATATCGCCAGGCTTACGGCACAGGAGAAGGAGGGCCGGCAGGTGATAATATCACGTCTGTCGCCCACAAAGCTTATTGAAAAAGGCGAGGCTCAGAGTTGCGAGAGCGGATATCTGTTTCTTAAACGGCTGTACCATAAGGTCGGGATGGACAGGATATGCGAGGCAATCTCACGTAAACATAAGTTCGACTTCGATTTCAACAAAGTTCTGGAGCTGATGGTCTACGAACGGCTTTTGAGACCGGCTTCAAAACTAGGTAATTATCGCAGGAGCGGAAGCTATATCGAGCCTTTTGATATAGAAAAACAGCATATCTACAGGAGTCTGGATATCCTGGACAGACACGGTGAATACATCCAGAAGAGACTTTTCCTTAATTCGTCAAAGGTTGTCGAACGGGATACGACCGTCATGTACTATGACTGCACCAACTATTTTTTCGAGAGAGAATCTGCCGATCCGGACTATGTGACAGACAAAAAAGGGAACGTTCATGAACGTATACGCAAGTACGGAGTCTCCAAGGAACATCGACCGAACCCCATCGTACAGATGGGTATGTTCATCGACAACTCCGGCATGCCGGTTGCGATGTGCATCAATCCCGGCAATGCCAACGAACAGACTACCTTGATTCCAACTGAAAAGATTATAGTTGAGAAGATGGGGGTCAGCAAGATTGTAGTCTGTACAGACGGAGGTCTCTCTTCTGAAGGCAACCGGTCATATAACTCCACAGCAGAAAGATCATTCATAACGGTGCAGTCAATAAAGAAACTGGAGGATAATCTCAGGGACTGGTGTCTGGAACCGACAGGATGGAAACTTGTAAAGTCCGACACGGTACAAAAAGACAAGCGGTACCGGGATGCAGACGAGGATGAACTGGAGTTTGACCTGACTGATGCCGATACTGCCCGTTATTACGGAGACCGCACTTTTTATCGCGAGCGTTGGATTGTCAATGAAAAGACAAAGTTCTCTCAAAGATTGATTGTGACATTTTCATACAAATACCGCGACTACCTCCGATTCCTGCGTCAACGCGAGATTGACAAGGCTGACAGCAATGCACGTGGAAACAGGACATTGACCAAATCTTATAAGGATTCAGAATTATATACGGCTGTAAACGAATTTGAATATGATTGTCAATGAAAATCAGACCATTACAACTATTTTGAATGTTAATAAATCCATAGGAATTTAATTCAACGCACTTTTGGTTGTGCAAAAACGTTATACTTGCACAACGATATTTTGAAATGCACAACCACCTATGGAAAGAATAACTCTCTACCTCCGCACGACCAAGACGAGCGGTAAAATAAGACTTCGCTTCCGGCTTACGGAGGGTCGAGAAGTCCAGCTCTTTCACAAGAGCAGTATTGAGGCAGACCTCGCGGACCTGAAGAAGTTTGATATGGATGGCACACTAAAACCTCGTGTCAGCCTCTATAACGAAGAATTGCGTCTCGCTATTACACGCGAGATTGATGCGATGCACGAAGCCTATAAGCAACTGAAAGAGGAATGTCCTGAATTCGACGCCACCGACTTTGAGGCAAGAATAGACATGCTTCTCAATCCGGAGAAATACAATATAGTCAAAACAGAGGAAATCGAAACACTGTTGGCACGTTTCGACCGCTACATTGACGGTCTGGAAACATACGGCACCGTCAGTGAGGGCAGAGCCAAGATTTACAAGATTGTATGGGATAAACTCTCACGTTACCTTATCATTTTCAAGAAATCTCATTATACGCCGGACCAATTCACTCCGGAAGATATACTGGCATTCCGAGAGTTCGTTATCAACGAATACAAATATGTCGATAAACATAAGGCGATATATGGAAGCCTGCAAAAGATCTCCATACCGACCAAGCAAGCGAGTATCAACACGGCATCGGCGAAACTCCGGGCTTTGCAGGCTTTCTTCAATGAGCTGGAGGAAAATGACGAGATTCTAAAATCTCCCTTTAGGCGTCTCACCAAGAAACGAAGGAACGAGGCTCTGAGAGAACAATATGATGATCCTTTCTTCCTCCGCTATGAGGAAGTTCAGCAGATAATGGTAGCGGATGTACCCGACAGCCTGAAGGAAACCAAAGATGCTTTTCTTCTTCAGTGCGCTCTCGGTTGTCGTATCGGAGATTTCATGAAGTTATCGATGTCGAACGTGGCTGTTACCGATGACGGCATTCCCTACGTTCAATATCTCCCCAAGAAAACAATGAAGACGCAGAATGACCGACGAGAGAAGAAAACTCCGTTGATGATGTTTGCGTTGGAAATCGTCAAACGCTCCGGTTTCAAATTTGGTGTTCTCAAATATGCCTCTGGCAAAAGCGGATACAACGCCAAGATTAAGAAGCTCCTTGAGTATTGTAAGATTGATCGATTGGTTAATCAGTATGATGAGGCGGCAGGCACAATGAACCGAGTGCCACTACACTCAGTCGGCAGTAGCAAACTGTGCCGTAAGACTCACATAGACATCGCCAACAAAGCGCAGGTAAATATGTATGCCACCGGACTCCATGAGGTAGGTAGTAGTGCCGTTGAACACTATTCAATGCTTGAACTTCATGACCTCTTCGTGCTCCTCTGTGCCGCCTTCAATCAACCTCAATACCGGGTTGACAAACAACTGAATGTATTGCCGGAAGAGGCGCCGGATATTTAGTGATATAGAAAAATCAACCTATAAGTTGCGGTTTTCAGAAAAACTCTGTAACTTTGCACTCGGATGAATGTTTATATAATATGAAGTTTGTACGGATAATCGACGGATTCGACCATCTCTGGGCTGTCAAAGCTCAGGATAAGGAAGCGGATGAACTCACCATCCTGTTCCGAAACTGGACCAATGGCGAGTATCTTCTTGACTTCTTTATGGAAAACATGGATGACCTAAAAAGCTACTTCCATATTGAACGACTCGATGAAGCCGTCAATGATACGTTTGAAGACGCCGAGGCGTTACAGGAACTTGTTCTTGAAGTTCCCTATACGGAACATCTTGACGAGCTATTCAAACCGCTTGACATCACAGACACCCGTGCCCGTGAGTTAAGTCGTGAGAAAGCCCGCAACTGGAACCGTGAACGTCATGCGAGCTGGCTTCGCATCTACGCCATAAGGCTTGAACCGAACGTTTATATCGTCACCGGTGGAGCTATCAAACTTACACGGACGATGCAGGAACGTGAACATACAACGCTTGAATTGCAAAAGCTCAACCGCTGCAAAGCGTTCCTTAAAGCCAACGGCGTTTTCGATCAGGACAGTTTTGTTGAACTTACTAACGAATAATATTATGGCAAGCAAGGCAATTAAATTTTTGGAGGAACATCAGAGTGATACCCCCTCGCGGTTTGCAGAAGAAGCCGCATGGCGAAAGGAAAATGCAGGTTGGCTCCGCTGGTCGCGTCAGCTTGCCGTAACTCTTATTGGCTATATGCAGGACAACGGTCTTAAAAGAGCTGACCTCGCCGCCCGTCTCGGCGTAAGCCCACAATATGTCAGCAAGTTGCTGTCAGGTACCGAAAACCTCAGTTTCAAGAGCGTTGCCAATATCGAGGATAAGCTCGGCATAACTTGTTTTGCAATGGTATGAACATCTATAATCGATTACTATAATGCAAAATATAAATAAGTTCATATCCTCAATAATTATGTTTATGTTATCGACAGTTGTTGCTTATTCGCAAATGCCGATAACATCGGATAGTCAATGTTCAAATGACATCTACACATGTTCTGAAGACAACAAACCGGTATCCGTAGAGAAATATGCACCGTATCGGCATATAGTCTCGACTCCGGTATTACCTGACAGCGCCGATGTGCGTATGCACGAACATAAGGCGTTCTGGAGGGCAGGCGCAGAGACCGTGGGCTTCAATATAGGCCTTTGGGCCTTCGACCGCTATGTGCTGAAAGGACATTATGCCTATATTTCATGGAATACCATCAAAGAGAATTTCAGGCATGGTTTTGAATGGGACGATGACCATTTGCACACCAATATGTTTGACCATCCCTACAACGGCTCTATATTTTTCAATGCCGGACGCTCCAATGGTTTCAATTTCTGGCAGTCGGAGCTGTTCGCCATCGGCGGAAGTGCCATGTGGGAGATGTTTATGGAATGTGAATACCCCTCTACCAACGACATAATAGCCACACCGATAGGCGGCGCTGCTCTTGGCGAAGTGCTTTACCGCACGTCTGACCTTATCCTCGACGACCGTAGCACCGGAGGCGAGCGTTTCGGCCGTGAGTTGGCAGCATTCCTTGTTGACCCCATGAAAGGAATCAACCGAATTGTCACCGGTGCGGCATGGAGAAAACGCGCCACATCCGGACGCAGGTTCGGGTTACCTCCAATCAGTGTGGAGCTGTCACTGGGAGGCAGGTACCTGTCTCTTATTGAAAACGACGAGGGTAGCCGGGCAGGAGCCGTCGCGGAAATCAACATAGAGTATGGCGACAGATTTGCGGAAACTACAAAAGCTCCCTACGATTACTTCTCTTTCCTGATGGAATTGCAAGGCATAAAGTCGCAGCCGATTCTGAGCCGTGTGGAAATTATGGGGCGACTACTTTCAAAAGAAATACTCGACAAAAAGAATGTCAGCCTCAACGTAGGACTATATCAGCATTTCGATTATTTTGACTCCGACACTATACGCCCGGAAAGAAATGCCCTATATTTCCCTTGTTCCGTGCCATATAAAATGGGAACTCCCGCATCTGTCGGCGGAGGAGCCATGTTCAGATATACCCCGTCAAAGCTGATGTCGTTAGACGGATATTTGCATCTGAACGGCGTCATCCTTGCAGGCGTACTGACCGACTTTTACAGGGATTATCACCGCAATTACAACTGGGGATCCGGATTTTCGGTCAAGGCCGGCTTGAACTGGGCTTTATCGGATGATCGAATATCTGTGAGAATCGCAAACCAGTTTTACAAGATCTATACCTGGAACGGTTACGATGTAAACTATGACTGGTCTCTTACCCCGGAAGGGAAGCCGGTGGACGTGCAAGGTGATGCGTCTAATTCATCGTTCAATCATCTTGAAGCATCTGTAAATTATCGTTTGTGGAAACGTCTTTTTCTGACCGGCGGCATTGATTTCTATTCGAGAAGAACGGAATATACCGATATGTCAATACGTTTAGGGAATACAACAATAACCAGCCCGATTGTAAATAGCAAACAGCTTGGCTTTCACTTGATGCTGACCTACAGATTATAAATCTCAAATTACTAAAGAGGGAGTCGCAGTCAAAACTTGCGGCTCCCTTTTTGCTCATCTTATACCAAAGCCTCTCCTGACAGTCTGTTTCAAGGACTGCCATTTTTCTCTGAACCATTGGAACACTCTCTTACCTCCGAGATGAAGGCGATAGTTGTTGTCATCGGTCGGGTCACGCTTGATTTGCACCTCGACATTTCCGACATCGACATCTTTCTCCTCATTGGGGTCATAGAGCGTATAGCCTGTTTTGAATGATCTCGGTTTCCCGTCAAGTAACGTTGTGATGAGTGTGTCTGACATCTTTACCCGGATGCAGTCTCTAATGGCTGGCAGGGCAGCAATGATACCGGGAAAGAATCGTTGTATAAGGTCTTCAGTTTCCTTATGTCCTCTGACTATGCTGTCATGCTGCTCTTTCTGTTTATCGAGCTGCTGTTGTAAATCCCGTATCCGGCTGCGGTGGATCTTGGCTGTCTCTTCTGCTCGCTCTTTGAGCGTTCTGATTTCTTCACGAGAGTCAGCGAGTTCGGACTCAAGTTTCTTGGTCTTGCTGCCTGTGAACCGGTTGGCGAGATTGCTGAGGGCATCCCTGCGGTTGGAATCGCGTTGCGCTTTCGCGTCCGCCGCTTCCTGTAAGGCAGTCTCTTTCTCTTTTCTCGCTGCATCTGTCTCCTTGGCATAGGCAGAACGTTCATCAATTAGTTTGGACTTGTCAGCCTCAATGTCGGCAATCTCGTCAGCGACTTTCTTTTTCTCAGCCTCCAACTGTCTTTTCTCATCGGATAAAGTCGTATTGGTGGCGGCGAGAGAAGAATTTTCTTTGACAAGTTCTGTCTTGCGCTTTTCAAGCTCGCTGTTCTGCCGAGACATCTCCGCGTTGGCGGCTTTAGTGTCGGCAAAAGTTTTTTCAATCCAGCGGTTGCCACGTTCAAGTTCAGCCTTACGTTTCTCCAAAGACCGGTTTTCGGTATCGAGCTGCTTTTTCTCGGCGGAGAGTCCGGCCACGTCCTGCTCCAAATCTTTCTTTTTGATTTGGCATTGGCGATAGTATTCGTGCTGGTCAACGTGGCGGGCCTCGGAGCCACGGATGCCGCGTTCCAGCCCGAAGCGTTCCATCGCTTCGGCGTAGGTGTCCTGAAACCTGATAAGGTTCTCGCGGGTCATGATGTCGTTGGCGCTAAGCCGGGGGCCGTCCTTGGATTTGGTGCGGTAGCGTTTCTTGGCTTTCGCCTCGCTCGCTTTCTTCTTTCTCTCGGCGGTGACTATCGGAACGACCGTGACATGGAGGTGCGGTGTCTGCTCGTCCATGTGAAGATGGGCGGCGACAACGTTGTCCTCGCCAAAAGTCTGTTTTGCCCAGCCGACACTCGCCTGTGCCCACTCGTCAAGACAACCTTCGTCAGCAAGGCGGCGCAACGCATCGCCGTCGGATGTCATCAGCACATTGAGGGCGAGAACCTGGTTCTTGCCGATCTTGCGCGTCAGTCCGGCATTGTCGAGGCGGTGCTGTATCGCCTCGCCCAGACCGTCAACGCCATCGGGATATTTGATGAAATCATCTCGGTTGAGATGGCGCAGTTCGGGGTGGGCGTTGTCGGGCTGCGTGGTTCGCTCGATGTGTCGGGCGATGGCATTGCACGAGCCGCTTGCCTTCATGATGTGGAGTACGGCGTAACTCATAGGCAAGGGGCTTTTGCTTGTGGAACAATCGGAGTGTACGGCTTCTCGTAAAGCCGTATAGGGGTTTGACCTACGGTCTTTCCCCGGCTGCACTTGGCATAGTCCGGGCAAGCCCGGCTCTGCCCTCGTTGGCGCGGGGATTCCAAAGGGGGTGACCCCATTGGCTCAGTAGGGACATTTTTAGCGTGGTGGCAGACCATGCGGCTCGACTTATTGAGCAAGCCGAGAGCAATGGAATTTATTCCAATTGCCGAGGCGCCGCCAATAATGGCGTAGCAAAAATTCCCTAATAAGCTAAGGAATTTCCGGATGGCGTAATTTCCGTGCCGCCACTGCACGGATGGTACTGCACTGCCATAGCAGTGGTGCACCGCTGTAACCACTGCACTGACTGCAATGGTTCCTTTGATGAAAAAAGACATCTCGTGCCAGCGAGAGCAAAGCCAAGATTTTAATCTTGAGTTATGCCGAGCGCAGCCGAGATTGGTCGAAAGACAATGTTTCACGGGACTTCTGTTTGGGAATTTACCCCTTGGCATTTTCGTCATTTTGGCACAGACTGGGTGCGTCGGCATCTCCGTAGGAAATGCCAAAGTGACAATAATGCCAAGGGGGAATGTTTATAATTTAGTGTAGTTTCCGTGGGCGGAATGGACGAACAGAACGCCTTTGCGGTCTTTGATGAACCGCTTGAAACTGCGCTCCGACATGCCACATTTCGCGGCGATTGCCACACCC
Organism: Muribaculaceae bacterium Isolate-036 (Harlan); assembly: GCA_003833075.1. Classification (GTDB taxonomy): domain Bacteria; phylum Bacteroidota; class Bacteroidia; order Bacteroidales; family Muribaculaceae; genus Lepagella; species Lepagella muris_A. Next base: position 52,226 of record RIAY01000003.1, on the reverse strand, counting down.
TCGGCGGTAGTGAACGTGCCGGGCAGTTCCGATAGTACGGCAAGCTGCAACTCCGTCAAAGCGTCCTCGCTTACGATGCCCTGCACCTTTGCGGCGGTCACGCGGAAATACTCTGTCAGGCGTATGGCGCGCTCCACGATGTCGGCGTCTATCAATTTTTTCTCATCGCCACAAGCCCGGTCTGCGAGTGCCAGCAAAAGAGAAAACCTGACTGCGTATATTTCGAGCTTGCTCGCAATGGAGGTAAGGGTGTCGCTTCCCTCGGCGTTGCATCGGTCGGTCACTTCGTTCTGCCATGAGAAAAGGCGGTCGAGGGCTTCCGGCGAGAAAGGCACATCCTCCGGGATTATCTCTCCGCAGGAATCTACGGCAGGGACAATGCCGATAAGTCTCGACAGGATTTCACGCCATGCGGCTGCTATGTCGAATGACGGCGATTTCCTCTCGCGGTTCCATCTGACTTTCGACTGCACGGAGGGGAACACATAGAGTATGCGCTCCATGAAGCCGTTGGCGTTGCGGTTTCCGGCGGCAAGCTCGGTCAGCACCTTTGGCTGGATCGTGCCGATGACGCAGAGAAAAGGATTGCGGATGAACACGCCGCTCTGACTGCTCTTGCGGTCGGACATGGCCGCCTTGTGGTTGAACACCGACATCCAGAACTCGGACTCCGAGCCGTTGTTGTAGCGGTTGAAGTTCTTGAACCACCCGGCAAGCTCATCGGAAACGAGCACGAGGCCACGGCGGTTTTCCGAAAGGATGCGATGCACGGCCTCCGGGGTCACATCCTGCATGGTGAAGCGGACTCGCTTTGGCTCGATAGGATTTGTGTCATAGCCCTTGGCGGCTCTATCTTTTGGAGGGAGTTCCATCGCCGCCTCGTAACGTTTCATCGCCTCGTTGAATATCGCGGCCTGTTCAGCATCGAAGTCGATGAGCGGCTGCATGGCGAAACTCAGCGGATGGCTCTTGTTGGTGCCGGGGCTTCCGACAAGGGCCGTGAAAAGAATGGCATACTCTTTCCAGCCGGGCATTATCTCGGCGGTGTGGGTGTTGCCGATGACTGCGGCCATAGCCGTCAGCATCGCCCCTGCGAGATAGTCTTTCGGAAATCCGAGGCAGATATTAGCCTCGTTTATGATTTCCTGCAATCTCGGAGGCAGGACATCAACGGGCAACGCGTTGATATTCTGCGTTGAGGATTGCTGTGCAATCGCGCAGTCAGACCCTGTCGGCACCTCCGGCTCCGCTTGCCCTACCGACTGATTGGTCAGTTGGTCAGGCTGGCGGTCAATAAATGACACGTCCTCTTTAGTAGATTTGTCAAGTGAACGAGGTTTGCTCATTGTTTCGTGGCTTTGGCATTAATGATTGCGTTGACATCACGCTGGCTGTAACGGGTACTGCCGTTCACCTTGAACGAGCGCAGTTTGCCGGCACGTGCCATATTGAAGACAGTGGTCTCGCACACGCCGAGCTGCTCGGCGACTTCCTTCCTTGTGAGGGGACGCTCTTTCTCGGCATCCATATACAACGGGAGGATTCGCTCGCGTGTGGCTTCGATTGTGTCCACCACAAGCTGATGGAGGTCGGAGAGGTGGACGGTGAGGAGAATATTGGGAGAGTCAGGGTCGGACATCGACGCCTGAAGAAGATCAAAAAGGTTCAGTTTCATCTGGGGGGAATGAATTTGAAGATTTTATCGCCTGACTGTCTGGCATCATCACACCTCCGGCGACGGATAAAGAGGCACGATGACGGTCCCGAAAAGGACATAGGAGTGGCCGTCGGCTTCTTTCTCGCTGGAGCCGACGGTCGTTTCTGCCGAACAGTCATGTCCGGCATGGGCGCAGTTGTCCCTGTCCGCTGACGCCTATGATATAGGCCGACAGCAGGGGCTATCCGCCCTGCAGGGGGATATGCGCCGTGTGTGCTGCCCGCTATGGGCATAGCGCACACTTTCTTCGTTGGTTTTCGGTAGTTTATACCCTTTTCCCTGTACTATCCTTTCTAATTTCTGCGTCAGATACTTTGAGTCCGGCTGTAATCAGACCTTGAACCAACGCCGCCACTTAATCGCTTTAGCGCTTTGCCAAAGCAAAGAAATCCAAAAAATCCGGCGTGTCTCGGTTGATAACAGTCTTCCTACTGTGCATGCGACGCGCACAGAGAACAGGTATGTCATGTGTCTCAGTTGCCGCTTACTGAGGAATTTAAGCCCGTTGAGCATCGCTTCCTTAGGTCGATAGTTGAGGGCTGGCGGTTCCGGCCGCCACCTACGGCTACATTTTCATAGTGTTCCCGGATGCCTTTCATCCGGCCTGAGATGTAAGTTGTTCATGCAACTCTTTCGGGCGCAGCATCGTCAAAGAGCATCGTTCCAAGCCCGGTAAATAATGTTGAACGTGCTTTGACTGAGGTGCGTTGCCTCCAATCGTTACATAAAGATACAAAAATTTCTTCGTATCTCCAAATTTGCATAATCCGCATGTGTGGATTTCCTATCTCGTCGCTTCATCGGTGTATGTATAACTGGTGTGTTATCGGGGTGCAACGAGAATGGTATGCCAATAACGGCGGTCGGAATTACGGCGTAATGTCGGGTCATATCCCGCACGCCCGATGCCTTCGCATCTTTTCCGGCTGCAAAGTTAGGTACACTTTTAGGGCTATGCAATAGTATTTCGACCCCGAATCCGAGGTCAAATGTTAAAAATGCCCTTTGTGAGCTTAATGTGGCTTACGCTGACACAACCGTCCCGGCAGAGCCTCCGCTCCGCTATGGTCGTGAGAAATGTTACCACAACATCTACAACTGACTTCCGCCTCTCTTTGTTCACTGTTTCGTAAATTATATGGCGTTAAAAATTGTGAAATCAATTTTTGTCGTTGAATAGGGGGTGAACGACGATGAATTTTGAGAGGAATTTTCAGATTCTGTTGTGCAAATGTTGTGCGAATTTGGCAAAAGAAAATTGCAGTCAACTGATAATCAGCTAACTGCAATTTTACTTTGTTGCCTTGGAAGAGCCCTGACAGGTTCCTTTCCGAGACCTACGCCACAGAAGACGGCGAGGTTGCGGTATTCAGAACCGTCACCCTGAATCTTGACGCCATATCAGAAGAAGAAAAATATGACGGCTTCTATGCGATATGTACGGATCTGTCTGACAATGTGACGAAAATCATCGAACTGAACCATAACCGCTGGGAGTCGGAGGATGCCTTCAGGGTCATCAAGACTGACTTCAAGGGTCGACCCGTCTTCGTCTGGACGGCGGAACACATAAGGGCCCACTTCATTGTCTGCTTTATCACACTACTGCTCTTCAGAATAATGGAAAAGGAACTGAACTATAAATACACATCCTCCGCTATAATTGAGAAACTACGGTCAATGACTATGAACATAGTCAAGGGAGAAGGCTACAAGCCTAACTTCACACGGGATGATCTTACCGATGACCTACATGCCAAAGCCGGCTTCAGACTCGACACCGAGATTGTTACTCGTCAGAAAATCAAACAGATTATTGCTAATATTAAAAAAGGTTAAATATAGATAACCCCATTCCAGTGCTACATATATAGACCCTTTTGCACATGGCTTCACGCCAATGTACAAAAGGGTTTGCTCGTTTTTGGACTGTAAAAGATGGGATTTTTCTCCAAAAGTCAAAAGAAATCGCGTATTTTCAAACATTTTCGAATAAATATGGAGTGCAAGGACAAATGCAACGCAGATGTCAGACATTAGCCATTGCATAAAACTTGTATATTTAACATAATTTAACAAATGGGGGGGGGTATTTTGATTTTTTATTACTAACTTTACCCACGACAACAAACATTGACAGTATGCAAATAAATTTCACGAATCATTTGCAAAACTGACAAATAAAGTGTAAAAACAACACTCTTCATGATGTTCATCTTATCATATAAACTTCAGAATGATACCCAATAATTAACAATAAACTAAAACTTATGGGAATTTTTACGAAAACATTTCTTTCACTTTCACTTCCGGTCTTTAGTATCGGAGTGTTCGCTTCCGACACAGACGCAAGAGGCAATTATCCGATGAATTTTGACATGGATAACTTTCATGGAAAAGCGGCTAAACTTTTCTTTAAAGTTACTAATTCTCAAGGATTTTTACAAGTACTAACTAATTAAAATCAATGATATAACCAACAAAATTCATTTTTCACCATCTACTAAACCATCAATATTAATAATATGAAACAACCGAGCCTCCTGTTCTCATTACTTGTGATAGCTGCCGCTCCGGCTTTCTCCCAAAGCCTCGACTTGCGGAGCCTGTCAGAGATAAGACAATACAAGCTGATGAAAGCCTTGCCTGAATCGAGCAAGGCGAAGCGCATGATGCGCCAGATTTCGGAAAACCCAAGGAACGACAAACAAGCCTTCGACGCCGTTGCCCAACTCCAGGACAATGCAATCCCCGAAACGACAATAGCCTTCATCAGAATCGCCGACGGATTCACCGCAGATGACCTCTCCGCCAACGGAATAGAAATACGGAGCGTCTATGGAGACATAGCGATAGCCAAGGTGCGGATGGACGAAGCAGAAGCCATTGCCGACCTCGAATGCGTGAAGCACTTGCAGCTGCAACGCCAACTCTACACAAACATGGACATCGCTCGTGCCGAACAAGGCGTAGACCTCATCCACCACGGCAGCAGCGAGGCCGGTCTCACTGTGCCATACACCGGAAAAGGCGTCATCACGGGCATCGTGGACCAAGGCGTAGACCCTCACCACATCAACTTCCGTTATTCAGACGGACAATCGAGAATCGAGGCTCTGTGGCACTGGAGAATGAACACGCAAGGACAGCCTGTATCCAATTTCTACAACTACACAAACATCGGCGACTTCATCACCGACACTGAACAAACTTACCACGGCACCCACACGCTCGGAATCATGTCTGGAAGCTATAACGGCCCGGTAACGGTGGCAAAGCCATGGGCCGACCCGACGGTAAGGGAACCTGCCACCTACATCACGGAAAACTGCAAATATTACGGCGTTGCGCCGCAGGCATCGATCGCAGTGTCGTGCGGAGACCTTCAGGACGGTTTCATCGCATACGGAATGGAAGACATCCTCAACTTCGCCGAATGGATGCGTGAAAACGACACCAGATACAAATGGCCACTCGTCTGGAACCTTTCGCTCGGAAGCAACCAGGGGCCGCACGACAAGCGGACCATGTTGAACACCGTGCTCAACATGCTCGGCACAAAGGGAATCATATGCATATCCGCCGGAAACGAAGGCGACCTCAAAATCGCCCTGAAGAAGACATTCGCCGAAGGGGACACCCGCGTCAAGACCATGATATACCCATACGGCTATCAGTACGACCCCTCAAAACCGGAAAGCTTCACCGCCAGACAGGGTTCGATCGCGATATATTCCGACGACGACACGCCTTTCGAGCTTCAGGCCGTGATCTACAACAAGAAGCGCGGCTACCGGGAGGCGAAGCGCATGCCTGTGATCGGAGACAACATCGGTACGTACTACTGCAGCTCCAAGGATTACCAGATGGAGGATACCGATGTGGTGGGCGACGCCACATTCTGCAAGGCTTTTGACGGATACGTAGGCGTGGGCCGCCTCGTGGACACCGAGACCGGACGCTACTACGGGATGGTGGACTACAGCGTGATCAACAACAAGGAAACCAACCTCAACGACGACTATGTGCTCGGATTCGAAGTCATAGGCAAACCCGGACACAAGATAGAATGCTACGGCGACGCTCAGAACACATGGATGGACAATTACGGCGTGGAGGGATTCACCGACGGCTCCACCGACGGCTCAATCTCCGACATTGCGGTGGCAGACAACGTAATCGCAGTCGGTTCATACAACACCCGCAACCAGTGGACCTGCCTCGACGGCGGCACGGCGCACTACGAAGGCGACGCATTCAAGGTTGGAGGCATAAGCGGATTCTCTTCCTACGGCACACTCTCCGACGGACGCGAACTCCCTTTGGTGTGCGCTCCGGGATCGGCGATAATCTCATCTGTGAGCTATCCCTTCGCCAAAATCGTCGAACAGGCATACGGTGAGGAATACCTCAACTTTATGTGCCAGGCAAAGCGCGTCGAAGAAAAACGCGTCAACTATTGGAAGCAAGAGGTCGGCACGTCGATGTCAACGCCGTTCGTTGCCGGGTCGATTGCCCTATGGCTTGAAGCGAACCCCGACCTGGACGTCAATGACGTGAAGGAAATCATAAGGAAGACCGCCGTGCGCGATGACGATGTGAACAACACAAAAGAGCAGAAACGCTGGGGCGCAGGAAAGTTCAACGCCTTGGCAGGACTGAAAGAAGCCATACGCATGTCCGGAATCCCCGGAATAACCACCGACACCAACAACGACCGGCTCATCCTCACACGTGAGGGCGACCGCCTCTACAAGGCGTTTGTAGGCAACGCAGACAAAATGGACGCACGCGTCTACACCGTAGACGGCAGACTCGTCATGCACCGCTCAGGCGCAGGCGACGAGCTGGACATCGACTTCACCGGAATGAACGCCGGAATCTACATCATCAACGTCAACGGACACCACAATTCGCGGATAATCGTAAAATAATAACCACATAAATTTGGACATTCATGAAAAAGTTTTTTAAATCGATGATTGCCCTTGCGGTTCTCGTCGCCGCCGGAATCCCGTTCTCAGCACGCGCGGCGGAAAACGAGGAACCCATCATCACCCTATTCTCTGACGCCCAAAAAGAAGGAGCCGGGGGATTCGGCATCACTTTGGGCACGGACACCCAAGCAGCCTATTTCGACATAGACTTCGGATTCGGCAAAGAGGAAGTCGAAGTGCAGCCTTGGACAGTGGAAGACGGCTCAATCAAAGGCACATACATCGCATGCAGCCCCGTGAAGGAAGTCAAAATCTACGGAGACGCCTCGAAGCTCAGCCTGTTCAGGGCTTCCGGAGCCTATCTGACACAAGCGGACATCAGCAAATGCACAGAGCTGCAGGTAATCGACCTTAGCCACAACATGCTCAGATCACTGGACCTGACACCTCAGACCAAGGCATATGCAATCTATTTGGGCGACAACCCTTTCACTCCCCAGACGCCGTGCGTAATAGGAGCCCCGAAGCCCAGTTTGGAAATACTTGAGGTGGACATCATCGACAATTTCGACCCCGATTTCAATCTCAGCGACTATCCGAAAATAAAAACGTTCGATGCATACCACAACACCGGCTTATACCAAATCGACGCTTCCGGATGCCCTGAACTCGTCTTGCTGTCGCTCGAAATGACCAACGTGTCCAAAATCGACGTCAGCAAGAACCAGAAACTCGCAAGCCTCAATGTATCCGAAACACGCATCCGCGACCTTGACGTAAGCAATAACCAGAGCCTGCTGTACCTCTACGCGGGACATTACTCCGGAACGGTCAACACCGACTACCATCTGGAAAACCTGGTCCTCGGCAACCTGCCCCACCTTGCCGCCCTCGATCTGGCAGGGAACAAACTCAAGAGCGTAGACATAAGCGGATTCCCCGAACTCATGAGCCTCTTCCTTACCGACAACAACCTGACATCTCTCGACGTCTCCAAAAACGAGTACCTGACCTCGCTTATGCTTAACAAGAATGACATGGACTTCGCGACCCTTCCGCTCCCGAAACAGACTTATAGCGAATACTGGTATAAACAGAGGGAACTCCAGGTCGGATTCCGGCAGATAGCGAAAGGCACTGAAATAGACCTCTCGAAGCGCGTGCTGCGCGACGGGACGGAAACCACCGCAAAAGTATTCCGCCTACTCTACAACGGCGAGCCTCAGGAAGTAGACCCTTCAGCATACGTTTATGCAGACGGCAAGATATCGTTCACCCAGGCAATAGCCGACTCCGTCTATGTCCAGTACCACAACAGCGTCCTAAACGAATACGACCTGCAGACCACTCCGTTCATGGTCAAGGAGGCATCGGAAATCGGCAAGCCTTCCAAAATCGTTTCGTTCACCCTCGATGATTCATACGATGGAAGCATCCAGGTCTACGTCGGGATGACAGGAGCTTCCGACAAAAACCCGAAGACATTCTACGCCGACTTCGGCGACGGCACGCTGAAGACCTACCAGTCAAAAGCCGAGGGAATACCTTCCTCCCCCAGCATCGACCAGTCGATGGTATCAGGCGGCGGTAGCCGCAAGGTTGACATATACATCCCTGAAGGCGACGTAATGACTGCATTTTCCATCTCCTCCACACCGCTCAAGAACATCGACGTAACACACGCTACCGAGCTGCGCGAACTGTCTGTAACAGGGTGCGGAATCGAGATAATAGACCTTTCCTACAACCGCTGCCTGCAATCGCTCAACCTCCAGGGGAACAAGCTCACAAACATGGATCTCCGGGGCTGCTACGGAAACTACGAGAAAAACGTGCTGACCACCGTGAACGCATCCAAGAACCAGCTCACTGAATTCTACATCCTTTCCAGAGGCTCTGTGCGCTCGCTAAATCTCAGCGAGAACAAGCTCAAGGAATACGACCTCAAGGATTTCGACAACCTCGACGTGCTCGACCTGAGCAAAAACGAGATCGAGGGTGAACTGAACCTGGCATATCTGGCCGATGCTTCTTCCATCAACATCAGCTCCAACAACATCTCTGCGCTGAAGTTCGACAGCTTCAACAGGCTCAGCAGCTTCAACATATCCGACAACAACCTGACGTTCCAGACGCTTCCGCTAATGCCGGAAGTATCAGGATACGTGTATGCTCCCATGAAACCGCTGGAACTCCTCGCCAACGCGCCTGCGGTCAACATATCAGACCAGAACCGCGTCATCGACGGGAAAGGCACGGCTTTCGTATGGAAGAAGGCAACAGACGGCACGCCGCTCGTCGAAGGAGTCGACATGACCTGCAAGGACGGTGCAACCAAGTTCCTCAAGTCTGACCTCGGAAAAGTCTATTGCGAAATGACCAACCCTGCATTCCCGCAGCTGGACGGCGAGAATGCATGGAAGACCACTGAAGTAAACGTAGTCGGCGCACCGACCAACGTCGTGGCAACATTCACCACGACCGAAAACGGCACAGGAGAAATCGTTTTGACAGGCTCACGCAAAACCTCGCTCTACATCGACTGGCGTGGCGACGGCACAGAATTCACTCCCTATCCTGTAGAGACTTCCTACAAATCTTACCCCGGACAGCAAACTTTTGCCGGAGCGGAAGTGAAGGTGTACACTTATGAAGCCCCCACCGACATCACAGTGTTCTCGCTCTACGGCATGCCTTTGGCAGAAGTGGACGTGACTCCTCTCACAGGCCTAAAGGCACTCGCAATCGGAAATGCCGGTCTCACCCCCGACAAGATGAAGCTTCCCGATGCCGCACTTACTGAATTCAACCTGGAAGGGAACGGTCTCACTGAATACCCATACTTCGAGAAGTATCCCGATGTGCAGACGCTAAACCTCAGCAACAACAAGCTTGCCGGATTTGACGCATCAAGCCTACAGTCGCTGACATCGCTCTACCTCAACCACAATGAAATCACTTCGGTCAAATTCAACAATCCGAACCTTTGGGAGCTGATGCTCGACTTCAACAAACTCGAACAGATAGACCTCAACGGACTCAAGGCGCTGACACAGCTTTCTCTCGTCAGCAATCGTCTCAGCACCATTGACCTCAAGCCGGTAGGGCGCAACATCACTTCTCTCAGCCTCATGGCAAACAAATTCACGTTCGCCACCCTCCCGCAGCAGTCGAAGTATCCGAAACTGCTCGTATACTTCTATGGCAGCCAGGCTCCGATAGAGCCTGTGATTTCCGAAGATTTCAAGTCGTTCGACCTTTCGTCGCAGGCCGTGATAAGCGAGAACAACACCACTTACCGGTGGTTCCTCGGACAAGCAGTTTATGACCCTGAATCAGGCACGCTTCACGGCGAAGAGCTGATAGCCGACGAGGAATACACCGTCAAAGACGGAATCACAACGTTCCTCAACACGTTCGATGACAAGGTGATGTGCGTGATGACCAACCCGCTATTCCCCAAAGCCTTCATGTACACTCCTCTGTACAAAGTAGGAGAAGGCAGTGGAATAGAAGGCATCACCGACGACATTGAAAACGTCGACGGACCAGTGGACGTCTACACCATCCAAGGCACCATCGTCAAAAGACAGGTGGAACGCTCACAGGCACTCGAAGGCCTCTCCCGCGGCATCTACATCGTAGGCGGCAAGAAAGTCCTCGTCAAATAAAACCGATTGAACAAAAAGAGGGGAAGCCGACAGTCGCCTTCCGGCATGCAGGCTTCCCCTTTCCACACCTTTTCAAATAATCCTCAAATCACACATAAATATGAAACAACTGAGACTTTTCCTTATCCCGCTCTTCGCCGCGCTGTTCTCAATGACGGCTTTTGCCGAGACGGTCAACTTCAAAGTGAACCTCAGCAACCCGGCATCGCTGACATGTACGGTCAACGGCACTGAGAGGCAGCTCGCGGCAGGCGACAACGACTTCTCCGTGGAAGCGTATTCCGCCGTATCGTTCAAGTCCGTACCACCCTACTACATCTCCGGCGTAACCAACGCCAACGGCACACCGCAAAGCATCTACGGCGGCGAATGGAACCTATACCCCGGAGTGTCAGACGAAGGCAACGTGTACAAAATCGCCGTAATCAACATCGAGAACGAACGCGACAGCGAGTTCACAATCAACGTGGACGACCCCACGCTTGTCAATGCCCGTCTTTCCGGATGGGACCAGACAGTCAACCTGAAAAAAGGCGCCAACACCGTGCCGTTCAGCTACATCAGTGAAGAATTTCTTTATATTTCCTCCGCCACGGACAAGCCTCTTTATGAAGTCAAGGCAAACGGAGTGAACGTCGCAGACAGCTACGGCACCTACACGATACACCTCGAAGAAGGCTGCGTGGTAGACATCACTGCAGCCATCCCCGACAAAGACGTCAACGTCAGCTTCAAGTACTCCGAGAACGGCACAGGCGCAATCTCGGCAGTATCAATCGACGGAACAGCTGTGGACAACTTTGACGGCATTTCCCTCAAAATGAAGGCAGGACAAACACTTTCCTTCAATTCAGACCCAGACTACAAAATCGATTCCGCTAAAATCGATGGAACAAGCATCAGCTGGACAGGCGGATACGCTTATAGGACCATTGTAATGGCAGATATGGAGATTGAAATCGCCGCCCATCCATATGCCAAACTGCCATTCAAGGTCATAATAGACGACCCGACCAACATAGCCTTCTATCGAGGATACGAATACCAGAACGACATCATAACGCTCGCCGCAGGCGAAAACAATCTTGAGATTTCCGAAGCCTCACCGACCGTAAGCTGGAAAGCCATCGACGGATGCTACATCACATCAGTAAACATCAACGGCACCCCGCTTTCATCCGGAACCTGGACCGAAATCAAGGAAAACACCGTAATAGAATTCGTTACCGGCAAGATTGTAATGGACAAGAAAGCCGTGGTATGGATCGACAAGAGAGAAGCAGCCGACGTCTATTTCAGCATCGAAGGGGCAGACCGTACTCGCATCGACATAAAAACGGGCTACAACGAGATTCCATTCTATGACGGTATGAATCCGTTCAATTTCGGATGGTACAGCAACAACCCGAACAACGTAAACTTAGTTTACCTTGAAGGGGAACCCATCGAACCAGCATATCCCGGCTCAACCAACTACAGCATGACAATCCCCGACAACGGAGTGGTCAAAATCTTCCTTGCCGAAGAGCCTGTGAAGTGCAACGTGGCGTTCACCGTTGAAGACGGCATCGACGCAACTGTTACGCAGGACATTGTGAAGACCGTGGCAGACTGGCGGGCAGGCATCGAATGCTTCAAGGGAACCAAGGTAGCCGTGTCAGGTGAAGGCATCGAGGTGTCCGTAGGCGGCACCAAGCTTGCCAAGGATTCCGAAGGCGACTATGTCTTCACCGTGGAAGAGCAGACCACCAGCGTCAATATCTCAAAAGACCCCAGCGCCGGCATCGGCTCAATCGAAACCGACAACGCGGCAGACGATGCGGTCTATACGCTTATGGGCATCCGCGTGGGGACACGCTCCTCAATGAGAGACCTTGCCCCCGGCATTTACATAATCAACGGAAAGAAAGTGGTGAATAAGTGATTGATAGAAACGGCTTCCGGCGTTCACGACCGGAAGCCGTCATCCTCAAAAGCACGACTCTTTCATTTATACTACTGAATAAGACATAATCTCCCTTACCCGGTTCACCTTGAATCGGGTATTTTCATATTACTGTATGTCTGTAAGTTATCTTATTACAATGATGAAAAAAGTCTAAATCTCTTCAACGATTATATCACATCGATTATATCACATCACAAGCCGTTTATCGCATAAAACTTGCATATTTAACATTATTTAACAAATGGAGGGGGGGGGTATTTTGATTTTTTATTACTAACTTTACCCACGACAACAAACATTGACAGTATGCAAATAAATTTCAAGAATCATTTGCAAAACTGACAAACAAAGTGTAAAAACAACACTCTTCATGATGTTCATCTTATCATAAAAACTTCAGAATGACACCCAACAACTAACTATAAACTAAAACTTATGGGAATTTTTACTAAAACATTTCTTTCACTTACACTCCCGGTCTTGAGTATCGGAGTGTTCGCTTCCGACGCAGACGCAAGAAGCAATTATCCTGCAAATTTTGACTTGGATAATTATGTCTACAAAGCAAATAAAGCAGCTTCACCTTTCGAAAGCGAACGGACACAACAGATCAATCTTGCCAATGAAATCCTTGATGGCAAAAAAGGGAACAGACGAAATGCGCATATTTCACAACCCGTCGTTGCCTCTATCGGGCCGAAGGAGATGATTGAAAATATCGAGACACCATGGGGAGAGACCTGGTTCTATACAGGCTCATTTAAATATAGTTACATCCATGTTAGCGAGGATTACGACCGTCCGGTCATGCAAGAATTTGAATTTCAGATATATGACAGTCAGATGAAACCCATGGGAACAATCCGCGATAAGGTGTCATATAAAGTATATGAAGACGCTCCCCGCGACCCAGCTACTGCAAAACCGGAGGACATAGAGCTATATGGTCCATACCATAGGGAAGTAGCCGTGGCAAAATGCGAGATCACTCCTATTATAACACGCAATTTCTTTAACCGGGATGAAAAGATAGAGATAATAGTGGGCATTAGCGTTCAGACCACGTATTATATAAACAACAATTACAACAAAGTCTACCAGCTTGGAGGAGAAACCATAGAGGATAAGGACTTTGAAGGGAACACACAATCATACAACAAGCTCATTTATGAAATACCGATGCAATTAGGCGACGTATACAGCAAAATTGACAGCAACGGCAAAGAGAAGACATATATGACATTCATGGGTGATTATGAACCTGACGAAGATATCGAAATCCCCGACGGAGGAGACGAAGGCAGCGATATACCCTCTTATATCCCGGGATTCTGGGAACAATATTGCGCATATGGAGTTGACGCGATCGTATATCGCGGCGTACGTGACGGCGAAACCGAGATACAGCCGGTCATGACAAAGAAATTCCCGTTATGCCGCCTCCCGGGAGACATGCAGAGCACCCCTTTCATAATGACACTGTCACACAACGACAAACCATATATCGTTCAGCAATATTACGAGGATACATTCTATAATCCGTATCACTCGCCAATTGACGACATGTCAATGAGGGAAAACAACAAACTTGTAATCGAAATATACGAAGAGAATGAAGACGGGACAGGCTTCAAGCTCTCACAGACAACTAAAATACCTATATATTTATCTGAAAGCTTCGGTGGAAAAACCATCATAGCATCATATTTTTCGGCTGGTGATTTCAGATATCGCGACGATGTGAATTTCACAGACTTCACAGACAACGGCAAAGCTGCATTTTTCATAACCAAGCAAGACTACGTTGCGGGGCAGGATGACAATTATATCCGTTCGTATTATCTGTATGACGACAACGGTGCCTTAAAAAACGCCATATTCGAAAAATGCGAAAGCCACATCCGGATGAGCGACATAGAAGGCTTCGAACCGCAGGAAATGTTCATCGGCACCAACTCAATGGGTGAATATATATTCCACTTCGTTGACATGAAGTCGCTAAAAGAGGTTTTAAACCTTAATTACCTCTATCAAATAGACCCGGATACGGAACCCGAAAGCTTGACATCCAACATGGATCGTGTAAAAGACGGAGATTCATATAAATATGCCAACGAACTCCGATTTCCCATTCAGGACGAAGACAATAATGACATAGCGCGCGTGATCTGGATAAACAAGGACGGTTCTTACGACCGTACTGATGAAATCAACATGGGCACAGGCGTACTTTACGCACAGATATATATTGACAACAGCACTCTTAACCCGGACTATTTCTACAAAGACAACACTAAATATAACGAATACATGATGCTCGTGAAGCGAGGCATAGCCGGAGAAGGCGCAGTTGAAGAAGTATTGGTCGGACAGGCAAGCAATCCTGATTACCCCAAAGGACGCATATTCCTGACGGATGGTCCGGACGAGCGCGGAGCACTCGCAAAAGTCATGACTTACAACCATCCGGAGCAACCGTTGCTTTTCATCACTAAATACGACAAGCCGAAAGATATCCATTCCTGGGACATATACGCATTGCCCTTTACTTCAGACGGAGATAGCTCTGTAGACGAAATCGCATCTTCCGCAACAAATGAAGGTTCTATAGCCTTCGACGGAGTTTCAATAAGATGCGAAGGAGCTTCAATTGAGGTTTTCGATATCCGAGGAATGAAAGTTGCCAAAGGAAACGGCATCGTGAACATCTCACATCTCGACGCAGGAATCTACATCGTCACTGCCAATGGCGAGACGCTTAAGGTTCAAATGCAATAACTACACTTACAACACCTTGACCGGAGTTTAAGCCGGAGCGCAAGCTCCGGTCAAGGCTATCTTTTTATCTTTAAATACCTTTTTTATGAAACAATCTCGACTATTCATCGTGGGTATGCTGTTGCTTTCAGCGTTGTCTTTCTCAACAAAAGCTGCAGATTTTTCCTTCACAGTCAACTGGGACAATCCGGGAGCCGTGCAGATCATTCAGGGAGGTGTATCATCTCCATCATTGACGATAGATGCGGACAAGACCTCCTGGACAGGCACAGAACCGGACTCATATTACGTAAAACCCGCACCCGGATATATAATCCTCAACGTACACGAAAAGTATATAAAAGCTGACACTAAGCAAGAGATAGACCGTGACAAGAAGCTTGGCGGAAACGAAAAATACGGACAATTCTGCGATATTTCAACACGCTCACTCCTTAACGGCGCGGTATATACCATTACCACCAAGAAACTTTCTGACGCCGGCAGTTTCACACTGAACGTCAAGAATGGCGCCGATAAATTCAAAGCCTGGTTCAAGAACGACAAATCCGGAGGAAGCGAAGAGGTCTTTTCAACATTCTCCGCAATCGGTTTCCATAAGGGTGAACAAGAAATAAAGATCACAGACCATGACAAATACCTCAACCTTTCTCCTCTCGGATCCACGAAAATATTCAAAGTAACCCTAAATGGAGAAAGCCAGGACTTGATTTGGGGCGGTTACGAAATTCCTGTAAAAAACGGAGACAATGTTATTGTTCAGGTTTTCGAACAAG
The DNA here is from genome assembly GCA_003833075.1 of Muribaculaceae bacterium Isolate-036 (Harlan). Lineage (GTDB taxonomy): Bacteria > Bacteroidota > Bacteroidia > Bacteroidales > Muribaculaceae > Lepagella > Lepagella muris_A. The sequence goes on along the minus strand of RIAY01000003.1, from coordinate 36,399 downwards.
ATCCAACAGCTTGCGATGTTTCCATAAAGTTCACCAACAACGAGAATTGTCTACAGGACATATACAACAGAGCTACCGGGAAGTTCGTTAAACCTGATGAGCTTGCCGCGCTAAACAACAGACTCAGTGTCGATGAAGGAGATGTGCTACAGTTCAATTTCAATGAAGATTATACGGTAAGTGCAATCAAGGTAAACGGAACTCCGGCAGAAAACTTCTCCGCCAGCGGATTCAGCCTTACAGTGACACAGGACTCGCAAATCGAATTTACAGCTACAGCCAAAATCTATCCGGATGTGCCTGTGACTCTTTATCTCAAGAATCCGGAAGGAATAATAATCAGAAAAGGACCGTTCAATGAAGACGAAGTGATTGATCTGGGAGAAGGTGAAGAACTGACTTCAAATGTATCATTTCCTAATGCCGGCAATTTAGTAATAAAAGCGGGCGAAGCCAAAAAATATGTATTCAGTGTTTCAGGGAAACGGCCTCAATTTTTCTGGAGTTCAAAACCCGGATATTGGATCAATGAAGCTGTCCTGTGCAATTCAAGCGACAATGCATCAACATGGCCTTCACCGGGAGTGATGGCAGACCAGACCCCTTTATACCTTGCCGCCAAAGCTGTCAATACCGACAACACTCTTGTATTTTTCTTTGACGGAGCGGAGAAGGAAGCGAAATGCTTCGCCGAGAACGAAGCCGTCTCGGAAAGACTTTCATTCCCCGGTCTTGGCTCGGAGAATTATATACCCGTGGGATATACAATTTCATCATTTGACCCGGATTATCACAAGTCTATATCCGCAGGCAAAGTAGGAGGGGCACAAAATAAATTGATTGAGATCGTCGTAAACGGCACCAAACTTAAAGCAGCCGACGATGGCACATTCGGTTTCAAACTCACTGCAGACATGGATCCTGCAATAGTCAAAGTCTTCTCAAGAGAGGCGATAAATGTAGGAGGTTCGATGGAAGTCAAGAATCCCGTTTCAGAACTGACGGTAAATTTCGAAACAACAGGTTCCAACACTGCCGACATCACATATGACAAGATCTTCAGGCATGAAGACCCGACAAAAGCGCTTAAGGTTATCGGCAAGACTCTCGTCAGCATGAAACCGGCAGCCGGAACTTTAGTTGTAGTCGACGGCAATCCTGTCGAACCAAATGCAGACGGACTTTGCGAGTTCTGGGCAGAAAAACGCAGTCACAAAGTCGTTTTCACAGACACCACAGGTGTTGAGGAAATCGAAACAACGGAGACTGATCCCGAATCAAAGGTATATAACCTCCAGGGCATAGAGATGAAACTCGATTTCGATCGCCTTCCAGCCGGCATCTACATCCGCAACGGAAAGAAAATAATCAAAAAATAGACCCATGCATTTTCCGGACAGGAGGCATATTTTCCTGTCCGGAAGATTAAGCCCTTCATAATCTTATTTATAGTTGCTTGTGCAAGCAACTTGTCAATTAATCAACATCAACACTTGTTTTATGAAAAAGAACCTACTTTATTCGCTATTGGCGGCAGGAGCAATGCTTTCCGGAGGAATAACTGCATACGCAGTAAGTGAAGCAGCTCCGCAGAAAGTGACAAGGGCTTCATTGGCTGAACAATCTGAATGGACGATTATGCCGGCTTCCGGAGGCTCGACCTCACGTCTGCCGAACTCATCCTCCACCCCTTTCCAGGCAATATCTTTCAGACTCGACGGCTTAGAAGTTGATCAAACATATAAAGAAAAAGTTACGGTAACATACGCAGGAGAGACAGTGCCGTATTCAATATATGCAACTTCCGACGATGAAGATCCCGATAACAAAGGATGGTCAATCGGAACTACCCCTGATTATGATGGAGTGATCATCCGCATTAACCATCAGGTATTCACGACTCCGGGAGAACTCGTGATCGACATGCAACCCGGTGCATTCGACACAATGGACGGAGACACCTCCCCCGCTTTCCATTATACCTATTCTTTCGGTCAGGAAGTAAAAAAGGAAATCAAGGTAATAAAGTTTAATCCGGAGGCTAACGGAACCGTAAAATATCTTGAAAAAGTCAGCATCCTGTTTGACGTGGAGCTTATTGGTGCCGACCAGATATTCTGCGATGAAAGCAAAGCCGAGTCAATAACCTTGACAAAAGATGGCTCTACCGATGCAATAAAGGCTACAGGTGTGGCATATGACGAATCCGCATACGTAGAAGGAACCTTGCCATACTCAGTGACATTCCCCAAAGCTACTGAAGCAGGAGAATACACCATGACTGTTCCTGCGGGCTTCTTCTGGATAGCTCCTGACAATACCTCAAAACCTGCCGATGCTATAGAAAGCGGGGTAATTACTGCTAAATTTACAGTCGACCCCTCTGTAAAAACTCCGATGCAGAACTATAATGTCGTAACCCCTGAACAAGCGCCGAAGGAAATCAAATCCTTTGATCATGTAAGCATCGACTTCTATGACGTAAAGGGTATATATATGGCAGACGATGCTAAAATAACCCTCAAAAAAGATGGCAAAGAATCCGGATATACCGGTGAATTGACATATGATTGGGAATACGGTAACATGCACACAGCCAAAGTTTCTTTCTACAAAAACGGGGAAGATGCAACGATAACCGAGGCTGGAACATACGACCTTACAATCGGAGCCGGTGCCATAAGGGGAGACGAGGAATATAACGATGAAATCACACTCACTTTCAAAGTTAACCCTTCATTAGTCAAGGAATATACATGGACTGCGACTCCCGAGAACAATGGCAAAGCAGACCTTCCTAACCCAGAACAGAACTATACGCAGATCACAATCAGACTCAACGATGCTCAAACAGTTTCTTATGACGAATGGGAAGATCCCAACCATGATCCCCAATACGGCACAGAGATAAAGTCTATCATTGTTACGTATGACAATGATAACATTAAAGCCGTACAGAATGCAAACGGAACTGACGAAGCAAACATCGGATGGTCACTTGCTGACAATTGGGAGGAGCCGGAGGCAATCATACGCATCAACAACAAGATTTTTGAAAAGCCCGGCAAACTGACCATCGAGATAGATCGCGGCATGTTTACTGTGGACGGAAGCAATCCTTTCCCTGCAATCGAATACACTTGCTCATTCGGTGAGATAGCAGAAACTAAAGAATATGAGACACAAGTGTCTCCCGACATGAGCATTGACAAAGAATATCTCATCTCTGATTTCGAAGAGTTTAAGATCGAGTTCCTGAATGCAAAAACCGCAGAACCGAAAACAGTGAAAGATTATGATGACAATGACAAGCCCATAATGAGGGAGGACGTGAATCCACATCTTGCCGTAGCATCTGTTGTATATTATGGAGATTACACCATTACAAAAGTTGAAGACGCCCCCCACCCGACATTCATCATCAAATTTACTGATCTTTCCAAGATGGATGCAAGCATGGGCGGAAAAATCAACCTGTCGATCGACGAAGGGTCGTTTGTTCTTGACGGCAATCAGAAGTCTCCCGTAATCTCCCAGACATGGAGACTTAAGAGAACAAAAGAGATTGATAAATCATGGCAGCCCAGTCCGTCGGGAGATATAGTAAACAACGGATACGGCATATTCGCCAACTTCAAATTCAACGGCGATGAAACCCTTTCGGTAACAGGATATGACAAAATAGTCGTGAAATTCAATGATACTCCACTTGAAAGAATTAAGGAAGCTGATGCCGACAAAGATGGTGTTGAAGGATACTGGACAGAGAAGAACTCAGACAATGCCCTAATCTTCAATATGGTGACAAAACAATTCATGAACAAGGATCTCACCGGCAAAATCACAATAGAGATTCCTGAAAACGTAATATACATATCCGGTGAGCCTCTCGGGGCAATAAGCCACACATGGAATATTGTCAAGCCGAGGGATTACACATTCAAGTTCACTCCCGGACTCACCACAGAGGAAGAAAGCAAAGATGAAAGCAAGATCGTAAACGTGGAGTCGCTTTCAGAGATTATCATCGAATTCCCTGAAGCCAAGACTGCAGAACTTAACAACAGGTTCGATATAAACCTGCGCAGCAATGACTATGTGGCATACGGAGCGACGGCACCGGAAGTGGAGGTGATAAAAGACGCTCCCCACCCCTCTTTCAAGCTTACATTCGATCCCGCCCCAACAGTTGAGACACAATACAGACTTGTGTTTTACTATGGCGCGTTCTACATTGACAACGCACATCCTTCAAAAACCTGTACTTTCGTTGCAAATCTCCAAAAAGGTTCAGGGGTAGACGGCATAACAGCTGACAAAGACGGCAAATATAGCGTTGTGTCTCTTGACGGTAAAGTAATTTTCACCAATGGATCATATGACCATGTGAAGTCTCTGCCCAAAGGAATCTATATAATAAACGGTAAAAAGATTTCAATCCGTTAAATTCACATATTATTCGGGACTGTCGGCTTGATTGCCGATAGTCCCGCACTTATCAAATTGCTGTTAAACCAAACAAATATGTTAAGACAAATACTTTCAGGACTCGCAGCAGTAACACTTATGGCTACTGCCTACGCAAAACCTATCACACCCGACGAAGCTCTTTCGCGACTGAAGAGCGCAAACCCCAAGATGGCGGTACCGGCGCGTTCCGGCAAAGCCCAGAAACTTGCCCATACAACCCTTACAGAAAAGGGGAATCCGGCAGTCTACATTTTCAATCAGGGAGAAAATGAAGGATACCTGGTGCTTTCAGCAGATGACATTGCCTATCCGCTACTCGGATATGCCGACAACGGACATGCAGTTGAAGGCAACCTTCCCCCGCAACTCGAATGGTGGCTAAGCGAATATGCCAGACAGATTGAATACGCTAATGAGCATGGAATATCTGCAGAAACACCAAAAATAAATATAGACCGCAGATCAACCATGACGGCGATAGCTCCCATGATAAAGACAAAATGGGACCAGGTAGAGCCATACTACAACCAATGTCCTATGGTGGGAACAAACCGCACATACACAGGATGCGTGGCAACGGCAATGGCACAGGTGTTGAAATATTGGAACTATCCTGAAGTGGGAACCGGATCCATCAGCTATGAGTGTGAGGACATTTCAAAAAGGCTTTCCATGAATTTTGCCCTTCGCAAGTTTGATTGGGAGAACATGTCAGACACTTATGTGCCCGGACAATATACAGAAACTGAAGCCGATGCTGTCGCATATCTGATGAAAGCTTGCGGATATGCCGTGAAAATGAATTATAATACCGAATCTTCAGGCGCCCTTGCCATGAATATTGCTTCAGGTCTGAAAAAATATCTCGGTTATGACCAGAATATACTGTACGACCTCAGGATGTATCATTCCACATCCGAATGGGAACAGATGATCTATGACAACCTCAAAACCGTTGGACCTATCCTTTACGGCGGTGGATCCATGCTCGGCGGCGGTCACTCTTTCGTGCTTGACGGATATGACGGCAATGGCATGTTCCACTTTAACTGGGGATGGAGCGGAATGTCTGACGGATATTTCTCCCTCGATGCCTTAAACCCTGGTTCTCTCGGTGCCGGCGGAGGTAGCGGCGGAGGTTACAACTTCACCCAGGATGCAGTGTTCGGCATCCAGCCTCCTACAGGAAAACCTGCTGAAGTGCGCCCGTTAGGTATGACTCAATACGGCACATTGACAGCTGCAATCGAGGGCAACGTCATGAGTTTCAATCTTGAGGGAGAGGGACAACCGATGTGGGTAAACTACAATCCTTCCACGATCAAGCTTAAGTTCGGGGCTATTTTCGAACCGCAGGGAAACACCGGAGGTGAAACAATATATAAGGACGTAAGCACAATGAAGCTCTCCGTTCAGCCCGGTTACGGCACTAATCCGGAACGTCTCAAACCCGCAGTAGACCTCTCCGACACTCCGCTAAAAGACGGCACATACAAAGTGACATTCGCTTCCGTAGAGATCGAAACCGGAGGTGACGACATCTGGACACCGGTGATGCAGAGCTATGGAAATTCCAATTATGTAGTGTTAAAAAAGGAAGGAGACAAATACACAGTTGATAACATACCGGCAGAAATGCTTCAACTTGTAGATGGAAAGTTCCTTACTGAGTTATATTTCGGATGTATGGCCAAGCTCGAAATCGAAGTTGCAAACGATTCTGACATCGAACTTACAAAAGGGTTCGCACCGGTGTTAATAAACGTTGAAAATGGAGCCATATATTTCATAGGCGAAAGCATATACATTACATTGCCACCTAAAACAAGCGAAAAAAGGGAATGGACAACACCTCTTAACCTTGTTCAACAGGCAACAATTTCTACAGACACGGAATTTTACATCGCATTCCTTGACGAAGGCACATCAAATTTCTTCGTGTCTGAGGATAAGATAGTAATGCATCCCAATCCTGGAATACCGACATTGTCACAGATAGGAGCTGTAAGATTAAACGGCGAAAACAAGTCTGAAAATCTACCCAACGGTACAACAGCAATGGTTTATCACATAACCGATCCTAATAATATTGAAGTAAGCACATTTGTTCGTCTGGACCAAGGCATCTTCAATTATAATTGTCTTGCTTTCCTCGTGAAACCGGACTTTGAGAGCACCTCGGGACAAGTGGAGATACTTTCCATGGCAGGTTCTCCTATGTTCTTGCAAAAAGATTTTCGCACACGGTTCGATACAACAGTCTCCTATCCTCTTATGGTGCCTGGAGAATATTACGCCATAATGATGGGATATCAATGGGGATCAAATTATGTCAGTCTTAAAGCGCAGCCCACATACTTCAGATTAAGTTCCTCCGATATAAATGAGCTGGAAGAAACCGAAAGCGATAACAGTGGAGAGATTTACAACCTTCAGGGAATAAGTCTCGGTTATGATTTCGATTCACTCCCTGCCGGCCTATATATCCGGAACGGAAAGAAAATAATCAAGAAATGATTTTTGTTTTAGAATCTTAACCGAATAAGAAAAACAGTCACAAATTAATTTTTGATTGTGGATTTCAGGACACCGGGAGGAATACCCGGTGTCCTTTTTCATCTCATAGCATACCTGCAATCAAGATTTCCCTACTTACAAGGACGTGTATAAGTTAAATCAGTTAAAGAAAGGATGTTTGCATTATCGTTTTTTTTAATTAACTTTGCGTTGAGAAGCGACATGACTGTTAGTGTTGCATTCATCCTTTCAAATTTAACGATGGAAAAAGAAATAAACGTAGACGGCTTGACTTTTGTGCCGTATCTGACGAGTGACCGGATCGCAGAACAAGTGAAACGCGTGGCAAATGAGATCCGCAACGACCTTGGTGATTCCTGCCCTATCTTTATTTGCGTCCTCAACGGCGCATTCATGTTTGCCGCTGACCTCTACAGAGAAATCGGCATAAACAATTCCGTTATAACTTTTGTAAAATATTCAAGTTATGAAGGCACTAAATCTACCGGCAACATAAAAGAGGTGATAGGCCTCAAGGAAGATATTTCCGACAGAGATGTTGTGATAATAGAAGATATTGTGGACACCGGTCTCACGGCTGTCAAGATGATTGAGGATCTGCGCAGCCGTAACCCGCGTTCCATACGTTTCGCAACTCTGCTTCACAAACCCGAGAGCTGCAAGACGGGCTTCACCCCGGATTATGTGGCATTCACAATTCCACCGAAATTTATCATCGGCTACGGTCTTGATCTTGATGGCAAAGTAAGAAATCTTCCCGACATATACGTTATAAAAGAAGAAGCTGAAAATATTGACATAGACAATAAAATGAAAGACACCCTGAATGTAGTGCTCTTTGGCGCTCCCGGAAGCGGCAAAGGAACACAAAGCGCAAAGCTCATCGACAAATATGGTCTTTACCATATTTCTACCGGGGAGGTGCTGCGTGACCATATCAAACGTGGCACTGAATTAGGAAAAATCGCAGATTCCTACATCTCTGAAGGGCAACTTATTCCCGATGATCTGATGATTAAGATTCTTGATGACGTTCTTGAAAAAGAGGCTGCCGATAAAAAGGGCGTAGTATTCGACGGATTCCCCCGCACAATACCGCAGGCAGAGGCACTGAAGGAGCTGCTTAAGAAACGCGGCACCGACCTTCATGCCGTAATCGGTCTTGAAGTGCCCGAAGAGGAACTTATGGAACGCATGTTGCTGAGAGGGAAAGAAACCGGACGCGCCGATGACAACCCCGAAACCATCAAGAACCGTCTGAAAGTTTATCATGACCAGACCCATCCTCTACGTGAGTATTACACTAAGGAGGGCAAATATCTTCCCATCAACGGAACCGGTATAGTGGACGAGATATTCAACGAGATAGCAAAAGGTCTTAAAGAGAAAGTCGGGAGATGACAGACCGGGAATCAGACCCGGGAGTCTACATTTTTCATGAGACTGGAGTAAAGACCCAATAAACCGATTATAAATCGCGTTAATCCAATATGAGATTTAACGCGATTTATTTTTTATCACTCTCACTGCTTCTGACAGCATTATGCGGATGCAAGACACCCAAGCTCTCGGAAGCAAACGAGCAGATGGAACGCGGCGAGTTTTTCAATGCTGCCAAAACATATAGAGCCGTCTATAACAAGCTCTCGCCAAAAAACGAACGGGAACTGCGCGGTGTGGTCGCTTACAGACTCGCCACCTGTTACCGTAGGCTAAATCAGGCTCCAAGGGCATCGGCTGCATACCAGAACGCCATAAGATACGAATATCCGGATTCAATGGCTTTCTATTATCTTGGCAGGTCTTTGCAGGCAGAGGGAAAATACAATCCTGCCATAGACGCTTACACTGCTTTTCTGGAGTGGAGACCGGACGACGCTCTCGCCAAGGAAGGCATAAGGGGCTGCAGGAAAGCTATACGCGCTAAAGGCGAGCCGAAAAGCCGCTACATTGTCAGGAATGCAAAAATCTTCAACTCTCAGAGATCCGACTTCGCACCTATGTATCTTGACAAAACTCTGAACACAATTTATTTCACTTCTTCAACAGAAAAAGCCACAGGTACAAACAAATCCGAGATAACAGGAACTAAGAAATCCGATATATTCTTCTCCACTAAAAACGAACGTGGCGAATGGCAAAGACCGGAACCGGCGGAAGGGGAACTGAATACGGATGCCGACGAAGGAGTGGTAAGTTTCTCGCCCGACGGTCAGACAATGTATCTTACAATGGCGCGAAGATCGCTGAATTCCGACACTTCTGTGGAAATCTACACTTCCCGCCGTTCGGATGCCTCATGGAGCGCACCTCAGAAATATGAAATCACTGCTGACACTTTATCCGCCTACGGACACCCGGCGGTGTCGCCTGACGGAACGTACCTCTATTTCTGCTCAGACATGCCGGGAGGCTTCGGAGGGAAAGACATATGGCGAATCAATCTTAAATCGCCGACAGGGTCACTGGAAAATATGGGCGAGCAGATAAACACATCTGGCGATGAAATGTTTCCATATGTGCGCACTGACTCTTTACTCTATTTTTCTTCCGACGGACATCCCGGTTTCGGAGGTCTCGACCTTTTCCGGGCAACCCTCAACAGCACCGGTCAGCGATGGAGCGTGGAGAACATGGGCATACCGATCAACAGTCCGGGGGATGATTTCGGTATAACCTTCGGAGAAGGCGAGTCGGGTTTTTTCAGTTCCAACCGCCGCGATGCACGTGGATATGACAGCATCTATAGCTTTGAACTGCCGGAAATTAAAGTAACCATATCGGGATATGTACTGGACAAGGACGAGGAACCCGTGCCAAACGCAATAATAAGAATAGTCGGTGACGATGGCTCAAACCAGAAAGAGATCGCACGCGATGACGGCTCTTTCCGGTTCAGGCTCGAAAGAGGGGTTAAATATGTCATGAAAGCGGGAGCCAAGGGATATCTGAATGTCAAGCAAGAATTTACTTCAGGCATGGAAGAGGAAAACGCCGATTATGGCGTTGATTTCATCTTGGCTGCCATCAATAAGCCCCAGGTTGTGGAAAACATCTTCTATGACTTCGACAAAGCCTCCTTGCGACCTGAGTCAAAGACGGCTCTTGACGAAATGGTCGCTATCCTCAATGAAAATCCGAATGTCACTATCGAGATGGGCGCGCATACAGACCGCAAAGGTTCTGATGAATACAATATCGAATTGTCAAACAGACGAGCCAAAAGCGTTGTCGATTATCTGATTGCGGCAGGCATAGATCCCGGTCGTCTCACTTGGAAGGGGTATGGGGAATCAACACCTAAACGAATAACAAAACGTCTAAACCGCGAATACCCGCAATTTCCCGAAGAGACGCTGCTTGACGAGGCTTTCATCGAATCTTTGTCACCGGAAGATCAAGAAGCAGCGGACCAGATAAACCGTCGCACCGAGTTTCAGGTCACATCGATCGATTATGAATATTACTGAAATTAATTTAAAATGAACGAGATATACAATTTCCTAAAAGAACTAAAGAAAAACAATAACCGCGAATGGTTTAACGCAAACAAGGAGAGATACCTTAAGGTAAAAGCTACAGTAGATGCTTTCACGCAACAGCTTATAAACGCCACTGCAACAATAAACCCGGAAGCCGCAAGGCTGACGCCGTCTGACTGCACCTACAGAATATACCGAGACACGCGTTTCTCTCCCGACAAAACACCATACAAGACACATATCGGAATATTCATCTGTCCCGGCGGCAACAAAAAAAGCGACCGTTGCGGATATTACATCCATCTTGAACCGGGCAATTCTTTTGTAGGGGGTGGATGCTGGTGCCCTCCGGCGCCGTTGCTCAAGGAAATCAGACAGTCGATCTACGACAACATTGACGAATACCTTGAAATAATAAACGCTCCCGTATTCAGGGAGCGCTATAAAGAAGTCGGGAGCAATCTTCTAAAGACTGCTCCCAAAGGATTCCCCAAAGATTGGGAATATATCGATCTTCTGAAACCGCGCGACTACACGGTGATGGCTCCTGTGCCGGATTCTTTCATGAAATCACGCGATGCCGTGGAGAATATTCTCTCGTACATGAAAACACAGAAGCCATTCAATGATTTCATCAACTATCTTTTCGATTGCTGATCCAGCTGAAACAGTCACGGCATTTCTGCGAAACAACCTCCCAGTCAGCCGCAGCAATCACTTCTTTAGGGAAGAGTTTCGATCCCATACCAACACAGAAAGCACCTGCTCCAAACCAGGATTTCAGATTTTCCTCCGTGGGTTCGACACCACCTGTGACCATAATTCTTGACCATGGCATTGGCGCCATGAGCCCTTTCACGAGTTTGGTTCCGAGAACATCTCCAGGGAAAAGCTTGCAGACCTCGCAGCCCGCTTCCTGAGCCCAACCCACTTCCGACACGCTGCCGCATCCCGGGATATACGGGATGCCGCGACGGTTACAGATCTTTGCCACCTCCGCATTGAACAGCGGACCGACAACGAAGCACGCGCCCAACTGCATATAAAGCGCAGCTGCAGCAGGCTCTACGACAGAGCCTACCCCCACAGCCATTTCCGGGCATTCAACAGCGGCGAATTTCACCACCTCCTCAAAAACCTCGTGAGCGAAATCGCCTCTGTTGGTAAATTCGAACAGACGGACTCCACCTTCATAACACGCTTTGACAACAGCCTTTGCAGTTTCGGCATTTTTGTGATAGAACACCGGCACCATGGGAGCAGACGCCATCTTGTTCATCACTTCAAGTTTATCAAATCTTGCCACTTTTATAATATATAATCAAGTTAATAATTCAATTCAAGTTTCGCAAGTGTAACTTGCGAAACTTGAGTAATCCAACTTCATGATCACCGGATACGATATATCGCAAATGTTCTGGCAGGCACCTCTACGACAGGAGTTGACGTGGACTCAATCGATATTTCACGTTTCTCGGGTTTCACGAGATCCGGATTGTCAAGGGTATTCTCCGTTTTTTCATCAGCGTGCAGCGTCTCCACTGTCATCTTCGAGAATTTCCCCTTGTAACCCTTGAAATCAAGTTTGATTTCCTGCGCAGAGTCAGATGTGTTCGCAATTTTCACTATATAATCTTTCGCGTCTTCATCATACGCTACTGTCGCAAACAAGCCATCCTGACCGTCAAGACCGGCAGCCGGACGCTTGTCGAGAGTCGTCGGCACGACACGCGACCCGCGGTTGAGTCCGTACATCTGCTGAACATAATAGCTCGCTGTAGGCATGCTGCGGAGATTGTCAAACCATATCATGTCGGGACGCCATTGCCATCCGTCGACATGCGCGAAAAGAGGAGCATAAGTAGCCATTTCCACTATATCGGCATTGCGTTCGAGTCCGGTCATGAATGCCGCCTCGCAAAGCGCGGCACCGAAATGGTTCTGGTTGTGCCCTTTGGTGTGGCACGCATATTCTCCGGCAAACACTTTGGGGCCTTTGCGGTCATATGAATCATAACGGGCTCCCTGACTGAGGAACCATTCATCGGGACGATAGAAATGTTCGTCTACAAGATCTACTTTCAATTTCTTCATCTCGGGCCAGAGATAATCAAACTTATCACCTTCCGAATCCGGACCGGAGGAACCTATGATGCGGATTTCAGGATATTTCGCACGTATGGCTTTGACAAACGGTGCAAGACGCTCTACATATTCCGGTCCCCACTGCTCGTTGCCAACTCCTATATATTTCAGACCGAACGGTGCCGGATGACCCATCTCTGCGCGGAGTGCTCCCCATTTTGACGACACCGGACCATTGGCGAATTCTATAAGGTCAAGAGCATCCTGAATATACGGATCAAGCTCCGAAACAGGCACATGCGCAGACATGTCATGATTCTGGTACTGGCACGAAAGACCAACGTTTACAACAGGAAGAGGAGCGGCTCCGAGCAATTCGCTGAGAACGAAATATTCATAAAAGCCGAGTCCGTAGGTCTGATAATAATCGGGGAAGAAATGATGGGTAAAAGTATATTGCCATCTGTTTTCATTCAGAGGTCTGTTCTCGGGTGCTCCTACAGTGTTTTTCCACTGATAACGGGTTGCGAGATCAGTACCCTCGACAATACATCCGCCCGGGAAGCGGAACACACCCGGCTTAAGGTCGGCAAGTCTTTTGACAAGATCGGCACGCAACCCGTTGATATTATTGCGGGGGAAAAGCGATATATGCTCAAGATCGACAGTATTCTCCGGTTTCTTGAGGAAAATGCGCAACTGTCCTTTCAATACTGTTTTTGATGGGGTCAGCGAGCAGTCATAACGTTTCCACTCCTTGCCGGATATATCAATCTTTTTCGAAGCATATGTCTGGTTGCCGCCATGAGTCGCCTCGTTTATGAGCTGAACCTCGATTGTTGACTTTCCTCCGTCGGGTACTCGGGCGTACACACTGAAATCATATACGGAGTCTTTCTCGAACGAGACACCGAAGAAGCCCTCGTTCACAAGAGCCGTGTGCTTGTCTGAGTGTCCGGAAGGTCTGAGCTCCACATAATGGGGATTACGCGGGAACGGACCATTGTTTTTCACTTCGACTTTACCGGCAGCCTTCCATCCCTGAAGAGGATAATCGAATTCGAAAGAGCGGTTCTTGATTTTCTCCGCATAAAGACCTCCATCGGCACCGAAATTGATATCCTCGAAGAAAAGACCGTACATCGTCTTCGGAATTTCCGCACCTTTTTTGGACGTATTGATGGTCAATGTTTTTTGTAGTCCGGCGGCAGATGCCATCAACGACCCTGCCGTCATTGCAATTGCGATGAGTTTTAACGATTTAGATTTCATGATGGAAATATGATATCAAAAATTTTATCTGTTGCGCCTATTTTGGCGCGTATATAGTCACCGGCATTGCGTCCGCGGGTTTCGCGTTCCCTGTCATTGTAAAAAAGAATATCCGCCATGCGCTCGAAGTCCTCTTTCGAAGCAATCGGGATTCCACCCCCTGACGATGCCATTTCACCTGCTTCAATGAATTTCTCATTATTAGGTCCGTAAAAAACGGGCACATCATATACGGCAGCTTCATTTATATTGTGAAGTCCGGCTCCAAAACCACCGCCGACATATGCCACATTGCAATATGCATAAGCCGAAGACAACAGTCCGAAGCAATCGATCACAAGAACCTGTTTCCCGTCAAGAAGTGCCTCGTCTTTCTGAGCCTCACTCATGAGCACTGCTCCATTCTTGAAAAGTGACACCAATGTATCAAGTCTCTCCTTATCAAATTCATGCGGAGCAATCACAAGTTTGATTTCCGGGTGTCTGTCAAACCATTCGGCATAGACACGTTCGTCTTCAGGCCAGCTGCTCCCTGCCATCATCACTTTATTCTTTCCGGGAGTGCCGGCAAAACGTTCTATCAAAGGAATCGGTTTTCTCGCGGCTCTGATGTCCGACACTCTGTCAAATCTGGTATCTCCACACACATCCACACTGTCTACCCTTATGGAATGCAGCAGCTGGCGGCTACGTTCATCCTGAACGAAAATTCTGGTATACCATTTTAGCCAGTATCCGTACCAGGCACTGCGACGCTTGAAGAAAAACTGATCCGGACGAAAAACGGCACTTATAAGGTAAACGGGAATCTGGCGGCGCCACAATTCGTGGAGATAATTGCGCCAGAATTCATATTTCACGAATATGGCAATCTCCGGATTAACCTTGTCAATAAAGCGACGCACTCTGCCGGGGGTGTCGAACGGGAGATAGCACACACAGTCCGCACCGCTATAATTCTTACGGACTTCATATCCCGACGGAGAGAAGAAAGTCAGAAGAATCTTATATTCCGGACGCTCTTTCCTTATTTTCTCGATAATGGGGCGTCCTTGCTCGAACTCACCCAGCGAGGCGGCATGAACCCATATATAACGCGCATCTGCCTCGATTGATTCATCGAGACGGCGCCAGATCTCCTTCTGCCCTTCACTAAGCAGACGAGCCTTGGAATTTTTAAAGCCGGCAACTTTCACGCCAACCCCAAATGCGGAAATAGCCCCTGAATACAGGGGCTTCTCCAAAAGTTGCCGACAACCTTCGGCGAGGAATCCCCTCACCTCTTTAGGATGTGGTAGTCTCATTTCTCAGGTGCCGGTATAGTTTCGATTGCCTTCCTAATTCTGTCAATTACCTCGTTTTTGGGCATGAGTTCTGTTATATCGAACATATGCGGGCCGCGGCATGCTCCGACAACAGCAAGACGGAATGCGTTCATGACATTACCCAAATGATAACCTTTCTCTGAAATCCAGTCAAGCACTATTTTTTCAGCATTTGCCGAAGTCATGTCTTCAATTCCTTCCAATATGACGATCAGCTCCTCCATAATGCGGGGTGTATCAGCGCTCCACCGTTTCCTGACATCCTTTTCGGCATAAGCCACAGGAGCAACGAAGAAGAAATCAGCCTGACTCCAAAGATCAGGAATCAGATTGGCTCTCCCTTTCACCATTCCGAGAGCTTTTGCCACATAATCCGGAGAGAAACCTGAAATGCCTTTCTCTGCAAGAACAGGCATAAACAGAGCAGCCAGTTCATCGTTATCCTTTTTCATCAGGTATTCATGGTTGAACCATATCCCTTTCTGATAATCGAACTTTGCTCCTGCCTTGGAACAATGATCAAACGAGAATTTTCTTACCAGTTCATCCATATCCATCAGCTCCGAATCATCCCCGGGGTTCCAGCCTAAAAGCGCCAGGAAGTTCACCACCGCTTCCGGAAGATAACCTTTCTCCCTGTAGCCGGACGAGATTTCACCGGAATTCGGATCGTGCCATTCAAGCGGGAATACCGGAAACCCGAGTTTGTCACCGTCCCTTTTTGAAAGTTTCCCGTTGCCTACGGGCTTCAGCAACAACGGCAGATGCACGAAACTGGGCATCGTGTCATTCCAGCCGAAAGCCTCATACAAAAGTACATGCAACGGCGCAGACGGCAGCCATTCCTCTCCGCGAATCACGTGACTCACCTCCATGAGATGATCATCTACTATATTGGCGAGATGATATGTGGGAAGATCGTCAGCACTTTTGTAAAGAACCTTGTCATCAAGAATAGAAGAATTCACAATAACTTCTCCGCGTATCAGGTCATTTACACGGACTTCCCTGTCTGGTTCTATCCTGAACCGCACCACATACTGCGTGCCACCGTCTATAAGGGCTTTGACCTCCTCGTCAGACATGGTCAATGAATTGCGCATTGAGCCGCGTGTAGACGCGTCATACTGGAAATTTGGAGTGGCAGTCCTGGCTGCCTCAAGCTCCTCAGGTGTGTCGAATGCGATGTAGGCTTTGCCTGAATCAAGGAGTATTTTTACATATTCACGATATATGTCTCTGCGCTGACTCTGCTTGTAGGGACCGAATTCGCCGCCTTCGCGCACACCTTCGTCTATGCCGATTCCGAGCCATGCGAGAGATTCGTTTATATATTCCTCCGCACCGGGCACAAAACGGCGCGAATCTGTATCTTCAATTCTCAGTATCATGTCGCCGCCGTTGGCGCGTGCGAACAAATAATTATACAGAGCCGTACGGACTCCGCCGATATGAAGCGGTCCTGTTGGAGAGGGGGCAAAACGTACTCTTACTTTGCGTTCCATAATGTTGGTAGTGTTGTGTTTTTGAGAAACAGCTGCACAAACAGCCTATGTTTCTGCAAAATTAATCTATTTCAATTATTTCTCCAAATTGAATTTGGAGCCGGTCCACTTGTAGTGCAGCCGAGGTTTCAGCAACGGCTTTATACTCGCATAATCATCGGCGCTCATGAACTGCCCGACGGTAAGTTCGGCACTCATCCCCGTTCCGTTTACATCAGGCTCATAGCGCACAGTGGGGAATGGCACAAGTTCCGCAACTCTCTTCTTCGACTCCTTATCAGGATAATCAAAAAAATCATCAAGAGTGGCAGGCTTTATGAACTTTGCGGTTTTCAGCTCAGTGTAATTGGAATCGTAAAACCGCAGTTCCGTGTCATAAGCCTGGTCTTTGTCGCCGATCGTATAGGCGGTCATGACCACTTCTCCCCGTTTCAAAGGAAGCACTTTGACCGTGATTGTCGAAACAGGAGTCAGATTAGCCTTAACGTAATCGCGAGTAACCTTGTCAAGAAAAGACAAGCCCTCCATGACATTCGGTATTTTTGCGATGCTGTCGGCAGCGTAATAGTCAAGCATATCCATACGTCTTGACTTATCGATAAGGTCAAGCACAGATATCGGCAACTCAACAAACGCCTCAGAAGCGGTAATCGTATCGTGTGCCACAATCTCTGCCCGCATGTTCGCTGACAATGCCGACACCATCAAAATTACAAGTATACAGACCCCTTTCATACTTATACATTTATTTCATAAAAATATCATAGTTGCCGTTATATTTCGGCTTCTTAGAAGATTTCCCCTTCTTCTCTTTCTTACTTTTTTTCGAATCCTTGATCTTTTTCGAATCCTTGCTTTTATTCAGTTTTGAAGAAACAAAATCCACGATATAGTCATCCATGGCATCACGATTCTTGCTTCTCTTTGATTTGGAATCTTTCTTTTGCGATGCGGATTTTCTCTCGCCACGGCTTGAAGATCCTCTCCCCGCGCTCTCATCCTTATCTTTGGAATATTTCTTTCCGCCTCTTCTCGCTTTTTTGGATTCAGCGGAGTAGTCACGGTCTGTGGCAACCTCCGCATATATCTTGTCTCCGAAAAAGTCTGCATGTTTCAAAGCATCAAGCACTCTGTGCGCATCATCCTTACGCACATCGAACAGCGTATATCCGGGCAACAGATCTATACGTCCTATGACCGGTTTCGGACCGGCGACGTTCTTGTTGACAAGCTCCATGAGATTGCCGGGGAAGAAACCGTTTGACTTACCGATGTTGACCATCAGCCTTTCATATCCATCTTCGGCTTCTCTGCGATCCTTGTCTTTCTTCTCACGCGGCTCGGATTCCTTTCTACCTTTCTTCCCCTTGTCGGATTCGTTAAGATCGATATCGGGCATATTCTGATAATATGCGAGAAGACGGTTGAATTCAAGCGAAAGCACTCGTTTCAACAGATCCTCTTCCGAAAGCCATTCAAGTTTTTTGCGGACACCGGGAAGGTATTTCCCGATCTCACTCTCATTGACCTCTACGCGCTCAAGGCGGTCGGCAAGATTATAGAGCTGTTTCTCAATAATATGTTCCGGAGTCGGAACCTTGAGATATTCGAAGTCCTTTCCTATCTTGTTTTCAATTAGCCTTATCTTGTGCTTCTCGCGGGAGTGTATAATTGCTACCGAGACTCCTGTCTTGTTGGCACGGCCTGTTCGACCGCTCCTGTGCGTATAGACCGCCACATCGTCGGGAAGACCGAAATTTATCACGTGCGTAAGGTCATCCACATCAAGCCCGCGTGCAGCGACATCGGTCGCTATCAGGAGCTGCGTCACATGGTCTCTGAATTTTTTCATTGCAAGATCCCGCTGAGCCTGCGAAAGGTCTCCGTGCAGACAATCTGCATTATAGCCATCGGCGATGAGTTTGTCGGCAACTTCCTGAGTCTCCTTCTTTGTGCGGCAGAAAACTATGCCGTAGATGTTGGGACTGTTGTCAACCACCCTTTTGAGCGCGAGATATTTGTCATGTGCTTTGACCATATAATAGATATGCCGCACATTCTTCGACCCCTCGTTGCGGTTTCCGGCAACGAATTCAACAGCGTCTCGCATGTATTTTCTTGCTATCTGCGATATTTCTTTGGGCATTGTTGCCGAAAACATCAGCATCTTGCGGTCTTCCGGAACATGCGACAGGATTTCATCGATATCATCAAGGAACCCCATGTTCAGCATCTCGTCTGCCTCGTCAAGTATGACCGTGTGCACATTGTCGAGTTTCACAACTCCCCTCTTGATCAGGTCTATAAGTCTGCCCGGAGTTGCCACTATGACCTGAACGCCTTTGCCCAGAGTGCGGATCTGGCTTTCTATGCTCGAACCTCCATACACCGGGAGAATCTTTATTCTGTCGGCATATTTAGAGAAATCCGCGAGATCCCCAGCTATCTGAAGGCATAATTCACGGGTCGGAGCGATAACAAGTGCCTGTGGCACAGACAACTCCACATTTATGCGTTGAAGCACCGGCAGACCGAATGCTGCGGTCTTGCCGGTTCCGGTTTGCGCAAGACCCACAACATCTCCCTCTTTTTCAAGAAGATGTGGAATCACCATCTCCTGTATAGGCATCGGATGTACAAAACCCATCTCAGAGATCCCTCGCAGAAACGTTTCATCCACACCAAGATCCGCAAAAGTTTTCAGTTCGGGAACCTCCTCCGCCATAACTTCCACAGCCTCCGGCAGGATTTTATTGTCTATAATCTCCGCTTCAGCCGAAATCAACTCTTTATCTGATTGTTTCTTTTTTTCCATTTGTAATTTCTATCTAAGTTATTAACGCGCTCATGAGCAGATTTCCCTAAACTGCGCGTATAAATTGCAAAGTTACTAAAAAATGATTGAATATTACGAAGTTTTATTATCTTTGCAGTAAACTTGTGCAAACTTATTACTCCTAAGTAAGTGTTGGAAATTAGCTTATATTAAATTTTAGGAGATTTTGAGATGATTTCATGATTCCGAAGAAGGAGCATAGCGGGCTATGCGACTGATGAGAAATCTTGAAAGCATCCAAAAGATTCAAAATTTAAATAAGCACAGCATTTACTTATTATAAACTAATTTTCAATACTTACTTAACAGTAAAAATACTCAAGAACATTTATACATGAAACGGATTTATACCCTACCGCTCGCCGCGGCGATGATGTGGCTTGGAGCCAACTCCTCCGAAGCCTGCACCAATCTCATAGCGGCAAAAGGAGCCACGACAGACGGCTCTGTAATGGTTACATATGCAGCAGACTCCCATAACCTCTACGGTATGCTCACTCACACTCCTGCCGCCAGACACCCGAAAGGGACAATGCGGAAGGTTGTGGAATGGGATACAGGCAAACCGCTCGGAGAAATACCCCAGCCGGCACAGACATACAATGTGGTCGGAAACATGAACGAACACCAGCTGGCAATCGGAGAATCGACATGGGGAGGACACAAGGAACTTGTGGACACTACCGGTCAGTCAATTATTGACTACGGCTCGCTTATCCAGATCACTCTCGAAAGATGCAAGACTGCTCGTGAGGCAGTTGATTTCATGGGAGACATCGTTAATAAATACGGTTATGCCTCAAGCGGTGAATCTTTCTCAATAGCCGATAAAAACGAAGTGTGGGTTATGGAAATGATAGGCAAGGGGGCGGAAAAAGGTGCCGTCTGGATTGCCGTACGCATCCCCGACAATGCAATCTCCGGACATGCCAACGAACCCCGCATCCGTAAAGTTGACATGAAAGACAAAAAGAATGTGAAATATTCCAAGGATGTAATATCTTTCGCCCGCAAACGCGGTTATTTCAACGGCAAAGACGAAGACTTCTCCTTTGCAGACGCCTATGAGAATCACTCGGCTTCAACCCGTCGCGGATGCGACGCCCGCGTATGGAGCTATTTCCGCCGTTTCGCTCCCGAAACCGACAGATATTATGCATGGTGTGCCGGCATGAGCGATGAACCCATGCCGCTATATGTTGTTCCGGAGAAAAAAGTTAGTGTCAAAGATATGAAATGGAGCATGCGAGATCATTTCGAGGGCACTCCTTTCGATATGACAAACGATATAGGCGCCGGACCATATCACGTGCCTTACCGCTGGCGTCCCATGGATTATGAAGTTGACGGCAACACATATTGCATGGAGCGCGCAATTGCCACCCAGCAAACAGGCTGGAGTTTTGTGAGCCAAAGCCGCGACTGGCTTCCGGACCCTGTTGGAGGAATCTTATGGTTCGGCACTGACGACACAAACACTTCAGTTTATATGCCTTTCTATTGCGGCATGACCGAGATTCCGGCTGAGCTTGAACACGGTGACATAAACACATTCGATCCCAAATCGAATTTCTGGATGACAAACATAGTTGCCAACCAGGCTTATAACCGTTACGACCAGATGATTCCCGACATACGTAAAGTGCAGAACAAACTTGAGGACAAATTCCGCGACTCACGTGACTCGCGCGATAAAGAACTTGCCGCAATGGTAAAGAACGGTGACATGGCTGCATACACCAAGTCTGTCAACGATGAGGGCGCAGCGGTTGCAAAAGAGGCAACAGACGACTATCGGAACCTTGCAATATACCTTTTCGTAAAATACATGGACGGCAATATGAAAAAGACTGACGCCGACGGCAATTTCCAGAAAAGCGAATACGGTCTACCCCTCTACCCCTCTTTCCCCGGATACGACAAGAAATATTACGAAAACATTGTCAAAGAAAACGGGAAGCATTTCCTCGTACCAAAAGAATAAAACATATTCTTATCAGGCAAATATAACAATGGGATTTCGGTTTAACCGAAATCCCATTGTTTTATATATCAAACATTTGCTATTTCAATAAATCCTTCACTTTATCGGCACCCTGCTGGGCGGCGTCGGAAACTTTCTCTTTCCCTTTCTGAACAGCCGCGGCACTCTTTTCTTTTGCTGCCTCCACTGCGTCAGAACCGGCTTTCTTTACACCCTCAACGGCATTGGCGCCTGCATTCTTCACACTGTCGACTACCGCCGCGCTTTTATCTTTCACAGCACCGGCAACGCTGTCGACAGCCTCTTTTGCCTCTGTCACCTCTTCGCCGGCTTTAGTCTTAAGCTCTTCGAAATAAGTGGCGACAGAAGGATCTTTCTTCTGCACTACGGGCACTATCTTGTTCAGATAAGCCTTTGCCTCCTCACCTTTTCCTTCCGCTTCAAGTTTCTGAGCATAAGTCTGAGCCTGCTCGACATATATCTTAAGGCTGTCAGGATCTGTGCAATTCTCGATCTTGGCTTTCAATGCCTCTCCTTCGTCACTACCTTCGCGTGCAGCCTTGGAGCCGCAAGATGTCAACGAACCGATAGCCGCTGCGGCTATCGTCAATGTCATAAATACCTTTTTCATAATAATATCGAATAATTAAATGTATAGTTTATATTACGGACTTCTGACATTTTATCTATCGCTGTCTATAGGGCTACAGATAAAACCGGACATGCGGATTCCTGACCGAAACCGGGAACGCACACATTTTCCTCATGATTCTATAACAACCGCACTTATGAAGGGTTCATTTGGCAGTATAGAGAAAACGTTTGATTGACCGTTTAGGAGTCTTTTCAAACTCATTGGGCATGAGAATGATTTTTGATATCCTCTCATATGGAGCCACAAGTTTGTTGAGTTCAGTGCGTATATCATCCAGCTTGGACTCCATATCCACAACAGAGACATCAAACCGGTCAAGCGCGTCATAATCCGGATATACAAGACCTACCAGTTTTCCGTCTCGCTCAACCACAAGACTCTCTGCGACAAAAGGCATATTGTTAAGTTTTGCCTCTATCTCTTCCGGATAGATATTCTGCCCGGAGGCGGAGAGTATCATTGTCTTGGAGCGTCCGCGCAAGAAGAGAGTGCCATCTGCCGAGCGCGTACCCATATCTCCGCTCTTCAGCCAGCCATCCTCCATCACCTGACGCGTTGCCGCAGGGTTCTTATAATACCCTTTCATCACATTGGTTCCGCGCACACATATCTCACCGGGGATATTTTCAGGATCCTCAGAAAGGATCCTGGACTCCATAATAGACAGAGTACGCCCGGAACTGCCCGGTATAAACTCACGCCACGGTGTATATGAGATCAACGGACCACACTCCGTCATGCCGTATCCGACAGTAAACGGGAACTTGATTTTGTGCAGGAACTCCTCCACTTCATGGTTTAGCGGCGCACCTCCTACAATAACTTCCTCGAACTCTCCGCCGAAAGCATCCACAAGTTTCTTGCGAATCTTGGAATATATGAAGCTATCAAGCAGGGGCACGGCAAGAGTCCAGCGCACCGCCCCCTTTGATATCATCGGAAGAATCTGGTTCTTATATATTTTTTCAAGAATCAGAGGCACACATATCACAAGATTTGGCTTCACTTCCGACAATGCTTTCAGAAGTATGCGCGGAGAGGGAGTCTTACAGAGCAGTGTAACATGTGACCCCACGGCAAGAGGGGTCAGCATGTCGAACGCGCAACCGTAGGCATGGGCAAGCGGTAAAAAAGACAGCGCACGCGAACTGCGGAAATGCAACTGAGTGTCGCGTCCGAAACACACATTACCCGCAAGATTCTCACCGGTCAACATCACCCCTTTCGAAAAACCCGTTGTTCCCGATGTATAATTGATTTCCACAACCTCGGAATTGTCTCGGTCTGCATAGCGGATGTCTTGCGAACGGTAACCCGACGGATATAATTTTCTGAACTTACGCTTAAGCATATGCAGACTCCGCGAAAGCTCCTCTCCCCTTTTCTCATAAAGAATATCCCTGTCTTCAAGACCCATGACGCCTTTCACCTTCAGCAGACGTTCCGGTTCCATATGTTCCCAGATATTTGAGGATACGAAAAGCAACTCCGCCCCGGAATGATTCACAATATGCGTAATGTCCACAGGGTTGAACTCCGACAATATCGGCACTACGACTGCACCGTAAGTGACTGTGGCAATATACAGCAGCACCCATTCCGGAGAATCCTTGCCGCATATGGCTATTTTCGCGCCCTGCCTGATTCCCGCAGACTCATAAAAGAGGTGTATGCGGGCGATTACAGTTGCCATATCTCCGTAAGTAAGTGTCTTGCGGCTAACATAATTGGTCAAGGCGGGGAGATCCCAGTTCTCTATGAAGCTACGTTCATATATCTTTATGAAATTATCAATCCTGATTTCCATAATACATCAATTCATATGATCCGTCAAGGCGAATCACCCTTCCAGTGCGAGACGGTAGATCTCTTTACAGTCTTCCATTGAAAGCGGCACATACGTTCCGAGCGTATCTCCCATGTTGCGATTAAGAGATTTAACCATCATATCTATGTCCGGCTCTTTTCCTACAAGTTCTCTGAGATTTGTTGTCAGACCGAGGTCATGATAGAAATTCTTAAGTTCGCTTATGCCCTCGTCTATGATCTCCTCCGTATCCTTGCCCGACGGGTCAACCGACATGACATTGATTGCGAATCTCCAGAGCTTGTCAGGATTGCGACGAGCACAGAATGTCATCCACGCCGGAATCATAACTGCCAGACCTGCTCCGTGAGCGACATCATAAAACGCTGAAATCTCATGCTCAAGCCGATGTGAAGACCAGTCTTCGACCTTTCCGACGCCGCAGAGTCCGTTGTGCGCGAGCATTCCCGCCCACATCACATCCGCTCTTGCCGCGTAATTCTCACCATCGAGTTTGAGTGTAAGCGCCTGATCCATCACATCACGCAAGATCGCCTCCGAATAAGCATCGACAAGCTGGGTTTCGGGAGTGTTGGAGAAATAGCGTTCATAAATATGCGCCATCATGTCTACGATGCCACACGCCGTCTGAAACCATGGCAGAGAATATGTAAGTTCTGGATTCATGATCGAGAACCGCGGACGAAGCAGATCAGGATATCTTACAGATATTTTCTGATGAGTCTTTTCGTTGGTTATTACGGAATTTCCGCTTCCCTCACTGCCCGCTGCAGGAATGGTCAGCACCACTCCTACGGGGAGCGCGGCAAACGGCTTTGCCTTTCCGTCATAAAAATCCCAGAAATCTTCCGCAGTCACAGCCCCCAGAGCAATTCCTTTGGCGGCATCGATCGGAGAACCGCCACCAACCGCAAGAAGAAAATCGACGCCTTCCTCAACAGCCTTGGCAATTCCTGCATAAACGCTCTCGGCAGTAGGATTTGGGGCAATACCGCCGAACTCACAAAACTCTATTTTTTCGGCACGCATGGAATCCTCGATCTCATTCAACAGACCGTTTTCTCGAATTCGCGCGCTGCCATACACTATCATTACTTTCTCAGCGCCATAACGTTTCAGAGCCTTACCGACTTCTTTCTGTGTGTCGCGACCAAATATAAACTCCGTCGGGGAGCAAAATGTGAAATTATCCATATAATATTCGATTTACACGCAAATATACATAATTATTAACAAAAAAAGAAGCATCGTTTCCGATGCCTCTTCAATTTTAGCACAAACAAATGCCTGTTTTCTTACAATTCCACATTAGAAGAAATCGCCTCAGCAAGTTCTTTCATCCTTGCAGGATCCGGATCGGAAATCTTGCATCTGAAATCCATATCACCCTCTTTCTGCAATGGAACCAGGTGAATATGGGCGTGAGGCACTTCAAGTCCAAGCACAGTAACTCCGACCTTGCGACACGGGATCGCAACCTTGATTGCCTTTGCCACTTTCTTGGCAAAAACCATCATGTCTCCCAGCTCGTCATCATCCATATCGAAGATATAATCCGTCTCTTTCTTGGGAACCACAAGCGTATGCCCCCAGTTTACGGGATTTATATCCATAAAAGCGAAAAAACTATCGTTTTCAGCTATCTTATAGCAGGGAATCTCACCTGCGATTATTCTTGAGAAGATAGTCATCACACCTCGATTTTGATTATCTCGAAATCAATCACACCGACTGGAGCGTTCACTTTTACGTGATCTCCCACCTTATGTCCGAGCAAAGCCTGCGCAATCGGAGTGTTTGAAGCGATCTTAAATTCACGAAGATTAGCCTCGCTTTCAGTAACAATCGTATAGCACATGGTCATACCCTTGTCATTACGGATAGTGACCTTGTTGAGAATCTGAACCTCCTCGGTATTCAGTTTACTGTCATCTATAATACGAGCACCGGCGATAAGTTCCTTAAGCTTGGATATCTTCATCTCAAGCATACCCTGCGCCTCCTTTGCTGCGTCATACTCGGCATTCTCGGAGAGGTCACCCTTGTCACGGGCCTCGGCGATTGCCTGCTTGATGGCAGGACGCTGCGCCTCAAGAGCCGAGAGTTCCTCCATCTTTTTATTATACCCCTCTTGGGTCAGATAAGTTGCCATAAATATATCTATTTTAATGTTAACAAATTAAAGGGATGCAGGTAATGCATCCGCTATCCGCTTACCGAACCGTCACACGCATGTCAGGTTACGGAATGGGATTAAAAAAATAAAGAATCCTTTTTCTCGATTCGGCATCGCGTCCCTTTCTGCGATCCGGAAAAAAAAGACCCTTTCTGACGGCATGCCGTCGTTCTGATTTCGGGTGCAAAGTTAATTCTTTTCTTTTGATATAACAAATATCCTCCCTTTTTTATCATAAATATTTTATGATTTTCTAAAAATTATTAACTTTGGAGAAAATTCAACATTAGAAACTGTCCAGACAGTTTCCTAAAGCACATAAAGCAATGAGTGTAAACGAAACGCAAGACGAGATAATAGAAGAATTCGAGGGTCTGACCGACTGGATGGACCGTTATGCATATATTATAGATCTCGGCAACACCCTCCCTGAATATCCGGAATCGGAGAAAACTCCGCAAAACCTGATAGAAGGATGCCAGAGCAGAGTCTGGATTTCCGCCAATCGCGAAGCCGACAGCAAAATCCGCTTCGAAGCGGACTCAGACGCTCTGATTGTGAAAGGTATTGTTGCCCTGCTCATGAGGGTGCTTAACGACCGCACTCCCGATGAGATACTTGATGCCGATCTATATTTTATTGACAAAATAGGACTCAAGGAACATCTGTCGCCCACACGGTCAAACGGTCTTGTGGCAATGGTAAAACAGATCCACAATTACGCCAAGGCATATAAAATGCTCGATACAAGCAAATAATTTTTTTATTCAAACCTAATACGAAACACATGTTCAAGAACCAACCCAAAGGCCTTATCCCCGCTGCCCTTTCCAACATGGGCGAACGGTTCGGCTATTACATCATGAACGCCGTGCTTGTGCTTTTCCTATGCTCGAAGTTCGGTCTGAAAGAGGAGACAAGTGCCATTGTCTACTCATGTTTTTATGCAGGAATCTACATCCTGAGTCTCGTCGGCGGTCTCATCGCTGACCGCACCCAGAACTACAAAGGCACAATCATCTCCGGCCTTATGGTAATGACCATCGGGTATGTGGTTCTCGCCGTGCCAATCCTTGCCACTCCGGAAAACACCACATGGCTTCTGACACTGACCTGCGTGGCGCTCTTCCTCATAGCGTTCGGCAACGGTCTCTTTAAAGGAAACCTACAGGCGATAGTCGGTCAGCTGTATGACAATCCGCGCTACGCCGCACAACGCGACTCCGGTTTCCAGATCTTCTATGTATTCATCAACATCGGAGGTGTGCTCGCCCCCTTTATTGCCCCGATTCTCCGCTCATGGTGGCTCGGAGTGCACAACCTTGCATACAACGCATCGCTCCCCGCCCTTTGTCATGAATACCTCAGCGTAAGCGACAACATGAACCAGCAGAATGCCGACAACCTCTATGCCCTTATCACAGAAATGGGAGGCAACATGCAGGATGTAGCAGGTTTCTGCACCCAATATCTGGATGTGTTCAATACCGGTATCCACTACAGCTTCATAGCTTCAGTGGCAGCAATGCTTATCTCCCTCGCCATCTTCCTTGCAACAAAGAGCGGGCTTCCTTCTCCCGCCAAGAAAGGTAAGACAGAGAGCGTGCAATACACCGCCGAAGAGAAAGCCCGCATGGCAAAAGAAATCAAGCAGCGTATGTACGCGCTTTTCGCAGTGCTCGGCATCGCAATCTTCTTCTGGTTCTCATTCCATCAGAACGGCACATCCCTCTCTCTCTTTGCCCGAGACTTCGTGCGCACAGACTCCGTACAGCCTGAAATCTGGCAGGCTCTCAATCCATTCTATGTGATAATCCTGACACCGGTGGTCATGTGGGTATTCTCACTGCTCGCCAAAAGAGGCAAAGAGATCTCCACACCCAAGAAAATCGCCATCGGCATGGGTCTTGCAGGAATTGCATATCTTTTCCTTGTAATATTCTCCGCAGTCAAGGGTTATCCGTCGGCAAACGAGTTCAAAGAACTTGCTCCCGCAGTTGCCGAAGGTCTCAAGACTGGTCCATGGGTTCTGTTTGTTCTCTACTTCTTCCTGACTGTAGCGGAACTGTTCATATCTCCGCTTGGACTTTCGTTCGTATCAAAAGTAGCGCCCAAACACCTTCAGGGTCTGTGCCAGGGTCTGTGGCTTGGCGCCACAGCTGTAGGCAACCTTCTCCTCTGGATCGGTCCGCTTATCTACAACGCATGCCCCATATGGGTTGCCTGGACAGTATTCCTCTCAGTGTGCGTAGTCTCCATGGGCGTCATGTTCGCCATGGTCAACTGGCTTGAGAGAGTTACAAAATAACCTCGTCCCGAACTTGGGAAACAAATAAGCAAGGGTGCGGAACCAAATTCCGCACCCTTGCTTATTTGTTTCCCAAGTTTAATTACATCTTGACAGAATGCATTTTCTTGCCATTTATTAATATTTTTTAAGATTTTTAATGATATTTCAAAAACATTGAATAAATTTGCACCGTCATTTGTTGAAATGGTATAATGAGCCAGTCTAAACATAAGTTTGCAGTTATCTTCAGCATCGCATGTTGCTTGATAGCCAACATGTCAGCTTGCCGAAAAACCTCTGCGCCGGAACAGAAGGCAGAGGATTCCATATCTTTATATGCAGATGAATATCATGCCGACAACGACATCGCCATGACCGTCCGCAGCATTACCGATGCATTACGCGTAGGAGAACCTCTCGACACCCTCGATTATAATTTCGAAGGAATACTCACCGACGGCGAGGGGCATCCATTGTATACTGACATCCAGGGCACTCCGGGAAGCTGGGATGTGGATGTGATTTCTCCTACTACAGCCGTAATACGCAACGTATATCTCGGAGACCTTCTTCCCGATGATCTCGAAAGCTATCTCGCATCAAGCCTGAATCTCTCGCCTGAAAATATAATTGAGACAGAGGAATTCGATGATGACGAGGAGACCCAGTTGGTTGTGTACGATATAGATGGTGTATATCTGAGAATAGAAACACGCGCCGCAGTGGCGCCAAACGGTCTCGAAGGACCGCTTATGAGCATAATAGCCACTAAGACACCACCCCTCTGAAGACAAACAGGCGCGATGACTCAAATCTCGGAAGCGCCATGAGCTGAATATCCGCCTTACGGTCAAGAATGCTTTCGGACGCGTTGCCAACAACCTTTCCGGCACTTTCCAACGCATCCCTTACCGCTTTGAGAGCCTTGGAGGGGGTATTGTTGTCTTTCGACAAATGGCATAAAAACACATATTTAAGATCCGGATTGACTATTTCCTTAAGAAATGCGCCGGTAGCCTCATTGTCCATATGCCCGTTGTCTGTCTGAATTCTCGCCTTGAGATATTCCGGATAAGGTCCGTATTTCAGCATCTGAAGATCATAATTCGCCTCTATCACAAGGTAATTTGCACGGCTCATGTAATAACGGGCACGATCCGTGACAGCACCAAGGTCCGTTGCAAGCACGAAATGCCGATTGTCGAACTCTATCGAGAAACCCATGTTGTCAGTACCGTCGTGGGGAACCTCAAAAGCGGTTATCTCGAAATCCAGTATCCTGAACGGTATCTCCTTGAACACCGGATTGTGATATTCCTTGATACGTTTGGATATGCTGTGACGGCGCAATATCCCGCCGAGCACCCTGTTTGTGCAGAAAATGCGTATATGTTTGTGATTTCGCACTATATTATATGCATATCTGACATGATCCGAATGATCATGAGTAAGCAGGAGTGCCTTCACAGAGTTCATCGAGATGCCGTTGGATGAAAGCATTCTCACCACATCCTCTGTCTTGACACCGGCATCGATAAGTATACCGCCTCTCTTGCTTCCTATATAGCAACAGTTGCCGCTTGAGCCGGAGCCGAGAGAGATAAAATGCAGATTGCGTTCAGAAACTTTGTCTGCTGCCAGATCCGCAGGTGTTATGTCAAGATCGGTATAGCCGGATTGCCCGGGATTCACTTTGCCTTGGTCAACATAAGATGGCTCCCACTCCTCGAACGGAAGCTGGGGATGACCATAGAAACGTATCTTCTTAGCGCACATTTCTTCTCCCTCCTTTTCTGTTGCCCAGAACCGCGTCTCCCCCTCTGTATATAAGAAATATCGCCGGGCGTTTGTCATAATTCTCCCGGCAGTTTTTCCACGATGACGCCTGACGGGTCACCACTGATTCCCGGTCAGTATCCGTTATGTCGCATGCAACGCAAAGCATGGTGTCTGGACGAAGATTCTCGCTAAGGAAACGAATCATGCTGTTGTTGCGGTAAGGTGTCTCTATAAATATCTGTGTACGGTTTTTATTCTGCGACTCGTTTTCAAGCTCGCGAATCGTACGACTCCGTTCCTTTTCATCAATCGGGAGATAGCCGTTGAATGCGAATCCCTGACCGTTGAAACCCGATGCCATCAAGGACATCAGAATACTTGACGGACCGACAAGCGGAACAACCTTCAGCCCTTCGCGCTGCGCGATTTCCACCGGCAAGGCACCGGGGTCGGCGACAGCCGGACAACCGGCTTCACTCATCACACCCATCGCTTCCCCATGACGCAACGGCTCAAGCCATTCACTAACCTCGGAAAGATCGGTATGACCGTTAAGCTCGTGGAATGATATGGAATCTATGTCGAATGTCTTGTCCCAGCGTTTCAGGAAACGACGTGCCGTGCGCACATTTTCAACAATCAGATGGCGCAGACTCTTCACAAGCTGAAGATTTCCGGTCGGAATCACATTCTCCAACGGAGCGTCACTGATGTTTACAGGTATAAGATATAATGCCGCTTCTTGTTTCATAATACAAATTTAATAATTTTCTTATACTCGTCTATCACCAATATCTCCATTTTTTGTTAATTTTGTTAATTGCACTCCCGGTGCATTCGGATTAAACTACCTTTGTAGTTAAAATGAAACAAGCAGATGATGGAATTGCCCGATAAATTTATATTACAGATGCAGGAATTGCTTGGAGAGAAATCCGGCGATTTTCTCGCGGCTATGAAACAACCTCCGGCTGTATCTATAAAGATAAACAGGAGAAAGACCGCTTCCCCGGACACCTTCGGATACGACGGTCTGACAAAGGTAAAATGGTGCGGCAGCGGATTTTACCTTCCCGAACGTCCTGTATTCACACTTAATCCGCTCATTCATGCCGGTGTGTTCTATGTGCAGGATGCATCTTCCATGATTTATGAAACGGTTATAGAAAAGATTGCCCCTATGGCTCTTGACACAGGATGCACTCTCAATGTGCTCGACCTCTGTGCAGCTCCCGGAGGAAAGACAACATCGATGATCAACGCACTTCCTGACGGGACAAGGGTTGTTGCCAATGAATTTGTCGGTGCCAGAGCCGCGGCTCTCAAAGAGAACCTGATGAAATGGGGATACCCTGAGATTATCATCACCAACTCTCCCACCGACCGTTTCGCAGCCGCAGGAGAATTATTCGACATCATTGCCGTGGATGCTCCCTGCTCGGGCGAGGGAATGATGCGCAAAGAGGAAATGGCAGTGACTCAATGGAACGAAGGACTACAGAGACAATGCGCATCGCTGCAGAGAGAGATTCTTGACAATGCGTTCGCAGCTCTCAGACCGGGGGGATTCCTTATATATTCGACATGCACGTTCAACCGGCTTGAAAACGAAGAGAATGTACGTTATCTCGTAGAAGAGCTGGAGATGGCTCCTGTTGACCTTGACCTCCCCGATGAATGGGGGATCGGGAAAGGGATTGCGACAACATACCCCTGCCTGCGGTTCATGCCACATATGACTCATGGCGAGGGTCTGTTTCTATGCGTGCTGAGAAAAGAGGGTGATTTCCCGGTTTCCGGCATCAGAAAAGGGAAAAGTCTTGCCGATATGCTTGGGGAAAAGGTCAGAATAATAGCCGACGGCATCCCCTTGACAACCACAAAAGGGCGCGATACAGTTCCTACCACTGAATCTGTTTTATCATGCTCCTATAAAAGAGGCAGTCTGCCCGAAGCGGAAGTTGATGAAAAAACGGCTCTTTCTTATCTCAGACACGAGGCGATTATCCTTGATCGCGAAATCCCGAAAGGGTATGTTGTAGTTATATATAAAGACACACCTTTAGGAATAGTTAAGAATCTCGGCAACCGTGCCAATAATCTTTATCCTGCCCAATGGCGAATAAGAATGAAATAAGACATGAGACTTTTCCCGTGACCGGCATGATGTGTGCGGTATGCGCCGGCACTGTCAGCAAGGCGATATCGGGATGTCCGGGTGTCATGACAGCAGACGTGAATTTTGCAACCAACTCTGCGACTATAGACTGGAATCCAGACCTGACATCTCCCCGCGTCATAGCGGAAGCTGTAAAGGGAGCCGGATATGAAATGATTGTTTCAGAATCCGAGGAACAGGCTGTAAAAGAGAAAGAAGAGCATGAGGAAGCAGCATACAAAGAGATGAAACGCAAAGTGATACTGGCATGGGTCATTACAGTTCCACTCTCTGTCCTCTGCATGTCGCATATACATTTTGCGGCAGAAGCATGGATATACATGTCACTAACTCTCGTTGTCATGCTTTACTGCGGTAACGGTTTCTACCTCCGCGGATTAAAAGCATTGAGAGCCAAATCCCCCAACATGGACAGTCTCGTGGCAATCTCGACTGCCGTCAGCTTTATCTTCAGCGTGTTCAACACTATCTTCCCTGAGGTTCTGACATCAAGAGACATAAGCGCGGAACTTTATTATGAAGGAGCGGCTATGATAATCGCGTTTGTACTTACCGGCAAACTCCTCGAATTGCGCAGCAGACACTCAACCGGCATGGCAATAAAGGCTCTTATGGGCATGCAACCTGACGAAGCCCTTTTGGAATTGCCCGACGGCAAGACCAGAACTGTACCCGTCTCGCAGATAAGTATTGACAATACACTCATTGTCAGACAAGGAGACAGGGTTCCAGTAGACGGATATGTGACCGGGGGAAACGCTTCTGTCGATGAATCCATGCTGACGGGAGAATCCATCGGAGTCGAAAAGGAAACGGGAGATGCTGTAAGCGCCGGAACGATAGTCAATGCAGGCAGTATAAGGGTGAAAGCTGTAAAAGTCGGTTCTCAGACGGAACTGTCAAGAATAATCCGTGCCGTAAAAGAAGCCCAGGGTTCAAAGGCACCAGTGCAGAAACTTGTCGACAAGGTGGCTGCGGTGTTTGTTCCCTCTATTATGGCAATAGCACTTGTCACCCTTCTTATATGGACAACACTCGGGAAAGATTACCTTCCTGTCGGACTCGTATGCGCGGTGTCGGTGCTTGTCATCGCGTGTCCATGCGCGTTAGGTCTCGCCACTCCCATGGCAGTGATGGTGGGTATCGGACGCGGCGCCCGATCGGGCAT
The DNA here is from genome assembly GCA_003833075.1 of Muribaculaceae bacterium Isolate-036 (Harlan). GTDB lineage: Bacteria > Bacteroidota > Bacteroidia > Bacteroidales > Muribaculaceae > Lepagella > Lepagella muris_A. The sequence continues at coordinate 2,827 of RIAY01000003.1, read as the reverse complement.
TCTCGTCAAAGATGCCACTGCCCTTGAACTTCTTGCCAAAGTGGATACTCTCCTGATTGACAAGACAGGGACTCTGACAGAAGGAAAACCAGAATTGCGGGAAATCATATGGGACTCATCAGCCAATGATACTGCTTTGCGCAGACTAATACTTTCGTCTGTATACGGAGCCGAGAATGAAAGTATCCATCCACTTGCCGGCGCGATTGCCTCCGGTATCAGAAAACAGGATATCGAACCTGCACGTCCCGAGTCTTACGAATACATCCCCGGTTTCGGAATAAAATGCCGCAGCAATGGCATGAACATGGAAATAGGTCCGGCATCCCTGTCTGAAAAATCTGAAGACATGGGATTCAGGAATAAAATTGATGATTTGCTCGGTCAGGGTGCGGGAGTGGTTGTGGCAGTTTGCAACTGCAAGCCGGTTGTTGCCTTTGCGGTCGAGGATGAAATAAGAGTTGATGCGGTCTTGGCGGTCAAGGAACTCATGTCTGCCGGAATAAACGTAGAGCTATTGACAGGTGACAGACAGGCGACAGCACGCCATATCGCAGGGAAAGCAGGAATTACCGCTGTTACCGCTGAGACACTCCCCTCCATGAAACAGCAACGCGTCGAGGAACTTCAGAAAGAGGGGCACGTTGTGGCAATGGCAGGAGACGGCATCAATGACTCACAGGCTCTTGCCGCCGCCGATGTATCAGTAGCGATGGGCGGAGGCTCGGACATTGCGATTGATGTGGCGAAGATTACTCTCGTCGGAGGCAGACTCGCATCATTGCCGGAGGCTGTGAGACTGGCAAAATCGACGTTGAGAATTATACGCGAAAACCTGTTTTGGGCGTTTATATATAACATCATCGGTATTCCGCTTGCTGCGGGGGCATTATATAAGACCGGTTTTCTGCTGTCGCCGATGTTCGCCTCGGCTGCGATGGCTCTCTCTTCTCTTTGCGTAGTCGCCAACTCACTGCGGCTCAACAGAGTAAAATTAAAATAATAAAAATCACATACGAATTTAAATATATATTATGAGATTCAAGACAAATGCCAAATGTGGCGGATGCAAGGCTGCTATAATGGGAGCGGTGACCGCTCGTTTTCCCGATATGGAATGGAATATGGAACTGGAATCAGCCGACAAAGTGCTGGAATGTCACGGCATACCGGATGATGCTGCCATTGCTGCCGAAGTGGTAAAGACAATAGAGGAAACAGGTTTCAATGGAAGCTGGCTCCCTGCAGATGCCTGACATCGCACCGGCTGACGATAGTTGGGATTCCCGCACACGCCGTCTTCTCGGAGATGTGGCTGCGGAGAGACTTGCACACGCTAAAGTCGCGGTAATCGGCACCGGAGGCGTAGGTGGTTATGCCGTGGAGACACTTGCAAGATCAGGTGTCGGGAACCTTATTGTCATCGATGCCGACAATGTCGCCGAAAGCAACCTGAACCGCCAGTTGATCGCGCTTAAATCAACAATCGGAAAATCCAAAGTCGAACTGTTCAGGCAAAGATGCAGGGATATAAACCCTCAGATAGAGGTCATGGCGATAAAAGAATTTGTGACACCCGACAATGCCGCGGAACTGATCGGAACCCAAGTGGATTATGTTATTGATGCGATAGACACGGTTGCTCCGAAAATTGCCGTTATAACTCATTGTCTGATAAACCATATCCCTATAATTTCCTCAATGGGGGCGGGGGGCAGGACCGACCCTGCCAAAATCGGATATTTCGACATTTCGGAAACACGGGAAGACGGTCTGGCACGTGCAGTGAGGCAACGTCTGAAAAAAAGCGGCATGCGGCATGCCCTTAAAGTTGTGGCAAGTACAGAGGCTCCCCGACGCAGAGCGGTTATCGAGCTGAACGAACAGAACAAACGCAGTTCCTACGGCACAATCATCACCATACCCGCCATTTTCGGGATATATCTCGCAAACCACGTGATAATGAAACTTATAGAATAATAATGATTCGACTTTCCAACATATCCAAATCATACGGCACACTGACCGTGCTTTCCAACATCTCCCTGACTATCGGCAAAGGAGAGATCATAACCATTGTGGGACCGAGCGGAGCCGGGAAAACGACTTTGCTTCAGATAGCGGGGTCTCTCGACCGGCCGGACTCCGGAGAAATCATCTATGACGGAGAGAATATCGCCGCGCTAAATGACAAGAAACTGTCGCATTTCCGCAACACCAACATCGGCTTTGTATTCCAGTTTCATCAGCTGTTGCCGGAATTTACGGCATGCGAGAATGTGGCGCTACCGGCAATGATCGGCGGGATGTCGAAGAAAAAGGCCATGCAGAAGGCTTCCGGACTACTCGACATGCTCGGGTTGTCGGAACGTAAGAATCACAAACCTGCCGAAATGTCGGGAGGCGAAAGGCAACGCGCGGCAATCGCGAGAGCTATGATCAATGACCCCGAGGTTATTTTTGCCGATGAACCGACAGGCAGCCTCGACTCCCGAAACCGCGATGAGATACGCAACGTCATCGCCGACCTGCGCGACAGACTCGGTCAGACATTCGTAATCGTTACCCACGACCTCTCGATGACATCCATCGCCGACCGCGTCATATCCATGGCAGACGGACACATCATCGCGGAAGAAGAAATCCACCAGGGATTTCCTCAGTTAAAAAATAATTGCTAACTTTGTTTTATAATCAATCTCTCATCTTTATCAGTTTTAAAGAGCATTATCGCCGTTACATGCTTTATATCAGCATGTAACGGCGACTATTCTAATCTGGATTAAGTAGCACCAGATTGTCTGGTTTGGTATTTAACATTTTTTAA
>RIAY01000029.1 GCA_003833075.1 Muribaculaceae bacterium Isolate-036 (Harlan) | reverse complement strand
TCCATGCTCTCGATTGCCGCAGGGAAAAGCACGTTGGAGACCATGCCGCAGTATGACCGCTCCGCACTCAACCGCTATCTCAACTTCGGATGCGACAAGGAAACCGGGGATGTGGACGGCATCCGCGCACATCGGCAGAAGCGGGCACTCATACTGATGAAATCGGTGTCGCAATATGTAGGCAAGGAAGAAATAATAGACATCACCACAGCACTGCTTACAGTATCTTCCGACAGGCAGGACATACAGACGGTGTTGAACAACCTCCCGAAATTGCAGACTACGGGTACCAATCATAATGCCTGAAACACGCCGTCTAATGCGCCGATGCAGAAATAGAGAATCATTGCCATCCCCTTTTCCCTCCGTTTTCATTGTTCCATATTCTTCAATTAGAAAATTATCGGAAGAAACACATGAAGAATATTCAAAAATGCAATCCACCATTATCAGAATATCATCGGAGTATGGGTTGAAAGACAGAAGGACAAGGAGACCGAAGTATAAAACCATCGTACATAAATCTCACTTTGTAAAAATCCAAACTTTGGCATTTTGCCAATACACTATCTATAAGAAAACAAGGAACATGGAACAACAAAACATATATCCCTTTTCATCGGTAAACATCTGGCTGACAGCGGAAGCCGTGGAATGGCTGTCGGGAACAACGACCGACAACAACGGCAACGCAATCAGCAACATGGCGATATTCAGCGGACTGCTGAAAGAGATGCGTACCTCTCCCGGATATGACGGCACTTTCCGCAGACCGCTCAACCTGAAACCAGGTCAGGCGCAGTTCTCGGAAATTGGTCTCGCTGACAACTGGAACCTCGGACGGAAGAAAATACACAATCTCCTGTCGAGAATGGAAGCCACCGGGCTTGTCAGCATATACAATTCTCGAATAGGCTCGGCACTCTCGTTCTCCTGCATAACGGGCTGGAAGAACCTCTGCGGTGAAGTTGAAGTCAACGGATACTTTGTTGAATGAGAACCGTATCAGATGTACCTCAAATCTTTGAGTTTTCAGGTGTGGAGACCGTAGTTTTTAGAAGTGTTGCGAGATATGTTTTGGTGTTACACCCGGCTTCGCCCGGTTGCACCAAAACGCCTCGCCCCTCCCTGCGGTCAGGGTCATGGCCGCTCGCAGGCTCGCACCCGATAATCAGTTATACCAATCGTGAAAAATCCGCTTATATATGAATAAGACAGACAATAGCCCCGGCGACAACACTGGAAAGACGAAGCGAAAGAAACTGCCGCCGGAGGCTGTGCGGTCATGCACCGTCACCACAAAAGTGACAGCCGCAGAGCGTGAGAATATACACGACATTGCCGCTGGATGCAACCTTACACCGAGCGACTACATGAGGCAGCGTGCCTTGGGCTACGAGCCACCATCGGCATTGACAGCCGAAGAATCGGAACTATTGCACAACCTTGACGGCTGCCGTGTAGATATACTCAACTTCGCCAACGCACTCGCCGGAATGAAGCAAGACAAGAGAATAGTACTTTTTCAAAAGGTCTCCTTCATGCTCGACTGGTACAGGCAGGTGGTGCCGATAACCAACGCCGTAACCGAGTTCCTTAACTCCGTGATAAACGCTGGCCGTCTGAGTCCGCGCACAAGGAAAACCATCACAAAAATTTGAGAACATGATAGCGAAAGCAAAATCAATATCGCACGGCATCAATGCCCTTAACTACATAACAGGCGTGTCGGCGAACAAGAAACACCCGGAGAGAATCTTCCATATCTGCGACAGTTTTCTCCCTCCCGGCATAGACCCGTTGGGGATATGGAACTCCGTCAGACTTGATTCCTTGTGCCGTCCTCGAATGAAGAACAACCTCATCCAGATTGAGATAAGTCCGGCAAAGGAGCATACACGCCATTTCTCGGCCGAAGATTGGAGGCAGCTATGGCTGGATTTCGTTGCAGAGTTTGACCGTCTGGAGATGAAGGACAAGAAAGGCTGCTTGCTATCTCCGAAAACCAATCTCGCAGGAAGCAAGTCAACCGTGTGGCTGCACCTTGAATCCGACAGCGGCATACCCCACCTCCATGCGGTTGTGAGCCGTCTTGACGAAAACGGGAACATCAACAATGACCGCAACATCCATCTTCGGGCACAACGGGCGGCGGAACGTGTGGCGAGAAAACGGGGCTGGCAGACAGCGGCCAACATCCACGACATCAACCGTCAGTCCGTAAGCCGTGACTGCCTCGATGTCCTCGGCAGAATGGGGAAATGGTCGCTTGAGGATTATTTCGCCCGGCTTGAGGCGAAAGGATATGATGTCAAGGTAAGGAAAGATGAGAAGGGCATTGTAAGAGGCTATATACTGAAGAAAGGCAACGCCAAGTTCAAGGCATCCGAGCTTGGCAAAGGCCGCAATCTCATGGTAAGCAAACTTGAAGGCACATGGAACAAGTTGCACCCGGCACAGGATAGGCAGACAAAAGCCGACAGCAGGGAATCCGATATTCGCCCGGACTATAACGATTACAGACCTGACACCCGGCGTGTCGATATTGTCCATGATGACGAGACCCACACCCGTTTTATCCCGGAACAGGTCATGCGCGTGTTCGATGACGAGTTTGACTTCCGGGAGGTTGAGAACTGGGCCGACCTTATCAATGAGGCTTGCTACCACTTCGCCGTCGCGATGAGCTTCATGTCGTTCCTGAACGCGCCGACCTATGTTTCCGGCGGCGGAGGGGCATCGAACAACGACCTCCCGAAGAAGCGTGACGACATCGAGGAAGAGATAGCCCGCGCCCGTCGTTGTGCCGCAGCAGCCCGCTCCAAGATAGGAATTGTAAGAAGAAAAGGAATCCGAAGATAACCGATTATATTATGGCTCTTAAAAAGATTGATGTCTCCGGCATCGACAGCGCGATAGCCGAGACGAGAGACGACGAGTTGCGGCAGAAAGAGATCGAGGCGCAGAGCGACCTCGCCTTGCAGATCCGGCTCTTCATGAAAGAGGCTCCCTATATAATCCGCGAGATTCGGGAATCCGCCTCGCCTATGGACGCTCAAAAGTTCTCATCGGCAGTCAGTGGGAATCTCCAGAAGACCGCAACCGAAATGGCGGCGACATTCAACGCCAAAGTCAAGCCTATGGCCGATAAGATGGAGACCGCAAGGAACTGCGTAATCATTCCGGCACTCGCCGCCTACATAATCCTCTTTTCCCTGATATGGCTGTTCGTATTTCTCGCCTTGGTAATTTTCGCAAATTCCCAAGCCATACATTCCGAAGAGATAGATTTGCTTGTCTCCCTGATAATCTTCTTTTGGGTGGTCTCAGTGGCACTCGTCACCTATCTCACCCGAAAATTTAAATGGCACTGAAACCTTAGAATCCCTGTGCGTCAGCATGGGGATTCACTTTGTATATTCCCATTATATCACTGTATAAGTATTAGGAGTGAGAATATCTATGATATGCTCGGTTGTCTTTATGGCAAAATGCCGGACTTTGAGGGCATCGCCATATAGCACCTTCATACCGGATTGCATTAGCCGGTTATAATATTCGGAGTTTTCAACCTCGTATAACGGTGCTATACCTGCACCATCCAGTATATCGTTGATTCTGAAATGTTCCAAAGTCACGCGATACGCGAACACTTCTTTGAAATCAATCCTTACTATCCCTTTGTTATCGAACCGTTCCAACTCGACAATAAGATCCGTCGCATTGTAGTCTATTGAATTGACCGAACACTCGCAGTCAATCATCCGGATAGGATTCCATATTTCGTGATTAGCCATATAGTTATTCTTTCTGTTCATTTGCTTCAGCAATTTTTTGAATACCCCAAAACAACAAAAGAAGTATAAGCTGTATTATTGGAAAAACAATCATGCAAAATGCCCAACCCCAACCATTGGCATCCTGTCCTGATATACTTATATACACAGAATAAATGGAATACAAACCAACAATTATTAAATTTGTTAGTGCCCCGCTTTGATGTTTCTTTTTATATAGAGTCAAAGCTAACATTAAAGGTTGGCTTGCTCCGAAAACACACATTATGCCTATAAATTTACTATAGATTGCCATGTAAACACAAGATGATAACATCAATAGTTCAACGACAATCCATGTTATCCAAAATCTCTTATCAGTCAGTTTCATAGTCTATCGGGAACTTAGTCGTTGACAAATCTACACCACCACGAAAGGCAACATCTATCAGGGTGGCTTTAGTGAAATCCACATAGTGTAGCCGTCCTTTATTGGAAATCCAATAATTGAGCCAATTTATGTAATAACCGCCTTTATATTGAGGGCCGCAGAATACGCAACCGGAAATTTCTCCGACGAAACTGCAACGGGTAAAAGATGCAGCAATAAAGGCAGAACGAAAATCGCAGTTAATGAATGAACAATCGAAAAAGTCCGCGATACCGAAGTTGCGTAGTTTCACTCGCTCGAATGTGCAATTACGATAAACCGTTTTACGGGGCATTACCAGAGTAGTGGAACCCATATAGAAATGCTGTAACTTTCCTCTTTTGAAAACACAGCCTATGAAACGGCACCCTCTTGCCATAATATCGGTAAAGTCGCAGTTATCAAAATCACACCGCTTAAAAGTTTTTTTAGTCCACCATTCAGCCAAGCCTCCGTTGCAAAAAGAAGCCTTCTTAAATATTTGATTGCTATAATGTTTGCTTGTTAGTTTCATGGGCGAAGATACAATCCGTTTCTGGTTACAATTTCAACAACCTGATTTTTTGGCACGGCAGTATGAACATGCATATAATAGTCGTAGCCAAACTTGACAAGGAAATTATGTGTCTTGTTGGAGAATACAGCCCAACAACATTCTCGCAGGCATAGGCGAAGATAGTCCGGACAGTCCTTTAGTGAGATTCTTAATCCTTGTCGGATTGTCTTTGCTCTTTCAATAAGGCCATGATTCAGTTTGTGACCCTTAACTGAATTTACAATATCCTTTGAATCACCCTCCATGTAACTCACTATAAGATATGAACAACCAGCCAATTTTGCTAAATCAATAGCCGTATCAATATATCGGTTCTCCGCTTCAATATACTCATCGGCTGTGAGTATTCCATCTGCAAACGATTTGCCAATATCAGAGATTGAAGTCCACTCGTTATGAATGTAGCATCCTTCAGCATCATAGAACTGCGGACGATATTTTGAAATAGAATAGTCCCTGTCGGTATCGCCGATAATCATATCCAGCCATTTAATATGCTCATTAACTTGTTTGATCGAAAAATCGCTATATAGCCCACGCCTTCTTATGGACTTATGTGTTTGGAATAAATCTCGTGCCTCAAGATTATTGCCTTCTTGCTGATAAATGACAGCCCTCATATATCTACTATCGTTTAGCAGAGATTCAGCCCATCTTTTCCCTTCGCCATGCTTATAATCAGCGAGAAAAGCCACATCGCAGGCTATGATTGAATTAAACATCTCAGCTGCTTCTTCCAATTTATCATTTGCAGATAATGCACAGCCATAAATATATCTTACCCAATAATCATCAGGAGCTAACTGATATGACTCTTGTGCATAAGTTAATGCTTCGATATATTTCCTTAATTGATAACAGGCACTTGACAGTTCAGCCATGAAATAATATTCATCGGGGTAAGCCGATAACAATTTCAAAAGGAATGACCGCAAATGACTGAAGTCACCAGTCCGCTTTAACCGATTGATTTTCGATTGGATTTTTGTAATATCGTAATTATTCATATTCTTATTCAGCGGGTCTTACTTGCCAACAATTCAATCGGCGGTTCAATATATCACAAATCTCCTTCCCTTTCATTGTCAGATTGTGAACGGGTATATTTTCTATCGCTCCAATCTCATTGAAATTGAAGTTCATTATATTTTGTTTCAAATCGGATGCTCCGTCAAACTTATGTATCAGTGGAGCTGTCTTATAGTCCACCGCAATCATTTTAGACGAGTGAATCTTTACTAATCGAAACTTTTTAACATCTGCGTAATTGATAGTATGATAATCACCATTGCGCTGTTTATAAATTCCCAATCTATCTGCATAGATTATTAAAAACGGAATGCGGCGAATCCGTTTATGTGACGCCATAGCAAAGAAAAGCGCACTGGCACCTCCAAAAAATATCATATTCAGCAAACCACCAAAGATTTTCGTTGGCCATTTAGTACTTGGATTTATTATAATCAAATATCCGACAATAGCAAAAGCCAAGCAACAGATGGCATAAAACGTATTTTTCCATACGCTTTGGTAGATTCTTATCTCGGAGTTTTTATCGGTCAGTTTCATGATTATCGAGGAGTTTTCGGGTTTCACTTACGATGTCGTATATAGAATCATTGCCAACGTCAAATGTCAGCGCTTGATTGGAATCCCAATCAAGCCATTTATCGGATGCCAATTTAGTAGGGACTACACTGATTTTATCGTCGTCCTGATTTACAAATACGGAGGTCGAATGGAGGTGAAGCTGTCGCCATGAGCGTTGTTTCATTGCCTTGATTAGTTCCGATGATTTTAGCTCCTTATATTCTTCGCGATTGCTGGCTAAGAAAACTTCGCCAAAAGCATTATTGAATTCTATATCATCACAATCAATTGGCGCAAACTTTATAGGATAATTCATATTGTAGCCGAAGCCGGTCTTGCCATAACCCGTAACGAATATATATTCTTTTGAGGTACGATAAATCCCACATGCCCTTTGCACTTTGGTTTCCACCGGGGCATCAGCTTTGTACTGCCTGCTTATCTTCCGCCAACGGATAATCGCAAGAATTACAACAAGAATGACAAATGCAGAAACGAATCCATACGAAGGGCCGTCGTAATACTCGAACACCGTCATATTGTTTTCGGGATTGTCTTTCTGATACACCACGCCTATGCTGTCGCCAACGGCAAAACCATTGGCATGCATACCACCATTATATGTAATACCATTCACTGTAAAGCTGTAATGTATTATAGGGCCACTGTTGCCTATGTAGCCGATATTTGAAATTACAGTTGATGTATGTTCCGGACTTGCCGACAGAGCATTATATTTGCGATTCTGGAAATACTGACCTACAATGAGAAAAGGCACGAGAATCAGCAGCATAGCACCGAATGGCAAGTGCCTCTCACCCCGCCGTCCAAAGAAAAACCGATATGTCTTGTTGTCTGATTTCATGCAAATTAACTATAACTTTAATCCTCATTTTCAAGGGTATCGCATATGTCACGATAAAGTCTATTAAAGAATTTAAATTCAGCATTGTCAGAGCACTTGCCCTCTATGACAAGCATACAATCATCATCATAGAGCATGGAGAAGTCATTGAAATCTATTTTCAACTTATATATTGAAAAATCTTCTCTGTCCGGAATACTCCTGAAAAACTCAATAAGCGAGTGTGGATTAGTAATCGGTACGGATACGATTTCAGAGATATTATTGTCGGATGACTGAATATAGGTCGGTTCATCCGGTTCTGTATTGAAAATTCCGAAGCAATAATTGGATAGTTTTTTTATTGGCATCGTTCCAAAAACTTTATCCAGTGCAAAGAAATCAACTCCGAGAAATTTCATACTTACCCGGCCATCCTTATATTCGATAGTTATATCATAATTCATACTCAAGCGTTTTTATGATTGAACTTCATTATCATAATAGCTGATATGGCGAATACAATCACAGCACCGCCAAAGGCGCCAAGACTCGCCACTGCCATCGTTTCAAAATCACAGGACTTATTATGAAACCATAGGAAACCTTGATATTGATTAGCCCATATAGCCGAAAACATCAGATTCGAGCAGCCAATAAATAAAGAGACTATGTCGGTGGAATATCGAAATACCGCATATCCCAATACCAGTTGGAATATCGGCAAGGTCATACAAACATAGGCGCCCCAATCATAAAACACGGAGCAATATAGTATCTGAAGATATGTTGCAACGCATACAATGAAGATGGGAATAACGGTCTTGCGATTACCTTGATTCCATTTTATCAAGATGGCCAGACTTATCATCAGGGCTAATGATAGACTAATCGTAAGCGATATTGGCATTTCAATTTCATCGGCATTGGCCTTCGGAACAACCCAAAACATAATCATTGCCTCTATAAGAAGCAATCCGATTAATAGCCATCTCCTTTTCGTCGTTAAATTCTCCATCGCGCAGATATTTTGATAACAACAAACCATAAAAGAAATACTAACCCTGCCGATACGACAACGGCAATGATTGTCAAAGGGATTACCCACGGCCAACTTTTATAATAGAATGCCTTTAATGACGTTAATTCTGTTACAACGGTCGGTGCTTTTGCCTTTGCTTCACTGAGCGATTTATATTCCGTTATACTGTCAGTCTTAGTGTCTATTGCAAAGTAATATTCACTTCCTGGTGTTTCGTCGAGATCATAACGTTCTCCCGAAATAGAGTCGCCTGAAACCTTAATTTTAGTAACCCATTCATAGACAAACTGTCCGTCTTTATGGAGAAATCCGGTAAAATTTTCTCGGGTCAAACCATATGTATGAGATTCTATCTGATAACCGTTAGGCAATTCAGTCTTATAATACCCATCCATTCCGCAACCTGTATCAAAGATTGACGCACAGGCAAAATCTCCGACAAGACCGGTGAAATAGAACGAGTATATAAACACGAATGGCGATAACAATGCCAATATAGTGTTACGTTTCCTATGCTTCCTGCTTAGCCAACATACAATACCGGCCAATGGCAATGCAATCACCACCGCCAGTAAAGTAAAGATAATCAGATGTATTATAATTCCGAGTATTAAAATCATGGTAGTTGGATTATAAGGATAGTTTTTCGGTCATCAAATCAATGGTTACCGTAATCTCTTCCGGTATTAGACCCTTGTATTGCACATATTGCCCCACATACTCCGGAGTGTATTCTGTTGTGAGATATATAGTGACGGTCTTTCGCCCATTCTGCCAGACACCAAGGTATTGTTTGAAATACCGGTCAATAGGAAACATCCTTATTATCCTATCGACGGATGATGTGTTTCCGGACTCAACGCATTTGTACCCGCCTCCATCTCTGATTATTTCTTTCGGAAATGAAGATTCCAGAACCCATTTTGCGGTTTCATAATCTTCACGGTCAATATCGAATACCGAATTTTTGCCGTAATAATTCTTTATGGCTTCTTCTTTGCTTATAATTATATCTTTATGTTCCGATTGCTCGTTGTATCTATTCTCAAAGGTCGCCTGATTTATTGCCTCAATGTCTTTCTCTCTGTAATGAGCTGTATTGTATCCCATATGATAAATTGCGACAATAGAAACTGCTATAGCTATAACAATAAGGAGAGCGATAGAATATGCGATTATTTTTCCGGCCTTTTTCATATTATGGAGTAAATTATGAAGAATACGAATACTGCCAATAGTGTGAAGATCATAATATTTACGACATAGCGGTTCTGTTGGCTTGAACCTTCATAATCGAATATTTCGGTTCCGCCAAACTTTTCAATGGCTTGTCTTACGCTCCTGTTTCGGCATAATTTGCCAGATAGTCTTACGTCGTGGAATTTTTCTCGTTTCCCTGCCAAAGTCTTTATGCCCAGACAACGGAAGCAGTGCCCCATAGCGGTGCGCCATGCTATGTCGCATTTCTCGATTTCGTCCCAATGCAGGAGTTTATTCTTGTGCCAATCTTTTATAGTGATTCCGGTTTCATCAATCATCAATACGCTGCGTCCATATTTCACATATTTGAATATGTAAACGACCATGCCGATAGCGAAAAATACCAAACCGCCAACACTGAGAATATTCCAGCCCTCAGTGCAACCGGCCCATATGCACCATGCAGTCATTACGACACATAAGGTTGGTGCAGTAAACGATTCTTGCGCTATGTATTTATCGGCTTTCATATTATGACAGGTATTTGACCATTAAAATTAGGAGTACGCAAAAGACTACAAAACCGAAAAAGGTGTTGGCAAAGGCGTTGTCAAAGTTTGCGAGAACCATATCTTTCGGATTATCGTAACGCAGGCTTTTATATGTTACTTTCTTCCTGAGGATAACTCGGATGAAGAAATATCGGAGGCCCGCTCCAATATGCCGGAATGTTGAACCAAGTATCGAGTACATAACCATTTCAATTAAAGCCTCCATGCCGATTAGTTAATTGAGTGTTTGCCGATAGAAAACAGCATCCGGATTCACTCCTCCGCAAGTGACAAGATTATAGCCAGATGGAATATAAATGGTGTCGCCTATGGTGACAATAGGGGTCGGCACATTCAGATTACCATTAAATTTCCATTCTTTCCCGTCTCTATTTCGACGCAAACCTCTTGACGTTATCCACGGCCCGAGAGTAGAGCGCAAAAAAGTATAGTCTGAATCAAAACATACCACATCGTCCAGTTCCACAACAACCGTATCTCCAACGGATACGATTGTATGTTCTCCCCACCAGATTAGAGTGTCCTGAACCTCTTTCGGCAGTTCAGAGAACATCACAGGCTCACCATCGTTATAGTCAATACTTCGGGAGCAACCGGCGATTACGATTAATGACAATATTGCCGTCGCGATGGCTATATGAATTTTCTTAACTTTCATTTGATAATCCGTATTGTTACTAAATTCAGCAGAATAGCTCCGGGAATGGAGATAATTGCGAAACCTATTGCGATCAGGACAATCCATCCGTTTTCTCCGTTGAGGAAATTAAAAGCCGCTATAATGAAATTAACCCCGATAGTGGATAAATACGCTGCGATGCCTAACAGATAGCTTTTCCTGTCAGGGATGATAAGCCACGCTATCAAAGCCCCGATTATCCAAAACGAAATGATTGTGACAGGAATCCCCCAAAAATCCAACCACTTCTCGCCTGAAACCATATACCACAATCCGCAAGCGATAGCAAAAGTCAGTATGCCGCTAATAGTCGCCACACCAATAAATTTGCCAGTGTTCTTATCTTTCAGTTTCATGTTTTCTCAATTATTATATTGTCCGAACCATCTTCCAACGAGTTTAAGGAATCCAAATGTATATGAGTGCCGGGAGGCACATCTGCTTGCGCTAAATTCGTAAGATGATTAGCCAATGAGAGTAACCCTTCTTTGTTCGCCTTTATAACCATGCCATCCTCACTTACATTGCTTTTGATTTCAAAGCCATTCACCCAATCAAGTATTAGTCCATCGCTTGAAGAATATTTGGGTAATTTCTTTTCTCGGTTTCCTCTTCGCCACAAGTAAACGAACAGTCCGAGTGCCACGAAATAGTTTATCCACATGGCACATGAAAGTGCATCGACACTCAGGTACATTCTTTCAATTATATCCTGAATGTCGAATGGCTCTACAATGTATTTAAGATCGAGATATGCGTTGCAGACTAAAAGCAATTCAATAACTGCTCCTAATCCGAAGATTACACAACCTGATACTTCCTGCCACTTTTTCATACTATCCTCCTAATAATTAACTAATGACTAATTTAATACTTAGTATTACATCGGTAATTCCTACAATTATCAGAGATACCGCAAACCATATTTGTGGCGAACCGACAGCTATCAACATACCGACATAAATCATATACGCTAACGCACAAATCATCAGCAAGATTCGAGATAATACGCGAACCTTATGATTGCGATTGTCATACAAACAGTCGCAAACAATTACAAGTATGCCCGTAACGGAGATTGGAATCCAAACAAAAAAACCGAACACCAATAATATGATGCCTTGAAGGAACCACCAGAATTTGATGAATACATTAATCCATGTTCTCATTGGCTGACCCTCCTTTCTGAATTATGCTGTCATTCCACTCAATCTTCTCTCCATTCAGATACATTTGATTGCCGCTGACAGCATATCCATCTCCTATATATCTGAAACGGCTTGGATTCGCACCATCCAGGACTATCTTTTCAGCAACAACACCTCCACAATCAACTCCATCATAGCAGATTTCATCATGCGGATAATATACACGGTGTTTGTCTCTGGCATATTCAGTTCCTTTGCAAACGCGGAATGTTTCAATATCCGCTCCAAGGCACTCATCTTCTGTAAAATCCATCCCCACAATATACCCCCAATAGATTTTACCGCCGATATTGTCATATCCCATAACCGACTCTCCAATCGGTACAGGCACCCACACGCCATTATCCTTAATGTCGTCGCTGCGATATGAGCATCCAACAAAAAGCAAGGGCATAATTAAGGCTGAGATTAACTTTTTCATCGCCTACCTCCTTTCCGCCATAACTTGATAAAAAGTATGATTCCAGCAATGTAAGTCACAATAAAAAGGACTTCCAAAGCCATAAAATAGTTACTGACTTGCCATAATGGCAAGTTATCCTCGCCTATAAGATCATTTGATATATAGACATACTCGATTGCTCGGAATATGATGAAATTCAATATTCCGATTATCACGCCGACAATAACGCCCAATATTTTCTGCCACCTCTTCATGCCTCTATTCGTAATAATATGTGTTGCTGTAAACCTTGTATTCAATACCGTTCCTATTCAGATAATCTGCAAAGTTCTTGAATGAATCCAGATTCTTGAGATAGTTCTCGTAAGCGGAATAGAATTTGCGGCAATCGGCAATCAATGTACTGTCATCATTCAATGAGAGCTTCTCCGATAAGCATTGAAACTCATCAACAATGTGAAACATATCCGGAATGGCTGAAACCGAAGCTCCATTCATACCGTCGAGTATGCCTGACGGCATTTCGTGGAGGGAAAATTCCAAATATGATTTCAATGAATAATACTTGAAATTTAACGCATCAGGATTTTCAGGTTCCGCTTCAAGAACTTTATCAGCCAACTGTATGGGATTGTACTTATAACCAATAGCGTCACAAAAAATGGATAGCGGACTATTGGCATTGTTATATAACCTATCGTGACCACGGAAACAACTGAACAAAAACTTGATGCCATCAATTCCGTTGTTTTCAAAGTCAGCGGCTACCACAGGAATTATGATGGATTTTATGAAATAATTATTATAACACAGTTCGCCATAACAATCCCGAAATTCACATAATTCCGGCAATGTCGGGATTTCATCCGTATGAATGTTTTTAGCCCATTCCGAAAGCATAGCATGTCGCTGTTTCCTTTCAAGTTTGCTCAAGCCATCTTTGCGGAATTGAGAGCATATAGAAATGTATTCTGCCAATACCTTATTCATTTCTCTGTCCTCCTTTCCACAGCATTACTCTTGTCTATCCATCTATAAATGATTGGAAGCAATATTATTTGAGGAATGAAAGACACAATAAAATTCACACATGCTGCCATAAGCCACCATGAACCGAATGTATCTGCAAGCCATACTAATAAGACAAACATCACATTATACAGAATCCATGTCGTGACTACCGTAATTAATGTGTTCGTTTTACATAGCCAGAAAGCAAGCAGACCGCTCAAAGGATATAGAAGAACATTACAAACAAAATATGCAATAAGCAATAGCCACGGATGTCCGATAAATCCCGTTGCACTTTTCAAAACACAAATCATCAGGCATGGGAATATTGACAATATGATTCCGCATATCGCCAATATCCGCAAATACTTTGTAAGTGTCTTATATCGGAGAGAGGTTTTCATATCTTGGCTTTTGGAATTAATGTGATTGATTCAAGTTTGGCGATATTGGCTGAAATAGGTTTGATTGTCAGCCTTACATCGTACTGTTCAGGAAGTAGCTTTATATTTGGGTAGTTGTTGAGATTGTAACTTCTCCAAAAAGGAGTTTCGTTATAATAGAAACATATCTCAGCTATTCGGCTTGTTGAATATCCCTTTAGGGAGGCTGTTAAGGTTGTTGGAACAATTGACTGCGCCTTTATATTCCAATAAATAAAAATCGCAAGGGAAACTGAAAGAACGCCAATAGCAATAGATTTCAGATACTTGCCGTATTGTGATTTTCGTGAGATTACAAAACAACCGATTGTAATAAGCCATACGGCAATCATCAAGAAATCATATATCCGGCTGGAGATAATAAATCCTCTTGAAATCCATAATACTGCACTCATAAGCGCGATAATCGCCCATATAGAATAGTCAAGCGACCGTGAACGTGTCGACTGATATATTCCCTTGCCTATGCCATAGGCAATAGCGATTATTACTATGTAGCGCAGTGTCGTTTCCATATTGTCATGTTAGTATTTCAAGCATACGCTTCTTAAGTTTCTTATAGTTGGCATATAACGCGAATCGTAGAAACAGGAAATCAATCAAAACAAAAGGTATAAATATCAATAGCTTTGCTATGCCCACAGCGATTCCATTTGTAAAACAAGATGATAACACAAGCATAAATATAAATAGCAATCCCATATTCCATACGGCCATCATAACCAATACAAACTCACTCATACCAACCGCCAAATGAACACGACATTTATCTTTTCCAACTTGCTCTACAATGCCGACTGCATCGGAGGCAAAGGAATTAACATAGTATGTATTCAGAGCTATGCGGAATCCGTTTCGCCATACCGAGCCGCGAAATTCACCCTTTTTGCCATAGTTCATCCTGTCACACGAAATAACGGTAGAAGCGGAGATAAACGATAAAAGTTCATCTTTACTCCTATTCACTACAATATCGTGTTTGAAGAAAGTAATCATGGCTGCTCGTTTTTAATACGTCTGACTCCAAGTTGATAGGCGGTGTGAGTAAATGGAGGTACAGGTTTCTTGATATGATGTTTCGGTAAATCTATCGCGTCATACAATTCTTGAAAATTTGCAAATATATTGTCGTAGATTTCATGCTTTACGATACCGTTTTTGACGAGCCAAATCCCATTTATCAATTCTCCGTAACGATTAAAGACCCTGACGTTGCATTTACAGTCGTAGTCATGGAGGTCTTTAGTGAAAACAAGTATCGGCAGATATGGCAGATAATATGTCAATCCATTTTCGTCAATGACAATTCTACTAAATAATTTCAAACTCAGTATGAATAGCCACCCAAATATTATCGACAAAAACAATAAGAGCGATGAAATCATCACAGATGCGTTTGCGAAACCTTCACCGTTTAGCGACCCCATGAACAAATAAAAAAGACCTAAACAGCAGAATAGCATCATTAATGGTATGAGTGATTTCATATATGCACTTTTCTTATATTTCGAGACCGTGGCCATAGCTATTTTTCCTTATGTTTGAACTTGATGGTTTTCTTGGTGTTGCGCTTGGGATATTTAACCTTGATTATCACAGGGTCGTCGTAGCCATCTGCCTCGATACGGAGTGTGGCTTCTTTTAGTGGCTTGTCATCTTTGTCTTGGAGTGCCAAGTCATAATCCCAATAAATGCGGCATGGATGATTCTCGTCAAAGTACTTTGGATTAAGATATTCGTAATCCTCCTCTCCGTCCTCATCAATCCATATTCTCGAAATGTCTAAATTATCACTATCCATCAGATTGTCATGCTCGTCTGTCACATTGAGGTCGAGATAATGATTCTCTTCTTGTCTTGCATCCAATACTACAACTTCTCCCATAAATGCTTGGTACGGAACAAGTGTGATTTCCACATTTCTCATATCCTCGGTCACGACAATCGTTTGCGGTTCATAACCGACATATTTAACTTCTAAAGTGTCGCCTATGCAGGCGGGCAGTCCGAAATGGCCGTCCAAATTGGTTATGGAGCCTAACGCTGTGCGATTGTTCGATATCGTTGCTCCGATTAACGGTTCTTTTGATATACTTCCGTCGGGCAACGTGTCGCCACTCAGCACTATGCCTTTGACTGTAATTGTATCAGTCATTGCCGGTATGCTCCCTTTCATAAAGGTCTGACACTCTTGCTGCGTTTGTGCCTCCGTGCTAATCGGCATGAGCATGGCGAGGGATGTCGCCGAGATTCCGGCAAGGGCCACGGCTTTACCCATGAGCTGACGCGAGCGGAGCTGCTGCTCCAAGTAGCGGACTTCGGCCTCGCATTTGGGGCATGTGCCAAGGCAATCGCCTTTGTAGCGACACTCTGACGTCACAAACTCGATGCCGTTCGCCTTGGCTATCTGCCGACGAATCTCTTTCAGTATCTTGCAGGTCTGTTTTCCTCGTGCCATAATCAATAGCGGTTAGGGTCAAAACTTATTGGCAAATTCATATATACATTAACTTTCCTGCCTTCATGTTGTCCCGGGACGAAATCAGGAAACATCCTCACAACCCTCAGGACTTCCCAGTCAAAAGCGGAATCCAGACCTCGGACTATCTGTGGGTCACATACATGGCCTAATGTGTCAACATAAAACCTTACTCTAACACTTCCTTGAAAACAACCGACCATTTCTTTCGGATATTTGAGATTGTCACCAATGAATTTCAACAATGCTGCCTGCCCTCCCTGATACTCCGGCATTTGTTCCACTACTTGATATATTTTGTTCTCGTCAGTATCATATTCCGGTTCCATAGGTATTTCGCCTTGAGTTACAACAACCTCTGGCTCGTTGCTAATCTCGCCCTCTTTAACACCGTTAATCTCAGGAGTCAAACATGAAATTGAATCTTCAAACGACGGCATTTCGCCTTCCTCTGTATCTTCTATCTCTTCAATCATTTCGGGCGATTCAATAAATTCGCCAAGAAGATCATCATTAGTCTGATTTTTCGTTGATGTGCCGCTGCATCCCGACATGAGAATCATGCCCGCCGAGATTCCGGCGAGGGCTACGGCTTTACCTATGAGCTGACGCGAGCGGAGCTGCTGCTCCAAGTAGCGGACTTCGGCCTCGCATTTGGGGCATGTGCCAAGGCAATCGCCTTTGTAGCGACACTCCGACGTCACAAACTCGATGCCGTTCGCCTTGGCTATCTGCCGACGAATCTCTTTCAGTATCTTGCAGGTCTGCTTTCCTCGTGCCATAGTCATTGTTTTCGGATTTGATAGGTAAATAAATCGAATCTGGTAAAGCCGAGTTGTTCAAGCGCAACACGACTTGCGTCGCGGTCGGCATTGGTATTGAACTCCGGTATCAGCGGTATGCGGATAATGCAGTCATTCTGCCGCCCGCTGTCGGCTATCAGCCGGAGATTGGAGAGGACAAGAGAGTTGTCCTGCCCGGTATAGTTGCGGTAAATCTCAGGATTCAAGTCCTTGATGTCAATGATAAGAGTATTTACCACAGGGAGCAAGGACGCGATATTGTCTGCCGGAACATTTAGCGATGTTTCAAGATTGATATGCCAGCTATCGCCGCACAGCTCGCGGAAACGTCGGATAAAATCGGGACGCAAGCACGGCTCGCCGCCACCGAATGTCACGCCGCCGTTGGTGGCGAGGAAATAAAGCTCGTCGATGCGGACTTCCCGGTATAGCGATTCCGGAGTGTATTCCCTGAACCTGCCGCCATCGCCAAGCGACTGGGGATTGAGGCAATAACGGCAATGGAGCGGGCATCCGTGAAAAGCCACAAGCGTGGTGACGCCATCGCCGTCGGTAGAGAGGCGATGACGCGCTATGCCGATGATTCTTGCGAGGCTCTTTCCCATTGTGCCCGTATTTATGCTGTCATTTTTCTTTGCTATCCCATAAATCGTTAAAGGGTAGTTTACATAGCAAAGTTAACAATAATAATCGGATTTCAGAGTGACATTTGTCACACTTGCACTGAAATCGACCATATTGTGAGGGTTTTATAAGCACAGAAGGGCCGGAAACTCATAAAAAAGTGGTATATTTGCATTATGGAGAAGTTCAACGCCTTTGAGCGGGATATCGATTTCGCATTTTGGCAGGAGATTTGCGAGAGCCACGGCGAGCTACGGCATTATCGCCGTGGCGAATATTTCGTGAACTCCGGTGACGGCCTCAAATACTGCGGATGGATACGGAACGGAGGTTTCAAGCATGCGCTGTCCGACTGCGACGGGTGTCTTAAGACCGTAGGCTTTGTATTCAGTAATGCGGTTCTGGCCAACTACTCAGCGATAATGTCGGGTGGCCCCATGCCAACTGCCATCATAGCATTGGAAGATTCCGATGTGATGATTGTGCCGACAAAGTTTATCCGAGAATATTTAGAGAGCAATCCGGAGTTTAATCTGCGGTTCGTACAGTCCTTGTTCTCCCAAGCCTACGGAATAATACTCAACGGTTACTATTATTCGCCCCTCCAACGCTACCGTCAACTGGTAGAGCGGTTCCCGCGAATACTTGAACTTGTGCCACTTGGCGAAATCGCCTCATATCTGAATATTTCCCGCCGTCAGCTCCATCGGTTTCGGGAGACTCCCGACAGTCAAGCCGATTGACACTCTTGACAAATTGCCTGTTTTCGCTTGGCAGATTCATCAAAATTTATTTCTTTTGCAAAGTCAGAAAGAGATTGCAGTCAGCCATATCCATTGATTCACGACCATACCTTTATCTTTCCTTTCCGTTCCCTTTTGACCGCCTGACTGCTTCCTACAAATAAAATCCATTTTTGTTACCTACTTGTTATCTTTCTCTGATTTTACAATCATAAATTGGTGACATCCAATACTATGCTTTGTCGTTTTATTTTCAAGGGAAGAATTATCAAATGTGGTAGGTCAGGATTTACATGTCGACATTGATGATGATTTCATGACCAAACACGATTCCTATGATAGTGCTGGAATTGTGTTTTGCCCACATGTGAAGTCTACTGGAATGAGTGTTCAAGTAAATGCAGACAATCTGTCAAACATATGCGAACTTGGAACTTTCGCCGGCTCTGATCAAGGTCTTGGCATGGACAACAATTCTATGGAAAACATGAGATTGTTCCGTGACAACCGTCTTCCGCTTATGGTGGCTACCAAAGCATTCGGAATGGGTATTGACAAACCGAATGTTCGTTTCACTATTAACATGAACTATTCAAGCTCTCTTGAAAGTTTCGTGCAGGAAGCAGGACGTGCAGGTCGAGATCGTAAAATGGCGCTCTCCATAATTTTGATGTCGCAGTATCGGCTTGCCAGAATCAATAGAAGGTGTCCAATTTGGTCTGATCCGATTCCTGTAATAAAAGGAAAATGGTTTAAAGAACGTGATCTCAAAACCATCTTAAATGGTTTTGGCTTGACCATCGACCCTCAATTTATCGACATATGCGACCCTGTTTCGGATATGGTTCGCCTCAAATGTCCTACAGCCAAGAATATGGCTGATGAACAGGACAACAAGACGCTAAACTGGAATTGGCCATGTAATGACACATGTTCTAAATATGAAAACTGCCAGTTGCGACACACCGATAACGCTCATCGTTTCAAGTGGCTTTATTATAAAGATTTGAAGTGCTATCTCGATGCAAACGGAATCAGATTCGGAGCAGAAAATATCGAGTATCAGTGTGGAGACTATAGCACTGTGATGTATTTCTTCGACAATAATTTTAAAGGAGAATTAGAAGAGAAGAAAAAAATGCATGAGCTTCTGAGTGTCAAGCCAATTACATATTTCTTTGGCAATGATGTCCAATATAAGGATGACCAACTTCATGAAGGAAAAGGTTTCATGGAGGCATTGTTGAATTCTAACATAGGAGATGAACTAGTTGTATGGATACCGTATGATGATGATTCTTATCAGGATGTAGCAAAGGCGATTTACCGCATGTGCATCATAGGGCTGATTGATGATTTTACGCAGGATTACAATCGTCATAAATTCCGCATAGTGACTGAACGGAAAAAGACAGGCGCATACTATGAAAGGATGAAACAATTTCTCATGCGCTATTATTCGGAGGAGCGAGCTGAGAATGAGGTGGAACGAGCAAGTGTCCGTAAAGGACAGAATGAAATCCACAAATGTCTTGGCTATTTAACCGAGTTTGTATATGACAAAGTCGTCATGAAACGCAAGCGTGCAATAGATGACATCCGTAATTTCTGTCTTACGGGTATCCGTGAAGATAAGGATTGGAAAGAAATAAACGAAGATCTTAAAGATGAGATATTCTATTACTTTAACTCCAAGTTTGCACGTCAGGGTTATGAAACGGAAGCAGGTGAACCATTTTCTCTTTATGATGATGTAGTAGACAACAAACTACGTGGATTTGATACTATTTTCAAATTCATGAGAGTTATCGACAATGACGTCATCGGAGCTTCTGGTTCCCCAAAAGATAATATAAAGCATCTGCGAGGAGCCGTCAGATTGATACGTCGAGGTGAAACAGATGTAAATCCGGCATTATCCTTGCTAAACGTATTCTGTATCCTTGTGCTATGGCGCCCAAAAGACAACAATATGCTCAATGATTTGGAGAACAGTTTTATAGAGGGCTATACTCAATTGCTTGAAGAAACTACGGACAAAGAATTATTTTATAGTTCTATACTACGTTTCTACAAGGAATTGAATGCCAATGGCAGAAACATCGCTTCCATTGGGATGCTGGATAGGTTGAAGGGGCTTGCAAACGCAGCCGAACTATCAGTAAATCTCAAATGGCTTGATAACTTTAAACAACAATACGCTATATAGAAATATGGATTCACAGCATATACTTGAACAGCTGGCTTCGTTGAGAGACAATCTCGCAGCCATTGAAACTGCTCGCCAGCAGGTTCAGAATAATGTCGCAGAGTATGAGAAGGTAAGACTTCAACTCAGTGACACAGCCAACAGTATTAAAAGCATTATCGATGGCTTTGATACAGTAGTTAAGGAGATTAATGCACACCAGGATTCATTGTTAGGCGATGTAAATGATTCTAAGGCGGCCATACTCGAGACCTTGCATAAGCAAGCAGATGAGATAGCCAATCAATCACAAATGTCGGTTGAATCTCTCAAGCAGTCCATGGTCTCTCTTGATGAAGAACTATCTAAGGCAACAGCAGCAGCTATACAACAACTGAAGTCCAACTCATCGAGATCCAATCAGCAATTAAATGATGCATTGGACAAGATTAAAGGAGATTTCGGCAAGTCAGTAGATTCATCCGTGGAAGTTATAAAAGCTTGTGTAGAATTATTCAAGAAAGAAGTATCATCTACTTCAAATGGGTTCGATCAGTCAGTTAACCATAGTTTGGGCCTCTTAAATGATGCCATAAATGGACATCTGAGCAAATATCAGAACTTCGAAACTGAGATTTCCGTAGAAACCAAAAGATTGTCTGATGAACGTCAGAAACTTGAGAAGTTTGCAGACGAACTGAATAAAGCGATTGAGGTGGGTTTCAAAACGATCAATGAAAAGCTTAGTGCGCAGACTTCACAAATAGAGGATCTGAAATCTTCTACTGATAAGAAATTAAAATCTTTGGCATCACAGATAGAGGATTTGGCATCTTCATCTGCTTCACAAACCGAGGAGGTGAAAGGTGCCATTAAGAAGTCTATAATTATATCGATTATCGCCGTTGTTCTGATGTTAATCAATTTGGTCGTTCTTCTAATCCGCTAACAAATGCACCTAATCTTGATGATTGACACTTCCGGCAGTATGCAAGGGCAGAAAATCGGCTCAGTGAATGATGCGATGGAGAATCTAATTGCAGACTTGTCGGCATATTCAGGCAATGGAGATGAAGTCTTTATTGCCGTAGAGTTCTTTTCTCGAAACGTAAAGTGGATGGATGATAATTTTATTTGGATAAACAGTTTTGAGTGGAAGGAACCCATATGCACAGGTATGACGTCATTAGGAAAAGCTTGTTTATCTCTTGCAGAGTTTATTAATTCCATGAAAGACAAGGAAGTGCGTATTGTTCTCCTTTCTGACGGTTGTCCTACAGATGATTATGATGAAGGAATATCAATGCTTGAGACTATACCTGGATTCATTTCCTCTAATCGTTATGCCATCGCAATAGGTAACGATGCCGATATGCCGTCACTCGTGAAATTTACAGCTGATCAAGATAAAGTGTTTCTGGTTACTGATCTGGACAATCTGCTTGCAGCCATAAAGATGGCGGCAATTCCGAAAGATGCACTACCTGAAACTATGTCTACTCCTCAGGCTGATGTAAATACAGAGGATGACGAGTGGGCTTAAATTATTATCATTATGGCATCTCATAAGACTACTATTATAAATGAAAAGGGCGAGACCATTGAGGCTAGTGCTCCAATAATTGTTTCTGCCAGTCGGTCAACTGACATTCCTGCTTTTTACTGTGATTGGTTTTTTGATCGTCTTAGAAAGGGTTACTCTGTTTGGACAAATCCATTTAATGGCGTTCCATCATATATTTCTTACCAAGACACTCGATTCATAGTGTTCTGGTCAAAGAATCCACGGCCACTTCTCGGACATCTTGATGAACTGGATAGTCGTAGCATAGGCTGCTATGTACAGTTTACGCTGAATGACTATGAAAACGAGGGGCTGGAGAAAGGCGTACCGCCATTGGCACAACGTATAGATACCTTCAAGCAACTTGTAGCCAGATTAGGTAGAGGTCGTGTGATATGGCGTTTTGACCCTATGATATTAACAGATAAAATATCAATCGATGATCTCCTGAAAAAAGTCAAGAATATTGGAGACCAACTTAATGGGTTTACTGAGAAACTTGTTTTTAGTTTCGCCGATATTGAGGGCTATAATAAAGTCAAGGCAAATCTTGATCGTAATAAGATAAACTATAGGGAATGGGATTTTGATTCCATGAATGAGTTTGCCAAAAGGCTCTCAGATCTAAATCGTGTAAGAGGATGGAACTTCCAACTCGCAACATGCGGTGAAAGAATTGACATATTCCAATATGGAATTGACCACAACCGGTGTGTTGATGATGACCTTATGATTCGTTTTGGATATATGGATCAGGAATTGATGAATTTCTTAAATGTTGATGTCAAGTCCGTATCTCCTACATTGTTTGGTGACCCGGAGATTCCGGAAAGCGCAGTTCGCATCTCAGACACATTCTATGGAATTAAACGAAAGGATAATAAGGATAAAGGTCAGCGTCAGTTCTGCGGTTGCATTGTGAGCAAAGATATCGGTCAATATAACACATGTCCTCACCTCTGCGAGTATTGCTATGCAAATACAAGTAAAGAGGCTGCCGTAGCCAACTGGAAACGTCATAAACAAAATCCGTCTGGAGAAAAAATCATTGGAATATGAAATATGTTATAACAATACTCGTAGTGATGTGGCTGTTTAGCTTTGTCAAGTTTCGCAAGAGATATAAGATCGACAAGATGATGTGTGAGTTCACACGTCATCGCTACAATGAGGATTCAAGTAATCCCATGGCTGCCATTGAATATGGCAGTGCATTGATGCAAGCACAGCAATACAAGAGTGCACTGCATATCTTTGAAGGCGTGAAGAATCGATTTGCCAATTCCAATAACCTCTTCCCTTTCATAGATAATAACATCGCATTCTGTAAAAAGCCTCTGCCGTGGAGTAGTGGTGCGAGAGATCATAAGGATGGGAGCTGGTGGCACAACTTTTTTCTTGTGCGTTTTGGAGGCCGCAGACAGGTTGCTATCTCGCAAGACACCGGTCTGGCGTTTAACTCAATGCTCAGAATGATGAATCACAACTAATTCAGGATTACGAAGGCGGCCCACTTGTCGGGGCTGTAGCCTTTGGCACGAAGGGAGTGTTGTGCAGAGACAAGTGCCCCATCGGGCTCCTTGCTTGCGATTAAGCCATTGTAGAACTCTGTCATTAGTTCAGCGGTGGCCCTGTCATCAACGCTCCATAGGCTCATTAATATACTTTGTGCTCCCGCTAACTTGAAGGCTCTTTGCAGACCATATACGCCCTCTGAATTATATTCACCAAGACCAGTTTGGCACGCGGAGAGGACAACAAGGCGGCAACCGTTCAGATCCAGTTTGGAGATTTCATCGGCACGAAGGATTCCATCATCATCATTGATTGATGAAACAAGACTGTCGTTTGCCCAATACTTTTGAGAATTGGCGAACAACAATCCAGAATTTTGCATCGGATTCGTGAAGCTGCCGGAATCATGGAAGAATCCATGTGTTGATACATGGAGGATGTAGTCTCTTTTATGATTACGTGAAGTGAATGATTTTTCCGTTGCGCCACTGCCTGACACGACCGTTGCTTTGCCTCCACCTCTTCGTAGAATTCCTGAGATCTCATTGACTTCGGATAAAGAGTAGCGCAAGTTGACAAGCATATCACCGCGCATGATTCCTCTTGTATTAGATATCTCGGTATGTATTGAGTCTGTTAATCCATAATCAACGCCGCCCCAGAGTATGCTATTTTGCGCAGTCAGATTTATTGCTTCAGCTGATTTAATGGTTGGAATATCAGTGGGCGAACCGACAATGTGAATCTTAGCCAAATCTGAGATTATATGTCCGTCCTTATCGATCGGGAGAGAGTTAAATGCGATTTGATTGAATACGCCGGAAGTCGTAAGGTAAAGTTCCTTCTTGGTTATCAATGGTATAATGGAATCAAATAACTTGCCGACGGCATCCGCATCAACATATATTGTCCCGGGGGTTTCAGTCAGTTGGGTTAATCTCTCCTTTGTTGCTATTGGTTTATATGCAACCTTTCCGGACTTGTCCATTAGGAGTGAATATACGGTTTTATCACCTTCGACAATAAGCATCGCAATCTCGTCATTGTCGAGACTTTTCTTTAATTTGGAGACGGATAAATTGGCCGTCTCATTCTCGCGTCGGAAATCTCGACTGGCATTGGCTATCTCTGTTTCCAATGTAGCAATCTCGCTTTCCAGCTTTTTCTTAGCGTAATAATTGCCTGGGCCGGAAACGTATTGACGGGATACGAGTTCTTGTGATGCTTTCACAAAACGGTTATATTTCCGGGTAAGTTCCTTGTCACCCATTGCAGCAATCGCATTGGCCACCGAAGTTTCAGAACGGAGAAGCAATCCTTTGAGAAACATGTTGTTTTCAAAACAAGCAATAGCCAGTTTATCGGATGGATGAGACTCCATTAGTCGATTGGTATAGGAGAACAGTGGTCTGAATTGCTCAATAAAATATTCACGTTGAGCCGATGTCATGCCGGTGAAGTTGTTGGCAATCTGCTGACGTAGAGTTGCACTTGCCTCAATCACCTTGTCGGCAAGTTTATCCCAATCTTTGTCAGATTCCAGATACTTGAATTCCATTGCATGAGCCACGGCGTATTCAATATCATTCTTATCATACGTATCGTCAATCTGATAAAGGTATTTCTTCAAGAGTCTGCGACCGTCCTCTATATCATTTAATTGATAGCAATATTCCGAAAGGTCGCCTAATCTATCAAATATAATGGTATTTTTAGTAGATGACAAAAAATTGAAATTATGCTGTTAAACACTTAATTTTCAGTCGGTTAAATTTGCAAAAGTCCCTGAAAATTAGTAATTTAAAGGAAAAGTTTGGACGCTTTTTCTCATGAAAACTACTAATTTCAAGGACTCGGTCAAAGTTAACCAAATCCTCCCGATTATGCAAGAGCACTTTGGTCAAAGTATGAATTTGGCACGCATAAAACTTATGGCGTTGCTGCTCCATGCACTCTGTGTGGTGCAGACTGTCAGCCTCCACAAACTGGCTGATGCGATGCCTACGGCTGTAGACAAGGATTCCAACCTCAGACGGCTCCAAAGATTCTTTGCCAAGTATGTACTTGACCTTGACATCATAGCCCGTATGATTTTCTCGCTGCTTCCTGTCAAGACCGGTCTTGTGCTGAGCATGGACCGGACCAACTGGAAGTTCGGGGAGTTCAATATAAACATCCTTATGTTGGGCATAACCTATAAAGGGATTG
>RIAY01000028.1 GCA_003833075.1 Muribaculaceae bacterium Isolate-036 (Harlan) | reverse complement strand
AGTTTTCATGTGAAAAAGAGGTCTAACTTTTCTTTTAAATTACTAAATTTCAAGGACTTTTACAAATTTAATCGCCAAAAGATTAGATGTTTAACAGCATAAATTCAATTTTTGTCATCTACTGAAAAATCCTCACTGAGAAAAACATCTCCATATTTTGCAAGCCATTCTTTATCATACGAAAATCCGTATGTCTCGCTGCCACGCACCGAGTCGCAAGATAGCTCGCCAATCAGTTGTGGATTATCAAGCCAATCAAAGTCGGCATACACATATAGTTTCTTCATGGCTTATTCCTTTTTAGAAGCGCGTTGGCGGTGTTTCAGACTCAAATCTTGCAGATTGCGTCCGAGGGTATCCTCCTTGGCAATCAAAAGAAGATCGTCATCAAGTTGCAGAGCATAAAGAACACGGGCATAGATTCCGATTGAAACCGTAGGAGAGCCTTTCTCGATGCGGTTTACCGTGAGAGGCGAACAGGTCGCACGTTCAGCGACCTGTGCAATCGAGAGATTACGACGCAGCCGGGCGAGCTTAATCTGCTCGCCCATAAGAGCCATTTTCTGTTCCAGTTTTCGGGGCAACTTAGTCCCCATAGTGTTCTTTGCCATTGCCTTTATTTTAAGAAGTGCAAAGTGTCTAAACGGATGACTTTTTTTTACACTCAATCTATCTTTTAATACTGCAAAGATAATAAAAATATTTATTATATGATATATTGAGCGATTAACAAATGCGGGTAATAGTAACTCATCACTCTGACCTATGACCTAAATACAGTGTTACTATGCCGACAGTGTTATAATTTTACCCGTTTATTAAGCGCATCGACTATCTTGGACTCCTCTCCATATCCAACTGTTGAGAGCCGCAGTAATTGCAGACCGTATAATTCAAGGATTTTATCCTTCATGCGGTCTCTTTGAAACTGTTCAGTCTTTTCATTATGGAAACTATAACCGTCTGTCTCAATCGCAAGAAGAGGCTCTTTTGTAACTCGGTTAATAATCAAGAAGTCGATATGCGTTGCCGGATGCAGTGCATATCTTTTCTCCCGTTCCGACAAGCCCTGTGTGTCGTTAATGAGATATCGCACAGGATAATGGCAAAGAGCCTTGATGTGGGACAGATGAGGATAACTTACTCGGATTTTTTCAATCAAATCAAAAGTCAAATTCTCCGAATCGTATTCGGATACGGGTTCGTTATTGCGGTTATACGCATGAATTTGAGAGAAAAGATAATCAAAGATAGAACGAAGATTGCTCTGTATAACAACACCTTGCTGATATTTAATGTAATTGATTAAATCATGGATGTTGCCATTCAGTTCCTGAGGGTTTCCGGAAACGACAAGGCAAAATTTATTTTTTGCCCGAGACACTGCAACATTCAAAAGATTGGCATTATCAGTAAATTCGGTAATAGAATCATCGGTAACGCTCATAATGATGGTGTCTTTCTCACGTCCCTGATATTTATGTACCGTAGCGACCTCTATTTCGGGAATCTGAGAACGAAATTGATTAACTTGACTATTGTATGGTGCGATTATACCCGTATCCTCGAAATTATCGAGCAACGGCATTAGCTCAATTTTCACTGCATCGATTTCACGTTGGTTATAATGACCTCTGCAATGCTGTCCGGGAGCGGTCGTAAGAACTAACAGATGTTTCTCGACATCGCTCCGCTTTGTCATGATGAGCAGATTTCCGCCATAGAATTTCTGATTGCAAAAGTTGATTATGTCGGGATGACAACGATAATGTTCACGAAGCAGCGTCTCCGGAACGTTTGGGATTGTGGCTAATACAGAGCTTAAGAAGCTGTGATTGGAGGCATCGTATGAATCGGGGATATTTGTTGATTTCCTAATCTCATCCAATTTTACTCTATCATCTTCGGTAATAACGTTAGGCAGTTGCATAGTATCTCCCACAATAACTGCATTTTTTGCGCATGTTAAGGCCAACAGACCGGTTTCGACCGAAACCTGTGATGCCTCGTCCATAATAACATAGTCAAAGAGTGTGTCACTATTGAAGCAGTTCTTGGACGAGAATGTGGTACTAAGAATAATAGGATAATCGGCTAATACAGATTCCCCATTGTTGAATAATTCCGCAACTGAAGCTATAATTGGTCGTTCCGATTTATATCGTCGGGCTAAAGACGCTTTAAGAATTGCCATTGAACTTTCAGTCAGAGACTTCATTAAGGCCTCGGCATTAAGTTGCAACAGTTGGGTTTCTAAATTTTCAATCTCAGATTTAAGCTCATGGACTCTACGGATATAGAATAGCCAATCAAGCAGTGATATGATCCGGGGCATTGAATCCGGTGTCAATTCCTCCTTTATGTCAAAGGATAATCTAAGGCGTAGTTCGAGACTGAATTTATCAAAAAGACGCTTGAAACGATTCAAAAGACCATTTGTATCATGCTGATATTTAACTGAGAATGTTTTTATTCTACTTAATATTTTGAGAATCTTGGATGAGGATGTCTTGACTTCTTTATTGCTGAATTTATCGGGATGCTCTTGTTTATAATGAGACATCTCGACTTCTACCTCAGCTAATTCCTGACGGCATATTGCCAGCCTTTCCTGCATATCGAAGATGTTCTCGACTTTCTCAATGCCGTCTTTGACTTCTCGATATGCACGGCTTGTCTCCATTATGGTCTTGTTCCACGTTTGAATTTGCGGATTCAACGGAGGTTGATTTGCAATAAAAGCTTCTTTATTCTCTTTTTTTCCTAATGAAGCAACCAGAAAATCGAGTCCATTTTTAGCGAGTTTTTCCAATACATTCTCTGTCGCGGAGTTATTATTGGAAACCACTAAAACAGATTTCTTATCTCTCAACAGGTTCGCGATAATGTTGAGAATCGTCTGAGTCTTACCTGTTCCCGGAGGTCCTTGGATAACACTTATCTGATTGGTTAGAGCTGCTTTCACAGCTCGCATCTGACTTGAGTTGCAGCCAAAAGGGAATAATGGAGTTTCAAGATTAAAACGTTTTATACCCTGATTGGGGTTAATATAACTGGATGCAACGGTTGATTCATCAACAAAATCAATTCGGGCATAAACCGATGATAATATTCCTTC
This sequence comes from Muribaculaceae bacterium Isolate-036 (Harlan), assembly GCA_003833075.1. Taxonomy (GTDB): domain Bacteria; phylum Bacteroidota; class Bacteroidia; order Bacteroidales; family Muribaculaceae; genus Lepagella; species Lepagella muris_A. The sequence continues at coordinate 24,335 of RIAY01000028.1, read as the reverse complement.
TGACGATTCATCCTCCACATTAATCCCAAGAGTATTTATTCCCGCACATTGTTTAAGATAATCAAACACGTTCATTGCCTCACCGGTCAAACATGAACGACGAATGTCAACCTCGCTTCCTGAGTAATGTTTGACAAAACCTTTACTATAAGTTATAGCATAATATTTAGTTGTATTTTGGGCAAACAAATGAACTGCCTGAATATTCTTTTCCTTTTTGCCATTGACAAAAATGTGACAGTTCTCAAAATCTATTGTGATTGGATTTGTCAGCCACAAAACATTGTCTCTTGAGTATGAATAGATTTTATCAGTATTCTGAAATTTGATGGCGTATTTATACCCATCAAGTCGGATGGAATCAACCTGATATGTCTTGTCCACCCCATTGATTATTATGATATGATTTTCGAGATTCATCTGTTACTATGCCTACAAATCTACAAAGAATTTCTGACATGGCAATCGAATATGCTCAGAAACATAGAAGTAACGCCCCGGCAAGAGGGTGAGTCTTGCCGGGGGCGGTGGTTGGGATTAGGGATTAGTAGAGGCGGAGGCAGGTGACGTCGGGTTCTTGCTGCGCAAGCGGCAGTCCGTTGACTTTGACGAAGCGGAGATCGTCAGACTCGGTCTTGTCGAAGGCAAAGGCGAGGTGCTGGATGCGGTGCTTGGGGCAGAGTTGCATGAGGAAGTTCGTCAACTTTCTCAGCTCAGAGCCGAGCCATTTTACAACGTTGGTTGATGAGATTCCGCCGAGCAGCAACACGTTGTCGGGGAGATGGGCGGCTCCATTCGGCGTTGTGAGTATTACGAGCGACACGGCAAAGGTCGCATCTTCGGAGGTCAGACTGGCCCCGTTGGTGTACTTCTTATATTGCAGCTTCGCGGTCGGAGTGCCGAAGTTGTCGGCGAGATATTTCTCGATGTCGGCGAGTGCAGCTTTCAGTCTGGGATCGCTTATGACCGATATGTCGGTAGGGCGGTTCTGCGCTTGTTGCAGCGTTGGTAGCGGGTGTAGCCTTGCGGCCGAAGATGTTTTTTACACACGAGATGAGGTTGTTGAGTGCTTTGCGGTCAGTCTTGATGGCTTCGCCACCGCGCACCGGGCTTTGCCCGACATGCGCTTCAAGCTGACTCGCGAATGCTTTGCATTTCATAGGCTGGAATTTTTGTTGTTGGTTTTGGAATTCAATAGTTCGTTAAAAAATTATTCATAGGCTAAGCGGCATCTACCGTCAAGCCAAAGAGTTCTTTGACAAGTTTAGCATTTAAAGTCTTGTTCGGGTCAATTCCGCTCAGGTCAAAAAATCTTTTTATGAAATGAGCGTTGACCATCAGAGACTTAATTTGACCAATAGAAAAAGGCATCTTCGTCTGCTTCCTCAGTACCTTAGTGATATTGACGGCGGCAAGCGAAGCGTTGTAGGCAAAATCCAAGGCCTTTTCATCGCGAGCCTGACAGTCGAGCAGTCCGGTGAACTGATGACCATCTCGGAAACAGAATTCAATCTGGAATCGTGTCCGGTAAATGTCATAGACATCTTTGCCGCAGACCGAGGTATCGGTTGAGAAATACAGTCGGTGGCCACCTCCGGGCAGATAATGGATTACCAGCCGTATTTTCTGCTTCAGAGACTTGCACCATGCCACAACTTCAAAGGCTTCGCCTTCCTCGGGAGTGATGTCAAGTCGGGGCATCCTGTTTTTGTCAGGATTGGAGAAGTCAATCTTGCCGTCCTTGGTCTTGGGGCGACCTCTTTTACCGGTACGCGGACCTTCGTAGATGTAATACAGACAGCATTGGAACGCAGACGGCTTATCAGTGAGAAACCGATTTCTTTCAGTCCCTCGACAAACGGCAGTGTGGAGAAAGCGGCATCGGCAACGAGCAAATTACGGCGATACCGAGGAGCTCAAGTCCATGCTTCACAGCCGAGGCGCAGCCTGACCAGAACCGACCGATATGGGCTGTCTTCTTCCCCGCTTTGGAGACATAGCTTGGATCTATGGCGATAGCCAGTCATTCCATGCCATACTGGAAACGATCGGCGGCGAGGTTCATGTTGAAGCACAGCCTGTCGAAATCCCTGCGGAAAGTCTGACGATAGCGTTGTTCACCACGTCTTCCGTAGTGCCCGAGCTGAAGAAAATTTATCTTTCGAGGTATGCACATGATTAAAATCAGTATCTCGATGATGTTTGTCTTGAAAGTTTTGTTTAACTTTGCACCGCAGCCGAAGAAAGCTCTCCGGCAGATGCCCTCATATTAGTCAAGTAGTTCGAAAATCAGCATAACTTTAGAGTCGTCGAATAACTATAAAGTTACTGAAATTCAGCGACGTGACCAAATTTTAGTATTAAATTTTCATACTAAACGCCAGATTTTTAACGGATTAAACACTTGGCTCCTCGGAGCCGTTAACAAACTCTCAAAAAATAACCGAAGTATTGTTATGAATACTTACAATAAAATTTGGAAGAATATATCTAGACAACTCAAGTATGCCAAGAATAGTCCACAGGAGACTGATTATCAATCGGCAATATATGAGATAATTACAGATAGTGATTATCTTGGATGGCCTTCGGATAGAGTTAAAAGGGAATATCCTGTGCAAATGGGTAGTATAAAGAAATCGGACATAGTGCTATTAGATTCAGATTTATCGCCTCTTATAGCAATAGAGGTTAAACTTTCAAATTCTGCGAGTAATGGTATAGAACAATTAGGTTCGTATATGGATAGATGCGAGCCTAGGTTAGTATTTGGAATTACTATTAAGGATTCTTTTAACTTGTTTTATGATGAAAATACTGGTCGTAGTATCCATTCTATAAAGGATGCTGCCATTACTGCTTCTATTGACAATCCATCAGATATCGATGGAATAAAGCTGGTAGAGTTGCTGTATTTTCAGAATTTTGATGTGGATATTTTGAAAGCGTTTTGTGGAGAACGTTTGACTGCTTTGCATAAAAAATCAGAGAGAGAGAGGAGAATATGTGAAGTAAGCAATATACTATCAGGAGATTCTGGGAATGTGTTAATGCGTAAAGCTATACAATTGTATTTAAAAGAGAATAATTTTATTGACGAAGGAGAAGAAGATATTGTGGATGAGATTACAGAAAATCTATATCTGACTAATTTCAAGAAACAATTAGAGTCAAAAAATAATGAAACTACTCGCTCTTATAAATTCACTTATAAGTTTATTCCTTCAATAGAGGATTTTGTAGAATATCTAAAATCGAATATTTGTTATCGTCATTATGTCCTAAGTGACGGAAGAATAGAAACACAAAAGTGGGCATCATCAGGTGGTATTACAGTTCAGACTGTGAAACCGAATATAACAGGTACTCCGTTTTACCGTAAAAACAAAACTAATATTGTTGAAATAATCCTTTCTCCTTATGAAGATCCTAACAGAGAATAGGGTGTATATTAGTAAATTTAATAATTTTGATTGTATGATATTTGTATTGTCATAAGCAAATAGTGGATTAAAATTTCATGTCTTTATAGGCAATTTAACCCACTGAATTGTTCACTCAGGCCAGGCAGCAATTTAATTGTTTTGAGTACGGAGATATTCTTCTATTTCAAGTTTTGCCTGAGCGATATTAGGATTGGAGAGTATCGGAATCAATATATCAACCTCTTCAATGGGACGGTTCCACCATTGTAGACGCTCCAGAAAGTCAATCATTTCATCGTCAAATCTGCGGCGTATTACTTTTGCCGGATTGCCGACGGCTATCGAAAAAGGCGGAATGTCGGATGCAACCGTAGCATTTGTGCCAATTATGGCTCCGTTGCCAATATGTATGCCGGGCATGATTGTCACGTTCTGCCCGATCCATACATCGTTACCAATAACAGTATCTCCTTTTAGCGGTAACTCATCCATTACCGGAGCGATTGCACCACCCCACTCTCCCCCCATTATATAGAACGGATAGGTCGTGGCGCAGTCCATCCGATGGTTGGCACCGTTCATGACGAATGTAACCCCCTTGGCAATTGCGCAGAAGTTCCCGATTATCAGCCTGTCACCTATGAATTCATAGAAATGCGTGACGTGCTCCTCAAATCTGTCAGCTCCGTCGATATCATCGTAATATGTATAATCGCCGATAATGATTCTCGGATTCTTCACCACATTTTTTATGTAGCAAAGGCTCGGAATCGCAGGATTTGGAAATGCTTTGTCTTTGTCAGGATATATTTTCATTATTATAGAAATCTTTGCGAAGAAGGATGTATTATATAGAGAGCTTCAAATTCGGCATAATGGCATCTATCATGGGCTGGGGAACTTCACATTCCCTTGCCAAGCGAGGCCAGCGTGAAGACACTTCGCCAATACGGTCAATTATTTCATTAGCTTCCTTTATATTGTTGTGTCTCGCAAATTCCAAAAGGTCTTGGCGGGTGATGTCGTCAAACTTTCCGTTTATTGACATCTGGTGCTGTGCTGTCCATCCACCCTTCGGATTATAGGCAAATCCCATGTCGTATGCCGGCGAAAGAGTCCATTTCCCTTGTCTGTCCATAAGGAAGGATATGTTTTTTGTGTGGTCATCCTGATTGCGGATTACAACATTGAATACCATGCGACGATACATTTCCTGCGCCTGTGAGTATGGCAGTCTCAATGCTCTCATCACGTTGAACGCCTGCTCGTAAGAGTATGAACGGGGATTACGATAATCATAATGCGCTATACCACAGAGTGTCTGCATATGAATTTTCTCACCATTCTGACGGTCAAAACGCTTGGTGAGAAAATGGGCGCGTCCATTCTCTTCTATCAGACTGCAATCCGACATTTCTATGCCGCATTCCTTTACAAGCCGATAGAAAGAGTATTCCAGTCGGCCGAAATTCTGAGTTTCCCTGAATCCGGCTTCAGCGGTTACACCGTCGAGTTTTATCAGATAATAGTCAAAGCCTTCCGGAGCTTCAATCTGTCCTGAACGAACTTCCCCGGTCGATGGATTGTAGGCTATGATGGCTTTCGCTCTCTGTCCTCCGGCAGAGGTACCAAGTCGCACTATTTCGGCTATTGCCGCCTTCTTGTCCTCTTCAAGATTAGCACCAAATTCTTCCTTTTCCGACAGTGCTTCGCTTGCCACTTCAACAAGGGAATCAAGTTCTATTCTGACATCGGGACCATAGGGCGCATCCATGGCCGGTTCGAATTCCAGCGCTCCCATACAGCGTTTCCCAAGAAAACATAACGTCTCCACAGCGTTCCCGCTGCTACGCCCGGTCAGCGCAAGCCAGCGGTCGAACAATGCTCGTCCGTAAGTATCGGGCAATGAATCGGCAAGCATACCGGGAAGCCCTTTGAACGTCTCACGACCTATCTCGGAGAATGAATATATCCTTCCCTGACGCACAGGCATTAGAATCGGCGAGGGTTCAAGACCTTTGCCTATGAAGCTTTCGGCATACTCGAAATGTGCCAGCTGGCGGTTGTTGTTCCATCGGAATGTCCCGACGGGTTGACCATATAAGTTAACTCTTGCTATATCTACCATTCTGATTCCTGGGTATTAGGTTGTGTGTTGGTCTTGTTGTTACCACTTGCGCGTTTGCGCTGCTTCTTCTTGCTTGCTTCGACAAACTCGAAATATTCATTGGGACTCATCTCATCTTCCTTAATGAGTGACGAGAACACATCCAGCTCGCCAAGTATGCGAAACACGCGCATCAGGGAATCGAAATAGCTTATATCGCCTTTCTCGATTCTCTTTAGTGTCGTCAATGAGACTTGCGCCTGTTCTGCGAGTGATGTCTGAGTGAAGTTCTGTCGGAGTCGCAGATGCCTTATTTTTTGTCCCAGCCTACGGCGGATTTCACTGTCAGGTAACATGTATATATTCTCTTCCATAGTCTTACTTGCGTCTATTAGGCTGTAAATATAGCAATAATAGTTCAAACTACGACTATTTTGTGCGATTTTTTGAACCAGTCTGAAGATTATTGTCTATTTACAGGATGGTCAGAGATACCCTTCTGCCGAGACCCTCAAAGATTCGGAAGAGGGTGCTGAGCTGGACATCGGCTTTTCCGTTTTCCAGACGGGATATATAAGATTTCTTTGTGCCGATACGCTCTGCAAGCTCTTGTTGTGTAAGTCCGGCTTTTTGCCTTTCCTCTTTCAAGGTGGTTGCTAAGCAAAATATTTGAGTATCCTTCTCTAACTCATTGCGACTGGACGTTCCTTTTTCGCCGCACTCCATATCAAGAAGTTCGTCGAAAGTTCGGCAATTCATTATTCGGAGTCCTTTATTCTGTTCCATAATTCGTTATTATAATGCCAAAGTTAACGAAAAAGTTTACCTTAGCGATGTTATTTGTGAATATTTAAGCCAACAATTTTGAAGTATTCCACTAATTTTTCGCAGATTATAATTATTTTTGCGTAGCTATTCAATATTTAAACAGTTTTTTATGAAAAAGTACATTCTATTAAGTTTCTTTATCGCGTTGGGCTTGTTCGCTTCAGCTCAGAAATTTGAGCCGGAATGGGCAGGAGAAGTTGCAGTCTTAAAAGTTGACGGTGATACGCTCTCAATTCCAACTGAAAAATCAATCCCTCAAGTAAAAACATCTGCTTCCGCTGGTCGACTTCTTGTTGGCATAGGTAATATACGCAGAAAGGCCGTACTCAAAAATGGCAGAGCAACCACTCAAATTCCTCAGACAGGAACAATCACATTAGTTGTTAGATGCAAAGACAATGAGACAGACCCTACAACCTTTATACAATTAGTAAAGTTTGAGGAAAAGAAAAAAGAGCGTAAAACTGAATTAGCCAACGTAAATTGGCTGGGGAATGTTTCAGAAGGCAATATGGAGTATATAAACTTCAATGGAAAAAAATATGGTAAGTCATCATACATATTAACATTTCCGGCTCAAGAAGGAGAATATGGGGTTCGTGTTCTTAATCCCAATGACCGAGATGAAAAAACAACAGTGTTCTATTGTTTCGGTATACACCCCGAAAATTGTCTTTAAATCTGAAAAGTCAGAACCAAAAGATTTAGATCCTATATACGAAAATTAACTGCACCTTTACACTAACCCCATAGAGTCCATAACTTCGATGCCGAATCAGCAAGTTATGGACTTTCATATTTTCTACTCAACTTGGTATGCCCTGTTCGAGTCAAACACTCAACAATGGTATTGCAGCTTACGCTCTTGGCGTATGTTTGTCCTACAAATATATTGTTTACGCATGTTAAAGTTTATTTGAGGGTGATTGAGTTGGCGGCATCACATTTCTTCTGATCCTTATCACGGCTTTTTCGGTCGGGATTACACTGGCTTGTTTCCTGATTAGAGAGTGCCATCTTCTTTTGCCTCATGCGCTCCTTATAGGAATGTTCCGCGCATCGCTTCGAGCAGAAACGTGTAACCGTTGTCTGAGCCATAAAACGGTTGCCACACCACTCGCAAATTCTTTCAATTTTAATGTTGCTACTCATTTCGTTCGTGTTTATTTCTCCTTAGTTTGTTCGTGCGCGTCCGTTGACGTCCGTCTTCGTCCGCAAACCTCCACCACCTTGCTGACGCTTGGGGTGAAATGAGTCGCTGTCGTACAAAATCCGTACAAAATAGTGCATAAAAACGCCTGACACTGACAGTTATCAGCATCAGGCGTTCTTGTAAGAGTTAAGTTTTATCGTTCAGTAACAGTCAATCGCTATCAATATAATGTACTGATAATCAATTGATTACTTGCCAATGCACTATCATTATAGTGTTGATAGCGTGCTACTTGAGCTTTTATTATACAAGGGTCGGTCTCACTTCTGATTTTTGATGATTTGGGGCTTCCCAGCTGACTTCATCTAAGGAAACAGACATCTCTTTCGTACATTTTGCACAAGTGCAAAGTTAATGATTTTCCATGACATAGAGTGTTAAAATACGAGAAAAGAATTTCAAGTAACTGTAAATTTTTCAGCCACCGAATTTGTACCGCGAAAAGTAAGCCTGACAGAAGTCTTGAACGAAATGCTAAATCTGCAATAATGGCATTGAATATTAGGTGTTTAGCTACTATCCGAGTGCAACTTTTACTTTCTACATAAGAAAGTGAAGAAGATGCGTCTGAGGATGTCGGCGACCGACTGATTCGACTGGGTCAGGCAAGTGTATTAGATAGTGAAACCGGGTATGAAAACAGACCTCCGGGGAGGCCTGTCTCTACTCGTTTTCTTCATCGAGAATGCGGTTGAAAATCTCTGCGAGCTTCTTCTTGTCGGCGAGCAGCACATGAAGTTTCTTCAGGTTCTTGGCGTTGTCGCTCCACGGTATCCAGATTTTCAGATAACCATTCGGACCATACTTCTCGTTGAGGTGCTCGATTGTCCGCTGATAGTGTCCGGCTCTGTCAAGTTGTGGATAGTTTGCCAGACCGTATTGGATGGTTCTTCGTATTATCGTGTCTGCCTCGATGAAGCGGTCTGCCTCCGCAACTATCATTCCGTAACCGTTGCGAGGTTTCTTCTGATTGGATGCACGGTGATCCTCCACGGCACGACCCATAGTCACAATCTGCTTGTGGGTGAAGTGCGACTTTACAAACTCGTCTGCTTCGAGTATCGTGCGGGATTCCTTGTGATGGTTTTCTCTGCCGTTGACAAGACCGAGGTCATGAAATGCTGCTATGATATAGACCATATCGGAATTCATCGCCGGACTATGTTCGGCGAGTTTTATGCTCTGTTCAATTACCATGCGGACATGGCTCTCCTGATGCGCCTTGTCGAAGGCGGCATAGCGGGGGATAATCTCATTTTCAACATAGTCAATGATCTCAGGAGACACCGGCTTCAATTTCAGTTCGGGAATTTCGCCACGCTCCCGCTTTTCTTTAAGTGTCTGACGGCGGTGGGCACGTTCCTCCGCCATACACTTCTTGCATATATGGCGAGCGTGACCTTTGCCCGAGAATTTCTCATTGGCGAGATACTGACAGCACTTCCAGCAATAATGTCCCACGGTTTATTTCAGATTATTTCCTATAATGCTTTCCATGAGTAGGTAAACACGCGAGCCAACGTTTTGAGGCCACCTGTCGGCAGGATTTTCATCAAGCTCGCGTGCTATGGACATTGCTTTCGGCGCGTGTGGCAGAAGGCGTACTGCGTCATAGCTCGATTCAGAATAGGAACCCAGCAGGTCTCGCATACGTTTCTTCAACCAAGTCACCCCGGCTTTATTCTTCCTGTTCAGGGCAAGTTCATTTGAAGTCACTTCGTCGTACTCCCTTATATCTTCAAGGTGTAGCAGTAGCCACAACTCAAAGCAGGGATTGCTCATGCAGAAATTCAGATGTGGATTCTGCGCACATAGCTGAGCCACCTGCGAGAGCATACGCTCATGCCAGCGGTCACGATCTATGACAAGCCATAGTTCATCATCATCCTCTATGTTATATTGTCGCATGAAGTCGGCTATCTGGGCGTGAACGCTCTCGGGCGATGACTCATTGGAATCTCGGGCCAATATCTCGACATGAACATTCGGAGCACGGAGCCGGTCTTTCACAGCCGAAAAATATATCGACTCTGTGCAGCGACCCTCGCTGGCAATCACGACAAGGCGTGCGGAACGCACACCTTCGAGACGTACAAAATCCTTACGCTTTCTCATGTTTCTGCCAATTTAGGGTTTCAATCGGTGCGAAGAATGGGATTGCGCTGTATCTGCCCTGCAAATATCCTTTCTGCACATTCTCGCGGGGCTTATACTCTGCAAGAGACACAAGGCGGGATGCTCCGTCCTTGTCTTTCTCTACAAACCAGACCTCATCGGAGCGAATCATGTCAAGATTGAGAAGATTGCACTCATGGGTGGATATAATAAGCTGGGTGTCTCTTTCCGATGAAAGTTCGTGGAGATAGCACTCTATCAGTTTCTGCGACAACAAGGGGTGCATGCTGCGGTCAAGCTCATCAATCATATAGTCCACTTCACTCTGTCCCAAGTCGATAAGCATGGGGATGAAATCAAGAAGCCTGATTGAACCGTCGGATTCCTCGTCCATTTCAAAAACGACCTCGTCATCCGCATCATTGCGGTGAACCGCCTTCTGCTTGAATATCGTGTATGTGCCGTCCTCCTTGAAATCAAAGAAGAAGCACTCGTTGCTTTCAGGAGCCGCCACCAGAGCAGTACGTCCCGGAGTTGAGCTACTTATGATTTTGTCAAGCAAACGGTCGGGTAGGTTGGTCTCCTCTTTTGACCGGACAGGGAAACGCCGAATATCCACAATGCCAGTGTTGAAATACTGGAGAAGGCGACGTGTTGCTTCATGGAAATCCTCATCCTGCTCGGCATTGAACGATATGCCACGGAACCGTGTGCCCGGAAAAATTATGCGCAGACCCGAAGTAAACCATGAATAGGCAGTCTTTATCGCACACATTCCTTTTCCGTTGCGCTCAATGTATTCCGAAAGGAAACTCTTTTTAGCCGGAGTGCCTTCCCCAAGGAATTTCACGAACTGGGCTACCGATGAATCGCCATGAATGTCGCCGAACTCAAACTCGTTCCCATCCTGATTGGATTTTCGTGTGAATATCAGTTTGTCGCTGCGGCTGTTAATCTCATAAAGCCATTCCTCTTTGATACCATTTATGGAGAACTCCATGCCGTAAGCGAAATACCGCCCCCCGGTCTTGAACTCAATTTCAATCTTCGAGACAGGGTTTACCGGTTTTGCAAGTTTGAACGGCTCGAAATCTCCGGCAGGAAATCTTCCCGTTGCAATCTGCTGGAGCAAAGCAACGGCTTTGATTACATTGCTCTTGCCTGAGGCATTTGCACCGTAAATCACACCGATTTTCAATGCCGATATATCGTCACGTTTCTGCGCTCTGCTTACATGAGCAGGATGAACCGTTCCTTTCCCGGCAACGAAACTGATTGAAGTCTCTTCCTTGAAAGAGTATATGTTTTCAAATGTGGCTCTAAGAATCATTATTTGTCGTATGATTACATTATTTATGCAAAGATACGACAAATATTTCATTCCACAAAACGTGCGGAGTGCGTTTTTTGACTGAAATAATGCTTTATTGCGACGGAACTCTTATTCGTATTCATCTCACAATTGTGTGTTAGTGCAACAACTATTACTGTAACCACTGTTGCATAAGGCGGTCTTGATACAAGCAATCGATTAGAACAATCACTACGAAAGCGGCAAGAGAGGGAGCGGTCTTCAGGATTGGCGGCGGGATACCGTCAAAAGGTGACGGTGCAGGCACTGACACCCATTGACCGCATCGCGCCTATGGGCACCGGCGGGACACCGATAACCGGCAACGCCTCAGAGGTAAGCATCGGTGACGCTGCTTTTACCTCTGAGACTCCATGCCGTTTATCCATGTTCTTATCGCCGTTGCTGATAAGGTATTTTACGACCGCTCTCTCACTTACCGTTTATCAGTAGTCCACGAGTCGAGACTGAGATGTGCCGCCTTCCTGCGTTGCCGCATATCACAGACTCGCCTTTCCGGGACTGGACAGTGCCATTATAAATCTAAAGAGTACAATTTGTGTTCTTTCAACCAGTGACCTTCGGCTAATGCCGGGTGCATGAACAATCCGTCAAAAGTCATTCCTATGCGCTTCATGACATTTTCTGAAGGAATGTTAGGTACGGCAGTAAAAGAATAAAGTCTATTGCATAATTTTTTCTCCCGCGCATACTTTATGCACGCCATCGCCGATTCCGTGGCATATCCTTTATTCCAAAATTTATCTGATATTCGCCAGCCTATTTCCCATCCCGGAGAAAAGGGAACATCAAAAGTAAAGCGATGGAATCCGACATAACCGATAAATTCGCCTGTCTCCTTAATTTCAACAGCATATAATCCGAAGCCTGTTTCCTCAAATTCAGAATTGATCCTGTCAACAAAACCATTTGATTCTTCAATAGATAATGGTTTTGGAAAGTATTTCATGACTTTATTATTGCTGTTTATTTCGGCGAAGACAGCCCTGTCGGTCACTCTCCACGAACGCAATATCAGTCTTTCAGTTTCGATATATGTTGTATCCATATTACAAAATTAGTCATTTTCAGAGAATTTTCAGTGCCTAATCGTTTTAGCGCTTTGCCAAAGCAAAGAATATGCTGTCATTCGTTTTCACCGTCACGGAGTCTTAGCTCCAGATTATGCGGTAATATCAACTCAGGAAGTGTTGCTTGCTCGGATTTATAAACGTGCGGAGCAGGGCTATTCTTTTGCCTTTTGGCTGAAAAATCTCCAGACCTACGGCTCGTATTTTTAAGCCAAAGGGAGAACAGCCCTTCTTTGCCTCCGCACGCTACCGTGTCAACGAGCAAGCAAAACTTCAATAGTCGATAAACGCATAAAAAAAATGTCGCACGATGAAAACGAACAACAACATATCAAACAGACGAGGCAGAGCATCCATCTCCAGTCTCAACCGCATAAAAAGGGTTCTCCTTTGGCTGGTGGGGATAATAGGTGCAATACTCGGATTGGTGTTGTGGGTGTTTCTCCGACCGATATTCCGAGGCATCGGCTGGGTTATCAGCCTTGTATCTGCCTTAATGATAATCTATTGGCTACTTACTTTATAAAACTCAACTGATATGGCTACTACAATGAAATCAAACAACGCTGCAATCGCAGCAATGCAGCAGATGCTCCAAGAGCGTTGCATCGCAGAACCTGCCTTCGCTATCAAGATGGCTCAACCGAACAAGAGCATGGAAGGCGCAGTAAATCACCTTTGCAGGATTATCCAAAAGAGCGGTCTATGCGTGGTAGATGATAAAACCGTAGAAAATATCCTCGTAGACTACTTTGATGAGCCGAATATCGAGGATGGCGGAACTCCTATCAACTGCAACATCGTGGTATCCAAGCCGGAACTCACCGATGAGGACAAAGCCGAACTCAAAGAGCAGGCTATGGAGCAGTTCAAGCAGGAACAACTCCGGGAACTTCGCAGACAATCTCAGCCGAAGGCTCAACCCAAGCCGACCGCCACCGCTCCCAAAGCCGGAGCAGAGATTGACTCTATCCCCAACCTATTTGATGAACTCTAAACACCCCCAAGACTATGAAACCCCGTAACAAAAAGCAACAGCATATAGTGGAACTGAGTGGGCAACTTCGCCCGCTCACCACTCCCCAAACGAATTGGGCACTCAACTCTACAATCAATCACTATGGCTACCGCCTTAAATCCGGAATGTGTACCTGTATGAAATGCGGTCACGAGTGGTTAGAGAACCGTAACGGAATGTGCCTATGTCCTGAATGTGGCACACAACTTGAAATCAAGGACACCAAAGACCGTGTAATCCGCGACAAGTCCTATTTCAACGTAATCACTACCATTGAAGGCTATCAGGTAATCCGCATGTTCCTGATGATAGTTGAAATGCGCAAAGGAATGAAGGCAAAGCCAGCCTTTCTTGAAATCGGCAGTTACTGGATTGATTGCAAGGGCAATACCACCGTTGTGGGTTTGCAAAGAACTCTGGGACATTACATAGACAGTTTCGCTTTTGGCTCTCCATTGGAGATAAGGCGTGACAATGAAGCCTTCCAACGCATATCCGATGAATGGGTCTATCCACGCATCAATGTAACTGACACAATCAAGCGCAATGGTTTCAAAGGCAGTTGCCACCATATCCACCCCGTGACTCTATTCCAAGAATTGCTCACCAACCCCAAAGCCGAGACTCTGATGAAAGCCAGCGAGATAGAATTACTCCGATACTTATGTTATAGACCTATCAACAAGGTTGACATCGAGGACTATTGGAACACTATCAAGATAGCCAACCGCAATGGCTATAAGGTCAATAACTCGCAGATGTGGATAGACTACATCAAGATGTTGGAGCGTTGTGGCAAGGACATACAATCTCCCAAGTATATCTGCCCCGCCAATCTCCAAGAGGAACACGACCGATATGTGAGAAAACTCCAAACCATCCAAGAGAAGGAGAAGAAAGCCGAGGACATCCGCAAAGCCCAAGAGAGGGAAGCAAGTTTCAAAGAACAGAAAGAAAAGTTCTTCGGCATCCGTATCAATGACGGAGAGATTGAGGTCAAAGTATTGGAAAGCGTTGAGGAATACCGGCAGGAGGCTGAAAGTCAGCATTTATGTCTGTTCAGCGCAGCCTACGACCAGCGTGAGGACAGCCTTATCTTCTCAGCGAGGATAGACGGCAAAATTATCGAGACCATCGAAGTTGACCTCAAAACCTTAAAGGTGGTTCAGTCAAGAGGCGTCTGCAATCAGAATACCGAGTACCACGACCGGATAATCAGACTCATCAACGCCAACACCCACCTCATCAAAGAAAGAATAACAGCATAAGATGTTTCATAGTCAGAGCGGACGACCTCGTGATGAAGTCGCCCGCTCATTTTTGCCAAAATTTCGGCCGCCACAGGCGGCAATGGTGTGCGGTATTCGTTCCGAAATTCAGGTATTTTTGCTAATTTTGCAATCTAAAACTTATCAAATTCAGAGGACTACAAAGAAAAATGACTAAGGCAGAAATAGCGAGTGAAATCGCAAAGGCAACCGGCATTGACAAGACTGCGGTTGTTACCGTAATCGAACAGTTTATGACCGTTGTCAAAGACAGTCTCGCACACGGCGAAAACGTATATCTTCGTGGCTTCGGCTCATTTGTGGTGAAGCAGAGAGCCGAAAAGACCGCCCGCAACATCAGCAAGAACACCACACTCGTAATTCCGGCTCATAACATCCCGGCATTCAAACCCGCTAACTGCTTCAAAGAGGAAGTGGCAAAATAACAGCCTGTAATCTACAGATAATGCAATAATTCATACTAAAAAAGTGAGGCATTTGCCTCACTTTTTTTCATTCTTAAACTTCGGATTCCAATCTACCGCGTTTTTTGATAGACACTTATCGAAGTCTAACTTTCTAAAGGACGATGCCTTAAACCATATTAGATTCGGGATTAACCACACTAATATCCATAAAGGCAATGCTGCTGCAAGCCAGAATCCAATAGTTACCATCCCATATTTATCTAAGTCTATAGCACACGCAATTATTGAGGTTACTACGGCCAAAACTGCATATATTTTCAAAAAGGCAAAAGGAATCTGGAATGTGAGGTCTCTTCTGCGCAAACATTTTCGGCATATTCTATACCCTCCATAACGGACAAGATAACGAAATCCACGTTGTAATACAAATTCACGCGATAATTCAAATTTTTCTAACTCAGCCTCAGTAATTGGGTATGGTTTTCCGCAGCAAGGACAGTTAAAATCGTCTCGCTGAATATTCAGGCTTATCTGATTAGTATAATCTTTATCATGGGAATACTTAGCCATTGTATGATATTTCTATAATAAAAAGTCTAACAAAGAATCGGAGCAATGTTTTCTATAATCCTCTATAAGTTTAAGATTTCTAAGTCGTATTTCAACAGTTTGTTTAGATACACCAAAAACTTTACTTATAAAAGACAATAGGTCATTAAAGTCCTTAACATTTACTGGTTGGTCATCGACGTATATTTTTGGAAATATTCGCTTTGGAATGCCGATATAGTCATAGGCTCTAAAATACCGTTCACAGAATAATCTATTTGGCATTAGAAAATATGAGGCAAATTTGTTAGCCTGAATCTCTAAACGCTTATGGTCTGCGGATGAAAATACACCACCAAATAATGTTTGATTATCATCTTGAAGACAATCATTAACAAAATATTTTCGATGTAGAAGGATATGTCCAATTTCATGGGCAAACGTAAAACGCCATCGAGGACTCCCTATTTCAAGCTCATTGCTTATATATATCTTCCTGTTCTTGAAGTCACATTTGCCTAAGAAATTGTCGCTTTCAATATTCTCTACTGTATAATTCAGAAAAGTCAAGACTTCAAATAATGTTATATCAAGAAGTCTTGGATCATATCCAATCTTACACTTTTCAGCTAAAAGATTTGCATACTGTTCAATCCTTTCTATAGTAACAAATGGTATTGTCGGCCTTGGGTCGCTTTTTATAATACCCTCGTAAATATATTCACAAAGAGAGGTGTATGCTTCATGTTCCGATAACCCGACAAATCCAGTTTCCGGCCATTCACCATCCAGTACTATACTTCGATATAAATTTCTTGCTGAGGTTGTTGAACGCTCTACTTCATATAAAGGCTCATCATCTCCATAATTTAATCTGGCAATACCTATATTATAAAACTCAGCTTCCCTTATTACGCCGGATTGACATCCGGAAGTAGTAAAGATTATGCCTTTATGAGCTCCTATAAGCCCCATCTTATTATACAAATCACCAATTCGCATTGTATCAATCGGTTTCGCATAATCCTTGCATTCAACTAAAGTAATAAGGAATGGTTTTTTTGTAGGATCCCTAAATACTTCTATCGCAACATCGACTTCAATGTCATTGCCACTTCTCGCTCTATATTTCTTCTTGGGTGTAAGTGTAGTTTGTCCAACCGGAAATGGAAGTTTACCTTTTTCTATCTCCGATTTAAGGACATCCATTACGAACGCCTCATATTTGTCGCCTTTTGGTGATGACATTTATTCTCGTATCTAAATTATAATAATCAGTACATCAACGGTTTCTTGTCGTTCTTCTTCCAACCTGCACGATACTCCTTGTCCGTGAAATAGACCTTTAGGTCTGCCTGATACTCATGGTCAACGAAGAAAACTTTTTTATCTGCTTGATACTCTTTAGTTGTGAAGAACCAAATACCCTTGTTCTCACTCTTCTTTGCACGATAATCCTTATCAGTCTTATAGACAATCAAGTCTGCCTGATACTCATGATCAACCACAAAGACCTTGACATCAGCCTGATATTGTCTGTCAGTAGAGTATACCTTTTGCGCCGATGCTGTCTGGACGTAGATTATACTTAGTAATGCGATTATTATTGATACTCTCATAACCAATCAGTCTTCATACATACCATGTTCTCTATGGGCATCCCATCGAGAATACTGTTCATTCACGTTTGTATATTTCGCAAACAAGTCCTCTTTTTTTGAAACCTCAATTTCATCATCGAGTCTCTGAATGGACAAACCAAAGGCTGTAGCCATAAGGGAATATGGAATAGTAACGCGGTTCTCTTCTACTACATTAGGAATACCCAATATCTTCCTGTCGATATATTTAACGTCGGAAAAGTCGAAGATTGGCTTTCTCATACGGTTGTCGTAACAACCGCCTCCCGTATATATGGCAGGACGGTTTTGAACAGCATCCCTGAATGCCGACTTCATAAAACCTCTTGATATTGTATCCTGATGAAGGAAATCAGTCAGATTCTTTATAACAGTATCAATATTACCCTTGAACTCCTTAAAGGCATTATTGAACACATCCCTTGGGACATCCTCTAACTCTTTCTTTTTACTGAAATCTATGGTTCTAAAACTATGCCTGTCTTCATATTCAAGAAAGAAGTTAAGACCTTTGGCAATAGACTCAAAATGATATATGTGTGGCTCTCCGTTATCCTCGATAACAAAGAAGGAAATATCAGTAGTACCGCCTCCCATGTCAAGCATGATGCTCATGCCTCTTGGGATACGGGAGTTTGCCGTCAGTGAACGTAATGCCGCATACGCTTCCGGAAGTATAATCAAACCATATTGCATTTTCAAATCTTCCGAGTATTCATATTTCGGAATCATGGAAAGTAACTCTTCGTATGGTGTCGCCAAGAATTTCTCAAAATCGTTCTGAAAAATATCTTCTACCAATCTGATTACCTGAATCAGATAGCCGGAAGCCAATGGCTTCAACCGATTAAATGTAGCCTTGCTTGCAGGGATCCCCATCTGGGTAGAAAAATCCATTCCGAATCTCTCCTCCAGTCTAAAAATAATATATGCAAGATACAATACGGTTAAATCCTGAGGCTTTATCTCATAGTCCCACAAATATGCCGAGAAAGTTGCCTGTTTGAAGTATCTGTAAACCATCGGATACTCTACAAGCGATTCCTCATACTGTTTCTTTCTGTAAGCGTAATTCCTTTTAATTCGCTCACATTCAGACTCCCAAGTTCTTATTTCTTTTTTATATTGCGAGATATGCCAATCACGGCGTTCAATAGCTTTATTATACTGTTTCTTCAATAAGGCACACTGATTTAGCCAGCTCTGATATTCTTCTTTTTGCTCTTTTGATGCAATCAGTTGGGAATTTATGGATTCAGGGACAACAGAAACCAAATCTGTTTCTTCTGGTTTGGGAGGGTAAACAGGCTCTACAGGCATAGGCAATCCTAATCTCTTACCACCCATGTGAACCCATTTTCTCTTTCTTTTCTCGTAATCCAATTTTAATTTCTGGCATTTCTTATGCCATATTTTCATCGGATCTGATTTACCCTTCTTTTGTGGCAACGGACGCCCGATTCCGTATAAGTCCTTATAAGGGATAGTCATGGATATACCACCATCAGTGACGAATGTATAAACCGGCTGAGGTGGCATTTTGGGTTCATCTACAATAGGAATATCAGGCTCTACCGGTTGAGTCGGGAGAGTTAATTCACCCGGATCTGCAACAATCTTCTTTTTACGAGCAATAAGGCAGGAGTCCAAATCAATACTGCCATATCGTAAAGTATGGTCTTTATTGATCTGAATGATTGAAGGCAAGGCGTAAACACCCTCTTCCCATTCATAAAATTCATAGGTTTTATGTAATGGGGTATCCGAGTTCTCGATACAGATTTTGGTTTGATGTGTTCCAAAATCAAGTCCTACTGTTATCGCCATATTATCAATTCATTACTACTTTAGATAACGACACAAGAGTGTGTGTTATTATCGGGGGTTGTGATGAGTTTATCTTCTCAAATGCCGCATCTTTGGAAGTGTGCAGCATTTTAAGACGGTTATTGGCCAGTTGAAGTCTGTTTTTGGCTCTGGAAACCTCCTTTTCATCGCTTAGCCATTCGATGTTCTGTTCCTCATCTCGTATGTTTCGTTCCTCTTTCTTTATACGTGCGGCATAATATTCTTTAAGCTGACGGAGGCGCAGTTCTCTTTGAGAGTCATCCTTAATGGCAATCTCAGCCTTTCTTCTGATTACATAATCGGAGATAAAGGCGGTGAAATCACTTTCCATATTGGCACAGGCTTCCGCAGACAAGTTGTCGGAAATATCACTCGTATCCAGAAACTTGGCATTATCCTGAATATCTCCAAATATTTTCATATTGACAACCTCATCGGTTATTGTCATATCTTTGTCAACATTGTATAAGACAGGCACAAGAATGTCTGATGATACCTCCTTGCCCATAATCCTCCTTTTGGTTGATACAGAATACACAGCAAGATAATAAACGCCTTTTGGTATTTCTATCTCCTTCGGGATATGATAGCCTAACTGAAAGGTTTTTCCAATATCTGTTATTGCTTCTTTGAAATGAACCGATGCCGCTATTATTATCGGATTGTATATGTTTACATAGTCGGCATTCTTATTGTCAAAAGCATATTCCTGTTCAAAGGTAAGAACTCTCTTCCCTGTTTCTCGAAAATCCTCCAGAATATCCTGCCTATATGCTCTGAACAAATCTTCAAAATCCGAGCCAAGCGGTTGATTGGCTGTTATAAAGTTAGTCAGTACAGTCGGGGTGCTTTTCGGAACGCCGAAAGAATATTCATGGGTATTGACTCGCTCAAACACACAGGTTTTAAGTTTTTCGGCGACGAGCATCCTGACATAGTTTTTCAGTTCCTCTTCCGTGACATATAGTTTTTGGTCTCGGATTTTGCTGATCTCATTCTGGAAATAGATGTCATTGGAAAGCGCATTAGTCATGCCTTCCTCAACTTGATCTAATTGTATCTTTTGATTTTCAATGGCTTTTTCGATGTCTCTAATCTTCTTCTCCTGAGCCGCTTTTGACAGGTTCATGCCATAAAGGTCATTCTCAAGTTTAAGAAAAGACTCGGTCATTTCTTCAAGAATCATCTCCAGATCACCGATAACTCCTTGGAATACACCGATACGTTCAAGAAGACGGTCGTATATCAACTCCTGTATTGAATCCCTAACCACAAGATTATAGATATGCACCTGCGCAGCCTTTTGACCGAAACGGTCGATACGACCGATACGCTGTTCCACAACCATTGGGTTCCACGGAAGGTCATAGTTTACCAGATGAGAACAGAACTGCATATCAAGACCCTCCGAACCCACTTCCGTGGAAAGAAGTACGCAAAAATCACGACAAGCCTTGAACTCCTGAATTATCTTCTCTCGCTCTTTTATGTCGCCATGAATGGCAAAGACCTTGTAGCCCATTTTCTGGAGTCGGATTGCAAGGTATCTTACAGTGAACTTAAAGATAGAGAAAACTATAACCTTAGATGCACCGGCAGCCTTGACTCCATTGAAGATTTCGACAAGATTATCTATCTTGGAATCAGGGAGATTATTCTGAGATGACACATCGTTGCAGAAGGCTTCGACATCGCAATCATTATCGGTAAACAACCGATAGCCATTGACACTGCTCGCCACCATACGCTTTTTCTGAATAAGACCAAGTATCGCACCTTTAGGCATTATTTCTTCGCCATAGATGTCGTATTCAACACCGCCTTTACTTTCAAGATAGTTGTCAATTACTTCATCGTAAATCTCTCGTTCTCTTTCCGAAAGACAAATATTTATCTTGTGGGCTTTACGTTCCGTCTGCTGTCTTTCGTCAGTCGATACCTCTCGCTTACGAGTCCTTGAAAACACGTTGTTTATTGAACTCATTGCGGATATATCGCTCTGCAACTGAGCCCTTAAAGCAATAGAGTCTTCCTTGTCAAGCATCTCTAAGATTTTTTCATACAACGGGATGCCGGAGTACAACTCTTTTACTGTTGAATCAGTGGAGTAGATTAACTCACCAATCTCATGGGTTTCTTTGATTTCGCTGTTAGTCAACAATTCCTTAATGGCAGGCAATGGCTCATTCGCATTAAGCATTGATATTGCTTTTACAAATGGTCTGTTGGCACTTATAAGGTTACGGAACACCTCTTGATTGTCAAAATCGTAAGGTTCAAGAAGGTGCAAAAGGTTATACAAATCGTTCTCACCAAGCATAATAGGAGTAGCGGTAAGAAACACCACGGAATCCGCATAGTCAAGTATGCGCGTCATTCCCCGGTATGTCTGCGTCTCGTTATTACGCATCTTATGAGCCTCATCGCACAAGACAACAGAATATTTGCGTTGAACTGATTGCAAAAACTCTATCAGGGCATTTGTAGGCCCGGTATCATCGTTACTTTTGCTATCATCCTTTCTTTTCGCCCTGATTTTCTCATAATTCAAAATTCCTCTGGCATTTTGAGGATGTGCTTTCAGGTCTTCAACCGCATCATTCAGGGATTCGTATATCTTGAATGAAAGCCCAAACTTTTCTTGTAGCTCGGTCTGCCACTTGATTTTAAGAGAATTAGGACAAACAATCAAGGCTGTCTTAAATTCCTCTCTCGCTTTCAGTTCAAGAAGTATATGTCCGGCTTCAATAGTCTTACCAAGACCGACCTCATCTGCAATGAGGATGCGGCGGGTATGAGAATTGAGGAATTTAAGCAGAGGCTTGAACTGATATGCCTTAAATAAAGTCTTTGATGCTTTTAGCGATGAGATTGTATTGTTATTGGAATTATTGATTTTGTACGTTGTGTTGACAAGCACAAACTGGTCTCGGTTGCCGAAGATTCCCTTGCGTACGCGCTCGAAGGGGTTTTCAATTTCAAAGAATCCGTCAAGATTCTGTTCAAGACAAGTTTCGAGCGATTCATTATATCTTACACGATACAACTGACGTCCACGTGCTGGTGGACATACTTCACATACGACACCTTTTTGTTGTGTCACTATGTTTAGAACAGTATCGCCACATGAGAATTTTGCCATAATTCCTAATAATTGTCAGTAACCGATGATGGTTCTTATTCTCTCACAATATTTTCTACATCAGTCGCTTTGCGAAGGTCTATCCCTCTTGAAGCACCGTTAACTCTTACGTAATCGACAGAGAATTCTTTGCACTTACGACGAGCCTGACGGGAAGATGCCACACTATAAGGACTATACTTTTCGTATATGTCCAGACCTCTTCCGGGGACGATGCGCCACCCGTCATCGGTCGTTATGGCTCTGTCATGAAAGTCTCTGAAAGTATAGTCAAACTCGATGCCATACTCCACAAGGTCATCCTTGATGTCGTCAAGACGGTCGATAAGTTCAGGTATCTTTTCCTCTTCCTCAGAGGTGTAGAGTTTAATCTTCAAACCCTCTACTGATTCTCTTGTATCAATCAGCATGGTAATGAACTCCATCAGGTTCTTGACCTGCCAAGGAGCACGGATATAAGGATCTTCTACCACGATTTCTTTAGCGTTTGCCAGATATGGAGCAAACAACTTTTCATAAGTTACGCCGGTCTGCCCCATTCTGAAGGAAAGGGTCTTCTGGCGAGTGTCTGATATTCTTTTCCGCTTGGGTTTTGGCGTTTCAGCTGAAGGCTCAGTGTTATTTGCCGAAGTAGAATTGTCGTTGGATTCCTCAGTTGACGGCGTTTCTTCTGCCTCATCAGATGTTTCCTCTACGACTTCATCTATGTTGTTGCTGATACGTTCAAGAGTATCAACGGTTTTTATCTCGCCATGCTGTTTAAGCAGCTCATACTTGAATATCGCAGGCTCGTTGCGGAATGTCTCGTCGATAAGATAGAGCTGATCTTTTACTCGCTTTCGGCTTTCAGCGGCAAAGTCGATAAGTTCGTATGCTTCCTGATCCGTCATGTTACCGTCTGGATAGAGCAGCTTGACCATTCCTGAGAAAGTCTTACGGATTGCAAGGTGGTCACGTTCCGAGAGCGAACCGTCAAACTTGGCGTAATCTTTTAGTTTGTCGGTAAGGTCAAGATTGCGCAGCTCATGAAGAACGGCGGCAATGTAATCTGTAATCAAACCATAACCCTTTGAGAAAGAATTCTTTTTAAGTGTACGGATTTCCCATCCCGGATTGTAAAGGTGAATACGGTCGAGGAATGCGCCCTTGATGAAAGAAGTCGGTATAGACTCAAACAAGTGGCTATTTTTCAACATATAGGGCACAGTATGCTTGGTGTTGCCGACAAATGCCATTGATGCGGAAGCCTCGTGTGTTCCCTTGCCTCGGTTGAAGGATTTGTTAGCGAGATAGTTCTGCATGGTGTCAATCAGAACAGCATCCACGTTGCGCCCCTTCTGCTGCTCAAACTCATCCCATGCCACTACGTCCCAGTATCCTACAAGACCGATATTCTCTTTTTTGCCAGCCATACTTACGAACAGGCGCGGACTTGTCACGTCGCCACCACTGACGAGTACACCGTAAGGAGACAGTTCCTGAAAGACATGACTCTTACCTGTTCCTTTCGGACCCAGCTCCACAAAGTTATAGTTGTTCTCGATATGCGGAAGGAGACGCGCGAGAGTGATGAACTTCTCTCTGCGGTTCATCTTATCGGGATTGAGACCGACGGTGTGCATCAGGAAGTCAATCCACTCCTCTGTTGTAAAGCAACGACGCTGGCTGATATAGTCCTGCAAGTCGATGTTGCTGATTTGGATAGGTTTCAATGTCTGGATTTCCCATCTTACCTTTACATCCTCGCCGGGGATATATCCTATGGTGATGATACACCATACGCCATTGCCCGAGAGAAGTTTCGGATTCTGTGTGACGTACTGTGTACCGATAGGCACTCCGGAAAGACCGAGGTTGGCAAAGGTCGCCTGATACTCGTCGTTCTTTTCATTGAGAGTGACAGTCACCTTGTCAATGATTCGGTAACGGCCATTCTCTCTGATTTTGCCCTTTACGACTTCGGCATCCGCACGGTTCACATAATTGTTACGGATTACCTCCTTTACCTTCTCGATACCCATTTCAATGGCTTGCTGGTCATCGCTGGCACAGTATTGCCCCAACAAGTATTCAAGCACATAGGTAGGTACAGGGAGACCACCCTTCACGAGGAACGCCAAATCCTTTCTGACTACTTTTCCAAGAAAGGAGCGCATTATTTTTTCTTGTAGAGTCATATTTTGTTCAATAGTTCGTTAAAAAATATTCATAGGCTATGCGGCATCTACCGTCAAGCCAAAGAGTTCTTTGACAAGTTTAGCATTTAAAGTCTTGTTCGGGTCAATTCCGCTCAGGTCAAAAAATCTTTTTAT
>RIAY01000027.1 GCA_003833075.1 Muribaculaceae bacterium Isolate-036 (Harlan) | reverse complement strand
TTAAAAAATGTTAAATACCAAACCAGACAATCTGGTGCTACTTAATCCAGATTAGAATAGTCGCCGTTACATGCTGATATAAAGCATGTAACGGCGATAATGCTCTTTAAAACTGATAAAGATGAGAAATTACTAAAATCCGATTTCCTCTCCAAATTTTTTTACTAACTTTGTCCGCGATTTCCATTACACCGACGTTATTGTTATTGGAAAGAATATAAATACAACTTGATTCATGGTCGTATCATCTATTAAATCTTTCGGACGCTATTGCACCTTTATGACGCAAGTGTTCCGCATACCAGAAAAATGGCGGGAGTTTTTCAAACAGCTCGTCTTTGAAATCAACAAGCTTGGTGTCGATTCGATTCCACTCGTGATAATAATATCCATTTTCATCGGTGCGGTGATATGCATCCAGATGACAATAAACATTGTGTCACCGATGATTCCTTCTTATTCCACCGGATTGGCGACTCGGGAGATACTCCTTCTGGAATTCTCCTGCACCATGATGTCGTTGATTCTTGCAGGCAAGGTAGGCAGCAACATCTCCTCCGAAATCGGAACCATGCGTGTCACAGAGCAGATCGATGCTATGGAAATAATGGGCCTTAATGCTGCAAGCTATATCGTGCTCCCCAAAATAGTCGGATTCGTTCTGTTTGTTCCGGTGCTGTGCATACTGTCAATGTTCATGGGTCTGCTCGGCGGTGCCCTTGTGGCTCAGTTCACTGACATGATATCAATGGAGAATTATGTTTTCGGAATACAGTCATTCTTCAACGAATGGTATATTTGGTACGCGATAATAAAAACGCTTTTCTTTGCGTTTATCATCACGTCTGTAGCGGCATATTATGGTTTTTATGTCAAAGGAGGGTCCCTGGAAGTGGGACAGGCAAGCACGCGTGCTGTTGTTTCAAGTTCCATCCTTATTCTCCTTGCAGATGTCGTACTAACTAAACTCCTTTTACAATGATTGAAGCAAAAAACGTGTCAAAATGGTTTGACGGCCAACGGATACTATATGATATAAACGCGACTTTTGATACCGGCAAGACTAATCTAATAATCGGTCAGAGCGGTTCCGGTAAAACAGTTTTCATGAAATGTCTTATCGGACTTCTTACACCGGAAGAGGGTGAGATCCTTTATGACGGCAGGCGCTTCAGGGATCTTGACACAGAACAGAAACGCCAGTTGCGCACTGAGATAGGAATGCTTTTTCAGGGTTCCGCACTCTTTGACAACGAGACTGTACTCGGAAATGTCATGTTCCCTCTTAAGCTCTTCAGCCCTCTTTCCAGAGAGGAACAACTCGAACGCGCTCATTTCTGTATCAAGAGAGTGGGACTTGAGAACGCTGACGACAAGTATCCGTCTGAAATATCCGGAGGAATGCAGAAACGTGTGGCTATCGCACGCGCTATAGCACTTAATCCCAAGTATCTTTTTTGCGATGAGCCCAACTCAGGACTTGATCCGAGAACCTCAATTCTTATTGACGAACTGCTGAGCGACATCACGCATGAGTACGGAATGACTACAATCATAAACACTCATGACATGAACTCAGTGCTTGGAATCGGAGAGCACATAGTGTTCATCAACAAGGGGCATTGCGACTGGACAGGTAACGACAAGACAATCTTCAGAAGTAAAAGCGAGTCTCTGAACGATTTTGTTTTTGCCTCGAAACTTTTTCAGGAAGTTAAAAACTATCTTGAACGTGAATACGAAGACAAGTCAAGGTCGCTGTAACCAAATTTTCTGCTGAAAATTTCAACAAACCGGCGTTTGATCTCTTCCATCGAAGCCGGACTGCCGCACTCCCTCTCTATTGATGTGACGCCTTTGTCTACAAAACCACAAGGATTTATCGCTGAAAACGCCGACAAGTCTGTGTTGACATTCAGAGCCAGTCCGTGCATTGTGACAAATCGTGTACACTTGACTCCCATCGCGCATATCTTGCGTTCTTCAGGAGTGTTTTTCCCTATCCATATACCTATGGCATTATCTATTTTTTCCCCATAAATGTCGAAATCAGAGAGCAATTCCATAATGCAGTCTTCAAGCATGTCCATGTAACCCTTTATTCCGATGCCATGTGATTCAAGGTCTATCAACGGATATGCGATCATCTGACCGGGACCATGATACGTAATGTCTCCTCCCCTTTCAATCCTGATACATTCAGCTCCCATCTTTGCAAGACGCTTCTCATCCGCAAGAAGATTCGCTGCATTGCCATGGAAACCCAATGTATATACAGGAGAATGCTCCCCTATCAACATAAACTCCTCCACAGGCTTCTCCTTACTCTTCTTTAAAGCAAGCAACCCGTTGAATATCTGCTTCTGGACTTCCCAGATTTCCCTATAATCACATGTTTTGAAATCAACGACACGAAGCCTCATCTTGTTATATTTACAGGTTTAAGATCCAAGAGAACATTATCTATGAATGGCTGCAACTTAAGAGTTCCGCTTCTATGGTCAAGAAAACCTGGCTTCTGAACCTCATTCAACAGGTACAACCGGTTGTAGGCATCTGAAAATTTCTCATAATCACCATCTTCATACAGTTTTATCAGATCAAGTGCCATAAGTCCTCTTTCGCCGAGATTGGAAAACTCCACGAGCCATGGCGCAATCTCAGTCACCAGCGCGACATTACCGCCGTCGGTAAACATAATATCAGAACAATCCCTTACTTTTTCAAATTCTTTCTTAAGTTTTGCAAACTGTTCCTCGGAATAATCGTCATATCTGAATGTCTCGACATTCCAGGACTCATTGCGACGGTAATTCTTTGGGGGATCACAGGAATGTATGGCAAATGTAGCATATGCATCCGGAGCACCGGGCATAATTTCCGAAAATGAACGTGTCCAGTTATCGACAGGATTGTATGCAGTCGTATTCCACGCATAATCAGCCACACCGTAAATCGCACCCTTTGATGCCTCGCCATTCTCCATGGGGTTCGTCTCGATTCCCGCCATTGCAGTTTCATCAAGAGTCGTATCAAGTCCATATACAGGTCCCATCAACAGATTGTGTCTGCAATAATCTGTCACGGGAAAATTCCACCAGACCAATGCCGGACGGTTGATTCGGGAATTTACGAATTCCATGGATGCCGGTTCAATGTCACCGCATACCACTTTTCCGGTCCAGAACACATCTACCGCCGGATCAAGTTCTCTGCCGTAGACAGCGAGCTGACCGCTGTCGGAAGGATTCGCCCATCCCTGATTATAATCTGTAGGACACACAATCAGATTTCCAACACCATCTTTCTTTTTTACAAAATCGTTGGCTATGCTGTTGAGTAATGCTGTTTGTTTATGAGAGTCGGTACCTTCACCTTTAATATCGTCAAAAAATATGGCGAATTGTCTGACACCAAGATCATACATTGATGAAAACTTGTTTATAAGACTGTCATAATCAGATTTATCCCATCTTATGTCACCTCCCGGGTGAATTGCCCATACGAAATCTATATGGTTTTTTCTGGCTCTCTCTGCAAGTTCCTTTATTTTTCTTCCTTCTTCCGGAGGATACGGTTTCCTCCAGTTCGGGGTGCGGTGGTAAGGATCATCCTTAGGTCCATATACGTAGCTGTTCATTTTATGTCTACCCATAAAGTCAAGTATTGACAGACGCGTCTCATGACTCCAGGGATTGCCGTAAAAACCCTCGACTACTCCGCGATATTTCAGTGCCGGATAATCATTAATCTCAACCATCGGAAGATTATCATCCGATACCCCCTCCGCAATCTGTGACAGAGTGTTGATTCCGTAAAACAGACCGTCTTTGTCATATGCATCAATTGCAACTTTTTCCGGACCGATTGAAAGATGATAGGCGCCATTTTTCTCAGGCAAACCAAACCTGCCGGCAATCTCCTTACCGCAAGATACCTCTACCGGAATGCCTCCCGGAGTTGATTTTATTGATTTGAAACAATCCGCGAACTCCGGCGGAACCTGCGACAGATCGAATCCTCCGGACATGTTGAGATAGCCGTTATATGGTCTTGATACATTTACAGGAACCGGATTAACGTTTATTCCTTCATGGTCTATCACATGACCGGGAACCGGTCTCAGATCCGGCAACGATTTCTTCTTTGCGGCATACGCGTCTTCTGAACCGGCTGCGACAACGCCAGCTGCAAAAAATAATACTATGGCGGTTTTATTCATGACTTTTTTCGTTAAGTAGTTTACAAACTTCCGTTTATTACAGACATCAGTTAATGAAGATGCTTCTCCGCATGATAACTCGAACGCACCATGGGAGCACTCTCGATATGGCGGAAGCCTTTTTCCTTGCCGATTCTGCCGTATTCCGTAAATTTGTCAGGATGTATATATTCCTGAAGAGGGAAATTATCTTTTGTAGGCTGAAGATACTGACCTATGGTCATGATGCTGCAACCTACACGTATAAGATCATCCATTGTATCAAGTATCTCCTCTTCTTTCTCACCGAGTCCGAGCATAATGCCGGACTTTGTTTTTACACCTTTTGAGGCAAGATAAGCGAGCACCTTCAACGAGCCGTCATACGTGGCAAACGTGCGGACATCGGGAGTGAGACGCCTGACAGTCTCCATATTGTGTGAAATTATATCCGGATGTTCGGCAATCACCATATCGAGCAACTCCTCCCGCCCCTTGAAATCAGGAATAAGAACCTCCATCGTCACGCCAGGGCACTTCTCTTTCAGTCTCCTGATCATTTTAGCCCAATGCGTAGCACCGCAATCAGGGAGGTCGTCACGATCAACTGATGTTAGCACCACATGCTTAAGTCCTAAACTTTTAACAGAATCCACAATATCGTCAATTTCCTTCTCATCAAGTGGAAGCGGGCGTCCGGTCGGGACATTGCAGAATCTGCAATTACGGGTGCATATATTGCCGCAGATCATAAAAGTTGCAGTTCCCGCACCCCAACATTCTCCCCGGTTGGGACACATCCCGCTTGAACAGATTGTGTGCAGATGCTTTTCATTCAGCAACCCGACAACCTGACTTGTTTTAAAACCTCTCGGCAGTTTTATTTTAAGCCAATCCGGTTTTCTGCGGAAATCGGCGTGGCTCCTATTCTCTTCGGTATTTGTATTTTTCACGGCTGTTCCTATTCATAAATTTATGCAAATGTAATGATTTTATCGCTATATTTTATTATTTTTGTAAAAAATTAAATGAGGCATGAAATCTAAAAAAATACTCTTAAGCGCGACATTGATAGCCGCAACTTCAATCCAATGTTTCTCCTGGGGTCAGAAAGGTCATGACACCGTATGCTTTATAGCCGAGAACCATCTTACCCCTGTCGCAAAGGCAACCGCAGAAAAACTGCTTGGAGGCAAATCCATCGTATATTACGCCAATTGGCTTGACAATGCTTCACACACTCCGGAATACAGTTATTCCAAAACATGGCATTACAAGAATATAGATGCTAATGAAACGTTCGAAAACGCACAGCTGCATGAATCCGGCGATGTAGTAAGAGCCATTCGCGAACAGGCATACATACTGAACAATCCGGATTCTTCCGATGAGCAAAAGTCTCTTGCTCTTAAAATGCTTGTGCATCTCGTAGGCGACATACATCAGCCCATGCACATGGGACACCGTAGTGATCTCGGCGGCAACAGATGGATGGTGAAATATTTCAACTCACCCAAGAACCTGCATTCGATATGGGACAGCAGTCTGCCTGAATCGGCTCACAAATGGAGCTATACGGAATGGCAGCAACAGATAGACAGGGCTACACCAGAAGAAGAAGCCGAAATAATTGCAGACGGTTCTCCGGAAAAATGGGGAAAAGAATGTTATCAGATTGCTGCGGAAGTATACAATACAACTCCCGAGGATTCAAAACTCAGCTATGACTATATCGCAAAATGGACTCCAGTCATAGAAGAACAGTTTCTTCGTGGCGGTCTTCGTCTGGCGGATCTGCTTAACTCAATTTTTGACCCGCACTATGCAGGAGCAAACAATATAATAAAAAAGAACTGAATCATAATAAAATATAACAGTTAATTGAAATTTCCCCAGTTGAACATTCCCTTTTCTCCTCTTAAAATTAAAGAACAGGACGGAATTGTAAAAGTATATGATCCTTTGCGCAATAAACTGGTGGCTCTTACTCCGGAAGAATACGTACGCCAGCAGTTCACCGCATGGTTGCACAGTGCTTTCAATTATCCTCAATCTCTGATGGCAAATGAAATTGGCATCACAGTCAACGGAATGAAAAAACGGTGCGATTCGGTGGTCTTCAACAAAGACGGCACGCCATTGCTCATTGTTGAATACAAAGCGCCGGATGTCAGGATAACACAAGACACTTTCGATCAGATTGTAAGGTATAATATGGTGCTTAAAGCGCAGTATCTGATTGTCTCCAACGGACTGAGCCATTACTGCTGCGTAATCGACTACTCAAGCAACACATATCACTTTATACCGGCAATTCCGGATTATAGAGATTTAAACAGCGCATTCAGTGCCAATTGAATATTGAATAGTTTTGTCAGAAATTAGTTATAATTACCTTGATCTCCTTAATCCGCAGCAACGTGCCGCCGTGGAATATAAGGATGGACCGTCACTTGTCATAGCTGGTGCCGGTTCCGGCAAAACCCGCGTCCTCACATACAAGATAGTGAATCTGCTCGACAACGGGTTTGAGCCATATCGAATCATGGCGTTGACTTTCACCAACAAAGCTGCGAGAGAAATGAAAGAACGCATCTCCGCACTTGTGGGTCAGAAGATTTCATCAAGATTATGGATGGGAACCTTTCACTCCATATTCTTACGTCTGTTGCGCGGAAATGCAGAATTAATCGGCTTCAAACCAGGATTTACAATCTATGACACCACCGATTCCAGATCGCTGATAAAAATGATTGTCAAGGAATTATTGCTTGACGACAAAATTTACAAGCCAGCGATTGTTGCATCTGCAATTTCAAATGCCAAAAATGCGATGGTCACACCTGAGCAGTATCTGGGCACGAAAGAGTATTATGATGCCGACAAACGGGCCAAACGACCCATGATCGGACAGATTTACAAAATATATCGGGACAGATGTCATCGTGCCAACGCGATGGATTTCGATGACATACTCTTCTACATGAATGAACTTCTTCGTGATCATCCCGATGTGCGCAGACACTATCAGGAGTTTTTCAAGTATATTCTTGTAGATGAGTATCAGGACACCAACTTCGCCCAGCATCTGATTGTGTCTCAACTTACCGGAGATGACATGAAGCTTTGTGTTGTCGGAGACGACGCGCAAAGCATCTACTCTTTCAGGGGAGCGAACATAGGAAACATAATCAACCTCGAAAAACGTTATCCGGGTCTACGTATTTTCAAACTTGAACGCAATTACCGTTCGACACAGAATATTGTAAACGCGGCCGGCAGTCTTATCTCCAAGAACACCAATCAATTGAAAAAGGAAGTTTACAGCGAGAACGAGGTTGGCGCACCTGTGGAGGTCATAAGAACATATTCGGATATCGAAGAGGCATATATGGTCTCCAACCTTATTTCAGGCTCTAAACTGACTTGTCACGATTCTCTTGACGATTACGCGATTCTTTACCGCACCAACGCCCAGAGCCGTGTTCTGGAAGAAGCCTTGCGCAAAAGAAATATCAACTACCGAATCTATGGAGGTCTTTCATTTTACCAACGTAAGGAAATCAAGGATGTCATAGCCTATTTCAGGATTGCCATAAACCCTGACGATGACGAGGCTCTCAGACGGATAATCAACTATCCTGCAAGAGGAATCGGAGAGACCACAATGAAAAAGATCCAGGCTTGTGCCTCCGAACATGCTTCGAGTCTGTGGGGGATAATATCGGACATAACAAAATATGATGTCGGTATAAATGGAGGTACTCAAAAGAAACTTGCCACTTTTGCGGATCTTATAAGATTATTCATTGCTGACAATGAAAATTCCAACGCATTCGAACTTGGACAACTTATATATAACCGCACCGGCATACTGACAGCTCTTGCGCATGACAGAACGCCGGAAAGCATCAGCAAGCACGAGAACCTCACAGAGCTTCTTTCTGGTCTTAAGGATTTTGTTGATTCAAGGCTGGAGGAGGAAACGGATGCCGACATCTCGATGAGAGCGTTTTTGTCGGATGTGATGCTGGCAACAGATCAGGATCAGAATGATGACAATGAGGAGCCCCGGGTCACGCTTATGACAGTACACGCCGCGAAAGGGCTTGAATTCAAACACATATACGTAGTCGGCGTGGAAGAAGACCTTTTCCCTTCTTCCATGAGCATGGACTCTCTCGCACAGATCGAGGAAGAACGCAGATTGCTCTATGTCGCAATCACGCGTGCCAAGGAAACGTGTGTGATACTTTTTGCCGGCTCTCGCTTCAGAAACGGTCAGACAACCCTCACGCGACCTTCGCGCTTCCTTTCAGAAATAGACCCCAGATATCTTAAGCTCGTTTCATCCGTAAATATTGACCAAGGAGCATCTGAAAAGTTCATCAATCCCGCTGCCAATTATAAAACATACAATACAGCAAGAAGAACCAATCCTGCTGATTCTTTCCGTTCCGGAAGATTCTCGGATTACGGATCTCCTTCGTCACGCCCGGATTATGGCAAAACCGCTGTCAACAGCCTGCATAGAATGGACACGACTGGGGTCGGAACTGCCATAAAACCGATGCATACTCCCGATGAGCTTGCAATCGGAATGCGAATACGCCATCCTAAACTCGGCGAGGGTGAAATCACCATGATGGGCAATGTGCAGGGAGAACCGAGCGTTACTGTTGACTTCGGGGTCACAGGTATCAAGAAACTCCTCTTGAAATTTGCCAAATTCGAGATTATCGGTTAAATGTCTCTTCTAAATAAAATTTTCATTATGCATTCAGATATAGACACACCTTATTACATAGTATACGAAGACCGCATTCGCCGTAACATGGAAATCCTCAGCCATGTTGCCAAAGAAGGCGGAGTCAAGATAATAATGGCATTCAAGGCAAATGCTCTCTGGAAAACATTTCCCATAATTGCAGACTACTTCAAAGCCTCCACCGCGAGTTCTTTGAATGAAATGAAACTGTCGCTTGAGTTTCTGGGCAATGAAGTCCATACATATTGCCCTGTCTATACCGACAAATCATTCCCTGAGTTTCTAAAAGGAAGCTCGCATATCACATTCAATTCGCTCTCCCAGTTCAATAAGTTTTATCCGATGTTGAAAGAATACAATAATTCTCATCCGGATAAACAGGTTTCAGCAGGTCTGCGCGTTAATCCACACTGCAGTGTGATTGAGACAGACATATATAACCCATGTATGCCGGGTTCTCGATTCGGAGAGAAATCGGAGAACCTTGCAGACGGATTACCGGATGGGATAGAGGGACTGCATTTCCACGCGTTATGTGAGTCATCAAGCTATGACCTTGAAAAAGTTCTCGAAGCATTCAAGACTGAATACGGACATCTCTTGCCTGGCATAAAATGGCTAAACATGGGTGGCGGACATCTTATGACACGTAAGGATTACGACATAAAGCATCTCATTTCCACATTAAATAAGCTGCATGAAGAATATCCTTCACTTCAGCTTATCATGGAGCCGGGAAGCGCGTTCACCTGGCAGACAGGTGATCTGGTTACAAGAGTACTTGACGTTGTTGAAGACGCAGGCATCAAAACAGCAATAATAGACGCTTCTTTTGCATGCCATATGCCTGACTGCCTTGAAATGCCGTATAGACCTAACATTCTTGAGGCCCTTCCCGACGATGCCACAGAAGGACATGTATACAGACTCGGTGGTAATTCTTGTCTAAGCGGAGATTTTACGGGAGACTGGAAATTTGCAGAGCCATTGAAAGCCGGAGACACGCTGACACTACTTGACATGAACCACTACACTACCGTAAAAACGAACATGTTCAACGGCATTCAGCATCCTTCTATATGGCTATCCCCTATCAAAGGCTCTCCCGTGCTCCTCAGGGAATACACTTATGATGATTATAAAACAAGAATGGACTGATACAATGAGAAAATATATCGCCTTCATAATAATTTTGTGTGGCTTTGTTCATAACGGATGTCTCGCCGGCGAGACGCTTCCTTCTGTAATGCGCAATTACATGATCGCTTGCAAGACTATGAACGAGGCATTGGCGAATCAAGACAAGACTCTCATGGAATCGGCGCTCGAGATGCTCGACAATCTTGAAGTATCGGCAATTCCCGATGAATATATACGTATCACACCGACTGATGACCGCATATCTCCCAAGATATATTTTCTTCCTGAATATGCCGACAGGCTGTTGTTGAATGATTTTATAATCGCTGAACTTGACGAGGCTTCTCTATTACGCGAGTCTTCTCTATCAGATCCGGAGATATATGTATCGCATCACGGCGTAAAGGCAAAAGGGAACGTGACAGCCGAGCTAAGATGCGAGGGGCATGTTACGCTGTTTTTATCATCGGATGGTGTGCAGCCGCCCGTGGCAGTATTAAGAGATAGAGATTCAGGCAAAGAATATAAAGACTTTTCTACATCAGGCAACTCATCCTGGATAGAGTGGGATATGGAAAATCCCGGCTGGATTGAACTTTCAATATCCAACATAAGTGATACTGACGTTACATATGTAATAGCGTTGAACTGAAATGGCAAGATTCGCACTGTCACTGATATTGAGCCTTTTGTGGTGCTCTCTCGGCAACGCCTCTGTGTATCAGACAATGGGGCGAGCCCGGAATCTGGCGAGCCAAAAAAGATATACAGATGCCGTAAGGGCCCTTGACAGTGTGATTAATTCACCGCACTCCCGGACATCATTATTGTTTGAAGCATATGATTCAAGAGCCAGATGCCATAAAAAATCAGGCAATTATTCAGCGGCACTTGCCGACTATGATGCCGCTCTCGGAATAGATGCCTCAGAATTGAACCGCGCAATAGTCTCTCTCAATAAGACCGACCTTCTTATACAGACAGGACAATATTCCGAAGCGGAAAAGATTCTCAATGACCTGCCTTGTCACAACCAAGATACGAAGAACAGGAGAATAACCAATCTGGCTTCCGTGTACACCCGGACCGAACGTTTTCAACAGGCTGAAAATCTTTACAAGACCGCAATATCAGAATTTTCCGACTCTACCGACAAGGCGATAATATGTCAGAATCTAGGTGTTCTGTATATGCAACAAGGGAAATGGGCTGAAGCATCCGGGCAGTTAAGCATAGCCGATTCATTATACGGCAGACTGACTGCTGAAAAATACATCTCCCTTTCCAACCTTGCCTTGTCTGAGGCATTCAGCCACAATTGCGAATTGGCAATCATGCATATCGACACTGCTCTTTCAGGACTTGCCCGCATTGTGAACTTATCTCATCCGGATCTTATTATTATGCGAAGAAAGAAAGCGGAGATACTTCTCGCATGCGGTAACACAGAAAAAGCAAAAGAAGAATTCAGGGAATATTTCAATCTCAATAGACAGAACATAATATCAGCCTTTGAGGGAATGTCTGTGCAGAACCGACTTGATTTCTGGAAAAAAGAAAAACCTCTTTTATCACTCGCATTCGGGCTTGAGAACAGTTATCCTGAATTATTGTTTGATGTGGCGCTGTTCAGACGTGGCATATCGATGCCGGCAAAAGGTGCGGAGTTCAAAAGTATTCTTAACTATAATGGCAGGGATATAAGGAATCGTTTAAGTAAAAAGGATGCTGCCGTTGATTTTGTGGTATATCCGAAACGA
Organism: Muribaculaceae bacterium Isolate-036 (Harlan); assembly: GCA_003833075.1. Lineage (GTDB taxonomy): Bacteria > Bacteroidota > Bacteroidia > Bacteroidales > Muribaculaceae > Lepagella > Lepagella muris_A. The sequence continues at coordinate 18,677 of RIAY01000027.1, read as the reverse complement.
GACAGTTCCGGAAAACTTGAAAGCCACATGGGAGCCATAGTAGCGACAAAAAAGAATATAAGGTTCGTTCCGTTAGGTCTTGTTTCAGAGATTGAAAATCACATAGTAAACGGCATAAGACTTAAGACTGCGATCTCTTGTGGACGCGCTGATCACATCGATGCCGTGTATTCCGATTCATCCCTTACTCAAAAGATCTGGACGCCCGTGCTCGGGTGGCTTGACAACATCGACCGTCTGTTTTTCGTTCCTGACGGAATTATCAATCTTCTTGCCATCGAACATCTGCCCGGTCTTCCTGCTGATATACGCATCCACCGTCTGACGAATCTTGTCAATCTGTTGTCAGAAAAAAGAAGTTCCACACCTCGTGATTTTCTGCTTGCCGGCGGCTTTGATTTTGACGGTCTCCCTGATTCTGCCATAGAAAATATCTTGCCAAACCACAATGCCGCTGATTTCCTCAGGGATAATATCCGCGAGATATCATTTTCAACATTGCCCGGAATGAAGGCTGAGGTAGATACAATATTCCGGTTCATGCCGCATGCAGAACATACTTATCAGTTGTCTGAGGAGTATTTAAAACATAACTGCGGCAAATATGGCGGCATGCACATATCAACACACGGATATACATTGCATCTGGATGATGACAAAGAAAACTATATACTTTCCGACTCTATCTCGGCAGACAGATCGCTGCTCGCTTCCGGGCTCGCTCTGTCAGGTGCCAATAACGCCCACAGACACTCCGATAGAGAAGACGGTCTTCTATCCGCAAGAGAACTCTGCGATATGGACATGCGAAACATCGGTTTTGTTGTCCTGTCTGCCTGCCAGACAGCCGACGGCAAAGTCAGTGACGAAGGTCCCGCCGGACTCGTGAGAGGATTCAAGATTGCCGGAGCAGGAACAATTATAGCGACTTTGTGGGAAGTCAACGATGAGGCTGCAATGAGGTTCATGACAATGTTTTATAAACTCACAGCTCTTGGAAAATCAAAATCCGAAGCCTTTCGTCTTGCTCAGGATTATCTACGAGGATACTGCATTGAAGAACCTGAGATAATTGAAGAATATGATCCGGCAATCCAATCCTCCAGGACAATAGAGACCGGAAACACGGTTGTGTCATACCCTTTCGCCAGTCAGTCGATGTGGGCACCATTTATTTTAATAGACAATACAGATATTTGAACATGAACAGATTTTTATCATTACTCATTCTGGCTGCCGCCTTACCAGCATTCGCACAGTCGAACTCTCTCCACAATCTATCGGCAAATCAAGAATTTAAGGTTCTTGTATATGAGAATACCGATTCCACTCTTCTCACTTTCGGGAAAAGCATAAACAACAGAGGATTACTCGGAGATTCATGGAAAGTGATCAAGGGTGCATACCGCTCAACCGCACTTGGCACTGTGTCATCGGTGTCGGCAGACCTGCTGTCAGCAGGTATCGGTCTGATTGCCGAAGCTCTTAGAGATAAGAAAGGAGACTGGATGCAACAGGTATCCGCAGATTGCAAATATACAAGGAAACTTCCCATGCAACAACAGATCACAGACTTCTATGCCTCTACATCCACGCGAGGTGCAATGGATCTTGATAGCATTGTTTTTGATGGTTTCGGTTGCCAGCAGTTCCTGAATTTCAATAATCCCGAAACCGGCAAGCCTGAAAAATTTCTTGTCTTCGATCTTAAATGCACCTTAAGAAAAGACGCACAAGGGAAAAACAGAATGCTGCATCACAGCAAATTCGAGGTGGAGGTAGATCATCTTTTTTTCAATCCATACCTCTGCAATCTCCCTAATGATTCGCTTAACACTGCAAACATAGAGTTAAGAACACCATTCAGCTTTGCATCGAGAAAGAATCTGAAATTTAATGTAAACGCGCGGATTTCATCATCATGGATGAATGAGGCTATTCAGGTTGTGAACGATCAATTGTTAGGAGAGTTCAACATTGTCACTACAATTCCTGATTCTCTCGCTCTTGAAAACGGAGACTGGAATCATGGATATTTCGTATATATACGCCCCACTTCCGATAACATAAAACAATATAATCTGGACAGCAGTCAGATTGAGAAAATGTCCGGAAGGGCTCGCTATATAACAGTAACCGGAGAGTCTTTTCTTGTTCCAAGAAGCTTCATCGGCTATGATGACTCCAAAAAAACAAGAAGGATATGGGGAACCGGACAATATAAGGTTGACATGGCAATAAGCGAAAGCTGTGACATAAACTATGAATATTATCTTGAGCCGGATGACAAATTTTCGCAGGCATCCCATGGTTTTAGACAACCGGATTTGTCCAAACGCAAATGGAACCGTTACTGGACAGAGGAATGGAACCGGATCAAACGTCGCAAAGGGAAAAAGAATGTTTTCCAATCAATCTGGAATGACATGAAATTGACTTATGGAAATAACAGATGGGTGTATACAATTCTTGATCCTGTTGCCACTGTCATTCTGAGTAATGAGAATGCCGCCCTGTCAAAATGGACAGACAACTGGATGAGGCTTGGCAATGCTGCATCATCGGCAAATTCAGTTTCAACAAGCCAGCAGAACGCATCTCAGACACAAAAGCAGCAAAATCCTCAGAAAGGTAAATAAACTTTTTGAATCTTTACGTGTCTTATAGATAAACAAGCATTCTTGGTTTACATAGTTATAACAAAAATCAATGATGAATGCTTGCCTGTAAACAATAAAAATTATAAAGCCATGAGACGAATAATTACAACAATCATCCTCTCTCTGTTCCTGATATCCGGAACCGGTGTCGCATTCGCTGACAAGCATCACAAACACCATGACAAGGACAGGTATGAATACAGGTATGACCGTAAGCATTCCTCAAAACATCATAAACATCATTATGACGACGATGATGATTATTACAAGCATTTGAAAAAAGCAAGAAAAGCTGAGAAAAAATATTGGAAAGAACGTCGTAAAATCGAGCATAAATACCATAAAGACTATGATCGCCAGTTACGCAAGATGGTTGCCTATGCAGCTCGCGGAGGTCGCGATGTGAAGGTATGGCGAGTCAGTGACGACACGTATGTGGTCAAATATCTCAGAGGAGGACGCTATTACACCCAAAGGCTCTATCCATACAGCGGAAGATACGGTTCAAGAGGGGTTGTAAACGTGAATTGGAATCCGCTTTCATCATGGACACTGCTCCCCTCGATAAACATCAACATTCCGCTTGATTGAGGGAAGACAGATGCCAGCCGTCTGAATCCTCTACAAGATACAATGCGTGGTCAACAAACAAAGTCGATGGAATTTCGGAGACAAATTCTTCCAGCCTGAAACCGTTTACCATAACATTGAATTTGCCTTGAGCATTTGCATTGACCGACTGAAAGTCGTTATTATTGATATCTACAGACAAGACCGGAAAAGAGAATACTTGTATATTCCCATTCCGGTCTCTTTTATATAATCTTCTTGTGAGTATTTTCAATTCTCTCATCTCTCTCTGACAGGAGCCAGCTCTTGAGCCGGAATAGCCTTTATCTCGTTTATTTCCTTTAATCGTACAGTCTTGTTCAATGCTGGTCTTGACCGAGATGGCAACGACAGTATACCTTCATTTTTTTCGAGTCCTGCAGGTCCGGCATCCATTTTTGTTTTCAAACTGTCTTTTGCAGCTCCGGATTTCTCACGTTTGTGAAAACCAGAATATCTGCGTTGTGAATGTATCCGATAATACTCTGTGCTGTCGATAGGAGTTCGTTTCAGAGAAATACTGTCGATCCACATCGGCAAGGATGACACATCATTTGCACGGACATAGCCATATACTCTCCTGACCTGAAGTGCACTGTCGGTCTGCAACATGACCTCCCCTTTTGACATGCCGTTCTGTGACTGATACGAATACGAGGATGTGCCGTTATCATAGTCTACTCCTAAAAGTATATTTCCGGAAGACAACCCTTTCAATCGCATTTTCCACGTTATCCGGTCTCCCTTCTGAATGTCTTCCGAAGGCAATGAGAATGACAGACCGTCTGAAGACCCATTTGCCGAAACTATCATATGTCTTGAATATGGCCACAGATCTGTAGAGACAATATCTGTGTCTTCCATACCCGTGACTGCACGTTGCCTTGCAGCAAGCTCCACATCTACCTTGCCATATAAATCACGATATTCGTCAATATTTCGACCGTACCAGGTCATTGTCGAGTCAAAATCAGCCTTAGTGAGTCCATGCCTTTCAAGTGCCCATTGAACGGCACTGTCTCTGACACTGTCGTTATAGTAGCCGGAATTATGTTGCTGCATATATACCTCGGCGACTTCAATATCGGCAATAAGACGCACCATTTCGTCATCTGAAAGCACTCCTTTCGGACGCTTGTCACAGCTGCTCAACAGCATCAGTGATACTGATATATACAAAAAGAGGGCACCTTTTGTCATTTGGCTTCAGATTCTGTTTTCGCCGAATCTCCACCTATCGCCTTGAAAGCAACAGATGCATCCTTCGAATAGAATAATATCAACAATGCAACACCGATGCAGATGGAGGAATCGGCAATATTGAATATATAGGCAAAAAACTCATAATAACTGCCCCCTACCACCGGCATCCACTCCGGCCAATAGAAATCAAAGAACGGGAAATAAAGCATATCCACAACTTTCCCTTCGAACCATCCGGCATACCCTCCGTCGGCAGGGAATATTTCCGCTACTTGCGGCGGCATGGGATTATTAAATATTTTCCCGTAAAATACGCAATCAAAAATATTACCCGCAGCTCCTGCTGCAATCAATGCAACGGCTACTATGAAACCTTTTCTGATTCCTTTGATATCCTTGACCTTGATTATGAACCATACGAACAGAGCGACAGCGATTATACGCCCGAATGTAAGAACAAGCTTATTCCATAATTCAAGTCCGAAAGCCATTCCGTTATTTTCTATAAACTTGATATGAAACCATCTGAATATCTCATAATCTTCTCCAATATAGAAATTCGTCTTGATCCATATCTTCAGTGTCTGGTCTGCGATTATTACCACGAAGGCAATAATAAGTGCAAGCCATCCGGCAGAAATGCCGGATGACTTGCTTATTTTGTCTAACGGTTTTCTTATCTCCTGATCTGTCATTTTCTATCTACTTTGGCGAGTATTTTCTCACCGTCAATATCAAGCTCCACAACATTTTCTCCGGCAATATCCGGTGATGCCAATATGTCATCCGCAAGAACCTGTGCCGAAATATAGTCCTTGAACGCCTCAAGCGCGGCTTTTACGGCAGGAGTTTCCGATAACTCTACAGTCACTTTGTCTGTTATCTCGAAATCGGATGATTTACGTATGTTCTGGATGCGGTTGATAAGTTCACGTGCCATACCTTCATTACGCAACTCCGGTGTGAGAGTAACATCAAGAGCGACTGTCACATTCCCCTCGTTTGTCACAAGCCAGCCTGGCACATCCTCCGGAATAACCTCTACATCCTCAAGTGTGACAACAGGATGCTCCGGAAGCCCACAGAAGATGAACGAACCATTTTTTTCCAGATCTGCGATATCTTTCTGACTCATCTCGGTAATCGCCTTACCAAGTGCCTTCATAATCTTGCCGTATTTCGGACCGAGTTTCTTGAAATCCGCCTTGACTCTTTTAACAAGACCACTCTCCTCGTTGTCGACAATCTTCAGCTCTTTTACATTCACCTCATCAAGCACTATACCCTTGATTCCTTCAACAGCTTCTCTTTGCGAGGCATCTGTAACAGGAATCAAAAGTGTCTGAAGAGGCTGACGGACTTTCAGATTCACTTTTCTTCTCAATGCGAGCACATTGGAAGTAATAACCTGAGCCAGACTCATTCTCTCTTCAAGAGCCTTGTCTATAGCGGTAGTGTCAGCTTCAGGGAAGTCTGACAGATGCACCGATGCATATCCACCGTTTTCCAGCGATGGAGCCATAAGATCCGCATACAGACGGTCAGCATAAAACGGAGCATACGGAGCCATCAGCTGCGCCACAGTCTTAAGACAAGCATATAGCGTCTGATACGCAGACAATTTATCATTGTCCATCTCTCCTGCCCAGAAACGCTTACGGTTAAGGCGCACATACCAGTTGGAAAGATTGTCATTTACAAATGTGTCTATGGCTCGCGCCGCACGTGTAGGCTCGTAATCATCAAGAGCTGTCTCCACTTCGACAACAAGACTGTTGAGCAAAGAAAGAATCCACCTGTCAATTTCAGGTCGTTCAGAGAGCTTTACCTGTGGCTCTGTGCCTGTAAATCCATCCACATTCGCATAGAGTGCAAAGAATTTGTAGGTATTGTATAGTGTGGAGAAAAGCTTGCGGCTTACTTCTGCCACTCCTTCTTCGTCATACTTGAGATTATCCCATGGCTGCGAATTTGAAATCATGTACCATCTTACCGGGTCGCTTCCGAATTTCTCTATATTTCCAAAAGGATCTATAGCATTTCCGAGTCGCTTTGACATCTTGTTTCCGTTTTTGTCAAGCACAAGACCGTTGGAGATAACAGCCTTGTATGCGACCGAGTCGAAAACCATTCCGGCAATCGCATGCAATGTGAAGAACCAGCCACGAGTCTGATCCACGCCTTCTGCAATAAAATCTGCAGGATAAACTTCGTGCGAATCGAGCAACTCTTTGTTTTCAAAAGGATAATGAATCTGAGCGTAAGGCATCGCACCAGAATCAAACCACACATCAATCAGGTCTGTCTCGCGCTTCATTGGCTTACCGCTTTCAGAGACAAGAACTATATCATCTACATATGGCCGGTGAATATCTATTTTATCGTAGTTGTCACCTGTGTATTCTCCAGGTTTGAATCCTTTTGCAGTAAATGGATTTTCAGTCATAAACCCGGCTGCCACAGAGCGGTCTATTAATTCGCATAATTCCTCATATGAACCGATACAGACCTCTTCTTTACCATCATCGGTTCTCCAGATCGGAAGAGGTGTGCCCCAATAGCGAGAACGTGAAAGATTCCAGTCTTGCACATTTTCAAGCCATTTGCCAAAACGTCCTGTGCCTGTTGACGCAGGCTTCCATTTAATCGTCTCGTTGAGTTCTATCAAACGCTCCCGTGCCTGCGGAGTCCGGATAAACCAGCTGTCGAGTGGATAATAGATCACAGGTTTGTCAGTGCGCCAGCAATGAGGATAATTGTGAACGTGTTTCTCCGTTCTGAAAGCTTCTCCTGCCTGCTTCATCTCCATGCAGAGACGCACATTGAGATCCTCTTCCTTGGCAGCGGCGGTCTCGTCATATTTTCCATTCTGCGTGAAACGCGGATCATAGGCATTCTTCACATACTCTCCGGCATGACTTCCATATTCACCCGCATCTACACATTTCTCAACGAATTCAGGCGCGAGATCCTCTATAAGATAGAATTTACCCTGAAGATCTACCATGGGACGCGTCTCGCCGCGTCGGTTTATCATGAACAAAGGGGGGATATTCGCAGCTTTTGCCACCTTGGCGTCATCAGCACCGAATGTCGGAGCTATATGAACGATACCGGTACCATCGTCTGTGGTGACATAATCTCCACCAATGACACGGAACGCACATTCTGCCATCTCCACAAAGCGGTCGTTGCCGACTGTGAAAACGTTACCGGGATTAGCCTCGGCAAATTCCGTTACGTATGTCGCGCTATATTCATTGAGTTTCTCGACAGGCTTGACCCATGGCATAAGCTGCTGATAATGCATGCCTATGAGATCTTCACCGGAGAATCTGCCTACAATACGGTATGGCAAAACCTTGTCACCTTGTTTATAATCCTCAAGTGAAAGTGTCTCCCCTTCTTTCTTGAAATAAGAGCCTACAAGATCGGAAGCCATCACAACTGTGATTTTTTCAGCTGTATATGGGTTGTAGGTTCTTATGGCAACATACTCGAATTTGGGTCCGACACATAAAGCCGTGTTGGAAGGAAGTGTCCACGGAGTTGTTGTCCACGCAAGAAAACACGGACGCCCCCATCCCGCCATTTCGGGTTTGGGATCCTTGATCGTAAAAAGGGCTGTTGCTGTGAGATCCTTGACATCACGATAGCAACCCGGCTGATTCAGTTCATGCGAGCTGAGTCCAGTGCCGGCACCTGGAGAATATGGCTGGATTGTATAACCTTTGTAAAGATAGCCCTTGTTATAAAGCTCTTTGAGCAACCACCATACAGACTCAATATATCTGTTGTCGTAGGTGATATATGGATTGTCCAGATCGACCCAATATCCCATCTTATGGGTAAGATCAGTCCACTCTTTCGTATATTTCATAACCTCCCTGCGACAGGCGGCATTATATTCATCTACAGATATTTTAGTGCCGATATCTTCCTTTGTGATTCCAAGTGTTTTTTCAACACCAAGTTCCACCGGAAGTCCATGAGTATCCCATCCGGCTTTACGCTTCACATGGAAGCCTTTCATTGTCTTATAGCGGCAAATTATGTCTTTAATAGTACGCGCCATGACGTGATGGATGCCGGGCATACCATTGGCGGAAGGGGGACCCTCAAAAAACACGAATGTAGGACAACCCTCGCGCTCTTTCATACTCGTTTCGAAGAGCGAATTGGCATCCCAGAGCTTCAACATCTCTTTGTTGATGTCGGAAAGATTGAGCTGTTTGCTGTATTCCTTAAAATTCTTTGCCATCTATAGTGCAATGTTATATTGTTATTATGCTGATATATGATTCAGATCTTCGCGCCCTTTGCGCCTTTGGCACCTTTTACACCACCGCCAAGCGAAAATATGTTATGGTCATATGTGAATGTCTTGCGGTCGATTGCACGCTTGCGCTTTAAGGCAAGTTGTACGAGACGATCCATAAGCTGGGTAAATGAAATGCCGCTGGCTTCCCATAGATAAAAAGACAACGACCCCGGAATTGTGTTGATTTCATTTACATAAATACTGTTGTCTTTTTCATCTACCATAACATCTACCCTGCTTACTCCATGACAGGAAAGCACGCGGAATGTCTCACCTGCCATGCAGCGTATTTTCTCACTTACTGCTTCAGGCAGATCAGCAGGGATCCGCTTCTCGCTTGCCTGCATACCGGCTGTAGTTTTGGATCCGCCCATATATTTGTCTTCGTAAGAAAGAAAATCTCCAGTCTTTATCGGTTCCTCGCAAACTGAAGATTCGTGCTCATCGGCATCACCAAGTACAGAACAGTTGATCTCCTTAAGCTGCTCGATCATATGTTCAACAATAATGCGCTGTGAGAATTTCTCCGCATTATCCACTTTTTCTATAAGTTCTTCCCTGTTTGATGCCTTGCCGATACCCACGCTTGACCCCAGATTTGCCGGCTTTACGATTACGGGATAACCGAGTTTGCTCTCAACTTTGGAAATTATGTCATCTTTTGACGAAAGCCACTGACGGTCAGTAAACCACACATAATCCACCACCGGCACGCCACATTCGCGAAGAATCATCTTCATTGTTATCTTGTCCATACCGTTGGCACTTGAGAGAGTATTGCATCCGGCAAACGGTATGCCGATTGTCTCAAGCAAACCCTCGAAAATACCATCCTCGCCGTTTGTTCCGTGTAGCACTGGAATAACCACATGCAATTCAGCAACAACCGGATTACGCTTAGAGAACATGCCCGTATTAACCTTATAGAGGTTATAATCTCCGTATTCAGGGCGCATGAACACTTCCTCAGCATCTTCAATAACTTTCTTCATATCCCGATAATTACGGATGTCAAGAAGATTATCACCCGTATACCAGCGTCCTTGTTTGGATATATATATCGGAATTATGTTATATTTTTCTTTATCAAAGGCATTGATTGCCTGAAGGGCGGAGATTACCGAAATCTCATGCTCAACGGAGCGACCGCCGAAAAAAACTGCTACATTCGTTTTCATAATGCAAATTTACTAATTACTCAGCTATTAAACAAAAAAATCCCTATGTTTCTGTTTCAATGGAAAGTATATGGCTGGCTCGCGTTTACCTGACGGAAATGAAAAACGGGGAGCTAAAATTGTCGCCCCCCGTTTTTGCAATATAGGATAGATTTTTGTCAAGTTCATTTTTTGCAATCAACAGCCGACTGCTCTACTGGCAGACACGCAATGTAGGATTTGATATATCGGTTGAAACCTTCTACCTCTTCCGCTGTCGGAGATATGCTGTTTCCTACATTTCCTCCAAATACCACAGTATCAAGATAATCAGAAAGAGTCCTGTCATCAGCGTTGTTCACAAGATAGCCCGCAAGCAACGCCATACCCCAGGCTCCACCCTCTCCGGCTGTCTCCATTACAGAAATGGGCGAGTTAAGTGCTGCCGCAAGCACTCTCTGTCCGACTCCTTTTGTCTTGAACAGACCTCCGTGACCGGTAATTCTGTCAACCTTGATTTTCTCATCATTGAAAAGAATGTCATTGCCTATTTTCAACACGCTGACAGCACCAAAAAGATGTGAACGCATAAAATTGGCAAGGTTGAATCTATCTGTTACCGACCGAACGAACAACGGACGACCCTCTGAAAGACCGGTGACAGGCTCGCCGGAGAAATAGTTGTAAGAGAGCAACCCGCCGCAATCGGCATCTCCCGAAAGAGCATGATTATAGAGTTTCCCGTATAATTCATTCATATCTACAGGCATACCCATCATTTCCTGAAACTCACGAAAAATTCCTACCCATGCATTCAAATCTGACGTGCAGTTGTTGCAATGCACCATGGCAACGAGCGAACCGTCGGGAGTAGTAACCATATCTATCATCTCATATGGCTTTGAAAGCTCTTTCTCCACGACAATCATCGAAAACGAAGACGTGCCGGCGGATACATTTCCTGTGCGTTGCTTCACGGCATTGGTCGCGACCATACCTGTACCGGCATCACCTTCCGGCGGGCACACCGGCACACCGGACTTCAGATTGCCGGATATGTCGAGGTGCCGGGCACCCTCTTCCGTCAGGACACCTGCATTTTCACCCGCCAACAGACATTTCGGCAGAATATCTTCAAGCATCCAAGGGTATGAATATGGAGCCACAAGTTCATCAAACTGCTTTATCATACGTGACGAGTAGTTCTTTGTCTCCGGGTCAACAGGCAACATTCCTGAAGCATCTCCAATACCCAGAACTCTCTCACCCGTAAGTTGCCAATGTATATAACCGGCAAGTGTGGTAAGAAAATCTATTTCTCCAACATGCTCCTCTTTGTTAAGAATCGCCTGATATAGATGAGATATGCTCCAACGTAACGGTATGTTGTAATTGAAAAGTTCAGACAATTCGGCTGCGGCAACTCCGGTATTGGTATTTCTCCAGGTGCGGAACGGCACAAGAATTCTGCCGTTTTTGTCAAACGGCATATATCCATGCATCATCGCACTGACTCCGATAGCGGAAAGCGTTTCAATCTCCACACCATATTCTTCGACCACATTGGCTCTCAGATCTCGATAACAATCCTGCACTCCGAACCATATGGCGTCAATGCTGTAAGTCCAGAGATTGTCGGCAAGCTGGTTATCCCATTCATGAGAACCCTGGGCAATAGGACGGTTATCCTCATCTATCAATACAGCCTTGATGCGGGTAGACCCGAGTTCTATTCCGAGCACTGCCTTACCCTGTCTTATTGTTTCTTTAGCATCCATGATCAGCAGGGATTAGCAAAGAGACTTGTTGAGCATGTAATATACCTCATTCCAGCGAAGTGTATTCTTGAACTCAGGTATAGTCGTGTTCTTGTCTATAACAGCCATCTCTATGCCTGCAATCTCAGCATAATCCTCCCAATATTCCTGAGAAAGATTATATGAGAAGCAAGAATGGTGTGTGCCTCCTGCAAGAATCCATGCACCTGCCCCTGTCTCGAAATCAGGCATCGGCTTCCAAAGTGCGGATGCCACAGGCAGATTGGGCATAGGATTGGATTTTATGCATTCAACATCATTAACAATTAAACGGAAACGGTTGCCAAGATCAACGACGGTAGCAGTGCATCCGTCACCGGGGCGAGACGTGAACACAAGTCTCGCAGTCTGTGCCTTGCGGATACCGATGCCGAGGAAGTGCACTTCAAGACGCGGCTTCTCTTCTGCTATCAACGGACACACCTCAAGCATATGCGCCTGAAGTATCGAGCTGTCTTTACCATTGAAATTCAGGGTATAGTCTTCCAGAAATGAACAAGCCTTGCCTTCCGACATGACCCATACGGAACGATAAAGCGCGGCTGATTTCCAGTCACCTTCCGCTCCGAAGCCGTATCCTTCCGCCATAAGACGCTGCGAGGCAAGTCCGGGAATCTGGTCGAATCCAACAAATTTCGGATCATTTATGTCGTCTGTTCCGAGATCATCGAAGTTGGTTGTAAATCCTTTCGCTCCTTTTGCTTTGAGAATGGCACGAAGAGTAAGCTCGGCATGAGCCGCATTCCACACTGACTTATAATCTGCCGATGCAGGAATCTCCATGTCATGATTATGCTCGTAAAGGCGGAAATACTCATTAACAAGACGTCGGATATCATCTTCCTTAATCTGTTTGTGATATTCCATCAATTCGCTTACCGGACAATAATCCACATGATAACCGAGACGCTGCTCGGCTTCAACTTTGTCACCGTCAGTAACTGCCACGTTGTTCATCTGGTCTCCGAAACGGATAATCAGCATATCCTGTGCATCAGCCCATGCGACAGCTACTCGCTCCCAGACTGCGATTTTCTTCAGAACTTCTTTGTCTGTCCAGTGACCGACAACTACTTTGCGGCGAATGCGCATGCGGGTGCAGATATGTCCGAACTCGCGGTCTCCATGCGCGCTCTGGTTTAGATTCATGAAATCCATATCGATTTCATTCCATGGAATTTCTGCATTATACTGCGTGTGGAAATGCAGCAACGGCTTTTTAAGCTGTTGAAGCCCGTGAATCCACATCTTGGCAGGAGAGAATGTATGCATCCATGTAATCACACCTGCACACCTGGAATCATTGTTAGCAGCCTTCATCAGTTCACTGACCTCGCGTGATGAGTTCGCAGTTCCTTTATAGACAACTTTTACAGGCAGGACACCGGATTTGTTAAGACCCTCTACCATCTCTTTGGAATGAGCATCCACTTTTACTACGGCATCACCTCCATAAAGAAGCTGGGCACCGGTTATCCACCATATCTCATATTGATCAAAAATTTCCATTGCTATGTAATATTAATGTTGTTTGACGTATTATTTGTTATTCGACTGCCCATAATATGCATTGGGTCCGTGCTTGCGGGAGAAATGCTTCTCAACCAGCAGCGGATTCATCGTCAACGAGGGATTGACTGTATATGCGATACTTGCCATTTTTGCTATCTGCTCAAGCACAACAGCATTATGCACGGCATCAGCCGGAGTGGTTCCCCACGCGAACGGCCCATGATTCTTGACCAGAACGCCCGGAGTATGCATCGGATTCATGCCCCCGAAACGCTCGACTATCACATTCCCGGTCTCAAGTTCATAATCACCTTTGACTTCTGGTTCAGTCATGTCTCTTGTGCATGGCACCGCATCGTGGAAATAATCGGCATGGGTAGTGCCAATGTTGGGAAGATCAATTCCTGCCTGCGCCCAAGCCGTGGCATAAGTTGAATGAGTGTGCACTACACCCCCGGTCTCCGGAAAAGCCCTATATAGAGCAAGATGTGTCGGGGTATCTGAGGATGGTCGTAAAGATCCTTCAACCACATTTCCTGAGACAAGGTCTACAACAACCATATCATCGGCTTTCATATCATCATAACTCACTCCGCTGGGTTTGATCACAACAAGACCTTTCTCTCTGTCAATGCCGGAAACATTTCCCCATGTGAAAATGACAAGACCATGTTTCACGAGGTCGAGATTTGCTTTAAAAACTTTTTCTTTTAATTCTTCGAGCATAAGGAGAATTATTATAAAATTATAATACACTACATTTTAAAACTTTCCACACCTACGGCATCACTGCTGAATTCATAAAGTCGCGCGCCGCGACGTGAATTCTCCTTGTCTACCAAATCTGTACACACAATGCAACTGTTTTCCAAAGCGCGGCGTCTGAAATTACGTTTGTCTATTTTCACACCAAGCAATGTTTCATACAATTGCTGAAGCTGAGTCAGGGTGAATCGCTGGGGCAACAGACGAAATGCTATAGGTTCTGTCCGGAATTTGGTCTGGATCTTCTTGATCGCTTTCTTAATCATTTCGTTGTGATCAAGACAAAGACTCGGAATATTATTAAAGTCAACCCAATGGGCGTTATGAGCTTTCAGAATCTCATGGTCAATATCCGGAAAATTCAGCAATGCCGAATATGCAACCGACACTACCCTCTCTCCAGGATCTCGCTCGACCTCTCCGAAAGTACCTATCTGGTGCATATATACGCCATCAAGTCCTGTCAGATTCTTCAGAATCCTTTGCGCGGCGTTGTCAACACTCTCATCATAGTTGACAAAACCACCCACTAATGACCACTCACCTTTGTGCGGCTCGAAATCCCGCTGTATAAGCAAGAGCTTCAGATTACCTTCATTCAAACCGAACACGATACAGTCAACACTCAGATACAATCTGTCATGCTGCTTATAATAGTTGTTTTCTTTCTGTGCCATTTCAGATAATGCTTATTATCAAGACCGCCATGCCATAATCAGTTCATACAAATTCCATGCGATCTTCAAAATCTGAATACAATGTAGATGCAAAATTACTGTCTGTGTTCTGCCACGCAAGTATTGCCTAACGCGGCAGAACACCATATATTACCAGAAATATATGTAGAATGCAACCGTTATGCCAAGGATGATTATAGAGTTTAAAATATCCCATGCATTCCAGCTGTGACGGGTAGCAAGACGCTGTTCGGGAGTAGATGTGCCAAATACAAGCCCCTGTATTTTTGAAACATCGGGGGCTTTTGTGCACATTGAAACTACAAAACCGACTGCAAGACACAGCAACAACATCCATCCGCAGAAGAACAACCAATTCTCATCATAGAAAATCTGTTGGAAAATACTGGGATTTTCTGATGCGCCCGCCTCAACCCCGAGGTTTGAATAATAGATTTTCGCTCCAAGTCGTGTAAGACCGATAATCATACCGGTCAGCAATGCCCACATACCGCCTTGAGCAGAAGCCCTCTTCCAAACTATACCTAAAAGGAATGCCGCTGCAATTCCAGGTGCAAGAACAGATTGAACGTCCTGCAGGTAGAGATACAGAACATCTCCGATGGAACGCATCACCGGAATCCACAGGATACCGAGAATCACAATCACAACAGTCGCAGCCTGTCCGATCTTAACAAGTCTCTTGGGATCGGTCTTGGGTTTGAATCGCTGATAAAAGTCAATTGTGAACAATGCGGCTGATGAATTGAACAATGACGCAAGTGAACTCATCAATGCCGCAAGTATTCCACATACGATAAGACCCTTGATTCCTGCCGGAAGAAGTTTTGCCACCAATGTGGGGAAAGCAGCATCGGAATTTGGAAGACCACTGGGAAGCATTGGAAGGAAGGAACCGAGTTTCTGGTGCAAAGCGAAAGCGATCATTCCGGGTATAAGGAAAAGGAATACCGGAAGAAGTTTAAGATAAGCACCGAAAATTGTGCCTCGTCTCGCTTCCTTCTCATTTTTTCCGGACAACACGCGCTGCACAATAAACTGGTCTGTACACCAATACCAGAAACCGATTACAGCGGATCCGATCAACGCCCCGAGCCAAGGATATTGCGCGTCATTGTTATCACGAATTAGATTTACCATAGTATCGCCGTATTCGTTAACTTTTGCAGAAGAACAAATACGCATCATTTCTTCCCAGCCACCAAGTTCTTTAAGTCCAAGAACCAGAATGATCAAGGATCCGAGAAGCAATATCGGTGTTTGCAGGACTGATGTATACAATACCGATTTCATACCTCCGAAAATCGTATATAATGCAGTTATAAGCACCAGACCTACTGCCGCAATCCAGAAGAAATCTATTCCCCATAACTTGTCGATTCCGAATACCTGCTGAAATACAAGACCTCCGGCATAGACTGTTACCGCTACTTTTGTAAGCACATAACTTATCAAAGAAATTGTCGCAAGAATTGTACGGGACTGTGGATTAAATCTACGCTCGAGGAATTCCGGCATGGTATAAACCATCGAACGGGAATAAAAAGGCACGAACACCCAGCCGAGAATAAGTATCATCCATCCCTGAATCTCCCAATGAGCCATTGCCATTCCGGAAGAAGCTCCGGAACCTGCAAGACCGATGAGATGTTCGGAGCCGATATTCGATGCAAAGATAGAGGCTCCAATAGCTATCCATGTCGCATCTTTGCCGCCAAGGAAATAATCAGCGGCATTGTTCTGTTTCTGGCGCATCACCCATACGATTATGCCTATGAGGGCAAGAGCAAATAGAGTGATAACTACCCAGTCGAGTAATGCCATAATTAAAGTAGTTAGATTTTAAGTATTATGATTATTGTTTAGTCGAAAATTTATAGACGCATGTGCTGCCGTATGTCTCACTCGGGCGAAGAGTCGCAGAGGGCCATGCCGGTTTATTAGGAGTGTCAGGATATTTCTGAGTCTCAAGACAAAGACCATGACGCTGATTATACACCTTTGCTTTTTTACCTGTCACGGTTCCGTCAAGGAAATTGCCGGTATAGAACTGCACACCGGGTTCATTGGTGAATACCTCAAGCACAATGCCTGAACGTGGATCAGAGACACGAGCCGCACATTCCTCAAGACTGCCGTTCGTATCAAGCACAAAATTATGGTCAAATCCGTTTCCATATCGAACCTGCACGAAATCAGACTCTATATCTTTGCCGAGAAGTTTCTCTTCCGTGAAATCCATAGGAGTGCCTTTTACTGGCACAATCTCACCCGTTGTCATGAATGTGCTGTCAACAGGAGTGTAATTGGATGCGTTGATCCATACATTCTCATCAGTGACACTGAGTTCGGGATCCCCGGAAAGGTTGAAATACGAATGATTAGTAAGATTGATTATGGTCGGTTTGTCTGTTGTTGCGGAATAATCAATTCGAAGAGCATTATCCGACTGCAAAGTATATTTGACAAACGCCTTTACATTTCCCGGAAACTGATTGTCGCCATCGGGAGAGTCAATGGAAAGTGTGAGGGTTGAATCAGTGGCGTTCTCTATCTTATAGACACGATATTGCCATCCGAGCGACCCCATGTCTGTGCCGCCATGCAGACAATGTCCGTAATTGTTCCGAGGCAACTGTATTGTGTCACCGTCAAGCACAAAACATCCCTGATTGATTCTGTTGGCATATCTGCCTATCGCTGCACCGAAATCAGATTTGTTGACCTCTGGCGTATAGGCGCCTACACTGTCAAAACCCAAAACTACATCCTTAAACTCACCGTTTTTGTCGGGAACCATGATTGAAACTATTCTGCCGCCGTAATTTGTGACACACACCTCCATGCCTGACGCATTTGAGAGGGTTATCAGAGCGGTTGAATCTCCGTTTATAACCGATTCGAATTTTTGGGGATCAAGTCCTGATTTTGTCAATTGAGCGGCATCCTTTCCTGTGCCACAAGAGCAAACGCCCGCCAATGATAGCACAAATGCCGAATAACCAAGGAGTTTCATGTTAGATATTTTAATATAACAATTAATATAAATTCACCTTAAGACACAGATTTTTATTAATCTGCAATAATGGGTGTAAAATTAACACTTATTATTTATTCTGAAAGATTTTTTTTTATGTTTTACAACATATTGTTGTAACTTTGCAGTCTGGCAATACGGATGTCAATGCATGCCCGATACACCGTAACATTTCCATTTACCATGATTCTATACACGCATATTGCCTGACTTCCTGATCAGCCAAGTGTATTTTTGCAGTTGGTTTTATATCTGTCTGAGTTTTCTTTGCCAAGGCAATAATTCACCGCAAACATACTCAGAATCCATGCTCCATAGAGTTTTTCGGGCACATCATCATGGCTGCTGTGTAGTTTTCATTTTGATGCCTTGAAATTAAGAGCTTGTTAAAAAATAAACGTGAAATTTAGGGCGGCTCACTTCCAGATAAAATCCATTTAAGGCAAAGGAGCATAGCGGGCTTGTATGTTAAGAAGTTGTTTAAAAAAAAATGTGAATTTGGGGTCGCAAGCTTGGAGCAGATTTCTTCTTCAACTCGTGAAATTCCCTCGAAAAAACCTCTTCATGTGTAATTATAATAAGGAATTATTTTTATTAATTCCTTATTATTTTTGGCAGTATAAAATAAATTTGCTATCTTTAGGCAGTTTTATTAAGCACACTGCTATAAATTTGAAGATAATGGTCATATTTCTGCCACTCTCGCTCCTGATGACTATTGCCGCGGTCACCTCTCCGGATATGCCGTTGCGGGTTGTTTCGGGATTCCGAATGGAGGATGTGCGCATCAAAACTGATTCGGTTACGGATTTCTCATTCGTTAGCAAATACGGGTCTGCAGTTGAATGGCAGTATTTCAGGAAAGACTCGCACATCATTGAGCACCGAGGCAACGAAT
>RIAY01000026.1 GCA_003833075.1 Muribaculaceae bacterium Isolate-036 (Harlan) | reverse complement strand
CGCATGTCCGTCGGATGCTGCGCCATTACTATACGATTGTTTTCGTTCAAATTAAACATAGCGTTTTTGATTGCAAAGTTCGCAACCAAAAACGCTTTGATAAAGTCGGCCTATTTCGGACGGATACATTTCTCCGCTTTAAGATGATGACGGCGCGATTTATAAAAATTCCAGTGACTGATTCCCAGTTCCTGTAATCGGTCAGAACGGTTAACTTTGTGGAAACCACAGTAGGATATGATTTCCGACACTTCCTCTTTGCTCAACATATTCTTTTTTTTGCCAACAAAATTAGAAACGTTCTACCAGGACTGAAACACGTGCTTCACCGTATGCTTACGACTTATCCGAGCAAATAGCTTATCCAATATAAAAGCCGAAATCTTTAAGATAGGCTAAGAGGTCCTCAAAATATGACTTTCTGTTATCTTCGTAAGAGGTGTATTTGTCAATATTCTTCTTCAGCCATTGGCACTCGCTCTGATGCTCTTCAATATTTGGGAGACTGAAGGTCTGATTGACAACAACCTTGATTTGATCGCACATCTGCTTGAAATTATATTCATGGCCATTTTGGGGAAGCGCCTTATTATCATCAAGGAACTCCTGCAATGACAATAATTGTTCTTCGGTAGAATCGATATTGGATTTTAAAACATTTACCATCCATCGAGCCAACGATTGCTCTTCATCTGAACCAGTCTGCATCGGCAATCTTTTCATCGTTATTACAAATTCCTTAAAATCAGAAAAACGAGTGTCAAATGACTGTCGTTTTATTATCTTACGCTCTTTTAAGTCAAAATCCAAGATTGAATTTTCTGATAAACCGACATACTCTCCCTCATACATAATAAAGCGACCGTCTTTATCCATAGCTATCAAGGAACTGACACTTTTCTTATTTGTATTAGGAAACTCTTCTAAAGCAAAGTCGACCAAATCATCTAGTGAAATTGGCTCATTGAAAGACCGCAGGATATGTTCCAAATAGCTGGTTAATGTGCCTGTAAAATGATTTTTCCATTCTTTTAATACATATATTCTAGTTTTGCCTTTAGGTTTTATCCTTCTGTTCCGGAGTATATATGGCTTGAACTTTGCTATAGAATCAATTGTATTTGCAGGATGTAGCTGATTGAAAACATCAAGCAGTTCATCAAGAGACATAGGCACTCCTTTTTGCTCCAATATGTTTTCTATTGCTATTGACACATCAAGAGCATTAGGAAGCATGGTAACAATACGATTGTCTTCTATGTCTACGGAATATTTACGTTTAAGGAAATCCGCATAAACTACACACAACTGGTCAACATTCTTGTGATATAATCTTCTATCAGATTTTATGAATTGTAATATATCCAATTGTTCTATAGTTGTACGTCTTAATTCTATTACTCGACAAATGTTATTCAATACATTTCTAACCTTGACGTTTTCAGTAATCGATTTTTCAACTAAATATTCCTTATCATCATCGTCCACTTGTAATACTGTATGTGTATCCAATAAAGAAGCAACCAACAGGGCTGTTTGAGAATATGATTCTTCAAGCAAATTCTCTCGTTGAATCTTATTCCACAACAAACTATCAAACGCTATGACATTGCTTATTAGTGGACCCAAGTATTGTCTAACGCCTTCTTGAATTCTTTTAGGCAATGGTATAGAACAACTTACAAGCTGTCTAACTCTTTCTCTAGAAAGATTATTATTATCTCCAATCTCTGAAAGTGAATGACGACAAAATGAAGGATTAAGTCCATAGTAATCACGATAGATACTAATCCTTGGATTGTCCGATCGCATTATATAAAGTTTGGCTATGTATAGATAGGGGAATACACCATCGTTTTGCTGAATAAAATCAACTATGTTTTCACATTCCTTACTTAATAAAAATGGATATTTAAAACCTATTTCAGCAATTTCTTTATCTCGACTGTCAATCTCCGGGATACTTGAAATGGTGTCGATATCTTTTGTCGCTTCTTCAAAATACTGTTTAAAATCAGCTAAGAAAGATCCTATTTCAGCACTAGTCTTTTTACCACAATTTTTTACTGATAGGGTATTTATCCCTGTGAGTGAATAAACAGCAATAATTGCTTCGGATACATTAGCTAATTGTGGAAACGCATTTTTAGCACGAACACTTAACTTTGAAAAACGCCATAAAACCCAGCTTTTAAGATTTACTGAAATTGACGGATGAAGACGCTCATACTTTGTTTTCGCTTCATCACATTCAGAAGGTTCTATAACTTCTTCAGAGATTGCTACAGATTTTAAAGATGAGTATTTCTCGATGATTGTATCAATCTCTACTATTGTTTTTCTACCGCAGTTTCGCACTTTGAGAAACTCTATCTTATCCACATTCAGTATATTCTCAAGTGTTTTTAACCCTCCAGTACGACACACGTTCATCGCACGAACCGATAAAAGCCCGAGCCTGTTCATTTCTTCAATAGAAGTATCTAATGCAATCATTTATTCTTCTTTCTTTTTAATGCGATGGTCGGATGCGAGTCATATTGTTGTTTAAGCTTGTATAAATCGCTTTTGGGATCAACTATATCATTTCTATGACTTGAATAATAGCTGAAAAGCTCCTTGATAAGCGGATTATCAAATTTAGCTATCTTTTCATCATCGAAATTGTTGGAGTGAATTATATCAAGGATTTCTTTTTTTGTTTCTTCGTCTAATGTCTCCATACATTTTCTCCAACATCTTCTCCAATGTTCAGGGCCGAAAGAGTTTACACCATCTAACCATTTGAAAAAGAATCTGTACAAAATAAATGTTTCGGGCATTTCGAGTAATTCCTTGAACTCAACCAAATCTTTGCCAAAAGCCTCTTCAAAGAATGATGTCCCTTTTCCAACCTTACCCTTTGTGCTATTCAAAATAGCCTGAATCGCGCGAATATATTTACGATTCCAATTAATGCCAATATAATCTCGATTGTGCGAGTAGTCTATTTCAAAATTGGACTCACTATGAATTGGATGATATTTCATTGGAAATGAATATATGCTAACCCCCAGTTCGTCACATAGATCTACGTTAATCCGCAGACGTATATACAATTCCTCTGGTGTATCTTTATAGTTGTATAAAAGGTAATTAGAGAAATCTTTAATGCCTTCTTTGACTGACAACCGGACAGCATTTTCATAAGCAGGGCGCGATTTCAAATCATCAAAGGCTATTCGCAAAGGACGTATCGCTATGGAAGCAAGCAATTTTACATTATTCTCATTAAACAATCGTGCATCAACGCCTTGGTTGAAATCTACATATCGTTGTCTTGGCTGCGGTCTAAAGTGTTTCTCGTATATAGGCTTCAACACCGGATAAATACGTAAGAGATTATCTTTTGTGACAGTAGTTATATCGCGAATCTGGAAATCATCCATAGCACGGTATAACGTGAATGCATCGTCAGATTTACCTTTTAATTTTTCATATAAGCTTACAATCTCTTTAAAACATCTTCTGCGATAAGCCCTATCGTTTACACCCTCGGCAAGGTTCTCAAATGCTTTGTCGAACGTATTGGGTTGGATAAACTTATCACCCTTACCAAAGCCACAATCGATAATCTCTTGGATTATTTGATTGAAATTTGGAGATGCGAGAATATTATTATCCATTAATAACAAATCTTTTTGCTCGCCATATTTTTCAATTATTCCTTTAATTCGTTCTTGCAATGGAATATATGGAATAAATACTGGCTCTAAGGTAGAAACCGCACAGAAAGGACATTTGCGAATACATCCTCTTGATGTATATCCATAATAAGCGTTGGACATCGGATATTCATAGTCGATTTCATCCAATATTGAATAATCCAATGGTAGCTCATCGATAATCTGAGAGTCATCTTTATCGATTTCTCCCGGTGTATTTAATACGCCAATGTATGGTTTTATACCTGTGGCTTTTTCAACTTCATCAGGTTGAATAGACGCCAAGACTCCGCCGACCATTAACCGTCCATTGGGTTTAACCAGAAGTTTGGCTGTATTAATGGTATCTATTGTAATATCCCAATAGAAAGTAAATAGCGTAGTAACTCCAACAAAGTCCCATTCCGGATGTTTTTTCCATTCACCGGACCAATAATAGTTCTTTGCATCCACGATCTTCCCCTCCAATAAAAGATTGTATTGGGAACTTGAATAATCTATATCTTCTAGTACTGCGCCTTTTCTTGTTCGGATATAGCTATAGATTGCAGGATAGAATACATCCCAGTCGATTTCTGGAGCTAACGATTTGCATTCGTTTATACAACATAGGGCAATTCGTTCTATGATAAATCTTTTCAGATCTCCTTTATAAAATACAACCTCATCTCCTCTATTCCGGAAATACGTAGCCATTTTCATAAGCCCGATTGGAGGATACTTGTTAGAGTAGTTAGGCTCAATCAAAAGTACCTTTCTCTGATTCATGATAGCTTTAACTGATTAATGGCATGTAGTTTCAACTGTTCCAACAAGGGTTTACTTGCACTTGGACATGCAAGGGTCATATACGTTAATGCTCTCCGAATAAGAAGTATTTCTTTCTCAGTAAACTTTTCTTTGAGTGGTTCGTATATATCTGTTTGTTGTGGCGTTAGAACTGCGGTGTTCACAGGTTGCTCCGTAGGAGGTGTTACAACTTGTTTTGGCTGTTCTTTTGGTGCATTGGCTTTCTTAACTGAAACTTCATTCTTCTTTTCTTGAGCTTTTGTTTTATGAAGTTCTATAACTCGTTTCGCAACTTGAGATTGTGCGTTAGTGCTGTTTTCTACCTTAGACAACTCTGCTTCAGCTGATTTAATTTCAGCTTGAATATGTTGCTCATCCGTTTCAATGCCAGAAGTCAATTTGTCGACAGCTAAAGCTACTTTCTTTACCGCATTTTTAGCGTTATTAGCAACTTGATAGAGCTTTCCTAAGTTTTTGAAAATTAGACGTAACTTGTCAAACAGTATCTCTGTTTCCGGGGTTGGAGCCAGTCCGCTTCGATCACTATTGGGACGTAGATTCGGGTGGACAGCAAATACCTCTCCGTAGAAATAATTATTTCCACGAGCTTCACCAAAATATTTATTAAGGAGGTCTGATGTCCCTAATTGAATGTTATGTTTGCGAAGTCGAATACCTCGGTTCGTGTCAGATACTGGGATTTGTTTCGTGAACGGAGTGACTGCATACCATCCCCATGCCAATACATCTCCGTTGTCGCTATTCACTTGAAAGAAGTCAAGACAATCAATCTCATCGCCTGTCCCGTCAATTCTCAAATTATAGCGTTTCCGTAATTCAGTAGAGCCATTTACGCAAACCGAAACATTACATATCTCCGCATAAAGATTAGTATAAATCGAGTTCGCTGCTTGTTTCAAACTTGGAGAAAATAGCACATTTTTAAAATTCATAGAATAATCTATAGGTGCTACTTCCCGAAGATATTCAGTTATTGCATCAGGATTTAGCAAATCCCGATATTCTCTATTTACCCCCTCTAATGTTACCTCGAAATAGTGTTCTGATTCCTTCTCGGGGACTGATTCCAACTTGGTGATAATATCAATAACTTCTGTCGCTGATGATTCATCTTCGACATCATTAATTATCTGATTTGCAAAATCTACATCAAATGATATAATTGAAGCCTTGTCTTCACCAAGGGCAGACGTCTTAAACTTTAACCACCGACAATATCCAGCTCCAGCAAGACGTCCGATACCATATTGTCCGGCACTTGTCACTCCATCTTTTCGAGAGTCCGCAATGTTTAGGAGCTTTTCAGCAACTTCGTTTGATTTTATACCGATACCATTATCTCGTATAATAATACGTTGGGCATCACTATCAATACGGACATCAACAATACCGTCTTTCATTTGAGAGAGTATTCCTTCTTTAACTGCCCTGTTGATGGCATCGTAAGCATTCTGAATATATTCTCGATAGATAATACGCTGGTCATTATACATCGAAAACATCAGAATCTGAATCAGATGCTTCCCTGTTTTTGAATTGTAATTCTCCATATCAACCGTTTGGAAATTGTTTGTAAAGAGGTCGTGGGAAACGGATGTTAACCAATGAACGAAGAGCCGGATTTGAGATAATATATTCGCCCGGTGATAAACGAGTAAGCATATTTTGATATGCTTTAGGAATATATCGGTAATCAGGCTTAGATACTTCTATGGCATTTGTTCTGCCATAAGCCGACGTGGCACAGTTTCCCTTTACTCGGTCATGTATGGCACTTCGGAATTGCTCAACGGAAAATAGGATAATTCCAAGAGAACGACCTCGCTCGGCAATATCTAAAATCTGTTTTAGAATTGGTGAACCTTTCGGAACATCAGTCGAAGCATACTTGTTAAGCTCATCAACAAATATAATGACTTTATCAGGAATATCGTCACGCGACGCGCCAAGTTTCAAATCATATATGGCTCTTGCAACCGATCCGAAGACAAAACTTTGAGAATTTTCATCAAGTCGAGCTATGTCTATAACCATTACCTCGCCTGACCTTAGATTGTTTGCGATCTCTTGAGAAAGTTCAACTTCACCGCTTGTAACTGTATTTGCAAAAATGTCATTGTTAATAGCCTTGCTAACGCAACGTTTAAATTTTCTCCAACTTGCAACCTGAATTTCATTTTTTTGACCGCCAGCATTGGATGTTTTGGTACAGTTATCAATCTTTTCAATAAGTGTTTTCCACTTAGAAACACCGCTGAATTCTCCACCACCATTAATGATAAAGTTAACACATGACTCTAACGTACCAGTGCTATCATCTTCATTTGCGAGTAATAAATCAAGCATATCCAAGGATTGTTCAAAACTGAATTTGTATGGAAATGCGATATGCCGACTTTTCTGAGAAGCTATATCTTCCGGCGCTGCGTATGATTGAAGATGTCCTCCTTTTCCATAAGGATAATAATATCGGACATTATGGAAAGGTTCTACCTCCAATCCCAAGTCAGAATATATCTTCTTATCCTTGTCTGAAAGCTCTATATTAGGTTCATCAATCGCCATCAGGTCACGTCCTTTTACATTAAAAAGAACGAATGCTGCGGTTTCTCCGGAATCAAGGCGGAATTTCTGTTGAATAGCATTCAAAAGGAACATCGAATATGAAGTCTTCGCAGCCAGCCCTGAAATACCGGAAACATTTATATGTGCTCCGTCAGGTCCAATTAGGAAATGCGAGTTTAGTATAACTTTTACTTTAATCGCATTTTCGCCTTTATACATTTCCAAATATCCGCAAACGAGAGGATTCTTGACTTCGTTTTCAGTGAGTCCTAATGCTGTTCGCACATCGTCCTCATTGCATAATGACACTTGGCGGCTATCTAATACAGGGGTGTATATATTTTCTGTATTACATATAACTCTCGCCTTGACGTAGTTCATGCCAAGACGATTCATATTTCCGATATTTGCACCTGTATCTCCAAAATCACTTGAAATGTAACTTGTAAAATGACTTAATGCATCTGTTACATGATTGATTTCTTCGATTACGCCATATGTAATAGAGGAATGTTCATGTTCTACTTTTATAATATCAAATGGGCTCAATATCTGCTTCTTATCTGTCCAGAAGTAGAATTCATCAATCGTTGACGGACATTTTTCTGTCGCCGATACCTTCCCTATTATGGTTCTATTTTTCATCAAAAGAGATTGAGGATTATGTTATTGTCAATGTAGTTTGACTTGCAGTATTTCTCGGTTAGAAATACCGGATATAAATGATTTGCCCATCGCGAATCGGTACCATAGCATACCGGATATGCTTCTCGGATTAAATTTGCACATATGACATCAATTGTATCCGAATCAATGACACCACCTTCTGTTGGAATAACCATTTCACATTTTATCACATCAGAAAAATGTGTTTCACGGAAGTCACTGTTTCTTAATCGCAAATACCATATCGCAAATTCTGTCTGACATTGCTCGGCTGCATAACGATATACCTTTGTACGCTCAAACGGTTTCAGCGATGCAATTGTCTTGGAGAGCTTATTCTTTTCAAAATCAAGAATCAAATCCGGATTGAATTGTTTAGATACGCCGACAACATATTGATAATTATTCCTCATTTTGAGCCATTCGTCATCTTTAAGTCGTGAGGAAGGAGTATATTCAAGCGAACCATCCTTTATAAGCCAATGCTCATCGTCAAGTCGATTGTGCTTGCACAGGTCAGCAACAAGAAGCTGTTCATCATCGGTCATCACAGTTTGTATTTTTGCTATTCCACGATTTTGCAATCCATCTTTTCCTCTCTCGTCCTTGCCAAGCGCATCAGTTTCATAAAGAAGGATGTTGCCGAAATGAATTCCGGACGTTGCGACAAAAGGTAATTGGGATATTTGGGAATTAATCTTTTCCAAAAACAACCTACAATAATTATCGTCATCGTCCACATTGAAATCCGAAGGCAATGAAAGAACCATCTTATGATGTAGTGCAGCCTTCTTGAATGTATCCCGATTGACACGTTCACAACATCCAACTATTATCTGACCCGCTAAGAACGGAAAAATTCTTTTCCCGATAGCTATATCATCAATTTTGTATGTGTGGCGCGACCCGTCTAGAAAGAAACTAAAAATTGGAGTAATACAGGTGTGTATCAGCTTTGGAGAGATATTAACGGTGTGAACTCTCGCTTTATTACTTTCAGCGATTTGCGATCCGAAAATCTGCATTGACGGCTTATCGTCATAAGATAATGTATCGCTGGAATCCGTGTCCAGCGACATTTTTCGAGTTTTGTAGCAAAGATATTTACCTTGCCCTTCCTTTTGGATGAAATCAATAATTCGTCCCATAGGACGATAAGCCTTAGCTTCCTCAGTCAATCCATAGGACCCTCGATTGGATTGGTTTATTGATAACAAAAAAGCGCAGGATCCGTACTTGTTACTCATCCTGCTAATCTGTGGCTGTGGCTGCCGTCACTTCGTAGAACGAGTAACGCAGAGCCTACGCCGTATGATATATAATACACCAAAGGGGACACACAAAAAGGCATAATCCTCCCAAGGGTATATTAACCATACCCGAGACATCTACCGTTACTTCATCCTTGACGAAGTTTTGAAATTGCCACATTCCAGATTAGCCAAGAATCAAGCGCAAGTAAACGCTTTGAAAATATGTCTCCAAACCCACCCATCCGACGGCTTAATACCGTCATCGGCGTAGATTTGCAATGCAAAATTAGCGAAAATTTCTGAGATGGCAATCGAATATGCTGAGAAACATAAGGCTGCGAGCTGATTAAAATAGAAAATGCCAACGATGGCTGCGGAAGTTGTCGGCGGCATTGATCTAGATTAGGGATTGGAGGGATTGGAGGGATAGTAGTTTACAAACGTGGTGTCGGCTTGGGTTCTATGCTCATGGTGCCGGATTAGCGGCCTCATGCTGTCAACTTCGTGTGGATTGCCGTGGAGCATTAGGCGTTCACGGTGTATCACCACATTCATGTCGCGATTAAGTCCACGTTCATAGCAGTAGAGCCATTCAACATTCTCCAATTTGGAGATTATATTGAGCATGTAGAAGAATCCATAACCGAAACCTCCGGCGGCGAGGACTGCGATTGCGAAGATGATGTATGCCCATTTGGGTATTGCCGCCCAGACTGCACCGTTGACAAGATTGTAGATGCGGTGCAACGCGGTGTCCGCCATTGCATCTAATTTCTCATAACGCTTCTCAAGCGATACTCTAAGATTGTTTGCGCGCCATTGAGTTGATACTTTTGTGGCGTGTGGTAAAGACTAAAATTTTGGTAAAGTATCAAATAAGTACCAAATATACAATTCTTAACATTTGCGCACGGGTAGAAAAGAAGAAAGAGCTAAATCTTAGTGACTTAGCTCTTTCTTTGTGTTGCCTTGGAAAGACTCGAACTCTCACAAACGGAACCAGAATCCGGTGTGCTACCATTACACCACAAGGCAATATTTTATAATTTTATGTCTTTAGGAATCTCTTTCCCTCTTTGACGTTGCAAAATTACAACAATATTTTTAATTGACCAAATTTTTCAGCAACTTTTTTTTAAAAAAATTCAATTATTCTGTGATTATGCGGCGTGCGCCAACATATCTGCCAAGGTAATATCCCTCAAAATCACTAACTTTGACTCCTTTTACACTCGCATGAATGAATTTGAAATCTCCTGATTCATTGTCTGCACTCACTACAATACCGACATGACCTACATTTTTTCCGCTGCGCCTGCTTGTAAAAAAAACCAGGTCTCCCTTGCGAAGATCATTGCGTTCCACATTTGTACCTTCTGTATATTGTGTGCGTGAAGACGGACTGATCGTATAACCGAACTGACGATATACGTAACTTGTAAATCCGGAACAGTCGAACGCCTTGGGCCCTTTTGCCCCATGAACGTATGGACGACCTATATATCTGTGAGCCTCGCTAAGAAGATCAGAAATCATTTTTGAAGATTCCTCAGATATGGTATGCTCTTCTTTCTTTGCGATATCCTCCCTTAGCATGTTTGTGATAACATTCTTGTCCATGCGGGATTTTGCGTTCGCGAGTTGTTCGCTGTGGATTTTATTATGTGCTGATAACGCTTTCTTTGATGTCTGGGGAACTGCGGTAAATCCACATGTCAATATAAGCGCTGATATTACGATTCTCTTAATTTTCATGATTTAAGATATACGTATCTGGATTGTGTATGCTCCGGATACTGCAGGTTCTGTTGTTATTAATGCCTTAATAGGATTTGTCTATATAAGATACAAATCTTTTGCAAAATTAAATTAATTTTGCAACAAATCAAAATTTTAAATAATTGTGTCTCACAATTTAAATAATATTAGTATTCAGCACAATTATAGGGTTAGTGTGCAAATATTTGTTTTATAGCGATTATTTTGCTAAATTCGCTTATCACAATAATAAACGTACAGGCAATTATATTGACTGCATGTTAAAGCTTAACTTTAAATTCTTATTATTAATGTACTCAAAATCAATCTTAGTAACATTTGCCTTATTGGGCGTGACTTCTTATGGCATGTCAAAAGACAGGATGACTGTCAATCCTGATGCTGTAAATACAGGTACAATCCTTCATGCCTGGAGTTGGAATTTTCCTGAAATAGCAAAAAACATGAAGGATATTGCCGCTTCAGGTTTCACCATGGTGCAGACATCTCCTGTCCAGCACTGCTATCAACCGGAAGGAAGCGGTAAGAAAATTTTCGATGACAATGTTACCGAAGGGAATTGGTATTATTATTATCAGCCTACAGACTGGAAGGTGGGTAACAATATAGTCGGAACTCGCGAACAGATGATTCAGATGATGGACTCTGCTGCCAAATATAATGTCAAGATTATCGTGGACGTGCTTCCCAATCACACTGCGTTCGATATAGACGCAGTGAGTGATGATTTCTACAAGGCTGTGGGTGGTCGTGAAAAAATGTTTCATTCCAATGGACTGACTCCTATTAATAATTATAGCGACCGTGATCAATGTACATTGTGGGCTATGGGAGGATTGCCTGATGTAAATACAGAGAACCCCGACTTTCAGAAATATTATCTCGAATTCGTAAATGATCTGCTTGGACTTGGAGTGAGAGGATTTAGATATGACACTGCGAAGCATATCGGCGTTCATTCAGATCCGGTGGATAGTGCGTCAGGTGTTAAAGAAAATGATTTTTGGGACGTAGTCACGGGGAGAAAGAGTGTGAAGGGTGTTGCTCTCTCAATGCCATATGATTCACTTTTTGTGTATGGAGAAGTGTTGCAGGACAAGGGTGTGCCTGAGGCTGAATATGCCGACTATATGGGGCAGACAGCATCCGGTTATGGGCATGTCATCAGAGAGATGCTTGAGAAGCATTCTGCAAAGAATCTTGATGTGATAAGTTATCATCATCAGGGAGCGCCGGAGTATCTGACAACATGGGTGGAAAGTCATGACACGTATGCAAATGCACATGAATCCGCGCATCTCACCGATTCCCAGATCAGGCAAGGATGGGTATACCTTACTGCTCGTCAGAACGGCACTCCCCTATTCTTCAGCCGCCCGGCAGGATCAACCCGCCAGAATTACTGGGGAAACAACGTGCTTGGTGCGCGGGGTAATGATGAGTTCAAGCATCCGGAAGTGGTCGCGGTCAATAAATTCCGCGCAGCAATGTCCGGTCAGAAAGAGAAAGTTGACATTTCAGATAACGGACAGGTACTTGTTGTAAGCCGTGGCAAAAAAGGTGCGGTTATTGTCAATATCGGCACATTGTCAAATGAGGTGGATTTGCCGACAACTCTTGCGGACGGCACATATAAAGATGCGGTCTATGGCAAAGAATTCAAGGTGAGAAAAGGACGGTTGCACGGTCTTGCCGGTCCCGAAAGGTCTTACATATTACAGAAATAGATGTATGTGGCAGGTTTAAAAGGGTTCGTTTTGGCGAACCCTTTTGTTTTATGTCGCGTTATATTATATGGTGCGTGGAATTGATCATAGACGCACTTGGCACGGTATTTGTAACATAGGTATACAGAATATATTATTATAATAACCTTTATAAAGATATTAATTATGAGTATCAGACCATTGGCGGATCGCGTTCTTATTGAACCGACAGCCGCTGAAGAAGTTACCATGGGCGGAATCATAATCCCCGATTCCGCAAAAGAAAAACCTCTCAAAGGAAAAGTTCTGGCAGTCGGAAATGGCACAAAAGATGAGCCGATGCAGCTTAAGGCAGGTGATACTGTGCTTTATGGCAAATATGCAGGAACGGAAATCGAATTTGAGGGTATCAAATATCTTATGATGCGTCAGAACGATGTTCTGGCTGTTATTGAATAAACGAATTATAAAACAACCAGTCATGGCAAAAGAAATTAAATTCAACATAAAGGCTCGCGAGGAGCTTAAGAACGGCGTCGATGCTCTTGCAGACGCTGTAAAGGTAACACTCGGTCCGAAAGGACGCAACGTAATCATAGAGAAGAAGTTCGGCGCTCCACATATTACAAAGGACGGTGTGACTGTAGCGCGTGAAATTGAACTTGAAGATCCTTTCCAGAATATGGGTGCACAGCTTGTTAAGGAAGTAGCGTCCAAGACTGGTGATCAGGCTGGGGACGGAACAACAACAGCTACAGTTCTTGCTCAGGCGATTGTCAATGTAGGTCTTAAGAATGTGGCTGCCGGAGCCAATCCTATGGATCTCAAACGAGGAATCGACAAGGCTGTTTCGGTAGTAGTGGAAGGCATCAAAGCTCAGAGCCAGGAAGTTGATGACGATATCAGCAAGATTGAGAATGTCGCACGCATTTCTGCAAACAACGATGAAGAAATAGGTCGTCTGATTGCTGAGGCAATGCAGAAAGTCAAAAAAGAGGGAGTGATAACGGTTGAAGAGGCAAAAGGTACTGAGACCACAGTCGATGTGGTTGAGGGAATGCAGTTTGACCGCGGTTATATCTCTCCTTATTTTGTTACAAACAGCGAGAAGATGGAATGCGAGATGGATTCTCCTTATATCCTTCTTTACGACAAGAAAATTTCTAATCTTAAAGACATGCTTCCTATTCTTGAAGCTGTGGCGCAATCCGGTCGCCCTCTTCTTATAATTGCGGAGGATGTGGATAACGAAGCACTTGCAACTCTTGTTGTGAACCGTCTTCGCGGCTCTCTCAAGATATGTGCGGTCAAAGCTCCCGGCTTTGGAGACAGAAGAAAAGAAATGCTTGAGGATATCGCCGTATTGACAGGCGGTACTGTAATAAGCGAGGTCAAGGGTATGCAGCTTTCACAGGCTGGGGTCAATGATCTTGGCACTGCAGAAAAAGTCACCATAAACAAAGACAACACAATCATTGTCAACGGAGCCGGTTCCAAAGACGCAATTTCCGGACGCGTCAACCAGATAAAGGCACAGATCGAGACTACCACATCAAACTATGACAAGGAGAAACTTCAGGAACGTCTTGCAAAACTTGCCGGTGGTGTCGCAGTCCTTTATATAGGTGCTCCATCTGAAGTAGAGATGAAAGAGAAAAAAGACAGGGTTGACGATGCCCTTTCAGCCACACGTGCAGCAATAGCAGAGGGTATTGTACCTGGCGGTGGTGTTGCATATATCCGTTGTCTCAATGCTCTTGACCAGCTCAAAGGCGCGAACGATGATGAAAACACAGGAATAGCCATTATCCGTCGTGCAATTGAAGAACCTATGCGCCAGATAATGAATAACGCAGGCGTTGAGGGTGCTGTGATTCTCCAGAAAGTAAAGGATGGTGAAGGTGACTTTGGATATAACGCCCGCACTGATACATTTGAGAATTTCTTCTCTACCGGTGTCATTGATCCAGCCAAGGTGACCCGTGTAGCTCTTGAAAACGCATCAAGCATTGCAGGAATGTTCCTTACAACCGAATGTGTTATTGCAGACAAGAAAGAAGAGACTCCCGCAGCTCCGATGGCTGCTCCCGGAATGGGAGGCATGGGCGGAATGATGTAATTCAACCCCAGATAAATTTAAAAGCAGGTGATTTCGTCATCTGCTTTTTTTTGTTTAATTTTGTAATTCAACATTAGATAGCGATGATATCAATAAATAATCTCAGTGTTGAATTCTCAGCACGTCCCCTTTTCACGGATATTAGTTTTGTAATCAACAAGACCGACAAAATTGCGTTGGTAGGTAAAAACGGTGCGGGCAAATCCACACTTCTCAAGATTCTTGCCGGTCTGCAGACGCCTTCATCCGGCAACGTATCCAAGCCGAATGAGATAACGATCGGATATCTTCCGCAGCAGATGAAGCTTTC
Organism: Muribaculaceae bacterium Isolate-036 (Harlan); assembly: GCA_003833075.1. Taxonomy (GTDB): domain Bacteria; phylum Bacteroidota; class Bacteroidia; order Bacteroidales; family Muribaculaceae; genus Lepagella; species Lepagella muris_A. The sequence continues at coordinate 17,612 of RIAY01000026.1, read as the reverse complement.
TGATTCCACCACCCTTATGGATGAGACAAAGAAAGCATTTTCTGACCTTATTGATATTAGAAGAGAGATTGAAGACATCAACCGCCAGCTTCTTGAAAGAAACGATTATGAATCAGAAGACTACGGCAAACTTCTCATGCGTCTTGAATTTCTTAATGAGCGTGTCGCCATAGAAGGTGCAGACAATATGGATGCCGAGATAGAGAAAACGCTTACCGGTCTCGGATTTGTCAAGGATGATTTCAGCAGACCGACATCTGAGTTCTCCGGAGGATGGAGAATGAGGATCGAGCTGGCTAAAATTCTTTTGAGACGCCCGGATGTACTGCTTCTTGACGAGCCGACAAACCATCTCGACATAGAATCCATACAGTGGCTCGAACAATTCATGCAGACAAAAGCGAAGGCTGTTGTTCTTGTCAGCCATGACAGAGCGTTTTTGGATAATGTTACCAAAAGGACAATCGAGATCTCATGTGGCAAGGCATACGACTATAAAGTAAGTTACACTAAGTTTGTGGAACTTCGCAAAGAGAGAGTTGAGCAGCAATTGCGTGCATATGAGAACCAGCAGAAACAGATAGCTGATATAAAGGATTTCATAGAACGTTTCCGTTACAAGGCTACAAAAGCAGTTCAGGTGCAAAGCAGAATAAAGCAGCTTGAAAAGATAGTTCCTATCGAAGTCGATGAAATCGACAATTCCCATCTGAGACTGAAATTCCCGCCAGCATTCCGTTCCGGTGATTATCCTCTTATACTTGAAGATGTCGGTAAGGCTTATGGCGAGCATCAGGTCTTTGACCATGCGGAATTTACTGTGAGGCGTGGCGAGAAAGTCGCATTTGTAGGTAAAAACGGTGAAGGTAAATCCACGCTTGTAAAATGTATAATGGGTGAAATACCATTTACCGGGACTCTTAAAATCGGACATAACGTCAAAATAGGATATTTTGCCCAAAATCAGGCACAACTTCTGGATGAGAATCTTACTGTGTTCGAGACCATAGATAATGTGGCAGTAGGAGACATACGCACAAAAATCAGGGATATTCTCGGAGCTTTCATGTTCGGCGGAGAGGATATTGACAAGAAAGTCAAAGTGCTCTCGGGAGGTGAGAAAACTCGTCTTGCCATGATCAAGCTTTTGCTTGAACCTGTTAATCTCCTTATACTTGACGAGCCTACCAATCATCTCGACATGAAGACAAAAGATATTCTTAAAGAGTCTATACGGGATTTTGACGGAACGGTTATTATTGTAAGTCATGACCGTTATTTTCTTGATGGTCTTGTAGAGAAAGTCTATGAATTCGGAGGAGGTCGTGTCCGGGAGAACCTCGGAGGAATTTATGATTTCCTTAAAAAGAAAAACATCGAGCACCTGTCTGAACTTGAGCTTTCAAAGTCATCTGCAGAGAAAGTTAAAAAGGTCGAGTCTACAGCCGCCAGCCATGACAAGCAGACTGAGGGAAGCCAGTCGCAAAAAGAAAGCAGCCAAGACCGTAAACTCAGTTACGCTGAACAGAAAGAGCGAGCACGCATGCTTTCAAAAGCTGAAAAAGCCGTAAAGAAAGCTGAGGATGACATAGCTGCTTTGGAAATATGTCAGAAAGAACTTGAAGATAGAATTGCAGCCGGAGACGCTTCTGCTGAAACTCTTGATGCATATACAAAAGCCGGGAAAGAGATTGAGAATGCCATGTCTGTCTGGGAACTTGCACAGATGGATCTTGAAGAAATAAGAAAAAAATATGAATAATCATGGAATATATATACGATTACAATATGAATATTAGAAAATTTTTAATGTGTGCCTTGGCGGGAGCTCCTTTGCTTTCGTTTGCGGCAGTGCCATCGAAACACGGCATTGAAAAAGCCAATCTTGATTCCGATGTTGATCCGAAACAGGATTTTTATATGTATGCCTGCGGCGGGTGGAAAAAGAATAATCCTTTGGGAGCTGAGTTTTCCCGTTTTGGAACATTTGACCAGCTGCGGGAAAATGCAAGAAATCAATTGAAGGAGCTGATCCTTAATCTATCGGATAATCCTCAGTCTAAAATCAAAGGCACAAATGCCCAGAAAGTCAGTGATCTCTATGCCCTTGGCATGGACAGTGCAAGATTAAACCGGGAAGGTGCCGCACCGCTGATGCCTATGCTTGATAAAATAAACTCCATGAAACCGGAAGAATTCACCTCTACACTTGCCTGGCTTCATAACGGACTTGGTGGAAGTTTTTTTGGAACCGGTGTGGGAGCTGATGCAAAAAATGCAGACATGAACATCATGCATATCGGCGAACCCGGTTTGGGATTGGGCGACAGAGACTATTATCTTGAGCAGAATGAAACAAATGGAAAGATAATGGCGGCATATGAGAGATACATCAAGCGTATGATGGAGCTTATCGGATACGATAAGAAAGAGCAGCAGCGCGTGTGGGATAATGTTATCTCAATTGAGACAGAGATAGCAAGAAACAAGAAGACACGCGAAGAGCGGCGGAATCCTCAACTCCGTTATAATATGATGACTATGGACGAGATTTTAAAATCTTATCCGAATATCGACTGGAAAGGCTATTTTTCCGCGCTTGGACTTCCAGAAGTGGATAAGGCAAATGTCTCTTCAGTAAAATATATGGAATTTATAAACGAATATCTTCCCAAACTGAACCAACAACAGATAAAGGACCTGATGACAGTGGATCTCGTCACATCCTCGTCAAATCTTCTAAGCGATGATTTTCAGGAAGCGAATTTTGAGATGTTTGACCGCACAATGTCCGGCATAGAACAGATGGAGCCCCGCTGGAAGCGTGTAATGACAATTCCAAACTCTATGTTCGGCGAAGCTGTAGGCGAATTATATGTGGCAAAATATTTTCCTGAGGAAAACAAGACATATATGAAACAGCTTGTTGAGAACCTGCGCAAGGCACTTGGCAAGCATATAGACAATCTAAGCTGGATGTCGGAGACAACCAAGGCAAAGGCAAGAGAGAAGCTTGCCACATTTACCGTAAAGATAGGTTATCCTGACAAATGGAAGGACTATTCCGGAATACAGATCGATCCTTCAAAGAGTTATCTGGAGAATGTAAGTGAAGCTTCCAAATGGTATTCTCAGGATAATTATCAGAAGCTTGGCAAACCTGTTGACAAGGATGAATGGCATATGACACCCCAGACTGTGAATGCCTATTACAATCCCACAACCAATGAAATCTGTTTCCCTGCCGGCATTCTTCAGGCGCCATATTTCGACCTAACCGCAGATGATGCGCAGAATTATGGAGCCATAGGTGTTGTAATCGGACATGAAATGACGCACGGCTTTGACGATTCCGGCCGCCAGTTCGACAAGGATGGGAATATGGCGGACTGGTGGCAGCCTGAGGATACAGAGAAGTTCACGGCTCTTGCCGACAGGCTTGTCGCTCAGTTCGATGCTGTTGAAGTTGCTCCCGGAGTTAACGCAAACGGACGTTTCACACTTGGCGAGAATATCGCTGACCAGGGTGGTCTGCGTGTAGCTCTTACCGCCTATCTTGATTCTATGAAAGGAAAGGAGCTTAACGATATTGACGGGCTCTCTCCTGCGCAGCGTTTTTATCTGGCGTATGCCAATGTCTGGGCAAATAATATCCGCGATGAGGAAATTTTGTCACGTACGAAGACTGATCCGCATTCGCTGGGTGAAAACAGGGTAAATGTTACCCTGCGTAATCTTGAGCCGTTCTTTGAGGCTTTTGGGATAAAAGAGGGTGACAAAATGTTCCGCCCTGTTTCCGAACGTGTAGTAATCTGGTAAATCTTTTTAATCCAGACATGTACGGATTGACAGGATATCCTTTATGCCATTCATTTTCTGAAAAATATTTTTCAGAAAAATTTGAAAGAGAGAATATCGGAGAGTGTTATCGTCTTTTTCCCCTAACGGATTTGCAGAGTTTAGATGTTTTACTGACAAAGAATGCGGATCTCAGGGGACTTAATGTGACAATTCCGTATAAAAAAGATATTATAAAATATCTTGACGCTCTCTCGGTTGATGCGGAGAGAATAGGAGCTGTGAATGTTGTAAAGATTCACAGAAACCCAGACTTGGAGAAACCGGTTCTGATTGGTTATAATACCGATTGGAAGGGTTTCTCCCTTTCTCTTTCTCCATTGTTGAGCGGAAATGAAAAAAGTGCCCTCGTGCTTGGCACAGGTGGAGCTTCGGCGGCTGTAATATTTGCTCTGAAAGAATTGGGAATAAAACCTGTAATGGTTTCAAGACACATGCGCGAAGGTGTAATTACATATGCGGATATTAATGGAAAGATTCTGTCGGAGAATCTATTGATAATTAATACCACTCCATTGGGAATGTTTCCAGATATCGATACTGCCCCCCCTCTGCCCTATCATCTTTTATCATCTTCGCATATATGCTATGACCTTGTTTACAATCCTTCCGAGACTGAGTTTATGAAACGATGCCGACAGATGGGCGCTATTGTGAAGAATGGGCTTGAAATGCTCCATATACAGGCTGAATTGTCATGGGAAATCTGGAACGAGCCTTAGGCTCAAACACTCTTGCAGTTCCGGCAATTGCGGTTGCGTTGGGAATATTTTTTTCCACGGAATCACCGAACGCCTCTTTGTGTGGTTTTATTTTGATTATTCTTGCGCTTCTGTTTTATATTTTTCATATCTGCTATATAAAGGATGCAGTCACGTCATGGCGATTAAGAATGTTTCATTATCTGTGGCTCGCAATTGCATATGTCGGCGGGGGCATGTTGCTGGCTGATATGAACAGGTATGAGCATATTGATACCGGAGCTGATATCAGGAAAGACGTTTCGATATGCGGAGAGGTTAAAGATGTAAGGGAAACGACATCAGGTGATGTTCTGACTGTTCAAGTAAGAGATATTATCGGAGGTAAAGGAATTCATCAGAATTTCAATAATCTTAAACTTCTCGTAAAGTGTGGTAATGCTGATTCAAGAGCCATTTCCGGAGATATTGTGGTCTTCAAGGCTAATATAGAAGATATTAAAGACAATCCCAACTCCTTTTTTGCCGGCTACAAAGATATAATGGCGTCAAAAGGAGTATTTTATATATGTAGTCTTGACAACGGAAAAATAAATGTGATTGATCATCATAAGTCGGCTATGGCTTTGTCTCGGGAAATAAGAAACCGTCTCGAATGTTTTATCGAAAATACATCTCTTGCAAAGAAAACGCAAAATTTTATTATTACGGTGTTGCTGGGAGACAGGGCTTATCTTGACTCAGACACGAGAGCGATTTTTGCAGATGCCGGAGTGGCGCATGTGCTCGCACTCAGCGGCATGCATATGGGAATAATTGGCGGAATTCTGCTATTTTTGCTTTTCCCTGTGAATTTTACCGGAAGATATAAATCTCGTATAATGCTTGCTGCGATCCTGTTGTGGGGATATGCATTTATAACAGGTATGGCTCCATCAACTGTAAGGGCATGTGTCATGGTTTCGTTTGCGTCATTAGCTTTGGTTCTTGAGCGAAAACGTTATGTGTTCAACTCTCTTTTTGCTGCCACACTGATTATATTGACTGTCTCTCCGTCGACATTATATGATGCGGGGTTCCAACTCAGCTTTATATGCGTTGCCTCTATGGCAGCGTTTGCGCCGCATCTGAATCCATTAGACAGGAAACGAAGTCCGTTTTCATATAAAGTGGTTTCGTTGCTGGTGGCTACTCTTGCGGCAACTTGTGGAAGCTGGGTTGTTTCTGCTTTTTATTTTAAGACATTTCCACTGGCTTTTATTCCTTCAAATCTATTACTGTTGCCGATTCTTCCATTCTATGTTGCAATGGCATTATGTCATTTAATTTTTATGGGAATCGGAATCGAATTTAGTTTCCTGAAAAAATTGCTTGACACAGGGTTTGAATTGACAGAATATTTTCTTCGCTGGATCGGTAATGGCAATAATATTGAAACACATGTTACAATCTGGATTGTGGCATTATGGTTTGGCGGATTGCTGTCTTTCGCATTTTATCTGAATATAGTGCGTTGGAGACCATTGCTGTATGCCGGTGTGATTTTGACCTGCATTACGTTAGTCTCGCTTCCATTTCAATCAGGAACAGTACCCGATGGAAGTTTTATCATAACAGACACATATCGCGATGTTGCCATAAATATCAAGGACGGCTTGACCGAAAAAACGATTAGAATGGATAAAGGGAAGCTGTCTTCTCTCAGAGTGGAAAACATCAGTATAATTGCTGTAGATTGTGTCTTGCCTGAAAATTATCTATCCCCCGGTGAATGTGATTATCTCATTATCGCCGGAGGATACAAAGGAAATGTCGAATATGTCAATGGGATTTTCAATCCCAAGAAAATCATTATTCATCCTTCTGTGAGGAGAAAAAAGGAAAAACAATATCTTGAGGAGGGTGTGCGCCTTGGTGTCGATTGCCATTCGTTGCGTATTGACTCACCATTGCATTGTATTATTGAAAAGTAGCGGCTGATAATCAATCTGAACTCGTCTTGACTTATTTTTTCTTGACATCAGCGAGATATTCTCGAGGTGTTTTCGCCACTCGAAGAGCCGGCAATCTTACGGTCGGCGGTGATGAGAGGAGTGAAAACTACCTTTTGACTTTCGTAAATAAGTCAAGACGGGGTCACATACTTATCATCTTATTCTGTCAACAGCCTTAAGCATTTTTTGATCAGAATTGATTCGCGAATAAGCCATAATAGTTGCTATAATGGCAATAAGCGGCGCGATTATTAATGAAGACCAAGACACATGTGTTTCTGCAAATGTGCAGTAACCATATCCGCATCCGATTGAGACGGCTGCCAATATGAACATTATTCCAATAAGACACAAACTCTTCTGAAGACGCATATTGCGAAAAAGAAATATATTTATCAAAGGTATTATTGCACTCATTATTGATACTATGAATAACGGTAATGTATACATATAATACCCTGATGCGCTGCCGTTGGTTGAGATACCTTCGATATAAAACCCAAGGGCTGTGAAATCAAGTGTGAAATCAGGGAGCTGGATCTGACCGAGCGACAATAAAGAAAAAGCAGCCATAGCCACAACAGTAATAAACAGCAATACAGATTGCCAACGTTGAATAACCATATGTTTTAATATTTTGTTAGACTGTGTCCGGTTTGTCCCGGATTGAAAATTATTCATGAAATGTTTTCATCTGAAATATCATCAGTTAATTGAAAACAGTTTTTGACTGCACGCTTTGTCCGTATTTTCCTTCCGGCAAACAGAAACATGCCTAATTATTATAACACAAAATTAATACATTCTGCGTAAGTATCAAAAATATTTTTTGGCGAGATATTTGTTGATTATAAGAGAGTGAGGTCATCCTGTCCTCATTCTGTAAGATGAAAATCTGTTTATTATGACTTTGGAATCTATAAAAGACAAGATAAATGAAGTAGGCAGACTGCTTGATGGGAATCATGTCGCCGATGCTTTCGTTATTCTGGAAAATATCGCGCAGGAAGAACAGAATTATAAGGCTACAGACAACCTGAAAAGGCTTCGCCAGACCTATGGTTATATGGTGCACTACCTTATAGAAGGAGTAGAAGATAAAACCCGCCGTGAAGTATATGACGGAACATTATCATCATTAAGGCAAATTGCAAATGATATTCTTCTTGATAAACTTGTCATTGACAGCCCTGATGTATATTTTTCTACCGCAAGGATATGCAGTCATAGAAACCTGCGGTTTGAAGTGCTATGGAATCGTTTGAAAGAGGTTGAGGCAAAACTCAGTCTTGCCGAGGTTGCCGAGGCGGATGTCCGTTCTATTCTTGTTGACAAGTATAATCTCATGCGTCAGTTGTTTGATACAGTCTGGACAATGCGTAATGACAAGGATATATGCGGTATGCTGGTAGAAAAAATCAATCAAAGCGGTGCACCTGAGATGGCACGATATCTGATATCCGCCATTACATTGTCTTTGCTGGAATATTTTGACCGTGATAAGTTTGTCTCCCTTATAGATATTTACGAGAATGCTGCATCACAAGAAATATCGGCGTGTTCGCTTGTCGGAACAGTGCTTGCTTTGCGCAAACACCGGAAAAGAATAGTATGTGACAACAAGATTATAGCCAGACTTCAGTTATGGCAGGATTCTTTGGTTACATACAGCCGTCTGAGAAGTGTTGTGAAGGAGATTATAAGAACACGCGATACTGACAGGGTAACGGCAAAAATGAGAGATGAGGTTATTCCCGAATTGATGAAACTTAAGCCGGACGTATTGAGAAAAATGAAAGAATCCGCAATGGATTTCGAGTCCGGAATGCTTGACAATAATCCTGAATGGGAGGAAATACTTGAGAAAAACGGCATTGCAGATAAGATGAGAGAACTCACTGAGATGCAGTCTGAAGGCGCGGATCTCATGATGGTGACATTTTCCAATCTTAAGGGTTTCCCGTTTTTTAACAATGTAAGCGCATGGTTTCTTCCTTTTGACATTGATAATCCTGATGTAAATCTGGATTCTGTCAGTCGCAAATCTCTTGACTCCATGCTTACATTCGGTGTCAATATGTGTGATTCTGACAAATATTCTCTTGTTTTAGCATTTTCCACCATGCCGGAACAGCAAAGGAACATGATGACAGGACAGTTTGAGCAGCAATTGTCTCAGATGATGGAACAGTCTGCCGAATTGCTTGAGAAGCAATCTCAACCTGAGTTTAGCATGGCTGCTGTTGTATTTATCCGGGAACTGTACAGGTTCTTCCGGCTTTTCAGAAAAAAAAGCGAGTTTGATGATCCATTCTCAGAACCGTTCAACTTCCTTGATCTTCCTGTTGTCGGAGATATGATGGCAGATGAAGAAATCATAAAGCTAATAGGTGAATTCTATTTCAAGCGTGGATACTATGAAGAGTCTCTTGAATTATTCAAGGCTATAGAAAACTCCTCGGAAGAGGATTATTCCTATTGGGAAAAAATAGGATATGCATATCAGGCTCTCAAACAATATGACAAGGCTGCTGCCGCTTATCGTAAATCTGAATTGCTCGGTGATTTTGGAACATGGCTGTTGAAAAAACTCGCATTTATCAATAAGAAGAACGGCAATTATGCAGCAGCAGCTGAATACTATTCGAGAGCTTTGCTTGCAGATCCTGATAACGTATCGCTGATAATGAATGCCGGATACGCTAATCTTGAATCTGGAGATATAGCCGGTGCATTGAGATCATTTTATCATGCAAATTATCTTCAGCCGGATAATGCCGCTATATGGCGCGCAATCGGATGGACTGAATTTATTAACGGCAATTATGATAAAAGTTGTTCTTATTATGAGAAATTGCTTGAATCAAACCCGACTGCAATAGATTTAATGAATGCCGCACATGTCAAACTTGCTTCCGGAAATATAAAGGAAGCGACAGCATTATACAAAAAATCAGCCGGTAGCGGTTTTGAGGATTTTCAGTCTGCATTCGAGACAGATGTCCCGACTCTTGAGAAAGCCGGTATTGACAGACTTACAATAGATCTGATTATAGATGCAATTAAAATGGACTTGTGCTGACCTCCTGAATAGAATAAAATGAAACAGGGACTCCTGAGGAGTCCCTGTTTCATTTTATTCTGATTATTTGAATAACTCGCTTTCTATTGCCTCAAGAGCATCATGCAATTCTTTTGAGAATTGCAACCTGTCTTTTATCGACGATATGCCATGAAGCACTGTGGCATGTTTCCTGTTAAGCTTAGCTCCGATTGCAGGAGAAGACAGTTGTGTGTGTTTGTGAGAGAGAAACATGATCATCTGTCTGGCATCTGCTATGTCTCTCAGTCGGCTTTGGGAGAATATAGCATCAGGATTGAGATTAAAATACTCAGCTGTTGACTCCACAATCATGTCGAAGTTTATAGGCTTACGTTCCGTTCTCTTGACAACATGACTCATTACCTCTCTTGCCAGTTCAACGGAAAGCGGAGCATTTTTGACAATAGAACGAGTGAGGAGACCGTTGACGATTGTCTCAAGTTCACGGACAGACCCATCTATTTCAGTAGCAATTGCATCTATTACGTCTTCCGGCAAACCAAGACCGTTCTTTTTAGATTTGAACTCAAGTATTTTCTTTCGAAGCTGATAGTCCGGATTCGGCAATGGTTCCACTACTCCCCATTTGAAGCGGTCGATAAGCCTGTCTGCAATTCCATCAAGCTCCATTGGCGGACGGTCGCATGTGAAAATAATATTCTTGCGATTGCGCTGAAGGTGATTGAATATTGGGAAAAGAGCTTCTGCTGTACCTGTCTTGTTGGATAATTCCTGAAGGTCATCAAACAGGATGACATCCATCATCTGAAACCAGTTTATGAATCCGGGTACATCCTTGTTTATTGTCGCTTGTGCATAGAGAGTCTGGAAGTGTTTCATTGGCACAAACAAAACCTTTGCATTCGGATTCCGCTCTTTTATGCGGATGCCGATAGCTTGAATAAGGTGTGTCTTCCCGACTCCGACATTACCATAGAGAAAGAATGGATTAAACTCCGGTTTTCCGGGATTATCTGCAATATACTCGGCAATAGTTACTGGCAACCTATTGCTTTCGCCTACACAGTAATTCTCAAAGTTCAAAGAAAAATTGAGCTGATGGTCAAAATTCGGCTCGCGTTTTTCTATTGGAGTGTTATGGTAGGAATTTACAAGCTTATTTTTTAGAACGTGAGACTGCTGAGGACTCTCAAGCTTGACTTTAGCGCTATTGTCGTTTGAAACAACATCTACCTCATATTCGAGTCTGATCTGCTGACCAAAAACGCGTTTCAACGCTTTGGACAGTATTTCATAGAAGTCATCTTCATATTTTTCATAGTAGAAATACGAAGGCAACCGCAACGTGAGACGGTTCTCTGCAAATGCGATAGGCTTCGCACATGCGAACCACGTGTTGAAGCGATCGGAACCGATATTGTCTTTTATCAGTTCAAGGCATTTATTCCACTTGTTTTGAAAGTCCATCTCCATTGTTTTCTCAGATTGGACTACAAAATAATAACAAAAATTCCATAAAAAAAAATGGTTAAATGTTTGCAATTTTTATTATGGTTATACTGCTTTGAGAATCAAATTGTTGCAAAGACCGTGGATTCATTCTGACGCATATTGACCTTATGAGTATTATGTAGCTGAATTATAAGAGTTTAATTGAATAATTCAAAATCCCTGAACTACCTTTTAAATATCTTGAAATTATTTAATAAACGCAACTTAGATATTTAGAGGTGCTGTATTCTTATTTGGAATGATTCCAAATAAGAATACAGCACCTCTATTATTGGAGTTTGTATATTTACTTAAAAAATAAGTTATAATAACTTTATGCTAATGTAACGCTTGGGGTTCTTTTTGATATCGACTATTAATGAATCCACATCTGCCGCAACTCTATTGAGTTTGTCATATAATTCAGGATCGTTCATCAGCAATCCTAATGTAGAGTTTTTGTCGTTAAGCTGGTTAGTGAACTTTGTCAGATTTTCTGTAAGGGCGTTTACATTCTCTACAGTGTTGTTTAGAGGTAAAGACTTGAGCTGAGACGATAATATGCCGAGGTTGGCTGTGACAGTATCAAGTCCATGACTGATAGATTTTACGTTTGTCATCACAATCGGAAGATCCCTGTTGATTGTAGAATTAAGTCCGCTTGTGGCTGTAAGGACATTACCTGTTATGCCGTCAAGGCGTTCTATCGAGGCTATCAGAGCCGGGTCTCCTGCAAGTCGGTTTAAGTTATATAACAACGAGTCAACGCGAGGGAGAATCTGATTGACAGCGGGCATGACATCATCGCTGAGCGATGCCATCAGATCAGGTGTGGCATATGATTCAATATCACCTCCGACCGGGATCTTTTCAGCACTTTTGCCAAGTTTAATAGAAATGAAATTGCCACTCATTAATGTTGAACCCATTGTAGCTTTTGAATCCACTGGTATTCTGAGGTTTTTGTTCAAAGCCAACAACACCTTAATTTTCCCTGGATTTTCATAATCAAACTGGATTTCTCTGACTTGACCGACTTTATAGCCGTCTACCGTTACAGGTGAAGAGATCTCCAGACCTGCGACATTGTCATAGGAGGCGTAATAAAAGTTTGCCGGACTAAAAAGATTTATTCCCTTCAGATAGTCAATCCCGAAAATCAATATAACAATTGCAGTAATCACGCAAATGCCAATTATAAACTCTTTGTTAAATATTTTTTTCATAACCTCTATATTTCATGTTTAATCAAAATGTATGCAATCCTATCAGTGTGATGATACACATAAATATAACACACGTGCTCTATCTGATGCTTTTGATAATAAATGCATCCGGTATTTTTTCTTTAACTTTTTTAAGGAGCATTTCCATATCTCGCTTGTTCTCGCTTTCTCCGTATGTGTATTTATATAGATTGTTTTCTTTGAACGATTTTATCGGAGCCAGACCGCAAAAACGGGGATTGTTTTGTTTCAGAATATCGGCACTTGCAAGGATTTGAATTTTGTAAACTGTTTTAAGTTTCTCTACTTTTGAGTGGTATCCCGAAATCGATTTATGAGTTTTTGGCTTTATGCCGGAAGACACATTTTTATCGGTCAATTCAGTTGACCCGTCAGAATTTACAACAACTTTTTTGTTGTTGTAGGTTCTGCTGCCGTTTTTCTGCTGTTTCTTTTGAGATTTCTTTTTCTTTGCCTGACTCTTCCCCTTTTTAATCATTTCCACAGTAGTCTCTTCTGCAGCATAGACTGGTTCGGGTTCCTGTTTTTCAATGATGGCGAGACGCTCATTCTCACGGTGCAAAGGGATTGCCGCGGTTTCGACATTTCTTATGGCGGAGGCTTTTTTTGCAGATTCAGACCGTCTGCGTCTTTTGGTCAGAGCTGATGCGGGGCGATGCGTGCTTCTTACGGGTTCAATTTTTTTCTCAGAAGTTTTTGACGATGTCAAAACCGGCATCTCCTGCGCAGAGTCTGTTACCGATTTATTATCAGCCTTATTTTCAGCAATAAGAGCCATTGATAAGTTCTTATTTCCTACATATTTTTCTATCGCCTTGCAGAGAGCATCGGCAAGTTGACTCTGCCCTTTTTCAGAACCCATGTATACTGCGGAATTCGGATTGCAGATGAAGTCAAGTTCAACAAGCACAGCCGGCATAGATGTCGCCCATAAAACCCAGAATCCAGCTTGCTTCACCCCCCTGTCAGCCCTTTTTGCCTCTTTTACAAGACTCTTTTGAGCAAGATCCGCGAATTTCAGACTCTGTCCCAGATTCTTTTTCTGCGCCATCTCAAATATAATATAGGACTCATCTTTTGAAGGATCAAAACCACTGTATTTTTGCTCGAAGTTCTTTTCCAGCTCAATCACAGAGTTTTCGCGGCGTGCGACCTGAAGGTTGCTTTGGTCTTTATGAAGTCCAAGAGCATATACGGATGCTCCGGATACTTTTTTTCTGTTAGGGTTGCTTTTGTCTAACGAATTTGTATGAATCGATATAAAAAGGTTGCCTTTGTTTTCATTAGCGATTTTCGCTCTGTTCTGCAGCGTGACAAATGTGTCATTGTCTCGCGTCATGACCACTTTGACATCTTTGAGCTGTTTTTTTATCTTCGAAGCCAGTTTCTTTGCGACTCCAAGATTTATGTCTTTTTCCTTAACATTGTTGCCGATTGCTCCGGAATCATGTCCGCCATGACCCGCATCAATGACTACTGTGAATACATCCTTCTTTTTGGGCGCATCGTTTGAATACACTTTATGTTGAGGATAAACACTTAATAAGGAGAAAATTAAGATTAAAGAACCGATATTTATATGTTGTCTAAGATTCATGTCTTAAAATTTTATCTGCAAAGATACCTCTTTTTTCGCATCCTGAAAAAATATTTAAATTTTGTTAACGCAAAAACCGACTGTAGATTATTCTGATGCCTGTAAAATAAATAAAATATACTAACTTTGCATTTGAATGGAGTTTTGCTTGTAAGCCGATTGGTTGATGTGGGTTCGCAATTAATCGACTCCTTGAATAAATAACTTGAATAAGGTTGAAACGCGTCATGTCTTTAGTTACTGATAATTCAGATATTGAAATGATATACGGCTTCATTGAAGAGAATGCCCGAGAGGATATCAATAAGTTGTTATTGAGATACCATGGCAAGACTCTCCCCTATTCTCTCGATTTTGCCGTAGACCAGATTGTGGCGCGTCGTAAGACTTATTCCAAGTTGCCGTCGTTCGTATGCTTTAGAAAATTTCTTTTTCCGGATCTTATTTCATCTGAGCAGGCTTCCGATGAACGTGTAGCCGAGTATCACGCAGCTTTGGCTGGTTCCGGCAAAAAAATTCTTGACATGACTGCCGGGCTCGGGATTGATGCAATGTCAATGGCGATGAGGGGAAACGATGTGACAGCATGTGACATCGACCCCAATAAGATTGATGCGTTGCATCATAATGCGGAGGTTCTTGATATCCAAGGTATTCATCCATATTGTCGCGACAGTATCGACTTTATCAGGTCGGCAGGGAAATTTGATATGATATTTATTGATCCGGCAAGAAGGGATGCAAGCAGCCGACGAACATATTCTTTTTCGGATTGTACTCCTGATGTGATTGAATTATTGTCGTTGATGCGTGAAAAAGCTGACAGAATATTGATAAAATCCTCTCCTCTTCTTGATATCACGCAAATTCTTAAAGAGATCGAATGCACCTCATTCATTCACATAGTGTGTGCCAAGGGAGAATGCAAGGAGGTTCTGGTCGAGATCTCTCGGAATGAAAAGTTTGGCGGAGTCCGCATTGTTGACCTTGATGATGCCGGCATAGCTTCTGACATCTCTTTCTCATACAACGAATTGAAAATGACAGGCACTGGTATCGCAAAGCTATCCGACTTCTCTGCAGGATGTTATCTTTATGAGCCTAATGCCGGAGTCATGAAACTAAAGATTCCAGGGGCGTTGTGTATGAGATTTCCGGGTATAAAACATGTTTCACATAACACGTCTCTTTATGTGTCAGAATGCTTATATGATGATTTTCCCGGAAGGGTGCTGAAAATTGATTCAATTCCGGATAAAAGAGAATTGAAGGCAATCAAAGGTCAGAAATACAATGTGGTAACGAGAAACTATCCTGTGGATGTGTGTGTGTTACGAAAAAAAATCGGAGTTAAGGAGGGAGATGATAAATTTCTTTATGCATTCCGGGCTGCAATCGATAACCGACCTTTGATTTGCCTTGCATCAAAAGTCAAAGAGGATGTGTCATTCAGCCAACGACCATCCGGACCACTCTGACAGCATCCTCGCCATCCGGCTAAAATCAAGGCGGTGTGTCAAATTTTATCAATTTTGACACACCGCCTTCAGTCATGATTCGGTCATTATACCTATTTAATTATACCGTCCCGCTCCATAAGTGCGTCTACAGTCGGTTTTTTACCTCTGAACTCAACATAAAGTTCCATAGGGTCTACGGTATCTCCAGCCTGAAGCATTTTACGGAATTTTGCTGCCGTCTTCGAATTGAATATTCCGGTTTCTTTGAATGCCTTGAATGCATCGGCATCAAGTGATTCTGCCCATTTATATCCATAATATCCTGCTGCATATCCCCCAGAAAAAATGTGTCCGAATGACGGAGAGGTCATGCAACCGTCTACAGCTTCAAAACATCTGACAGGGTTTTGCGCGTTCTTTTCGAACTCTTCAAGGTCGGCTGATGCCCTAAGTGGCGTCTCAAGAGTGTGATATGCCATATCGAGATATCCGAATCCAAGTTGACGCATGCAAGCATATGCGGCTCCGAATTGAGCGGATTTAACAAACCTGTCGATCAAATCCTGAGGCATTTTCTTGCCGGTTTCATAGTGTTTAGCAAAGCCGTCAAGATATTCTTTCTCTGTAAGATAATTTTCGTTGAACTGTGAGAATAGTTCAACAAAATCATGATCAACATTTGTGCCGCTCAACGAAGCATATTTTGCTTCGGATGACAACCCATGCAATGCGTGACCGAACTCGTGAAGGAACGTCTCAACTTCATATGGTGTAAGAAGAACAGGATTGTTGCCCACGGGTTTTGAAAAATTGCATACAATAGAAATCAGCGGGATGTTCTTATTCCCGTTGTCATCTTTGGTTTCACCTCTGAATTCTGTCATCCATGCACCGGGACTTTTGCCATCGCGATAAAAGAAATCAGCGTATAGGATTCCGAGCAGTTTGCCGTCATTTTCATATACCTCATAAACCTTTACATCCGGATGATATTTGTCAATCTTCTCAGTTTCCTTGAATTTGTATCCATAAAGTCTTGTCGCAAGTCCGAATACTCCTTTGATTGTATTGTTAAGCTCAAAATATGGCTTCATGTCTTCATCGTTAAATGCATAACGTTCATTCTTCAGACGGTCTGCCCAGTAAGAATAATCCCATGCAGCAAGCTTGAAGTCACTTCCTTCTGATGCCCTGGCGTATTCTTCTATTTCCTTAAGCTCGACTTTCATCGGTTCGCTATAGGCTTTTCGCAGATTCTCAAGAAAGTCCATTACATCCTCCGGAGTCTTTGCCATTGTATTCTGCAACTGGTATTCTGCGAAATTCTTCTTACCCATTATTTGCGCTATCTCAAGACGCACGTTAGCAATATCCCTCAGGATTAACGTATTATCGAATTCACCACCGTTATTTCGGCTGTTGAAAAGTCTGTATAATTTTTCACGAAGATCACGTCTGTCCGAATATTTCATGAATGGCTGATATGACGGTGCGAACACTGTGACGAGATATGAATCTCCATCATCCTCTTTTCCTTCCTGTTCAAGAGCGTCTCTTGCAGCTTCTCTGTAAGATTCCGCCACCGATTGCGGGATACCTGTCAGATCGCTTTTTTTAAGCCACATTCTTCGGGATGGCTCTTTCATTGCGTTTGAGACATTCTGTCCATACTTTACTGTCAGTTCTGAAAGTTCCGAATTCAATCTGCGAAATTTCTCCCTGTCAGAGCCCTTCAGGTCTGCACCGGAGAGTATAAATCCCAGATAAGTTTTTTCGATTAGCCGTTTGTCTTCAGGTGTAAGACTGATGTCTTTGTCTTTGTTGTCATAAACCTGTTTCACTCTCTCCCACAGTTGAGTATTAAGCATTATATTTGAGGAATGCTCTGAAAGAATGGGTGTTACCCTGGCTACTACAGCCATTATAACTGTGTCGCCTGAGGCATTTTCAAGATTAGACAGAGCAAGGATGGACCTGTTGAGAATCTCACCGCTTCTGTCGAGCGCAACAATTGTGTTCTCAAATGTAGGAACGCTGCGCTGCTTTGTAATTGCATCGATTTCCTGATTCTGCAGCCTGATTCCTTCAAGCACCCCCTCTTCATATTGCTCCGGGGTCAGTTTTGAAAGAGGCATAGTGCCGAATGGAAGATTACTGCCTTCAATCAGTGGATTGGAGGATGTCCCTGAAGCAGAGGCTG
>RIAY01000025.1 GCA_003833075.1 Muribaculaceae bacterium Isolate-036 (Harlan) | reverse complement strand
TTTGCGTTTTTGATGCCGAAACATGGGAAAAGAAGGAGACATTGGAATACTGTCAGCAACCGATAGACGCAGTTGCGCTTGCTTTTTACTGCAAGCGTGTCTTGCTCGGTCATTTTGATCTGAGCAAAAATCTAACTTATGATATGCATGGCTGCTGTCATATCGGAATTATTGAAAAAATCTTTGATATCCGAGAGAAAAGGTGTAATTTTGTGTATCGACATGGCTTTGAGTTAGTTTTTGGGTGGTACTTAAAATTGCTCATTTTCCTGCAATTAGGCAAGAATCCATGTCGTTTTTTTATGACTCTACCTCTGGAAATCAGTACTTGCGAAACTTAA
The DNA here is from genome assembly GCA_003833075.1 of Muribaculaceae bacterium Isolate-036 (Harlan). Taxonomy (GTDB): domain Bacteria; phylum Bacteroidota; class Bacteroidia; order Bacteroidales; family Muribaculaceae; genus Lepagella; species Lepagella muris_A. Next base: position 32,777 of record RIAY01000025.1, on the reverse strand, counting down.
AATTTTTAATTCGACTTTGTTCTATTCTTCTGACGGCATTTTCCCGACATGTCGGTTTTCTGACCTACTTTCTGACCTATTTTCTGACCAAGTCAGACTGGATTTCTATGGCCTCTTATTGTTTATTAATGCTCCAATGGATAGTACGGTCAAATTTAATTGCACAATTTTACATTTATGTAAAACTTTTTTCGTAACTTTGCGTTGACATTATAAACGCAAGGTATTATGAGCGAAGTAGAACTCCTTTTGGTAAACAGCAGCGAAAGTTGCACCATGTACACAATACAATTCTTGTCTGACGAACAGAGCGAATTTGAATAATTCGTTTCTAAATTCAGACAAGACGCTGAATTGAATCCTGATTTTCAGGCTATCATGCGTTTTGTAGAACAGATTTTATCTAATGGAGCATTGGAGAGATACTTCCGCAGAGAGGGTAAGATGAGTGATTCTGTTGTTGCTCTCCCTGTTCTGAAATCGAAACTCCGTTTATATTGCCTTCGTTTGACAGATAAAATTCTAATCCTCGGCAACGGTGATGTCAAGCGCAGCCGCACTTACGAGGAAGACGATACGCTTCAAGGTTACGTCATTGACTTGCAGAAGTTTGAGCGTCTGCTTAAACAGGAAGTACGTGCCGGTAACGTGGAGATTACAGAAAAAGAGATACTTACCGATAAAACTTTTGAAGTATGAGAACTGCTAATATATCGTTACAGGAGATTTTTAACGAAATCCCGATTGAGAAACGCGAGGAAACCCGTCTCTCTTTTGCAATTTCAAATCGGCTTGCCGCTCTTATGCAGGAAAGAGGGCTTAACAAAAAGCAGTTTGCAGAGGCTCTCGGCAAGCGTCCTAATGAAATTACACGATGGTTGAGTGGTGAGCATAATTTCACCATTTCTACCCTCGCCATGCTGTCGACTTTCTTTGGCAAGTCGATTATAAACGTATGAATATGCCATGAAATCAACCGCTACTATGAAGAATAATTTATCTGCCAATTCCGGTTCAGCACTTCGTTATGGTATGTTCATTCCATTGGCTTTAATGATAGCGTCGGTTATTACCTGTTGCTTATCATACTCAAACGCTAAACAAAATATCGCAGATGACCTTAATGATGCGATGTTTGCTTTAGCTAATAAGAATAGTGAACTGTGGACGCGTCCCGACACTATTGCTGCCATACGGCACATGCACGAAACCACCCATAAGCCTTTGATATATCAGGCATCGGATGTCAATTTCAGAACCCCGTCGCTGAAAGACGTGACGTACTTTACACTTGCGCTTGTTGATACTAAAAGTGCTTCGCGTGGAATCGGAGGAAATAAGATAGCATCTGATTCCATTATGCTTATGCCCGAACACGCTGCTGAAGGGCTTGCAATACAAGTTCAAGGGTTTGCCGATTGTTCAATGGCTTCGATTTTATATGCTTCGGATCAGACATTATCGGGAATTCTGTTCGTGCTCTCTATTCTCTCAATGGCAAGTATGCTTATCTGGAAAAGAAAAGAAACTGAGACACCCGATGCAGAATTTATTGCCATTTCCGCATCTCCATCGCTTGACGGTATCAAACTCACTCCCATGCAGCGTCAGTTGACTCGAATGCTTCTTGAAGCACCGGGCATGAAAGTCGATAAACGAAGCTTGTGCGAATCTCTCTGGGGTAATAAAAATAATGCCGAGGAATCGCTTTATACTCTTGTGAAACGCACAAAGAACGCTCTTGCCAAGGCAAACATGGAGATTGTATGCAACCGGGGCGACTCTTCCGAACTTCGGATAAATAGCTGATTTACAATTCTGTCAGAATTTGTCAGATAAAAGTCAGACAAATTTTTAGGTCAGATTGAGGCATTTTCACTTGCTTTGCAGGAAAATTTCGTAAAGCATGAGAAAATTTATTTTTATTTTTGCGTTCTTGTTTCCATTATTGGCACAAGCCCAACAAGAAGTCAAGACGGACTCCGTAACCACCACTCTTGACGAGGTAGTGGTTACGGCAGAGATGGTGAACCGTTTCTCTGACCATAAGGACTATGTACTTACGCGGTCGGAAAAACAACAGTTTCCAACGGCGATTCAGGCAATACAGACATTGCCCAAGATTTTGGTATCTGATCTGACGATCAGTTCCAGTGATGGTAAAGGTGTGAAGATACTGATTAACGGTGTACCGTCATCATCGGCAGATCTTGCATCTATCCCAAGCGATAACATCTCAAAGATACAATACTATTCCCAGCCTCCGATTCAGTATTCCAATATGGGATTGGGAGCGGTTATCAATGTGATTACGAAGAAACAGACCGGTGGTTCCTTGATGCTTAACACATTGAATGCAGTCACCACAGGATTCGGTAATGACGTGGCGAGTCTGAAATATAACTGGGGGCGTTCAACATTGGGAGTGATGTATAACATCAACTATCGCAATTATAATGACCGCCGTCTTGATGAAGAAATTTCGTATCCATTGGGGGATGGTTTCTATTCCAAAACACGAACCGGACGCAAAAGCCCGTATGCTTATGAGCAGCATCTGGCTGAATTAATCTATTCAAATGTAAAGCCGGATGATTATGTGTTCAATGCAAAGTTTTCACTTGGAGCTCTAAACCGCAGACGCTCGTCTTTACAGGACTTAGTTATGACTCGTCTTGGCTCAGATTTGCAAGGAACAGCGTCAAGCCACGACAAGGACAAATATCTCAATCCCTCGCTCGATTTATATTTCAATAAAATCTTTGGTCGCCATGAATTGACATTCAATGCCGTTGGTACCTACTATAATTCATCATACAATTACTACTATTCAGAAAGTGGAATTGATGATGGATTCACAACAAAAACCAATATTGAGACTGATAAATATTCTCTGATCGGGGAAGGATGGTATGGCTACACAATCAAGCCCATGACAAAATTCCTTGTCGGTGTCAGATATGCCTATAATACAGCATCACAAAAATATTCGGACTTATCGACCACAACCAACGAATTATATACCTACGCAGGATTGAATGGCATGATTGGACAAAAGTGGAATTATTCTCTGAGTCTTGGACTTAACGGCAATTATTTCAAGGATATGAATGGACGGAACCATCACTACTATTATTTCCGTCCTCAACTCAATGTCGCATATTTCATCGACAGATCATCTGAACTTACGTTGAACTATGAGGTCAACACACTTAACCCAACCATATCCCAGCTGACATTCAATCCTTATTACAAGGATATTGATTATCTGTATGTTGGTAATCCAAATCTAAAACCACAAAATACACATGCCATCAGTCTTTCGTATTTCAAAGGGTTCAGAAAATTCATAATCAATCCAGAGGTTTCATATACTTATGGCAAGAGTCAGATTGCTCCGGTCTTCAGCACTAAAGACGGAGTGATAAATGAGACAATCGACAATCTTAAATGGATGCAATACTACAAGGCGAGCTTGTTCATGCAATGGATGCCGTTGTCTAACAACCTCCTGCGCCTACGGTTGTATTCAGAAATAATGTACACACGAAACAGCTATATGGGTCAGAAATGGAACCATACAGGCTATACCATAGCACCCTCGGTATATCTGGATTATAAAAAATGGTCGGCGGAAATATTCTATCAGACAGAGACCGAAATGTTATCCGGGCAAATACTAACCACTCGTCCGAGCATGGCGAAAGTTGAGATATCATACTGACCAATACAGACAATGACAGTTGGCATAGGCATACGTTATCCGTTCTATGAATCATGGAAACAGATACAGAAAACATACGGAACAAAAGCTCTCTCAACTTCAACTGTTGAGAGAATCAAGAACAACGCCAATATGGTATATGTGAACTTTGTGTATAACTTGCCATTTGGTAAGCCATCTAAATCTCCCAAACAGAAAATTACAAACTCCGATAAAGATTCCGGTATATTCAATCGCTTATGATGATTGGGCAATCTTATATTGAAAAGCAAAAAAACACTTTTTACCAAAGCAATTAACTCCTTGAAATAGGATAGAAACAGCGAATCATACATAGACAGCGCAGGCAGGCGATTTTGAGAATCGTCTGCCTGCGTGGTGTCAGAGGCCGGGGGTGCGAAACGATGGGCGAGGTGTCTATGTCGGGGGCTGGTAGCGTTGCGGCGGATCGGCAACGAGATACCCGACAACTCCGAAATCTATATACACTTTTGCGTACATTTACCGTTACCAAACCCAGTCTTAACAATTATTAACTATAAGTAATAGTTATAACTACAAAATATAGTTGTATCTTTGTGCCATCAATATTTCATGTATGGAAAAACTAACCGCAAAAGAGGAAGAAGTGTTAGGGCTATTCTGGAAGAAAGGTCCGCTCTATGTAAGAGAGATAGTGGAGCTTTATGAGGATCCCAAACCTCATTTCAACACTATCTCAACCATAGTGCGCGCTCTTGAAGAAAAGGGATATGTCGGTCATACTCCCAAAGGAAAATCCTATCAATATTATGCTATTGTTGCTGAGGAAGACATGGGAAAGAAATCCCTGTCTTCAATCGTGGGACGATATTTCAAAAATTCATACCTCCGTGTTGTCTCCTCATTGGTTGAAGATGGCAATATTCCTGTAGAGGACCTAAGGAAATTGCTTGACGAAGTAGAAAAATCCCATAACAATAAAACAGACTGAATATGGGCGGACTTTTATCATACTCTCTATCCGTTTCGGTTTTTATTCTTATGCTATACCCTGTGTTGCATCAGATAATAAACCGTAGCCGCCATTTTCGCTTCAACAGATTGGCTGTTATTACCGGGCTTCTGCTGTCGCTTGCTTTGCCATGTATTCTTGATTCAACGCTAATTTCACTACCGTCGGAGACGGTTGTCACAAATGTGGATTCTGTGATGAATATGAATTCTACGTTGTCAGTAATGAAAACGACGATCGTAGAGAACGATTCAGTACCTGCTTTCCCATGGCTTTCCATTGTTCTTATTGTCTATCTCTCAGGCATAGTCGTTTTATCTTGCCGTGAAATAATATCATTCCTGCGCTTGTTCAGAATGATTGCTGTCAGTGAGAAAAAGAGAATAGATGGTGTTACAATCTGTCGTATAGCAGATGATGTCATCGCGCCTTTCAGTTGGGGCAACTATATCTTCATGCAAGATACTAAATTAGATAACTCATCGTGCATCTATATCCACGAAAAGGCACATACCATCCAACGGCATTGGATTGACGTACTCTTTGCCGACTTTTTTTGTATCCTGCTATGGTATAATCCCTTCGCATGGATGACAAGACAACTTATGAAACTCAATCATGAGTTTGAGGCAGACGAGGCGGTTATCAATTCAGGAATAGAAACATACGATTACCAAAGATTGCTGGTGGTCAAAGTGATGGGCAACAGATCTATTTCGATAGCAAATAGTTTTGCGGCAGATAAGCGCAGTTTTCGTAAAAGAGTTCTTATAATGAGCAAGAAGCGTCCGTCAAGGAAGACCATGCTGATTGCACTCTGCGCAATTCCAGCTGTCGCTCTTGCAGGTACGGCATTGTCAATGCCTGTTTCATCCCGTTTTCTTTCAGAAATATCAGGTTATAGTCTTCGCGAAGAACTATTATCAGAAGAAACGCAACCGGGTTCTACGCCTCAAGTTCTGGATTTAGAGTCTAACCCATCAAAACCGGAGACCGAAACACATACAGTTATCCCTTCTCCTTTTGAGAACCAAAAACCTTTGGCGGATATTATCCGATGTTCTGTTGAAACAATCCAACCTGATAAAGACACTAAAGTAAATATTGAGATTGTGGTAGATGAGGATGGAAGAGTCAAGGATGTTTCAGCCGATACTCCGGACGGAGCAGAAGTTGCTGCCGCTATAAGTCGGAATTTTAACGGCGTAAGGCTTGAACAGATGATCGACAGTGGCCGACTCGTTAAAGTCCACTTTGTAGTTCCGGTTCAACTAAAGAAAAAGGAGTAATTAGAATAATACATATTATTTGATTGGGTGTCAAATCATTGGCACCCAGCCATATCCTTACCCTTATGAAACAGGCTTCAATTATACTGTTAATGGTGTTTTGCGCTGTGTTGCAATGTTTTAGCCGGAGTATTATAAGCGGTGTTGTCAAAAACGACGAAGGTGCTGCTGTGGACTTTGTCAGTGTGATTGCATCGCCGTCAAATGCTCCTAAAACCATCTTGTCATCTGCTTTAACAGACGAAAACGGCAAGTTTCAAATATCGGTTAAAAGCGAGTGCGACAGCCTTATTCTAAAAGCGTCGAGTGTCGAGATTGCTCCGACGGAGATTATAGTACCCAACCGCACCGGTAATTATGAAATTATAGTGGAGAACCGCGCCGTCGAACTGAAAGAGGTCGTTGTAAAGTCGAAGAAAGTATATTCGCACGGCGACACCATAAATTACAACGTAGGCTCTTTTCTCTCACAAACAGATCAGTCGATAGCAGATGTCTTGAGGAAAATGCCGGGTATTACAGTGTCGGATGCCGGACAGGTATCTTATCAAGGCAAACCCATCAAGAATTTCTACATAGAAGGTCTTGACCTCATGAAAGGACATTACGGCATTGCCACAAATAACATCGACCCCAACAACATCGCGACCGTGCAGGTATTGGAGAACCATCAGGACATAAAGGCACTCAAAGGTCTGCGCCCGGAGGAACAGGCCTCAATCAACCTGCGGCTCAAAGAGGGAGTCAAAGGAGTTTTCAATCTCATTGCAACACTTGGAGGTGGCTATGGCAACGTGGGACTATGGAACAACTCCGCGATAGCTACATATTTCCGTCGCAACAGCCAGTTTCTTGCGACATACAAGGGCAACAATACCGGAGAGGACTTGTCGCAGGAGCTGTATTCCTTCGACAACGATTATTCGCGTACAAGCAATATCTCAACAATCTCCATGCCGTCGGCTCCGGGTATAGACAAGCGCTTTTACTATTTCAACCGCTCGCATAACGCCACATTCAACAATGTATATCGCGTAGGGGAATCAGGTGAGTTCGGTATCAACGCAGCTTATCTGAACGACCGCGACACGAGGCAAAGTCATTCTGCAACTACCAATTATCTGCCCGACGGCGGAGTGAGCACCGTTGATGAAATGATGGACGGCACTGCGCGTATGCAGAAAGCCTACGGCGACCTTACATTTATGAACAACGGCGATGAAAGCTATCTCAAAGAGCAGTTGAAATTTGACTGGAGCACAACCGAAGCCGACAGTCGTATTGTCGCCGGAGGCGACAACGTGAGCCAGATTGGTGAGACCGACACTTACCGCCTGCTCAACAAATTTCACATGACGCACCGCAATTCCGCTGACCGTGGCTTTGAGATTTCCTCGCTTGTCAACCTGGAAAAGCGGCCGCACAGCCTGTCTGTTTCCCCCAATCTGTTCCCTGACATCATACATGGTGATATGCTGTATCAACTCGTGGATTTCCGCAATATATCCACCGAGAACCGTGCGGGATTACTGTCGGCGTTCAAGGTTGGCAATTTCACGCTTCACCCTTCGGCGATTGTCAACTATCATCACAATTCACTCGAAAGCAGACTTGATGCCGCAGACAACGACCTTACACTCGACCATCTCGATGCCGGAGTTGGAGCTGAAATGATGTTCAGCACCCGAAAGATCCACACCTCGCTCTATTTGCCATTAAAATATCGCTTGTTCCGGTTGAACAACAGACTTGACGGCAACATCACCGACAAAAACCGTTTCCGAGTCGAGCCGTCGCTCAACTTCACATACAAATTCAACAGCAGCCATAACCTCAAAGCATCGGCAATGTTGAACTATATGACACCCTCGATTGAAACGCTGTATTCCGGGCATATATTGACATCCTACCGCCAGTTGTCGGCTTACCACGTGGCAGGGCTGTACGAAGGCATGAATCAGCATTACACGTTAGGCTACGATTTCAAGAACATTCTTTCAATGAGTTTCGCCGGAGCGGAGGTTTCATGGAACAGACAGTCGCCCGAAGTGTTATATGGTTCTTACTACGACGGCATAGTGCAGCGTACCATCAGTCGCCGTACATCGGAGAACGGAGATATGATTTCGGCAAAAATTCATGCAAGTCAGGGTTTCGACTGGAGACGTCTGAAAATCGGAGCCTCGGTTACATATTCTTATTACGACAGTCCGCTGCTCGTTCAGGACTAGGTGTTGCGCTACTCCGGCAACAGCATAGGAGTGAACGCTGATATCAGCCTGACGCCGTTCAAATGGTTAGGTGTATCTTATCAAGGCAACTATTCGCAGTCGGCGACACAGCAGAAAGGATATGACAGATTTCCGTGGCTGCGCACCGTAACGAACAAGGCTTCTCTCGACTTTACAATTCCCGGAGGCGTTACGCTTACTACATCGCTCTACCATTACTACAACAACTTCAACGACGGCTACAAGTCCTTCCTTCTGCTCAATGCCGAGGCGAAGTATACCATAAAGCGTTTCAGCTTTACGCTGTCATGCGACAACCTGCTCAACCGCAGGTCGTATGTATATTCCAGTCTTTCAGCTCTTACAGAGTCAAAGGCAATTTACAACATACGCCCTCGCAGTGTGTTACTCAAAATCCGATTCAGAATATTCTAAAAACCACAGTTATGAAATATCTATTATCTCTACTTTTTGTTTTCCTGTGGATTACAGGTGCAGCACAGGAAACCTGTTCACGAATTATTGACCGCGCTACTCCTGTCGATACGGCGAGATACAAGGTTACATATTCGCTTAAATATAAATTCCACCCCGACCAACGGGACTTCCTCAACGACACAAGGATTGTGCAGATAGGTAAATGTAGCGTCAAAGATTACAGCGACATAATCAACCACTTCGATTCGTTGGCTACCGAACAAATACGTCGTGGAGCTGATTCATATTCCAATGTGTCAGGTCATCCGTGGCCATTGGAAATCATCAGACCCGTTCAGGGAGAGAAAGCCGATTTGAAATACCGGCTGTCAATGTCCGCGTTCTTTGTCTATTCTGATTCTGTTCCAACGCTGGAATGGAGTTTCAGTGATGAAACCACCGATTCGATTATGGGCTATGACTGTCGTAAGGCAACTGTTGAATTTGCCGGACGAAATTATACGGCATGGTTTACGCCTGAAATTCCCCTGCCTTTCGGTCCTTACAAATTCGGAGGTCTGCCAGGTCTTATCCTAAAAATAGAAGATGCTGAAAGACAATTTGTCTGGGAGGCAATCGGATTTGAACGCACGAACAATCCCATAATGGAATATACATACCGTGACGGCAACGATAAACGATGCTCGGCAACCGATGTTGAAAAAACTCTTGTACGCTATTTCAAATCGCCGGTCGGTTTTATGATCTCAGAGATGGGCGGAGATAGCAACAGGGTTCATATTGTCGGCAAGGATGGCAAGGTGATGAATAATGCCGATGCAACCCGAATGTCAGTTCCATATATACCACTCGAAATAAAATGAAGATATTACAGATAATGGCGTTATTCCTGTTCATGTCTGGGTGTGCCAACGCACAGTCTGCTGCCACTTTTTCAAGACTTGAAATAACCGGCGATACATTGCCCGCAATAAGGCATGTAACAGATATGAAAATGTCCGGAGATACATTGCTGTTTGTCTTTGAATGTGAGGACGGATACGGCCAACGGCTTCTTCGTCATGCAGTTATCGACAACTCTAACAACACAATCAGTATAGGCCCGGACATGGGCAAACGTGAGGACGGATATTATACTTCCTATATGCCTTATCCTTTTATCTCCGACAATGGCGCACTCCGCGTTGTCGGGCAGGACGATTGCGAGATTTTTACCGTCGAGAATGATACAGCGTTTGTCAGGACACGGCACTATCTGATGGACAGCAACAGCACCGTGCCATTCCCTCTCTCGCAGTACGTTCAGGATGTATATATGACCGGCACGGACAAATATGTATTTATTGGAAGGGAGCCAAACGGTGGTCGCCAGTATGCCATGACCGCTGACCTTGCTACATCAAAAATTGATACAATCAGACAGATTAACATTTCTCCCGAATTACAGACATGGATGCCTAACACCGGGGAAATGGTCTATTCTGATAAACACAATAGGCTCGCTTTTGCCTATAAACTTCACCCAGTCATCGAGATATTCGACACCGACGGAAAGACAATCAAATCGGTAAAAATCGGAGAGGACACCTTCGACCCAAAGACGCTTGAAGAAGCCGACTTCGAGGCTATGAATAGTCTACATACGGTAGATGTAACCTGTACGTCTAATTATATATATGCTCTGCATTGGGGGTATGGATATTCCGATGCTGACAAATACGCACCGACCATCTACAAAATAGAATGGAACGGCAAAGTATTTGACAGGTATTTCAACGTACCATATCCACTTTATCGCATCGCTGCCCTTGACGATACCCGGCTCATAGGTTGGAATGGTAAGGAATTTGTCTTAATTCCTATGTTATCGGATTAACCGAATCTCATTAAAATATTGAGGGCTGGCTGGAGACGAATAAGGTACATAAATAGACAGATACAACAATAGACAGATACAACGGGACACAGAAATGGTAAGAGGATAGTTTTATTGTTCAACGACTCAGTGATAATGGCACCTTATGGAGGCAGCAAAAGACGAGGTGGCAAAACTGCCACCCGGCGCAGTGATTGTCAAGGCGATGAAATCTACAACCGCGACACTTGGTTCCGGTGTCTGACCTTCCTGAAATCGCACTTCTGCGACAAGGCTGTCAAGCAGATTCTTGAACTCGCCGATGGCACTCCATGCACGGAAATAGTAATATACGGTCTGCCATGCCTGAAAGTCATGAGGTAGATTACGCCATTGACAGCCGGTCTTGTCCACGTATAGAATGGCATCAAAGACAAGGAAAAAATCATATTTGCATGTCCTTGTCGCTTCTTCTTTGCCATATACAAAATTAACAATTTATCAATCTCGGATTTCATAGCAGTCGGCACCAAAATAAGACTGCCGAAAACAGTATGCCACAGGATAATAGAAGAGGTGGCCGACAACTGCGGCAAACTGCTCAGGTACAAACTCAAATAGACATGATATTATTATGTTTTTCGTAAAAAAAATCTCAAATAACCTAAAAGATTATCTGAGATTTAATGAAGTGTCCAGGATGAGACTCGAACTCACACGACCAAACGGTCACTACCCCCTCAAAGTAGCGCGTCTACCAATTCCGCCACCTAGACATGATATTATTATGTTTTTCGTAAAAAAATCTCAAACAACCTAAAAGATTATCTGAGATTTAATGAAGTGTCCAGGATGAGACTCGAACTCACACGACCAAACGGTCACTACCCCCTCAAAGTAGCGCGTCTACCAATTCCGCCACCTAGACAAACGTTTGTGTTTAGTTGGAGCGAAAAACGGGACTCGAACCCGCGACCCCGACCTTGGCAAGGTCGTGCTCTACCAACTGAGCTATTTTCGCATTTTGTAGAGATCTAAACACAAACTATTTCATTGTTCTTGAGCGAAAAACGGGACTCGAACCCGCGACCCCGACCTTGGCAAGGTCGTGCTCTACCAACTGAGCTATTTTCGCATTTTTCTGTTGGTGCAACCCGTTTCAAACGTTGTTTTCCCGAATTGCGATGCAAAGTTACAACTTATTTTTGAACTGTGCAAATTTTTGATGAAAAAATCTTAAAAAATTTACTATTTATTTTCCCAGATCCATCCCTCCGGATAGCTTGATCTGAACTTTTCAGAGTTTAATTCTTTGACTAATTCGGACTTATCGTCTGATGCCATTGCTGCGACTCTGAAAAGCGTTTTTGAAGGCACTGAAATCAGATTACATGAATCGTGTTTGCGACTTCTTATAAAGTTGTCTGCTTCGGATTCCGAACGGAATGTGCCGACTATTAGAAAAAATTCTTTTTCTCTAACGCGTGACACGGAGTCACCTATTATATCGGATTCGGACTGAATATCGGATTCTGAGACTGCATGCTCATCATCCTTATTCTGTCTGAGAATTTCAGATTCAATTTTTTCGCTTGATGCCGTGTCCAATATCTCAGTCATCGGTAGAACAGACGCACGGTCTTCAGCCGTTCGCCGGGAGGAGGGGAGAACGGACATGATTGCAACTATCAAGACAACCATAAGCGATGCTGCCATTTTTGCGATTGTCTTGTTGACCGGTATGTAATAGTTCTTTTCCGGATTGAAGCCGTGTATTCTATCTTTGGAATTTTTTGATGATTCATTTTTACCTTCAGTTGCCGCAATAGTTGCCGCAACAGAAATCAATCCCATTTCTCTACCCATCTGATCAGGAGTCGTGATAGGAGAGAACTGAAGAGTATTCTCTTCTCCAAGAAATATTGTTCCAAGTCTTCCCAATGACACCTCTCCCTCTTCTTCAAGAAGTGATTTCATGCGACGGATGTCTGAATTAAGCAGTATCCGCGCTTCGTGAAACGGTAGTGAACATTTCCGGGAATAGGAGTTGGCGAGCAGACCATCGTCATGGTTGACAGCCTTGTTAAATCTCACTTCTCTTTTCATCGGGTACCATCGACTTTCCGAGGCATCATATCTCGCAGCCTTACGGGCGTTTATAAACGCGCCGAATCCCGGCACGATAACGCAATCATGACGCAACAAAAGATACTCAATATGTAAGGCTAATTGTTCCAACGAGGTAAGGGTTTTTGATTTGACAGGAATCATTATACACAAAGAAGAGGAGTCTCGCTCCTCTTCTGCAAAGTTAATAAAAAAGCCCCAAACAAGGGGGCTTTTTTAGGAATTTATTTTTTTAATTTTGGAAAATATTGCTCAACCAGATGTGGGTCAGCACCATAGTCAATCGCAATTTTTTTATCTATTTCGGCTGCGTCATTTTCAAAGTTTCTTTTGTGAATTATTCCTCTTGCCAGATAAAGGTTTCCACTACGAGGATAGCGTTTCAAGGCTGTAAGCAGAAGCTCTTTTGCCTTGGGAATCTTGTCTGATTCAATGTTGACAAGCACAAGATAAAACCAGGTATCTTCATCCTGCTCCAGATCAAGTGATTGTTTAAGAAGTTTCGCTGCGGTGTCCGCATCTCCCCTTAAAGCGGCAAGTTTGCCTAACCCTGAATATGCCGCAGCATTTGTTGGGAAATGTCTTTGCAAGGAAGAAAAATCCCTGTCCGCATCGTTATACCTGCCTTTGCCAAGATTCAGACTGCCTCTAATCCGCAGAGGCCATTCCTGGACAGAGTCAAGAGAAAGAGAGCAATCGATGTCGGCAAGAGCTTTCTCGGCTTCGCCCATCTGCAGGTATGTATATGCTCGGTTATTGAGAATCAATTCCTTTCTGGGTGCTGACGCAAGGGCTATTTCAAATGCTTCGAGTGCTCCTTCGTAATTCTGCTGACGTGTTCTGATGTCACCGAGATTAGACCAGAGGAGATAGTTGAGCTTGTTGGCAGGTTTCAGTCTGAGAGCAGCTATTGTCATTCGTTCTGCCGCTTCCCAGTTCTCACGTTTAATATAGTTGTCAGCCGAATCGACATATTGAATATAGGTCTGCGCCATTCCTGAAAGAACGGCGCAGATCGTTACAAGAGACAATATCAGAAATTTTCTCATTTAGATGAATCTTCGTAAAAACGTTTTTTCCCATTGTCAAGAAACTTGACATAGCCCGGAATGTCTTCCTTATATACGAAAGCCGGTGCAAGCGGTTTTGCCTGTTTGTCGACAATTACATGGTATGGTTGTGCGTTAGCTCCGAATTTAGTGCGCTGCAGGTAGCTCCATTTGTCGCCATATGTGCGGAGCGTGCGTTCTTTGCCATCTTTTTCTTTTACAACTATTGGTTCCGGCAGCGGATTTTTATCGTCAACCATCAGGGTCACAAGGATGTAGTCATTGTCAATCTTGGATTTTACAGCAGGATCTGTCCATACCGCTGCTTCCATTTTGCGGCAATTCACACATCCATATCCTGAGAAGTCAAGTAAAACCGGTTTGTCAAGTTTCCCGGCAAGCCTCATTCCTTCATCGAAATCATCGACTTGCGCATGGACACTTCCTTCATAAAGGTTGAAGTCCTGGGTTGAAACCGGAGGTGCGAACGCACTTATGCTTTTGAGCGGCGCACCCCAAAGACCGGGAAGCATGTACACCGCGAATGCGAGTGAAACGCAGGCAAGCATGAAACGTGTTACTCCGATTCTCTCTGTTTTTGAATCGTGAGGAAATGTGATTTTTCCAAGCAGGTATACTCCAAGCAGTGCGAATATTACAATCCAAAGGGATATGAACACCTCTCTGTCAAGTATTCTCCAGCCGTAGGCAAGGTCAGCAACCGACAGGAACTTCAATGCCAGGGCAAGCTCAAGGAAGCCGAGCACAACTTTCACCGTGTTCATCCATCCGCCACTTTTCGGCATGGATTTAAGCATTGTCGGGAACATCGCGAAAAGAGAGAAGGGGAGAGCGAGTGCAAGTGCGAAGCCGAACATCCCTATTGCCGGAGAAACGAAGTTGGAAGTTGCCGCCGCCTCAACGAGCAATGTACCTATAATAGGACCTGTGCATGAAAAGGAGACAAGAGCAAGAGTGAATGCCATGAAAAAAATAGAAAGATATCCTGTCGTACTGTCTACTTTAGAATCAATCTTATTTGACCAAGAAGCGGGCAGTGTCAGTTCGAATCCTCCCATGAATGATACAGCAAACACAACAAGAAGAATGAAGAACGCAATGTTGAAGCCTGCGCTTGTTGCAAGTTCATTGAGTGCTGAAGCACCGAATATTATTGTCACAAGCAGTCCGAGCAAAACGTATATGACTATGATGGAAATTCCGTAAGTCGTGGCAGCTCCGATTGCTTTGCTTCTGCTTTTGTTCTGTTTAAGGAAGAAGCTTACAGTCATGGGAATCAGCGGCCATACGCAGGGGGTTACAAGTGCAATTAGACCTCCGATGAAACCGGTTATGAATATATACCATAAACTTCTTGTCTGTTGCTCGGGTGCTTCCTCAAACATTTTCATCTCAGCTTCTACATTTGCCCACCAGTCATCAGCCTTAATGTCTGACATGTTTGGTTCCGGGGTCATAAACGGTTCAGCCGTCTGTAATGAGTCGGTGAGAGTCACAAGTTGCTCTGATTTGTTTTCTGCCGACTCCTCTTCAGTCCCGGAATCGTTTCTTGTTTTATCGTCAGTATCTGATTTTTCCAGGATTGCTGTTCCGATAAATTTATGCGAGTCTCCTACCTGAAAACATCCATGATCATCGCAGACTTGTCCCTTTGCCTCGACTGCAACGGAGAAAGATTCTGCAGTAGGAGTCAGTTTTTGCGTGAATTTAACTGTTCCAGTATAATAATGTTCGTTAGATTCGAAAACGTCATTATAGGCGACAGTGTATTTTTTATCAGCAGTAACTGATCCGGAAGGCTTGCAGCCCTTGAAATCGAAAAAGAATTGCAATGGCATGCCACCGTCCGGATTGTCGATGGCGTAAAGGTGGTAGCCATGACCTATCGTTGCTGTTATTTCCAATGCGGGAGAAGCTGTTTTGTCTCCTATTAGATTGAAACTCCAGTTCACCTGCCCGTATGCAGCAGAACTGCAGAATAATATCAAGAGCAGGATTATATTCAATGTTTTTTTCATTGATGAAAGGTTTACTTAGTGAAATTTTCGCAAATTTAAGGATATATTGTCATATCAGCAAATATAATAAACCAAGTTTATGTAAATATATGGACATATCTGGGAATTTAATGTTTTTAAACAGATTTAAGTATTATTATTGTAATTGATAAAATTCTTATATTTGCAATGTCCATACAAGGGAGCGGTGCAGCGCATCCGGACTTAATACGACAATTAGAAAACAACACTTAACATACCTTAGATTTACGCGATCATGAAAACAAAACGACTTTTACTCGGTGACGAGGCGTTTGCATTAGGTGCAATCAATGCCGGTCTGTCAGGCGCATATGCATATCCCGGCACACCGTCCACTGAAATAATGGAGTATGTGCAGACAAATCCTGTGGCAAAGGAGCGAGGTATACATTCCCATTGGTCATCAAACGAGAAGACAGCAATGGAAGAAGCTCTCGGCATGTCATTCTGCGGTAAGCGTACATTCACGTCAATGAAGCATGTGGGTCTGAATGTAGCCGCCGATCCTTTCGTCAATTCTGCAATGACGGGAGCGAACGGCGGTCTTCTTGTCGTGGCGGCAGATGATCCCGGAATGCATTCGTCGCAAAATGAGCAGGATTCGCGTTTTTATGCTGATTTTGCGATGATTCCCGCACTTGAGCCTTCAGATCAGCAGGAGGCTTATGATATGGCGCGTGCGGGTTTTGAACTGTCGGAAAAATTCAATATCCCGGTTCTTTTCAGATTTGTCACACGACTGAGCCATTCCAGGGCTGTAGTCGAAGTGGATGACTCTCCCTCGGCAGAGAATGGAAGAAGTTATCCGGATAATCCGAAACAATGGGTTCTGATGCCTGCAATGTCTAAGATTCGCAACAGACAACTTATATCTGATTATGAGTGCTTTATAAAAGATTCTGAAGGGTCGGCATACAACAGATACGAGGAGGCTCCACGTCATGAGCTGGGAATAATTGCAAGTGGAATCGCTTACAATTATCTTAAAGAGGCTTTTTCCGGCGATGTTCCTTTCCCGACAGTTAAGATCAGCCAATATCCGTTGCCAAAGAAGCTGATACGCAGACTTTATGATTCTTGTGATGCCATCCTTGTCCTTGAAGAGGGGCAGCCCTTTATAGAGTCAAGGTTGCGCGGCCTTCTTGATACCGGGAAAAGGATTTATGGCAAACTGAGCGGTGATGTGGTTCGTGACGGAGAATTGTCGCCGGATGAGGTAAAGACAACAATAGTCCGGATAATGCCTTCGCTTTCAGTTCTTAAAGCACCTGAAAATAAGAAGGTCTCTGCAACTGTCGTGTCCAGACCTCCGGCTTTATGTCAAGGCTGCGGGCACAGAGATGTGTATTGTGCGCTTAACGAGGTGCTTGAGGGATATGATAATGCAAAGGTTTTCGGCGATATAGGGTGCTATACACTCGGTTTCCTGAAACCCTTCAACGCCATAGACACTTGTGTTGATATGGGCGCATCGATCACTATGGCAAAAGGTGCTGCGGATGCCGGACAGCATCCGGCTGTGGCAATTATCGGTGATTCAACTTTCACCCACAGCGGAATGACCGGTCTTCTTGATGCAATCAACGAGAACACCCATATGACGGTGATAATATCGGATAACCTGACCACCGGAATGACCGGAGGACAGGATTCTCAGGGAACAGGAAAGCTTGAGGATATTTGTCTTGGTCTCGGCGCGTTGCCTGAACATGTGCGTACAATAGATTCTCTCCCTAAGAATCACAATGATATGGTCAGGCTTTTCAAGGAGGAGATAGATTATCCTGGACTGTCGGTAATTGTTTCCAGACGTGAATGCATTCAGACCGCACGTCGTCACGCATCAGCAAAAAAACAATAGTGTCAAATCATCACAAAAGAGTAACATATGAAAACAGATATAATATTGGCGGGTGTCGGAGGTCAGGGAATACTCACTATCGCCACAATTCTCGGAGCTGCGGCACTGAAAGAGAATCTGTTCCTGAAACAGGCAGAGGTCCACGGTATGAGTCAGCGTGGGGGTGACGTGCAGTCTAATCTCCGCATAAGTTCTGATCCAATCTATTCCGATCTTATACCGCAGGGCTCCGCAGACCTTATTGTCTCGCTTGAACCTATGGAGGCTTTGAGATATGGTTCTTATCTTTCTTCTGACGGATGGATTGTTACAAACACCAATCCTTTTGTCAACATAGATAATTATCCGGTGATAGATAAAGTCGAGTCAGAACTTGAGGCGAGCGGCAATGTAGTTGCTTTCAATATGGATGAGACAGCAAAAGAATTGTTGTCTCCAAGAAGTTCAAATATGGTGCTTCTGGGTGCTGCATCACCATTTATAGATATAAAGAAAGAACTCATAGAAGAGGAGATATCACGTCTTTTCTCGTCAAAAGGCGACAAAATTGTAAACAGTAATCTTGAGGCATTCCGTGCCGGAAGAAAATATACAGAGAATCTAATTAAATCCAGGTAATATGTTTCCGTTAAGTCAAGAAGCAATGGCGGATGCAATCCGTCGGCTTTCCATCATGGATCTTTCATCGGCTACAATCCGACAGATATGTTCTCTTGCAAATGAACTTGAAAAAGATGCAGGGGAGGGAATGGTTCATCTAGAGATAGGTAATCCCGGACTTGAAGCAGAGAGCATCGGGGTGGAAGCGGAAATTTCTGCGCTTAAGGGAGGTATAGCCAACAAATACCCCAATATAGCCGGAATCCCGCAGTTGAAGCGCGCAGCCAAGGATTTTGTCAAAGGATTCATGAATATTGACATTCCTGAAAAGGGTGTAGTGCCGACCGTAGGGTCGATGCAGGCAAGTTTCACGCTCATGTTGCTTCTTGCCCAGCGTATACCGGGAAAGGATACCATGCTGTTTATGAATCCCGGCTTTCCAGCACAGCGAAATCAGGCAAAATTATTGGGAATAAAAGAGGCAGCCTTTGATATCTATTCTTTCCGGGGAAAGGCTCTGGAGGAGAAGCTTGAGAGCATGCTTAGGGAAGGTAATATCACCGGAATTATTTACAGTAATCCCAATAATCCAGCGTGGACGAATCTGACAGAAGAAGAACTTGAAATAATAGGACGTCTCGCAACAAAATATGATGTGATTGTATTGGAAGATCTGGCGTATTTCGGAATGGACTTCCGTACAGATATAAGTACTCCGGGCGTAGAACCGTATGTGTCGACCGTCGCGAGATATACCGACAATTATATATTGATGCTTTCCGGTTCCAAGATTTTCAGTTATGCCGGACAGCGTATCGCGGTTGTATGTATGAGCGAGGCGGTTTACGACAGACATTATAAGTTTCTGGAAGAGTTTTATGAAATGCCCGCTTTCGGAGATGCCTATATTTACGGAGTGCTTTATTGTTCGTCATCAGGAACGGCTCATTCCGCCCAATATGCATTGGCGGCAATGATGGCGGCTGCAGTGAGGGGAGAGCTGAATTTCGTGGAGCATTGCAGTGAGTATGCCCGCAAGGCAGCAAAAGCAAAGGATATTTTTGTCAGGAACGGTTTTCATATTGTCTATGACATGGATGGAGACCAGCCTATAGCCGACGGCTTTTTCTTTACCGCAGGTTATCGCGATATGACCGCGGATGAGTTGCATAAGGAGTTGCTGCGATATGGAGTCGCATCTATATCGTTGTATTCAGCAGGAAGCACACGAGATGGCGTTCGGGTGTGTGTGTCTATGATACCTGACGATATGGCTTTTGACAAACTTGAGAGATTCCTGAGTAAATTTAATGAAGATCACAAATGAGCGAGATTAAATATATGTCTGCGGCAGAAGCTGCACGATTGATAGAAAACGGAGACCATATATATATTCAGGGATCGACTTCGATACCGGAAGTTCTGGTTGATGCGATTGCCGACAGAGGTCATGAGCTGCGTGATATAACAGTATACAGTGCGTTTGCCGTCGGTCGGAGACCATCGCCTATATGTCGCCCCGAGTTCAAAGATGTATTCTTTGTTGACTCTTTCTTTGTTTCGAATTCTTTCAGGGAATGGATCGCGCAGGGATACGGCACGATGACTCCCCGTTTTCTTGGAGAGGTGCCGGCATTGTTCAGAGACGGCACATGCCGTGTGGATGTCGCTCTTATTAATTGCTCTCTTCCGAATGAAAGGGGAGAGGTTAGTTTCGGGGTGTCGGCAGATCTCGCAACGAGTGCTGTTGAATGTGCAGACAGAGTCATAGCACAGATAAATCCCCATGTCCCCTTCACTCCTGGAGACGCGGTGATACATATGTCACAACTATCAGCAGCTGTGGAGGTTGATGATCCATTGGTGGAGGTCCCGACAGCGATGCCTACAGAGCAGGAAATAAGAATAGGCAATTACATCGCAGAGCTGATTCCTGATGGGGCGACCTTGCAGATCGGTGTCGGAGGAATACCGAATGCGGTGATACGGGCTTTGGAGAATCACAAGAATCTTGGATTGCACACTGAAGCGATGACAGACGGTGTGTTACCTCTTCTTGAAAAAGGAATTATAGACAATTCCCGAAAAACAGTTTTGCCTGGAAAATCTGTGGCATCTCTTGCGTTAGGCTCCAAGGCGTTATATAAATTCCTTGACCATAATGAAGACGTGCTCTTTAAGGATGTCGCATGGACAAACGATCCTTTTACAATTGCCAGAAACCCCAAGGTCATGTCAATCAACTCCTGTCTGGAAATAGATCTTACGGGGCAGGTATGTGCCGATTCCATCGGCAAGAAGATTTTTTCAGGAGTAGGAGGGCAGCATGATTTTGTGTATGGAAGTTCGCGCAGTGAGGGTGGTCTTTCGTTTCTTGCGATGCTTGCCACTACCGCGAAAGGCGTGAATAAAATCAAGCCGGTTCTGACAGAAGGTGCGGGAGTTGTGACTACACGGTTCCAGACAAATTATGTGGTGACAGAGTATGGTGCTGTCAATCTTCGGGGGAAGAATCTTGCCGAAAGAGCAAAACTTATGATTTCAATCGCCGCTCCTCAATTCAGAGAAGAGCTGGAGCGTGAGGCACGAGAGCGTTTCGGTCATTCATTTTCAAGAATATACTGATATGTCGGGAGGTAAAAAACTCCTGTCTTGACAGTTTGTGCGAATGTATTACTTGGCGGGATGACCCCGGCAGATGCCTTCTGTATTAGATTGGTTTTAACGGAGACACACCGTTAAAACCAATTTCTTTTTACGGCGTTGATAAATTAAGAGGAAAAATAGTTAATTTTGTATTGTTAAATTCGGATGCTTATTTACTAAATAAAATGATATGAAACATAATCATGCTCACCAGATAAATTTGTCAGGTCTTCTCGATTTTCACGGAATAGAGGAGGCAAAGCAGATTCGTAAGGCTGTGACAATCGGTTGCATTGTAAACATTCTCCTTCTCGTTATAAAGCTTGTTTTCGGCTATTGTGGTCATAGCGACGCCTTGGTGGCAGACGGCTACCATTCCCTCGGTGATGTTGGTTCGGATCTTGTCATGCTTACATTTGTAGGTATTTCTTTCCGGAAGGCAAGCAGCGGCTTTGCTTATGGATATGGCAAGTTCGAGACTTTTGCATCTATGGTTATATCGGGGATTCTGATTTTTATAGCTGTGATGGTGACAAAAGAGGCAATTGAATCAATTCAGAATTATGTCAATGGAGAAGTGCTTCCGCAACCCGATATCTGGACAGTATTCGCCATTGTGTTTGCAATAACATGCAAAGAGTTTTTATATCGCTTCTACCGCAGGGTAGGTAAAAGCACGCGTTGCAATGCATTGGTATCAAGTGCATGGCATCACCGCAGTGATGCGTTTGCTTCCGTAGCTACACTCATAGGTGTGTCTTTTGCCCATTTTCTTGGTGAAGAGTGGAGAATCCTTGACCCATGTGCCTCTCTTGTGATCGTGATTTTCATAATCATTCCAGCAGTCCACCTTTTTGTTCCGGCATTCAGAGAACTTATGGAAGGTTCGATTCCACATCATGATTATGAGCAGGCATTGCAGCTTGTTTCATCAAGAGCCGGAGTGTCGGAGGTCAGATTTCTAAAAACGCGTAAAAGCGGTCCGTTCCTGATTTTTGACGCAGTTGTGAAAGTCAATGGAAATCTTAATATTCAGGAAGGCTATAAAATATCTTGCGAGATTGAAGATGTGTTAAAGCATAAGTTCGGAAAGAACATTATGGTAAGTGTGGTGACTGAGCCATCCTGAATGAATCTGAGCTATAATCGTGTGTGATTTGCTTGATTACAGGGTGATATATATATGGTGTGACTGATATCTAAACCGATATATAAAATGACGAGAGCAGGATTTTGCCCTGCTCTCGTCATTTTATCTGGAGCGCGTCTTTTAGAAACTGAACTTGAAAGGAACAGATGAGACATAAACTTTTATGTCCTTGATTGCTGAGGGTGCGTTGCTTTCCATACGGGGCAGGCACTGTAGTCCTGTGAGAGTATGCTCTTTACCAAGGTCAATTACAATAAAGTGTGGGAATTTGTCTTTCTTTTTAGTACTCCAATATGTAGATTCCTGTAGGTCAAATGTTTTATCCGCAGATCGGTTAACACCCTCTACGTCTTCGCTGTCAGCGTACATAACGACCCATGGTTCGCGCGAGATTCTCTCGTTATTGTTGTCAAGAAGATACATTTCCGCAATAGCAGCACGATCCTTGCCATCGTGAGAGTTGACTGCTTCAAGACATACGTATCTGCCTGTTGCCGGAGTCCCGAATGAAATCTCTTTCCATCCGTTTCCAGGTGTTAAAGAAGATGAAACCACAGGTTTTGAGCCTTCAAGATCAAGTTCTTGTCCAGGTTCTCTGTGGGTGAGAGGTTTTTTGACCAGAAGTTTGTCGAGTTCAGGAGTCTTGGATCCGAAGCTGACAGCTTCCTTAGGCCCCATGATATCAAAGACAAGTACTTCATTTTCACCTTTTTTAAGCCATGTTCCGGGCACATATAATGTCTGTTGTGGACCGATTTCCCAGATTCTGCCGATTCCGTGTCCGTTTACGTATACAAGACCTTTGCCCCATTTCTCAAAACTCAGGAAAGTATCTGCAGGTTTGTTTATATTGAAGGTGCCTATGTACACGCCTCGGGGGAGACGGCCTGTGGAATCGGGGCTGACAGACTCAATGGGTGCGTAGCTGTAAGATTTGTAACACTCATATTCATCCTCAATGTTATATACCTTCCAGTTTTTGAGCTCGCATGTAAAATGATATCCGTTGCGGTCTTCAGTCACAGTCACATTGTCAGTGATTCCTTTGAAATCCTTTATTGCTCTTCCGAAATTGATTCGCCCCATTGCCTCAACGAAAATGTCAAGTCTTGATCCCTTTTTGCAGGGTGGGAGAGACAACTGTTTCTCACCGTTTCTTCGGTCAAGAGTGCCGATATATTTGCCGTCTACGAAGACCTGGGCATAGTCATGAGGATCATTTACAGTGAGAAAACCTCCGTTTGCAAGCTCCGGAAGTGTTGTCTGATAGATGATGCTTCCGAATCCCTGGTCATATTCCTCCATAGTGCGTATATTGACATCGCTTTTGGGTTCAGGAAGGTTTGAGAATATAGGCGCGACCTTTGAAAACGCAAAAGGTTTTATGTCGATGGTCTTGATAGACGCCGGGACGGGGTACTGTTTTCCGTCTGTATATTTTTCAAGAGCTTTTCTCAATTCCCAGTATTTTGGGGTAGGCGCTCCCTGTTCGTTAATAGGTGCATCGTAATCGTAAGATGTGACATCAGGCGCGTAGCCCGGTGAGTTTGCTCCCGCCCAGTGCCCCCAGTTTGTTCCGCCATGGGTCATGTAAAGACTGAATGAAATGTTCTTAGAAAGCATTTCGTCAATGCCGGCTATCATGTCCGCAGCTGGGCGTGTTTCGTGATTCGCACCCCATTTGTCAAACCAGCCGCTCCAGAATTCAGAACACATAAGCGGACTTTCCGGGCGTAATTCCTTCAATCTGCGGAACTGGTCATCGATATTGGCACCAGTGCCGAAATTCATTGTCCAGATAAGGTCGTCAAGTCCGTTTTTTTCAAAATTAGAAGACCAGTCACATTGGAAAAGCGTCACATTGTCACCGAAATTCTTGCGAAGCATGTCGCGTATGTTAGAAACATACTTTTTATCCTCGCCATAAGATCCATATTCATTTTCAACCTGAACCATTATAATCGGACCTCCATCAGCAATGGTTAGATCTGCTACCTGCGCGGCTACAGCTTTCTGGAATTTGTCGACACGTTCGAGGAAATATGGGTCATTCTCGCGTAGTCTGATATCTTTTTTCTTGAGCAGCCACCAAGGGAGTCCTCCCATTTCCCATTCCGCACACACATAAGGTCCGGGTCGAAGAATCACTTTCATGTCGTTTTTCTGACAGAGACGTATGAATTCTCTCAGATTGTTCTGTCCTGTAAAATCGAACTGATTCTCTTTGGGTTCGTGAGCGTTCCAAAAAGTGTAGAGGCATATTGTGTTCATGCCTAATGCTTTGCTCATCTTGATACGATGTTCCCAATACTCTTGCGGAATCCTCGGATAATGTAGTTCCGCAGCTTTTACAACAAAAGGTTTGCCATTCAGAAGGAATGTCCCTTTGCCGGCTTCAAATTTGCCATGAGTGTCTTGCGATACATTCTCTGCCATCGCCGGCATACTGTCTGCCATTCCTAAGGACGTGGCAAACAACAGTGAATAAAGAAAAATTTTTTTCATGATAGAAAATATGATACCCAAAAAGTATAATAATGAACTTATGTTTACAAATATAGATAAAAAACTCGAGATTTTTACACCGGCAGAATAAAAGACAAGGCTGACGCGTCGATTTCTGTCCCCTCCTGCGTGCTCTTAGTCACAATTTTAGTAATTTGGAGGAATAATTCAAATTCATTTCGATGGAATATAGCCTTCCTAACCCAATTTCAATATGATTGTAGGGATAGTTGACAAATACGTTTTAGAGGAAAATTACAGCGACAAGGTGGCTCTCGATAGTAAAAACGGACATTCCTTTTACTGAGGCATGTCTAATGCTCATTCTTTTCATTTTCTGCATTATAACTGCTCTGTAATTTGTCGCTGAATGATTCCCTAAGAGCTATCCGCAATCCATTCAAGAAAGATTCTTTGATATATATTGAGGATGTCGGACAGTTGTCAGCGCACAGCCGGCACTGGATGCAATTTTTCTCGTCAGTCGGCAAAGCCGTATCTTTTAGTGAGAATATGTGCATCGGACAAACATTGATACATTTTTCACACTTTATACAGGTAGAGGTATTTAGGAACACCACCTTGTTACCTGCTATTATATCTGAACCTTTGCGGCGTATCGGTATGCTTTCAGAATATCCTGCAATCGGATTTTTACAAACAAATGCCAAAGGATGCAATTTCCACCGAAGCTTTTCCGAGAACAGTCTTGCCTTGAACATATCCCGCTCATTCGGTCTGGCTTTATTGTAGCCGTCCATCAGAACCCACGGCCCGGTGCGGTCAAATCCTTGACAGGAAAACTCTCCGACTATAATTCCTCCTTTCGCCTCTATGATTTTTTTGAGGTGCTTATGATATGCTCCCAGGAAAGGTCTGCAACGGGTGGAAAATAGAAACACATTTTTCCCTTTAAGATTTTGACTTGAAACAAATCTTTGAAGTCGTATATCGTGAGCGGCAAAGTTTATCGCGGAGCCAAAGCCAATAAGGTCATAATCCGACAGGTCGATTGACGGATTGCTGTCGATAGATACCAATTCGGCAAAGAGGGTATTTGCCATGCTTTGTGCAATCTTCAACGTGTTTCCTCTATATGAGGAACGATAGAATATTATTGTTTTCATCTTGCGACTGATATTTTTGTTTCAGGTGTTCCGGGGTCTCCATTTACGCCTTTATAGCCTACAAACATCAGAGAACTCATGTCAAAGTAATAATCACAGCTCCAGAAAGCAGACATAAAGCCGGTAAGACTGACTTCGATTCTTACTGCATTCTTTCCGTCTAATTTCTCAGTTCCTTTCTTTGCTGCTGACATGGTATATAGTTTTATGTTGTCAGGGCGAAAACATTCGTATTCCACAGACCTGCCATTTTTCAGAGTTAATCCCGCATTATAGGCTATGTTTTGATACCACGGCTTGCCTTTACTTTTCACCTTTTTTGAAATCTGTTTTCCATTGAATTTGCCGGATATGGAGTATATCCCATTATTGAGACTGATTGACAGATTAGTGTTAGAAGACTTGTGTTCTTCCGTCCATTTGATGGATGTTTTGGTCTTGCCGCAGATGGAAATGTAATTTCTTTCCTGCGCCATAGCAAATGCTGCAAGAAATAATTCTACAAGGGGCATACCGTAGCTTTGACATAATCTTTGTTCCATATGTACTATCATCGTTTTCAAATAATCAGTTCACTATCCCGTCATCTTTTTTTGAATTTCTCTTTTGCGTATTCGTAGGATTCAAGGATGTAAGGTTTTAATAATTCAAATGTCGCTTCAGATGGGGTTAAAGCGCAAATCCAGCCCATCCACGCATAAACCGGATGCGGCATAATGACATCCTTTGCGGTAAATTCATACGGCATATCTACAATGCAACCTTTACATGGACGTTTGGGCAGTTCTCCGAATAAAGTGCGGAAAGTCTGTTTTCTGACTCCTATATTTATTCGCCACACATCCTTGCGGTCAAGGTGGGAAGCTCGATCATTGTCGCCATCCTTTTCTTTTATCGTCAAGATATAAACCCCACGTTTCAACACTCCATCCGGATTGTAGAAAATCCCACGCTCGCCCCAACTGTTTACTTCGACCGTCCCTTCAAGGTTGTCAAGGCAATATTTCAAAATATCATCAGGTGCAATAGCCATCTTTAATCAAAACATTTAATTAACCTGTACATCGTTTCTATATCATTCGATGCCATCTCGAATTTTGACTTTTCAATCAGTCGCCGGGAAAATCATCGTAAGATTCTCAGGCACACTCTGGAGACTTTTATAAGAAACGTCTTTTGCACAAAAGAATGTGTCAGAGACCTTAACGACAACACCTCCGGGAATAAGAGACCTGTAAGGATTTCCGAGTTCTCTTATGCAATAGTCGAAGGCTCTTTCCTTATGAGTCACTTCCAATCTTGCCATTATGTAGAGATGCCTATCAAGCAATGAGACCGGAAATACGACATCTCCCTCTTTTATTGATGCTATTGATGGCATCCTTGAGTGGATGCTGCCAAACACTACTTTTATAGGCCCTGTGTCATCTGATTTTCTTAGTTCGTCCAACCAGTCCTGAGGCCAGTAAACAGTATAATATGCCATAATATGATGTTACTTGTTTCTATTCAAAAAAGCTGCTGCCAGTTCGGGGCTGTTCAGTGTCATTGCCGACGAGTCTTCGAGATTTTCAGCGTCTTCATCATCCGATATTGAAATGAAGAATGTGATTTCTTCGGTGTCTTCTCCGAATATTCCCGAGCCTTTGACCTGCGCCATCGCTGATATCATTGCGCTGAAGAAAAAGGCTTCGCCCGGCAAAGTGGCGTGGTTTTCCCACAGCGATTTGCTGAGCTTCACCAGTTCGCTGCCATGTCCGTCAGAATATCCCCATTCATCCGGATGCCATTTGCTCTCGTCATCGGGTTCTTCGTCTTCGCTTTGAAGATACTCCAACGTGTTCACAGCGAGAAAAAGTGAGCAGCAATACCTGTCGGTGACCAAGGCGGCAGTGTATATGTGCTCATCATCTATGCGGCCAAGAATTTCGCGCAGGTCAGTTGTAACCGCATCTCTGATTTTTTCAGTCACTTCCTGCCAAAAGGGGGCTATGGGTGTCGCCGGCTCTTCTTTTAGCCGCTCGTTGGCTTCAAAGTCCGACGAGTTGATATAGCTGATATACTCTTTTGCTTCTTCCGAACCGAGTTTTACAGCATCCTCAAGATACTGGTATCCCAACTCAATATCCGCCTCGGTGCCACGTCCGAAGGCATACGCCACGCCGAGTGCGGTGAGCACCTTGACGGTTATTGACTCCCATAGGTTGTCGATGTCTTCCCCGGCTTCATGAAGATACTCGAATGCCACATCGTCGTCTTGAACTGTTCCCAGCCCCTCCTGATAGCATAAACCGAGGTAGGCGGCGGTCTGCGTCCGGGTGGCCTTGCTGCATTTCGGGTTTTGGTATGCCTTTTCAAACCATTCCACAGCCTTGGCGTAGTCCTGCTCCACATCACCGAAACCTTCAAACAGATAATATCCTACCTCAAATTGTCCTGCGGGATGTCCGCATTTGGCAGCCATTTCATAGAGTTGATATGCCAGGTCGATATTCTCATCCACTTCTTCACCGGCTTCGTAGATATGCCCTGCATTGTATGCGGCTTGTGGGTCGCCCCTGCGGGCAGCCTCCACATATCGCAACAGCCCACCGTATGAGTCGCCCTTCTCGGTGCGGAGATAATAACCATAGTTGTTGCAGATTACGGGTGAAATATCCGCCAGCATCAGGTAATATTTCTCAAAGACATCCTGTGCAATGTCGCAAAGTCCTGATTTGCGGATATTGCAGTAATTGCCCCATCCGGCACAAAGCCCGCCGTCGAAACTGCGCTCGTACCACACTTTTGCTATCGGCCACGCCCATGCGTTATAATCTCTTTCATCTTTGAATTGCTTGGCACAGTCGGGCTCGACGCGCAGATAGTCGCCCCAGAAATACACGTTGGCGACCATATAGCAGCAGAAAGCATCGCCACGCTCTGCCTGGCCAAGAATCTCTTCAAACGCCTCCTTAAACGAGTCAAACGGCATATGCCGTTCCACCGAGGGCGTGAGGTTTGAGCTTCGCGCAGCACATAGAACACCTGTGGCACTGCCCATCATCGCACTTTTTTGCATCAACTTCGATGCGTTGGCATCGTCAACTTTGAAGCCTGCTTGTGGCCACACATACTCCTCGCCCATGAAGCAACGGGCTATGAATGCCAGTGCATCTGCATCGCCCTTTTGCGCCTCCAGTATAAGTATTGAGTATCCCCGGCGTATTTCATCGCGATCAAAACTTGACCAAATCAGCTTGACTGCTGTTTTCACCTGCCTGCTATATTTACCTTTCATTTCTTATCTTCGTCTAAAAATCTAAATACCAGTCTCTCGAAGTGGTCGTTGACATCAAACTGCTCGCATTCATCCATAGGGTCTGGCAACCTGTCGTTATCGATCAAACTCCAGAGCCAGTTCCGCAAGAGTCCGACATCAAAAATAACACCTCTGTAACCAGTAGGCACCGGCTCCGACCACCTTACATATTCAACTTTGTATCTGGCGGTCGGAGCTGTGCCATTATCACACCTGTGGATGTTGACATATCCGCCTTCTCCGTTTGTGAAATCATAAAGCATCCATCGTGATTTGCCCTCTATGATGTTTTCCAATGCGCCAACCACATCCTGACATCCGAAATATCGGAAATCCTCGCCATCCACACATAGTTTCTCTTCCGCCTCTTCTTGCTCTGGATGAATTTTCTGGCAGTGCCAGCCAGTCATGTCGGGTAGCGAGGCAGTGCGGAAGAAGTCACACATGATATCGGCGGCCATGTCGCAATCAACGTCCGACCGCCACATACGCAGCAGATATCCGTTGACTCTGAAACACACTGCAATGCTGCTATCCTTAAAATAATCAATGGAATACGCCTCTGCATGGCTGACTAACACCACCGGCACGCATTTTTCGAGGTATACACATTCATTGTCCTCAATGTCGTCTATAGCTTCAAGGATCTTTTCCTCAGTCACGTTTGATGTGCGTATATCCCCGTTCTTTGTGCCCAGTACATATTGTGGCTTGCGGGCTTTAAGTCCGGGAAAGATGTCTCGTGTATCGTTGCTCATTTTCAATTAACGTTTTTTATGTTCAGCGGTCAGTTTGCCGCTCTCGATTGATATGTATGGCATCGTAATATGATTCCGTCAGAAATTAGATATTGACATCCCCTTGATTCCACATTTCATGACGCTACGTTTAACCTTTTCGATAGTTGCGTCCGTAACGCCATCTCCTACTGATATGTGAAGTTCAGAGCCGTTTTTGAGTCGGTTTATCTGATCGGAATCAATACTTATTTTAGTATGTCGGAAAGGCTCGATTCTACAAACATTGTCGGAGTAAACTCCACAATCCGGTAGTCGGCAATTCCGTTGATGTTGAACGGATCTTGAGCGATGATGGAGTCTACCAACGCGCGATTGTCAGACTTTATCATTATCACACCGCCAACGCGGGGAGTCTGCGGACCGGATGCGATGATACAGTAATCCTCGTTGCGACTGCCATCAGCATTAGTACCTTTGTTGTCTGTAGTCAGCGGCATTCCGCAGCTTTGACAAAATTTATGTTCCATATTCTTATCTTATTTTTGTTTAATCAAACCTTCCAAGACAATCTTAGAAACCTCAGCAATGATGGCTGAGGTCGTTGCTATGTCGTAATTGGAATCAGCAACAAACACGGCAACAGAATATCTTGTACCATTAGGCAAATTCACATATCCACAATCATTTACTGCGAATATGCGACCTTCGGGTGTCGGAAATCCTGTACCTGTCTTATGTCCTATCAGGGCATTAGTAGGCAAAAGGGGGAAAGCAAGCCTGTCAAGCCCCGTGCGACACTGTTCAAGCATGACGGATATTTCAGAATATGACTGTGATGCGTTTCTCAATTCGTGGTAAAACCTATCAAATAGCTGCGCCATTGCCAAAGGTGTGGTACGGTTAAGATAGCTTAGGTATGGATCACGGTGCATATCTTCTTCCGAGGCTCCGATTACAATCTCATCAGAGATACCCATTTGCCTCATTATTGATGTTACTCCCGATGTTCCACCGACGCGATGCAGGAGTATGTCTGCCGCATTGTTGTCACTCTCAACCAAAGACCATTCAAGCAGTTCTCTTACAGTCATGGCATTTAGGCTCTTACCATACTTTTTGAGCATCGGGCTATAGGTATCCTCTTTCATAGCCTTCTCGCTGAATGTTACGGTATCGTTCAGGGACATACCGTTAGTATTTATCCAGTGCGCTACCGTCAGAGCCAGCGGAAATTTGACTACGCTCATCATAGGGAAATCCCGATTGCCGTTGACAGATACGGTGTCTTTGCCATTGATAATGACCGCGACACCTATACGGGCATCTTTCCCTTTGATATACTCGTGCAAAGCATTCTCTATCGCCTTGTTTCCACCAGCGAAAGCAGGCGATATAAAAGACAAATATATAATTATAAACAGTAACTTTCTTATTTTGAATATAGTTTTGTCCCTCATATAAAATGACAGTCTAATGAACCTAAATCCCCGTCTTGAATAGCTTTGATTGAGTTACGAATTATATCTGCGTCCCAGTTCCACCATTGGAGTTCTTGCAATCGGGCTATAATATCTGTAGAGAATCGTTTTCGTATTTCCTTTGCAGGAACACCGCCAACAATCGAGTATGGCTCGACATCCTTTGTGACAACAGCTCGTGTGCCAATTATAGCACCATCACCGATGGTCACTCCAGCCATTATTATAGCGTCATATCCAATCCACACATCATTGCCAATTACAATATCGCCCTTGTTATCCCAAGCAGAAACAACATCAGATTTCGGTAAGTCCCATTCCTCAAAGAAAAGCGGGAACGTGTATGTAGAAAGCGATTTCAGGGTATGGTTGGCGCAATTGAATATAAACTTTGCTCCGCAGGCTATTGAGCAAAACTTTCCGATAATCAAACGATCATGATTTATAGGATAATGATACAGCACGTTATTCTTCTCAAAGTCACGAGGGTCATTCTCAAAATCATTGTAAATGGTAAAATCTCCGACTACAATATTCTGGTGCGTTATGACTGATTTAAGATAGACAGTCTGATTATCACCAGAACGAGGATATATCTCTGTTTGGTTCATATCTAAAACTATTTGAGCCGTTCTATTTCATTTATATTCAATATGTGCAAATAATGATAAATATTGCCATCTTCCTGCGCATCACCATTAATGCCAATAACGCTCTTGACTTCCATATAATAATCAGTTCTATGCTTGGCGATTGCCTTCGATTACCTGATTTATCAACTCCAGGATTTCATCGTCCGACATCTGCCTGTCCCTTACAAGAGTACT
This sequence comes from Muribaculaceae bacterium Isolate-036 (Harlan), assembly GCA_003833075.1. Lineage (GTDB taxonomy): Bacteria > Bacteroidota > Bacteroidia > Bacteroidales > Muribaculaceae > Lepagella > Lepagella muris_A. The sequence goes on along the minus strand of RIAY01000025.1, from coordinate 775 downwards.
TATCACTCCACGAATGGAATTGTTGAAATATCGCTGAACGACATTTTTCAGATTATTGCCACAATACTCCTCTTTTTCTATAATGGGATAGTAGATGAATCCGTTGTTTCCTGCCGGCTTGTGGCCTAAAAAGCCCTTATCAACAAGAAACTTCACGAATGTAGATATGGCGGTTCTGCTTGGACGAGGTTCGGGATAAGTAGCGATAATCTCCTTAACGGTAGCTTCACCCTTCTCCCAAAACTTGTTCATCACTTCTTCTTCACGCTTGGTAAGTTGTTCCGTCATCTTCAACTTAAGATTTATAGTGCAAAGTTAGTCTAAATTCGTTAGACCGCAAAGATTTATATGCTTAATTTTAGAATCATTATATCTACTCTCCAATAAAAGAAAGAAATTTGAGATTCATGTACAGGTATAATATATCTTTTAGTAGATGACAAAAAATTGAAATTATGCTGTTAAACACTTAATTTTCAGTCGGTTAAATTTGCAAAAGTCCCTGAAAATTAGTAATTTAAAGGAAAAGTTTGGACGCTTTTTCTCATGAAAACTACTAATTTCAAGGACTCGGTCAAAGTTAACCAAATCCTCCCGATTATGCAAGAGCACTTTGGTCAAAGTATGAATTTGGCACGCATAAAACTCATGGCGTTGCTGCTCCATGCACTCTGTGTGGTGCAGACTGTCAGCCTCCACAAACTGGCTGATGCGATGCCTACGGCTGTAGACAAGGATTCCAACCTCAGACGGCTCCAAAGATTCTTTGCCAAGT
>RIAY01000024.1 GCA_003833075.1 Muribaculaceae bacterium Isolate-036 (Harlan) | reverse complement strand
TAGTTTTCATGTGAAAAAGAGGTCTAACTTTTCCTTTAAATTACTAAATTTCAAGGACTTTTACAAATTTAATCGCCTAAAGATTAGATGTTTAACAGCATAAATTCAATTTTTGTCATCTACTGAAGTAAAAATGCATTAAAGTGATCATGGTTGTTCTGAGTGTGCATAATATAAAGTATACTGCCCATCCATAGAATATATAAATTGAGAAACCGATTCTCAGCCAATAATCTACTATTATTATCCAAGAGAACAGGACTATGATGTTCGGGAAAAGAGTGAGCTGAATCAGCAGATATTTAAATATGTTCTGTGGGTTCTTGGCATGACTTGTTTTTTCTTCTTTAGCCATTTGGAATTGGAATGAAGTTATGTTCCTCAGTAGCATTTCGCAAGAAATAACCATTATGGAGAATAGTGAGAGGAGCATTATGTCATCTGGCTTCACAATCTGTATAAAGGTAAGCCATATTGCGATATTCATCAGGGGGTGATCAATAAGGTGTGCCATAAAATCCATCTGAGTTCCATATCGTGAGAAATTTTTTGTGTATCTCGCTACCTGTCCGTCACTGTTATCCATTGTATACCACATTATCCAGCATAAGTATCCCAATATCTTGCATGGCAGGGATGGAATTGCGAATAATATGCTTCCGATAATCCCGAACGCGATCATCAGCATAGTGATATTATTGGGGGTGACATTATGTTTTATGAACCATACGGAAAAGATCCGACCAAGATCTCCACATGGGAAATTATCTGCTAAAATATTGTCCGTGAATTTTGGCTTGCCGTATTGAAGCTTCATTAACTTCTTGATTTCTTTCGAGTTCATGATTTTGAAGAAAAAAGTTTTTTTGCGAATTTTATCAGTTCAAGTGCATTTTGGTCTTTTAAAAAAATCAAACTGCTTATATATATTATAGAACATGTTGCGATAGATAAGGCTAATTGTAATTGATAACCGAATCTTAACATCCCAATTCCGTAGATTACAGGAATGAAAAGTAATGACAGGCCGAAATATCTAAGGCATGTCAGATTGAATAAGCCTACTTTGATCTTAATGTTTCTGTATATATATATAAGGCATATGCACACAAATATGATTTCGCTTATCAACGTGCACGATATGGAGACCGCAGGTGTGAGATTCCGTATAAAGATTACATTGAGAATTATGTTGACGGCTCCGCACAGCAGGTTGAAAAGCACAAGAATCTTTTCTTTGCCGTGAAGAAATATAATCTGGTTGTAAAGAATCGCATCTATCCCCAATATAATTATCCTTAATGCAAAAATCCTCATCGGAGCTACTGCCGGAAGGTATTCGTCTCCTCCGAAAAGAAGAATTATCGGACGGGCAAGCATGAACAGACCGATACTTACAGGTATCATCAGCGACAAGGTAAGTTTCATTATACGTTTTACTGTCTGCTGATACATGTCAGGATTTTCGTTGAGATAAAGAGAAAGACGGGGCAATGTCGCGAAAACAATCGAAAGAATTACAAGCTTGCACAGCTCTACAATTTTTTGACCCAAGGAGAAATAAGCCACATTCTCAGTGCCGGTGTAATACCCGAGCAGAGTGCGGTCGAATACTGTATATAAATATCCGGTATTGTTCAACACAAGGATTGTCAGAAGAGGAATTATATATTTGCACGGGTGTATGCCGGAGAAGAGGTCACGCCAGCTTATGCTTATTTTTTTTCTTGAATAAATATAACTTACAAGATAATTAAGAACGGCAACCGCCACTGTTATCATTACGTATATATATTCATCGGATTCATTCCTGACCAGTGTGAAGATGAAAATAAAGCTTATGAGGCGAATCAAGACTGTTTTGACAGTTATGAATTTAAACTCCTCCATTGCCTCATTATACCATTCCACATAGATTATCTGAGAAACAAGATTTCCGCACAGGATATATGAGATTCGTTTAAGTTCCGGATCGTGGATAAAAAATAAGATGAAGAGAATATATATTGCAAGAAACAGCAGGTTTGTTATCAATCCTATGCAGAAGAGATTTTTGTAAGTGTCAGTAACGACTTTCCGGTTGTTTCTGTGAGCGCTGATTTCCCTGAGTCCATAATTATATATTCCGGACATGCCCAACATGCCGAAGTAACCGAATAAAACGGTAGCGTAATCTATGTTTCCCATATTATGAGCACCCAGAACGCGGTATACATAGGGAGTTATAATAAAAGGCAAAAGCACGTTGAATAGATTCAACACGCCTTTTGCCATGATATTATGTGCTATAGACTTTGCCAACTCAGTGGAAATTAGTTCGAGAAATTTCGGATATTTTGTTTCCGAAGTCTGGAGAATAAATATAGTAAAAAGAATATGAAGACTTGCGGAACAAGACCCATAAACGTGAGCATGTTGTCGAAGATATTCAATACTACAATGATATCAACAGAGACTATCATGGGAAAATAATAGTTTGAACTTTTTTTTATAATTTTAATGTTTATCGTTATAAATATCAGCAGGAAAATGAATAATAGCCACAAACCTGTCCATCCCAAATAGTTGTATGCCCTGCCGTATATTGATGCTACTGTAAATGAGGAACTGATCAGTATGGCTCTGTTTGCAAAGTTTGATTCGTCCTGTTCTCCTGCAATCCGTTTTGAGATTATCTCTGGAGTACATTCATAAATTACAAAATTTTGTGCGTCTTCTGAATCTGACTGAGACCAGTTTGAGTTGGTAATGGTGTTTTGTGTGTTTGCGAGCGGGCTGGCAATGTATATATATGACCATAGAAATTCCGGAGGTATATGGGTTTCCGTGAATGTGTCAGATGGTTTGGCAACCTGAGCGAATTTTTCCATGCCTGATTTCCCGAATCTGATATTTCCTGCCAATCCGAACAGGAAAAGTAAGGCAATCAGTGATATCATGCATTTTAGCAAAAGCCTGATCGGTCTTTTTGATGTGACTAAAGACAATATCAATATTCCGATTATATTTGCTATGATTCCTCCTCTGTTAAACATTAAAATAAATGGGACAAATGTGGAAACACATATGACCAAAAATTTGAACTTGTCCTTTTTTACAGATGTTGATTTTAAGCAATATGTAGCATATGTGCACAATGCTGATATCCCGTTCACTATTATTACATGAATAAAAGGCAATCCGAATTCCGAGTATTCGATTGTAACATTTCCTGTTGCATAACCAATCAATGGAACCGTTCCTGCGACGGCTGCCTCAATTAAGAATAGTAAATAAAATATCACAAGCCAAATTACCAATGGTTTGTGTTTGGGATTCTTAAGTGGCCTGAATGAGATTGTATGTTTTTTTAATGTCGCTACACCTATGCAAATGGATACAATTGAGGTAAATATTACAAAGAACGTAAGTTCTTCAGATAAAGGCGGGAACAGGCGGCTCCAACCTAAATTATACAGCAACCATACAAAAAGCCATGTTACACCGTTGAGGATAAATGGATTTGCGAAATAAAGATGATATTTGGTTACGTTGTTCACTCCTATAGCCTTGTTCCAGATGTTGGTGTGTATTATAATATATTATGATCCTTAATAATAAACCATTAAAATCTCATTTTATTATTTGGCATCAACATTTTTTCAAGTTTATCGATACATTTTGTGAAGTTGTAGTTTAGTTCGCTGTATAATTTACCATTTTCTCCTCTCATACGTAATATTTGTTGATCCTCTTTACTCAATTTAAGTATAAGATCCGCCAATTCTTTATGATGGGCAGCAGGAACGGACCATCCACAGTCAGCCTCCTTTATAAGATCTCTCCCTTCTCCATTTATCATTGCTACCACAGGTTTCCCGGAAGCCATATATGACTGAAGTTTTGCGGGGACTGTTAGTGAAAAGACAGGGCTGCTATTGAGTGAAAGAAACAAAATATCGGCACGTCTGTAAAATTCGGGCATGTTTGCAAGAGGATAATGTCCGAGACAATACACATTGTGAAGATTGTTTTCTTTGACAAAGTTCTCAATCCATTTTTTCTTACGACCGTCGCCAACAAAGATAAAGTTAATATAATCATTATCTTTAAGAATCTTTGCTGTCTCAAGTACATTATTGAAATCCTGAGCTTCTCCCATATTCCCTGTAAACACGACATTGAATCCTTTAGGGAGCAGAGGGACTCCTTCAACCGATGCTTCTATATTGTCAACCCAATATGGGAAATATTGAATTTTTTCTTCAAAATCTCCTTTTTTGCAGATGGAATTTTTGAAGCCTTTTGACCCGATCAGTATTTTTGAAGAATTCTTATATAACCATCTTGTCAAGGAATCGAATATTCTTAGAATGGTTTTATTATTAATGCCACCGGCTGCCGACAGGCTTTCTGGCCAAAGATCAAGCACCCAGAATAATTGAGGTATACGCTGCATTTTGCTTACGATGGTTGCAGGAATGCCTACCATAACGGGTGAAGTCTCATGGATAATCACCGCATCATATTTACGGGTTATGCCAAACCAAAAGGCTTTTATGGATGCAAAAAAAGTATAGCTGAGATAATTCAATGCAATTCTTCTCCCTCTTCCGGATCCTCGTGGTATAATCATTGATCTGTGGATCGTAACACCATTTATTACTTCCCTCCTTTTTTTGAAGATACCGTATCCGTCAAAAAACTTCCCTGCCGGATAATCCGGTATAGCAGTCATTACTGAGACTTTATGACCACGCCGTTGAAGTTCAAATGCCATTTCATTACATCTGAATGATTCGGGATAAAAATGTGGTGTGACTATTAGTATTTTCATGGTCTTAAACTTATTTATGCCATACGGTTTTGTTTACTATCCCTGTATAACTTTGGATTAATTTTACGATCTTTGTAGATACGTTTTCATCTGTATAATTCGGTACAGGGATCCCAACCAAACCGTTTCTATTCATCTTGATTGCCACATCTACGGCCTGTAATAAGGAATCTTTGTCAATTCCGGCAAGAATGAAATTCCCTTTGTCAAGAGCTTCCGGACGTTCTGTGGATGTCCTTATGCATATTGCAGGGAAAGGATGACCGACAGACAGGAAGAACGATGATTCTTCTGGTAACGTCCCGCTATCGCTGACAACTGCAAATGCATTTATTTGAAGACAATTATAATCATGAAAGCCAAGCGGCTCATGGCAGATGACGCGTTTGTCAAGTTCAAACCCCGAAGATTCAAGCTTTCTTCGACTTCGTGGATGGCAACTATATAGTATGGGGAGGTTGTATTTTTCAGCCAGAGAATTTATTGCGTTGAAAAGAGAGAAGAAATTTTTGTCGGTATCAATATTTTCTTCCCTATGGGCAGAAAGAAGAATATATTTCCCTTTTTCGAGACCAAGGCGCGAATGAATGTTGCTTGTTTCGATTTCATTCAGATTGGATCTTAACACTTCAGCCATTGGAGACCCACTGACATAAGTGCGTTGAGGTGCTACTCCAGATGCATTGAGGTAACGTCGTGCATGTTCGGAGTAACAGATGTTGACATCAGAAATTATATCAACTATACGTCGGTTCGTTTCTTCTGGAAGGCATTCGTCAAAGCATCTGTTGCCTGCTTCCATATGAAAGATTGGGATGTGGAGACGTTTTGCACTTATTACACTCAGACATGAATTGGTGTCGCCCAATACAATTACTGCATCCGGATTTATTGCTGTCATAAGGGAATAGCTTGATGCTATTATATTGCCCATTGTCTCGCCCAGATCTTTACCGACCGCATCAAGATATACATCCGGAGTTTTAAGTTTCAGATCCTTGAAAAAAACACCATTCAGGTTATAATCATAGTTTTGACCAGTATGGGCTAATATTGTGTCGAAGTATTCGCGGCATTTGTTTATAACAGCGGCAAGTCTGATTATTTCAGGCCGAGTGCCAACGATAATCAGAAGTTTTAGTTTGCCGTTATTGGAAAATTTTATATTGGAAAAATCGGTTCTCATCATACGGGTTCAAAAAAAGTGTCTGGCTTTTTAGGGTTGAAATTCTCATCACACCATATGATGGTAATGAGATCTTCAGAATCGGAAAGATTAATAATATTATGAGTGTATCCCGGCAACATCTGGATAACTTTAAGTTGTTCGCCGTTAACTTCGAAGTCAATTATATTGTCAGATTCAAGTTGTCTAAGTTGTATAAGTCCGTGACCTTTAACAACAATAAATTTTTCATTTTTTGAATGATGCCAGTGCTGACCTTTTATAATGCCTGGTTTGGATATGTTTACAGAGATTTGTCCTGCAGACGCAGAACGTATTATCTCCGTAAAAGATCCTCTTGAATCGCAATTCATCTTAAGGTCATAAGCGATCTTATTCTTAGGTAGATAACTCAGATATGTGGCATAAAGCTTTTTTGAGAAAGAGCCTGGTGTTAGATCGGGCACACCAAGGTTATGATCGTATTTCTTGAATTCATCAAGGAGATCAACTATTTCACCGAGAGTGACTTTATGGCTCACAGGCACATTGCATATCCCATCATGATCGTGGTGTGGGTTACCTGAGAGGGCGGCAATCATTTCGTCTACAAGATCATCGATGTACACAAGGGTGAGTAAAGTGTTACGATCGTTGACTCTGATTGGCAAATCATTTGCCGTGTTATGACAGAATGTCGCGACGGCGGAATTATAATTCGGACGGCACCATTTCCCAAAAACATTTGGGAATCTATATATCAATACATCGGCACCCGTGGCTTTAGAATACTCCAGCATTAACAACTCCCCTGCACGTTTGCTTTTTCCATAATGGTTATCAAGTATGGCTTGTGTGCTGCTTGACAGCATTATAGGGCATTTATTGCCATGTTTTTTCAATGTGTCGAGCAATATGGATGCAAAACCGAAATTGCCAGCCATAAATTCATCTTGATTCTCAGGACGATTTATTCCGGCAAGGTTGAACACAAAATCAGCGACTTCACACCATCTGTCAAGATCTTCTTCAGAGGAATCTATATCATATTCATAAATTTCATGAATGTTGACAGGGGGATTGGGAACTTTCCCGTTCTTTATGTTGTTTAATTGTGCGCATAAATTTTTCCCTACAAAACCTTTTGCGCCTGTTACCAATATTTTCATGTATGAGATCTCTGAAATTCTGACCAATCAATCCATAATGATGAATCATACCTCCAGGAGTCTCCATATGCCTCCGGCAAGGGAACGTCTGAGAAGACCTGGATAATCGCATCATCATTTTTTGCCTTGAGACAATTGGCATATCCGGCAGGGACACAGATCAATTTACTATCTTTATCAGTAAGATTGATTATAGTAGGAATCAGAGACGGAGAGGGTGAATCCCAATCATCAATTTTTATTAGTCCCAATGTCCATTCTCCTTTGATGCAATAAAACCATTTCCGCTCATGTTTATGGGCGTGCCATCCACGAATCACGGATTTATCTGGGTGATGAATGATATAAGCGCGTTTGACATCTTCAAATTCAAAGTTATTTAAAGAATAGATTTCTCCTCTGTGATCTGAGAAAATTTCTCCTTCTATGATTTCAATTCTCTCTGCCATAACTCATTATTCACTGCGTATTTCTCGTTTTTGATCCTGTTCGATAAGTCCTAAATCGGCTTGAATGAAACGGAGGCGCATAAGTTGTTCTTTCATTCCTTCCACATCTAGACGTTGTGTGTTATGACTGTTGTAGTCTTCAATTTTGTTTAGTTCTGGATCTCCTTCGGTGAAAAATTTATCGTAATTCAGATCACGAGTGTCACATGGAATACGATAATAATTACCCATATCAGTTGCTTTAGCCATCTCTTCACGAGTAACAAGTGTTTCATATTGTTTCTCTCCGTGTCTGGTGCCGATGACTTTTATTTTGGTTCTACCATAACTGGGATTAATTTTTGCGTATATCTCTTTAAGAGCTTTGGCAAGAGTGTCAAGAGTTGCAGCGGGCGCTTTCTGTACAAAGAGATCTCCATTATGACCATGGGTGAACGCATAAACAACGAGATCTACTGCGTCATCAAGTGTCATCATGAATCGTGTCATCTCAGGATCCGTAATTGTGATAGGTTTGTTTTCGATCATTTGTTCCACCCATAGAGGTATTACAGATCCCCTTGATGCCATAACATTCCCATAGCGAGTGCAACATATAGTAGTTACTGCATCTTCTCCGAGTTCTCTTCCTTTTGCTATTGCCACTTTCTCCATCAAGGCTTTGCTGATGCCCATCGCATTTATAGGATAAGCCGCTTTGTCTGTGGAAAGCACTACAACCTTCTTAACATCATGTTCAATAGCACTTAGGAGCACGTTGTTTGTGCCTATGACGTTAGTGCGGGTTGCTTCCATAGGAAAGAATTCACAGCTTGGTACTTGCTTCAAAGCTGCAGCGGAGAATACATAATCCACTCCATGCATTGCAGTATCGATGGATTCCTTGTTCCGCACATCTCCAATAAAATATTTTACCTTAGGGTTTTGGAGTTTATGACGCATATCATCCTGCTTTTTTTCATCGCGGCTGAAAATACGTATCTCTTTGATATCGGAGTTTAGAAAGCGACGCAACACAGCATTGCCGAAACTTCCCGTGCCTCCTGTTATTAAAAGAACTTTATCTTTAAATACTGACATTGGTCAAGGTTTTAGTTTATCTGTTGATGATAAAGTTTGTGAACAGCCCTCTTAGAAGGGTGAGTCTATATGAAATCATTTTTGTGATACTAAGGTTGCTTTTTAAGCAAGTGCACGAGGCATTTGCATTGTGGCGACGGAAATATATAAGCGGCTTGCTGATGAATTTAGGTTTGCCTGCAATTTCGGATACTAACCCTATCCATGTGTCATGGGTGATAAGATTTTTAGGAAAAGGCAGAGCTTTAGATAAAACTTTACGGTTGAAAGCCATGCAGCATCCTAAATATTGATTGTGCCAGAGGTTTTTAATAATCCCGGTCTTGTGATTCGGATCATCATGAAAAAATGTATTATTATCATGTTTCAGCACTTGATCTGTGACTATGCAGTTTGAACATACAAGATCATATATGTCAAAGTATGGAAGCATGGTTTTGACCTTGTCTGGCAACCATACGTCATCTTGATCACACAGGAATATAATATCTCCCTTAGCCTTATGCAAAGCATATTCAAAGTTTAGAATATGATTCCTGAAATGATTGCGGTGAAGATGAATCCTCATATCTTTGAATGATTCTATAATTGAGATTGTGGAATCTGTGGAACCGTCATCGCATATCACTAATTCATCGTCAGGATTCAGTTGCGGAAGAATCGATTTAATCTGCTCGTCGAGATATAATTCTCCGTTATATGTGGTCATGCATACTGATATCATTATTCTCCAAACGCCAGGTTAGATTGGTTATTCAAAAAAATTTCTAATTATATAACGACAGATGAAAAATTTTATTGGCTTTAATGACCTTATTTTTACTGATAATGCAATTGCTCTTCGAAGAACTGCCATATGAATGAAAAATTTATTTTTTTTTACACATTCGTATTCTTTTAAAGAAAGGCAAAACATTTCAAATCGTAGCATTTTCTTCTCCGAATTGTCGGATTTGTCGCTAAAATCTTGTTGACATATTATGTCTGTTACATAAGCCGTTTTATATAAGTCCTCGAATCTTTCGATAAACTGGAAATCGGAAAAGTCAAGGAAAACTTTTTCATTGTATCCTCCGCAGCTTATGAAACTGTCGGTTGTAACAAGAATTCCACTGTTTATGACAGCATATTTTTTTAGTGTTATTTCCCCGGAAGATGGTTCCGTGGGTGAGATCCTTGCAAAGTATAATCTATTTTTTACAGGCGAGAGATAAGTGCTGTCGGAGATTCTAACTTTGGGAATAAACATTCGAGAAGTCTGATGCTTGCCGATGTATGTCCGATATAATTCAAGCGCCCCGGGAGGGTAGATGGTATCCTGATCGGAGATGAGCAACCAGTCATAGCCGTTGGCGGAAGCATATCCGGCAGCTTTGTTGTAGGCTGTGCTCAACCCGGGATTGGATGTATCTGAAATATAGATCCAGTTGTCTGGTAGGTTGTCAACCGGTTGAGGAGCGGGCGAATTATCGTAAATATACACCGCTTCTTTCTCTGACAATAATGTCTTGTAGACATTTGTGCCGGTTATCTTCTGATTGTATATTACCGTGACAATCAATATTTTTGCAGCTGAGGGATTTATCATAGCCGGTTTCTTTCAATCTCTCTGTCACAGAAGTAATAATCAGTTATATATCTGCCTGCCACAAAGGGATTTGCCAATAATTTGTCCATGGATGCAAATTATTATTATTATAATAATCACAAATATAATAATTATAATCTTAGAAACTGTTTAAATTTAATTCGAAATTTTTTATATAGTGAATCTTGTGGCTTCCTTGAGGTCTTTTATGGTTGTTTTCACCGAGTCTCATAAAATCCTCTCAATGAACCTCACAATTAAATTTAAACAGTTTCTTAAACAAGCTTTTTAATTCATCGCTATATTTTATCCAGCAATTATTTGCTGACGTGGCGGAACTTTGGCTCGGCGGATGCCTTGCGGATGTTCTTCACCGGTTTGCGGATGGTGTCCGGCTTGGCGAGATTGAATCCTCCGAAACCTGCAGTGGATTTCCCGGCGGATGTGCCGACACTTGCCGCCACATCGTTTGTGGAGGAAACAGAATATGCGTCCGAAGTTGCAGCGGCAGCGGCTGCTGTCTCCGAAGTCGCTTTGTAAGCAGGTGTGTGCCCGCTTCTGGCATGCGCCAGCTCGCGGAGACGTGCCCCGGAGTCGCGGGTGGTTGCCTTTACCCTGTAGCTTCCGGATAATGATGTCGTATGCTCTGTCGAGATTGCCGGAGGTGGTGTCATGCCGTCATACGGGGTCGACAGTATGATGTATTGCCATGGCTGGAGCATTTTGGGGAGAGCGGCTTCCTCACCGGAGAATATGTCTCTGAGTCCGACAAGATAGGGTTCGCGGCGACCGAACGACAGCGGCGAGACCGTGTTGGAAAGGTTGACTGTGACGAATATCTTGTCTTTGCCGTTCTGACGGGTGAATGTCAGGACATCCGGGTCATATGTGGATATGAAGTTGGTGTTTTCGATGCGTTCGTCGGTTCCGAGTGCGGTATTGTGATGTTTAAGTGCATTCATTATACGATAGAATGCCGTAAATTCATTTTCCGTGTAATCAGGCTGTATAGAATCGTGTTCGAAGAATGCGAGTGCATGGTCGAAGCCGACTTCTTGTCCGGTGTATATCATCGGCATGCCCGGTAATGTGTAACTTAACACGGCGAATGCTCCCGTTGCGGGACCGAACCGCTCGAACTCGGTGCCTTCCCATGAATTAAGGTCGTGGTTGGTGATCATGTTCATGTGCACGCTTCCACGGGGATACTCGGTTTTCTGCCGTTTTATAAGTGCCGGTATGTCCGCAGCAGTCATTTGGGGAAGATTGAGTTTTTTCTCTTCCGCATATTTATTCACTCCTTTTGTGGCGGCTATTGCATTAAACACATCTTTCATCGGCCATGCGTAGTCTGCGTCGAAAGCCTTGCGCATCAGTGACGGGGTAGATGACTCAGCAAGCATGAAGACGGGTTTTATTGCTTGTAGCTGAGTACGAGCCTCTTCCCAGAAATCTGTGGGCACTTCTCCTGCAACGTCACAGCGGTAGCCGTCGATGTCCGCTTCTCTGATCCAGAATTTGAGGACGTCGATCATCGCAGCGCGGGTTGCCGGGTTTGAGTAGTCGAGTTTATATGTGTCGGTCCAGTCGAATGGTCCGAACATTTCTCCTTTTTCGTTTCGGGCATAATATTCCGGATGTTCGGTCACCCATGCATTGTCGCAGCCTGTATGGTTGCAGACTTCGTCAAGGATCACTTTTATGCCGTGAGTGTGGGCGGTGCGCACAAATTCCTTAAGGTCTTCCATTGTGCCAAACTCCGGATTCACAGCTTTGTAATCTTTCACGGCATAATATGATCCGAGGGTTCCCTTGCGGTTCTTTTCGCTGATGGGGTGTATTGGCATAAGCCATATTATATCCACTCCAAGATCTTTGAGGCGGGGAATCTCGAGCTGCATCCCTTTGAGGTCTCTTGTCTTTGTGCCCTGACGGAGGTTCGCCTCATATATCACAGCGTTTTTCATCCATTGCGGCTTGGGGCTCCTTGCTCCGTTTTCCGGACCCTTCGCCAAACCATTTGCTGTGGCAAATGCTGCCACAGCAAACAATATAATTCCTAAATATTTCATTCCAAACTAATTCTAAATCAAACCAAATATTATTTTATTCCAACCACAATCAACCAGATAACAACCATATCTGTCATTAAGAAACTTCTTTTTTTAAGATAATCAGGTTGTCGGAATATGTTGCCAGTTTAGAAGACTTTACCATAATTATAAGGTGAATATTTCTTCCTTAGCTCATTAAGGTCGGTTGTGAACATTCCTTTGAATATATCAGGAGAATGAAAATTAACTAAAAGTCCTTGAGGTATGTCTGATAATTGAAGGTATGTGGCTAATTGTAAGAAATGCGATTTGTTCAATTCTTCCACTGCCTTAAGTTCAATTATTATTGAATTATTCACAATAATGTCAGCTCTAAAAGCATTTTCAATTCTGACGTTTTCAAAAGAAATCGGGATCGGAACCTCTTCCAGCACTTCGTATCCTTCTTTTTTCAATAATGCAACCAATAATTTCCGATATGCATTTTCAAGAAGCCCGAATCCAAACGTTCTGTGAATTTTTATACACAAGCGTTTTATGTTATACATCAGGTCCGCACTTTTGTCGCAAACGGTATTTTCATTCATGTGAGAATGTGGTTGTTGTGTGGTTTTAAGTGGTTGGAAAAAATCTCACTGTGGTTTGAGGAAAGTTGTGTCTATTGGTTAGATGACGATATTGACGATCTTGCCGGGTACTACGATGACTTTTTTAGGAGTCTTGCCGTCGAGCCAGCGGGTGGCATTGCTGTCTGATAGCGCAAGCTTCTCAACGCCTTCGCGTGAGGCATCTGCCGGAGCCTCAACCATGTAACGTGTCTTGCCATTGAAGCTGACCGGATATTTCACAGTGTCTTCAACAAGCGCTTTCTCATCGTATTCGGGCCATTCGGCATCAACCACACTCTCTTCATGACCGAGGCGGTGCCAGAACTCCTCGGCGATGTGTGGTGCGAACGGTGCGATAAGGCGTGTGATTGTATCCAAAGCTTCCCGGTTGGTTGATTTCAGAGAAGTCAGTTCGTTGACGGCTATCATGAAGGCGGCAATGGAAGTGTTGAAAGAGAAGTTCTCTATATCTTCCGTTATTTTCTTGATGAGCTTGTGCACAGCTTTCTTCTCTTCTCTGCTCATCTCCTTTTCTGCTGAAAGGTCTGCTTTCTCGAAAAGTCCCCAGAGCTTCTTGAGGAAGCGGTTTACGCCATCAATACCATTGGTGTCCCAGGGTTTCGACTGCTCCACAGGACCGAGGAACATTTCATATAGGCGGAGCGTATCCGCTCCATAGCGCTCTACTATATCATCCGGATTAACAACATTAAACATGGATTTAGACATCTTCTCTACTGCATATCCGCATATATATTTCCCATCTTCAAGTATAAATTCGGCATCAGCATATTCCGGGTGCCATTTGCGGAACGCCTCGGTGTCGAGAACATCGTTCGAGACGATATTTACATCCACACGTATCGGAGTGGTGTCATGTTCCTTGCGGAGACCGAAACTCACGAACGTGTTTGTGTTCTTTATCCTGTATACAAAGTTTGAGCGTCCCTGGATCATACCCTGATTCACGAGTTTCTTGAACGGCTCCGGTTCAACAACAATACCGAGGTCGTACAGGAACTTGTTCCAGAAACGGGAATATATCAAGTGCCCGGTGGCATGTTCGGCACCTCCTACATATAGGTCTACGTTGCGCCAGTATTCATCAGCTGCCTTGCTTACCAATGCATTGTTGTTGCGAGGATCCATATAACGGAGATAATATGCCGATGATCCCGCGAAGCCGGGCATGGTGCAAAGTTCGATGGGATATCCTTCAGGTGTTGTCCAGTTTTCCGCACGACCTAAAGGAGGCTGTCCGTCTTCTGTCGGCAGGTAGCTTGAAACGGCAGGAAGCTGTAGTGGTAATGCCGACTCCTCCATGAGGTATGCAGTACCGTCTTTGTAATAAACAGGGAACGGTTCGCCCCAGTAACGCTGGCGCGAGAAGATGGCATCGCGCAGACGGTAGTTTACCTTGACCTTGCCGAGTCCCTCTTCCTCAATGAATTTTTTAGTTTTCGCTATTGCTTCTTTCACATCAAGTCCGTTGAGGTCGAGTTTCGTACCGCATGAATTGATCATCTTGCCCTCTTTGGCATCAAAGCTTTGTTCGGAAACGTCAGCTCCTTCTATCAGTGGAATAATGGGTAGTGAGAAATGGCGTGCGAACGCATAATCGCGGGAATCGTGTGCGGGAACTGCCATGATTGCCCCGGTGCCATAACCTGCGAGCACATAGTCGCTGATCCAAACGGGAATTTCCTTTCCCGTAAGCTGATTGATTGCATAAGAGCCGGTGAACACCCCCGACACTTTCTTGTCTATCTGCCTTTCGCGTTCGGTCTTGTGTTTAACCTCATTGAGGTAAGCATCGACTGCATCTTTCTGTTCCGGAGAAGTAAGTTGTGCAACATATGCCGATTCCGGAGCAAGCACCATAAAAGTGACACCGAAGATGGTGTCGGCGCGGGTAGTGAATATTTCCAGCTCAATATCTTTCCCTGAAACCGGAAAGCGCATTTCTGCACCCTCGGAGCGCCCGATCCAGTTGCGTTGTGTCTCTTTGAGGGACTCCGACCATTCAACACCGTTCAGATCATCAAGAAGGCGGGGAGCATATGCCGATACACGCAGGCACCACTGATTCATCAGTTTCTGTTCAACCGGGAATCCGCCTCTCACGCTAAGCCCTTCGCTCACCTCGTCATTGGCAAGCACTGTGCCCAGTTCCGGACACCAGTTCACCATTGTTTCACCTTGGTATGCAATGCGGTAGTTCATCAATCTCTCCCGCTGCTGTTTTTCAGAAAGTGCGTTCCATTCATCTGCAGTGAATGTGATTTCTTTTGTTGCTGCAGGGTTGATACCCTTGCTGCCGTGAACAGCGAAATGCTCAATAAGTTTGGTAATAGGCTGAGCCTTATGCATGTCAAGATCGTAATAAGAGTTGAACATTTGCATGAATGCCCATTGAGTCCATTTGTAATATTCAGGATCGCATGTGCGGATTTCTCGGCTCCAGTCGAACGAGAAACCTATCTTGTCGAGCTGGGCACGATAACGTGCGATGTTTTCCGATGTGGTTTTTTCCGGATGTTGACCTGTCTGTATGGCATATTGCTCGGCGGGAAGACCGTATGCGTCATAGCCCATGGGATGAAGCACGTTGAAGCCCTGCTGACGTTTGAAGCGTGCGTATATGTCACTTGCTATATATCCCAGCGGGTGACCGACATGAAGTCCGGCTCCGGAGGGGTAGGGGAACATGTCAAGGACATAGAATTTTTTCTTGTCAGGGTTCTCGACAGTTTTGTAGGTCTGGTTCTCTCGCCAGTAGTTCTGCCATCGGCTTTCAATTTCCTTATGATTGTATTCCATAACTGGTTGTTTGAATTTCTATTTTCTGTAAATTGCAAAATTAATAAAAAAAAAGGAGATATTATGACATTGTTTTGTTGTTGGCTTTAAATTGATTAGTTTTGCCGACCGAATCCGGTGCGACACTGCGGAGCCGACACAAAAATGACGCTTTTTCTCAAAAGCGTCATCCTCCTTATAACCAAAATATTTATTATCTTCAAACGGCCGATGCATAAATCCATTCAGAAGGTTACTCATCGCGGATTCAAGCCTCCGTGTGAAGCCGGCAACCGGTCCTCACGAAAGGATTGCCTGTCTCTAAAGCAATTCTTCTATAGTTTCTCAACTTTTGGATTGATGCAATTGCTCTTTTAAGCAGTTATCGATTTATTCTATGTAATCGTTTGCAAAAATAGTGCAATTTTTTTGAATAATTTAATTTTTGCGAGAGATTTAAGTGTTATTAAATGTTAATATTCTTTGTGATTGCACAGTTTTTAGCATATTTTGCCCGTTTTTGGTGTGATTTTAACCATTATATGTTTTGATTTGGCATATAATGAATCGGGCAGCCGATTGTGCGGAAAGGTGCGGATATGTGCAGATTTATTGCCTTTTTGCGCGGCGAATGCCGGGCAGCGGTATGCGCTCGGCAATGATAACCGTCCCGATATAAATGCACAGGAAGATGACGCGTACAGCGTAAAGCAGCCAGACGGGGAAGAGGGTGTCGATATACATTCCGGCATAATACAGCGCACCTGCAAACAGGATGTAGAGTCCCATTCTTCCGAGCTGGTATGGCAGAGGATAATATTTGCGTCCGAGAAAATAAGACACTGTCATCACAGTGAAATAGCTGATGAGCGCTGCCCATGCCGCTCCCATGTATCCGTTGGGAATGCCGATTGCCGGTACGAGCAGGAGGTTTAGTCCAAGCATGAGAACAAAGCATAGAAGCGAGAGGTACATTCCCCATTGCGTGCGGTCGGTCAGCTTATACCACATGGAGAGATTGAAGAAGATTCCGAAGCACAGCTCTGCAAGCATCATGACTGGAACAACCCTGAGTCCGGGCCAGTATGAGGGTGAGATGAAATGCTTGAGTATCGGGAGGAAGAACATTACTCCGAGGAATATGAAAAGACCGAAAATCAGGAAAAATTTCATGGCATCGCAGTAGGCGAGTCTGCGGCTTTCTCCATCATTTTTAGCCTGTGCGAATATGAAGGGTTCGTAGGCGTAACGGAATGCCTGGGTAAACATAACCATGACTATGGCGATCTTAATGTTTGCGCCATAGATGCCGACCATAGAGCGGGCGGCTTCCTCGCTTCCTTTGAAGATATAGGGAATAAGCATCTGGCCCATGTTCTGGCTCATTATTCCGGCGACTCCCAGAATGAGCAGCGGCCAGCTGTATGCCAGCATCTTGCGGAGGAGTCTGCCTTCGATGCCGAATCTGTTTTTGCGAATCTCAGGCAGCAGGCATGCCATGACAATAAGTGAGGAAATAAGGTTTGCCACGAATATCCAGCCTATTCCGAACGATTCTCCTCCGGCGGGTTCGTAGAACCACTTCACGAGTCCCGGAAAATGTTTCATCAGTGCCGGACAGCATAACAGAAAAAAGAGATTCAGAGCTATGTTAAGAGCTATGTTAAGCAGTTTTATACCGGCGAATCTTAAGGCTTTTTTCCGATAGCGGAGATAGGCGAAGGGTATATTGGAGAATGCATCTACAGCCACAGTCACGCCGAGCAGCCATACGTACAGGCTGTGGTGCGGAAGCAGTATAAGTTCGGACACAGGGCTGAGGAAGAGTGTGAGCAGGATGATAAAAAGCAGGGAAGTGGTTCCCACAGATGTCAGGGAGGTGGCGTAGACTTTATCCGGGTCAGGCTCCTTGTTGGCGAATCTGAAGAAGCCGGTCTCCATGCCGTAGTTCAGAATCACCAGCATTACGGCGGTGAAACTGTAGAGATAACTTACTATTCCGTATTCCTCGGTAGGGAAAAGATATACATAGAGAGGAACGAGACACCAGTTGAGGAATCTCCCTACGATGCTGCTGAGACCATATACGGCAGTCTCTTTTGCTAATGATTTGATACCGGCCATATTTTCAGGGGCTGTTGGGGTTAAACTTGGATGTGGGAATGCAGGGTGCCGTGCGAATCAGTCGAAGAGGGTGGACTGAAGCGGTCCCTGGGTTCTGCCGAGGTGGCGGTAGGCGAGTTCCGTGACTTCGCGTCCGCGCGGTGTGCGCTTGAGGAATCCCTCTTTGATAAGGAAGGGCTCGTATACTTCCTCTATGGTGCCGGCATCTTCTCCGATTGCTGTCGCTATTGTTGTCAGACCTACTGGTCCACCTTTGAATTTGTCGATTATGGTCAGCAGGATACGGTTGTCGATTTCATCGAGTCCGTATCGGTCGATGTTGAGCGCTTCAAGCGCGTGGCGTGCGATCGGGAGGTCTATGCGGCCGGAGCCGCGAACCATCGCGAAGTCGCGCACACGACGCAGCAACGAGTTGGCTACACGCGGTGTGCCACGGCTGCGCAGTGCGATTTCAAGCGCGGCTTCATCGTCGATTCCGATTTTAAGAAGTCCGGCAGAGCGTTTCACAATCCCTTTGAGAATATTGTGGTCATAATATTCCAGATGACAGTTTATGCCGAATCGGGCACGTAGTGGAGCTGTGAGGCTCCCGCTGCGGGTTGTCGCTCCGATAAGGGTGAAGGGGGAGATTGTGAGCTGAACGCTTTTCGCGCCAGGACCCTTGTCAAGAAGAATGTCTATACGGAAATCCTCCATGGCGGAATAGAGATATTCTTCCACAACGGGATGAAGACGGTGGATCTCGTCTATAAAAAGGACATCGTGGTCTTCGAGGCTCATGAGAATTCCGGCAAGGTCTCCGGGCTTGTCAAGCACGGGTCCTGATGTGACTTTGAAACCCACGCCGAGTTCGTTTGCCACTATGTTTGACAATGTTGTCTTTCCGAGCCCCGGAGGACCATGGAGCAGTGTGTGGTCAAGAGCCTCTCCTCGCATGCGTGCCGCCTCTACAAACACGCGGAGATTATCTATGATTTTTTCTTGTCCGCTGAAGTCGTCAAAGGCAAGCGGGCGCAGTGCCTTTTCTATGTCCCGGTCGTTGCCGTCGGGGCGGTTCATGCGTTCTCTTATGTCGAAATCCTCTTCCATGATGCAAAATTACGAATAAATTGTTAATTTTATCGCAGACAAAAGTTAAAACATGCGATTTACAAAACTATTCAATTCAAGGCTTGGTTATATTTACAAAAGTAAACAGCGGATTGTGGTTACGCGCTATGGTGATGATGAAGTAGTGGCGAGCTGGTTCCTGATATTATGAGAAAGAAATCACCTTTTCGTAACCTTGATGTTGCGGGAGCACCGGCTTCGGTCGGGGCTCCCGCCTTTTATGTATCGGAAACCGACTCTTTTATAATAAGGAGGATGTGTCATAATAGCCCGTCTACCATCCGGACCATTCTGACAGCATCCTCGCCATCCGGCTAAAATAAAGGCGGTGTGTCAAATTTTATCAATTTTGACACACCGCCCTGAGTGGTTATCTCAAACCTGAGTGGTTATCTCAAATAAGAGTTCTTCCTTTTTCGATTGCCTGTTCGTTGAGGGGAATGAGTTTGTGGTGTCTTTCCGGGAGCGATTTTTTCAATCCCTTTATCACATTCTCCATCGGCAGCTTGTAGTCCATGGCTTCGAGCAAGGCTCCCATCACTACCATGTTGTATGCCTTTGAATTGCCGATCTCAAGTGTGGCTTCCATGGCATCTATCGGGTAGATTTTGATGTCTTCACGGGTGGGGTGCTTGTGTATGCCGTTGGTGTCATAGATGAGGATACCGCCCGCTTTCACTTTTTCTCCGAATTTGTCAAGGCTCTGCTGGTTAAGGGCTATGACGATGTCATAGCGGTCGAGTACGGGCGATGATATCTTGTCGTCAGACAGAATGACTGTGACATTCGCCGTGCCGCCTCTCTGTTCCGGACCATAAGAAGGCATCCATGTGACTTCTTTGTCATCCATAAGACCGGAGTAGGCGAGAATCTTGCCCATTGAAAGGACTCCTTGTCCTCCAAAGCCGGCTATTATTATTTCTTCTTTCATTTTTGATGCTGTATTGTTTTTTGGACAGGGCAATGGCAAAAAATGTTTTCAACAATTTCCTGACATTGCCGTTTCTGTGTCACACATTCTTAAGGTCTCCGAGCGGATATTTGGGGAACATGTTCTCTTCCATCCATTGGTTCGCTTTCTCGGGCGACATCTTCCATCCGGAATTGCAGGTGGCGACAACTTCCACAACAGAGGTGCCTTTTTTCGCAATCGCGTTTTCAAATGCTTTTTTGAGACAAGCCTTGGTCTTGCGAACTGCAGCGGGAGTGTGTACTGCCTGACGGGTTACGTAGCATGTTCCGTCAAGGATAGCCATGAGGTTGGTGATTTCCAGCGGGTGTCCGTTGAGGTCGATGCGGCGTCCGTATGGAGTGGTTGCGGTCTTTTGTCCTACAAGCGTGGTCGGAGCCATCTGTCCTCCGGTCATGCCGTATATGGCATTGTTGACGAATATCATGACGATATTTTCGCCGCGGTTGGCGGCATGTATTGATTCTGCCGTTCCGATTGCCGACATGTCTCCGTCGCCCTGATAGGTGAAGACCACGTTTTCGGGCCATAGGCGGGAAATGGCTGTGGCTACGGCGGGGGCGCGTCCGTGTGCCGCCTCCACCCAGTCAACATCCACATAGTTATATGCGAACACGGCGCAACCTACCGGCGAAATGCCGACGGTCTTCTCCGTAAGTCCCATCTCTTGAATGACTTCTGCAAGAAGTTTGTGTATCACGCCGTGGCTGCAGCCGGGGCAGTAATGCATGTGAACCTCTTCGAGAAGCTCCGGTTTGCTGTAAACCTTGTTTTCCTGGCAAATGATATCTTCGATTTCCATTGTTGCTTTCTTTTAGAGGGTTTATTTCCTGTTGATGATTTTTTCTTCCAGTGCGTCCACAACCTCTTCCGGGCTGGGGATTATGCCGCCCATGCGGCCGAAATGCTCCACGGGAAGTCTGTCGTGTACGGCAAGACGCACGTCTTCCACCATCTGTCCGGCGTTAAGCTCCACTACGAGCACGCCTTTCTTCCCTTCTGCCGCCTTGCTGATTGCCTC
Organism: Muribaculaceae bacterium Isolate-036 (Harlan); assembly: GCA_003833075.1. Lineage (GTDB taxonomy): Bacteria > Bacteroidota > Bacteroidia > Bacteroidales > Muribaculaceae > Lepagella > Lepagella muris_A. Next base: position 13,033 of record RIAY01000024.1, on the reverse strand, counting down.
GGAGGGGAAGGGCCAGAGTGTGATGGGGCGTACGATTCCGATCTTTATGCCTTTCTCTGCTGCTATCTCACGCGCTTTGTCGCAAATGCGGGCAATAGAGCCGAAGGCAACGATGAGATAGTCTGCGTCCTCTACGCCGATTTCCTCCCATCTTGTCTCGTTTTTCTCGATCTCACGATAGCGTGCCTGAAGCTGGTGGTTGATGACTTCCATTTTAGAAGACTCAAGCTCAAGCGATGTCACTACATTGCGTTTGCGACCATCCTTGCGACCGTTGGTCGCCCATGGGCACTGGCGGCGGATTTCCTCCTCCGTTCTGCGGGGACGCTGCTCGGGAAGAACCACTTTCTCCATCATCTGCCCTACGATGCCGTCGGCAAGAATCATGGCGGGGTTGCTGTATTTGAATGCAAGGTCGAAGCCGAGACCTACGAAATCAACCATCTCCTGAACTGTAGAGGGCGCAAGCGCGATGAGGTGATAGTCTCCGTGACCGCCGCCTTTGACCGCCTGGAAATAATCAGCCTGCGAGGGCTGGATTGTTCCGAGACCCGGGCCGCCGCGCATCACGTTCAGAATCAATGCGGGCAGAGATGCCGCCGCTATATAGGATATCCCCTCCTGCTTGAGGCTGACACCCGGAGAAGATGACGATGTCATCACTGCTTTGCCACTTGCCGCACCTCCGTAGACCATGTTGATGGCGGCTACTTCGGATTCAGCCTGGAGCACGACCATGCCTGTGGTTTCCCATGGCATCAGTTCTTCAAGGGTTTCGAGCACCTCCGACTGGGGGGTGATCGGGTAGCCGAAATAGCCGTCGCAGCCGTAACGTATGGCGGCGTGGGCTATCGCCTCGTTCCCTTTCATAAGTCTCACTTCTTCTTTCATATTCCTTGTCGTTGTGTTTTCTTGGTTGGATTGATGGAATTGTCTCGCATTCGCTTAGTCAACGCGTTTGCGATATACTTCGATACAAGCGTCGGGACATACCCAGGCGCATGAGCAACACCCTGTGCAGCTCTCTGGATTAGCCATGTAGGCGTAATGGTAGCCGCGGTCGTTGACCTCGTTGGGCTGCAGCGACAGTGTCTTTGTAGGGCATGCCACTACACACAGGTTACACCCTTTGCATCTTTCGATGTTTACGGTGACCGCTCCTCTGATTTTTGCCATAGTTATTTAGTGTTTTTTTGGTTAGATCGAACAGGTTGTGAAGCCGCGGGGCACTGCGGGCAGCAACTTGTGTCCGCGGCGCTATCGCATCTGTCACAAAGGTAATACTTATTTCTCTTATTCCGGCTGTCATTTCTTATGTTTTTCAACATAAGCATGAAGAATCTCTGTCAAATCCCTCATGCCTTCGGTGGCTTTCTTTCTGATGACAGTGACATCAGGATGTCCTGCCGTCGAGGCGGGGTTGGGATCGATGTAGAAGACAGGAATGCCGGGACGTGTGTATTCAATGAGTCCTGCCGCCGGATATACGGCGAGCGATGTGCCTATCACAACAAATATATCTGCAGACATGACAATCTCCACTGCTTTCTCTATATTCGGGACGGGCTCCTGAAAAAAGACTATGTGCGGTCGCATCGGGTCGCCGTTGCGTCCTCGGGTCGCCGGTGTGGTCTCCAGATGGTCTGTGTCGAGGGTCTCGATGTAATCGGGATTGCTGACCGAACGTATCTTCATCAGCTCTCCATGGAGATGAAGCACGTTTTTTGACCCTGCGCGTTCGTGGAGGTCGTCTACATTCTGTGTTATAACGTAGACGTCAAAATCTTTTTCAAGTTCTGCGAGCGCCTTGTGAGCGCCGTTGGGCTCAGCCTTCAGGAGCTCCTTCCTTCTTTTGTTGTAGAAGTTGTGCACAAGCTCCGGATTCTGCGCGAATCCTTGCGCTGACGCAACTTGCATCACCGGATAGTTTTCCCATAATCCTCCGGCGTCGCGGAAAGTTGTGATTCCGCTTTCTGCACTTATTCCAGCTCCGGTGGAGATAACAAGTATCGGTTTATTTTTCATAGTGTCCGTTTTTACGCTTCTGCAAATATAACACTTTTCATCTTCCGGGGCAAAACGGGTGTGTCTTTTTTTGTTAAATTTACAATAATAGATGTGGAACTCGTCTTGAATTATCAATATCATTATTTTTAAACAAGCTCTTAACTTTCGTAAATAAGTCAAGATGGGTTTTATGTTTTAAAACATATTTGTCAAACATTAAAAATGTATTAAGGAAAAATTTCTTTAATTATTGTTTTTATACTACTTTTGCTTCCGATTTACCAATCGTTAATCAATCTATATCTATTCTATTTCCATCATGTTGACGACACTGCTCGTTTTATTCATTGTCGGCTATCTTGCGATAGCGCTCGAACACCCTCTGCGAGTTGACAAGACGGCGTCGGCATTGCTTCTGGGCATGCTGATGTGGGTGATTTATGCCATGGGTGCGGAGTCTGTGGTTCCCGTTGTTTCTGCCGACGGTTTCAGGCATTTCATGGAAACGCATCCGGGGCTTGAAAGCAAGTCGCTGCATGAGCAGGCTCTGCAGTATGTGCTTAATGTGGATATCGTGGAGCATCTCGGCGACATAATGCAGACGCTTCTGTTTCTTATCGGTGCTATGACTATTGTGGAGATGGTCGATGTGCACGGCGGATTCCGGGTGATTACCGATCATATCAACACGCGAGACAAGCGCAAACTGCTGTGGATAATCAGTTTCGTGACGTTCTTTATGTCGGCTATCCTTGACAATCTTACAACTACTATAGTCATGCTGATGCTGCTCAGGAAGCTGATAACGCAGAAGGACGAGAGATGGCTTTACGCAGGCATGATCATCATTGCCGCCAACAGCGGAGGCGCATGGAGTCCGATCGGAGACATAACCACGATAATGCTTTGGGTAAGCGGAAACATAACCGCTCCGGCGTTGCTGTCTTTCGTGCTTGTGCCTTCTCTGGTGTCAATGCTTGTGCCACTGGTGATAATCAGCAGTAAGTTGAAAGGGGAACTTCCCCCGCGCGATGTGGTGGTGGAAAAGAACTCGTTCATTACATCCGGTCAGCGAGCCACGATGTTTTATCTTGGAGTCGGCGGACTGATATTTGTGCCGGTGTTCAAGTCTATAACCCATCTGCCGCCTTTTATCGGTATGCTTTTCGTGCTTGGCGCGCTTTGGGTGTTTACAGAGATTTTCTATAATTCGAAGATGCTCGAACAGGCAAAGGAACTGCGTCTGCCCAAGGTGATTTCGCGTGTGGACATGCCTTCAATACTTTTCTTTCTCGGAATACTCATGGCGGTGGCGGTTCTTCAGAGCACAGGAATACTTTCTGACATAGCCGCTTATCTTGACAAAGAGATTCATAATGTATACTGGATCGGACTCGTTCTCGGCGTTCTTTCCGCGATTGTAGACAATGTTCCCCTTGTTGCCGGCGTTATGGGTATGTATCCTGTCGCAGATCCGGCGGCTGTAGGTTATGCCGCGAACTTTGTCATAGACGGCACTTTCTGGGAACTGATGTCTTATTGTGCGGGAGTCGGCGGCTCCATACTGATCATCGGTTCGGCAGCCGGTGTGATTGTGATGGGACTCGAAAAAATCAGCTTCGGCTGGTATATGAAGAAATTTACATGGGTGGCACTGCTGGGTTATCTTGCAGGCGTGGGTGTCTACGCTCTCGAAAAGCTGATATTCTGTTAGTTTGCGGGTGGCGGGCGCCTGACTCTCCAACGCCCCTACTAACTTGTATTTGCTTATGATTATAGGATTCGACGGAAAAAGAGCTGTGTCTAACATGACCGGGCTTGGTAATTATTCCAGACTTGTGATTGAGCGCGTCGCGATGGAAAATCCCGCTGACAGGCTGTTTGTGTATACACCTTCGCTTCGCGATAATCCGCGTCTGGAGACTGTGAGAGGATTTCATAATGTCGAATTCAGACTGCCTCCCCCCCAGGGTTTCAAAGGGGCTTTGTGGCGTTCGTTCGGTATTGCCAACAATCTTTCCGCTGACAAGGTGGATGTGTTTCATGGTCTCAGCAATGAACTGCCGTTGAATATCAGAAAGAGCGGAGTGCCCTCGGTTCTTACCATGCATGATGTGATATACCGGACAATGCCGGAATGCTACAAGCGCATCGACAGGCTGATGTATGATTTCAAATACGGAAGGTCATGCATGAATGCAGACAGGATAATTGCCGTGAGTGAACGCACCAAGGAGGATGTCGTGAGGTTCTATGGTGTGGATCCGGACCGTATTGATGTGATATATCAGGGTTGTGACGAATCTTTCCGCAGGTTATGGGGTGCTGATGAAATCTCCGCGCTGCGCTCCCGTCTTCGTCTGCCGGAGAGGTATATCCTGCAGGTCGGCACAATCGAGCGCAGAAAGAATCTTGAACTTACCGTGCGTGCGCTCCCCTCGCTTCCGATGGATATAAGTCTGGTGGTTGTGGGGCGTGACCATCACGGTTACAGGCAGACCGTGGACCGCATAGCCCGAGAGCTGGGTGTGACGGGACGTATACATTATTATTCGGGTCTTGACTTCAAAGATCTGCCGGGTGTGAACCAGGCGGCAGAGGTGATTGCGTATCCTTCAAGATATGAGGGATTCGGCATCCCTGTTGTAGAGGGTCTGGAAAGCATGAGGCCTGTGGTTGCAGCCACGGGCTCGTGTCTTGAGGAGGCGGGGGGACCTGAGTCGCTGTATGTGGATCCGGATTCTCCCCGGGATATGGCGGCAGCTCTGATTGCCGCTCTGCGTGGCGGACGCGAGATAGAGGAGATGACTAAGGCGGGTAAGGAGTATGCGGCGCGTTTCGACAAACGCCGCATGGCTTCCGACATCAAGGAAACTTATGCGTTGGCAATAGATTCATTCCAAAAGAACAGAAGCAGGATTTAACAATTTTAATGTTTTTTTTGTTAATAAGGTAACAGTAAAAATGTGTACCTTTGCACGTCTGTGTGGCGACAGTATTGCCCTGAGCTGTGACGCGGACAGTGCGACATGTGTTTTCCGACACTTGATATTATTGTAATTCAACAAAATGAACATCAACTACAGAGAGATTTCAAAAAGGCTGTTCAGTAAATGCAGCCTTCAGAAGATCAAGAGAACGATGCCCCGTACAAAGAAAGCGTGGCTTGTAATCATACTGATAATTCTGATTGTGTGTGCCGGACTGTATTTCCTGCTTAAACCCAAGACGCAGGAGGCTCCGTTGCCGATTGTGGAAGTCGAGACGGTGGAGACTGCCGATGTCAACATATATGGTGAATATGTGGGTCGCATCCGTGCGCAGCAGTTCGTGGAGGTGCATGCCCGAGTCGAGGGCTATCTCGAAAAGATGTGTTTCAAGGAGGGCTCTTATATCAACAAGGGTCAGACTCTTTTCGTAATAGACCCCAAACTCTATGACGCGCATGTGAACAAGGCGCGTGCGCAGCTCAACAAAGCGGAGGCGCAGGCGCGCAAGGCAAAACACGATCTCAACCGCATAAAACCTCTTTATGAGCAGAACGCGGCTTCGCAGCTTGATCTTGACAATGCCACTGCTGCGTATGAAAGCGCTATGGCGGAGGTTATTGTGAGCAAGGCTGACCTTACGCAGGCTGAGATAACGCTGGGTTACACGCGTGTTACATCTCCGATCTCAGGATATATATCAGAGAGGGTTGCCGACATTGGTACGCTTGTCGGCCCTTCCGGAGGAAAGTCGCTCCTTGCCACAGTGGTGAAAAGTGACACCGTGCGTGTGGACTTCTCCATGACCGCGCTTGATTATCTGAGAGGGAAAGACAGGAATGTGAATCTCGGGAGCGAGGATCCTTCGCGCAAATGGAATTCGTTTGTGACAATCACGCTTGCAGATGGTTCGGAATATCCGCACAAGGGTCTTGTCGACTTTGCGGATCCGCAGGTTGACCCGAAAACCGGCACTTTCTCCGTGCGTGCCGAGATGCCGAATCCTGACCGCAGTCTTCTGCCGGGAGAGGTGACAAGAGTGAAAGTGCTTCTGGATGTGCGCGAACAGGCGGTGCAGGTTCCGACAAAGGCTCTGGTGCTCGAAAAGAACGGGGCTTATATTTATGTGGTGCGTCCCGACGATGTGGTTGAGAAAAGATTTGTCGAGATCGGACCGGAGGTCGACAACAACACAATAGTGGAGCGCGGACTTGCCAAAGGTGAGAATATCGTGGTGGAAGGATATCATAAGCTTAACCACGGCATGAAGGTGCAGGCTGTGAAAAAGTCAGACGGCACTGCGGATAACAACGATAAACCGGAATAATAAAAGGGACATCAGACATGCGTAAAAATTTCTTTCTCGAGCATCCCGTCTTTTCGATAGTGATATCCATAGTGATATTCATAATCGGATCAATCGGTCTCGCCATGCTTCCGGTAGACCAGTATCCGGAGATTGTGCCCCCGGTTGTCAGGATAACGGCTTCATATCCGGGAGCCGATGCCACGACTGTGACACAGGCTGTGGCAACTCCGATAGAGCAGGAACTTAATGGAACCCCGGGCATGATCTACATGTCGTCGACAAGCAGCAATTCAGGAGGATTCTCCGCATTGGTGACTTTTGATATCGACACCGATCCGGAACTTGCGGCTGTGGATATACAGAACCGTATAAAGAAGGCTGAGTCCCGTCTGCCGGCGGAAGTGGTGCAGAACGGCATATCCGTTTCAAAGGAAACCGCGAGCCGGCTTATGACTATAACAATCCTTTCTGATGACCCCAAGTTTGACGAGGTTTATCTCAGCAATTACACCACACTGAATGTCATAGACCCGATACGAAGAATCCCCGGAGTGGGAAGCGTAAGCAATGTGGGTGGCCGTTATTATGCCATGCAGATATGGCTGCAGCCCGACAAACTCGCTGATCTCGGTTTGACGGTGAAGGATATACAGAACGCGTTGAAAGACCAGAACAGGGAGTCGGCGGCGGGTGCGCTCGGTCAGGCTCCCGCAGAGGAGATTGATGTGACGATGCCTATAATAGCGCGGGGACGGCTTTCTTCGGTGGAGGAGTTTGAGGATATTGTGCTCAGGGCTTCGTCAAACGGCTCGATCATAAGACTGAAGGATGTGGCGAGAATCTCGCTTGAGGCGCAGAGCTATTCTACGGAAAGCGGAATAAACGGCGGTAATGCGGCTGTGATTAATATCAATATGCTTCCGGGTTCGAATGCCATGGAGGTGGCGGATGCCGTGAAGAAAGAGATGAAGTCGCTGTCGGAGAATTTCCCTTCAGGAATAAGCTATGACATACCTTTCGACATGACCACATACATCAAGGAGTCTATACATCATGTTTATCAGACTTTCTTTGAGGCTCTGGTCCTTGTGATTATTGTGGTGTTCCTTTCGCTTCAGAACTGGAGGGCAACGCTGATACCGGTGATTGCGGTGCCTATTTCACTTGTCGGTACTTTCGGGGTAATGCTGATGTTCGGTTTTTCTCTGAATATGCTGACATTGCTCGGTCTGATACTCGCCATCGGTATTGTGGTGGATGATGCGATTGTGGTTGTGGAAAATGTGGACCGCATAATGCATGCCGAGCATCTTCCTCCCAAGGAGGCTACCGCTAAAGCCATGCAGAATCTCGGAAGCGCGCTTGTGGCAATGTCGCTCGTGCTTTGCGCAGTGTTTGTGCCGGTAAGTTTTCTGCCGGGAATAACCGGACAGCTTTACAGGCAGTTTACAGTGACGATTGCAGTTTCTGTGGTGATTTCCACCGTGGTGGCTCTGACCTTGTCGCCGGTGATGTGCGCGAAACTTCTTAAGCCGGCATCGCATAAACGCAAGGCAAGGATTTTCCGTCTTATCAATCTGTGGCTTGGTAAAGGCAACCGTTTTTACGGGCGTGCGATAGGCAGGACGCTGGCGCATCCCCGCAGGATGTATCTCGCTTTTGCTCTGGCTCTTGCGTTCATATATATGATGAACGAGCTGATGCCGCGCAGTTTTATGTCACAGGAAGACCAGGGGTATTTCACCGTAGAACTTGAACTTCCCGAGGGCGCGGCGATTGAGCGTACGCGGGAGGTGACGGAAAGGGCGATGGAAATGCTGATGGCAGACAAGGATGTGGAATATGTGCTGAACGTGACGGGGTCTTCTCCACGTGTGGGCACAAATCAGGCGCATGCCCAGCTTACCGTGATTCTCAAACCCTGGGACAAGCGTGAGACAGACGATATCAAAGAGGTGCGGGACCGTATACTCGACAGCCTGTCGAAATATCCCGAGAGCAAGGCTTATGTCTTCTCGCCGGCTATCATTCCAGGTCTCGGCACATCCGGAGGTTTCGAGATGGTGCTTGAGGCAAAGGCGGACGCGACATATGCTGATCTGCAGAATGCCGTTGACACCTTGCGCACGTATGCGGCGCGTCTGCCGATGGTCTCGGGTCTGTCTACATCCATGCAGGCTGACATCCCTCAGCTTTACTTTGATGTGGACCGCGACAGGGCACAGATGCTTGGCATCCCGGTAAGCGACATCTTCTCTACAATGAAGGCATTCACGGGATCCATATATGTGAACGACTTCAATATGTTCAACCGCATATATCGTGTATATATTCAGGCTGACGCACCTTACCGGATGCATCGCGACAACATAAATCTCTTTTTTGTGAAGAGTTCCGACGGCACGATGGTTCCCGTTTCCTCGCTCGGCACCTCGCATTTTACTACCGGTCCCGGTACGATAGGTCGTTTCAATATGTTCAACTCGGCTACCATTTCGGGTGAGGCTGCGCATGGATACAGCACGGGAGAGGCTATGGACGCTTTGGAAAAGCTTGTCAAGGAGAAGCTGCCGTCAAATATCGGAGTGGAGTGGAGCGGGCTTTCATATCAGCAGAAGCATGAAAGCGGTAATACAGGACTCATTCTCGGGCTTGTCTTCCTTTTTGTGTTCCTCTTTCTTGCGGCTTTGTATGAGAGCTGGACAGTACCTCTTGCCGTGATTCTGTCACTTCCGATTGCTGGAGTGGGAGCTTACCTCGGTATATGGCTCTGCGGTCTTGAAAACAATATCTATTTCCAGATAGGACTGGTGATGCTGGTGGGACTTGTGGCTAAGAATGCAATCCTCATAGTGGAATTCGCGAAAGAGGAGACAGACAAGGGGGCGGATGCCGCCAAGGCTGCGAGAACTGCGGCGCGACTGCGCTTCCGTCCGATTGTGATGACTTCGCTGGCGTTCATGCTCGGACTTCTGCCATTGCTTTTCGCTTCGGGTCCAGGTTCCGCCGCCAGGCGCGATATCGGCACTGGTGTTTTTTTCGGCATGGCTGTGGCGATAACGGTGGGAATAGTGTTTGTACCCTTCTTTTTCGTGCAGGTAAATAAGTTTGTAAACAGACGAAAAAAACAGAAGATTGCCAAATGAAATTAATGACATACATAACACTGGCGGTTTCGCTGGCGCTGACCGCTTGCTCCGGCACGAAGAATCTCGTGACGGCACGCACGGACATGCCGGAGACTTTTGTGCCTTCGGCTTATGCCGATTCCATCTCCATCGCTGATGTGGCGTGGTGGGAGTTTTATACTGATCCCACATTGACGAAGATAATGAAAATCGCACTCGAAAACAACCGTGATCTGCTGAAGGCTGCCTCGCGAATAGAGCAGATGCGAGAACTGTATGGGGTGCAGAAAGCAAACCTTCTGCCGCAGGTGGGATTAAACGTGGGATATTCGCATGAAACCAATAATTATAATGGCACAGGCACAAAAAATGATCCGGAACATGATCTGAAACTGCCGATTACATGGGAAATGAACCTGTGGGGGGCTATGTTTCACGCCCGCAATGCAGGAAAGGCACGTTATATCGCGTCGGAAGAGGATTACAGGGCGATGCGTATGGAACTAATAGCGGAGGTGGCGACGGTATATGTGCGTTTGCTTTCGCTTGAAAATGAGCTTGCGATCGTGAAACGCACGCTGCACACCCGACAGGAATCACTTGACCAGGCTCGTATACGGTTTGAAGGTGGTCTTACGTCCGAAACCGTATATCAACAGGCAAAGGTGGAGTATTCAACCGCTGCCTCCATGATTCCGGATCTCGAACTGCGCGTGACATCCACGCGGAATGCCCTTACTCTGCTGATGGGTGAGTATCCCCATGAGATACTTGGCGAACGGACGTTTGAATTCAACACTGCGCTTCAGGACAAATTGCCTCTCGGTGTGCCTTCGGATCTGCTCAAGCGGCGGCCTGATCTCCGGGGAGCCGAGCAGCGTCTCAAGGCGGCGATGGCTGATGTGGGAATGTCATATGCAGATCGGTTTCCTTCTATTAAAATAGGTTTTACGCCGGGATTCGAGAATGATGCATTGACAAACTTCTTCAAATCGCCATTTACATATGTTGTCGGATCAATCGCCGGCAGTGTTTTTGATTTCGGCAGAAAAAAAAGGAAATACAAGGCATCCATAGCCGTATATGACCAGACCAGATATGAATACGAGCAAGCAGTGATGAAAGCCTTTACCGAGGTCAACACTGCAGTGACCGCGTATAGCGGTTATCAGAAAAACCGTCGACTGATGATAGAGTTGTGTGAGGCTGCCGCAAAATATGTCAATCTCGCACGTCTGCAATATCGTGGCGGCACGCTCAACTATATCGACGTGCTTGATGCGCAGCGGCGTTATTTCAACGCACAGATAGGAGTGAACAACGCCATGCGTGATGAGTATCTCGCACTCATAAATCTATACAAGGCACTCGGAGGAGGATGGAATTGAGGCTGCGGTTTTGTTGTGTTTTGTTGTGACGGCAAGTTTATCGCAAGTTTATCGCAAGTTTATCATAAAAAGTTTGCAGGATAAAAAAAATATTTGTAACTTTGCATCCGCAATCAAGGAGAGATGGCAGAGTGGTCGATCGCGGCGGTCTTGAAAACCGTTGAGGGTAACACCTCCGGGGGTTCGAATCCCTCTCTCTCCGCTGAACTTACTGGACAGAAATGGTCAGTAAACGGACAAAAAGCTACAAATCAATGATTTGTGGCTTTTTTTGTTGCCCGAAAGTCCGGCTTCCAAGACTTCAAAAGTAAATGGAATATTATGCTTAGAAACATTTTTAACCTTGCATGATTCAACATGATCAATTCTTTCAAATACGAATGCAGACAGATTTTTTTGCACATATCCAATGTGAACGCCATTTATATTGTAAACTTTTACTGCATTTGGATCAACAGCATTATCTGGTTCTGAAACTAATACAAGTGTGTCTCCTTTCTCCAAGAATCGTGCTGCTCGTATTTCGTCATTGGTTCTAAAATTGGTACCCTTAACTTCAAAGTCAATAGAGCAGGGATCAAAAATCCGTTTTGCATTACTTTCTTTTCGATCAATGTTGACTTTTTCCGAGAAGATAGGTTTAGTCTTGGGTCTTTCATATTTGACTGTCTTGGAATCTGATGGATCTCCTTCTATAAGAGTACCCAAAACTATAAAAACAATGATAATGGCGACTATTACAATAATGAATACCATAGTTTTAGTGTCAGTTGTTCTTGAAATTTTTCCGAAAGTAATCAAAATTTATCCAACGAACAAATTTTTCTAATGAAAGGATGACACCACGGAAGAATAATTCAATACGATATACAATCAGAAGCGCGGGAGTCTTGAAGACTCCCGCGCTTCTGATTGTATTAAAAAAGCCGCGCCAAGAGGCGCGGCATCGTTCTTTGATAAATGAAGTTACCCTCACGGGCGAAATATCTTAGAAATTGGCGGAAGCCAATTCGTTTGCAATAGAATGAACTGCACTTTGCAGCTTCAGATATTGCCCTTCCCCTGCTTTTACAAGACCAGAGGAATACTTACGCATAAGAGACGGATTTATTCCTGCCCTCTGAGCCACTTTAGAGACATTTAGGAAATCGAAATACTCAAAGAACGATTTCATATCATAGTGATATACGAAATCAAGTTCCGGAGGATTTTTCCCTTCTTCGATAAGCATATCCTTAATTTCGTGATATGCCTTAAGCATGTCTTCCTTAGCCTCCTGCGGGGAATCACCGAAACCCAAAAGACCGAAGTCCGGCAAATCCTCCTTCATGAAACATGAGCATCCGCCATCTTTCGCCATTTCAAAAACTATGTTGACTTTCATATCAATGAAATTATAAAGTTCCATCAAAAGGAGGCTTTTGCCTCCTTTGTTATTAATAACAAATAAAATAATTGATTTATGGAGATGAGTAGGGGATTTACCCCTACTCATTTTTAGAATTAAGGCATCAGTTCTTTTTCACTCCTGACACCTTCCGGACGTTACGTTCGGTGGGAGGTGGAACTTCCTTTGCGCCATGATGACCAAGAGGAAATTTCTTTTCCGTGATAGGAGAGAACCAAATACGATGATTCCCACCTTTCCGAACGACAAAGCATCCTGCGGCTTTCAATTCAGCCTCTAATTCGGAATACTTCATAAATCAAAGAACTATTTGTTATTATTAACAAGGCAAAGGTAACAAAAATGTTCCATATGCGCAAATATTTCAAGATATTTTTTACAATGATTCGGTAAAATTTGAGGTTGTTCAGCCTTGGCTAAGCCGCTAACTGAGCCAACCGATGATTTATTTTCTGAATTTTTAGTAGATGACAAAAATTAAATTTATGCTGTTAAACACTTAATTCTCAATCGATTAAATTTGCAAAAGTCCCTGAAAAATTAGTAATTTAAAGGAAAAGTTTGGACGCTTTTTCTCATGAAAACTACTAATTTCAAGGACTCGGTCAAAGTTAACCAAATCCTCCCGATTATGCAAGAGCACTTTGGTCAAAGTATGAATTTGGCACGCATAAAACTCATGGCGTTGCTGCTCCATGCACTCTGTGTGGTGCAGACTGTCAGCCTCCACAAACTGGCTGATGCGATGCCTACGGCTGTAGACAAGGATTCCAACCTCAGACGGCTCCAAAGATTCTTTGCCAAGT
>RIAY01000023.1 GCA_003833075.1 Muribaculaceae bacterium Isolate-036 (Harlan) | reverse complement strand
AAACCGATAAGGATTCTGAAACATGGAAGAAAGGCAAAGTCGCTTGTCAAATATGGATTGGAAGAGATTTCGACCATACTTATGCGTCCGACTTATACCCCAAAATTCGATGTTTTCAAATTTTTGTAATCGTACTTAATATTTTGACACATATTTGTGCAGAAATCAAACGGGGCGTTACTACTTCTTATCAGACTCCACATGGACAAGTCAGGAGTATATAAACGGTTGGCAACAGGATCGTACTTATGACGTGAGCACTTCAGATAAATGGATGAAGTGCTCTAAGAGATTTGGAGAAGAATAATCTACATTAATCTTTTAACGAAGACCTCGCATCTGATTTATTCGATTAGACGTGAGGTTTTTCATATCTGCAAGTCTGTTTTGTTCCATGTATTGTCCAATATGTTGTCTAATTTGGCTCATATTGTCAAGTCCTACATTGTTTAAAATTAGTAAATTTGCGTATGAATTTAATATCTGCAATCATAATGGACATTAGGAATATAGCCAAGATTGTTTTCAGACTGATTGTGTTAGTTTCGGTTCTTTTGAAACCATCTTATAGTCATTCAATGCCGCAACTTCCAGAATCTGATTTATCATGGAAAAATGTAACTGTCGATAGTAAAAAAACTGCGGTTTTTTGCCTTTTCAGAGATAGTCATGGATTAATGTGGTTGGGTACTAACAGTGGATTATATTTTTATGATGGAGTAATGACTCATCCAGTTGGAGAGAACACCCTGTTTGGTACTCAAATATATTCCATTTTAGAAAAAAACGACAAGTTGTACATTGGTAGTAACAATGGTCTATTAACTTATGATTTTCAGGTGGGAACAGTCTCGCAATATGAAGTAGAGACACCTCAGGAAATTAGAACTATGTTGTTAAATGACGATGAACTGTGGATTGGAGGGCTGAATGGTATAAGCAAGCTGAATCTTAGAGATAAAAACATTCATGATTATACTGATGGATTGCCGCATAGATCGGTATATTCACTATTACGTGATAGTAGAGGCATTCTGTACGTTGGCACATATAATGGGATTGCAAGGTGGGACTCTCAAACCCAAACTTTTAAATCGGTAAGGGTGCGAATAAACAATATCGACCAATATCCTTTGTTTGCAAATTGCCTTCTTGAAACAGATGACAATGAGAGCATCTATGTGGGAGGAGAAGGTTATCTCTATAAATATACTCCTGCCAATGATCATTGGGATAAAGTAATGCTCGTGGATATGAATAATATTAAGAGTCTGTCAAATGGAGAAAACGGTCATGTATTAATAGGAACTGATAATGGTGTATTTGATTTACAGAATGATTACATTAAGCACTATAGGCATGATTCTCGTCAAGAATTGAGTATTGCAGACAATGAAATCTGGTGTATATATGCGGACAGTCAGCATAATGTATGGGCTGGACATGGGCGAGGTTTTTCTATTGCATCCAATTCTAATTCTTTAAGAACAGTTAAATTAAGTGCACTTACGCATTCCGGGGAAGGAAATGAAATCCATTCAATATATCGTGATAGCAGGAATAACTTATGGTTTGGTGGAACTAATGGTGTCATCAAATTATCCGGTGATTCAATGCCTAAATGGTATAGGCATTCAGATTCGCCCAATTCTTTATCACATAACCGAATACGTGCAATTTTAGAAGATAGCGAATATTCAATGTGGTTTGCAACAGATGGAGGCATAAACAGGTATAATCCAAGCAATGATAGTTTCGATGTGTTCCATGTTGTAGATAGCCTTGGAGACCATAATTCCAATTGGGTTTATTCATTGGTAGAAGACAACGGGTACTTTTGGATTGGAAGCTTTCTAAATGGAATTCATTATGTAAATAAGGATAAATTAAAGATTGATGGAGGTACTGTTGTCTCTGATATGTCCATCAATGCCGAGGCACAAAATTCACATAATATTTTGTTAGCAAACAATCTTGTTAATGACATCATTAAAGACGTCAAAGGAAATTTGTGGATTCTTTTGTTTCGAGACAATGCTTTAGTAAAATATACTCCAGCCAAAAAGCAATTCCTTAAATATGACATATTTGAACTCACAGGTGGCTACCCCACTAATATCTGTGCTGATAATGATGGTCGAGTGTGGTGTGCATTTAAAGGGGGAGTTGTGATATTTGACAATAATGAGCATAAGATAGTCCGGTTCCCTGATACGAATAGTGACGAAACAACGCTTGCTATGGGTAAAGTTGGTGATGGAATGTGGATATCTACACAGAGTAATGTCTGGAGGATAGACGGCAAATCGTTGAAGACATTTATACTTCCCATACCTCAAAAGTCATATACAGCTGTATTTGAAGACACTATCAATAATAAGGTTTATCTTGGGGGGACTGATGAAATATTGGAAGTTGATAACAACGTGATTGGAGGCAGCATGGATTATAAGACCATCCGTATGATTCTCAACGATCAAGGAGACGGACACCTTAATCTTTCAGATCTAAAAAGCGGAGCGAAAGGTATAAAAATACCTTATGGCGGTAACATTAAATTGGTTATCAGCACTTTGGACTATTCTCCGGAAACAGTACAAAGGTTTATGTATAAACTTGCTGAATCTACAACAGATACATTGGATGGTTGGATTGTTATGCCGGAAGGTTCTAATACGATAACATTCTCTGACTTAACAATGGGAAATTATAGACTTCTTGTGAAGACAGTTGGCTCCCCAATGGAACCGATTTCAATACCACTAACGGTGAATCCTCCAATTGTTTTGTCTTGGTGGGCTATACTTATATATATTATAGTCGCACTAGGAATAATATATTGGATTGTTTTGTATACAAAAAAAAGAAATATTCGTGTTTTTCAAGAGCAAGAGAGACAGACAGCATTGGAAAATGTAGAAAGGAAACTATCTTTCCTCTCCACTATTTCTCATGACTTGAAAACTCCATTGTCAATGATTCTTGGTCCGGTTAGTCTGATGAAAGAGCGAGCTAAAGATTCTGAAAGCAAAAAGAATATAGAAACAATATATGATAATGCTGTTAGACTTAATAATATGATTCACCGAACATTGGAGTTGCAACATCTGGAGGATACCGATGAGAATTTACTTATACTTTCAATTTTTGATATCGTGGAATTTTGTAAAGGTGTTTTTGAAATATTTAAAGAGAACAACCAAAACAAGAACTTCTTTTTTCATACATCTTGTCAACAGATTCTCATTGAAGCTGATGCGGTAAAATTTGAGTCTGTAATTACCAATCTTTTATCAAATGCTTGTAAATACTCGGATGAAGGAGCAACAATATCTTTGGGTATAAGTACACGAAACAATAATGTTGAAATCATAGTGTCAGATGATGGCGTCGGGATATCAGACACAGATCAATCTCTTGTGTTCCAACGAATGTTCAGGGCTCCGTCAACATCAAAATTACGAGAAGGAACAGGTCTTGGTTTATATCTGATAAAAAAGTATCTTGAACTTATGGGCGGAAACATAAATCTATACAGCAAGGAGAATCAAGGTACATCTTTTGTCGTAACGTTGCCTATATCAGAAAAGATTATTCCTGAAGATTATAAAAGTAATGCTTCTCAAGACAGCGATAAGTCCAAAATTCTTATCGTAGAAGACAACCGCCAAATTTCCGCATTCATAATGGGAATCCTGAATGATAACTTTACATCTCTTTCAGCTGAAAATGGTCGTTCCGGTCTTGCGATTGCAGCTTCATTTGCCCCTGACCTGATAATCGTTGATGAAATGATGCCTATTATGAGCGGGCTTGAGATGGTTAAGCGAATGAAGCAAAATCCACGGTTAGCACCTATTCCAATAATAATGCTTACTGCCAAATCTGACAATAAGACTGAAAATGATAGTATCAAGTTAGGTATAGATGTGTTCATGACGAAGCCATTTGAGCCATCATCTTTATTGGGAAGAATCAATCAACTTTTGAATGCTCGAACAGAAATAAAAGAAAGAGTACGAATACAGACTATAACTGAAGCTGAGTCAAAGCCTATTGAGGCAGAATCCACAAATGAAAAGTCCCTTGCTAAAATCGCAAAGATTATAGAGGACAATATCTCAGACCCCGATTTGAATGTTAACCTACTTTGTGAGAAAAGCGGAATCCCCAATAAGCAGCTTTATCGTCTTATTAAAAAGTACATGGGACTACCTCCGTTAGATTACATCAGAAGTGTCAGACTTCAAAAAGCAGCAGTTCTTTTAAGCCAGCACAGATTCACTGTTGCAGAAATTTGTTATATGGTAGGATTCAAAACGCCATCTTATTTTGCTAAATGCTTTCAGAACCAATTCGGTGTCAAGCCAAGTCAATATCAGTCGGATGATGAGGCTGTTGACAAAAAATAAGACAAATAGTATGCTTTTAACAGCCTAACAGGGGGGGTGGGTCTAATTTGTTGCATCAATTGTCCGATAATTTTATATCTGTCTGCTATATGTAAAGTAAATTTGCAACTAGACCTCAGGTACTAATTGACAGGTAATAAAGATTGTTTTTAGTTTTGGAAATGGCTAATACCATTTGATCACCTTAAATCCTTTCAATTATACAATAATAAACATTTCTAATGGACAAAGCAATTGGCAATGCCGAAATAAGGAGCTGGCTATTGGGACTAATAATCTCAATTCTTCTTATACCCGTTTCGGCTTACGCCCAGACACAAAAGACGGTAACGGGTACTGTCATTGATGAAACCGGGGAGCCTCTTATCGGTGCAACGGTTAAAGTTGTAGGTGAGCCCATAGGTGCTTCCACTGATTTTGACGGACACTATGTCCTAAAAATTCCTACAACAGCGAAACAGCTCGCATTTTCTTATGTGGGTTATGACAATCTCATAGTGGATATTACGTCAGATGTTATTGATGTAACAATGAGACCTAACAGTGAAGTTCTTGACGAGATAGTCGTGATTGGTTATGGTGTACGTAAAAAGGATGATCTTACCGGTTCCGTTTCAACCGTAAGTGAGAAAGACTTCAATAAGGGTATGATTTCATCGCCAGAAGAGCTTGTAAACGGAAAGATTGCCGGTGTGCAAATTGTAAATGGCGGCGGTTCTCCAACATCCGGTTCTACAATTCGTGTCCGAGGAGGTGCTTCTCTTAATGCTTCCAATGATCCTCTTATTGTATTAGATGGTGTTCCTATGGAAGTCGGCGGATCTGTAAGTGGAAGCGGAAACTTTCTGAGCCTTATCAATCCCAATGATATTGAGAGTATGACCATTCTCAAAGATGCTTCATCAACTGCCATTTATGGTTCAAGAGCATCCAATGGTGTCATTATCATCACAACAAAGAAAGGAAAAGGTGATGGTATAAAGGTTTCATTCCAAACAACCAATTCACTTTCTACCAAGACCAAGACATCAGATATGCTCTCTACCGATGAGTTTATTGGAATTGTAAATGAACTTGGCACAGATCGTCAGAAGTCCCTTCTCGGCAATAGCCGCACTAATTGGAATGATTTGATATATCAGACAGCATTTGGCACAGATAATAATTTAAGCGTATCAGGTCGTGCAGCATCTTGGCTTCCTTTCCGAGTATCGGCAGGGGCATATTATCAAGATGGAATTTTGAAAACGGATAATGCAAAGCGTTTTACAGGCAATCTCAACCTTACGCCATCATTCTTTAGGGATGAACTTAGATTTCAATTCAGCCTAAAGGGTACATATTCCAAAAATCGTTTTGCAGATACGGATGCAATCTGGGGCGGAGCGACATTAAACCCGACAATTCCTGTATATTCCGGCAATGATTCTTTTGGTGGATATAATGAAGCTGTAGATGCAAACGGAATCCCTGTAACAGGAGCACTTGCCAATGCGCTTGGACGTCTAAATCAATATAAATCTACCTCTGATGTGTATCGTGTCATCGGCAATATTGATGTTGATTGGAGCATCCGATGGGTCAAAGGACTTAGACTTCATGCAACAGGCGGATACGATTGGTCTAAAGGAGAGGGTACTATTGTAGTTCCTAAGGAAGCTGTTTCTTATTATACAACAGGTGGTCGTAATTATACTTACGGACCTCAAAAAAACTATAATAAGTTATTGACCTTATATGCAAATTATAATCGGGATTTTAATGCAATAAATTCAAATATCGACATAACCTTTGGATATGATTATCAGTATTGGAAATATACCACACCTTTTTATGCAGTACTGAATGCCGATGGTGTGCAACAATCAACATCTGCAGCCACAGATCAGAGACATTCTTTGATTTCCTACTACGGTCGTTTGAACTATACCTTTATGAACCGTTATCTCTTGACTGCGACAGTCCGCCGTGATGGTTCATCCCGATTCTCTAAAGACAATCGTTGGGGTACGTTCCCGTCAGTAGCTCTTGCATGGCGTGTTTCTCAGGAAAATTTCTTTGAGCCTTTGCGTGGTTGGATAAACGATCTCAAACTTCGTGCATCATACGGTGTGACCGGACAACAGGATGGTATCACCAATTATGGATATATTCCGGTTTATACCCCCGGTCTTGACGGGGCGCAGTACCTTTTCGGAGGGAATCCGGTCTATACTTATCGTCCCGAAGCATATAACCCGGATTTGAAATGGGAGACAACAAAATCATGGAACTATGGTATTGACTTGGCTTTGTTGGAAAACCGGTTCACATTCTCGGCAGATTTCTATACCCGTAAGACAGAAAACCTGCTTGCTACTGTACCAGTTCCGGCAGGCACAAATTTTGACAAGCTGATGCTTGAAAATGTGGGTAATGTTGATTCAAAAGGTCTTGAACTTGCACTTACTGCACATTTAATTGACAATAAGGATTGGTCGTGGAATGTTACTGCTAATGCCGCATGGCAACGTGTTCGTATCAAAAACTTAACACTTACACCGGGAGCACCAAGTCCCGATACCGAGGTGGGTCCTTGGATTGACGCTTACCAGATGCAGGTATTCTCTACGAATTATGCGCCTTATTCGTTCTATCTTTATAAGCAGCTTTATGATCAAGAGACCGGACGGCCAATTGAAGGTTTGTATGCAGATCTTGATGGAGACGGACAGATAACAAACAATGACCGCTATCATTGTCATTCCCCTGCCCCTGATTGGATTCTCGGTTTGTCAACGAGCCTGCGTTATAAGAAATGGACTCTTTCCACTTCCCTGCGCGCTAATCTTGGTGGATATATTTTTAATGGAATGGCTATGAATACCGGTGCATGGGAGACCATGAGCTATAATGATTATCAGTTAAACAACCTGAATCGGAGTTTTCTTGACACCAGATTCCAGCGCCGTCAGTTCCTAAGCGATTATTATCTTGAAAACGCATCATTCCTCAAAATGGATAACCTTCAGTTGATGTATGATTTTGGACAAGTTTATAAGAGTTTGAATCTCCATGTCTCGGCAATGGTTCAAAATGTATTCACTTTAACCAAATACAAGGGCGTTGATCCTGAAACCGGCAATGGCGTTGATACGGCTGTCTATCCTCGCCCCCGGACATATTCAGTAACATTCGGCCTCAATTTCTAAAAGTACGACAATGAAAAAATTAAATATATTATTCGGCTTTTTGCTGGGACTTGGACTGCTGCTGGGTAGTTGTACTGGCGACCTCGACCAAATGCCAGTAACAGAAACCACATCAAACGATGTGTATTCACAGCCTGAGAACTACAAGAAGGTTCTCGCAAAAATATATGCCTCTTATGTCCTTGCCGGTCAAGGTCAAGGTGGTGACAATGGAGACCTTACAACAATCAACGGACAGGATTTTTCCCGTGGATATTTCAACCTTCAGGAGGCCGCTACTGATGAAGTTGCAAACACATGGTTGTCGGGCAACAATCTCGTTGATTTGACCTACATAAATTGGAGTTCAAAAGACTCATGGGTATCGGACTCTTATTATTGGTTGTTCTTCAACATCACCCTTTGCAATGAGTTCCTACGTAACTGTTCAGATGGCGCAATTGCAAACTTTTCCCCAACCGAACAAAGTGAGATACGTGCTTATCGCTCTGAAGCCCGCTTCATGAGAGCATTTAGCTATTGGATGGTACTCGATCTTTATCGGAAAGGTCCGCAAGTCGATGAGAATACACCAGTGACCGGCTTCATCCCCGAAGCTTATGATGGAGTCGGATTATTTGACTTCATTGAAAACGAACTTAAATCTCTTGTTGCTGAAGGATCTGATGCCTCACTGCCGGATACTAATGAATATGGGAGAGCCAGTAAACCCACAGCATGGGCACTGCTTGCAAGGCTTTACCTTAACAGTGCTGTGTATCGTGGAAGCGTTGATACGAAATATTATACCGAGTGTATAACCGCATGTCATAAAGTGATTTCTAATCCTTCCTTTCATCTTGAGCCGGATTATGCAAAACTTTTCAATGCCGACAATCACAAACGCACACATGAAATTCTATTTGCAATGGTATGTGACGCAACGACTTCTGTCACATGGGGAGGTGGAACTTATCTCGTGTGTGGTTCATGTGGAAACTCAAGTTCACAAGATCCGGCAAAATACGGTCTGACAAATGGTTGGGGCATGTTCCGTGCCCGTGGTGAAATAGTCGAAAAGTTCGGCGATGTATCCAATACTCTTGATAGCCGTGCTATGTTCTATACGGACGGACAGGAACAATACTTCTCTGGGCCAATAGACAATCAGTCGGAAGGATATTTCTTTGAGAAATTCTCAAATCTTACCGACGACGGCGTTGCTGCATCAAACTCGGCAGCTACTGGCTGTTCTACCGATTACCCGTTGATTCGTCTTGCCGACGTGTATCTTATGGCTGCAGAGGCTTTGCTCCGTGGTGGTTCGGGAATTTCCCGTGGTGAAGCACTTAATCTGGTGAATCAAGTTCGTCTCCGCGCATATAATAATGATGAAAGTGGGAAAATATCTGATGCTGACCTCACTTTGGACTTTATTCTTGATGAACGTGGCCGAGAACTATATCTTGAATCAATCCGCCGGACAGACCTTGTACGTTTCGGAAAATTCACATCTGATTCCTATATATGGCAGTGGAAAGGTGGTGTTTTGGATGGCCGCTCAGTTAATGAGCGTTACAATATCTACCCAATTCCGGACACTGACCTTACAGCCAATCCCAATCTGTCAAACCCGCTTTATTGATAACCAACTATGAATTTAAAAAATATATTAAAAGCATCACTGCTGTCAGGTATCACAGCACTTGGCTTTGCCTCGTGTGACAGTGATATCGATCCGGTGTATGTCCTGCCTTCCGAAGATACGACCTTGGGAGGAGCGACAGGTGATATCATACTGACACCTGATAACCCACAGGCTCTTGCCATGACCATTTACTGGAGTGGAGATGGACAACTTGCCTTGAGCGATACACTCCTTCAAGCACCTGTAAATGCAGCGGAGGAAACAATCCAACTCTCCAAAGATGAACAATTCACAGGCACGATAGATTTGAGCGTGGAAAAAGGTGTCCGTTCCCGCCAATTCTTGTGCGAGGAACTTAATTCTCTTCTTGGACGTCTCGGCTATACAGCCGATGAAAAAGCCCCTCTCTATATTCGCATCCGTTCCGTGCTTTCTGCGAACATGGCTCCGACTTATTCCTCGGTTTTGAAGGCAATGGTTCAATCTTATCGAATTCATTTAATTCTTGGCACGGTGCTTGATAAAGACAGGAATGAGACTGCGATGCAACTTGCATCACCTGATGAGAATGGAATATATCAAGGATTTATGGGCGTAAATGGCTGGACTAATTGGTGGTTCCGAGAAGCTAATAATGTCCTGTGGGGCAATCTTGGCAAGGAAGGCATGACATTCCATGCTTCCTCTGCTGATGACCATTGGAATTTCTGGTTCCCCGATCCATCCGGATGTTATTTTACGACTGTTAACACTGTTGAAAGCTGGTGGAGTGCGCTTCATATCGACAATCTGAGTGTTGCGGGTGATCTAACCGGAGAAATGACATACAATCAGAGAAATAATCAGTGGACTCTACCAATTAGTTTACCCTCTGCATCAACGGTTTCAATCACTGTAACCGGACATGGTCGCCTCTACAACAAAGAGACAACCGATATGGGACCTGCCGTGGAAAAGAACGTTGCTTTCAGTGGTAACAGCCGGAATCTTGTTTTCGGTGAAAATGGTTCTACAATAACTTTGAATCTGCCAGCCGGAGAAACTAATCTATTGCTTGACCTGTCAAATCCATTGGAGCTGACAATCGCCGCAGGCGATATTCCGGATGAACCCACTCCTGAAACAGAACCTTACTTGTATTTTTCCGGAGTCGTGGATTGGAATGGCTTTGATGACTACATATCCCTATACGATGAATCAGCCAAGTGCTATGGAGGTGCCCACTGGATTGCTTCAGAATGGGGTTATCGGGCATATCCCAAGGCTGAATGGGATGTAGCATACAAGGGCGCGGATGGTGCAACTCCTCTTGCTGGAAATCTGGTTCTTGCCGAGTCTGGCAATGACGGAAACATCCCTCAACCTGAAAACGGACTATATGTTATGGATTTCAATATGTCAGCGTTGACATATACTCTTACTCCAGTCAATGCAGTTTCTTTTACGGGATTGAATGACGATTGGAGCGAGCATCCAATGGAACAGTCTAATGACAATCCGGAGGTGTTTACCGGTGAATTTATTAAAACTGCCAATACTCCGTGGGGCGTAAAAGTTCTGATAAATGGAGATTGGGGGCTGTTCTTCGGTGGTGGAGATGGTAAATTAAAACTCGGTCATTCTGATGCCACTACCGGATTTGATGGAGACAACGACTTGACCATTGGAGAGACTTATATCCTGACTGTGGATCTTGGCAAACAAACGTATTCTTATTCGCTAAAATAAAAAGAAATCAATGAAAATGACAACAATAATTTCCGCTTTGGCATTTGCAGCCTCAGTATTTTGTGGCGCATGTTCAGTAGAAGGACCTGTCACAAATCCAAGACAGGACAATCCTTCAGCAATAGAGAAAGAAGTGGGCTTCGCTCGTGGTGCTGATGTAAGCTGGCTTACTCAGATGGAATCGGAGGGGCGTAAATTCTATACTCCCGGAGAAGACCGACAAGAAATGGAGTGTATGCAGCTTCTACGTGATCATTGTGGAGTAAATTCCATACGTCTGCGAGTATGGGTTAATCCGAAAGATGGATGGAACAATGTCGATGACGTGGTTCTCAAAGCCCGTAGAGCTGAAAATCTCGGACTTCGTACAATGATCGACTTCCATTTCTCCGACACATGGGCAGATCCCGGACATCAAGAAATGCCCGAAGCATGGAAAGAACTTTCTTTCGATAACCTAAAAAGCGCTGTTGCAAACCATGTGAATGAAACATTGACCGCCTTGAAAAATGCCGGTGTCACCCCCGAATGGGTACAGGTCGGAAACGAAACAACCCCTGGCATGATGCTACCGGTTGGCTCTGTTGACAATCCTGTTCAGTTGACACAACTTAACAATGCCGGTTATGATGCAGTTAAGGCAGTTTTCCCCGAAGCGAAAGTCATTGTTCATCTTGATGGTGGAAACAATCAATGGGCATACGACCGTATGTTTGACATACTTGAAAACAATGGTGGTAAATATGATATGATTGGAATGTCGCTATATCCCTATTGGGCGGAACAACAAGGCGAAACCGGCGGCTGGCAGAAAGTAGCGGATGATTGTATTGCAAACATTAATCATCTCAAACAGAAATATAATAAGCCGGTGATGATTTGCGAAATTGGTATGCCATACGATCAGGGAGAACTCTGCAAGCAGTTAATCACCAAGATGATGGGTACAGACATTGAGGGAATTTTCTATTGGGAACCGCAGGCACCCAATGGTTACAATGACGGCTACAACCTCGGATGTTTCGACAATGACGCTCCCACTGTTGCTCTTGATGCTTTTAAGAACAAATGAAAGGTTATATGAACTCTCGACACTTGATTATATTAATGGCTCTTTCGGGAGCCATTAATATAAATGCCCAACGAACAGTACAGACATTAAAAAACGGGTGGGAATTTTGCCGTGGAGATTCCTTTAACGAGTCTGTATCGCAAAAAGTCACTGTCCCTCATGACTGGGCTATTTACGGCCCGTTTGATAGGAAGCACGATTTGCAGGTTGTCGCTGTTGAACAGAATGGTGAAGCTGAGGCGACTGAAAAGACAGGACGAACCGGTGGACTTCCATTCATCGGCAAAGGCATATACCGTACCGTTTTTGAAGTCCCTGATACTACAAGTCGAACCATTACTCTTGTCTTTGACGGAGTTATGAGCAATGCCGATGTGACATTGAATGGTAAAAAGGTCATTTCTTGGCCATACGGATACAATTCGTTCTATGCCGTTGTCGATGGTATTGCAGTTCCCGGAGAAAACTATCTTGAGGTTGCCTGTGAGAACAAAGACGGGCAGTCTCGCTGGTATCCCGGAGCGGGTATTTATCGCAATGTCCATGTTGTGAATACCGATAAAATCCATATTCCGACTTGGGGAACTTTTGTGACAACTCCTGTGGTTACAAAGGAATATGCTTCAATTTCTTTGACTATGGATATTGAGGGGACGTATAATCGCCAAAATATCAGAGTGGAAACTGTTATCCTTAATCCACAAGGAAAAGAAGTTGCTAAAGCATCGAATGTTTTTTGTGCCAGAGGACAGGAGTTTACACAAAATTTCCTTGTGAACGATCCTGATTTATGGAGTCCTCGCAACCCGGAGTTATATACCGCAAAAACCACACTATCTGTTGATGGAAAGGACGTTGATGAATATGAGACACGATTCGGAATACGCTCACTCGCTTACGTTCCTGAAAAAGGATTTTTCCTTAATGGAGAACCCATAAAATTCAAGGGCGTGTGCAATCATCATGATCTCGGTCCATTAGGGGCTGCCGTAAATAAATCGGCATTGCGTCATCAGTTGGACTTGCTCAAAGACATGGGAGTCAATGCCATTCGTACTTCGCATAATATGCCGGCACCGGAACTTGTAGAACTTTGTGATGAAATGGGATTAATGATGATGGTAGAACCATTTGATGATTGGGGATTCCGTCCCAAATCACCCAACGGTTACGGAGCAGTGTTTAATGAATGGGCGGATAAAGATGTATCAAACATGGTACGCCATTATAGAAACAATCCCTCGGTAGTAATGTGGTCTATCGGAAATGAAGTTCCGAGTCAATGGGGAGAACCGGGCATAAATGAACTTATGAGACTACGGAATACTGTAAGACAGCTTGACCCTACACGCCCTATTACCTGCGGAATGGATCAAGTGGGAGAAGGCGCGGTTATTGACAATGGTTTTGCTGCTGCTCTCGATATTCCTGGATTCAATTATAAACCTCAATTATATGATAAATTTTACGAGAAACTTCCCAATCGGTTGATTCTCGGCTCGGAGACAGCTTCAACTGTTTCTTCGAGAGGTCAGTATTTCTTCCCGATTGAATTTAAGGATCATAATGTGGTGCTTCATGAAGGCAATCAGTCTAATAGTTATGACAACGAAAGCTGCTCTTGGTCAAATACCCCGGATCTTGATTTCGCAAGGGATGATGATCACGACTGGTGTATCGGTCAATTCGTATGGACAGGATTTGACTATCTTGGAGAACCATCGCCTTATGATACAGATGCGTGGCCCAGCCATAGCTCTGTGTTCGGCATCATTGACCTTGCCTCGCTTCCGAAAGACCGCTATTATCTCTATCGGTCCAAATGGAATGATGAATCTCCAACGCTCCACATACTTCCGCATTGGAACTGGAAGGGCCGTGAAGATGAGATTACTCCCGTGTTTGTCTATACATCATATCCGAAAGCCGAACTGTTTATCAACGGTAAAAGTCAAGGGATGAGAGAGAAAAACGATTCTACCGTCTATAATCGTTATCGTCTTATGTGGATGGACACTCGATATGAACCGGGCGAAGTTAGAGTAGTGGCTTATGATAACGACGGACATGCTGTTGCTGAAAAAACAATAAAAACAGCAGGTAAGCCACATCATTTAGTAGCCATACCGAATCGTACATCCCTCACAGCCAATGGTGAAGATTTGTCATATATTACAATTCAAGTAGCCGATAAGGACGGTAATATAATTCCGACTGACAACCGGAGAGTAAAATTCAAAGTCAGTGGAGCAGGAACATTTGAAGCTACCGCAAATGGTGACCCAACGTCGCTTCTTCCATTCCAAAATCCAGAGATGGATTTGTTCAGCGGTGCAGCAACTGCGATAGTTAGAAGTTCCAATAGCGAAGGAACCTTAATATTTACGGCATCAGCTCCCGGAGTAAAACCCGTAACGACAACAATAGAGGTAAAATAGGTTCAGAATTGGTAAAAAAGATTGTTTTAGGCTGATTCTTTTATCGGAGCAGTGGAAATTCAGCTCCGATCTAAGGCAGAGCAAGTCATCCCCGATGTTGCCGACACGCTAATCAAGTCAGGCGAAGCGACGATAAACTTCGGGCTTTATGGATGTCTGTCACAGATAATAGAGTACAACAATATCTCATAATACCCGTTTATTTTTTCCAACGTTTGAGGTGAGGGAAGAACTGGCGCATCATGTCTTTTGCCTGTTCCTGTGTCAAGTTCTGCCCCGACTGCTTGTTGATTTCGTCAGTGAATTGGGCGCAGTGGTCAATCATCTGCTCCATCGTACAATCAGCCGGGCCAACGAATGCCCCATCTTTGTAACAATACATGCAGTAGTCTTCATTTAGAGAGCCATCGGCGTTTGTACCATAAATCTCAGTAGCCATCGGCATACCGCAACTTTGACAGAATTTTTGTTCCATATCGTTTTTCTTTTTTGCCCATCAGTCCAATAGGGCAGGTTATTAAATACAGAAGCGTGGACTACCTGTGTCAATCTAACTTGACGGCCCTGAGAAAGCCTATGATGCAGATATAACGATAACAGCCCACGCTATATGCGTGAGAACCACTATGCTATCTCTTGCATCAAATTTGAAAGGCTCTCAGGTTTTCAAGTTACAAGATGAGCATAACGCTTCTTCTTTTTTCTTATGTCTTGGAAAAAGTTGCCGCTATCCGAATGCAAAATTAGTTATTTTATTGATATATTGCATTATATATAACGAAATTATAGCTTGAATCCTCTACTTTTTCTTGGCTCTTCCGTTGATTGTCGTAAACCTTGCCGAAGTTTCTCCCATTGCTCCTTAAACCATTCGCCTATCGGTCGCCTGTTTACGGTCAGCACCAGTTGTCAAACATAGAAACGGCAACTACTGCCTCCGCGTGGCACTGACTGACGGCTATATGCCTTTGATTGAATTAACTCCGGAAGAGGAAGCCACGTTCCGTTCTCGCCATGCCGATGAACAGACCCGACAGAATTTCCTGATGTCAATAGCCATGCTACATCTTACTCGAAGGGATGCCGAGGACTTGTCTATTAGTAAATTAAGCCGTTTCAAAAATTATATTATAGCGAAATGTATGCTCCTTGCATGAAGGATTTACGGGGCAAAAGTCGTTGAAGGTGATACCTTTGTATGGTAAATGACGGCTCCATTACCAGAGGTCAATTACCAACATAATAATCTACGAGTTAACCCAATCGAAAATGAATCGTACAATTAACATGATTGGCACGGTTATAACGATAGCTATTACATATCGTTTCCAACTCTTCAATTTTTTCGTCAAGAAATGATATGCCATGAAATATATAATTGCAGTCAACGTTCCAGAAATATAGGGATTCCATTCCATAATCTTCAATGATTTATGAATTATTCGTCATGTGTGTCTTGCTTCGATCTTAACTTGTCGTTAAAATAGGAAATATTTACGCGATATTCAATAATGGCTACCAACACAACAAATATTAGCGCAAATAATCCGGCACAACCGCGCATAAATAATATAGCGGTCGTATTATTATAATCGACAAAGCCGAAAGCCATCGTCAACAAAAGGATTATAGAAATACAGATAGAAATCAGTGCTACATATTTTAGTCGAGTATTAGTTTTCTCTCGATAATACTTTCCTCGCTCTTGTTGAAATCTGTCCCTCTTTTCAAAGTAATTAGCCATAACTCAAAATATTAGTTGGTTTATAACTGTCTTTTATCGCCCTCGGCGCTCATGGTCGGGAGCGGTTGCGATTATATGATCAAGCTGTTTCAAATATAGTATTGAATATGCTATTGGCAAACATTGAAAGATTTTTTCTTTCCGTTGATCCGAAGAGTAACTTTCGGATTTGAGAACTGGGTGATGTGGGGAAAGACGAGGGTTACAGTGGCGACACCGTCTTTTACGGTTGCTTTAACCGAAGTCGCCTGATACTCTTGTCCTCTCCATGTTGGAGTGAGTTTTACATCGGAAACAGTATATCGCTCTCCGGCTTTGTCGTCTGTAAAGACGATAGTCACCTTGTCATCGTAATTATTGAAGCCCTGGCATTGAGGCTTTGCATTTGTAGCCATACTTATGGCTATCAGAATTAGTGCGGTTATTAATGTTCTCATATATAATTCTAAAAACGGTTTAACTCATTAGCACCTGCACCTTGACCTCTGTATCGGTCACGAGAAGAATTAAAGGTATATTGCAGTGTCAGCATGAATGTGCGGTTATTTGTCGTATTAAACCTATGTATAGTAACATCCTTGTTCAACAAAGTGGCATCACGGTTGCTCTTATTAAAGATGTCGTTGGCCTCTAAAGTCACGCTGAACTGATTATTGAAGAACGCCTTATAGAGCTTGGCATTGAGATATGACGATGAAGATTGTTTAGTGTTGTCATCGTTGCCGCCACTCATCCACTGCATATCCACATTCAGCCAAATATCGCAGGGAAGATGAATGGCGTTCTGAAACTGCACAAGTCCTATGGGATTGTCAAGTCTTTTGCGCCCATTGGCATAATCAATAGAAAGCCACTGTTTCATAACTCCAACATTTACTTTAGGTTGCCATACACCAACCCTGAACTGTGCGCCGACAAACGCCTGAAGATTCTGTATCTTGGGGAAATTTGCCATAGTTATAAGTTTGACCTCGGCATCATCAGCATAGGGGTATGTCGTATTCATTATAGGATCCTTCTTATAGGTATATGTTATCTGTCCGAAGAACTGGCGCCATGCTCCCATAAGTTCAACAGAATGTATCTTTTCCGGCTTTAAGTACGGATTGCCACCTTCAAGGGTGAAACGGTTGATATAATCCACTGTCCCATCAAGGTCTGCATAGCTTGGACGCTGGGTCTTATGGGTATAGCTCATTGATAGCTGCACGTTTTTTATCATAGTTGAAAGCGAGAGCGAGGGAAACAGATTGTTATAGGTCTTGCTCTGATCTTCCTTTTTCTGTCCATTTTCAAGATATTCAAATCTTACATGCTCATACCGCAGTCCAATGCCTAAATTGAATTGTCCGAAAGTCTGACCGATTTCCATAAATCCGGCAATATTGTTTTCGTCAACTCTTGAATCAGCATTGCCTACCAACGTTGCATCGGTATTATATTCAGATGCGAAACGCGATGAAGTGTATTCTTCTCCGAACTCAATACCGCCTTTCCAAAAAGGATAACTGAGTACAAGTTTTTCAGCCAACATTCGGCTTCTGCTTACTCCGAGAGAATTTACAAGCGAATTGGCATGAGTGTCGCTTGTTTCATCGTTAAACATGGAGTTTCGATTTTTTCGCCACATATAATCCATGTTAAAGTCAATGCCTAACTTCCCAACTTCTCCATTATAGTAGAGATTGGCGTGATGCTTGGGCAACGTATTGTTGTTACTGCGGCCATACATTGAGAGATTGTCGTATGGCTGTCCATCTGCCAACACACGGCTTACTCCTGTATGTTCCGATTTTTGTTTTGTGAATCCATTGGAGTAATAAGCACCAATGGAATGACTGTCATTGAACATATAGGAGAATCCGGCTTTGCCGAAAAACTCATTTGTTCTCATAGAACCGTCTTGTGTCAGAAATTGATTCCACACAGTTGATGATTGAGTCAGCATATCAACCCTGTTGCTGCTTTGGAATTTTCCTCCTATATATCCGAAATTACCGAATAATTCGAGTCCACCGGTTCGAAATTTGAAATTAGCCTGATCTACTGTGCGAAAATATTTTTGCATCACTCCTTGTGCTCGGAGTGTTCCACTGAAGCCATCTCCCTGCGGGCGTTTTGTACGGATACGGATTACAGATTTTACAGAAGCATCGTATTTAGCGCCGGGATTGGTTATGACTTCCACATTTTTGATGTCAGCCGAGTTTAATTGTGAGAGCTGGGTAAGGTCTTGCACCTCTCGACCATTTATATAAATAGCCGGAGAGCCTTTGCCGAATACTTCAAAATTGCCGTCGCGACCAAGCACCATAGGAACTTGTGTAAGCACATCATTGGCAGTGCCAGCATGTTCGAGTTGTGAACCTGCCACGTTTGTAACAAGGGCATCGCCTTTGATAGCAGTAATAGGGCGGTTGGATTTTACCACCACTTCCCCAAGCATCACGCTTTCGGGATTAAGAGTTATTATGCCAATATCTCCTGTCGGGGGGATATTGAGGGTCTGATTAGTGTATCCAATAGATGATACCTTTACGAATTTAGGATTTGCCTGTTTCTCATTGAACAGAAAAACACCATTTTCGTCAGTAACGGTACCTGCTATATAGGTAGAGTCGGCTTTCAGAAGAACCACGTTCACAAAATCAAGAGGCGAATTGTTTTCATCCACGACTTTGCCGGTAATACTCTGAGCTATTGTTGTTGCTGTGGCTATTACAGCAAGAATTAAAGAGAGTATCGTTTTCATATTCATGTTGTTTTTGATATCTGATGCAAAGTTACTGCCGTTATAAATTCCCTGCCATACCCAAAAGTATACAAATGAGTTGGGAGTTGAAAACATACACTTTTGGGTATGGCACAACAAGGGGGATAGTTCTACTTTTGCAGTGTAAAATCAATAATGAATATGACACGCGAAGAAGAACGCCGGATTGCAGACTGTCAAATTGCAGTCGTTGGAGCGACTGAGTTTATTGACAGCATCAATGCCGAACTTCAACAGTTGGGCTTTGAGTCCATTCAGATAATATGTTCCTCTGATAAGCAGCCTGCGATAAGCAATTTCGATGTTATCGCCGAGAATGTCAACGAAGGCAGTTCTTGTATGTCAAAGGTAACAGACATCCCTTTGATACTGCCATTCGATTTTGTAAATGGAGCCGGTGTGATTGTAGTTATGCCCGATGATGAAAGGGACATAATATGCAAACCTGACCTCCGGCAATGGGCGGCAACATATATGGCAGGGTACTGTGCTTTCTGGAATGTAGATGGTTGCGAGTGGTTGCGTGATTCATTATCCGACATCAGAAACGGCGTAACGAGCAATGCCGCACTTAAAACCGCAGCGCATATATGCGCACGGATAGCAGCCAACATCGCCGTCGGGCGCGAGGTAAAACACTTCCCTCGTTTCTATTTGTGCAAGAATTTAGAGTAACTTGTTGTTTGTAGCCGCAACGATTGCTTCGGATATATTGCGCACATCAAGTTTCTCAAATATGCGCTGACGATATTTCTTGATGGTGTCGGGCGACAGGTATATTCGGTCAGCAATCTCTGACATGGTGTAGCCCTGAATCGACAGAGTGAGCACCGCCTTTTCCCCGTCGGTAAGGGTCGGCATCTGCCTCTTATCCCATCGGCGTGTGTTTCGGTTGTATTCAAAATAATCCGGAGAGCCAACACGGTGCATTTCAATATGACCGGGCGATGTGTGGGTTGCTGCAGACACGACGCAGAGTGCAAGCCATATACGACCGTCAGAGGTTAAGGCAAGAGGGGTCAGTTTGTGATTTACGAGAATCTTCTTGCCGCCGTTCAGTATGTGAAAGTCGTAAGAAATGTACCAGTCCTTGCGCTCTTTGACCGGAATTGTATTATGAAATGAAAATCCTGCCTCGTTCAGATCAATCAAAAACTGCTGTTCATCTTCAGGTACATATTCCAGATAGAAGCGATAACCCAGTTTCATCACCTGTTCCGGTGTCAATCCGCACAGGAACATAGGATTTGGCGACACATACAGGAAATTCTGCTTGAAATAGTCGATGATATAGACGCTCTGATATGTTGAGCGAGAAAATGCCTCAGCCGAGCGGATGTATTCATCCACACAGCTGTAATCAAGTTCCTCCGGGAACTTGACTTCATTATCAGGTATGAAGAAATCGTTTGTCGTTTTCATCTATATACAGTTCTACGGTTGCAAAAGTAAAAAAATAAGCAACATATTCATCATGAGTCCTTGAAATCATTGCTTTCATTTGCATACGTCAATTATTGCCTACGTCAATTATTGAACTGATATAATCGGCTGTCCGAAGAAGGAGGACAGCATGGCAAGGGTAGCAAGAGTGAAATTGTGCTGGCCGCTAAGCCACTTGGTAACTTCGCAAGGGCGTTTTCCTATGGATCTGGCAAACTCAGCTTTCGACAGACCTTTCTCTTGCATAAGCTCATAGATTCTATTGGAAACAGCCATCTTCATCTCTACTTCCTTATGAATAGATGCTGGTATGGAGTCCACGATTTTGTTATAGTCTTCAAATGCAGTCTTCATATGTCAAAGGTTTTGTCGGTTTCGATTTCATTTTCGGATATGGTAATAGTGCCGTCCTTCACACCATCTTTGATAAGTTTATCAAAGTTTTGCAGAGTTACTACAAATCCGCGCAGTTCGCCGTCTTCATCATAGGTGCGTGTTTTCTTGACTCCTCCATTACCGAGAATAAGGATGCTGTCAGAGAGTCGCAGACAATATAGCCGTAACTTCGATTTTACAACCGGGAGCGCACAGACTCTATCACTCATCTTCTCCCTTTTGCTTTCATCGATTTGAACACATAGCCGTTAGACAACCCTTTTCCTATAAGAAACAGTTCAAACTTGGCAAGCAACTCGTCATTGATGTCTTCGAAATACAATGTCGCTCTAAAATCCAAAAGGTGTTTCAGCATAGTACCACCGGAATGTCAAGACGGGTCAATTAAGCCACGTGTTGCTTTGTCAATTGAATATAACCCAAAGGGTATAATTGGGTGTTGTTTGGATTATTTTATACCCCTTAAGGTGTAGTTTGAGATCTATTTATTATCTTTGCACCCAAAAGGGTATATTTTATGACTCAGTTGGCAAAATATGTGAAAGAGATGCGTAAACAATTCGGACTTACGCAGGTTGATCTGTCCCAAAAATCGGGGGTGGGCCTGCGGTTTGTGCGTGAACTTGAACAAGGAAAGGAAACCCTCCGGCTTGATAAGGTTAATCAGGTATTGGCTATGTTCGGAGCCGTCATGACACCCGGAAAAATCTCTGAATCATGAAACAGGCAAATGTCTATGTAAACAATAGCCTCGCTGGTGTCCTGACAGAGGACGACTTGGGCTATGAGTTCAGATATGATTCCGATTATCTAAAGACAGAAGGAGCCATTGCCGTAAGCCTTACACTGCCTTTTTCGGCAAAACCTTATCGTGATAAAGTGCTGTTTCCTTTCTTCGATGGACTGATACCGGAAGGGTGGCTTCTTGACATTGCAGAACAGAGCTGGAAAATCTCTGCCCGTGACAGATTTTCACTCCTCCTTGCCTGTTGCAAGGATTGCATCGGCAATGTAAGTGTGATACCAGTCGAAAGAAAGGAGGTTGAAAATGTGTAAGTGTCTCTATTGCTATAAACACCTCGCAGATGGCGAGGTGGATTATCATAAGTCGTGTGCCCGTAAGATATTTGAATCGACAACGGTGCCGGTGCTTCCATATACCAGAGTCAATATCAAGGAGCTGGCACAGGAGATTGTGTCGGCAAGTACCACCGTGACCGGAGTACAGGCAAAACTGTCGCTCGATATTACAAGGGGGCATGCCGGAGAGCCGCAACGCTTCACCATTGTCGGATTATGGGGACGGTTTATCCTCAAACCTCAGACCGACCGTTTTGCCAATCTTCCGGAGAATGAAGACCTGACCATGCATTTGGCGGAAGCGGCAGGAATCAAAACTGTGCCACATTCGCTGATTCGCTTTGCCGATGGCGAACTCTGCTACATAACCCGCCGCGTTGATCGCACCAAGAATGGTGACAAGATTGCTATGGAGGATATGTGCCAGTTGTCGGAGCGACTGACCGAGGATAAATATAAAGGTTCATATGAGCGTATAGCCAAACTGATAAAGCAATACTCGGCGGCTCCGCTATTGGATGTTGTCAACTTTTGGGAGGTAGTGGTTTTCTCATGGCTGACGGGTAATGCCGACATGCACCTGAAGAACTTCTCACTTTACCGTCCGGCAGACAACTATATGCTGACTCCTGCCTATGACCTCCTGTCCACCTCAATCGTGATGCCTGAAGATGAAGAGGAGCTGGCTCTGACTCTGAATGGCAAGAAAAAAAAGATAAAAAGAGCTGACTTTGAAAAGGCAATGCTTGACAGCGGAATGGATGAAAAAGCCATCGAAAAGCTTTTCAAGAAGTTTGCCAAGACATTACCTAAGTGGTATGCCCTCATCGAAGAATCCTTTTTGCCGAAGGATATGATTGTGGCTTATCGGGAAAAACTTAACACAATGTCGGCACGTTTAGGACTGCTGTAAAAGAGCCGGAATTCCCGTCGGGTTCAAAACTTTCTTGGACTTGTTCCTTACGCTTCAAATGCAGTTATTTCAATTAGTTACATGCGCTCATTTTTCTTATGGAACGAGTATGTGACGAATCTTTTCTTTCATTTTCAGACGGCTCTCTCGCCGTGGCCACAAGTGTGGATTGCAAATGCAAATATACTAAAATTCAGTCACCTTCGCAAGTGTGAGGGTTCGATTTTGCGATTTTTTAGCAAGGTTGTTAAATCACTTTTTCTGTCTTGCGTTTACAATCAGCACAGTGCTTTCTGAACTATTCTTATCAAGAAGTCCATTGATTGCGACACCTCTTCCGGCTTTGGCAATTCTCCGAACGATAATGCTCCGACCTCAGACTGATAGACGGGAGCGATTCGCTTCCACATCTCTGAGAAGGAGGTGAGCAACGGGGATTGTAACACGTCTGAAGTTTTCCATAATGGGGGACGGTCAAATTCGGCTTTGTCATGTGCTACAAGTTCTCGAAGCTCAACGGGGAATGATGAATCAAGATATTCATGACATTCTTTGTCCTTCATCAGGAAGTGAAGGTCATAAAAATGTCGTACTTTGGAGGTGAGTCCTGCCATCGGGTCTTCTTCAAACGAAAATCGGAGCAGCGATACGACCTTCTCGCACATTGTCCTGCGCTTGTCAAGGACATTCAACTCAAAAGGAGCCATATCCAACTGCGCTATCAGACCTTCGAGTTGCCGCTTTTCCATCATCTCGGTTATGAACGGTTTTACGAATTGTCTGACAAACGGATAGGGATTGCCATAAGTGTTGATCTCGACAATAACATAGTTGCCGAGAAAGTCAAGTGATGTGTCAGTGCGGTCTATTACCGACGGATAAGAGTGATATGTTTTTCTGAATCGGCTGTTCTTGATTGATTCTCCGAATTCCTCCGTCTCTTCAAGGTCTATTGTGGTGTCTTTCCCAAGATGAAGCACAAGCTTCTTCTGCTGATTATTGCTTAGTCCCTCTCCAATTATGGCAAGATCCACATCGGAGGAGAATCGCTGAATGATACCGTATCCTTTGGTGAGCGATGTTCCGCCTTTCCACACAGTCCTTTCAGTCTGCGGCATTCGTGAAAGCCGTTGCAAAATCTGACATATCCAATAATCCTTCTCAACAAACTTTTGAGGGATTCCGAGTTCGGCAGAAGTGATTCTGATCGCATCAGCCAATTGTTCTTTGTTTTCGTGAAGTTTCATTTTAGATGCCATTTTAATGAGTTGGACAAATGTGCCGACAGCCCCGGATAGTCGTATGAAGTCAATGGATTGAGGGTTTCATACAGCAGAGAAGATGAGGATTCATATCCTATATTTTCAAGCATCGCTCCTAATAGAGCACGAAGCCTTGCCGGATATTTCATGGCAAGTCCTGTCATAATCTCAATCTCGTCAGCTCCTAAACGTTTTATAATTACAGCTAACCGATTGAGAGACGCTACTACTGTCGTATCGGGTATTTTACGAATATTGTTGATGGCGTCAAGAATGACAAGGTACTTGATATTGTCTACGGTTATCTCATTAGGCTGCTTTATGAATCGAACGGAATACCCCCCTCTGTCAAGGTTCCTCTTGACTCCGTTTATACCGATTTGAATTATTCCGGAAATCTGTGTGGTAAGACCCATTTCATTCCATCGGGAGTACCCCGTAATATAACCTGTCGGAGTGTCACCATCCCAAAGCAAATCCTTGACTATTTCCTCTTGGCTTGGCATAACTTCACCGAATATGGAGGTCTTCGGACGATAGAACCGCCCTTTCCCTGCTTTTCGCAGAACGCCCTCGTTGACCATCCTTCCGAGTTTGACCCGGATATTATCCCACGATAGCATTGGCAGATTCAAATCGCCGATAGTGAATATCGTCTCCTCGGGAAAGGATAGCACACTACGTTCTATTTGCTTGGATTCGACCATCGTCATGTATTTACAACTGCAAAGGTAATGATTTTGTTCTGTTTTTACGCGCAAAAACCGAACAAAATTAAAAGATTCGCCTAAATTTTTGCTATTGAGAGCGATAGATGCGAATTGATTCTCTGGATTTTACGACCGCTCCCTCACATGCCGCTTTGACACTGCGACACTCGGCATAGACTGCGGAGAACAGTCTTCCTTCGTCGGCTGTCCTTCGCAGACTATGCTGGTCATGTCGCTCAGTTCCATTTCGATTAAGATTATTATTGAGAATTTACTTTCAATAATATTTCCGAGAGATTATGTAGCTGTATGTTTTCACCATGCCGGAGTCGTGGCTCCTGTTATTGTCTAATCAACAACGATTTTCAACTTGCTTGCCATTGGGGAACGTGTGGTGCCGGGGATATTCTGATGCCTTTTGACTGAAAAATCTCCAGACCTGTACGCTGACTCTCACCGCCTACATAGGCAACAAGCAGATAGCCACCATAGAAATCTCGCTTGACGACTACCACATAATCCAATGCCGAGCCTTCGCCAACGGAGTCTGCTAATATACAGAGCAGATAGCCGGTATCATCTACGCTAACAAGAAGATGATTGCAGAAAGAACTGAAAGTCGACGAGTTTCCGCTTAAGGTAACAATGACGAGTCAAAA
This sequence comes from Muribaculaceae bacterium Isolate-036 (Harlan), assembly GCA_003833075.1. GTDB lineage: Bacteria > Bacteroidota > Bacteroidia > Bacteroidales > Muribaculaceae > Lepagella > Lepagella muris_A. Next base: position 11,075 of record RIAY01000023.1, on the reverse strand, counting down.
AGAGCATAGTCAAACCCATATCAGTGATGAAGGTGGCGGAGCAAAGACCTCCGTCACCTTCATTTTGCCAAAAATTTCGGCCTCCAAAAGGCGGCGTTGAGGCTTTAGCTATTGCATCCGCAGGTACAATTATCATCGCATTCGCAATTGGCTATCACCATACCTTCACGGAGTGCCTTCTCCATATCCGGACCCTTTGCCTTGCGAACAATGGCAAGTGCGAATTCGAGGGTTGTTCCGGGACCCTTTGAGGTTATAAGACGGTCTCCAATTACCACTGGCTCCTCAGAGTATATCCCGCCATTATTTTCAAAGTCTTCTTTGAGGAACGGATAACCGGTGGCTTTTACCCCGTTGATGATACCGAGCGGACCAAGCACCAGAGCCGGCGCTGCGCATATAGCGGCGATGTTGCCTCCTTTTTTCCAATGGGTTTTCACAAGCTCGCTCAGCATTTTGTCAAGGTTTACCGCATCCTCCGATTTGTCTGCACCGGGGAATATGAGCCAGTCTATCCGGTCGGGAGACAGATCGGAAACACTCATGTCTGCAACGATGAGGTTGCCTGTGGCTCCTTTTACAAGACGATTATCTGTCATGGAGACGGTGAAAACCTCCATCCCGGCACGTCGCATGACATCGACGGGTGCCAGAGCCTCGATTTCATCGAAGCCTGTTCCAAGCATCACGAATACAGCCTTGCCTGAAGGTTGAGCCGATGCTGGAATGCTGATACTGATTTCAGTCATAATTTGTGGGTTTATTATGTTTGTGTTAACTTTGCAAAGGATAACTGCTACCCTTTGGATAGCGCAAAGTTATATATCAAAATATTGCCATGCAAGAGGTTACTTCCAAAGTAGCCACTTACTTTAAACTCACTTTTAGTCAATATCAGACAGATGAAGACCGAAAAAATTTCAGAAAAATATTCATGTGTCGCCACATGCCCCATGAGGAACGTGATAGCACATTTCGCAAATAAGTGGTCGATGCTCCTGCTTGTCATACTTGACGAGTTCGGTGTAATGCGTTTCAACGAATTGTCGAGGGCAATCCCCGACATATCACCGAAGGTATTGTCAGGACATCTGAAAACACTTGAATCAGTCGGACTGGTAAAGCGAATCCTATATGCCGAGGTGCCACCTCGCACAGAATACGAGTTAACTGATTTGGGTAGAACCTTGATACCAATACTCAATCAGCTCTCGGAGTGGGGGCGCAATAATTTGAAGGAGGTCAAACGTAATTTGACTAAATGGAGTTGATTACATCCTGTAATTTGTCAAGGAAGCGAGAGTCATGGGCACCGTCCACATCGCTTTCCAACACCAGGTAATAGCGCACTTACGGACGCATCGACTCTCTCGGTTGATAAATTCTCATCAGTTTTTTTGGAGAGACCTACTTTGCTCTTAATCTTCAAACCAGTAGTCAATATCGGGATTATACTTTTGGCCGATAAGTTGTTCTTTGTCAAAGTCCATATCAAGATACCCGTCATTATCCAAAAAAAAGATTTTTCCCTTATAGCAAGCGATTATGGTACGAAGAAAGTCCTCAAAAGAATGATGAATCTTTGTTGGCCCATCAGCATCGTGTTCTATCAGGAAAATTCCGTTTTCTTTACCTTCCGATACTTTCAACGCATAAAAATCTGATGAATAATTCACAAGGATTGGATAATACTTATCTTCTCCATTAGGAATCATTTCCTTTACAGACTGCGTAAAACTTTCGTATTCAGCATCCCTAATGAGAAGATAACCGGGTAAGAAATCCATCAATCGTTGATCTTCAATTTCATAGTATGTACCACTTACTTTAGAGTACAATATATTTAATGATTCCGGGAGAATTAAAGACGACTCTTTATCCTTAGCAATACTCAAGGAATACCCCGGTCTTAATTCATCAGACAGACTAATAAACTCATCTATTAAATAAGAAATTTCTTTTTTCATTAATTTTTTTGTTAAAATGTTGCTAATTCTTCCGCACCAGAGTATTCAGTGCGAGGAGGCACATTCGGAAAGAGTTCGCGGCGGATAATGCCGTCGGTTGTAAGCTGACGAAGCAATTGCGACAGCACTTTCTCCGAGACCGACGGGATGTTGCGGTACAGCTCGTTGAAGCGCATCGGTCCGTTCTCGGAAATCTTCACAAGAACCACCAGTGCCCACTTGTTGCCCAGCCATTCGAGCATCGGAGCCGCCTTGCAATATTCATAGTCAAGTTTTTTAGCCATAACCGGAGTTGCAAAAAGACTGATTACGAGCAATACAAACTTTTCGGTAAGGGTCAAACCCTTGGGTAAGTCATTGCTTCCACGCTGATAATCATCTAATTTTGCACCACGAAGTTACAAAAAATAATCGAGATATGATATATCCGCAACTACATTTCACCGGGCAGGTATGGCGACCGCCATACGAGGCCGGTTCGCAGCTACTTCAAATTACATCCGGCTGCACATGGCACAAGTGCAAATTCTGTAGTCTTTTCCTTGAATCGCAGCTTTATCAGGAGGTATTGGACGGTACATATACCGAGGAGCCGGAGATTGAACGGCTGATGGAGATGCGGACACTTATTGACCTACTGAAGATAAAGGTCAATCTGCTTGGTCATCACGTTTCCAATACGGTGCCGATAACCGGAGCATTGCCCGACGACAAAGCAGCGATACTCCGTGAATTTGACAAAGCGATAGTCGAGTTCCCGGAAGAGGAACTAAAATCCTATCGCAGCAGGATATGGCATCTGTGAAGATTCCTTATCCATTTCAGGTCTGTCCCGACAAGGACAGGCTTTTTTCATGCCATAATGTCATTGAAAATTTGTAACTTTGCATTCTAAAACTCATCATATTCAAAGCAGTACAGAAAATGACTAAAGCAGAAATAGCGAGTGAAATCGCAAAGACAACCGGCATCGACAAGGTCGCGGTTGTGACCGTTATCGAACAGTTTATGACAGTTGTAAAAGATAGCCTCGCACACGGCGAGAATGTATATCTCCGTGGTTTCGGCTCATTTGTCGTCAAGCAGAGAGCGGAAAAGACTGCCCGCAACATCAGCAAGAACACCACACTCGTTATCCCGGCTCACAACATTCCGGCTTTCAAACCCGCCAACTGCTTCAAAGAGGAAGTTGCCAAGTAAACAAGTAAATGAGATTCAACCAAACTGCGAAAAAAGCCATTTCAGCAATACTCCTCCTATTGTTAGTGGCTGGATTTTATGGTGCAATCATTGCCATGTGTAATCAGTATCTGCGTGAACATGATATGCTGACAAACAGCTCCAAGTTTATCCTCGGCGTATTTATGTTTGCCGGATTCTACTTCATTTACAAACGGTTCTCAAAACGGATTGACACAATCCAAAAACAAAACGATTGATGGACTACGAAGATAATGAATATTGCGAAAACGCCGTTGATGATATGATGGTCGATTACGACTGCCATGTCAATACAGGAAACCTTCCCGAACTTTTCGATGAATCATCAGTTGACGACTTCATCGCCAACCTTAACGACTGGGATTGATTATGTGTCCGACAGCAGAATATCCGTTCAGTATAACAGACTTGCATACAACTCCGTTAGGTGTTGAACGTATCAGGAGAAATCTCAACTTGCCGGAATCTCAGGATGTTGTAGATTTTTGCAGGTGTTTCATCCTTGAAGATTTTGCCACATTTGAGCGTAAGGGAAAGAACTGGTATGTTACCGCAGGGCATGTGCGCATAACAGTCAACGCAAATAGCAATACCATTATCACCGCCCATAAAATATAATGATTAAACTCCGGTGTGTCGTTGAGCATATCACTTCCCGTGCCAAGAAAATCTGCGTACTCGTCGGCACAACCAAAGCCCTCGCATACGCCATAAAACAAAACGCCGTCTCAAAGCACAACACCAAGCTAAAGGAGCGGTTAAACAATAATGGAATATGAGAAAAGTTAAGAAAATGATTGCATTCGCAATCACATCATTGATATTCTTCGCCTGTTCGACGGCACATAGGGATAACGGTTGGTATCCCGTGGATGATTCCGACAATATTGAAGGGGAAGCAATTGTAAAGACAAATGATTTTGAAAGAGTATCTCTTGATACAGTGACAGATCCTGACATTGCCTTTATCCAAGGCGTTTTGAAACAGGATAAGATTCCCGTCTGGGCCGATGCAACAGAACAAAGGATCGGCAAACGTATCGGGTTTGTTTACAAGGATTCTGTAATAATGGTCCCCTCCGTAAACTGCCGTATAGAAAGTGGCAGTTTCTCAATCCACAGCTCCGACAAACAGCTCATACTTGAAATATACAATTCTCTTGACTGTAAAAAAATTGATCCTCCGTATGTGATGCCTCAGAAGAGCTATGCCACTGCCGAGGGCATGACAATGAGAATTGTCGGCCCCAACCTGGTCAAAACTCCTGTGGATTCTCTCGTTGTGGAATTTGCAAACAGTCGTGACGCAGATTTGACTACCGGAGAATGGTATCGAATAGACACCAAATCTGATGAAGGAAGCTGGATTCAGGCACCGTACTCAAAAAAGTATCTTGACCTCTTGGCAAAGGGAACTGAGGTATGCTTCAATGATATAGGATATTCATTGAAACCCGACGGCTCATTTAGAATGACAGTAAAGCCATGGCTTTATGATCTGAGTGATAAGTCTGCCACTTACAGACTCGTCAAGACATTCAGTTATCCGCCATATCCGATCCAGAAGAGTGATACGGCATACGTTGAATTTCAAATCATATAATCATGCACTATAAATACTGCCCTGAATGTGGCAAGAAACTAATAGGCAAACTGGCAGGCGATGATGGAGCGGTTCCGTATTGCACAGATTGCCAGCGATATTGGTTCGACTCGTTTGCAAGCTGTGTCATTGTCATGGTCGTGAATGAATTCCACGAGATTGCCATGCTACATCAATCATATATCTCTGACGAAAACGAAACTTTCGTAGCAGGATTTATCACTCCCGGTGAGACTGCGGAGCAAGCCGCAGTCAGAGAAGTAAAGGAGGAACTTGGTCTTGACATAAAGCGTCTGGAATCTGCCGGTACTCATTGGTTTGACAAGCGAGAGCAACTGATGCACGCCTTTATCGGCTATGTCAGCAAGTCCGACTTCACTCTGTCGTCGGAAGTTGATGGTGCCAACTGGATCGCCCTTGACGAAGCTCCGTCAAGAATGTTTCCAGACCGACCGGGAAATACTCAACACATTCTGTATCGTCAATATAAATCCAAATTGGGAAAATAATATGCTTAAAATAATCAAATTCGCTTTATACCTCATAGTTATGACTACATGTGCTATGCAAACTTCCAGTTGTACTCACAATGACAATATTGTCTCTGTCTCTGCACTGGAATTTGAAAAAGAAATCAAATCTGATTCGGTTCAACTGGTTGATGTCCGCACTCCGCAGGAATACACCGAAGGACATATCGACGGAGCGTCGAACATCAATGTGCAGTCCGATGATTTCAAGGAGCTTGCCCAGAGAGAGCTGTCAAAAGACTCTACCGTGCTTGTCTACTGCCGTAGCGGTCGCCGCTCACTGGATGCAGCCGAGATGCTGACCAGCCTTGGTTACAATGTGGTTAACCTCAAAGGCGGTATAATAGAATGGAAAGAGGACGGTCTGCCGGTTGTGTCAGAGCAGGAGAATTAACTTTCGCTTGTCTGAATAGTCTAAAAAAGAAAACTGCAATGAGAAAGATACTTTTTATATTAGCTATGGTCGTAAGTCTGTCGGCTTCAGTTGCATCAGTTCAGCAACGGTGCGACAGCCATCACGAAGACAGATCAGGTTATGAGCATCGAGACCGACATCATCGTTCGCCATACTTCGTCAGCGAAAATAAGGTCTTTTTTGACGGCAGGGAAATCAAGGGCGCTTCGGCTTCGAGTTTCTCGATACTGCGCGACGGTTATGCCAAGGATACATGGAGTGTCTATTATTGTGGTGCAAAAATGGACGGGGCTTCAAGCAACTCATTCAAGGTATTGGGCTTTGGCTATGCCAAGGACACATGGAATGTATATTTCGACGGCAAGAAAATCAACGGTGCATCACCTGAGAGTTTCAAGGTGCTTCGTGACGGCTACGCCAAGGATACATGGAACGTGTATTTCGACGCAGTTAAGATTGAAGGGGCTTCCCCTGACAGTTTCAAGTTACTCCGTGGCGGCTATGCTAAAGATACTTGGAATACTTACTATTTTGGAAGAAAAATTGACTGAATATGAAACAAACGACAATCAAACAACGGGTGGAACTCAGCTCTTATTGCTGGATTATAACATTGCTGACAACCGCTTTTATTTGCGGCATATTCATTTGCTGCTTAAAAATAGCTGATAATGATATTGCAGTATGGTTATGGGGAGTTGCTATCGCGGTCTTGTTCCTGTCAGCTTTATGCTATATGCCATTATCCATTTCTCTGGACAATGAAAGCCTGAACATCAACAGATCCTTGAAAATCAAATCAATTCCATTGACAGAGATTGCGAATGTCAAGCTGTGCGTTCCTACTGTGGGCGCAAAACGAATTTGCGGCAGTGGCGGATGGTTCGGATGGTATGGCTGGTTCTCGGAGAAAAACCTCGGCAAGTATTTCGCCTATTACGGCAAAGCCTCCGACTGCTTCCTCGTCACGCTTAAAAACGGCAAGAAATATATGCTCGGCTGCAAGGATGCTCCTGAAATGGTCAATGCAATAAACGAAAAAATAAATCAATGACAAAAAAAACAATTCTGTCGGTAGCCACGGCACTGACAATACTCACCGCCTCATGCGGAGGCAACAAGGAAAATAAAGAGACTGCCGACAATCAGCAAAAAGAGACCGTAGCGAATGTGGACGTGCGCGGTCAGTGGTATCTGGATAGCATCGTATTCAGTGACTCCGAATATGTGCGTGTGCGTCCGGATGAAAGGCTTTCAAGTATACATCAGTATATTGTTTTTGAAGACAGCACATATTTTATTCGGACAAACTGCAACTCAATATCCGGTACATATGCCGTCAAAGTGGATTCAATCATCCTTGGCGACGGAGCTATGACAGAAATGGCATGTGACGACATGGCAGTCGAGGACGCACTCCGCAGGATTCTCCCGAATGTCGCTACGGTCTATATCCAGAACGATTCCATCGCCCGGCTTGACAGCCGCAATCCGTCGGAATACATCGTGCTTCGCAAGGCACAGATAGAGATAAAATGAAATAACTGAAAACTTATGGAAGAAAATAAACTGACACCCTTCACAGATGCTCCCGACACGGCGGTAATCACATGTTGCCATGTGACAGACGATGGCGCACCAGTGCTTTACGTTTCGCATGACGAGGATGACGGCATGTGGCAATTTCTTTGTGGCGGAGAGCATTCGGAAGATGAAGCAAGAATCGTCTCTCTGAGATATATTTATGAGCTTGACCATTCGGTCGGTCTGCTGAAAGATATGCCTTGCGGCTGTTATGCGGAAAGGGAATCTCCGGCAGAGGAGTGGATTGTGAACGGTTAAGCAAGAAAATATGACAAAGACAATCTATCGTTCTAAAATCGACTGGTGGGCATGGCTATGTTTGCTTGTTGTTCCGGTATTGATGTGGTTCACTGCTTTTGATATGCCATGGTGGTATGCAGTGTTTATATGTGGCGGTCTGACTGCATTATGTCTCATACCCATTGGTGGACTTTGCTTGTGACAATTGCTCTATTTGCTATTTGCGAGCATTTCTATATGTGTTATCGAAAGCAGGTCAAACGAGGGAATCTCTTTGGCAGAGTCAAGGTATTCTAATGATACAGATAGGCAGATATAAATTGGGATTCGCACCGCTGTCGATGATAGTTGTTTTCATCGTTCTCTCGGTATGCGCCATTATCGCAGCTTTTCAGCAGGCACGACCGGAATGGTCTATGCCTTTGTCACACATCATCATAATCAATGAAGGGCTGGCACTGCTGACAACACTGGTTTATGGCATATTTGCTCACTTCGTGATTGCAATCATCAACAGACTAAGGAAGTAATGGAAGAAATCAGAATAGACGTAACAAAACAGACACCCGAAGAATTGGCCCTTGCCGCCGAACATGCGCAGCTCATATTCAGGTTCAATCACACCATGCCGGGGACAACCGAATATGATGAATTGATGCACCGTATTTTCCCCTCGATGGGAGAAGGCAGCAGAGTCATGTCACCACTTACAGCCGTCAGACCCCACATGGTCAAGATTGGCAGAAACGTAGTGGTAATGCCCGGATGTCTGATGATGTCAGCCGGAGGCATAACAATCGACGACGGTGCGCAAATAGCCGCCAACGTGCAGCTCATATCCAACAATCATGACCTTTATGAACGACAGGTGATAACCTGCAAACCTGTTCACATCGGCAAGAACGCATGGATTGGAGCCGGAGCCACAATCCTTCCCGGTGTGACAATCGGCGATAATGCCGTAGTAGGGGCTGCCAGTGTTGTGACTAAGGACGTGCCGGCTGATACTATCGTGGCAGGAAATCCCGCAAAGATTATCAAACGCATCCCGCCTCGTTCGGAGTGCTCTACCACCAATGAAGATGACGAAACAATACAGCTCGGACTTGACAGTTGCGGTGACTGATAATTTCAGGAGTCCCACTGTGGTAAGGTCAAGCTATCATTGTCAAGTCGCGTAAGCATGGCTCGACTCCATTCAAGTAATTCATCTTTCAGATGTTGTGGGGATATTATCTCGACCCATCCGGCACGTGAGAATATCGCAGCAAGAAAATCAGTGGTTGGACGGAGATATAGCTCAAAGTCAACAGTATTTTCCGTTGCACCGATTTCATGCTGTGTATGATGTAACGGGAGGGCGCGCAGATAATAGCGTTCCTGACCATGCGCCCGGAGAATGACTCTCTCGGGTTTTACGCGAGAGTCGGTCATCATTCCGAAATACTCATCGAAATATGCCTCACAGTCAAAATCTTTAGGCATTTTGAATTTTAGTTCTGATGCGCTCACCTTGACAATCCGGTCAAATGAGAACAATCTGAATTTATCATCAAAATGCCCAAGAAGATACCATCGTTGTTTGTAAAGACGTATGCAGTAAGGCTCGATTAGATAATTCCGTTCAGACTTACCATATCCCTGATATGTGAGTTCTATCTGTCGGTTTTCTTTCATCGCCTCGATTATGGTCTGCAATGTGTCTCCGGCAAAAGGTACAGGTTCGAGCAGTATTCGATTTTGAATCGAGCGGCTTTCCGTTATCATATTGTTGACTGCAAGCGACGATACCATCCAGTTCATTACAGAGCCAAGACTGTCAGCGTTCGCTATATAATAGACATTATCGTTTGAACGGTCACATTCAATGTCAATTCCAAATATTTCCTGTACTGCCGAGCGGTGGCGGTTGAAGGTGGACCGGGGCATCGGAGAACCATTGTTCAACTCACTTCTTTCCCAGCGACCCGACAAATCTTCAAGCGTAATCTTACCGGCTTGCCAAATAGTTTTGACAAGCCACACATATTCCCTGAATATATCTGATGACCTCATAAGGCAAAAATACAAAAAAATCTTGATTGTACCGCATTATGAGACAATATGTGTTTAATTTTGCAGTAGCAAAACAAAAAAGTATGGACTACATAGACTACGACCGAATATATAAAGCCTATGGTGAACTTGGTTTCCCTCATGCCGAGCGCACCTATTTCGACCATATCGGTACGGAATTTTCATATAATACCATCGAACGGAAATTGCTCGATATAGGCTATCTTCTCTGGCACGGCTACGATGTACGAGCCGACATACAACACACATACAGCGATGCCCATCCCTCTGTATCGCAGAATGATGTAAGGCAGACCATTTATATCCTTCTCGCTGAACTTTGGGAAGGCCGAACGGAATATGTCGAGCAGATGTTTCGTCATAAGAGCATGGATGCTCTTATTGACGAACTGTTCACAGCCGTGCTGCGATATTATCATCTTCCGACAAATCATTATCAACCCCACTACCTTAAAGACCCACTCGATATGACAGAAAAAGAACTCAGAGACTGTAACCCTTGGCGCGAAGTTGCAGACCTTTCAGCCAGAAACGATTTCCTGTTGTCGGACAAGCACAATCTCGTCTGCTCCGATGACAAAGAAATGATTGAGACATTCAACGCCTCAGCCAAACCGGAACACAAATATCATCTAAACATACCGGCATATCCATGGTATGGCAATCCTCTCACGGCAAAAGTGATTGTGTTAAGCCTCAATCCCGGTTATGATGAACGTCAGTCAAAAATCGCCGCTATGTATAAGATGCTTCCTCAGGGCTTGGTTTAGGGCTATGCCATTCATCTGCGCTCTATGCTGACTTTTGATTGTTATAGTTTCCTCCCCGAGGACTTCGGTCCGCATGGAGTAACGACACGCGACCTTGCCAACATACATCAGGGTTATTATTGGCAAGACCGTCTGACCAGCGCATTTGTCAACGAAGATACCGGGCTTTCGTTTGAGCAAATCAACGACCGATTCGCCATCGTTCAATATGTAGGGTATTCTTCAATAAAATATGCGCCACTCAAACGCGGTCAGTTGTTGCCCTCTCAGAACTATACAAAGCAGTTGATTCAGTTCATCCTACACAATAATCCTGACACGGTTTTCATTGTGCCCCGTGCAGTAAATAGCTGGAAGTCACTTCTTGGCTCCATGTGGAAAGATAACCGCTTTTTCGTATCAAACCTGCCGAGAAGCCAATGGTTTTCAGCCGCGACACTCGGTGAAGAAGCCTACTTTAAAATAATTGAAGCATTTAAGAAAAGCATTTAAGGCATTTTTTGCCATCTCACCCTCAAATTCTTTGCAGAAATCATCTGCAATTTCAGTAGATGACAAAAATTGAATTTATGCTGTTAAACATCTAATCTTTTGGCGATTAAATTTGTAAAAGTCCTTGAAATTTAGTAATTTAAAAGAAAAGTTAGACCTCTTTTTCACATGAAAACT
>RIAY01000022.1 GCA_003833075.1 Muribaculaceae bacterium Isolate-036 (Harlan) | reverse complement strand
GGAAATTTTTAGTTTCATGTCAGCCATGGCAACGATATTTATTGTCGCTACATGGTGCTACAAAGTTACAAATAAAATTTGACATATACAAATATGTCAATCTGTATTTTACAGAAATCTTACTGATAAACTACCGAGCCTGATTCCTTCAAGCACCCCCTCTTCATATTGCTCCGGGGTCAGTTTTGAAAGAGGCATAGTGCCGAATGGAAGATTACTGCCTTCAATCAGTGGATTGGAGGATGTCCCTGAAGCAGAGGCTGCAAACGTAACCATAGTCAGGGCTGTAAGTGATTTGAAAAATGTGTTCATATTATTCGATTTGTTGTAATTGTATTCCATGAGAAGCAATATATGTGCCAAATACTTTGTAAATTTACAAAAAATATCCTTAATGACGATTGTTCGCATCTTTATCCATGAAAAAAAGTTTAAATTGTTAAATAGCGTTATTGTGGAAAAATTTCATTAATTTTGCACACTCATTTAGAGAGTGACTGGATTTAACTTTCATTCACGTGAAATTCCCTCGAAAACACCTCTTCATATAAATGAGAGTTAAATTCAAACATACTCTTAGTTTCTCAGTTTTTTCAGGGTGAAAAAGTGTTATTATCTTTCAATTATATTAAAATATGGATTGGCTTATAGATCTTGTGAGGCCCTTTAATGACTCGCTTGCGAGCACGATTCTTCTTTATTCCTTTGTTATTTTTGCCGGTATTTATCTTGGCAAGATTAAGATTTTCGGGATATCGCTTGGTGTTACGTTTGTGTTGTTCGTAGGTATTATTGTCGGGCATTTCGGTTATCAGGCTGATAACAACGTATTGCATTTCCTACGGGAATTCGGATTGATATTGTTTATCTTTTCGATAGGTATGCAGGTCGGACCTGGTTTCTTCTCTTCGTTTAAAGACGGAGGTGTTAAAATGAATCTGCTTGCAGTGACGGGAATTTGTCTTAATGTTGTCATCATGCTGGCGATTTACTTTATTCAAGGCGGTGCGTCCGGAGATACTTCAATATCTCAGCTTGTTGGTATTATGAGTGGTGCTGTTACTAACACACCTGGTCTCGGAGCCGCACAGCAGACATATTTGCAGGTGAATGCGGAAGGATATGATGTGAGTCAGCAGATGTCGATGGGTTATGCCGCCGCATATCCTCTCGGTGTGGTCGGAATAATACTCACAATGATTCTTATCAGAAAATTTTTTAAAATTGACACCAATGCTGAAATCGCAGAAATAGAGCATGATGAGAAAAGTTCAATGCTTGCTCCCCACATTGTGTCTCTGCGGGTCACCAACCGTATGGTTGACGGTCTTTCGATGAAGAAACTTCATACTCTGATATCATGTGACTACGTTATTTCAAGAATCGAGAAACCGGACGGAACTGTCATTATACCGAAATCGGAGGATGTGATAAATTATGATGACGTCTGTCTTGTGGTTTGTTCTCAGAAAGATGAGGAGATGTTTACCAGATTTATAGGTCCGGTCATCGAAAAGACTTGGGAACGTGAAAAGGGTCCTGTAGTATCGCGTCGCATTCTTGTAACCAAGACAGAGTATAATGGAACCAAACTTGGTTCAATGCGTTTACATTCCGCTTATAATCTCAATGTTACAAGGGTTAACCGAGCCGGTGTGGATCTTGTCGCCGGTCCTAATCTCCGTCTGCAGATGGGTGACAGGCTGACAGTTGTAGGTAAGCTTGATGACATAAATAACCTTGCAAACCGTCTCGGAAACTCGATGAAACGTCTGAACGAGCCTAATCTGATAACTATGTTTATCGGCATCTTCCTCGGCATTCTTGTTGGTAGCATCCCTTTGCAGTTCCCGGGTATGTCAGTTCCGATGAAACTCGGTCTTGCCGGAGGACCGCTTGTGGTGGCAATTCTGATTGGTGCTTACGGACATAAGTTCCATCTTGTCACTTATACCAATTCCTCAGCAAATCTTCTGCTTCGGGAGATGGGAATATGTCTTTTCCTCGCATCCGTAGGGATTGCAGCCGGAAAGGATTTCTTCGCTACGGTATTTAATACACAGGGTGCGCTATGGGTAGGTTATGGATTTATCATAACTGTTGTGCCACTTATTGTAATGGGCATTATTGCAAGAGCAAAATTCAAAATGAATTACTTCTCTATCATAGGTATGATGAGCGGAGGTTATACAGATCCGCCGGCTTTGGCATATGCCAACAAACTCGCCAACAATGACGCGCCGGCTGTTGCCTATTCCACTGTTTATCCTCTTACAATGTTTATGCGTGTGATCGCCGCTCAGTTGGTAATCTTGTTTTTTGTATAACAGTAATCTTTTGTTTTAAGAAACAAGCACACATAATAAAGAATGCCGGGAACAAGTTGTTTCCGGCATTCTTTATTATGTGCCTGATGCATATGTGTGTAACCTTATTTCCGTTTGTTCAGAGCCTTGAGCATATTCTCAAGAGTGTTGCGGGTAGCTGACAGCGTGTCTATTATCTTTACTCTGTTGGTTACATTACGGCGGTTGGCTTTCAGTTGCTCTTTGGCAGCATCAATCTTCAGTCCTTTGATTTTTACCAGATAATGGATAATCTTTAGAGTCTCGATATCCTGTGGTTTGTAGTATCTGATGTTCGTTGCGCTTCTGCGAGGACGACACTCAGGGAATTCCTGTTCCCAATATCTTAATGTAGATGCAGATACTCCCAGTAATTCCGAAACATCCTTTATCTTATAATATTTTTTGTCAAATTCTTCCATATAATCAATCCATTACATGTCCTGCATTTTCTGCTAACTGAACCATTTCCGCATATTCCTCCGGAGTCAGATCCATGAAATAATAATTTACAGGATTCTGTGGCTCATCCTTAAATCTCACTTCATAGTGAAGGTGAGATCCTGTTGATTTACCAGTAGAACCGACTTTACCTATCATCTCTCCCCTTTTCACTTCCTGCCCCGGTTTTACAAGTATCTCGCTCAGATGTGCGTATCTTGTCAGATAGTTGTATCCGTGAGAAATATCAATGCAATTGCCATATCCGCTTTGTCTGCCGGCTTCTGTAACTTTACCGTCAGCTGTGGCAAATACTGGCGTGCCTGTCTTTGCTGCGAAGTCAAGACCTGTGTGAAACTTAGAGCTGCCGTAAATCGGGTCGCGTCTCACACCATATCCTGATGACATTGTGAAATCTTTGATGTTTATAGGAATCACAGATGGTATATGTGCAAGCTTGTCTTTCTGTTTTGAAGCAGTCTCCTTCAGCTGATCAAAGGAAAGGGACTGTGCATATAACTGACGCTCAAAAAGATCAAGCCGCTGTGTCAGCAGTCTTACGAGTCCTGCATCCGGAGTGTTCTGCAGTTCACGATATCTCTTTTCATTGTCAAGACCGGCGAGCCTTTGTCCATAACCCACAGGATCCATCTGCATCATGACTCTGTAAAAATTATCATCTCTGTTCTGTATGTTCGCCATGACCTTTAGAGAATTGTCAAGACGCCTGTTGAGTATATTATACTGACTTTTCAGAATTGCGTTTTCTTTGCGCAGATTTTGTTCTGTAGGTGCTTCGAAAGAATAAAAGATTACGAAATATAATCCAATGCCGATAAGCAAAGACAAACATCCTATTCGCAGGAATCCCCAGATTCTACCCTTTATCGAGGGAAACACGCGTTCAAAATTATCTGTCTCAGGATTATATATATAGTATATCGGTCGCTTCATGTAGGTTATTTAATAAACTGCGGAGCTTATATACACCGTGTAAAAAGTTATATTGTCAGTTTATGACTCATGGTGAAAAGAACCATAAAAACTTTAACATAAAAATATAATAGTTTAGTAGCCTGTTAAAATTTAATTGTGAGGTTAATTGAGAAGATTTTATCAGTTTTTTTACGAGTTGAGAAGAGAGCATAGCGGACTATATGACCGATGACACCCGGTTAAAACAACCATAAAAGACCTCAGGTAAGCCACAAGAGTCATTATATAAATAATTTCGAATTAAATTTAAACAGTTTCTAAACAACTTGAATTGCAAAAATAGTAAATTATGGTTAAATTTGCAATTCAAAAATATATTAAGACGATGTTGACATCCAAGGAAATCAGAGAATCTTTCAAGAAATTTTTCGAAGAGAAAGGTCATAAGGTAGTGCCTTCTGCCCCGATGGTGATAAAAGATGATCCCACACTTATGTTCACCAATGCCGGTATGAACCAGTTTAAGGATATCATACTCGGGAATCGCCCTGCTGAAGCCAAGAGAGTGACAGACTCTCAGAAATGTTTGCGTGTATCAGGCAAGCATAATGACCTTGAGGAAGTGGGTCATGACACATATCATCACACAATGTTTGAAATGCTCGGAAACTGGAGTTTCGGCGACTATTTCAAGAAAGAGGCGATAGACTGGGCGTGGGAATATCTCACAGAAGTCGTAAAACTTGATCCGAACCGTCTCTATGCCACTGTTTTCGAAGGTTATGCCCCGGAAGGTCTGGAGCGTGACAACGAGGCCGCAGGTATCTGGGAGAAACATCTTCCCGCATCACATATCATCAATGGTAACCGCCATGACAATTTCTGGGAGATGGGTGAGACTGGTCCTTGCGGTCCTTGCTCCGAGATTCATATTGACCTTCGCAGTGATGAGGAACGTGAACTTACAGATGGAGCCACACTTGTGAATAAAGACAATCCACTTGTAATAGAGATCTGGAATCTTGTGTTCATGCAATATAACAGAAAAGCCGACGGTCATCTTGAGCCGCTTCCCGCGAAAGTTATTGATACGGGCATGGGATTCGAGCGTCTCTGTATGGCATTACAGGGTAAAAAGTCAAATTACGATACCGATGTATTTACCCCTCTTATCTATAAGATTTCAGAACTGTCCGGCAAAAAGTATGGCACGGATACGAAAGTTGACATTGCAATGCGTGTAGCTGCCGATCACGTGCGCACGATAGCGTTTTCAATAGCAGATTCACAACTTCCTTCAAATGCAAAGGCAGGTTATGTGATACGTCGGATTTTAAGAAGAGCCGTAAGATACGTATATACATTCCTTGATCAGAAAGAGGCATTCCTTTATAAGCTTGTGGATACTCTTGTCGAGCAGATGGGTGATGCATATCCGGAACTTCCGGCTCAGAAAGAACTTATTAAAAAAGTAATCAAGGAAGAAGAGGATTCATTCCTTCGCACACTTGACAACGGCATACGACTACTTGATTCGTTCATAAAGAAATCAAAAGACGCCGGTAAAGAAAATCTTGCCGGAGAAGACGCGTTTGTGCTGTATGACACCTACGGTTTCCCTCTTGACCTTACAGAACTTATTCTCCGGGAACAGAACATGGGGCTTGAAAGAGATGGTTTTGACAAAGAGATGAAGAAACAGAAGGATCGGGCGCGCAATGCTGCTGCTGTGGAAGCGACAGACTGGGTTGAGGTTTCGCAGGGAGAAGAAGAATTTGTCGGGTATGATCTGACAGAGACTCCCGCCAGAATACTTCGTTACCGTAAGGTCAAACAAAAAGGTAAGGAATATTACCAGATAATGTTGTCAAAGACTCCATTCTATGCAGAGATGGGAGGACAAGTCGGAGACAAGGGTGTGCTTGTTTCTCCATCAGGAGAGATTGTCAACATATTTGATACAAAGAAAGAGAATAACGTAGGTGTTCATCTGTCTTATGAGATTCCTTCCGATCCGACCGAAGTCATGACAGCACGAATTGACAAGGTTGCCCGAGCCGCCACTTCTGCCAACCATTCGGCAACCCATCTTCTCCATGAAGCTTTACGTGAGGTGCTTGGCACACATGTAGAGCAAAAAGGATCATTTGTATCTCCGGAAGTGTTACGTTTTGATTTCTCTCATTTCCAAAAAGTAACACCGGAAGAATTGAGACAGGTCGAGCATCTTGTCAATTCAAGAATACGCATGGCTATGAATCTTGAGGAATGCAGGGAGCTGCCGATTGCCGAAGCCCGTGAAATGGGTGCCATGGCTCTCTTTGGAGAAAAGTACGGAGACAAGGTCAGAGTTGTCAAGTACGGATCTTCTGTTGAGTTATGCGGTGGAACTCATGTGGCAAATACCGGAAACATAGGCATGCTTAGGATCCTGTCGGAGAGTTCGATTGCAGCCGGCATTCGCAGAATAGAGGCTGTGACCGGAACCGGTGTCGAAAACATGATGGATAATCTTCAGGATATGATGAAGGATGTTGCTGGACTCCTTGGTGGCTCTGCCGATATTAAAACCGCTGTAACACGAGCTATCGGTGAGAATGCAGACCTTCGGCATCAGGTCGAGGAGTTTATGGCAGAGCGGATTGCAACGATGAGCAGAGAGGCTATTGCATCGGCAAAAGATATAAATGGTATTAAGCTTGTTTCATTATCAGGCATTCGTCTGCCTGATATCGTGAAGAACGTTGCTTTCACCGTGAGACGCGAATGCACAGATCATACTGCTTTTGTGGGAGTGACGGTTTCCGAAGGTAAGCCACTTCTTACCGTTGCGTTATCGGACGATCTCGTAAAAGCAGGGCTGAATGCAGGCCAGATAGTGCGTGAAGCTGCGAAACTCATTAAGGGTGGCGGCGGCGGTCAGCCTTTCTTCGCGCAGGCAGGAGGCAAAGATGCAGAAGGCGTTTCACTGGCATTAGAAAAGATAATGGAATTGCTCCATCTGAAATGATGTACTTATGAATAGATATCTTGTTACTGCATTTGCAGGGGTTTGTATCGCCATAACAGTTTGCGCCGAGAATCACATTGTTATCGCAAAAGATACAAAGGTTTTCGAGGCACCTGTTGCCAAGGATGAATGTGCGGCTCTCAATAAGAATGATGACCCTGTCATTCTTAAGACCGGCATGGTATTCGCGGTAATAGAGCGTAAAGGCGGCTGGTATGTTGTTGAATATTCTCCCGGTTTGCGTGGAATGGTAATGCAGAATGTGATTGCCATGGAAGATGCTATAAAAGTGCCATCTGCCGGGACTTTCAAGGTTGCCAACAACCCTGATGAATCTGTTGTTATCAACAGAGACGGAGACAAATGGTTACTTGAATCTTCTGCAAAGAAATATGAAGGCAGGGAAAATGACAGGACTGTGATTTTCACTACGACAGATGGAGTAGCGGCATATTCGGTTTCAAACCTTTCCGGTAAGCAGATTGTCTACAGCCTTGACAATAGTGTGACAGGATTCTTTTAATAATCCTTTAATCGGAGATTGTATAAAAAACAGGTCGCATCGTGTTTTCCGCGATGCGACCTGTTTTGTGTGTAATCTCATTATTTACATAAAAATAAGTATCAGCAGCTGCGCAATAACAACACGAGAGAACATTGCTATGGGGTAAACAGTTGCGTAACTTACAGCTGGATTATCACCCTGTATCGTATCGTTTGCGTAGTTAAGAGCCATCGGATTAGCCATAGCACCACAAAGCATGCCGCATGTCGAACCGAAATCAAGTCCGGATATGCGAAGCGAAATCAGCCCCATCAGAACTACAGGAATAACAGTTACTATGAATCCGAGTGCAATCCACAACAAGCCATCCCCCTTCATGATTGTGTCTATGAAATGAGCGCCTGAATCAAGTCCGAGACAGGCAAGAAACAGGGATAGCCCGATGCCTCTCAGCATTAGGTTCGCACTTCGTGTTGTGTATGTTACCATTTGAAAACGAGGACCAAATCGCCCCATCAAGATGCCAACGACAATCGGTCCACCAGCCAGACCAAGTCTGACAGGTGCCGAAATTCCAGGAATCACAATAGGAATGGAACCTAAAAGCAGACCCAGCACAATGCCGACAAATATAACCGCAAGATTAGGATCTTTAAGTTTGGTTGCGGTATTGCCTACAACTTCCGCTACTCTTTCAATCTGGTTCTCTTTACCCACCACAGTCAGCCTGTCTCCAAGCTGGAGAACAAGACTTGGTGTTGCCAAAAGCCTGACACCGCTTCTGCTGACTCTTGTTATATTAATTCCATAGTTGTTGCGCAGACGCAGGCTGCCGAGCTTCTTACCATTTAATTCCGGTTTACTGATAACCAATATTTTTGAAGTGAGCGAACTGTCGATTTTGTTCCAGTCAATATCACCTGTGTTCCAGTCCCGGCTTTCATGTTCGCCAAACAGAACAGTCAATGCATCGACATCGGCTTCTGTAGTTATCACCATCAATCTGTCGTTTGACGCCACCTTTATATCGGATGTCGGTATACTTACT
Source organism: Muribaculaceae bacterium Isolate-036 (Harlan) (assembly GCA_003833075.1). Lineage (GTDB taxonomy): Bacteria > Bacteroidota > Bacteroidia > Bacteroidales > Muribaculaceae > Lepagella > Lepagella muris_A. The sequence continues at coordinate 29,436 of RIAY01000022.1, read as the reverse complement.
TCTCCGTCACGCCATAGACGGGATATGACAAACTTTATTGGAGTGATGGCTGCTATCTCCTTTATACTTTTGTCGAATACGGCTGGATTCTTGACCTGAAATGTCGCTATAAATGTATTGTGATCTTCTTCAGAAGTATTAACAACGATGTCAGAGTCCTTTACAGCAATTTTCCTTACAATGATTATTGCCAGTATCACACCTACGACACCGAGGGGATATGTCACTGCGCAACTCAATGCCGCGCCATTAGCAGATATGCCAAGCTGCTGAAGTGCTTGCTGCGCGGCTCCAAGAGCGGGAGTATTTGTTGTTGCTCCACTTATTATCCCGGTCATATCCGACATCGGCACACTGAACATGTAGCTCAAGCCGATTGCGACACCGGTGCCCAGCATGACAGTGGACAGTCCTAATAGATTAAGTTTAATTCCCCCTTGTCTGAATGAACTGAAGAATCCGGGACCGACTTTAAGTCCTAATTCGTAGATAAACAGAATCAGACCGAAACTCTGTGCGAAATTAAGCATTCCGGAGTCTATGGAGAATCCGAGATAACCGGCGAGAATCCCCGCAAAAAACACCCATGTAACACCTAACGAAATGCCCCAGACATGTATTTTCCCCAGACCAAGACCGATGGCGATGATAATTGAAATCACGATTACGGCCTGGACAGCGGAATGCTCGAATAATATATTTTCTATCCAATACATAATGCAAAATTATAAAAAAGCCTGCATATATTAAAGATCTTCTCGGTATGTGCGGCAATCTACCGAGCAAGTGACACATTTACTGCGACTCCGTAATTTGAATTGGATGTCGGGTAGGAGGAACTTGATACAAGAGGTGTGTTGACCTGGTGATCAAAGAAAGCTGACAATGTTATGCGTTTGCTTAGAATGTAGCTTGCCATAAAATTAACGGAGAATGTGCGTGTACCGTTGGTTGCTTGCGTAAAAGCTGTCTCAATCCTGCGAATCAGGGATTGGTTATTTGACAATGCAAGGTCAAGATTTACAGAAAGATCGTTGGATACCCCACCCTGCCGACTGCCAATTTTCAATATCTTGTTGAAATCGGCTATCTTGTATCCCGCTCCGACTGATAACTGTTTGCTTGTAGTCTCGACAATCTGACCGGCTGACGTATTTAGATTAAGTGTTCTCGCATCGCGATACTCCGCATTAAACGTAAGATCATTGAAAAGAGTCACTTTTACACCAAATAAAGGAGCGAACTTCTCTGTTATGGCTACTGATGTGATATTGAACGGAGAAGACGGAATCGGCAATCCTGTCTGCTCATTAAGAATGAAGCCTCTGTCCTCTCCAATACTCACCCAATTCATGAAACTTGAATATGATCCTACCGAATATGTACACTGATACGCATGAGTAAGAGTAAAAGCTTTGAACCATTTCTGCAGGTTGCCAAGCTTTATAAGTCCGTCATAGGTTACGCGCCAGTTCGGTCGCATGGCGTTTAGTCCTTCAAAGTGCTTGAGACTGATTTTGTCCGGGCTTATACCGCTATAGGCAGCAAGAAAGGCTGGAATAAGCACATCAGAACTTGTTGCACTCACACCTCCCTGTCCTGCATCATACACTGTTCCGGCAAGAGGTGAATCTTCAAGAAATCCTGATGCAGGATAAACCGATCCGTGATAGGAAGCCTCGACACGCTGTGCTACCTGAGGGATATAAGAAAGGAACCTGTTAAAGCTTTCTGATGCATAACCGTCTTCCGCTTTGTAATTTCTCATTGCAGACATAATCGCCACATGTGTGCGCATGTACGATCCCGAGTATGATGTCGGCATACCTGCATACATGAACTGCATCTGCTCTGTTCTCGAATCTGTAAGGTTCGAGGTAAGAAGTATTTTAAGCCCCTTTATAGGCTCAAGATTCAATTCAAAATTAAACTCCTTGTTGTTAGTCCACAATGCAGGAGAAATCTGATCAGAACCGGTTATAAGCCATCCCCTGTCGAGCGCTTTGTCAACATAGTCCTTATCATAGAAGCCAAAGGCGAAGTCAAGACCGGGAGACATTGGTCCGTGTGACAGTGACTGTCCGAAAACATTACCCACATTTGGAGAAAAAAGAGGTAGATTCAATGAATGACCGCTTCTCCACCTGAATGACAGGGAGCGGGGCATCATCAGGAAACGCAGACTGTATTCAGCCAGTTCTGTCGCGAAATTTTTCTTTTCAACATTGTTTTCCCTAACTGTTATTTTTACCGTCTGAGAGCCTCTGTCAAGAATCTCAACTGTATTCTCGTCAATAATTTTGAAATTTAGTTTTTTAGGCTGTCCGTTGGCAACAGCTGCGAACTTTATCTTTTTAGTTTTAAGATTATGCTTAACCAAAGTGCTTGTATCCGGTGACAGTGTAAATGCCCTCTCGAATTTTTTATCACGCTTTCTTGCCGCTTTGTTTCGGGAATTGCTATTGCGTGCGGAAGTGGATGACGAGAATCTTTTGTTGATTTTCTGAAGATATTTGGATTTGTTGAAAAGAGTCTCGAAATTCAATCTCGCATCTGCATTCCACGTTGTCTGGTTTTGGATAGTGTTGCCTAAATAGAGGTCTTCAACGGTCGCTCCCTTGTCCCATCTATAGACAGAATTATAAGTCACAGAACCTGACAGATAGTCAAGAGCAGGGATGCGGTTAAAGGGTGCGCGATAGGTGCCGGTGAATGTCTGATTGTAATTCCACGGTGTGCCGAGATGTCTGATCGAAGACAACACGGTATCTTTCCACTGTTCGTATTTATCGGCGAAGAGTCGTCTGTTTACCGCACCGAGTGTCTCTTCAATTCTTGCCGTCGTGTTGCTTGAGAATGTTAGACTCAGGGATTTTATCAGATTCCATGTTATACTGAACTGGCGGTCCCAGACAAAGTTCTTACTTACCTGAACAGGCAGCTGGAAGTCCACATCCACTTCGCTTCTTGTCTGCTGCTCATAGTAATACCTGTGCATGCCAGTATAGAATGTAAGGTTATTGAAAAGCCAGTTAATCTCCCACTCTCGGAAATACTTTGCCGTACGGCTTTTACCCTTTATCCACGCAAACGGTTTGAGTGGTTTGATATATGGCGAATACGAATATTGAAAACTGCCGCGATAATCATTCGTATTTTCATATTCTGTCGTAGGATCTATGTTCTTTTGTTTGTTATATGAGAATGACAAAGTGAAATTTGCCGGATCCCAAGGCATCGGATTCTTGCTTTGTACATTAAACTTGAAGTTGGATATCGAGAAGCTTTCCACACTTTTTTTAGTAATGGCGTAGTTTTTTATAGAATCCTTCTCATGTTTTGTCTGAGCCGCATCCAATGCATCTTTCAACAGAATGTCCTGATCAAGGGGATTATATTGCGGTGTTATCGTTTCCTGAGACTTTGAGAAAAAAACAGGGGCCGACAATTTGGCTTTTTCCGGTAAAAATTTACCCAGATCTCCCTGAACAGCTACGTTATACTGTTCGTAATCCTCCATCCTTCGTGATTTAAGCGGTTGGTCAACTCCTCCAAAGCCGGAAGTCTCCTTATGTGCTGAGAAATTAACCATCGCGATGTCACTCATTGCAAGATTTACATTGGCATTTGCCGCCCAGCCGCCGGACTCGTTGAAATCCGTTACTTTCAATTCATTCACCCAGACAGTACCGTCTTTGACACTGTTTGACCTGTTGCGAATACCTATAAGCATAACCCGAACATCGCTCAGACTCGGATTGCCAAGCACAGCCACTGTATTCTGCACGTTGTCGGGATCGTGACCGGTATAAAGCACAGTGTATCCCACCCCGTCCACATTTGCGCTCTTATCGCGGTTTCTTGAAGTCTTCAGGGTAGTAAACACATCCAGCGGAATGTTCAGATAGTTTGCCAAAGGCCAGACTCGGGCTCTGTCAGCTGAATTGAAATTGTTATAATTGCCCGGAGGGGTCAGTTCCAATGGAATCTCATACTCATAATAATTATTCTTGACATCTGACCCCAAGCGAATGAATATAGAAAGGTCTCCATTGCGCAGAGATGTAATGTTGTCAATAAGAGCCTCGGCATGCACCCACATCTGAAGACGCTTGTATATCCTCATGTCAAGCTGCGTGTTTTTATATACACCGCGTGCGTCTCCGGGTTGCAGTCCTTTGACTGTAATCGAAAGAGACTGTTCATTTAACTGCGTTGCCTGAGACTGTCCCGGATCCTGAATCCTGTCAACACCGGGAGGCAAGACATAGTTAACAGGTGTTCTTGCTGAATTTTCCTCAATATTGACCACTGTCATATCGATCTCACCCTCTGCTGGCGAATCATTGCGACTATTCAGATTAAAGCTGTAATCTCGCCATTCTCCTCTTACGAGTTCCAGAGTAGCAAACCGCAGATGTGTTGTTTCTTTGAATCCGGTCATAAACATTCGGGCGAATCTGACAGTCGAGAAATCCGTTATGCCACCTACAATTTTCTCCGGCGAACTCAAAGGAATCTTGAACTGATACCAGACTGCCTGTTGCGGACCGGAGGGAGTATTGACGCGCCTTTCTACCTTGTCTGTGACATAATTTTTGCCCACCTCAAGGTCTTCCGGTCTTATCGAGACTTTATACTGAAAATACCTTTCATATTCATTGAGTGTGTTGTCCTGATTTATGTCTTCGACATCCGGAACGGCTCTTGCAGACTGATACAGAGGGTTGTCAGACTGGTCAGGAGAGAGTGAGTTCCCTTCCACTCCGTTGTAGTGTTTGTAGCGTTCAAGAATATCCGACTGTTTTTCGTCATAATATGGAGAACGGAAGAAATGATAATTATCACCCGCCGGATCATTCATCGGAGAAAAAGGATTGTTCTGCATTTCGGCAAGGACTGATGAAGATAGTTTTCCCCGCAACTTGTCAAGATACTCTTTATACGAAGGAAACGAGAATTCCTCATCGTTTTTAAGTCCGTCAAGACCGACATCCTGCATCGGTCTTGCGTTGGCTGCATTCTCAAATGCATATGTCAGCGAATTCTGTCTTGATACTTTTCCCCATACCGTTTCAGCAATGAATTCATTATTGCCGTCAATCGGAAGTCCGTTTTCATAACTCTTCATGCCGTCCTTAAGAATATCTTCGCTTATTTCTCCGAAATTGAAATAAAGGTCTCCGCCCTCAGTATTGGGATTGTCCGAGTCAAGGAATGGATCCATCATCCAGAATTGGATATATTCGACATTCGATGTCTCGAAGTTGGTGTTGTCCATTTTTTTCATTATGCCACCCCACCGCTTTTCGGGCTGCAGCAAATTGCCGTTTTCATCAATGCGGTCGGCATCAAGATTATACGGTCCCCTCTCTCTCGGATAGAACGAAAGGTTAAGAGTCTGTATATAATTTGCCTCTCCATAATTAAGATCCCGGTATGGAAAGATCTCATCTATCTTGACTTCTCTGACATATGGATTAGAGAGCATGCTTGGATCGTTTTTCATATATCCGGGCACCATCGATGAGTTTTTCTGTGTCCATAACCGGTCGATATAATACCATGCCAGCAATGCTCTGTTTTTACCATAATCGATATCGTTGCTTAGCTTGGCTTCCGGGAAAAGTGCGTCAGCCGAATTGTCATAAGGCGTCGAAGCAAGGAACCATGAATATGGAGACCTCAGGTCTATGCCGGTCTGCGTAGCCTCGAAGTCATCGATATAGCTTGATCCTTTGTTCGATCCGCTTTTTTGCTTGTGTGGCACAAGTTGAGCGAATTCCGCACTCACGTTTATTCGAGACGGAGCTGTTGCGCTTACTGTGGGTATTTTATTCAATAAATTGGTGAGCCACATAAAATCCTTGTTATAGCTCACGTTAAGTCCCCACATCGTGTTGTTTATTACCTCATCACCGATGTTTACTTTTTCAGTAAGTGATTTTTCGGAGAAGTGAAGAATGGTTCCCCCCAGAGTAAAGTCCTTGTTAAACCGATATTGAGCGTCCAGTCCGAGCAAAGTCTTCCTTTGCATGGAAAACAAGGACTGATTTTCAAGAGTAACGCTTACATTTGTTCCCGAATCAATTATGCTCTGGTTTGTAATAGTTACAATGCCCATTGAATAATCAACAGTGTAGTCACTGTTTTCAGTCAATACAACACCACCTGCCATCACCACTACGGAACCGCGCGGAACATTCATCGCATTTAATCGAATCTGCGCTCCGTTTGATGCCTGATACTCACCAGACAGAGAAAACTTGTTCTTATCTGCAAACTGTTGCGCTACAACAAGAGTTGAGTCATATAGCTCTTTATACACGTATTGTGAAGCGATTGCCGGATTGCCTATTTTCCGTTCCAGATGAGAACCGAAAGGTTCCGCTACAGGAAATATTATTTTGCCGGTTGACGACTGCACTGTATAGCCCTCGATGTAGTCAAAGAAACCATCGGAATTTGATTCCTGATTCGAATCTATTCTGTCGAGATTCATAACCTGAAGAAGCGGCTGGTTCGATATCTGACCGGCGGGAATATAATTTATCTCTGTACCTGTGGTATCACTTAGAAATTTGATATTGAGCTTAAAATTTTTGCTTTGAAGCTGGTATGCGCCTAACGAATACACATTCTTCATCATAAGCTGCCACATAGGCAGACGAGGGGAGACTGTAGTACTGCGAAGCATCTTCAGATAAAGACAGTCCGACGTGTTCGTGACATCTGAGGAGAACTCCCCTACCTGGTAAACTTTGCCCTGATATGTATATTCATATGCTACGGCAAGAACTTCATCTGTTGTCAAAGCTGATTTAAGAGAAATATAGCCCAAATCGTCATTAAGAGTATATTCGCTTGATTTGAGCAGTCTTGCACTTTCAACCTTCTCAAAGTCCTTTCCCCCTTCTATGCCATATGCTCGCAATGGCTCAAGGGCCTGCGTGACCATATCTATGCTACGCGCCTGTGGATATTCACCCTTTATTATGCTTAGAAGATTATTACTTTGGTTGGAAGGATTGTTGAAGGCTGAATTAGGCTGCCAATAACTGTTTGCAAGTCTTCGGTTTTCACCGAGATCCATGAATCCTACAAAATTGCGCGATTCATTATAATTGCTGTTTTTATTAGTTATCCATACCTCTATTCTCGTAATTTTTATTCCCGAGGAAACATGTGGCAGGCGAGATGCAAACTGATCATAATTCTCATAAAAATACTGTGCGAGGAAAAAGTGTCTGTTAGCATCATAATTGTCTGCCTTGAAGCTGAATTTGGTTGATTGTACGCCACCTGAAGTCGAGACAGTCTTTGATTCGGAATTCTGCTGTGACACAAGACCTGTAAGCGTAAGCTTGCCGAACTGTAGTTTCGTTTTCAATCCGAACAGAGCCGTACCTCCTCTTATAAGGCTTGATCCCGTTGTCATACTGACATTGCCCGCTTCAATACTCTTTATGATTTCATCTTCCTTGCCTTCATAGTTAAGTTTTAAGTTCTTGGAATCGAAATCGAATGTCGCGTCGGTATTATAAGTCATATTGAATTTCAGCTTGTCACCGACAGAGGCATTTATCGTAGCCTGAATTTTCTGATCAAAATCAAAATATGTTTTGCGCCGGTTTTTAAGAGAAAGCGAAGGATTCTCAGTCTTGTTGCTTTTTATTCCCATTGACAGCTGCAGCGATCCCTGCGTAGACAGGCGGACTCCACCCGGTCCGAAAACTTTTTCAAGAGGACCGAGTGAGAAATTCATGTCGAAAATATTGAAAGGCTGCTTGTCTTTCTTTTCATAGCTCTCGGAATTACGCTGTCTGAAATATCCGAACATATCCTGACGCATCATTAGATCGGAATATTCTTTGGGAGTCAGCAAAAAAGGAGTGACTATGTCTTTGTCCCCGAGCCTGGTGTGAACAACAAACATGCCGAGTTCAGGATCATATACAGCTTCAGTGGTAATATTTGAAGGTGTTTTAAGATCTGCCGGATATTCACCTGATTTCAAAGGATTAGTGTCGGAAACCTCAGGCACTGTTTTGCGTACGGTCTTTTGTGAATTTGCCACAAACGACAAAAGCAGTGTCGAAAAAAACACTGCGATAAGAAGATATATCTTTCTTTCATCAATCTGCCTCAACCGCATCAGAGCATAGTAAGAGCCTGCTTGATGGCACGCTCGGTGTTGAGCGTCGGATCTTTCGCAAAAACCTTGGTGAGTACTTTCTGGCTCTGTTGGGCGGAGAATCCGAGCATCACAAGAGCAGCCACGGAATCATCATACGATTCACTTGCCGGCATACTTGTAATAAACGCATCTGACTCGGGTTTTATTTTATCCCTCAAATCCACAATAATGCGTTGGGCTGTCTTTCCTCCTATGCCTTTCACTCCTTTGAGAAGTGAGTCATTCCCTGAAGCTATTGCCGATTCGAGTTGTTCATCGGTAAGGGATGAAAGAATAAGTCTTCCGGTGTTGGGACCCACTCCGCTCACTCCGATGAGGAGTCTGAACAATTCTCTTGTTCTTTTTCTTAGGAATCCGAACAGGACGTGTGCGTCCTCGCGTATCGATTCGTGCACATACAGTTTACATTCCTGATTGCCGCTGATCAGAGGGTAATCCATTAGCGTTATGTTTACTTCATACCCTACACCACAACATTCTATTACGGCATATGTCGGCGTGGCTTCTGCCACAACCCCTTTCAAATAGTCAATCATAATGTAAAATTACAAAATTATTATGATTTTAGCAAATTGGCTGATTTCCAAGATGCTCAGGCGATGTATAGGTATGTCGAGAGGTGTGGCTGTGCACCCCGATGGATGCACAGCGCTTTATCATCAATATTTTTATGATTGATTTTATTTATTGACGGTATCCGAGTTCTGGTTGTATGCCTTGGCAACGCATTTCCATTCGCCGCCGAGTTTGAGCAACAAAAGGAAGTCCGTGAAGTCGATGGTGCCGCCCCACCCTTCTTCAAGAACGCGGACTACCGCAACTGTTTCCTCAACTGCCAGCACGTCTATTCTGGCTTTGAACTCTGTTCCGGCACCGACAGTGTCGACATTGTGGTAGAACTGCTCTATAGAGCCACGCTCTACTGTACCGTTAAGTATGCCGAACAGCACAGCGTCTTCGGTGAACAGAGTCTTTGCATACTCGCTGTTGCCTTCGGCTACACTCTTCACAAACTTTTCGGCGGCTTTAGCCACTTCTTCGTATTCTTTTATTCTATCTCTCATATCGTTAAGTATTTGTTTGATTTCCCGGATTATAGTTGCATGATAATCACAAGTGGACCTGAAGTGCATGTCGGCAAAGACGGAACACGTTTGCTGAATGTTCAGAACCCGGTGCAAAGTTACAATGATGATATATTTAAAACAAGTACCGAAAAATTGTTCATATACCGAAAAATTATTCGGTATATGGAAATTAAACAGTTATTGATTAACTTTGTAACCGGAAAGAAAATTTAAACCGGACAGATGGCATACGAAAAGAAAATACCTGTGGATCTGGATTGCCCGTTACGGCTTACAATGAGTCTTATTGAGTCGAAATGGAAGTCCTGTATCCTTGACGAATTGAGAGACTGTGAGCCGCTGCGGCCAAGCGAGATACACAAGTGTCTGCCGGAAGCAGCTCCAAGAGTGCTTGACATTCAACTCAAAGAGATGGTGAATGACGGTCTTGTAACGAAGACAATCTATCCGGAACTTCCTCCGCGCTCAGAATACAAAATAACGGAACTCGGTCTGTCACTGATACCAATCATCGACCAAATGCTGAAATGGGGCGAGGAACACTTCGATGTTTTCGAACGGAAATATGGTCGTAATCGGGATCTGTCGAATATGGTAAACGAAAGAATGTGATAAGGCAATGAATGTACCGGAGTTGTTGGCAAAACGGATTAATATGCCCGAAATCAGGAGGGTGGCTTTGTGGGCGACAGGCTCACGGGAAAATATAGCCACACTATGGAGCCTTGCCCTGTCTGAATGCCGGATGACGAGTGTGAATGCACTTTGGACAATGACTCATCTGCCGGCAACAGATGCAGAATGTCTTGAATCCATGCGAAATGAAATGATTGATATGCTTTTGTCTGAGACAGACACAGGCAAGAAACGCCTGCTTCTCCAGCTCCTGAGAAATCAGGAATATGATGCAGACGATATACGCACAGACTTCCTCGATTTCTGCATGTCTAAGATCAATTCCGAATGTGAGCCATACGCTATCAGATGCTTCAGCATCTATGCGGCATATAGGATTTGTCAGCATTTCCCGGAACTGATTGCCGAACTTGAAGAACATCTCGATATGATGCAGTGTCAAACCTTATCGCCGGGACTGAAGAGCGCTCTCAGGCAGACAAAAACAAAAATCGCTAAATTGGCTGATTCTCGTGATAAATGTAGGAAAATATGAACATAGAAGAATTTCGCAACTACTGCCTTTCAATGGACGAGGTGACGGAGAAAATGCCTTTTGGAAAGTTCGCGCGCCGATATGATTCCATATTGGTGTTCTATATCCTTGACCACATGTTCTGCTTCGTGGATATTGACGATTTTACATCTGTTACAGTGAAATCCACTCCAGATGAGGTTGATGTGATACGTATGAATCATTCATCTGTGAGCAACCCGTTGAATCAGAGCCTGCGCCATTGGATACAGCTTAATCTGAACGGTGACGTTTCAGACAACGAGATCTACTCGCTTGTGAGACGTGCCTATGATATAATAAAAGCAAAATACACCCCGAGACGAAAGACATAATTACTCATTATTCGTCTAAAATCATTAATTTTGCAATCAAAAGAGAGATTACATCTTGAATATGGAACAAAGTTTCAATTCCCGCCTGTTGGATAATGCAGTTGCCGAGCTTGCCAAACTTCCAGGTATTGGTCAGAAGACAGCCCTGAGGCTTGCGTTACATCTTTTGCGTCAGGAAAAGAATGTAGCGCTTGATCTCGGCAAATCAATCATTGATATGCGGGATAATATACGATATTGTAAATGTTGTCATAACATAAGCGAAAATGAAATATGCCCAGTATGCAATGATCCGCGTAGAGACCATTCGATTATTTGTGTGGTCGAAAACGTAAAGGATGTCATAACGGTTGAGTCCACCCGTGAGCATCGAGGACTCTATCATGTTTTGGGCGGTTTGATTTCGCCTCTTGAGGGTGTGAGTCCGGCAGATCTTGAAATTGACAGCCTTGTTGAAAGAGTCGAACAAAACAAGGTCTCGGAAGTTATTCTTGCACTAAGCCCTACAATGGAAGGAGACACAACCAATTTTTATATATACAGGAAACTCGCACACCTGCCGGTAAAGATAACAATGCTTGCACGAGGTTTGAGTATCGGCAATGAGCTTGAATATGCCGATGAACTCACATTAGGCAGGTCTATTCAGAACCGCATGCTGTTTTCCGATACTTTTCACGACAGGCAATAAGAAGCTGCTTAAAAATAACATATATGTTTCTTGAGAATGAAATAATAAAGCTTCGGCCTGTAGAACCGGAGGATGCTGAAACAATGTGGATTGTGGAATCGGATTCAGAACAATGGATGCAAAATGGAATGTCTGCGCCGCTTTCAAGACAGAATCTTACAGATTACGCACTTTCGTATGATGCAGATCCGGTGCGTGCCGGTCAGTTGAGGCTTATAATAGAGTCTAAACCGGAGAAAGGAATAATCGGGATAGCGGATTTGTATGATATTTCTGTGCAACATAGGCACGCTTTTGTGGGAATATACATATTTCCGCACGTAAGAAGGTCTGGACTGGCACTGGCGTCTCTCGATTTATTGGAGAGATATGCCTTCAATCTCTTGAATATACGGCATCTGGTTGCTAAAGTCATGGAAGATAATGCCGCAAGTTCAAATTTATTTGAAAAAGCCGGATATGTGTATCGCGGAGAACTTCCGGAATGGTATCAGACTGGTAATGAATTCAGGTCACTTAAGATACTCTCAAAGATTATAGCCGGATAAACTTGATACAAACTGCATCTGAAACTATAATTTTTAAAATTTCTGCTCATCAATTTGAAAATTCATGTCGATAATTGTTATATATTATAAGCCATAATGATTTGGCATGAAATTTGTTTTCATAATATTGACAGTATGTCCTAAATCTTTTAAATCAAATGTATCTGGACATACATAATAAACAACTTAACATAAATGCATAGTAATCAAGATATACTTAATGTAATAATTGATGCGATACAGGATAAGAAAGGTTCCGGTATCACAGTGGTTGATCTCGAAGCGATTGAAAGTGCTCCGACATCGAAATTTGTAATTTGTCAGGGAAGAAGCACTTCGCAGGTTTCTGCAATTGCGGATTGCGTACGAGAGGAAATCCAAAAATCCATCGGGAGTAAACCATATAATTATGATGGTTATAGAAATTTACAATGGATCGTCATAGACTACGGCAATGTCATGGTTCATGTGTTTTTGCCGGAGTATCGCGAATTCTATAATCTTGAGGAATTATGGAGTGACGCGTGTATAACGAGAATACCGGATCTTGAATGACAGGTTTATGAACCTATTTCGTTAAATTTGAATTTGAAAACCATAAATATATGAATATGTTTCAGCCAAACAAAGGGTCTCGCCCCGGTAATCGTAACAAAAAGCCTCTATTCAACATGTATTGGATGTATGCACTTATAATCCTTTGCATATTGGGGCTGTATTATTTTCAAGACAATACACAGACAAAAGAAGTTGACTGGACAGATTTTGAAAAATACGCGCTTGCCGGCGATGTAGACAAGATATATGTTTTTTCCGAAAACGGCATTGCTGAAGGAGTCCTAACACAACAGGGTGCTAAAAAATTAAAGTTCGACACCTCAAGAATGTCTGAAGGACATATGAAAATCAAAACTACTATCCCCTCTTCAGACAAAATCCAGGAAAAGATTGATTCCTGGAATCAGTCTCTGTCTGCCGAAGGAAAACCCGCCATAAAAATCAATTATGAGAAAGGTAGCGACCTTATGAAACTCTTCTGGTATTTCGGTCCTATAGTTGTCATAGTTTTCTTTATGGTCTACATGTCAAAACGTATGAGTGGTGGTCCCGGAGGCGGAGGAATATTCAATGTCGGCAAATCAAAAGCAATTGTCTTTGACAAGAATAACGGAACTAATGTAACCTTTAAGGATGTTGCAGGACTTGCAGAGGCAAAGGTTGAAATTGAGGAAATTGTAGAATTTCTCAAGAACCCTCAGCGTTATACTGAATTGGGAGCCAAGATTCCGAGAGGCGCGTTGCTTGTGGGTCCTCCCGGAACAGGTAAGACTCTGCTTGCAAAGGCTGTAGCCGGAGAGGCAAATGTCCCATTTCTTTCTATGTCCGGCTCTGATTTTGTTGAAATGTTTGTCGGTGTGGGTGCTGCCAGAGTGCGTGACCTTTTCAAACAGGCGAAAGAAAAGGCGCCATGTATCGTATTCATCGATGAGATAGACGCAGTGGGTCGTGCAAGAGGCAAAAATCCCAACATGGGTTCTAATGACGAAAGAGAGAACACCCTGAACCAGATGCTCACAGAGATGGATGGTTTTCAATCTAACAATGGTGTTATATGTCTTGCAGCCACCAACCGTGCGGACATGCTTGACAAGGCACTGCTTCGTCCCGGACGTTTTGACAGACAGATATATGTAGATCTCCCTGAACTTTCAGACAGAGTAGAGATATTCAATGTCCATTTAAGAAATATCAAGGTCAACAGCCGTCTTGATGTTGAGCAGCTCGCCCGACAGACTCAAGGATTCTCCGGTGCCGATATAGCGAACGTATGTAATGAGGCGGCACTGATAGCCGCTCGTAACAACAAACCGGCTGTAGACTGGAATGATTTTATGGCAGCTATAGACAGAATCGTAGGTGGTCTTGAGAAAAAATCAAGAATTATCACCGATGATGAAAAATTCTCTATTGCCACACACGAAGCTGGTCACGCAACGATTACCTGGATGATACAATATGGAAATCCGTTGGTCAAAGTCACGATTGTGCCGCGTGGCCGTGCACTCGGTGCCGCGTGGTATGCTCCCGAGGAACGACAGATCATTCCTACGCAGGCATTGCTTGACACTATGTGCGGTCTCCTTGCCGGACGCGCGGCGGAAGAAGTATTCACAGGACAGATTGGTACCGGAGCGAGCGACGATCTTGAAAAGTGCACAAAGATAGCACGTTCCCTTGTGCTCGTATACGGCATGAGCGACAAACTCCCGAATCTCAATTACAACGACTCTACAGGTCAGGATATGGGCTTTACAAAACCGTATAGCGATGAGACAGCAAGAATCATAGATGCCGAAGTTATGCGCATTGTTAACGAGCAATATGAAAGGGCAAAGGAAATCCTGCGGAAATATGCGGCTCAGCATAATCAGATAAGAGATCTTCTTATAGAAAAAGAAGTGATATATCATGATGATGTCGAGAAGATTCTTGGCAAGCGTCAATGGAAATCGCGTACAGATGAGATTATGGAGATAAATAAGCAGATTGAAAGTAAAAAGAATGAAACGGGTGAAAATAGCAATGATTCGTCCGATACTCCGGTCTGTCAGACTCCATCGGAAGATTTCGGGGAAGATTTGGATTCTGAAGATCCAGGCACCCCTCCCCCGTTTAACAAGTAATTGAATAAGAGTACATTCTTTTAAATCCAAAGGTCTTGCGCGATGATAGCGCAAGACCTTTTACATTTTTTAGCAAGCTATATTTGCGTGTATCAAAGAAAAAATCTAATTTTAAGCACTTTTATCAAAGGTGGCTTAAACATATCTACACACAGTTTGTCTAAAAGTCAAAGTAACTAAGGAATAGAAGCTATGAGAAAATTATTCTACTGCCTGACCGCCATCGCATTGGTCTCGCCTTTGGGATTAAGCGCGCAGGAATATGATGACATCTATTACAATCCGAAGAAAGATAAGACAGCTTCCACATCCACCAAGAAGAAAAAGTCTTACTATATAAAGGATTTTGAAAATATTGACGTTGACGAATACAATCGTAGGGGTCAATATTACAATAGTCCTGTTGACACGATCGGCAAACATGCCGAAAACGATGAGGATTTCGTCTATACCCAGCAGATTCAGAAGTTTTACAATCCTACCATTGTCGTAGACAATTCAGACATTCTGCAGGATGTGCTACTGAACAGCTATGGTAATGTGGAGATTGTATTCGATAACGGATTGCCGACGTTTGCCCCGTTCTATGGCTATTCATGGCCATATTATTCCGGTTTCTATTACGGATGGAACGATCCATGGTATTGGGGCTGGGGACCGGCATGGCGTCCTTCGTGGTCATGGGGACCTTCCTGGAGCTGGGGCTGGGGTCCGTCTTGGGGCTGTGGCTGGGGTCCGTCCTGGGGCTGGGGACCATCCTGGAACTGGGGTTGGGGTCCATCCTGGGGCTGGGGCGGAGGAAGACCGCATTATGCAGATTATCGACCCGGAGGAAGACTTCCCAACAGACCTGGTTCAAACTGGGCTTCCAATACCCGTCCCGGCGGAAATATCGGTCATCGTCCTGTTGGTCGTCCCGGTGGATCGAGAGTACCGCAATATGGGAATAATAATGCTTCAGACAGAAATATTTTCGGCGGCAGCTCGAACAACCACCATCGGTCATATGGCACACAGAACTCAAACGGAAGCTACCGTGTGAACTCAAACAGTTCAAATCGGCAGACTAACCGGAGAGGATATACCGTAAACAACAACGGCCACCGCACATATAATTCCAATTCGGGCAATTCGAATTCCAATAACCGCCGAACCTATAACAATTCGAATACCAATACAAACCGTAACAGTTATAACAATAATAACAGTTATAACTCGAATCGCAACAGCTACAATAGCGGAGGAAGTTTCAATTCCGGACGAGGATCAGGCGGATTCGGAGGCGGACACCGTAGCGGAGGAGGAGGCGGAAGTCGCGGACGCCACAGATAAACCTTTTGATTGCAGCGGCAAATTTCATTTGTCGCTGCAATCATTTTATCAACAAATACGTTATATTTATATAAATGCTTTGTGGTCTGATGAAATAGACTCTGAAACTTGTTAATTTTAACCGTTTATTAACGAATTGGATTTAAACAGTTTCTTAGAGTATGTTTAGTTTTAAATTATGTTAGCATAAAGATGTATTTTTGAGGGATTTCAGCAAGTTGAGAAAGGAGCAATCTCTGAATTGCGACTGCCGAAACTTGGCTGAAAGCACCAAAAAGACACTTTATGATGACTTAAAGAATTTCCAAAAGTCATTTTAGTTTAAATTCGTGTTAAAACTAAACATACTCTTAGACAATACAGTTTTAAGAAAACCAAAACTCATAATTATGAGAAAGCTATACTTCGTTTTATCCATGGGCTGCCTTGCAACCGGTGCTTTTGCACAAAGCGCGATAGATGCATATCGCTTTTCGCAGCCAGATTTGAGAGGGACTGCCCGTTTTATGGGAATGGGCGGTGCTTTCGGTGCTCTTGGCGGTGACCTCTCCACCTTGTCGCAGAATCCAGCCGGTATCGGCGTTTACCGCAGTAACGAACTCGGTTTCACTCTTGACCTTGATGTTCAAAAATCCACTTCCGATGCAAGGGGGTTGAAGACATCCGACAACCAGACCAAATTTTATCTCGACAATATCGGCGGTGTGGCAACTATCAGATTAGGTAGCAGTGTCATACCTAATCTGAATTTTGGATTCACATATAACAAGGCTGTCTCTTTCAACCGTCGTTACAAAGGATCGATAGATAAGTTGCAGACATCGATGTCGAATTATATAGCCGGCATTGCCAACAATCAGGAACTTACAGTCCCTGATGTCGAAACTACTGACACTTATGACCCGTATAATCCTAATGATGGTGGCATTCAGGCTCCATGGCTTGCAATACTGGGTTATGATTCATATTTGATCAATCCCAACGGAGATCCCAATAATCCATCCTGGACGGGTCAGTTCGGTGACGGCACATCAGGCAAAGCGAATTTTGATGTGACTGAGAGAGGAAGCGTTGATGAGTACAACATAGCATTCGGCGGAAATATATCTAACGTGGTGTACTGGGGAATGAACTTCGATATAATCAATTTCGATTATAGACTTGATGCCGGTTACGGAGAGGATCTGACGGGTGCCTATGTATATAATCCGACGACAGAGAATGTCGCTGCTACTGATTCCAGATGGCGTATGCGGAATGCATATCGAGCGAATGGCACAGGCTTTAATTATCAGCTGGGAGTCATTGTGAAACCTATACAGGAACTGCGTTTGGGTCTTGCCTTTCATACCCCTACCTGGTACAATCTGACAGAGACTTATTCCGCAGGAACATCCATGCAGTATTATGGACAGAATCTCAGCGCGTCAACTAACGATGGCTATCCCGGTAGTCAGGATTATAACTTCAATTCTCCATGGAAGGTTATTGCGAGCGTAGCCGGAGTGATAGGATCCAAATTCATCATCTCTGCCGACTATGAGTGGAATGGCTATAAAACCATGAAATTCTCCGAAGCCAACAATTATTATGGAGGTGGCGGATACTGGGATGATCCTTGGGATTACGATTATTATTCCGTGACACCTGCTGCCCTCAACAATGATCCTTACGCTTATGAAAATGAAGACATCAAGAATGTTTATCGCCATACCGACACATTCCGCATCGGTGCGGAATACAGGGTAACGCCCTCTTTCAGTGTCCGTGCCGGTTACAGTCATGTTTCGTCACCGGTAGAGTCAAAGGCAAAAAACAATGATATGACAATCTTTACTGCCGGCACTATCCCGAATTATAGATTTGACAATGATACAAACTACATCACTTGCGGTCTCGGATACCGTCACAAGGGATTCTATATAGATCTTGCCTATGTCTATAAACAGATGACTTCCGAGTATCATGCGTTCACTCCCGATCCGAAAAGCAGTTATCAGAGTCCTTCTGCAAAACTCACATTCAACAATTCCCGTATTGTGCTTTCGACAGGACTTAAATTCTGAGCGAACCCTTATTATAATAAACGCGCCTGATGAGACATACATTAGGCGCGTTTCTATAATAATAACAAATTAGAAACTGCTTAAAATTTCAGATAGAAATCTTTACATAAAGACACATATTCATCTGAATATGTTCCGTCTGTATTTTCTATGGCAAGGTATTCGACAGTCTCCGGTAACGGTAGTTTGCTGAATTCCATAAACACCCGCTTGGGAGGTAGCCCTGTTCTTCCAGCCATTATCAGAGAACGCACTGTAAACAATCCGTAATTATCTGCATCGGTTTTTAATTCCTCAATCTGGTCAAAAGGAACCACCATCCCTATTCTGCCGGCAGCCGACAATATTGTTCTCCCCTTTTCAAGAATAACATGGGGTGAGAGAGATCCTTGATGACGTGCTTTCAACCTTATGGATTCCGGCGTTTCAATGCCTGAACTGAAATATGGAGGATTTGAAACTATATAATCAAATTCCGAATGTCCTGCCTTGGTACCACAGAATTCAGTAAAATCTGACAATTCAGCCGACAGTCGGTCACACCAAGGTGATGTCGAAAAATTGGCATTGGATTCATCGACAGACTCTGCATCTATGTCTATTGCAAACACCTTGGCATCTTTATTCCTCTGTGCAGCCATAAGGGAAATCACACCGCATCCGCAACCTGCATCAAGTATGGACGTTGCGTACTGAAAATCCGCCCAGGACCCGAGTATAACGGCATCCACGCCAATTTTCATAGAGCTGCGGTGATGAAACACTTCAAACTGTTTAAACCGGAACGGTCTGTTGTGCCTGCTCATTTGAGGATCTGTTTCTGTCTTTTGAACCGTTTCGCCTTCTGTTATTCCGTTTGTTCTGTGATTGTCCGGAGGCTTTCCGGAAATGTCTCGTCTTGCCGTTTCTAATATTGGATTCGCGGCTCATACGGGGGGCTCCACCTAATTCGTCAGGCACCTCTTCTTTCGGAATATCCTTTTCAAGAAGTCTTTCAATCCTCTTGAGTTTAGAAAATTCCTCTGGTGAGACAAATGTAACCGCTCTACCGTCTCTGTCAGCACGTGCAGTCCTCCCGATCCGGTGCACATAATCTTCCGCCTCTCGGGGCACATCGTAATTCACAACCATTTCGATGTCATCGATATCAATGCCTCGTGCAAGAATATCGGTTGCGACTATGACCTGAATCTTCCCGGCTTTGAAATCAAGAATAACGTCGTCCCGCTTGGATTGGTCAAGGTCGGAATGCATCTCGGCAATCCTTATATTTTTATCTCTTAATTCCCGTGCGAGATTTTTGACCTTTAATTTTGATGATGAGAATACAATTACTCTCTGAGGCGGATTCTCTTCAAATATCTTTTTTAGAATGGGCAATTTCTGAGATTCATGACATATGTATGCAGACTGCTTGATTTTTTCGGCAGGTTTTGAGACTGCAAGTTTGATTTCTGCCGGGTTGTGTAAAATTTTGTTCGCCATCTGCTGTATCTTAGGTGGCATTGTTGCTGAGAATAGCAGAGTCTGCCTTTCTTTCGGGAGCTTCGATACGATCTGCATGATGTCATCGTAAAATCCCATATCAAGCATTCTGTCAGCTTCGTCAAGTATGAAGAATGAGACTTTAGACAAGTCTACATATCCCATGTTCAGGTGTGCCAGCAGTCTGCCCGGAGTTGCTATAACAACATCCGCTCCCATTTTCAGCGATTTTCGCTGCTGATCGTATGTATGCCCGTCTGTACCTCCGTATATCGCCATTCCGCTAACAGGCATAAAATAGGCAAATCCTTGCAACTGTCTGTCAATCTGCTGCGCGAGTTCTCTTGTAGGAGCCATTACCACGCAATTTATCGCATCTTCAGGGTATCCGCCGTCTGCAAGCATATTGATTACCGGCAACAGATATGCTGCTGTCTTACCGGTGCCGGTCTGTGCGCAAGCCAGCAAATCATTTCCTTCCATTATAATAGGAATAGCTTGTTCCTGAATAGGAGTGCATTCGTCAAAATGCATATCCCACAAACCGTCAAGAACATCATCGTTTGTCAGAATTTCGTCGAATCTCATTATTTAAAACTGATTTTTTACAAAGGTAATTATAAATTGATTAATTAACAAAATTTAATACGAACATTAAATTGAGACAACAATACATATGGGATTGATAATAAAACCGATAGGATTGTATGACAGTTATGATGAGTATATTTTTTCAAAAACAGACATTTCCCTGAAACTTTTTTGAAGCTGCCAATGTTATTTATACATCAACAATAATAGAACAACAACAAAATGAAATCTAACGAAACTTTCAAAAATCGTCTAATAGGTCTTCAGGGAAACCTTCTGAACTTTGCTTATCAGCTTACTGCCAATCGTGAGCAAGCGGAAGACCTGCTTCAGGATACAACTCTCAAAGCTCTCGACAACGAAGAGAAATATGTTGACAATGTCAACTTCAAGGGTTGGATTTTCACAATAATGCGCAACATCTTCATTAATAATTATCGTCAGACTGTAAGAAAAGCTACGGTAATTGACCAGACTGAAGATTTGTATCATCTTAACATATCACAAGATTCCGGGCTTGATACTCCGGAAGGTTCATATGCCGTCAAGGAGATAGCATCGGCACTCAACAGCTTTTCCGATGAATATCGCATACCATTCAACATGTTTGTGGCGGGATATAAATATAACGAGATTGCGGAGAAGATGAATCTTCCTTTGGGCACTGTAAAAAGCAGAATATTCTTTGCCAGGAAACGTCTTCGCGAACAATTAAAGGATTATGGAGACTGAATAACGCCTATTGTCTGATACTTATGGTTTATCGGTTATAGTTCTTCTTCTGATTCTTCCTGAAAAGAATTGTTAAGTTTTATTTGTTGATATAGGGATGCCGCATGGCATCTCTTTTTTTGTAAGAATATTTTTATTATTAGAATATTTATAATAAATTTGCATTATAATATACAAATAAATTATTCAAGGCTCTTTGGGAACGGCAATCTCGGAGGCTATAGAGCTCGCACGCACAACACCTAACTGCAAATACACACTTGGCTCTGTTTTAAGCCACGTTACTCTGCAGCGATAAGAAAACAAGGTTCATCGCGGCGGAACCTGCCTCCTGTCCAAAGCTGACGAAAGGCAAATTCCGATATGATTTCGGAGATGAAGCCGGCTACACTCCCCAGCTTCCCATGTTCACGCTCGGTCATAAATTTCGTCCGGCAAACATTCATGCCGGAGGATTACGTTACCACGAAGCGGGCGTGATAGTGTCACAGTTGCTTAAAGACGGTTTTATGGAAGCCATGGATATTACTCAATTGGAATCGTTTGATGCCGGAATTCTGTTCGCACAGACAGAAGGTATCATCCCGGCACCCGAGTCATGCCACGCGATTGCCGCCACAATAAGTGAAGCAAAAAAATGCATTGAGACCGGAGAGGAAAAGGTTATTCTGTTCAACCTGTCGGGGCATGGTCTGATCGACATGGGTTCATATGACAAATACTTTTCAGGTGATTTGCGCAATTATGAGCTGTCTGACGATGAAATAGTTGGAAATCTTCGGGATTCTATTGATGTGGATTCACTTCATTCAGATCCACAAGATTGTTGATCAATGCAAAAATAGTGAGTCCTGCCGCAGAATGGATTCCAAGTTTTGACGATATATTTCTTCGGTGTGTCGCTACTGTATGAACTGAGATAAACAGCTCCTCGGCGATCTCTTTATTGGATTTCCCTTTGGCGACACACCGTATTATATCTTTTTCCCTGTCTCCAAGCGCATATTCAGGAGTTTCAGTCTCTTTGCCGGTGTCATCCGCTCTCCTTTCAGTTTCGTTTCTACGCAGTCTCAGATTGCGTTCAAGACGCTCAACAGCAGGAACAAAAAGACTTTTTTCCACTTCAAAGTGCGACATCATGTCTTTTTCGCAAGTAATGATATCATAAAGGGCGGCACTGAGGCGGGTGTTTTCTTTCTGTTTGTAATGATATATGAAAATATCTTTAAGCTCATTCAGCTTTGTTACAGTATGGCTGTGATTTCCTGAGAAGTCATCAATACAGAATTTTTCATCAACGTCACCTTTGAGGAGATTCTCGACATACTTGAATATCACATCATTCTCATAATCCATATGTCGTTTTACTTCAACAACATAATCATCGAAAAATTTAATCAGCAACAAAGACACATCATTGCTGTCCGAATAGTTTATTGCCTCAAACAGACGCTGGCGTATCTTGGGAAGCGTGACATCAAGAAATGCAGAATGCGTTCTTCTCAGATAACCCATGATTGACCTCAGTGACAATGTGTCGACAGAATACCGGTATCCGCTGAGAAGGTTGCATACGGCAAGAAATGTATCTGTATCAACGTTGTTCTCCTTGCAGATTTCAGACACAGGGTTGTCTCCAAATCCGAAAGCTATGTCAAATCGGCTTATAGCCATGAGGATAAGATTGTTGTCGCGGATAAGCTCCCTCATATTGTTTGACGGAAGATACCCTCTCTGTTTGTCAATCATGATAATCAATAATCGTTAACTAATTAAAAGAGTCGTTGAAAACCGGTCGGCTCGAAACATCTGTCTTGTATGTCGGAATGACGTTTGACAAATACTCACAAAATTACTAAAAATACAAATATTCGTCAATACCTAATATTGGGTATTTCCACGTTGCATAACCCGTTTTCTGCACCCGTTTTCTGCTCCTCTGCCACTATCGTATAGACCCCGTCTGTGGAGAATGTCTGAAATTTAAATCCGAACCTTCGCTGATATTTTGTGGTAAGGTATAAGAATATTAACTTTGTAAGAAATTTGGAACAGCAATCATAATATTTCTATTCCATTAAATTGTTTAACAAATTTCTAATTATGGATCTTTCAATATTGAACTGGCAAGGACTTGCAATCGGAGCCTGCACATTTCTCATAATCGGCATATTCCATCCTCTTGTAATTAAGGGTGAGTATTATTTAGGACTGAAAGTCAACTATATATTTGCCTTGCTGGGTGTTGTGGCATCGATAGCGGCATTAATGACTGAAGGCGTTTTCCTGTCCGCTGTATTCGCTGTAATCGCGTTCTCATCATTCTGGAGCATATGGGAAGTTTTTGAGCAGAAAGAGCGCGTGCGCAAAGGATGGTTTCCTGCAAACCCCAAACGTACAGGCAACTCTAAAAAATCGCGTTTCTGATACAGCGGTATGCCAAGTCTCCGACATCACATGCAGAGGACTTTATTATCAGGATGATTAAGTTGTTTAACAATAGTCCGTTCCAAGAAAATCAAGTTCGGAATTTGTGCTTATACTTGTAATTGTAGCTGACTTCTATGTCAGCTGTCTGTGCCATTGTAGCTATCGCAACAAAGAACACAATGATTGATGTGATAATCTTTTTCATTTCATTTTGTAGTCTGGTTCAAGACTGTGTTTCTGGGCTTCATAAACCGGTGGAGCTATTTCGTTACCGGCACTGTCTGTGTATGTTATTTTTGCCTGTCCCCCATTCTGTGCTTTGAGTATCGCCTCCTGATTGTTCTCAAAATATTCATGGTCGGCAAGAGCCTTCCTGCGATCTGTTTTCTTATACTCATTCGAGGAATATATCTGCGATATAATCCTGTCGGTTCCCTGTAACCCTGTCGCAGTAAATGAAAAGCCACCTTCGGTCTCAGCTTTCAAAACCAACCCCGGAAGACCGCGAAATTTCCACGGACCGAAAGGAAGAGGGAGGTCTGTTGTGAACCAAACCTTCCAATGTCTGCCATGATAATCAGCCTCTGCCATCTGACATTCATAGCCTATGACGGGCGATACAGAGTCTGGCACCAATCTCCATTGAATTTCAGCGAGAGGCTCAGTGTAATACATCAGTTCATCGCCCCATTCATCGTAATGTGTTAGTGTTTCGTCTGCGACGTTATTGAAAACGTATGTGTAGATGTTCTTCACCGGACCTTTGGTTAAATCCCAATACTCGTATCCTTCCGGATCTTTTACCAGGCAGTTGGCGCGGATAATTTCATCATATTTTGCCTTTCCTTCCGGTGTCGATTCCAGTGAGTCCGTCCACAGACTTATATCATTGAAATACTTGGATTCTGCGCTGTTGGCAAGTAGAGTCATTTTATTTATACGCACACCACCCGAAGCACACGGTGTCTTGAAATCATAACTGACAATTATATCAGCCTTGTTCTGTGCCATTGCAGATATTGTCACAATGCACATTAAGAATGATAGCGCTCTACATTTCATGATCAAGTGTGATTAAGAATTATTCAATATACTATTATGATGCAAAATTAAGTTTTTTTTCAGAACCGGAACTCAACATTTGTTTAAAAGTTGAAGATTTTTACAAAATAATGCTTGTCAAATCAGCTTTACGATGTCAAATTTTTAGATCGCATTCCTTAAATATAATGATTCCCGCATTTCGCTTCTCAGCGCCATGCGGGAATATTTTAATTGACTTACGTGGTTATAATTTCTCAAAAACTTTCGATCTAACTTTCAAACTATGGCAATGGAGCCGTAATTCTTTCAGATTTAAGAACTCCATTTTTCTGATGCAAAATTAGATATTATTCTACAACACATCAATACTTAAATATAAGTAATTAAGTATAGCACCTCTCCCCTGCTGATACCCATAATCAGTGACCGGCAAATAAGAAATCCTGATCTAAAAAATTACGCAATTGCTTAGAAACTGTTTAAATTTAATTATGAGGTTCATTGAGAGGATTTTATGAGGAGTTTTTACGAGTCGAAGAGGGAGCATAGCGGGCTATGTGACCGATGAGACTCGGTGAAAACAACCATAAAAGGCCTCAAGGAAGCCACAAGATTCACTATATAA
This sequence comes from Muribaculaceae bacterium Isolate-036 (Harlan), assembly GCA_003833075.1. Taxonomy (GTDB): domain Bacteria; phylum Bacteroidota; class Bacteroidia; order Bacteroidales; family Muribaculaceae; genus Lepagella; species Lepagella muris_A. Next base: position 4,399 of record RIAY01000022.1, on the reverse strand, counting down.
AAAATTTCGAATTAAATTTAAACAGTTTCTTACTTTCTGTTGATTTTTTTAGTAACTTTGTGTGTGAAGCACACTTGTGTCATGGCATACAGGTGTCTCCTCCTGGAATGGTTGAGTCTCGGAGGGCATATATTTTTGAAATTAAATTTTTCATCATGGAACGTTCGGTCGTATATTTTTGTCCTCGTATCAACGCTGATAATCTTGTCAGAGTGTATAAGGCTCTCGGACGAGAGGCAAAGGGACGCGTGGCGGCGAAACTCTCTACAGGAGAAGCCGGCAATCCCAATCATCTGAGCACAGATGTAATCAAGAAACTTATTAAACTGACAGATGCTGTAATCGTCGAGTGCAACACCGCATACGAAGGAAAAAGATGTAATGCCGCAGACCATCTTCAGACTGCCGCCGAACATGGCTTCACTGCGATAGCTGAAGTTGATATAATGGATGCGGATGGAGAAATAGCGCTTCCTGTCAGCAATGGTAAGCATCTGAAAGAGAATTATGTCGGTAAGAACTGGAGAAATTACGATTTCACAATGGTTCTCTCACACTTCAAAGGACATCCGATGGGTGGCTTCGGAGGTGCGTTGAAGAATGTTGCCATAGGTATGGCGTCTTCTGCCGGCAAAGCCTGGATCCACACTGCCGGTAAATCAAAAGATGTTCCTGTGGACTGGGAAAATGTTCCTCCTCAGGAAGATTTTCTTGAATCCATGGCAGAAGCATGTGAATCGGTTTTCAATGTTGCCGGCAATAATATCCTTTATATAAATGTTGCAAACAATCTGTCGGTAGATTGTGATTGTGTCGCAGAGCCGGAAACCATCAAGATGGAAGATATCGGAATACTCGCGTCTCTCGACCCTGTCGCCCTCGATCGTGCCTGCGTGGACATGGTCTATAACTCTCCGGATCCGGGGAAATCGCATCTGATCGAGCGTATAGAGTCGCGAAACGGCACCCATCTGCTTGATTATGCGGAAGAACTCGGGCTTGGTTCGCAGAAATATGATCTCATAACACTTGATCCAGAATCGGCTGATGAATAATGATGAAATCGATTCGCGTGTAGTGCTGATGTGCGGCATCAGCGGATCTGGAAAAACATATTATTCCCGGCAGCTTGAGAATCAGGGTTACAGACGGTTGTCAATCGATGAACAAATCTGGGGCCGGTATGGCTCCGGATTTGGCGATTTACCGCCGGAACGCAGAAAAGAGATATTTATGGACGCTACCGCTGAACTGTATGTCCGTCTGGGAGAAATGCTTGAGAATGGAGAGAAAGTGGTGGTTGATTCGACCATGTGCAAAAGGATAAAGCGTGATAATGCCCGCAACATCTGTCGGAAGCATGGTGTGGAACCGGCAATAATATACATGACTGCTCCCCTGCCTGTTCTATGGAAACGACTGTCCGGACGACTTGGCAATGGTCCGGATGATCTGATTGTTTCTCATTCCGACCTCATGTCATATTTTGAGAATTTCGAGGCTCCTATGCCTGATGAGAATTATATGGTTTTTAAACAGACCTGATATGAAAAATATAACCAGTCACCCGCGTATGTACGCTTTTTTCAGAAGCAAAGTCCTCAACTCGCTTATGATTCTGATGATTGTATGTCTGTTCATGATGACATATACTGGGTTTATGCTTCTGCCATCTGTCTGCGGTTCGCTTGCATTACTGCTTTTTGCATCATATGCCATATGGTTCTGGGTCAGGAAACCTGAAAGCATTGTCATCAACAGCTGGATCTCTGATATGAATGGCTGGTTTGCATTGTATTTTCTTATTATATCGGCAATGAACGCACCCGGTCAGTGGTGGTATATTTTTCCCGTTGTCTCGTCTGTGATACTCTTTTTCATATCATTGATCCGGGATAAGGACGAAGTATATGTTATTCATCAGACATGAATTTTTGTTCCGTTGACCTCAATCTTGATTGTGGTTCCGTCCTTCACACACTGCAATTTCCATACATCCGGCTTATGGGTTACACGAATTCCCGGAACAGTCTTTTCAATTGCGCTCTTCAGTTATGAAGCTAAATTCAAGATCGAAGTGCAACAACTTCGATCTTGAATCTAACGCAGAATTGAAATCTTCACAGATGCCATATCCTGCTGCGATAGGATTTTAGTTCCTCTTCCGGGAACTCGGCTATCGCTTTGTCAAATTCACGGAGTATCGCTGTTTTATCGTCGGGCAATGCTCCGGTGATTGGTACCGTATTGGAAATATGATGTCCGAGCAGGTTGACCCGGATATTCAGTCGGTCTATGAGTGTCCGCATCTCCATCAGCCGTTCAATCTCCGGCTCCTCGGTATATGTACCGTCCAATACCTCCTGATAAAGCTGCGATTCCGGGAAAATTGTTAGTGACACTATATTGATGATACAAGGATGCAGTTTGTTGAGTACATCGGCAGTCGCTATCGCACTGGCTTCGCCGTTTCCCTTGCCTCCGAGTCCGTTAAGATAGAACACGTTGTAACGGATTCCCGCCTCGTCGAGTTTTGTCAGCTGTTCGAGAATGTCGGCAGCATGGTATCCTTTGTTCATCCGATCAAGAGTCGGGTCATGGGCTGTCTCTATGCCGATGTTGATGCTGTCGAGTTTAAGATGATGGAGATTCTTCAGTTCCTCAACCGTCTTGGGTGTTATGTCCGTAACACGGGCGAACATTCCGAAAGAAACCATGTGCGGAAGATATTTTCTCAGCAGCAAAGCGACATCCATGAGTTTGTTGTAACTCAGCGCGAAAGGATTTGCTCCTGTTAGATAGACACGACGTGCTCGCGGCTGCCACTGACGAATGACTTTAAGGTCTTCCTCAATCTCCGAAAGAGGCGACATTCGGAAGGGTGTGCCGTGGTAAAGACTGCAAAACTTGCATTTGTGCCATGTGCAGCCGGAGGTCAGTTGCAGGAGCTGGGAGTCGGCCTCATATGGCGGTCGCCATACCTGCCCCGTGAAATGTAGTTGTGGATATATCATATCTCGATTATTTTTTGTAACTTCGTGGTGCAAAATTAGATGATTATCAGCGTAGAAGCAATGACTTACCCAAGGGTTTGACCCTTACCGAAAAGTTTGTATTGCTCGTAATCAGTCCTTTTGCAACTCCGGTTATGGCTAAAAAACTTGACTATGAATATTGCAAGGCGGCTCCGATGCTCGAATGGCTGGGCAACAAGTGGGCGTTGGTGGTTCTCGTAAATATTTCCGAGAACGAGCCGGTGCGCTTCAACGAACTGTACCGCAACATCCCGTCGGTATCTGAAAAGGTGCTGTCGCAGGTTCTCCGCCAACTGACCACCGACGGCATAATCCGTCGCGAACTGTTCCCCGATGTTCCTCCCCGCACGGAATATTCCGTCACTGATTTCGGAAGAACCCTTTTACCACACATCGAGGCTCTCATCAACTGGGGACGCGAGAACTTCGATACCATAATGTCAAACCGCCAAAAGACTCATAACTAAAGATGCCCTACATATCAATAGAGAGCGGCAAACTGACCGCTGAACAGAAGAAACAGTTGATTGAGCGACTTACTTCAACAGCCTCCGAGATAACCCATATTCCGGAACAGTTCTTTACAGTGACCATTAAGGAATTGCCCGACGAAAACTTCGGTATTGGCGGCAAGTCGATTGACGAGATAAAACGCAATTACAAGCCATGAAGGTAATCGGAATCAACGGAAGTGCCCGCAAAGATGGAAACACAGCACTGATTATCAGCAAGGTCTTTGATGAACTGAATACGGAGGGGATCGAAACAGAACTGATACAGTTAGCGGAATGTGAAATACAGCCGTGTCGAGGATGCTTTGCCTGTAAAGGCAGAGGCAACTGTGTGTTTGCAAATGATGGATTTGCTGAGATATTCAGTCGTATGGTCGAGGCAGACGGAATAATTCTCGGCTCGCCGGTTTACTCGGCTGATGTATCAGCAAAGATGAAAGCCTTTCTGGAACGTGGTGGTGTTGTCGTAGCAACCAATCCGGGGCTTCTTCGCCATAAGATCGGGGCATCGGTTGCCGCAGTGCGTCGCGGTGGCGGCATGACTACCGTTGACACCATGAATCACTTTATGCTCAACAAAGAGATGATTGTCGTTGGCTCCACCTACTGGAATATGGTCTATGGCAAGAATATTGGAGATGTTCTCAATGATGAGGAAGGTATGGCAAATATGCGTAACCTCGGCGAGAATATGGCATCGCTTATTAAAAACCTAAACCATGAGTCAATAGTTCGTTAAAAAATATTCATAGGCTATGCGGCATCTACCGTCAAGCCAAAGAGTTCTTTGACAAGTTTAGCATTTAAAGTCTTGTTCGGGTCAATTCCGCTCAGGTCAAAAAATCTTTTTAT
>RIAY01000021.1 GCA_003833075.1 Muribaculaceae bacterium Isolate-036 (Harlan) | reverse complement strand
AGTTTTCATGAGAAAAAGCGTCCAAACTTTTCCTTTAAATTACTAATTTTCAGGGACTTTTGCAAATTTAATCGACTGAAAATTAAGTGTTTAACAGCATAAATTTAATTTTTGTCATCTACTAAAATTTCCTTTATTATTTTCATCGGCTCGACCCTGTAGCGGATGCTTGTCTGATATCTGAGGAAGCGAGCCCCGGTAAGGTCAACTCCTTGCGGTGCAACAACTATAACGCGCTCTTCGCATTCCATATGTTCGAGTCGACGCGCGCCGTTGTTACCTCTTGACTTGGGGTCATACTTGGGTTTTTCGGCTTTGGGAGTGAATTCGGGATCCGGTTCGATCGGCAGGGGCTGACGTTCATTGTGCTTCTCCATGAGGGCGGCTACATTTTTGAGAGCCTTCTTTGTTCTGGTCGTCTCCACCCCCTTGTCCTTGAGAGCCTGTTCGAGCGACCGTACTGTTTTTTTGAGATCCTCAATGGTGGATTTCATATCGGACAAGGCGGTGCGCAGACCTTCAACTGTGGCCTGCGACACCTCCAGCTGGCGCTGAAGAAGCACTATGATTTCCTTGTCATTCACTATACAAAGATAGTGAACATAATTGGATTTTTCTAATTTTTAACCAATTATATTTCTATCCGACAAATAGTTAGATGTCGTCGACATCGTATCGAAAGCGACTGTCGGCCTTCATCGTCACCGGTGAGAGGCCCCTCATTAAAAAATATATCTCCTCGTAAGAAGCCTGCAGACAGCCGTCACTGCCCTTGTAGACAAGTTCTCGGAAACGACCTTTGGCAAGTTTCTTCTGATACAGCAGAAAACCATCTCCGTCCCACCTCAGAATCTTCACTTGACGGCGGTCTGCGGAAAAGAATACGAATGCACATCCCGACATGGGTGAGAATCCGGGCCAGGAAAGAACCATATTGGTCAGATCCCTTATACCGTATCGCATCGACACCGGCTGCTGACAGAGATAAAACTTTATTTTTTCGTCAAGAGAGAACATCGGCCACCTCTCTTCCCGCAAGTCCGGCAATCAAACGTGACAGCACCTCGACACCGCAGTCTTCCAGACTTACCGTTATGCCCGACGGCAGCTTCAGGCACACGCCTTTGATTACGTTGACATCCCCGCAGAGACAGGATTGTCCGGCATTGACACGTCCCTGGATCAGTTCTCTAAATTCGATATTATCTGCGTTATCGGTCAAACGGACCGCTGTTTTCGGTTCCGAGCGATACGTCTGATATAGCTTCTTAAGGGATATGTGATGCCGGCGCATCCAGTCATACAGACGGTGCCACACCACTCCATTCTCCCGGCAATAGATCTGGAGTGTCTGCCCCGGCTTGCTGTTGAGTTCTTTTACAAAGGCCTTGTAATGCCCATAATAGTCGTTCTCTTTCATAGCTGTAATTTTTCTGCAAAATTACAGCTGTATCAGAATCCAGTCAATGCGTCATCGTGGAGACAGATACATGCGCTTTATCATATATGCTATGACATAATGTTCAAAATAATAATTAAATGTAACAGTTTTTAGAAAAATGTAATTAATGTAGAGATGTATGGGCTAATATGTTGATAGATTGATATTTGTATTATTTCAAAATGTAATTAAAATCAATAAAAAGTGAGACGTTATAGATTATTCAATCTAACTTTGCAATAAAAATTTAAAGAAATATGAAAACAAAATTTATTATCATTATATTCACATTGCTATTGGTAATGGGAATAAATAGCTGTTCAAAGAATGAATATGATCCTGAAGATTACATCACATCGCTACTTTCAGGAGAATATAAGAAAGATGGAATTTGGAAACTATATGTCACAATCAATGGCTCGGCTATTGAAGATTATGGCTATGTAAGATTTGATTCCAAGTATTTGAAAGAGGCTGATTTCAAATTTGTTGACATCATTCCCAATGAACATGTTAAGGAATATAAGAATATTCCTCTTTTGGGTACGGAAGAAGGATGTGCGTTTACAATAGAAGATACTATAAATGAAAAGGTTATTGTTATCACGGGTGTGGTATCATTGGGAGAAATGAAAATAAATCTTAACATATAAATCATTTCTTAAGTATGACTCGCAAATTAGTTAATGCATACTTTTAGCGGATTTTTGAGGGATTTAAGCAGGTTCAAGAAGGAGCAATGCGTGCATTGTAACTGATTGAACTCACTTAAAGCACCGGAAAGACACAAAAAGATGCGTTGACTAATCAATACATTAAATAATTTTGATGTCATACTTATTGTCGCCTACATAGGTAATTTCGTATGAAAATGTTAACATCAATCAAGAGAGTGTCAGCGTTAGGAGGCATTCTCTTGATTTCATATTCTTTATATCCCCAATCGGCTGATAATAAGAAGGTATTATCTGACTCTTTGATACAATCTCGAGAACTTGACGAAGTGATTGTCAAAGGGGTAAGAGTAATAGGGAAGGATAGAATCGGAGCAATGTCAATATCAGGTATTGAAATAAATAAACAACCTGTATTATTTGGTGAACATGATGTGATAAAAGCATTACAGACTACAGCTGGTGTTGTGTCTGGGACAGAGGGTTTTGCCGGTCTGTATGTCAGAGGAGGTGAAACTGACCAAAATCTTTATCTTCTTGATGGTTTACCATTATTAAATGTATATCATTTCGGAGGATTGTTTTCAACATTCAGCACATATTCTATAGACAACGTTGATTTCTATAAAGGAGCTTTCCCTTCCCTATTCGGGGAAAGGGTATCAAGCATCGTTAATATAGGATTAAAAAGACCAGATTATAATAAAACTACCGGTATATTTTCAATAGGTTTGATCAGTGGTCAATTATACTTCTCAACGCCAATAAAAAAAGGTAAATCTGCCCTGTCGATTGCTTTGCGCCGTACTTGGTTTGATGTGTTATCAGCACCTGTACTTGCAATAATAAACTCCTCGAAAAAATCGGAGGGTAAGAAAAGTATCTTTCAATATAATTTCACCGATATGTTGATAAAGTTTAGTGCAATGGACAGACGAGGAAATGACATGTCCTTGTTGTTATTCTATGGAAAAGATAATTTTAAATTGGGAGATGAGCGGTTTGACCCTGATAATAGCAAGCTTGTATATCAGAAAGATATCAATAAAATGTCTTGGGGAAATTGGGGTGCGGCTTTCACATATCGGCTTTCAACACCGATAGGTGACATAAAAATTCAGCCGTTTGTATCAAAAGCTTTTTCTACAGATTCTCAAGAAAATATGGATGATAGCGATCATACGGGTGGCTTAACTGCACTAACTAAAATAAATCCGTCGGTATTACAAATAGGAATGAGAGAAATGTTAAGTTTCCCTATTATAAATGGACTGGAAGGAGAGGTCGGACTGCAACAGATATGGTATGATTATAATTTAGGTAATCCATCGGTCAGCTATAGTGAAGATAGTTTGGGAACAACTACATACTCATTTCCTAACCATTCGAAGAATGTTCTTTTATTAGGTTTTGGAGAGTTTTACTGGAATATTGCCAATTGCGTGCAAGGTGCTGTTGGATTGAGAGTGAATCATTATATAAGCAGGTATATAAAACATTGGAATTTGGATCCGAGATTAAATATTAAAATCAATTTGCCATATAAATCGAGTCTCAGTATTGGATACTCACGCATGACGCAATATGCACAGCAAGTGTCTTCAAATTATATGTATCTCCCATCAGATGCCTGGTTCCCAACTGCGAGTTATAATAAACCTTTGCTTTGTGATATATATTCTATAGGATATTTCAAGAGGTTTAAACATGCATTCAATATTAAGGCGGAATTATGGTGGAAGAATATGCGAAACTTGACTGAATATAAAACCAATACACGCATAACAACTACAATGTTGCCATGGTATGAAAAAATGACTTTTGGCAAAGGATGTGCCTACGGACTTGATTTGGAGATGGTTGGTAGCTTCAAATCACTACATTGGAATGTTGCCTACGGACTTATGTGGAACTGGAGACAATTTAATGATATAAATTCAGGGAAACGTTATCCTGCAAAATTTGACAATCGTAATAAATTTGATATCACTATAGGATGGAATATTAATGATAAAATCGAACTTACCGGACAATGGGAGTATATGACCGGCAACCGAGCTACTCTGTCTTTATATAATGTGGCACCTCCTGACGTAGCGTTCCCAGATGCACCTTTTGTAAGTCCTTTGGACCCGGATGGTGGACGTCAAGACGGAATTGATTATTATGAAGGCCGCAATAATGTGCAGCTTCCGGCTTTTCACAGGCTTAATCTCAATTTGAGCTTTAAAGGACGTATCAATAATAGACTGACATATCAATGGGATTTCGGATTATATAATGCCTACTGTCGCATGAATCCCTTTACTGTGATTAAAAGCTATGTTAACACTGAATGGGATAATAATGGAGAATATCGAAAATTTAAAACACTTAGCTTGATACCTATACTTCCCTCTGTTTCCTATACTTTAAATTTTTGAATCGGTCATGACTAATCTTAGGTATATCATTCTTCTAACAGCGATGTTAGTTATATTGCTTTTTTCCGGGTGTGAACAAGATTTGAATCTAAATGATTATAGAAATTCAGATATTGAAAATATGTTAGTTGTAAATTCTATCTTGAACCCGGATTCTTTAATAGGGGTTTCAGTTACTCATCCATATTTTTTTTCAGATAAACATGTTACCTTTAAACCTATTACAAATCTTAATGTTCAGGTTGCCGGGGAAAGTGGTGAATGGGAGAAACTGTTGTACAATGGAGACTCAGGGCTGTATCTTTCTAAACAGAAACCCATTGAGGGTGAGTTATATAAAATTAATATTATCGAAAGTTCGGATACAGTTTATTCATATGATGTTATTCCTCGTAAAGTGGCAATAGAAAAAGTGGAAGCAACAGGAGAGGGACCGATGCACATATTTTGGGATACAGACTACCGTTTTACATACAAAATAACATTTCAGGATACGCCAGATACGGAAAATTTCTATTTTCTTGCAATTGAAGATGATGCATTGGTAGATGAGTTTTCACAGATGGGACAGGTAGATTATACGGCAGATTATGTTTTTCAAGTATTGGCAAATACAATTAATCAAGATATACAAGGTTGGCAACCTGATGGCGTATTTGGGTATCCCTTTTCAGATAAAGGAATAGAGGGAGAACTATATACAATCACCGTAAGTGAGGTTTTACAGACCCCCTTGGTTGGAATGATAAAACGGTTGCCTCGGAAGATTAAACTATACTCAATTTCAAAGTCGTATTTCGAGTATATGGTAAGTGTTTTATCAATGGACTATGATGAAAGTGCGTTCAAAGGCAATCTGTTATCATTGGGACTTATGGAACCGACAAAAATCTATTCCAACATAGATGGTGGAACAGGTTTGATGGGGAGCTACAACCTAAGCACTGTAAACATAGATCTTTTACAATTGGCAGGCGGTTGGCCATCAAAATAGAGATTCCCGGAATTTTCGGTAAAATAGAAAATAACGGAGAGAACTTAACTCTTCGCACCCTCTTTGACATTGAGGAAAGAGGTTTAGAGGGAAATTACTAATTTTTCGTCACTCAACGAAACTATGAGATAAAATCATTAAATTTGCATCGTCATCTGAGGTCTACAGGCTTGAGTGAACTCGCCTCAGACACACTCAGTGGAACACTACCCAAGTTTCATCAGTCGCGTAGCACGCTATGCTCCTTCTTCAACTCGTGAAATTCCCTCGAAAACACCTCTTCATATAAATGAAAGTTAAATTCAAACATACTCTAAGAAACTGTTTAAATTTAATTCGAAATTTTTTATATAGTGAATCTTGCGGCTTCCTTGAGGTCTTTTATGGTTGTTTTCACCGAGTCTCATCGGTCACATAGCCCGCTATGCTCCCTCTTCGACTCGTAAAAACACCTCATAAAATCCTCTCAATGAACCTCACAATTAATTTTAAACAGTTTCTAAGATGTTGTATAAAAGGTTATCTTAATATTATAAATTTAAAATAAATTATTAATTTCGTAAATTTCTTACTTTCCACAAAACGAATATAACTCATGAATGAATTTTGGAACTACATACATTATCACATACGGCTGTTGATTTGCTTATTATCCATATGATGTATAGATAATGCTTCTGCTCAGATAAAGAATACCAATGATTCAACCGAACGAGTTAAAACCTTACAGGAGTTGGTGGTAAACGGAACCGATGCTGAACGCAACCTGAAGGCTGCGGAAATGGGTACGCACTCTATGAGCGGACAGATGATACTTAATCTTCCGGAGATGTTTGGCGAGCCGGATGTTGTAAAGGCTTTGCAGACCTTGCCCGGTGTGTCTCCTGGAATCGAGGGATTAACGGGATTATATGTCAGGGGAGGAGACAATGACCAGAACCTTTTTATGCTTCAGGGATTACCATTGTATCAGGTAAGCCATTTGGGAGGTATTTTTTCCTCTTTCAATGTTGCCACCATTGGCAAGCTTGATTTCTATAAAGCTGCATTCCCGGCAAAATATGGAGGTAGGATATCTTCAATCACAGACATTTCAATGACCCGACCGGATTTTGAGAAGTATCACGGTAGGGTGTCAATAGGATTGTTAAGTGCAAACGCATATGTCTCGGGACCTATAATAAAAAATAGGACAGCTTTCGCTGCCGGATTCCGCAGATCCTGGATAGATGTAGTTTCCGTTCCGATGCTTGCAATCATCAACGCATCAAGCAAAAAAGAGGGAAAGAAGCACATCGCATATTATAATTTCACAGATTTCTTTGATGGAAAAGTCGAGATAAGTCAAATGAGCTAATTATACTTGTTATCAATGCAATAGCAATTATCAATATTGTGGGGATTTTCCTGCTTTTGACCCTATTTTCTCAAAAAGTACACCTTTTGTACCCTCGATTATGTACTGTAGTCAGAGGATAAATGTTAAGGTCTGTAAACGGCGATTTTCAGATTATTATGCTTCGGATTATCTTTGCGCAAAATTATAATTGTATGGCAAAAATAGAAAATCGCAAGAAGCAGAATCCCAAGCTCCGACAGTCAGAATTAAGCGACGGACGTGCCAGCCTCTACCTTGAATATTATCTCGGCAGAACTGAAACGCCTGTGCTTGACAAGGACAGCAATCAGGTGTTTTACACCGAGGGAGCGATGGCGGGTAAACCGAAATATCAAATCAAACACTCCCGCAAGAAAGAAAACCTCAATCTGTATATCTGGCTTCATCCCCGCAACCAGCAGGAACGTATGCAGAACAAGAATACTCTTGCCCTTGCAGAAAAGATACGTTTTGAACGTGAGCAATCTTTTTTGGAGGACAGGGAGGGCTATCGTCTCCGAAAAGACATGGACGAGGATTTCCTTGAGTTCTGCAACGAGTTCATCAAATCTCCGGCCCTCACCAAATACACCCGCATAACGCTCGGACACGGACTGCAAAAGTTCAAGAACTTTCTTGTCGATACGCCGAGATATTCTCTCTACAGGAATAATCTTAAGATGACACAACTGACGGTTGACATGGTGGCTGCCTATGTTGAGTATCTGAAAGAGAACGGAACAGGCGACGGTCCGAAAATCTATTTTCGAATGTTCAAGCGTATGGTTACTGCGGCTGTTGACAAAGACCTCATCAAGAAAAATCCATGCCGTGGCTTCGTGCTGAAAAACGACAACATGACGCTGCAAAAGGAGATTCTTCTGCCGGAGGAAATACAACAACTGGTAGCCACACATTTTGAAGGCGAGAAACCGGAGATTCACCGAGCGTTCATCTTCGGTTTATACACCGGCGTGCGTTGGTGCGACACAAGCCAGTTGACCTACCGCAATGTGGATTATTCAACCCAGACATTGCGGTTCCAGCAGCAAAAGACAAAAGACCACAGCAGCCGGAGCTGGGTAATCGTTCCGTTGAACGACACCCTTATCCGTCTGATCGGCGAGCCGGATAACGACAGCTTTGATGAACGGATATTCAAACTTCCGCATTACAACATCTGCAACCTGTATCTGCGTAAATGGGTAAAAGCAGCAGGCATCAAGAAGAAAATCACATGGCATTGCGCCCGGCACAGCTTCGCGGTGAACGTCCTCACCAAAGGAGCTAATATAAAAACGGTGTCGAGCCTCCTCGGACACACCTCCATAAAGATGACCGAGCGATACCTCCGCGTCGTTGACAGTCTCAAACAGGATGCGATCAACTCCCTCGGTGAAATCAACTATGTGCCGATATAAAAGGAAAAGCCACCAAACCCGAAGCCGATAAGTCCAATGTGATTTGTCGGCTTTTCTCTTTTTGCCGCCAATCATAATGAAAACAAAAAGGTAAAATCAGAGTGTGAAATCGGCAACGGGGCTTACGACTTTGGAGTAAGACCAACCAATATTCTGCAAGGGTTTTGAGCTGCAAAATCAGTTTCATGCAGCTCAAAACATACCTTATCTAATTTTATTGTTCGTAACTGTACTGAAATACAAGATATTATAAAATTGATGGTGTACTCGTGGTGTACTAATTAGTTGGAGAAATCGAAAATCAGATGCTCAATTTTAGGATTTTTAAGGGGCGTTAGTTATATTTAATTCGATTCTTTTTCTCTTAGACGCAGTAGATTTGAGGCTCTGAACAGCGGTTCATTGAGAAAAAATCGCTAATTTTGCAGTCGGATTGACACAGGTCATTCCACTACATTTTGGAAACGAAGCATTATGTTTATCTTATGGTAGGAAACCTGAGAAACTTTCAACCGAGCAGAGAAAGCATAGTGGTTCTCACGCATATAGCGTGGGCTGCTATTGTTATATCTGCTCACAGGCTTTCTCAGGGCCTCCTATCAAGACGTGACATAGTTGCTCACGCTTCTTGTAAGGTAAATCATTAACCGAATTATTATGCGTAAAGTAATACTAACTTCGTTGTTTCTTATTCCTCTTTTGGGATATGCTCAAACAGAAATTCCGGATAGCATAGAGGGAAAAGAACTTAATGAGGTGGTTGTGGAAGCCTCCAATCAGCGGACTTCGTCGAACATATCCACCTATATTCCAATGGCTCGTCAAAAGAACGCTGCTGCCGATGCAATCTCCCTTTTGAGCCAGATGGCGATTCCCCAAATTGAGGTCGATCCTATCGGTCAGGCAGTGAAGACTGCTTCTGGGCAGGGTGTCTCAATATTTATTGACTTTCTCCCTGCAACCGCCCAAGACCTGCAAGGAATGAGGACTCAAGATGTGAAAAAGGTTGAGTATTATCTGCACCCGACTGACCCACGATTTCAAGGCGCACACTACGCCATTAACTTCATTATGCAGAAGTATGAATGGGGTGGATATACCAAAGTCACAGCCAATAAATGGTTCGGTGTAAACCGAACTGAAGGAGAAGTTTACTCCAAAATGGCATACAAGTCGATGATTTTTGATTTGTATGCCGATGAAATATATCTCACAAACCGTCATGGTGGCACTGCCTCGACTGAAACATTCAGGTTTGAGGATTTATATGGCAATGGTCCGCAGACTATTCAACGGACTTCCGAAACCAACTCTTCTCTATACCGCAACAACAGCAACGATATTGCCTTGCGAGCCTTATATAACAGCGACAAGGCAAGAATCTCAAACCGCATTTCTTATAGCCTAACAAATGTACCTCACAATGATGCGGTCAATTCACTGCTCTATTCCTCCGAATTGTTCCCTAATGCAAGCGCCACATCTCTGAAATCAAGCCACAATTGGGCCCTCTCATATAATGGTAATTATTCCTACAGATTTTCTCCTAAGTTATCATTTGAAGCTGTGGCAATCTACACTTACGGCAAAAATAAATCCTACTCTTTTTATTCTTCCGGTAAAGATTTATCCATTACAAACAACGCCTCTGAAGATGCACATCACCTTCAGATAAATCCTCGTTTATATTGGAGACTTAATAAGAGAAATACTTTTATTTTCTACCTGGCTTCCATACAAAATTGGAATACCATTGATTATTCCGGCGACTCCCCATCTCGTCAGAAATATAATGTCGGAGGATATTCTGCCGGCGCACATTATAATTTAAGTCTTGAAAAATGGGATATTGGAGGAGAATTTGGCTGGGTATGGGAACGCAACCATATTAGCAACAGCCGCATGAACGATAATTTTCCACGTGCGATTGCGTATGCCACTTACTCTCCCAATGACAAGCATCAGTTTGAGGTTAACTGGAATTATAGCAAGGATGTTCCCGACGCATCGCAGAAAAGTCCTAATATGCTTCAACAAGACGAACTTATGTGGTATCAGGGCACACCTACACTTTCAGATTATTCTTACCATAATGCAGGTTTGACCTATACTTGGCTCCCGAACAACAGATGGCAACTTTCGGCTGACGGATACATCTATATGCTCGGCAATCGTTGTGTAACTATATATTCACCTACCGCTCCCGAAGGAACTATGTTGCGTAAATATGTCAACGACGGGAATTATCGTAGCGGTATGTTAGGAGTTTCCGCAACCGCCAAATTCTTCGGAGGTAAACTTGTAGCCAAACTGCGCCCGCAATACTGGCTGCGAAAGACTACCGGAGCATACGCAAGCACAAGAAATGAACTTACATGCACCGCACAACTCACATATTATTTTGATAAATTCTATCTTTGGGGCTGGTATATGACACCAAGTCATTATCAGGAAGAACAAAGCGGTATAGTCGAGCGTACCCCAGCAAAATATCAGATTCAGTTTGGCTGGAGCGACAAGGGTTGGAACATCAGAGCCGGGGTTTACAACTTTCTGCGTACATCGTGGGAATCATCGCATCAGACCCTTACAAGCGAATATTACACTTTTGACCGCAAAGAGTTCTCAACCGCCCAGCATTGGCGCATCACGTTAGCTGTATCATACACTTTCGGCTACGGCAAGAAAGTTGACCACCACGATGAAGTGAGTGGTTCAGGGACTGTCGGGTCTGCAATCTTGAAATAACAATATCTCTCAAATCATATTAAAAAATGGAGCCACAAGTTTTTTGCCTGTGGCTCCTTTTTTGAATTATTTCCTGACTTCGTCATTGCGTCACCCTAAACGCCAAAGTGGTCAAAAAGTGGCTTCAGCGACTTGTGCTCGGAAGTCAGAAGCATTGTACGGGTGAGCATTGAGCCGTTCAATGGCAATCTCAGTCGGATAGTCGTAATGGTTTTCGCTATTTTCAGCACCTTGTCGACACTCATGTCCATACCGAGGTTGTAGATGATTCGTTCCAGTTCCTTATAGACCTTATAAGTTATGAAACACAGGCAGACATGCGCTTCAATCCTACGCTCGGTGAAATGGAATATCGGTCTGGTCTCGATTGTGCCTTTGGATATGCGAAAAGCACGCTCGACAACCCAAAGTCCCTTGTATTGGGAAACCACATCCTTGGGTTGAAGATTTGTGTTGGTAACATATCCTTTCAGACCATCCCATTGTTCATCCTCCTTGATTTTCTCCTCGTTTATACTGACGGCCACATCGTTTTCAATCTTAAGGAATTTGCTGTAACCGCGCCTGTTTATCTTGTCTTTGGTTATCTTGCCTGAAGCATATGCCTTCTTCAACCTCTCCACACCCTTGCTGCGGTTGTAGGCATCCTTAGAGGCCCGTCTGGAACTGTATGTCACAATGAGCCTGTCTCCATTGTCAAGTGCCCTCTCATAAAACAGGCCCTCATCGTGTGGTAAGGACAGAATCCACTTCCTGACATCGCCGGCATATTTCTTGATGCGGGCACCGACAATGAAACTGTAATTTCCGGAGCGTAGCAGCTCTATATTGCGCTTGATCATGAATCCGGAGTCCGCGACAACAATGAAGTCATCAAGGCCGAATCTTCGCTTGAAGTCATCGATGATGGGTATCATCGTGCAGCTCTCATATTGCGCGCCGTTGAAGATGTTGTAAGCCAGGGGATATCCGTTCTCGCACACAAGGAGTCCCAGAATAATCTGCGTTTCTGCTGTCTTGCCGTCTTTCGAGAACCCCGGGGTACGCAGCACATCCTCATGGAAACTCTCAAAGTAAAGTGAAGTCACGTCGTAAAACAGCATCTCGACACGGCCTCCGAGCACCATGAACGTATGCTCCACGCTGACGCGCTGCACGATATCCTTCTGTGTGTTGTATAGTTTGTCCAGATAACGGTATATCCTGTTCAGGCTCACATCCTCATCGAAATGGCTTTTGAGATATTCCACCGTTGCCATCTTGCTCATTGGCTGGCAAAGACGCGCGACCACAATATGCCGCAGTATCTCGTCGCCTACCTGATTGAAACCGACGGAGTCATAAACCTTGTCGAGAATAAGCCTGGCTCCGTTAAGCAATATGGAGTCGACGTTTGAAAGCATCTCCTCGGCTGCCTCTCTTTCGCGGTCTTCACCCTCAGAACCCTCAAAATCCAGCTCCCGTATGCCGAGATGGGATTTAATCCATTCACGGCCTTCAAGACATAACCGCTCTATCTCTGTCTCATCGCATGAAACGCCGACAGTGTGCAACTCTTTGAACTTGCCACCGTGCTTGTCGACCACTACCACGCTTGTCGTGCCCGACCTGTTCTTCTTTCTGCGGACAAACATGCCGCAAATATAGTGATTTTCTTCGGTTGCGTCACCCTAAATCACCCTTCGCTTACACTAATCCCCTGATATTCAGCATGCGCATTTTTCAGCAATCAAAAAGTGACGAAGTCAGGAGCCACAAGTTTTTTGCCTGTGGCTCCTTTTTTGAATTATTTAATTCCGAAGCCTCGCTTTACCGTCTGTGTCAGCCGTTGCCATTGGTCTTTGAGCCATTGGAATATCCGGATGCCATTGACATGGAGATGGAATTTGTTGTCCGTGGGGTCTCGCTTGATTTGTACCTTTGCCCCCGAAGCGTCCACCTCTCTCCGCTGGAACGGATAATAGAGTGTCGTGCCTGACTTTAAGACATATTCATTCATTGAGAGAAGCCCCTTTATGGAGTTGTCATTCAATCCCACGTCCTGACATTCCTCTATCGCCGGAAGCATAGCAACAGCATCGGGAAAGAACTTGACGAAGTTACCAATCTTCCATTCATAGCTGCGGACGGTGTCTGCCTCATGTTCTTTCTGCCGTCTCAGGCTATCCGATAGATTGGATATTTCACGGTGTAAATCCCGCTCCCGCGCCTCTGCACGGTCTTTCATCTCGCGGATTTCATCATCCTTTCTGACAATCTCGGCTTCAAGCCTCTTGGTCTTGCTCCCGGTGAATATATTGGCGATGTTGCTGCCGAGTTCCTTGCGTTGCGCATCCCGCTCGGCTTTCGCCTCATCGCGCTCACGGATGGCGTTCCGGGCTTCTTTTCTCGCCTCGTCAGTCTGAGCCTCGTATGCCTTTTTCTCGGCGGTCAGCCTGTCGGTATCCTCTGCAAGCCCTTTCCGTTGCTCCGCAAGTCTGACGGATTCCTCCGACAGTCCTGCGTTGGTATCGGCAAGCGATTTGTTTTCGGCGGCGAGAGAAGAATTAGCCTCGGTCAACCTGGAATTTTCGGAATAGAGTTCATTGTTCTGCTGCCGTATCTCCTCGTTGACCTGCGTGAGCATTTTCTTCCGGGTGTCGAGGGCGGTTGTCCGGCACTCAAGGCTCTCCACTTTGCTCTCAAGAGATTTTTTCTCTTTATCGAGTTTCCTTTTCTCAATGGAGAGATTGCCGATGTCTTCTTCAAGACCTTTCTTCTTCACCATGCAGTCGCGGTAATATTCGTGCTGCCCGATGTGCCGCGCCTCGGAACCACGGATACCACGCTCCAGACCGTATTTCGCCATAGCCTCGGCATAGATGTCCTGATAGCGGCTCATCTTTCCGCGCTCCATTATGTCGTCGGCGCACAGCCTCGGACGGTTGGCGGCTTTTGTGCGGTAACGCTTCTTTGCTGTCGCCTCCCTCGCTTTCTTCTTTCTCTCGGCGGTCACTATCGGAACGACGGCGATGTGAAGATGCGGAGTGCGCTCGTCCATGTGCAGTGCGGCTCCGACAACATTGTCGCCGCCGAATGTGTCGCGCGCCCACTTTATGTTGTCGGCAATCCACTCGTCGAGCTTGCCGCTGTCGATGATTTTCTGCATACCTTCGTTGTCGGAGGTCATAACCAAGTTGAGGCACCGAACCTGCCTGTCGGAGATTTTGCGGGTAATCCCTGCATTGGATATACGGTGTTCGACAGCCGCCGCAAGCCCGGTTATCCCGTCGGGATATTCGACCAGATTGCAGCGGTTGAGATGCGTCCTCGCCAGGTCCGCGTTTTCGGGATGGGCGGTGCGCTCGATATGCTTGGCTATCGAGTTCAGTGACGAGTTCGCCTTGATGATGTGTAACACTGCGTAGCTCATAGGCGGACGAGTTTAAGTTGCGGAGCAATCGGAGTGTACGGCTTTCTGTTAAGCCGTTCCGGGGTTTCCAAAGGGGTTGACCTCTTTGGCATATTGGGGACATTTTCAGCGTATCGGAACGATATGCGGCTCGGAAAATTCCCTAATATGCTAAGGAATTTCCGGATGGCGTAATTTCCGTGCCGCCACTGCACGGATGGTACTGCACTGCCATAGCAGTGATGCACCGCTATAACCACTGCACTGAATGCAATGGTTTCTTCAATGAAAAAAGAATGTTTCACGGGATTTCAGTTTTGGATTTACCCCCTGGCACTTTCGGCATTTTGGCATAAAGGGAAGCGTAAGCATCTCTGTCAGAAATGCCAAAGTGCCAATAATGCCAAGGGGTAGATGGGTTATAACTTGGTGTAATTTCCGTGGGTGTTGCGGGTGAAAAGCACTCCCTTTCTGTCTCTGAGGAATCTCTTGAAACTGCGCTCGGGCATACCGCATTTCCCGGCGATCGCCACGCCCTCGGCGGTGGTGAAGCCGTCGGGAAGTTCCGAAAGGACGGCAAGCTGCAGCTCGGTCAGGGCATCCTCGCTGATGATGCCCTGCACCTTTGAGGCACTTATGCGAAAATACTCCGCAAGGCGTATCGCCCTCTCCACAGTGTCCACATCTATCTGTTTTTTCTCACTGCCGCACGCCCAATCGGAGAGGGCCAGCAAGAGAGAAAAGCGGATAGCGTAGATTTCGAGTTTGCTTGCAATGGATGTAAGGGTATCACTCCCGTCGGCGTTGCAACGGTCGGTCTGCTCGTTCTGCCACTGATAGAGGCGGTCGAGAGCGTCCGATGAAAATGGAACATCTTCGGATATTATCTCTCCGTCTGCGTCCACCTTGGGAACAATGTCGATAAGCCGGAAAAGGATGCCGTGCCATTCTGCGGCGATGTCAAAAGAAGGCATCCGGCGACTCCGGTTCCATTTAGGCTTCGTCTGGTCGGACGGGAATACATAGAGTATGCGCTCCATGAATCCGTTGGCGTTGCGGTTCCCGGCGGCAAGGTCGGTCAAAACCTTCGGCTGGATAGTTCCGATTACGCAAAGGAACGGATTGCGGATAAACACGCCGCTCTGACTGCCTTTGCGGTCAGACATGGCAACCTTGTGGTTGAACACCGACATCCAGAACTCCGATTCAGAGCCGTTGTTGTAGCGGTTGAAGTTCTTGACCCATCCGGCAAGCTCGTCATACATCAGGATCAGTCCACGACTGTTTTCCGACAATATGCGGTGAACCGCCTCGTTGGTCACATCCTGCATCATGAAGCGGATGCGGTGCGGCTCAACGGGATTGAGGTTGTAGCCGTTTGGAATCCTTTCTTTCGGCGGCAGCTCCATCGCAGCGTTGTAGCGTTTCAACGCCTCTGCGAACTGTGCCGCTTTCTCCGCGTCGTGGTCGATGAGCGGTTGCATGACATAACTCAGCGGATGGCTCTTGCACACTCCGGGACATCCGACAAGGGCAACGAAAAGAATAGCATATTCTTTCCATCCTGCCATAGCCTCGGCGTGATGGGTGTTGCCTATTACCGCCGCCATTGCCGAAAGCATCGCTCCAGCCATGTAGTCAACAGGGAAACCGAGAGTGGCGTTTGCCTCCTTGATGATTTCCTGTAATCTTGACGGCAGGACATCAATCGGGAACTGATTGGTTTTCTTGCTGTTGTCTGTGTCTGCAATCAAGTACTCGGAGGTTGACGGAGGTACAGACTGACTGTTCAGTCGGTCAGGAGCATGATTTGTCACTTCCTCATTTTCGTGACAAGTCACTTGTGTATCTGTGATTGCAGGTGTATCACTGACATCATTGTTTTTCTTTTTGACGGAGGTTTTCTTCTTATTGCCTTTTGGCTTTGAGGCTGTCTTTACTGATGATTCGGTTTCTTTTTTCATCGGCTACCTCCTTTCTTCTTTGGTCTGTCTTCCGCATTCAGCACGCCTACGGCTTTGCCGTTGACAAGTCTGCTTTCAGCCCAGCTCAGCAACTCTGATTCCTTGAAGTGAAGCTTATTGTTGAATTTCCAGTGCGGTATGGTCCCGTTGCTCGTTTCCTTGTAGAGCTGCCCGATTTTCATGGGATAGCCGTTTTCGTTCAGGAACTCGAGTGCTTCGGTCACTTTCAGCCCATCGGGATCCCGCTTTTTTGATTTTGCGGAAGCGTTGGCGAGTGTCGCCAGCACTCCCGATTCAGCAAGGCAGTCCTTGACCGCGTCTTTCAGGAGGCGCTTCAGAACCTCGATGAAAGGAAGATTCAGGTAATCTGTAATTGTGTTCATTTGGATAGGGGGATTAGTGGTTTGGGGATTTGTTTTTTTCTCACGCATCAGTTTTCGGATGATAAGTGATATGCCGTATGTTCAACATACTCTTGGTGGGTGTCGTCAGATCATAGTGATAGCGTCTGTCAGCCCGATGACTACACCCGGAGGATTAAAGGCTGGCGGACACTGCAAAATTAATACAGGACTTGCGTCCTTCTGAGGTGCGTAAAGGCGAATATCATTGAAATGTCTACGGGCTATATGTTTTGTTGCCCTTCCGGACGAGCAATAAAAAAGCGGGGCCGCGCCGATATGTCTTTCCTGACATGCCTTTGGCGAGGTCTCGTTATTATGTTTTCAGTCCTTACTTGATATATTTCCGATTAATGAATAATCGCCCTTGTCGCAAGGGGTGTGGCAGGGGTGCGTCAACCGTCACCGCCCTGCCGGGTCGGTGCTTCGCGTTGCCGCATGGGGTCAGGGCTACTGCCACCTAACCACTTTGATATTTTTCCAACAAAAGAAAAAACGGAATTGTTCAGCGGTGTCCGGTTTATTCCGGCGATTGCCGATGTGTGTCTTTCTTTCCTGACGGATATGATTCCGTCACGGCCGCGAAGTTACGAAACGGGGTCGATATATGCAAGTTTTTTGAACCCAGGAGGGCCAATCTGCGTAATGAAGCTGTTTTTGACGGGCTATTTCAGCAGTTTTCTGTCGTTGTCGCCGCTTTCAAGTACGCTCATCTGATGGATGGCGATTTGATTGAGCTTGATGAGCCGCTCATGCTGTGGCATTCCCTGTTCAATGAATACAGCGTTGAGATTCTCCATGTTGGAAAGGCATATAAGTTCGTTTATGGAGGCGTAATCCCGGATATTGCCTTTGAGGTCGGGATTGGCGTCACGCCACTGTTTTGCAGTCATGCCGAACATGGCTACATTCAGCACATCGGCTTCATTGGCATAAATGATGCTCGCCTGAGCCTTTGTTATCTCGGCAGGTATGAGATTATGCTTGATGGCATCGGTGTGAATTCTATAGTTTATCTTGGACAGCTCACGCTTAGCAGACCAGCCGATAAGACGCTGTTCTTCCTCTTTGAGACGCTGAAATTCCTTGACGATATAAACCTTGAATTCAGGACTTATCCACATTGCGAACTCAAACGCAATGTCCTTATGGGCATATGTGCCACCATAACGCCCCGCTTTTGCTTGCAATGAGACCGCGTTGGTCCTCGCAACGAATTCCTTTACGCTTATTTTGAAGTTATTAAGACCTGCATGATTTCTAATTGTGGCGAATTCGCCATAATTAAAATTTGGATTATATACCTTTTCCCAAATGCCGATAAACTCCAAGGTATTTCGGTTGCGCAGCCAGTCGGTGATGAAGAAGTCCCCATCTTTGGCACGCATCATGTCAGTAAGACAGATGTAATCTTCTCCGTTGACTTTCACAACGTTGACCTCAGTATCTTTTACTGTGATTTTTGTCATCTCTCGTAAATTTTAATGTATCGAAATCGGTACTTTTGGCAGATTGGACTGAAAGTATTACCTTTGCAGTGTTGATTCCCGGTAGCCCCTGACTCGTCAAGCTATCGGGTTTAGTTTTTTGTATCTGCAAAGATAATCATTTTCATCGGATTGGGCAACAGTGAGAAAAAGGACACCGGGTATCCCTCCCGATGTCCAACCACTAATCCGCGTCAGGATGAAACAATAACATGATGACTGCGAATCTTGATGCAAAGGTAGTGTTTTTCAGCCGTATGCACAACTCTATAACAACATAAAGAGCCAAAGCGCCGGAAATGCCATGGGCTATTTTGCCGTTTCCGTGTCAAACGCGACTTTGCCGAGTTTGTTTATGGCTTTCTGTTTGCGCTGGTCGATCACATGAAGATATTTCTCAGTCATCTTGATGCTCGCGTGTCCGAGAAGAGAGGATACTGTCTTTATGTCGGTTCCGGCATTCAGAAGATTTACGGCGAAACTGTGCCGGGCGCAGTGCCATGTGATGCTCTTCTTGATTCCTGCGTTCTTCACCCATCGGGCGAGATGCTTTCTCGCCGTACCCTTGTGAGGCAGGTCGAATATTCTCTCCCTCGGGTTATCATCATCTTTAGGCTGTCCAATCAGCTTTATAAGCTCATCGTTGAGCGGCATCACTACGGCGGCATGTGCGCTGCGTCCCGCGCTTTTCTTCTGGTTAAACCTCATCACCATGCTCTCGTAATCGACATTGGCGAATGTCAGTTCCGACACATCGCAGTACCGCAGTCCGGTGAAACAGCAGAAGATAAATGCCCGCTGCACCTCTCGGTGTTCGCCGTCATATCGGAACGCCGCGAGGGTGTTTATCTCTTTCGGTGTGAGAATCTCCTTCAGCATAATGTTTGTGTCGTACACTATGCGGATTCCACGGCAGGGATTCTTTTTTATCAGTTCTTCATCGACAGCATCTGCAAGCACCTTCTTGAACCAGTGGTAATTCTTTCGCGGTCCCTCTCCGGTGCATTTCTTCCGGAGATAGTTGGTGAATCCGAGAACCATGTCCGGAGTGACGGCATCCATCGGCAGGACATCCTTGTATTTTGAGAACTGTGGAGTTAGCTCAAGATACTCGATGAAGCGTGTCAGAGAATATTTGTAAGACCTGCGGACTGGCAGTGTGAACGCTTCGTTGTCCCGGTGTTGCCGGAAGTACCTGAGGAAGTTACTCTCCTTCTCCCTTTTCAGGCGGTAACCCTTTCGGTCTTCAAGCATCTCCTGCTCTTTCTCAAACCGTATCTTCTCGGCGAGGGCGATGGTGTTCTTGTTCTGCTGCCGTTCCTGAGCCGAGCGGGGATGAACCCATACATACAGATTAAGAGCCTCCTTCTTGCGCAGGTGCTGCACCTTGTATTTAAGTTTTCCTTTCATCGCCCCGGATTCATACACGACATGGTTGCCGTCATCGTCATAGACGGGCGATTCGCTACGGCCGAGATAGTATTCCAGCCATAGACTCGCACGTCCGTCTGACATCTCCCTCTGGATGAGCTTGGGATTTTGTTTCTGTTTATTTGGCAGTCTGCCCATAATGAATTAATTTTGTGTTTGTGGAGCAAAGGTAATAACGGATTGTGAGACACGAAAATCGCCCACAACATCTATTAACAATCGAAATGGGCAAATGGTGTACTTATGGTGTACTAAATGCGAAAAAAGATACAATCAGGAGAAACTGAATAGAAAGCCTGATTTATCTAATATGCTGATATTCACCGATAATAGTTATAACGGGTTATATCGGTTTTCCCTATGAAAAAACATACCTTGCAGAATCCCGACGGATTCCATTGCGACTAACAGAATCAGAAGGCTTGATAGCACAAAATTACCAGAGACTCCATACAGAAAAGTCAGTTGTAACCGGAATAGCCGACTGTTTCAATTATTTGGAACATCAATATTGGTAAAATCCACCTTCATGCAAAGAGAAGAATAAGATTTGACGAAAGATAGTTGATATATCAATACGCGCTATATAATGCTTTTGAGATTGCAATTCAGTTAATATGCCTTGTTACAAGTAGTTACTTGTTGCGGTCCTGATTGCAAAGATGCTGTTAGTACGTATTGACGTATGAACGCACTAACGTATTGATGTATGAACGTATTGAAGTATTGACGTATGAACATCTGAACGTATGGATGTACATACGTCTGAACAGATGACTGAATGAACTTATGAGCAGAAGAATGTCAAGCCTTATGCATGAATGACAGGAAGTATTGCCGTTAGAATGTCTTGCTGATTTGTCAATCAGTCAGATGACTGACCGACTGACTTACTCTCTGCATGATTGTTCATATCTTACTATTCCTACAATTCTTACTATTCCTACAATCAAAAGCGGTCGGATTATAGCTAATCAACGCACATCCGACCGAAATTTCGGTCGGATGTGATAAAAACGGTCGGATTATGTCTGTTTTCGGTCGGATGGGCTTGAAAGCAACCATCTAAGTCCGATACGTTCAATCGTCCCTTCTTCATTCATTTCAACAAGAAGCCTCCCCAAATATCGAAGCTGTTGCTCCTGTGACTTATTAGATGGCAACAAGTCCTTAAGGTAATCATATATGATCTCTCGGCGAGCGCCATCTTTTCCCGCATTCTGCAATAATTGCTGAACCATCTGTTTTAATCTGGCTTTATCTAAACCTTTTGCTTTCGTATATTGCGGGAGCTGTCTGGAGGCTTTGGCTACACCAAGGGATATGGTGTAGTTAGGGGTCTCTCCCTCAATTAGACCGCGTTTAAGGAGGTCTTGTGCTATCTCATCGTCAATCCGATGTCCTTTCTGAATGGCATCGAGAGAAATGCAATCGTGGAGGGTCAGATTGTCATTGTCCTTGAGCAGTTTGGTGTACCGCTCATTTATGGCATTGCCATAGATGCGGACAGCAACTTCTTTCTTCTCATTGTCAATCTCATAGTCCGGCATCGGGAATCTACGCTCCATCTGTTCAGTAAACATCTTTTTGATTCCTCGGCTTACCGTATCAATCATATTGAAATGCACCATAGCCTTGCATAGACAGGCGTTGCGGAAGAATCGCTGTGGGCCATTGGTGGCAAGCGCATTTTCCAAAGTGCCGGGAATAAAGGAACCTCCATTGGCATAATAAAGAAATCCCGGATTCTCAACGAAGTTTATGCGCTGACGCAGAGTGTAGTCCTGATGGGCTATGCAGTTATGAAGTGCCTCACGGATCGTGTAGTCGTCATACTGTTTCATCGTGTCGGGAAACAACGTGCCTCCCGGCATCTCACGCAAGGTCAGATTATGTATCTTGGCAAGAATCTCATCTACCGTCAAAATAAACGGCACAGAAAAATGTTCATAATCAACTACGTCCTGTTTCTCATCGCGAAGAGTCCATGTAACTTCCGCGACTGCCGGGCGCAGCTTGCTATCCGAGAACATTTTGCCAAGCAGAATGATGGCTGCACGGGTAAGTTTGCCATTGACCATCAATTCGCACTTGCTCAGAAATTCTTCCGTCGACCAGCGGTTGACTTCCTCAATCGGAATACGGCTATGCACCTTCTTGAACATCTTTCGAGCCTTAGCGATAGCCACCTCGTCAAGATCCTCAATCGTGGCATCAGGCACAATTTCCGCAGACCAGTCCGGAGCCGGAGTCTGCCTACGGATTTCATCCTGCTTGGACTGATTAAGCGGCTTGAGGCTTTCTCCGTCACGACCGTATGCAATCCCTTTCCACTTCATCACGATATTGCGAGGCGAAGCCGGAATCTTGAACATCAGTATTCGCTTTCCATCTACCTCAATCGGGATAATCTCGCGGAAAGTCTGTCCATCGGTGGTATGCTGAGAGAAATCGTGCTTGAGATTATTGAGAGCCCCTTCGCCGTTTTTATATGACGTGCCGACAATCTCATGCTTTTTCTCGTCATAACCAAAAATCAGCCACGCGAAATCAAGTCCGCGAAGATTCGCCTCATTACTCAACGCCGAGAAATACTTACCCAAGTCATCAAAGTCGAAGTTGTTCTCCGCTTTTTTAAACTCCCCAACCTCGTTCTCGGAATGGCTAATGAGATTGTGGAATATATTAGTATATTGTTCTTTTGCCATAACTATATTATCACTTGACTTGAGGTAGGGGTTCGCAGAATGTTTTATTGACTACGCGATCGCGCATTAGCTTCATATCCGTAAAATTACGGCAAATATTTTGGACTATTTCCATATAATTATCTGTGCCATCAGTTTTTTGATAGTAGTATGGCTTTATTGAGACACAGTTCTTGTGTTCAAACAAAGTATTCAGTAGTGTTCTGTCTGAATTGCCACAAGAATGCCCCATAATATATACTTGATATGGTGCCGATTCGATAAATTGCAGCATGTATCGATAATTTGTAGATTCTAAGTATCTAATAGATTTGATGTTTTTTAGACATTCATTATCCTCTCGCTTCAATAACTCTTTATAATCATCATCAAGTTCGTCTCCGTAGCCAAATATCATTTTCGATGGGTCTCTTAAATCTCCGTGTATGTGATTTACGTAACACATACACGATTGAGCATAAATGTCAGTAATCCCAGTGTAATTGAAACTTAACAACATCGTATTGATTGGCCTAAGCAGTTGCCTTGGAGTTTTATTAATATCTATAACTCCAAATCTTCCATCCGGATATTCTGCGATGTTTTTTTGTAGAAATTCATCAACATCTGCACGAATAGCTAACGCTTGCTCGGCAGAAGCATTTTTTATGCCTAATTGTTCATATAATGTGTATCTGTCTTTGTTAGCCCAATAATTGCAATGCTCATAAAAATTTTGGAGGCTTCCAATCGCCACATCATCAATTCTTATTGACTCTGAAATAATAATCTTAATGGAATCATTATAGGCAAGAGCTCCTAATTGTAACGAACACAAATATTGCGTCAACAAGTCAAGAACATATTGAAGCTGTTTGTTGATTTCTTGAGGTATACAACCGGCACTCTCGGGATTTTCAATGGATTCTTTCAAGAGACGATAGTATTCATTTTCAATATCAACCCATTTCTTGTCTTGAATAGACTTGCATATACGATACAATAAATGGCTTTGGATAACTTCAAAGTTCTGTTTGTCATCTAATATTGAATTTACGAAGTCAACACCTTTAGGTGCGTTTAAAGTATAACCTTGTTGCCATAAGAGACTTTGCCATGTGTCTTGTCCGGTTGTTATAGAAAATTTACAAAGCCCATCAGCTAATGTTCTATAATGGCAGGTTCTTAAATTATAAAGCCACTTCTCCCAATACCAGTTTATGAAATCTTCATATCTGGTTGGAAGGCCATGAGCTAGGTCAAATCCGTTTCCGATGAGTATAATTCGATTCATGTTGCTAGAACTCTTTATTTCTGAGATTTGTCATATCTTGCCCAAAATCCAGTCAACGATGAGTCTGGAGTTGGTACTTGAGTTATTTGTCGCTCGATATTATTCCAATGGAAACGATTGTCACACACTGCATTAAGCTCGGTTATGTCAATTAGGATCAGTGCTTTTAATCTTAAAATATCATCATTCAGAAGTTTTAGCGTTTTATTTGTATTTGGCGACAAAGACATTACAACTGGATTCGGTTCTCCATTTTGTAATGCCTCCAATTTGTCTGTGTTTATGGCTATCGGTAAATATATGCAGTCCCCAGCCAATGATTCCAATTGAGGAATTTCAGAAGAAAAGAGTCTTATTATTATATTCTTAATAACTCTTGCACGATTATTCGGAATAACCGGATTATAGTCTAATGAGCGCAGTGACGGGGTGATTTGTTTTATTGAAATTGATAAATACTCTAATAAATTCTCTGCGACGAGTTTATTCCCAGATAAAAAATTGTGAATATTGGTATTTGCAATTTGCAATTGCCCATAAATGAATACTAATTGACCGAACAAAAATTGTTCTAAAGCCTTTTTTGTTTGAACGAACCGATATGCTTCGGTGGCTATCAATACCAAAATACTTGCAAAAGCGCCACTAAAACAAGTGAATAAAAAGTTATTAGATATGAATGCAGAATTAACATCACAAACGCCTATCTCCATATTTATAGAGATAGCATAAGATAATCCGAGGAATATTAGACAGAGGATTATCAGAAAAAAGAGTGTATGCTTTAATTGTGTCATATTAAGGTTCTGCTGCTATTGTGAATGAATCATTGGTGAAAGTAGAGTATGGACGCGATGGCGAGTGACGCTTGAAATTCTCGGCTTGTTCCAGAATTTCTTTGAATACTTCGTCGTGTATGATTGGAGGATAACCTGCGCTCGATAGAAGAATAATGATGTTCATCTTCAAGGTGTCACGAATATCGCCACGATTAGCCCAGTCAATAACAGATGCTTGCTGTTCGACAAGTTCCTTAACCTGTTTTGCAAGGTCGGTAAGCTTATCATCGGGAAATTTGTCTGCGAAGTCGTACTTGACTGCGACTGATTTCAATATGTCGAAGAATGCCATCTCTTTGAAGTCGAGACCGAGCGAGTCTCCGGCGGTTCTCGCATTGTTGACATCAGTCATGAGGTCAACCATCTGCGAAACAACCTCGTCGATAACGTCGTTAGCGAGGGCGGCATCGTCCGAGCGGTCGTTATATTTCTTCACTATTTCTTCGAGCCTCTTGGTAAAGTCTATGCCTTTCTGTTTGTTGACTTTCTTAAGTGATTCAATCACTTGTTTAAGCAGCTGCTCCATGAGCTTGACCTGCGTATTCTTATAAGGAATTTGGCTCAACCGCTTTATATATTCGGCAGAAAGGAGGTCGATTTCCTCGTCGGAGGCAACTCCGATATTCTGAATTTCTTCGACAGCCTCGCTTGTCAGTGCGTCCTTTATCATTTCGGCCACGCGGCGGTTCATTTGAGCCGCATCGGGTGCCTCTCCTTTGGTGAGCTTAAAGATGACTGAGCGCACAGCGAAGAAGAAGTGAATGTCATCGTCCTCCTTCACCGTAATTTGCTCGGAGTTGCAGCAAATAGTGTATGCCTCGCGCATCTTCTTGCAGTGTCGCATGAACTTGGTTTCCGACTCTTTAGTGCGCTGAATAAACTCGACTGCCAGATTGAGACAATGCAACTGTTCAAGCGGCTTGCCCGTGAAATATACAGACCAATCAAAGCCGGTAAACATACGGCGTATGATGTCGAGTTCATCTTTCAGAATTTTCAGCGACTGCTCTATGGAATCGAGCGAATAGCCCTCTACGCCACCACCGGCATAGTGGCTGAGGGCGGCGTTCATCTGCTTCTTGATACCGAGATAGTCAACGACAAGACCTTTCTCCTTTCCGGGATAGACGCGGTTGACACGGGAGATAGTCTGAACGAGCGTGTGCATCTGCAAAGGCTTGAAGCAATACATTGTGTCGAGACACGGCACATCGAAGCCCGTGATCCACATATCAACCACAATGGCGATTTTGAAATTGCTCTTTACAGCCTTGAACTGCTTGTCGAGACCTTTGCGATACTCGTCCGAACCGAGTAAGTTCCACATCTCCTGTGGATCTTGCTTGTCGCGGGTCAGCACCATGCAGATGCGAGGCATGGGCTTTATTTCTTCGCGCTCCTTGTCGGTTAGGTTTTCGCCGTCGACACATTCCTTGACCTCCGTCCATTCGGGGCGAAGTCGTGTGATGGCCTGATAAAGATTCCATGCTATGGCACGGCAACTGCATACAATCATAGCCTTGCCCTCGACTGTCGAACCCTCTTCGACACGCTTCTCATAATGCTCGACAATATCCTTGGCGATGTTGGCGAGCAGGTCGGGGTCGTTGAGAATTACGTCGATGCGCGTCATGCGTCTTTTGCTTTCTTCTATCTGATAGTCGGTAGCGCCCTCGTCTTTGCATTTCTTGTAATATTCCTCAATCTCCTTGACTTTTGAGGAATTGAGGATAACCTTTGCTGCGCGACCTTCGTAGACTATCTTTCGGGTGATCCCGTCGGCTACTGCTTCGGTCATTGTGTAGCGCGTCACAATCGGGCCGAAGACATCGATTGTATCGTCTTTGGGTGTGCCTGTGAATCCTACATAAGTGGCGTTGGGAAACGAATCGCGCAGATATTTGGCGAAGCCATAGTTGCGCTTTACGCCTTTTTCGGTGATGGTTGTTTTCTGTTCCAACCCTGTCTGCGAACGGTGAGCCTCGTCGGAGATGCAGATGATGTTGGCGCGGTCGCTCAACAGCCCTGTGTTTTCCTCGAATTTCTGAATGGTGGTGAGGAAAACTCCGCCGGAGGTGCGGTTTGCGAGCTGCGTTCTCAGGTCTTCCCGGCTCTCGACCTGCATAACAGTTTCATCGCCGATAAACTTCTTGGCGTTCAGGAATTGCTTTGCAAGCTGATCGTCAAGGTCGGTGCGGTCTGTGATGAGTACAATCGTGGGGCTGCTCAACTCTTTCGACTGCATGAGTTGTCTGGCGAGGAATAACATGGTGTAACTCTTGCCGCAACCGGTAGCACCGAAGTAAGTGCCGCCCTTGCCGTCGCCGCCGTTGATTTTGCTGTGACGGAGAATGTTGTCGAACAATAGCGTAGTAGCGAAATACTGCGGATAGCGGCACACAACCTTCACCTCGTCGCTGGTAGTGTCAGGAAAGAAAATGAAATGATGCACCACATCGAGCAACCGCTCTTTGCGGAACAATCCCTGCATCATTGTGAACATGGAGTTGAAGCCGCCCTCCATTTCCTCATCGTCGTGCTCTACTTTGCGCCATGTGTAGAAGTATTCGTAAGGAGCGAAAAACGAGCCAAACTTGTTGTTTACGCCGTCGCTGATGACGACAAAGGCGTTATAGCGGAATAGGCTCGGAATATCGCGTCGGTAGCGGACGGTGAGTTGGTCGTAGGCGTTCTCTATCGTGGTGTTCTCTTTGATTGCGCTCTTGAACTCCAGCACAACGAGAGGAATGCCGTTGACGAAAACGATGCCGTCAGGTATACGGTTGTGATTTTCTACTATTTCAAGCTGATTGACAAACTTAAAAATATTGTTTTTAATGTCCTTATAGTCAATCAAGTTAATATATAGATTGGGTTTTGATGTGTCCTCGCGTTTTATGGCGAAGCCTTTCATGATAAGGCGTATCGCCTCGACGTTCTGCGCATATACACTGCCGCCCTCGGTCGATTCGAGGTAGTTTATGGCTGCGGATATTTCGTTCTCTGTAATACCGTCAGTCTTATATCGCTCGCGCAGAAACGTGCGCAGGTCATCATAGAGAATGACATCGCGAGTGTCACGAACGATGGATTCGCCATGCACATAATCATAGCCCTGCTCCTTGAACAGCTCGATAAATGCCTGCTCTAATTGATATTCATTGAATCTATCCATATAATTACTGATATTTCTTTTTATCGAACAGGCACAATAATCGTCTATAATCACTACTTTTTCGTTGTGATTCGGGCAGATTTCTCAAATACTGTTCAACATCCTCTAAGGGTATTTGGCCAGAACTTACTCCATACATTATTGCAGTGTGTTTATATGATTCTGCAATGCTATTATCACATATAATTGATGCTATTGTCTTATGATTATGTTTTTTTCTACTCGCTTTTTCTCGAATAAAGCGAGCTAAATTTTTTGTCTGAATCTGTTTAATCGCATCCAAATTGTCTATACCAGGACATATATTACCAAATCCGTATATGGGGAAATATTCCGAATCGCTAATTGTTTGCTTGTTTATTAATGATATTAGGGATGAGTTAGCTTCTTCGATTATTTTGAAATAATCTCGAATCATCTCTGGTTTTGTCAAGAACTGATAGCTCAAAGTCTTTTTAGAGCCAATGGCTAAAATTTTGTCACTATTTTTAAGATCATCAATATTTTCAGTAATCATAACCTTAATAGTTCCTCCTGCATATATCTCTTTAACAACAGACTGTACCTTTCTTACATCCATTGCAGATATAGGTAGATTGATTGTAGCCAAATTCTGATATAAGGTCTTGTAATCATCAGTTCGTAATTTGTTAATCCTGATGTTGCTGCCCTTGACAATTATGTCATGATCTGTAATTTCATGATTCGAAGATCCTTTTTCATATTCCACAAGCAAAAAGTTATGTCTAACTTTATCTGCTTCTGGAGTATTGAGAGGTATATAGGAAAATATTGTTCTAAGGACTTTTTGAATATTTTCATCTCCAATTCCATAACCAATAAATATAATGGGATTGTGGATAAACATTGAGAGCATTTGTGCTCTTATAAGCTCATATCGTTCATCAAATTGGACATAATCCTCGGCTGTGATTATCATTTTAGATACGTCCGTAATACAGCCATGAATCTTATAAATTGAACCATACGGATTGCTTAGGAGGATATTATTCCCTATAAGCGGATTGAATCCGAATATATCTTCGAGTAAGCAATCATAATTAGTGGTAATGATTGAACCTATATTTTTCCTTGCTTTCTTCAGTTCATCCAATTCTCCATTAACATCCGGTTTATAGGTTAAATCTCCAATAAGTTTTGATATATAAACCTTGAAACGGCTCAAAGTAGTCCCTCCTCTCATCTTGTCATAGAAGATGTCGTTAATAGCCTTGAATTTGCCATCACGGTCCATTTCCAAAGATTGATTAAATTCTCGCTCTATAATAGATGCAACTTGATCAAGTGGACAATAGCCATTGGGTTGTGTACATTTTGCTTTTATGTCAAGATAATGTTCATCATTACCCCAGAGATCTTCACAAACCTTACTTAGAAGATTATTCCACGTATATGTATTCTCTAAATATCGGAATGAGAAACCAGAGCCAATAAAAAGAATTGGATGATTTGTATATTGCGATATGAATTCCTGTATATTCATTTATCTCGTTTTTCAATTGAATCTTTCACTGATTGAGGAAGAGCATCGAAGATGCCATCAATTTCTTTTGGCTCGGTAATCAAGCGTTCGCTTATGATATTCAGAAGTTTCATAAGCGTTTCAGCTGTAGATTTATCATCAACGTCAAAAGCGATTTGTCCTGGATGAACAGCTTTATTACCAATTACCCGAACTGCATCTAATGCCTTTTGCACTGTGGTGGGCAATCCATTTTTCACAAGATTGCCTATCATAGTATCGATTTTACCTGTTTCGCCAAGTTCATTACATAAACGTTCAACAGCAAGTCGTAACAATGCACAAGCAGCTCGGGGAGACTTATTGTAAATCGATGCAGCTTCATTATATAGAGTTCTCACTGAATCGGGCATATCCTCGTTGGGGGTGGAAGCATTGATTTCTGGAAAGACATATTGGTCATCAATCCAAATTACAGCTTTATCGCAATTTTGACAAATTGCAACATTCATCAAACTACAATCACCTAGAGGTGTGCACCACCAACTTTTAGCTTCTTTCCATGAGGCGCTGAAATATATCATTTGAGCCACAGTATTACAATGTGGACACGTGAATTTCTTTGAATTATTTTCTGGCGGTATATAATTTGCCATAATTGCTTAAAATCTTGACAAAGTTGATAATATGGTATTTAGCATTCTTTCAAGCCAATAGTTCTCCCTGCAGAATGCTATCTTTGATTTGAGTATATTTGAAAATAGATCATATTTGCGTTTGTCATCACATATAAGTATTGATTGAGCACATATAAGCTCTTGGCTTAGATTTTCCTGCGCTCCTCCATTAGCAAGACGTTTAATGTTTTCTTGTTGGAAGAGACAGTGAAAATAAAGATATGCAGCTTCTTCAAAAGAATTTGTAAGCATATTACAACAAGCTTGATTTGTTGTTGTATTACAGTCTAAATACGCAACTTGGGAAGCTGTTGCTCCATACATTGCCATGATTACTGCACCCGAAGGTATTATTTTGGCGGAACTTCCTTTCAGCCCTTTTTCACTTATATATTCTTCTGTATCGAAAATAATATTATTAGCGACTTCTCCTGATTTAAGCCATCTATAATCTTTACTATCCCAGTACTCATTTTTAGCCCTACTTGGAGTTCCTCCAGACTTTGTTTCCTTACAAAACTCACCGATAGTTCCCATGCGCCAGCCTTGGGGGAGGTTTTCGGGGTCGATGTTGTCGACGAACATGTGGCGGTAGATGGTTTGGGCGGTTGCTTCGAGTGTGGCAATGAGGCGGCGGTTGTTCTCAATCCGTCGCTCGATGGCCTGATACTCCGCCACAATCTTCAGCTGTTCCTCTATCGGTGGAACAGGAATATTAAGATTTTCAAAATCTTCCCAAGTAAGACTTCCGCGTACACCTCCAACTGCCCAAAACGTAACTTCTCTGTCGAACTCTTCTCGAGAGAACCACATCATGAGAAATTCAGGGAGTAGCTCATCCTTTCGAAAAACCTCAAACATAGGATATGCTGGAGACATTATGCCTTTTTCTTCTTTGAACATTGCAATAGGCATCTTCCCATCACGACTCACCTGCATGAGAGAACAAGCAAATTGACCTTTGGAAATAACCTTATAGTTAGAAAGGTCAGTTCCGATAGTATTTGCTACAGATGGGATAAACGCCTTTTCAATAGTTAATCCTACAAGGTTATCCACCGCAAGGTCTCGGTTGCGGACATCAACCTGACGTATGTAGTCGCCGAGCTGTTTATAATTCGATTGCATAGCCGAGTGATTTGAAAACATTAAGGACAGCGGCGCGACTTTCGGCTTCTTCTTTCAGCAAAGCGGAAAGCTCGGTTTGAAGTGCCGACATCTGAGTCTCATAATCGACAGTTTCATCGCGGTTCAAGAACTTGATATATTTGCTCGGAACGAGCGAATAGCCTTTGTCGGCCACTTCTTCAAGGGAAGCTGAATAGCAGAACTCCGGCTCGTTTGCATAGGTTTCTTCATAGCCCTCGCGCTGCCAGTTGTGATAGGTGGTTGCCACTCTTTGTATATCCTCGTCGGAGAAATGCACATATTTCTTCTCGAACGGTTCTCCCATCTGCCGCATGTCGATAAAAAGTATTTCCTTTTCGCGGTCGCGATAATGGATTTCTTCGCCGTTGCGGTTGACGACGCGAGCTTTTTTATTGGCGTTAAGAATCCACAGAGTTACGGAAATGTCGGTGGAGTAAAATAGATTGCGCGGCAATATCACTATGGCCTCGACAAGTCCGCGCTCAATCATCTTGCGACGTATAGCGCCCTCGGTGCCATCGGCACTGAGCGCTCCGTTGGCAAGAATGAAACCGGCCACACCGTTGCACGAGAGTTTGCTCACCATGTTGAGAATCCAGCCATAGTTGGCGTTGGAAGTCGGCGGTGTCTCGTAGCCGTTCCATCGGGGATCGTCGGTGAGCTGATTTTCGGCTCGCCAGTCCTTCTGATTGAACGGTGGGTTTGCCATAATAAAGTCAGCTTTCAGCTCTTTGTGGCGGTCATCGGTGAACGTGTTGGCAGCATATTCGCCGAGGTTGGCGGAAATGCCGCGAATAGCTAAGTTCATCTTGGCGAGCTTATAAGTCGTCTTCGTAAACTCCTGACCGTAAACAGACACATTTCGTCGGTTGCCGTTATGACGTTGAACAAATTTCATCGACTGAACGAACATACCACCTGAACCGCAGCAGGGGTCGTAGATTATACCCTCGTAAGGCTCTATCATCTCGGCAATGAGGTTTACAATGGTTTTGGGCGTGTAGAACTCGCCCTTACCTTTGCCCTCCTTGATGGCAAACTTTGAAAGGAAGTATTCGTATACACGCCCGATAATGTCGTTCTCTGTATCGTTTTCAAGAATGGAATCGAAGCCGTCTATCTTGTCGATTAGCGAACCGAGTTTTTCAGACTCAATACCGAGCGAGCTATAATAATTGTTGGGAAGAGCACCGCGAAGTGACTTGTTTTCTCTTTCAATGTCGGCGAGAGCCTTGTCGACAATCAGAGCGATGTCGGCTTGCTTGGCGTTCTCCTTAATGTATGGCCAGCGGGCGGTTTCGGGGAGATAAAACACATTTTTAGCCCCATAGAAAGCAACATTATCGACGAAGGCTTCCTGCCCGGCGGCAATGATTTCCTGACGGCGCTTCTCGAAATGGAAGCCCGCATATTTCAAAAATATAAGAGACAGGACAACGTGTTTGTACTCGCTCGGCTCGATAGAACCACGCAGAGCGTCACACGCCTTCCACAGCATCTCCTCCATCGGAAGAGCCTCTTTCTTATTTTGCGCTTTCTTAGCCATAATCAAATCGATTCTACAAATTCCTTGTTAAGCAATTCATCTAATTCAACATCAAGCAGTTTTGCAATCTTAACCAATAAGGCTATATCAGGTTGTGAAGAGTTTGTGCACCACTTTGAAACAGTCGATGGGTTTATGCCTAACTCCGAAGCCAGCCATTTATTCGTTTTCTGTTTTTCTGCTAATACTACTTTTATTCGATTTATCCTTCCAATCATAACATAAATTCTTTGACTGCAAAATTAATGAAAATTTTTCAGTGCGCAATAGCCAAATGAAGATTATGCCTATTACAGGAGTCTAAAACCGTCTCCTCACTGAGTAGCGAAGTCATTGTAAGATAATATAGATTGGGAAATCTGAAGTGGGAGGAACCTAAAATATGAAGATAAGGGGATAAAAGGCGCAAATCGGTGCAGTTAAAAATCTCTAACGGATGACAATTATTTCAAATCCATTTGCTCATGCTTGCCGCCATCTTCCGCAAAAGTACACTATTAGTACACTACAATCTACAGATATTGCTGATAATCAGGATAATTATGGATGTATATAGAAATTTCACAGATTTCAATGCACGCATAGACCATAAGTTCAATGACAGGGCTTCTGCATTTGTGATGGGTTATTTAGGACATGATGATTTCAAAATAGGCATGAGGGAATTTGAAACTCCCTACCGCACAAGTTCCCCATCCGAAACGGAAAATCCTGACGAACTGAAGTTTTTCGATGAAAACACAAACAAACTTTCATGGGGTAACTGGGGGATTCTCGGTGCATTCAATTATCGCCTTAACAACGGATTTATAAACACCTCCATATATTATTCCGACTATTCGTCTACATATCGGCAAAACCGCGAATACCAATCCGACCTAAGTGATATTGACACATATGGCTTTAATCGGAGCCAAACTAAAAACAACATACGCGACATCGGAGTCAAGGCTGATTATATGGCAAACCTTTCACGTTGCTACACCTTGAATGCCGGTGTGGGATTCATACATCACAATTATCTCCCGGAGGGATTGATAAACGAATGGAGACACCGGAACAAAAGTGAAAGCAATAACTACACGAGTCCGAGAGTAAAGGCAGGAGAGGCATATATATATGCAGACAACAATTTCAATTTCGGAGAAAGGGTTGCCTTGGATGTCGGTTTAAGGGGAACCATCTTCAGGGTGGAAGGACATTCATTCCTCTCGCTTGAACCACGCGTCACTGCCAGAGTGATGCTAACCCCGAATTATAGTCTAAAGGCAGGATATGCCCGCATGACACAGCATGTGCAACAGATTTCCAACAATTACATAAGCCTTCCCACCGACCTATGGCAACCTGTCACTCCGGCATTCAAGCCTCTGGTCAGCGACCAGTATTCAATCGGGACATATGGTTCGTTGCCTTTGTCAATGTATTTTTCTGCAGAAGTGTGGTATAAGCACATGAAAAACCTATTGGAATATAAAGAAGGGTTTTCAGTATTGAAAGCTGACATTCCATGGGATGAAAAACTGACCTCAGGAAGTGGTGACGCATACGGACTCGACATCAGCATTACCAAAGATTCGGGTCCATTCACCGGTACAATAGGATACGGACTAATGTGGAATTGGCGAAAATTTGCCACGCTCAACCAGGGAGAACGATTCCCTGCGAAGTTTGACAACCGGCATAAATTCAATATCAACCTCTCTTATCGTTTGAACAGAAAGATAGAATTTAATGCCGGATGGGTGTATATGACAGGAAACCGGATTACACTTTCAATGTATAACTATGATATTTCGGAAAGTTTCTTTCCCGATGCACCCGGAGCTATATCTCCGTCCGATTTCGAGACGTCGGGAGGTATCGGATACTACCCTGGAAGAAACAATGTCAGGCTACCTGCCTACCATCGTCTTGACCTTGGCATGAATATAAACCGCTTTTACAAGAATGGACGCAAAGGAATATGGAATGTGAGCATATACAACGCCTATTGCCGCATGAATGCCATAACGATACGTAAAGACCATGTCAACGACTATCTTTTCACTCATGACAAGAAAAACTGGCACAGGGCGTTCCGCACGCTCAGTTTTATACCCATCATTCCATCCGTTTCATATACATACATTTTCTGAAATGAAGAAGATTTTCAAAATATATCTGACAACCTTGCCGTTATTTTTAGTTTCTTGCTATAGGGACATTGATCTTGACAAATATAAGGAAGATGCAGGTAAGGATATTCTAACCGTCAATTCGATCATAACGCCTGATTCCACAATAGCGGTGGCAGCGACAAAGACATTCTTTTTTTCTGACATTCACCATGAAAGCATAATTGCAGAAGGTCTTGACATCTCCCTTTCTATTAACGGAACATATAAAGGTTGTCTTGAATTTGATTCCAAGAAAAAACTATATGTCTCGGATTTGAAGCCAAAGCCGAACGATGTTGTAGATATAACGACTGAATATAAAGGCAATAAGGTGTATGCAACAGAAGTTGTTCCGGAAGAAGTCAATATAGAAAGCGTTACGGTGAAGATGCGCGGTCCGTTCAAGGAAGAATTCAACGGTGAGTATTATATGTTTACCTACAATATTGTATTTAAAGACAATGCTGACAGGGATGACTTTTATTTCTTAAGGTTCCGCGAAGCTCCACGCGATCCACTCAACCCAGGCAAAAGCACAGGGTTGGGACAGATAGACTATTCCCACAACATCGTGTTTCAGAAACTGAAGGATTATATGGG
Source organism: Muribaculaceae bacterium Isolate-036 (Harlan) (assembly GCA_003833075.1). Lineage (GTDB taxonomy): Bacteria > Bacteroidota > Bacteroidia > Bacteroidales > Muribaculaceae > Lepagella > Lepagella muris_A. Next base: position 3,452 of record RIAY01000021.1, on the reverse strand, counting down.
CGATATGGCTCCGTCATCGCTAATGTCAAATCCCTCCGGTCTGCCATTTACGGATGAGGGAATAAACGGCATGGAACATACCTTGACGGTTGAAGAGAAAGTTCTTGAAAGCATGATTTCAAAAGAGATGAAACGCAGTATAAAACTTTTTGCTATTAACAAGGCATATTATGAATATATTGTAGGAAATCTTATGTATTTTGAAAGTATGGACGAGACTCCTTCAGGAATGATAGACGTCGGTCTCGCCGACCCTATGCGCACCATATCCAACATCAATAACGGGATAGGCATTTTCGGCTGTTACACCCTCTCTGAAAAGATGATTGATGTCCTTCCTCTTGTCTTTCATGAGGATTGACGTTGACATAAGCAAAATTCCGATTTCTCTCTGCGCCAAGCCAACACACATAGAAAACTCCAACCATTCACAACCACGTAACAACCACATAAAGATGCAAAAGCCGTTTGAGTGCATATCTAAAAGTGGTTGTCACGTGGTTGTATGTGGTTGGAGTATAAATAAAATATGATTGGTTTGGACAGAGGTTAAATTTCAAATGCAGAATTGGGACATCGAACAATATGATTATGTTTAGAAACAGGAGTCAAGATGACTTCTGTTTCTTAGTAAATGTTGGAGTTGAGAAAAACTTTTGAATTTTCTGAACTTTTTTCTGTGCGTTATGTTATAAGAGTAAAGAAAATCGTTTCATGATGTTAGGTTAGTTCGAAAAAGTATTATGGAAAACACGCGAATGCGGCTGGTTGTGAAACCGGCCGCATTCGCGTTACATCACACCTTAGAGTGTGTTTACTTTTAACACGAATTAAAGCTAAATACGTTTCTTGAAATTCTTTAAGTCATCATAAAGTGTCTTTTTGGTGCTTTCAGCCAAGTTTCGGCAGTCGCAATGTGGAAATTGCTCCTTTCTCAACTCGCTGAAATCCCTCAAAAATCCATCTTTATGCTAACCTAAGTTAAAAGTAAACACACTCTTAAATTCTTGCGTTATTTATTCACCGAAGTATAATGTCTTACAAAAGCTGGTTTGATGCCTGTAAATTACTAAACATCAGTGATATTAATAAAATAATCGGCAGCTTGAAAAAGCTGCCGATTCAATTTTTAAAGAATTTATACCTTTAGGAATTCTTTTAAAAAGAATACCTTATTCCCAACGATAGGGTTATTATTTTACCCATCCAGTTCTCTTTAGCAAATGGATAATTCACCCTGAACATATAGGAGAAATGGTTGCCTGTCTCTACTGCCGCTTCTCCTTGAATCCCGACATTAAAGCGGTTCTGGAAACTCCCGTGCAAGCTTTCTTTCTCTTCATTGCTTCTTAAATATTTGTATTTTCTTCCTGCTAAAGACTCCTGTAGATAAGGTCCTACGCCGAAACGAATACCGAGATTATCACTGACAGGAAATCTGAAACTTGCAATCACCGGAATGTTCAGATTCCAGAAGTCACCCCATGCGCTATAATATTTCTCGTTGGTTGTTTTATCCTTAACAACGTTTCCGTTGTTAATGTAATTTATTTCGATCTGAGGATTCAGGCTCCAATTAGAAGTGAAATTTATTTCGTATCCGCCACCGATGAATGCGCCGCCTCCCCAGCCGCTGGAATATCCGTCAAACATCTTGCTTGTATTGTGGGAGATGCTACCACCTGCAGTAATATTCCATCTGTTTTGTGCGACAGTCGAAAACGCGCAGCATATCATTGCAATTGCAATGATAGAATAAATCAACTTTTTCATATTCACTATGTTTTTAATATTTTACAAAATTATACAATATTATTCAAATGACAAAGACTAACATGCTTTATTTGCATGTTAGTCTACTATGGTTGATCTATTAATTATTAACTCCTTGTTCTATGCATGGAACTATTGTAGCATGATTTGCGGAATAAGGGGTTCTTGCATATGCGCCCCCCATAATCCAATTATATGTTAGGGCTTGTGCTACACCCCTGTATAGTACGGTTGCATTGCATGTAAGTTCAGGACAAGTGTAGACCCAATATCCATTGCTGACAGTAATGAATACAGGAATCTCATAATCATAATCGTGTGATGACATGCCGCTGTGTGACGAATTTAATTGGAGATCACGTGTCCCTGGTATCTTAACAGTGCCGGATATACTTGAGGTTGAATCTGAGTTTGACCATCCAAAAATTGTTTTTTTCCTGAAACAGAATTCTGTATGAAATAAACTTTTACTTCCATTAAATCCGGGAGCAGGGGAGAAAGATACAAATCTACGACGTGCTTTCATTTTAACTTTTCGTTTGTCATATTGTACCCATCCAGAGTCGTATTCAGGTCCGACGGAGTTTATATCAGTACTTGACAGGCTGAACTCTACCATTGTACCGGTTAACATTGGTTGTGGCATTTCATAATATGCTCTCCCTGTTGACATAAGTTCGTTATAATTATCTATGTCTTTTAGGCAGATATCATTTCCGCCAATATTTACCATATAATTCTCGTTTACGAGATAGGCAGCATCAAGATCAGACATAGGTATATAAAAACCTGCGTCTTCTCCATACATAGGGAAGTATAAAGTGTTGAATTTTTCCTTAAAATTTAAGTAAGATTCCTTTGTTTCATCTACTTCATTTTCCATCTCAATCATGGCGGAATTATAAATATCCTGAACTGAATTAAATTCCGGATATGTACTATGTACCCATTCAATTTTTTCTTTAGAAGAATTTAAAGACCTTATTCGGGTTAGTGCATTGTTAAACTCCAACATATCAGTGAAATGTAAAATAGGAGTTTCTTCAGATCCTCTTGTGTTTTTTGTTGTGGGAACATTTGATTCCATTGATAAATTTGACATCGTTGGATCATCGCTTGAACACGATGCAACACAAAGAATCAGACTGATAGCTGCTGAAAATGTAGTTTTTTTCATGTTGTTTAAATTATTATTTATGAAGTTGTTTTAGAATATTAATTCTCCTATATAAGTAATTACAGTTGAATCGTCAGAGTGTGTATTCAGAACTATAGTATAGTTGCCCGTTAATTCTGCAAAATTGAGAGTTGGATAATCTTGCGTTATATCGCCGGATATTATAATATTATTATCGGATGATATTTCAATTTCGGCAAATATTACATCTGGTGGCAGTTCGATAGTTACAAAGTTTGAGCCATACGAGCACATGACGGGTTTTGACGGACATCGCGGTCTATCATTATTTTTTTTGTCTTTTTGTATTAGTATTCTGATCCTATTAGTAGGTGTGCTATTTTGTGCACTTGTCCCAATGTTAGATATTGGGAGTTTCAGTAGATGACAAAAATTGAATTTATGCTGTTAAACATCTAATCTTTAGGCGATTAAATTTGTAAAAGTCCTTGAAATTTAGTAATTTAAAGGAAAAGTTAGACCTCTTTTTCACATGAAAACT
>RIAY01000020.1 GCA_003833075.1 Muribaculaceae bacterium Isolate-036 (Harlan) | reverse complement strand
AAAGTTACTGAAATTCAGCGACTTGACCAAATTTTTAGTGTTAAATTTTCATGCTAAGCATCAGATTTTTAACGGATTAAACACTTGGCTCCTCGGAGCCGTTAACAAACTCACAAAAAATAACCGAAGTATTGCTTCAATAAAGCCATGGAATTCTCATTCTATAACAACATTCCCTAATGATCTAAATTTAATCAAACAATGGATGAAATCCTTAATCGATCCGGATAAAAACGAGAATGACACATCAGACAAAACAAAGCAATAAGTTTTCGTTATGAAACGGACATGAACGGCTTTCGCCAAAGGGAATGAAAATTGACGGGATTTAGTTACGTTTGCCACTGTAACCAACACCTATTTTCCTATGGCAAGACAGAAACAAAACCAAGAATTCTAAATATAACACATTTATGAAAGCAATTGATTATCTTTCCGGTTATTGGAAGTTTCTACGGATTCTCATTGTCATAGGCATGTTTATTCTTAGCGATATAGCAGTAACTTTAATTTTTGCATTTGGTCTATTTCCCGAATACGCGATAGAAATGGTTCTCACAATGGCAATCTACATGGTTCCTGCCTTATTCGTCAACACAACATATATTTGGTTATGTTATGTGGTGAAAATTGACAAGTCACTATTTCTAAACTATAAACACGCTTTAATCGAAATACTCGCCTATATCCTTATCTTTTATCTTTTTCTGATATTCGATGGTGTGACAGGACGCATTTTGGGCAATTATTTAGAGTTTCTTATAACAAATATCGAATCTGACATCGTCATCTCTTTCTTAATGACGCTTTTCCCATTCATAATTATCATGCCGGCATGCTTTGTTTATTACCACATAATCAGGAAACATCTAAGAAAACATCGTAGACAGAGAAATGCCGATGCAAAATAATTCAACCCTCGATCGGCAAAAAAACTTGTGAATCCCGGCTCACGGCAGCCCTATATATCAGTTTTTTTTATTAACTTTGTTTTTTGAATGGACTCTTTCTAAACGAGTTCGGCTCATATAAGAGCTGACCGGATGAATGAGTCTGACTCCGTTGCATGAAAATGCAGCCGAGCTTCGGTCTGAAACCGAAATTAAACGACAATATCAACAGATAAGCAATAATTCTCATGAACGAATTAGCCACGAAGTACGATCCCTCTGCAGTGGAGGAGAAATGGTATGCATACTGGATGGAACACCGTCTGTTCCATTCCGAACCGGATGAGCGCGAACCCTACACGATTGTGATACCGCCGCCAAACGTAACCGGAGTGCTACACATGGGGCATATGCTCAACAATACGATTCAGGACATTCTAACGCGTCGCGCCCGCATGCAAGGTAAGAACGCGCTGTGGGTGCCGGGAACCGACCATGCGGCAATCTCCACTGAGGCAAAAGTCGTGGCTAAGCTCGCTTCCGAAGGAATAGCCAAAACCGACCTTTCCCGTGAGGAGTTTCTTAATCATGCATGGGATTGGACAAACAAGTATGGCGGCATAATCCTGCAGCAACTTCGCAAGCTCGGAGCATCGTGCGATTGGGAACGCACTGCGTTCACGATGGATGACATCCGATCTGAAAGCGTGATCCGCGTCTTCAACAAACTGTATGACAAGGGTTACATCTATCGGGGTGTGCGCATGGTAAACTGGGATCCCAAGGCTCTGACGGCACTGTCGGATGAAGAGGTTATCTACAAAGAGGAACAGAGTCATCTCTTCCATCTCCGCTATCGCGTAGAGGGAGAAGAAGATAAATATATCATAGTTGCGACAACCCGTCCCGAAACCATTCTCGGCGACACCGCTGTCTGTGTGAATCCTAACGATCCCCGCTACACCTGGCTAAAAGGGAAAAAGGTCATTGTTCCACTCGTTGGTCGTGCCGTGCCTATCATAATGGACGAATATGTGGAAATGGATTTCGGCACAGGATGCCTCAAGGTCACCCCGGCACATGATGTAAACGATTATATGCTCGGTGACAAATACAACCTCCCCTCAATTGACATATTCAATGACAACGGCACAATATCCGAAGCCGGTGGAATGTATGTCGGCATGGACCGTTTCGATGTCCGAAAACAGATCATGATTGATCTCGACAAGGCAGGACTCGTCGAAAAAGTGGAAGACTACGTCAACAAGGTTGGACACTCCGAGCGCACGGATGCGGTGATAGAACCCAAACTGTCCATGCAATGGTTCGTGAAGATGGAAGAAATTGTCAAGCCTGCTCTCGCCTCAGTAATGGACGATGACATCAAATTCATACCCGCTAAATTCAAAAACACCTACCGCCATTGGATGACCAATATCAAAGACTGGTGCATCTCCCGTCAGTTGTGGTGGGGACACCAGATACCGGCTTGGTTCCTTCCGGAAGGGGGATATGTTGTGGCGGAGAATGAGGAGGAAGCATTATTGAAAGCCATAGAAAAGAGTGGTAATGCAAGTCTCACAATTGCCGACCTCAAACGCGATCCTGACTGCCTTGACACATGGTTCTCATCTTGGTTATGGCCAATTTCGTTGTTTAACGGAATCCTTGATCCTGACAATAAAGAGTTTAAATACTACTATCCGACTGCAGATCTTGTGACAGCACCTGACATTATTTTCTTCTGGGTGGCACGCATGATCATAGCCGGATACGAATTTGCAGACAACAAGCCATTCAACAACGTATATTTCACAGGTATCGTCAGAGACAAGATTGGCAGGAAAATGTCGAAATCGCTCGGCAACTCTCCCGACCCTCTTGACCTGATAGCCAATTTCGGTGCCGACGGTGTCAGAATGGGTCTCATGCTCGGCGCTCCCGCCGGCAACGACATTATGTATGATGATTCTCTCTGCGAGCAGGGACGCAATTTCTGCAACAAGATATGGAACGCTTTCCGTCTCGTAAAAGGTTGGGAGGTCAGCGATGAAGCGCAGCAGCCGGAGAGTGCAGCAGCTGGGATCACATGGTTTGCCGCTAAGCTCGGCAACACTATCGCAGAAGTCGATGACCTCATGGGCAAGTTCCGTATCTCGGAGGCGCTTATGGCGATTTACCGCCTTTTCTGGGATGAATTCTCGTCGTGGTATCTTGAGGTAGTAAAACCGGCATACGGACAACCGGTCGACAAGAAGACTTTCGATGCCACACTCGGCTTTTTTGACACGCTTCTGCGCCTGCTTCATCCTTTCATGCCTTTCATAACAGAGGAACTCTGGCAACACCTCGCGGAACGCAAAGAAGGCGAAAGCATCATGTATGCCCTTCTTCCTGAAGCAACTGTCTGCGAGGCTCCCATACTCGCACAGTTCGAGACACTTAAAGAAGTGATCGCGGGTGTACGCACTATCCGCAAACAGAAACAGATTGCTCAGAAAGAGCCTCTGGTTCTTCACATAAAGGGAGCGCACGACAACTCTCTTGACGCTATCCTTGCAAAGATGGCAAACCTCTCAGCCATAGAGCAGGTTGAGGAAAAAACAGCCGCATCATCAGCATTTATCGTTGGTGCAGTCGAATACAGTGTGCCTCTCGAAAGCAAAATAAACGTGGAAGAGGAACTTGCGAAACTTAACAAGGAACTTGAATATTACACCAAATTCCTTGCCGGAGTGGAGAAAAAACTATCTAACGAAAAATTTGTCAACAACGCACCTGAGGCTGTTGTGGCAGTCGAGCGCAAGAAACAGAGCGACGCCACCGAGAAGCTGGAAGCGATCCGCGCCTCCATTGCGGCTCTCAGACAATAAAACTGACATGCGTCAATAATGCAATATGATAAAAGGAGAGCGGACAAACTGCACTGCTCTCCTTTACTTATCTGCATACTATTGTATAAACTTGAACCAACCGCTTCTGAATTACAGATTTACTTAAAATTACAGACTTATGAAATTAACAGGAGCAATTTATGCATTACTTTCGCTTGCAGCCTTTTACGGAATATCCACACAGGCACAGCGATATGTCGGCGGCGACATTTCACTTCTTCCCGACTATGAAGATGCCGGTGCAAAATATAAGGATCATGACGGCAAACCGATCGCTGATCTTATGCCGTGGCTGAAAGAGGAAGGGATGAACGCCATGCGCGTGCGTCTATTCGTAAACCCGGAGAAATATCGCGAGAGACATCAGACAGACTGAATGGTATGACATTAACGGCAGACGCGTGCCTTATCCCGTCGGTTCAGCCACACCCGGTCTGTATATCTCCCAAGGCAGCAAGATACTTGTCAGATGAAAAGAATCGGAATACTGAGCGACACCCACGGCATGTGGGACGACCGCTATGCCCTGCATTTCAAAGATTGCGATGAAATATGGCATGCCGGAGACATCGGTGACTATGCCATAATCGAACGTTTGCGTGAAACAGCCCCGGTAAGGGCAGTTTCCGGAAATATTGATCACGGCATGGTCAGACGCAAATGTCCCGAAACCGATATTTTCACAATAGAAGGTGTCAGGGTGCTGCTCACCCATATCGGGGGTTATCCGGGCAAATGGTCACCGGGTATGAAGAGACTGCTAAAAGAGGAGAGAATAAAACTGATGGTCGACGGTCACTCCCATCTGCTTAAAATCATTTTCGACAACGAGCTTGACCTGCTCCACATAAATCCAGGGGCTGCCGGCAACCAAGGGTGGCAGAGAGTGCGCACGCTGGTACGCATCACCATTGACGGCACAGAAATGCGCGATTGCGAAATTATCGAACTGTCAAATTAAACCAGCATGACAATGCGTCTATGACCCTCCTCCGCGCCGGAAGACTCCGGGGCTCACTCCCGATGTCCGCCTGAACATCATGCAGAAATGTTAAATTGATAATTTGACATACACCGGTATCGACATCAGCAAAGCGATTTTTTGAGATGTCAAACATGGCTCCCGGCACAATTATCATCAAGGCAACTACTGACAACCGCAATTCTTAAACAAAATACATACTTAAATGATCATGTTAAAAAAAATATTAATTTCATCCATATCCGTACTGACAATATCGGCAGCGATACAATCCGGATATGCCAATGAGGTTCCACAACCGACTATCAAAGTCTCAGAAGCTGACGAACCTATGGCAAAGGGGACATTTGAACCTGAATGGGAGTCTCTGCGCAAATACAAGACTCCGGAATGGTTCCGCAACGCGAAATTCGGCATTTGGGCGCATTGGGGACCGCAATGCGTGGAAGGATCCGGCGACTGGATGGCACGCGGAATGTATCAGGAAGGCTCACATGCATACAAACATCACGTTGCCAACTACGGGCACCCTTCGGAAGTCGGTTTCAAGGATATACTGCCGCTTTTCAAGGCTGAACAGTGGAATCCTGACAGTCTTGTGGCAATTTACAAAAGTATTGGTGCGCAATATTTCTTTGTGCTGGGCAACCATCATGACAACTTCGACCTCTGGGACAGCAAATACCAACCGTGGAATTCTGTAAATATCGGTCCTAAACGAGACATTCTCGCCGAATGGGCTGCGGCAGCCCGCAAGCATGGTCTTCCTTTCGGGGTCAGCCTGCACGCAGACCATGCCTGGACATGGTATGAGCCTTCCCGACGTTATGACCGCAATGGGGACAAGATGGGAATCCCTTATGACGGGGTCCTGACCACTGCCGACGGCAAAGGAAAATGGTGGGAAGGAATGGATCCTCAGCAGCTCTATGTGCAGAACCACCCTCTCAGCGAAGGCAGCTGGGCAGACGGCATGGTCGGAAAACAATGGGGATGGGGAAACGGCGCGGCACTCCCGTCTGAAGAATTCTGCACCAACTTCTACAACCGCACGCTTGATGTTATCAACCGTTACAATCCCGATCTGCTGTATTTCGACACCACCGGCGTACCGTTCTACCCGGTAAGCGATGCCGGACTCAAGATAGCGGCGCACTTCTACAACCATAACATGCAGACCCACGGAGGAAAGAATGAAGCCGTGATGTTCGGCAAGATTCTTACCGATCTGCAGAAAGAGGCATTGGTATGGGATGTTGAGCGAGGCGCACCTAACGAGATAATACCCCTTCCGTGGCAATCATGCTCATGTATCGGAGGCTGGCATTACAATACCGACATATACAACAAAGGACATTACAAATCGGCGCAGACTGTAATCAGACTTCTTGCCGACATAGTGAGTAAAAACGGTAATCTCCTTCTCAACATCCCGCTACGCGCTGACGGCACTTTCGACGACAAGGAAGCAGTGATAATAGACGGTATCGGCAAATGGATGAACAGAAACAAAGAAGCGATTTTCGACACACGTCCCTGGAAACGGTTCGGAGAGGGTCCTATTGCAGAAAGAGCCATACCGCTCAATGACCAGGGATTCAACGAGGGAGCTTATTCCGACATGACCGCCGAAGAGATACGTTTCACATCAAAAGACAAAACGTTGTATGCCATTGTGCTTGCATGGCCGGAAGACAATAAAGTAAACATCAGATCACTCTCCTCCGGCAATACCAAAGTAAAACGCGTGGAATTGCTCGGACACGGACGCGTAAAATTCAGACAGACATCCGGAGGGCTCGCGGTGTCGTTGCCAAAAGATATGGAATATAAAACCATACCGGTATTGAAGATTCACTGACAAACGATCTCTGAACCAGTTTAGAAGCTGTGTCTGATATAATAAAACCGGAGAACGGGATGCCCCGCTCTCCGGTTTTCGCATTGTGTGTTTTATGTGGTATAGATTGTGTGTCAGAGGGGCAATACAGAGATAGCGAAACCTCCACCCGCCGCCTCATATATTTTCATTTTCGTTTTGGGTGTCACGTTTTTGGTTTCAATCACGTATGCCTGAGGATTATTTCTGTAGTGTGCGTCTTTGGCATCGCGGTATACAACCGCCTTGTATTTTCCGGCAGGAAGGAAACTGAAATCCACTTCGGCGGTGCGGGGATCGGCACCGTTTGTGCCGCCGACAAACCATTTCTCCCCACCTTTGGCTTTTCTCGCCACAGTGAGATATTCCATAGGTTCTGCCTCAAGGTAATAACTTTTGTCCCAGTCGAGCGCCACATCCTTGATGAACTGGAAGGCATCCATGAACTTCTCGTATGTCTCAGGAAAATCAGCTGCCATCTGAAGCGGACTTGACATTGTGACATAGAGCGAAAGCTGGTTTGCAAGCGTGGTGTTAACCCATGATGTGTTTTTGGGATTATACTTGCGCATATCGTTTTCGAACAGTCCGGGTGTGTAATCCATCGGTCCGCCCACAAGGCGTGTGAAAGGAAGAATAGTTGTGTGGCTCGGCTTGCTTCCGCCGAAAGCCTGATACTCGGAACCGCGTGCCGACTCATTGCCGATGAGGTTTGGCCATGTGCGGCATATTCCGGTGGGACGCACAGCCTCATGAGCATTGACCATTATCTTATAGTCGGCGGCTTTCTCCACAGCATACTGGTAATGGTTTACAAGCCATTGGCTGAAATGGTTGCTTCCTGCAGGGATTATGTTGCCAACATATCCGCTTTTTACGGCATCATAGCCGTTGTCCTTCATAAACTGATATGCCTCGTCCATGCGGCGTTCGTAATTACGCACTGAGCTTGAGGTCTCATGATGCATGATCATCTTCACTCCCTTTGATTTCGCGTAATCCCGTATCGCGGGCAGATCGAAATCAGGATAGGGAGTGACAAAATCAAACACTTCGTCCTTCATCTTGCCGGACCAGTCTTCCCAACCGATGTTCCACCCCTCGACGAGAACTCCGTCGAATCCATGCTCTGCAGCGAAATCTATGTATTTCTTCACATTTTCTGTTGTTGCGCCATGCTTTCCATGCGGTCTGGTTTTGGTATAATCCACCTTGTCAAGGTGAATGTTGGGTAGGTCATTGGTATAGCTCCATTTGCTCTTGCGGTTTATCATCTCCCACCATACCCCCACATATTTCATGGGTTTTATCCAGCTTGTGTCCTCAATCTTGCAGGGTTCGTTAAGATTGAGCGTTATACGGGAAGCGAGTATATCGCGGGCGTCATCACTGACAATGACCGTGCGCCAGGGAGTGACGCAATCAGTCTGCATATATGCTTTGTCGCCGACAGCGTCAGGCGTGAGCATAGCCTTGAACGTGTTCGTATTCGGTTCCAGTTCAAGGTGCATACACGGATAATTGACCAACGCCGCCTCATGCAGGTTGATATAGAGACCGTCGTCGCTCTTGAGCATCAACGCAGTCTGGACACCGCGCTCCGAAGGGACGGTTGTCCAGTCATAAGTGGGACCGCGAACTTCGTCCGCCTTTGAGGGAATCTCCGACATGCGGCTACGGGTGTAATCAAATTCCTGAGTGTCGTAATCAGCGGGAATCCAGTATGCTTCATGGTCGGCTGGCATCGCGAACTCCGTCAACTCATCTGTAATCACGAAATAGCTGAGACGTTTCTGCATCGGAAATTCATACCTGAATCCGAGTCCGTCATCAAAAAGGCGAAAGCGTATAGACATCAGACGCTTCGTGTCTTTCTGTTTAAGGTTAACTACCATTTCTTTGTAGTTATTACGGATCTCCTTTTCTTCTCCCCAGACAGGCTGCCATGTTTCATCAACAGACAGAGTATCTACAGACACAACCTCAAAACCGTCTTTGAGATGCCTGCCGTCTTTAACCTGTTTGGTCTTCTTGATTTCAAATCCGAGACGACTGGGATTCACCACTGTTTTCCCTTTGAAATCTAATGTATACTGAGGGGTCCCCTCACCGGTAAGGGTGAATTTCATAGACAATGCACCGTCCGGAGACTTAAGAATCTGCCCATTAGAAGTCAACGCAACCGTGGCAAATAAGAATAGAGCAGCTATGCTCTTTAATCTTTTTGTCATATATATGATGTTAGGTTTAATTTATTCTAATTTTGAAAGCACATATATTTCGAAAAGAAACATTTTGCATTTCTTTTGCAAAGATATTACAATTAATCTGAATTTACAATCTTATGGCAATATCTTTTCATTTTTTAATATTTTAAGTTAAAATACAATGTATTCCCACACTCTGAAGAGTTATTTCACGTTAATCAGACATGAACAGGAATTATAATGAAAAACCTTCCGCCGAGAGCATTGCAGCAGTAAAGAGGGCACGCAATCAGGCGGAAGCTGAAAACAGACCGGTAAGAATATTGTTCGTCTGCCTCGGCAATATCTGCCGCAGCCCTGCGGCAGAAGGTATAATGAGGGAAATTACCAAAGATATGCCTGATGACAAGCGTCCGGAACTTGATTCGGCAGGATTCTACGGTGGACACGCCGGAGACCTTCCCGACCGCAGGATGCGCCACGCCGCATTCGGGCGGGGACTTCACCTTGACCACAGAAGTCGCGTGATTCGCACCTCGGATTTCGAATGGTTCGACCTTATCATAGGCATGGACGACCGCAATATTGATGATCTCCATGATGCCGCACCCTCTCCCGAATCTGAGTCGAGAATCGCTCGTATGAGCGATTTCGCCGTGCACTACCCTGAAGCCGATTCTATTCCAGACCCTTATTGGGAAGGAGCCGCAGGATTCGAGATCGTGCTGAATCTGCTTGAAGATGCATGCTCCGAACTGAAAAAACATATCTGAAAGTACAAACAAATAAAAGAGACAGACGGTTCCGGATAGATTCTTCCGGAGCCGTCTGTCGGTTTGCACACTTCAGATGACAACTGTCAATTGTCGATATTGAATTCATCCACGGTAACGTTGAAGTCGATAGGCTTAAGCACGTTCGGATTGTCAATCTTTATATTATAGATATACGAGCAACCTGTTTTCCATTCAGTAAGAGTAGCGGTTGTCAGAGGATATATGAGCCTGCCACACGAACTCTGCGGCACAAGCAGATAATCAGGAGTGTCTTGGCGAGGCCAGATTTTAGCACCTGACGCGGCATCAAAAATCTCACAATCAACCTGAATTGCATTTCCTGTGAATTCGCTTCCGTTGAAATCCACTGTAGTCAGCGGCTGAGGCAACATATAATCAATATTAAGATTGTTTTCAGTAACATCCACCGGTGTGCTTGTCAAGGTCAGTGCATCCTCTGGTGACAATGCATAGAAAATAAGAATGTCGAGAGGTGAATTCAGATTACTCCAACTTCCGACGCCTTGTTGCGAACCGGCGGCAGTAGAGACAGACGGAAAGGTGAAAGATCCCTTGTGATTTACGTTAAGCAACGAGATATGATTCACTGTTACCCTGATTGCTGAATTTGAACTGCTCAACCTGACATTGACCTTCGACATCGCATGACGGAAATTCATCATCACCGGTGTAGATTTGGCAACTTGTCCTACAGTCACGGCATACAGGAAGTCTGTGGAGCCCTGATTGTTATAATTGACAATTGAATTCAGCCCGGAAGATTCGACATCTGGTGAGTTTGATATATCCGGACTATATGCGTAGAAATTGACAGGAGTCTCGGGCCAATACATAATTGGGGAATATGACCATGTCGCGCCGTCTCGGTTCACTGTCACATTCTCCATATATGGTTTACCAGCCGTAAAGGCATAAACCTGAAAACTATTTATCGTGGAAGTTGTAGTAGCGGCAGACCGCGTGGTATTCGGCACAAGCGCGCCAAAACTGATTGCATTTCCCGTGTCCCGCTCAACAACCGGTTCATTGTCTGAACAAGAGGTAATCATTCCCGTACCGACAATCGATGCTAAAATTACATACAGTGTTTTCATAGTAGTGTATTATTATAATTTTTTTATTCAGGAATTGATATCGATGATATACGTATTCCACCCGTCTACAGTAACATCAAAAGCTCCGTCACCGGCAGGAGGACCGGACTCCGGCAGTTCAATCCCTCCTACTTTGAGAATAACATCCATTTTATCAGGAGCTTCCAGAATCTGGCGAGACACATCAAATTCATATTTGAATTTATTGCCATCTACAAGCCAGAAATAAAGCGTAAGTTTATGTGCCGTATCTTCATCCGCAGCCGGACCAAATGTATAAATTGAACCCGACACCTCTCCATCTCCGCTCCTCTCAGCGGCAAGCGGTAAAGTAACATGTTCTCCGGAAGGCTCTTCTGTCGCCAATTCAAGACTCGGTGACATCCCGCTTAACGAGGCGCACATACGAGCCACTCCCGAAAGATTTCTGATATCCGAGACGACATAACTATAGCGGGGTGTCAGCAAATGAGGATAAATAAAAAGTATACGGTCACTATAGCTGATTTCCGGATCATCTTCTTTCCTGCGGAGTTCCACACCGCTTGCTTCAAGAGAAAACCATTCCACGCATTCTCCCCACATCTCATCAGGTGCTTCCATCACCTTCTCGCCCTCTTCCGTGACTGCAGCACCTATCACCTCTCCCGGACCGGCAGTTAAAAGACCATTGTAAAGTCCTGTTTCCCTGCAATAACAATAAAACTTGGAATAATCTCCTTCACTTCCGAATAACACCCGTGAAGTGTCATCATTAAATGAAAGAACATGAAACACTCCGTCAGGAAGCATCAACGGACCGCCATCTTTCTTAGGGAAATCGAAACGCCACGGCTCTCCTCCCGAAACGGGAAAAAACATATAAGCCATACCCGCAGGATCGGCATCAGGACATTCATGCCAGTCGCTGAAAACATCAAAGGAACCTTCCTCCTCGTTGATTTCACAACAATAATGATTGTCATATATCCAACTGCAGCCTGACAATATCAGACACGAACAAACGACGCACAAATCAATCAATATGGTTCTAACTACTCCTATCACATCTATTCATTTTATATTTAAACGCTTTCCCCGTATTGCAGGTTTATGTCAAATCCTTTAGAGTGAACTCGTATTGACTAATTTTTTCTTAAGCTAAAAGTCAATTGGAGATCGCAGGGGAAGATGCGACACGCGTTGCAGACAGTTCTATGTCGCGCGCCAGCTTTCCGGTTTCTTTGATAAAATGAAAGAGTTCGACAGCAGGTGCCATATCAAGCCGTTTACCAGACTCCGCAGGTCCGCTCCATGATTTAATATCATCCGATATTTTCCTTACGGCATCATCCAAAGTATGCATCGATGATTTATGCAGTTCTCTTTCCGGCCAGTCTTTCAATAAATCTCCCGAAACAAACATCTGACATGCGGCAACAAAACCAAAACTGTCCTCAAGAAGTTCAGGCCACAATGTAAGGTCTACCCTCGACTGTAAGGAATCAAGATAAAGGCTTGTAGCCGACGCACATGCCATCAACCCCTCCACAGCCGCACGCGATGAGTGGTCTGTAGGAATCCCTGAAGGAAGATAAAGGTCATGCATATCGTTGAAACTGAAATCAGGATTATATTCCCCGCCTTCTCCCCTTCTTGACAAAGGAGTTGTAACGGCGTAACAGAAAGAAAGATATAGATTGAGTTTATGCAGCAGCACCGGTATATTCTTCATAAGTTTCTCATATTCCGATGATTTATGCACTCTCCGTTGCTTTTCAATCTCAGACTCCACATCTATCTCTGATTTCATGGAACCAACTGAATTAAGGAAAAAGCCGAGAAAAATCAAACCGCACATAACCTCTATTGCCGTGACTGCCTGCGCCCATCCGTGGGCGGGTGTATAATCGCCGAAACCGAGAGTGGTGATGGTCACGATACTGTAATAAAGCCATGACCCGAAATCGGTGCCGGCATCCTGCGGAATCCTGAACTGCCCGTCTGGCATCAGATAATACACAAGCGCAAAAAGCGGCATAAGACAGATATACAGACATATCCATACAATAGGTCTTACATTCGACACAACTTTCCAGAAATGTTTCAGTTTGTTGGACACAGCCTCATTCATAATCATAACTTCTATGCTTTCGAGATAAATACCCGTTAATCGGAATTAAAACAAACCACAAGAGACAATGGTTTCTCAAATTTTATTTGTAAATTTGTAATCCAAACATCACAGCACATGAAACTCCACAAACCGATTATGGCACTGACTGCGATATGCGGTCTTTTCAGCACTTCGTTTGCAGACATTAAAGGAATCTGGAACGGCACGCTTCAGGTTACCCCACAGGTAAAGATGCGTCTCGCTTTCCATATCCCGGATCCGCAGTCAAAACCACATGTGATCACGATGGACTCTCCGGACCAGGGAGCATACGGGATAGAGGCGGAAGTCAGTCATCTGTCGAACGATTCTGTTTCCTTCTCCATTCCCCGCATCGGAATGAACTACACAGGATGCGTAAAGAACAACATCCTGACCGGCACTTTCCGCCAGGGAGGTCTGAGCATACCTCTCGAACTCACACCGGGAGAGGTTGTCAGAAACCGCCCCCAGACACCGCAGCCACCATTCCCCTACACAACGGAAGACATTTGCATCACCAATCCGGAGTGTAAAGACGTGACGCTTGCCGCCACTCTGACGCTGCCGGAAAATGCAGACCGAAAGACTCCTCTTGTAGTGATGGTCAGCGGAAGCGGGCTGCAGAACAGAGACGAGGAACTGTTCGGGCACAAGCCCTTTGCTGTAATCGCCGACTACCTTGCCCGCAATGGCATCGCTTCGCTTAGATATGACGACAGAGGATTTGCCGAATCGACAGGAGACCCTGCGACGGCAACCACTTACGACAACGCCTCGGATGCGGCAGCTGCAATCAGTCATGCCCGCTCAGGCAAACGTTTTTCAAAGGTCGGCATTCTCGGACACAGCGAAGGAGGAATGATAGCCTTCATTCTCGGCGCACGCAAAAACGCCCCCGATTTCATAGTCACAATGGGTGCTCCGGCTGTCAGGGCAGACAGTATCCTGCTGTATCAGAACCGACGTGTGATGGAAAAATCCGGAATGCCTCAAGACATGACTGATGAATACATCAAGGCTCTCGGCAAGCTTCTGCAATATAAAATCGACAACCCGGGAAAAAAGATAACATCCGATGAAATGGAGATTTTCTGTACCGGATGGGGAGCCAAGCCTGTATACAAGGAATTGTCTGAGGCTTTGATGAAGAATTTCAGCGAGCCTAAACCCTGGATAGACACTTTCATAACGATAAATCCACAAGAGACCTTAGGCAAGACAAAAGTGCCCTTGCTGCTTCTTTACGGAGCAAAAGACACACAGGTGCCTCCATCGCTCAACGAGACACCGGCACGCCGTCTTGCCCCCAAAGCTGATATCCGCGTCTATCCTGACCTGAACCATCCCATGCAACACGCGAAAACGGGAGACCTGACAGAATATGCGGAAATAGAAGAAACAATCTCACCCGATGTTCTTTCCGACATAGCGGAATTCATAAAGAGCCTATGATTGATTCAGAGAACGGATTTATCACCGCCACATCTAAAAAAGAACGCCCGCGCACTCTGGCCCATCACTTGAAACCGAGTATCAGATCCGTAATGGGTCCGGCAAGGAATGCGGTGAGAATTCCGTTTATTATAAGTCCTAAAGTTGCGTAGGCTCCATACCGTTCGCCATATTCGCTGATTCTGCTCGTGCCTATCACATGCGCCGCAGTCCCCATGCTCAGGCTTTTGGACACCGGAGCCTTCACATTTCCCCACGACATCATCTTGAGCCCGACCACTGCGCCGATCATACCAACAATAACTACTATCGCGGAAGTCAGAGCCGGAATACCCCCTATCTGCCGGGAGATTTCTATGGCGATAGGCGTTGACACCGATTTCGGAGCCAGAGACCGGATAACCTCCTCGCTCGCACCAAGCCAAGATGCGATCAGCACCACCGAGACAATTCCCACGACACAACCGGTCAGTTCTGCCACAAGAAGCGGTATAAACTGGCTCCTGATATGTTTCAGCTCATTGTAAAGAGGCAATGCCAATGCTACAATTGCTGGCTTCAGCCAGAATTCAATCATGCGTCCGCTTTCATAATACTCGCCGTATGAGATACCTGTGAGTTTAAGGAAACCAATCAGACTCGCTATGGTGAATATCATCGGATTCAGCAACGCGATTCCGCTTTTCTTCTGAATCCAAGAAAAGACTCCAAAGAGAAGGAATGTCAATGTGATAAGAAACAATTCGCTTCTGATTATAAGTGCAATATCCATATGAATATATCTTTTCCGTGTGTTTATTTGGAATTACGTTTAATCCGTCTGTGCATGAACTGGTGAAGCCGTCCTGTAACCACTATCACAAGGAAGATACTCACTACTGTTGCCACCGTTATGGGTATCCACTCCGCAGCAATTATATCGAAATAAAGCATAAGAGCCACTCCCGGCGGCACAAAGAAAAAAGCCATGTTCTTTATCAGAAAGCGACAGAGCGGAGCTATAGAATCCGGTTTCACCACTTTTCGCTCCAAAAGAACTGTAAGAACGAGCATGCCTATTATACTTCCGGGAATGGAGACGCCGGGAATCATCGCAATCAATTCGCCGGCAAGAAGACAGGCGAAAATTATTCCGAATTGTTTTGCCATAAATATCTTTTATCATTTTCACGGCAAATTTAACAAATTATACCTATTATCCGGTCGAATCTGATGCAAAATATTTTGGCAGGCTAAATAAAAATTCGTTATATTTGCAATATTATTTACGAAACGATTTTACAATGATTGATATAAAAAGCCTGAAAGACAAAATCTTGAGCGGCAATCTCCTTTCGCGGGAGGAAGCTCTCTCCCTCTGCGATGTAGAACCACATATGCAGGATGATCTATGGAACGCGGCTGAAGAAATCACAAAAGCACTTTGTGACAAGACATTCGATTCCTGCTCCATAATCAACGCCCGTTCGGGCAAATGCCCTGAAAATTGCAAATGGTGCGCCCAATCCGCCCATTACAAAACCAGAATCGACACATATCCACTGGTAAGTCATGAGGAATGCATGAAAACCGCCGAGCTTAACAGAAAAGCCGGAATCAAGAGATTCTCTCTGGTCACAAGCGGAAGGAAGATGTGTGGCAAAGACCTTGACACTGTATGCGGATATTACCGTGAACTCCACGATAAGGGGGGGATGCATCTTTGCGCCTCCATGGGATTGCTTGACAAAGATGAACTTAAAAAACTGTATGATTCAGGAGTTACCCGCTATCACTGCAATCTTGAGGCTGCTCCCTCCTATTTCTCACAACTCTGCACAACCCACACCGTGGAAGACAAAATCAAGACAATCGAACTTGCCCGCGAGGTGGGATTTGAAGTTTGCAGTGGTGGAATAATAGGCATGGGAGAATCAAGGCTACAGCGCATAGAGCTTGCTCTTGAACTTCTGCGGGTAAATCCGCATTCGATACCGATCAATATCCTCTGCCCCATCCCCGGCACTCCGCTTGAAAACGCGGAACCGATTTCCGAAGAGGAAGTGCTGAACACAATATCATTCTTCCGTTTCATTCATCCCGCCAAGATTCTGAGGTTTGCCGGAGGACGCGCCAAACTGTCACGCGAGACCCAGCTCAAGGCTCTGCGCATCGGCATGAACGGTGGTGTGATGGGCGACCTTCTCACCACTATCGGTTCCAAAGTCGCTGATGACAAGAAACTGATTGAGGAAGGAGGTTATGATTATTAAAACGCACTGTGAGTCACGTTTGCTGAAACGAGGTTTAAAACAAAGACGCCTGATCAATAGATTATTCATATCCTTCTTGCTGGCGAGCTCCGCATCGGCGGCTGCGGCAGAAGAACCCGACTCGATTGCAGAGGTGGAGACATTGCAGGAGGTGGTGGTTCAATCACGCGGAACCCGCAAACTGCGCTATAATGCAGGCAATACAGAACTGATAACCGCCGCCGAACTCACGCGCGCGGCATGTTGCAATCTCGGGGAAAGTTTCACCACAAACCCCTCGGTAGACGTAAGCTACACAGATGCCGCCACCGGCGCGCGACAGATCAGATTGCTCGGACTCGCCGGCACATACGTGCAGATGCTTACCGAAAACATACCCGCCTTCCGCGGAGCTGCGTCACCTTTTGGTCTCGGATACATCCCCGGACCATGGATGCAGTCTATTTCCGTATCCAAGGGTGCCAGCTCCGTAAAGAACGGATATGAATCGATAAGCGGCCAGATTAACGTGGAGATGCGCAAGCCGCAGGCAGAACCCTCTCTTGCCGTAAACGGTTATCTCGACCACCGCGGCAAAGCAGAGATAAACGCCGCCGGCAACATGCATTTCGGAAAGAGATGGAGCGGCGGTCTGCTCATTCATGGAGAAAACAGCTTCCGATCTCATGATGACAACGGCGATGGTTTCATGGATATGCCCAAGGTAAGACAGTTGTCTCTGATGAACAGATGGGCTTATCTCTCAAACAACTATGTTTTTCAACTCGCTGCCAAATATCTTGACGAATCAAGAGTGAGCGGACAGGACAGACACGGCGGTCATGCAGATATGAACACCGGGCAAATGCCGATGTATAATATAGACATCAATACAAGAAGAGGCGAGATATTCACTAAAAACGCTTTTATCTTCGATAAAGAAAATGATGGAAATGTGGCTCTGATAATATCAGGCTCCTACCACAGCCAAAATTCCGCGTATGGAGCGAAATTCTATGACATTGACCAGGGAAATGTCTATTCTTCGCTAATGTTCGAACGCAAATGGAATGAGCTGCATTCTCTCTCCGCAGGTCTGAGCCTGAACTATGACCATTACCGTCAGCATTACCTCCTCGATGTCGCAGAGTCCGCGCTACGCTCTAAAGAGATCGAAGCTGTATCGGGAGCCTATGCCCAATACACGCTCAATCTCGACTCCAGACTAATCGCAATGGCGGGGATACGATATGACTACAGTTCCCGTTACTCTTCAATGTTCACACCGCGACTGCATGTAAGGTGGAATCCGAATGACGACTGGAGCATAAACGCGTCTGCCGGGAAAGGTTACAGAACACCTCATCCTCTCGCCGAACTCAACTATCTCCTTGCTTCTTCACGAAAGATTGTGCTCCAGAACAATCTGCCACAGGAATCGGCATGGAATTATGGAGCGGGAGCATCATGGACTCCTTCATTCTTAAATGGCAGGATCACTCTTTCCGCAGAGTATTATTTCACGAACTTCAACCGCCAGCTCTGCGTCAATTTCGACCACGACCCGCATGAAGTGAATATATACGCAATCAACGGGAAATCACGCAGCCACACATTCCAGACTGAACTGACCGCCCGCATACTCCCGGACCTGACGTTTACCGGCGCATACCGTCTTACAGATGTCCGCACAGACTATGGCAGAGGCATGGAACTGCGTCCGCTAACCTCCCGCTCAAAAGGTCTTTTCACCGCAAGCTGGTCTCCGAGAATGGGGCTGTGGCAAATCGATGCCACTCTCTCGGTAAACGGAGGTGGACGCATGCCCCAGCCATATGCACGAACCGACGGAAACCTTTCATGGAACCCGGAATTCAAGACTTATTGCACACTCAACGCACAGATAACACGCAACTTCAGACATTGGGCGGTATATATCGGCGGCGAGAACCTTACCGGTTTCACACAGAAAAATCCGATTATAGGAGCGGACAATCCATGGGGACCGGATTTCGATTCGACAATGATATGGGGACCTCTTCACGGGGCAATAGTATACGTCGGATTCCGTTATAGTTTTACAAAGTATTAGAAACTGTTTGAATCGCGTCAATCCAAACAGAGAACTCTACTTGACTTATTTACGAAAGTTAAAATAATGATATTGTCAAGACGAGTTCAGATTATTAATTAACCAAACAAATATGAATATGAAGAATTTACTTTTAATTTTCGCAGCTATTGTCATAGCTGTCAGCGCGAATGCAAAGTCTGCAAACGACACTACCGTATGCTTCACGATTTCTCCGGCGATGTCATGCGTCAACTGTGAGAACAAAATCAAGACCAACCTCCGTTTCGAGAAAGGCATATCCGCAATAGAGGCAAATGCCCCGGGCGACAGAGTATCGGTCAAATTCAACAGAAGCAAAACCAACGAAATTAAAATAGTCAAGGCGTTCGAGAAGATTGGCTACAAAGCGACACCGGCATGCACCAAAGCCAATGCCAACACTTGTACGAAAGGGAAGACTCAGAAATGCACTCAGAAATGCGGGAAAGACAACAGCTCATGCTGCAAAAGCAAAAATAGCGGTTGCGGCAACGCTTGCTCAGGCAAAAAAGTCTGCACCGGCAACAAGAAATGTGAAGGCAAATAAACCATTCCTAATCAGAGGTGTTATTTATTGTAAATACGAGTGCCATAAGGAATGGCGGAATACCGGCTGTTTTTATGCATTCATTAAAATTTAACTTTGAACACGATGAAAAAATTATTAATGGTTCTTGCGATGCTGATAGGAATCGCAGGATATGGTTTTGCCAAAGACATTTACGCTCATGATGCCTCAGTGCTTCCAAAAGCCGCTCAATCAATTATTGCCAAAAACTTCAAGGCTAAGGTCAGCGTAGTCAAGATGGATAAAGATTTCGGACGTGTCACCGAATATGAGGCAATTCTTGCCGATGGCACCGAAATTAGTTTCGACCGCGATGGAAACTGGGACAACATTGAAGTCAACAAATCAAAATCTGTTCCGGCGGCTCTTGTTCCCAAGGGGATACGCAACTTCGTTGCAAAACAGCAACCCGGTCAGCGCATAGTGGGCATCGACAAGGAACGCAGTGGATATGATGTGGAACTAACCAACGGCATTGACCTGAAATTCAACAAGGCGGGACAGTTTATCCGCTATGACGACTGACTCTGAAGGCAAGACATACCATACTCTCGGTTCTACCGGGAATAAATAATTAAGCGGGGACGGCATTTTTACATAATGCCGTCCCCGCTTTAAAAAGATTGTGCAAGTCTTGTTCCTCAAGTAATCAATAGTTCTTTGCCTCTATCTCGAAATATGCACGTTTGTGGTTGCATACAGGACAAACTTCAGGAGCCTGTTTGCCGATGTGGAGGTGTCCGCAGTTGCGGCAGATCCATACAGTGTCTCCCTCGCGTGAGAACACAATGCCCTGCTCTATGTTCTCAAGAAGCTTACGGTAACGTGCCTCGTGATGACGCTCTACCTCCGCAACGCCTCTGAATTTCTTGGCAATCTCCACGAAGCCTTCTTCCTCAGCCTCCTGCGCCATGCGGTCATACATGTTTGTCCACTCATAGTTCTCCCCTTCTGCAGCATCGCGAAGGTTAGTCATGGTGTCACTGATATTTCCGCCGTTGAGAAGCTTGTACCACATCTTTGCATGCTCTTTTTCGTTCTGAGCTGTCTCTTCGAAAATTGCTGCAATCTGCTCGAAACCGTCTTTTTTTGCCTTTGATGCAAAATATGTGTACTTGTTACGAGCCTGCGACTCACCTGCAAATGCTTCCTGAAGGTTACGCTCAGTCTTTGTTCCTTTCAAATCTTTCTGATCTTTCATTTCTTTATTATTTTTGAGTTATAAGTAAGTATTGAAAATTAGTTTATAATAAGTAAATGCTGTGCTTATTTAAATTTTGAATCTTTTGGATGCTTTCATGATTTCTCATCAGTCGCATAGCCCGCTATGCTCCTTCTTCGGAATCATGAAATCATCTCAAAATCTCCTAAAATTTAATATAAGCTAATTTCCAACACTTACTTATTTCTGATTATTTCAACGTAAGTCTGTTTCAGTTTGTTTATATTTTTCGGGAGCTTATGCATTATGCTCTGAACATTCGGGACACAGCCCTTTGTAACACACCTCCACACTCTCCAACACGAATCCCTTCATTTTTCTCATATCTATATGACGAGGCAATTCCGTGTCGAAAATTTTTCCGCACCTGCGACACATGAAATGTCCATGTTCCGGCTGAGGAGCCATGTCATATCTTTTGTTTCCGCTCTCTATCTCAAGCTCCCTTACGAGTCCGCAGTCAGCCAGCGCATGAAGCGAGTTATAGACAGTGGTCCGCGAAAGCGATGGAAACCTATGCCATAGATTTGAATAAATCTCCTCGGCAGAAGGGTGAAGGCGGGAGTTCGCTATCAGAGAAAAGATCGATATTCTCTGAACTGACGGACGCAACCCTGCGTTGTGAAGCATGGTAGCCAGCTCCGATTCGCTATACTGATCTTTCTCCATATGCAGCCTTATTGTTTTTAACAAATCTGTAACGATTACAAAATTAGCAATCATTACAGACTTATCCAAATTTTTTCAATTAAAATTTGCAAACTATTGCAAATTTTAGAGCTTGTTTAAAAATAAAAGTGAATTTGGTGACGTAGGCTTGGAGCAGCAATGATGCAATTATGAGTGCAGATTACTCAAACCTCTATATCCCTAACTTAACCGACATAGATTTTCCCGCCTTACTAATCTTCATATCTCGCAGCGGCTATACGGACGCTTTTGGCGATGCGGGTACGAAATTCCGGTGGAGCTATTACTTCGGCATGACCTCCGTAGCCGAGTATCAGACGCTCCAGCTCATTGTTGATTACCACTTTGAGCGAGAGCTGGATAGATCCGTCTCTGAAACGTTGCTCCACTTTCTGCGATTTATGAAATGGCTTTGACTCAACGTATGGAGCCTGTTGGCGGTCAATCTTTATTACTACACGACGAGCCTTGTCATGAATTCCTTTAGTTACTCCGATTGTGTCGTCAAAGAAGTGTTCCGGATCAAAGTCAACACATTTCTTGAATGGATGTTCTTTGTCCATAGCAACCGACTGTATGCGGTCGAGAGCAAAAATATTTACTTGAGGAGAACAGTTGGTGGCTTTCTCCCCAATTAGAAACCAGCGGTTGCGATATTCTTTCAGAAGGTATGGATACACTACCAATGTTCCCGACTGACGTGCCTTGAACGACTGATATTCGATAATGACAGTCTGCTGTTTGCGCACAGCATCATATATGTCGCCGATAAATTTTGCTCCTCGATATCCCGCGACATACTCCATATCCATTGCCGGAACCGATGTGCCCGTGTGTCGGGAAATCTGCTCATTGAGTTTGCTTATAGTGTCGATTGACGAAGCCAGCTGTGGAAAACCCTGCAACTGGCGCAATATGTCAAGAGCAGAGTTGAGTGCATCGAGTCCTTCATCATTAAGCGGAAGATGTGTGATACTGAAATCCGGATCCTCATACTCATAGTATTTGTTTTCTCTCACCACAATCGGAGCATTATAGCCCAAGCGGTCGCTGCGCATCAGGGCGAGGTCGTTCTGAAATGTGCGACGGCTCACAGGGTTACTCCGCCCTTCAAACTCCGCCAACGCATCAGTGCAGGCGTCAATAAGGTCATTGATAGTCCAGCGGCGGTAATGGTTCTGAAGACATTTGTCGATGGTCGATATTCGGATAAGGGTAGCGCGATTGAGAGGCATAATCAGATATTTTTCACAAAAATAGCAATTTTATCAATAGTGCGCAAATCCATTGCGCATACACGTCTCAACTTTGCGGCATGATTATAACTGGAAAAACCACATCGGCTGAAATTTTCACCCTATCCGACTGGAATGTATGTCAATCCCGACCATCACATAATTATATCTCCCTGACTGATGGGCTGCCGATGTTGCGCAAAGGAGCGATAGATGCTTCCGAAGGGAGAAAAGTTGCCATTCCTTTTAATATGCGCGACGGCATAGCCATCTGCCTTGGCAAAGGAAACGGGCGCGGCCCTGTCGAGTGCGCCAGAGTCGTGACTCTTGTCGCTCGCGAACTGCTCAAAGCAATTCCTTCATTAAATATGACCGACTCCGAACCACACAACCGGGTTGAAGGTTGCTATATGTCTGTCACACTTGCCACAGATGAAGACATTCCTTTATCAACGATAAGCGAATGGGAGGGAACGATACTATGGCGGTCAACCGGGAATCCATTTCGACCGGGACACAAACGCTGCAATTGGTTTGTAGGTGTCAATTTTTTCGATAAAGTGGAACTACCACAGATTACTGATGCCGATATAGTGTATGAAACCTGCCGATCCGGCGGCAAGGGCGGACAGAATGTCAACAAAGTTGAAACTGCGGTCCGTGCAATCCATATCCCTACCGGGCTGTCGGTGAAATGCTCGGATGAACGCTCCCAGTCGCAGAACAAAGTTCTTGCAAGAGACATACCCCGCTATGCTCCCGATGAGACTCGGTGAAAACTCCTCATAAAATCCTCTCAATGAACCTCACAATTAAATTTAAACAGTTTCTTAAGCGTCCGGAATTTATTGTAGAGCAAGGAGGTGTTACAGCTATTATCTATCGTGAGATTTTCATGTCTATCAGGGGCGATGCAAAACTGAACCAAACCGATACAGAACCGATACAAACCGAACAAGATACTCAGAAAGGTTCAGAGAAGGGTTCAGAGAAAACACGCCACAGAATAGTATGCGAAATGAAGGAGAATCCGTCAGTGACTATTAATGAACTTGCTAAGATGCTTTCCATCTCCGATCGAGCCGTCTCCAAACATCTAAAGAAATTGCAAGAACAAGGTATTATTAGACGTGTGGGCGCAGATCGTGGAGGTTCTTGGGAGGTAATGGATCATTCATCATAGGGTTGCGATTTTTTTGTTATAGTGCAAGTGGTTATTTTGAAAAAATGGGGGATAGTGACAAAAATATCCAAATACTTTTGGGGGACAGTGTCATTTTTGGATTGCATTTTCTGCACTTTCTGCATTATTGCGTTCCTCGGAGTTTCTTTTGCTCGGCTTCGAAGGCTTCGATGAAGTGGATTTCGACCGGGGAGAGTTGATATTGGGTACGTTCACGGAATTTCTCATACTCGGTATCGGCTTTCAGTTTTGCCACTTCTGCCGATATGCTTCCGGCATGTGTGAGCAATTCTTTTCCAGACAGCGTAAGGAAGTCATCGAGTTTCTTGATCCAGTCCTTCATATACATCGGCACATGGCTCTTTGCCTGTAGTTCGGCAAAGTCAAGATATAGGTTGACTATGCGATTGAGCATATCAACTTCGTCCTCCGAAAGATAG
This sequence comes from Muribaculaceae bacterium Isolate-036 (Harlan), assembly GCA_003833075.1. Lineage (GTDB taxonomy): Bacteria > Bacteroidota > Bacteroidia > Bacteroidales > Muribaculaceae > Lepagella > Lepagella muris_A. The sequence goes on along the minus strand of RIAY01000020.1, from coordinate 17,624 downwards.
TTCTTGGCAATCTCAGCCTCTTGTTTGGTCGGTAATGCACCGCGCCATGTAGTCAGACCCATAAAGTCGTTTGCGGCATTTGCTCTGTCGTAAATCACCTCAGCGGCAGTGTGCCCATGAGCGGCAAAGTGCATCTTGTTCTGCACTGTCTTGAAGAACTGCTGGGTTGTTTCCGTCCGAGGGTCATAGTCGATACTTAGGGCGTATATTTCAAGAACCTTGCGGTAAAATACCTTTTCCGAACTGCGTATGTCGCGGATTCTCGCAAGCAACTCATCAAAGTAATTCCCATGTCCGGCATTTTTAAGCAGGTCATCATTCAGTGCAAACCCCTTGATCATGTATTCTTTCAGCACCTGAGTAGCCCACTGACGGAATTGCACACCCCGATGCGAATTGACACGATACCCAACGCTGATAATCATGTCGAGGTTATAGTAAGAAACGGTGTAAGTTTTTCCGTCGGCAGCAGTTGTTGCATTTTCTGCAACAACTGAATTTCGCTGTAACTCACCACTTTCAAGTATATTCTTTATATGTCTTGAAATGGTCGACTTATTGCGTTGAAACAGCTCCGTCATCTGGTCGGCAGTAAGCCACACCGATTCATTGGCAAGCTGAACCTCAATCTTCGTCTCGCCACCCTGCGTCTGAAAAAGTATTATATTTCCGCTATTCATATTTAAAAATCATCGTCCATCATGTCGAAGTCGTCCTGCTCGTCATGAAAATCATCATACGATTGTGAATAGCCATAATCATAGTTGTCATAACGAGAGTAATTATTTTCATGGCGGCGACTAAAGCCTGTGTGCGTATCATTGTCACCAATAATGTCCTTGTGGCCAAAGCTGCTGGACGTATCCGATAGATTACGTTTTGACTCATTGTGCTTGTGAGAACCAAACAGCCAACGGAACAAGAAAAACTCGCCTATGTAATTCAACAAATTCATGCCTAAAGATATATAATTTGTTTAAACTGAGAGTTATATTCAATAGACTTGCCGGAGATGATTGCGTTTATCGCCTCTTCAATCACCTTGAAAGGAATAATGAACCATTCTTTGGGTCGGTGGCCATCGACAGTTACCTGTAATTGGACGGGCGCAAAGAGTTTGTGGATGAGAGCCTCGAACGTTGAAGATTTTACATTGTAGACTTTCCATGTAGCCACAACCTCGACATCAGCACAAAGATATGTCGGCTCGTTCTTGGCGTTGGCAATACGACTCTCAACAGAGGTAACGGTAAAACCGATTTTATAGAGGTCTTTGATTGCTGCAATTTCGGGGCTAGAAGATTTAGAGCGAAGTACATAGATTGTGCCGCTCTCAACGTCTTTATCGGTGAGTGTGAAGCATTCCTCAAAATCTTCGGGCGACATTTCCGAACAATCCATAATGCTATAACCGTCGACAGAAAGGTTTTTAGTGATTGTACGGAATTTGATGTCGGCCTCAGAGCCGTTTTCATAGATGACGCGTGTACGGCCATCAATGCGATTGAGATTATTCTTCGCCTCTTGCTCGAAAGCGGCAAGATAGCCAATGATACCCTGTTCGACGAAGTAGCGACCGATTTTCAGATTCGGCTCACTGAACTTGACGAGTTTGTATTTGCCGGATTTCAGCCCTTGCTGAATCTCCTTGAAGCCATCAGTGTACTTGTCGAAGTCTTCGCAAGGGCGACGTTTGCCGACATAGTCCGCTTCTTTACGCGCTTCAAGGCGTTGGCGCATATATTCGGGCACATCAAAAAGGCCGAGGTCTGAGCCATCCTCAATATCAGCGAGCAATGGGTCATTAAGAATAGCTTCAAGCTGTTCTTCCTCAGTCAGCTCGCGGTGATATTCGGCTTCAGGTTCTTCCGCAGTCAGAACAGGCTGAGGAAGAATACCGAGGTCATCAAACGGGCGACAACGCTCAATTTTCTTCTCACTTTTCAGAAGCCCGGTCCATTTATGGAACAGCGAGGCTTCTTCCGGCGTATCTTCGGGAAGTCGACCATTGGCTTCGTGGAAGGCAAGTATCTCTTGGAATCCGGCAATCAGGCGGTCGCTTGATGTTGCCCGTTTGCGTGGAACGGTAACATCGGCTAAGAGAGGGTCGTTAAATATCGCTTCGAGTTCCTTTTCCCAGTTGATCATTGCTGCTGTGCGAGTTTATTGCGTTTGAGTTGACGGAGATGTTCGATAGCCATAGCTATTCGGCGCGCCAGCGGGTCGCCGTCGGTTATCTCCGGCTTTACTTTTCCCGGATTTTCCTCGCGCCACTTTGGAAGATATTTTGTGAATAGCAAAATCGCTTCTTCATCGGTCAGCTTCTCCGAGCGCTTATCCTCGATAACATACTGGATGGTGCGGAGCACTTCGGGGGTAAGCGATTTGCTGACAACCTCGTATGCGCGTTGAAAGGGATTTATTTCGGCAATAAGGTTGATGTCAAGGTCGTTTAGGTTGACAAATTTGTTGGCAATTTTGATGAATTTATTGCCGGAATCATCAGGGCCTACGACCTGCTCTCCCTGTGTGGCGATAGTCAGGATTGTGTGCTTGGCAACCGCATCGACTTCTTCCTCGTTAAGGTCGGGATATGTGTCGCGGATTATCTTGGGAATGTAAACCTCGGTAATCATTTCGGCCATTCCCTCGCCGATGATAGTCTCTCGGATATTTTTATCAGAGAGCGTTGTTGCAACGAGTGTGTCAAGGTCATTCTCGACTATAGCCTTGGTTTTGTCGTTGAGCTTTGGCAAGCCTTTGACTTCGATAACGTGGTCGTCTTCGCCCGGCTTCTTTGGTTTTTCGGGCTTGTCTTCATCGTCGACCTTGGTCTTGAAGTTCCATTTGGGAGCCATAACCTGCTCCATGAGCAATGACGCGGATATGGCTTTAAGGAAGTCGTTGACCGCCATAGAAACATCATCTTGCGCTGCATCAGGGCAAGGAATGAGGTTGGTAAACTGCGCATGGGTCTTACCCTCACAGTCACGGGTACAACGACCTATAATCTGAACTACCTCTGTCAGTGAGGCACGTATGCCGATGGTGATGCAGTGCTCGCACCATTCCCAATCAAAGCCCTCCTTGGCGGTGCCGAGAGCGATAAGAATGTCGAGCGAGTCGCGGCAGTTCATGCGTTGCAGGTACGACTGTAACGCATCGCGCTGCTCTTTGCTGTCTTCCACGAGGTCGCAGACGGTGAGAATACGGCCATCGGCAGTTTTTACCTTGTAGAGATAGTTGTTATAGTCGCGGTCGACAATCTCGCCGATAAACTTGATAATCTCTGCCACCTGGTCGTGCTTATTCATAAACGCCCCGGTCTTGCTGTTGGGGTGTGGAATATGGATAAGCGTTTTCTTGTGAGTATCGAGTACATCGGGAATGGCTGTAAGGTAATTGCCTTGGAAGAAGCTATAGCCGATGCCAAGTCTTTTCAACCATTTGTAGCCGTTTAGCTGCTGATAGTAGTTATAGTTGATTGTCGGCTGAAACATTGCCTCGTCTTCGGGGCGCATAACCGGAACGGCGTCGCCTCGGAAATAGGAGCCGGTCATGGCGAGTATGTGAGCAGAGGTCTCGTTGAGAAGTCGCCGAATGAGTGTGCCGAGACGGTTGTCCTCGTCAGCCGAGCCGTGGTGAAACTCGTCTATACCGAAGAAAACATTGTCGAGTTTTCGCGCATCAATGCCGTTGAGCGAGTTAAGGAGCGTGGCATGAGTGCAGACGAGTTTGGTAGCGGTGGGATGATCAAGAAATTCTCGGACAATCGACTTTTTGGAGTTCTCGCTTCCGGCATTGAGACAAAGATTCCAATAAGGAGCAACGTTCCAGTCGGCAAAAAATCCGAACTTCTTCAAGGGGGTGTCCTTGAAGCTTCGACCGATATTTTGCTGAGGAACGGCCACGATTACTTTCTTCACACCTTGATTGGCGAGTTTATCAAGAGCCACAAACATCATGGCACGGCTTTTTCCCGATGCCGGTGGCGCCTTGACGAGCAAGTGCTGACGATGGCGCTGGGCGTAAACCATAGCTTGCATTTCACGCATACCGAGCGCATCGGTATTGCTTGATTTGCCCGTCTTACTGTATTGGACTTCTACAAGATTTTGCATCGCTTATTTATTAGCATTTCTGACACTTTATTTATGTCGTCTTCTGGAATTGATGACAAATCTAATTCATTATAAATTATCATCCCCAGTACACTTAATTTAAACGCATAAATTGGAGACCCTTCATATGTTGCTATTGGATTACAATCTTCAATAATTACCTTCTGCTCCAAATCTTTAATTTCACAGTATAAATCAGCACAACTTTTAAAAATATAATTTTCCGAATACTCTTCAAATTGAAAGACCCAATTTTCAACTTTTATAGGGGATCGATTAAAGATCGCGATGAGTATAAGTTGCCTATAACTCAACCGTTTAATCAGATGTGTCACATATAACGCTTGATCAAATATTAATCTTTCTTCAAAGCATAAATTGGTAAACAAATTTGCATGATATTCAACTTTCTTTTTTTCATATTCTTCATTTATATTGAGAAGGATTCCTTCTAAAACCTGTTTTGCCTGTTCTCCACCATTATCAGTCATAAAAGCATCTTTCCTAAAATTTTCACCTTGACATCTTCTGATTTTGAATTTATTGAAAATAAGGTTGATAGCGTCGCCTAATCTACTTGATTGCAATGCACTTAATGCTCTTGATGCAACATCTCCTGTAATTTCAACTACCATAGGGGAGAAAACAGCAGATATAATCGCCTTATCAGCATCACCGCTAAGCCCTCCTAACGCAGTTAGCGTATTGGATGCAATATTTGATAATAAATCTTTATTCATTTTTTGTCATTTTGGCGTAGAGTTTGAAGAGATGTTCAAGGCGTTCTTCGTCGGAGGTGAACGGCTCGGGGCGGTAGATGCGCTCCACGGCGAAATCGAGCTGATGGTGAGCCTCGCGCAGTTCGTCGGGCATGGACTCCGGATTATACATTTCTCCGAGGGTCATGTCAAAGTTTTCGTCGCGAATATTGAGAATATTTTTTGCCAATTCCTCTAACTCCTCCTTCTGATCTGCTGTCAGCTTCGGGAATGGGAATGTGTTATAGCAAAGACTTTGAGAATATCGAATGTCAGATTTAAGTCGACCTCCGACTGTTCTGACCCAAAGATTGTGCATCTTAGACGTCAGCAAAGCAAAGAGCCACTTTTCGGCATCGTATATAGCAAAAGCAAGATTAGAAATAACTGTATCTTTATCTACAAATCCTATTGGAATATATTCTCGTCGCTCTGAAGATACTGACGGGATAATAACAGCCTTTGTTGGTTTGTATGCCCTCTGCACAAACATGTGAGGTCTATTCGCATAAGCTTGAGTACTTGCTGCATTACTTGCCGCTCGTTCTCCAGAAACAGCAAGGAGACGCTCTCTGATTTCTGGGATGGAATTTGCCAACTGTATATTTTCAGCAGTATCTTCAATCCAAAGGCAATATCGTTCGATATCTTGAAGTAGTTCTTGTGAGCCCACGTAACGTTTTACAAACTTAGCAGCTTCAGGATACTGTTGCCGAATCAAATCAGCAGTATCTCGCTCGAAATTAAGATGTCCTCCATCGCGAGGCATACTACCAAATAAGACATCGGGCAGTCCATAAGGAACATTATTAGTTTTGAAAACTATATTCGAGTCTCCGTCAGAAAGATATGGATTTATTGATTTAACCTTTTTCTCTGTTTTAGATGATTCAATAAACAATCTTTTTTCGCTGGATTCTTTATTTTGAACCCCAATAATTACCACTATTACGGCTGCATTGTGTTTGGCGTTATTGCTCCATTTAAAAGAGGTACGGGCAAAGGATACTTCGAGACCAAGGTCAAAAATGGGTTTCCATAGCATTGCTACCTGTTCACCTTGACTGATAGAATTTGTTGTTACAAAGGCATATTTGGCTTTAGTACCACGAATATATTTAGCACCTTTCCAAAACCAAGCGGCTATGTAATCAACTGTTTTAGCAGCATCAGTGCCTTGCATCGCAAACTTCATATCCTCTTTCTGACTCTCATCTTGAAGTTTACTTCCGAGGTAGGGTGGATTGCCCATGATGTAGACTTCATCTTCGGGAGTGTGTGGGCAGATGGTATTCCAGTCGAGGCGACAGGCGTTGCCGCAGACGATATGGCCGGATGGCTTCAGCGGCAAGGTTTCGGGGAGAACAAAGAGTTCTTCCTGAAACTTGACGTTCATCTGATGTTCAGCAAGCCACATGGAGAGCGTTGCGGTCTCGGCAGCATACTCGTCAAGTTCGATGCCGTAGAACTGCGTTAGCGTGATGTTGGGAAATGGCAATAATGCCATACCCGTAATTTCGCGCATCGCTTTCCAAATGCGGATTTCAAGCTCGCGCAGTCGCTTATAAGTAATGATAAGGAAGTTGCCGCTACCACAAGCCGGGTCAAAGAACTTGATGTTTGACAAGCGGTTTAGCAGATTGCGCAAGCGTTGAGAAGCACGGTTGTGGTTTGCTTTCTTTGCCATCTTCTCGCGAGCCTCGGTGCATGCAGCTTCAAATTCTTCTTCGAGTGCATCGAGGAAAAGCGGGCGTATCACTTTCTCGATATTCGGCACCGATGTGTAGTGCATACCAAGACTGGCGCGATGTTCCGGGGTAACGACTGCCTGAATCATCGAGCCGAAGATGTCGGGGTTGATTTCGCGCCAGTTGTATTCACCGCAGTTGATAATCAGAGTGCGGGCACGGCGAGAAAGCACGGGGATGGGATAACGGTCGCGGAACAACCCACCATTGACATATGGAAAGGCACTGTAGGGGCGCGATAAATCGCGCCCGTCTCCGGATGGTGCCGTAGCCATCGCCATAAACACGCGGTCGATAAACTCGGCAAGGTCAGAGCCGTCCTCTTTGGTGTGAGTACGGAGCGTGTTGGTGAAGAGATTGTCTTCGGGGAAAAGGCCGGTATCCTCAGCAAAGAAACAGAAAAGCAGACGCGACATAAACACGTTGAGCGCATGAACGGTCTGAGGGTCGCGGATATCATTGTAGCGGCGAATATCATCAAAGAGCTTAGCCATCAACTCGGCTGACTTTACGTCGACCTCGGCTTCCGCTGTGAACTGAATTTTTTCAATACCTGCAAGGGGGGTGAAAAATTCAAAGTCTTTCCACAGAAGGTCAATGCGGTTCTCGTACCAGTCGTTTTCTTTGGGGTCGTATGCCACAACAAAAACGCCGTTGCTTGTGATGTAAAGTCGTGGAGAGTGCTTGGCAATCTTCGCATCATCGCGCATGGCGTTGATAACATCGTACATCTTAGAGCAATCGCCGTCGAGAGTATTGACAACGGCTTCGCGATAAGCGACAAGATTCTTGATAAGGACTGTCTCGCCATCTTTAGCAAGATTGCCGGGGCCGTCCTTGGTACGGCGTATCTGACCGTCGCCATATCCGGCGAAGATGCGCAGGAGGTCATAAATGAACTCCGACGCCGAAGTGCCGTGCTGACCAAGATGCTCCAAAGCATCGGTAGCCTGCACCTGTGAGTATGATTTGGTTTTCTTTGCCATAATTTTATGCGACTTTGCCGGTTTCGATTTCGGATTTGAGGAATTGGAAGATATATACTGCGCCTTGGTAGTATAGGCCGCATTCCGGGTCGTTTAGCTTGGCGAAAGTGGTTGATGAATATAGTTCGTCGAGGGCGCGGTGTATGTCCCAGCCATATTCCGCCATAAGCATCTCTGCAAGTTCTGCCGCAAGGCATTCTATTTGAAACTGTATGTCTTGCGTCATAATTCGATGCGTTTTAAGAGTTGTATGGCTTTGGGTGTGCCGAAAAAGTATTGTACAGCATGGTCGCCCTTGAATCTCAGTTCTTCGACCAATGCCGATGCCGACAGATAGCCCATTATGAAACGGCGAATCTGAACGCCAACAGTATCGTCGGCAATAGGCCCGATAACAATGTCGTAGGGATGAGCCGGAACATCAGAGTTGTTCTTGCGGTTCATCACCACAAATTCCGCCCATTCTTCGGAATAGTCAGGGAAAATCTTTATGTTAAGCCCGCTCTTTTTAGCCTCGTCCTCATCGAACTCAAAGCACGATAAAGTGGCGGCTCCTTCGTTGAGAAATCGGGTTGTCCGGACTGCCATTTCCATAGCTTGGTCGGGATTGGCATTGAGATAGAAGCCCTGTCCAAAATCCTTGCCACGCTTACTGCGTGAGAGGTCAATATGCTCAATGGCCACGTTTGACCCGTGATAGAGGCGTATCATATTTTCCCTCCTTCCCGTTGGCAAATTACCTGAAGGTCTGAAACAGCGTCGTCAATGGAAAGGGTATGTTCGGCGGCATAACAGTCAAGAAGGAAATCTATGCCAGTGAAACGGCGCAGATATGCGTATGCCTGCATGTTGGAGAGCTGATACCGTTGGGCGAAAGCTCCGACACAAGCCACTACATATTCAATTCTATCAAATATTTCTTTCTTGTCCATGGCTATGCTTTATTGCTTACGATTAAGTCTTTAACATCAATATCAAGTAACTCTGAAATCCTCACAAGCGTATCAAGGGAGGGCTGCATCTTGTTGGAACACCATCGGGAAACCGTAGCTTCATTTTTACCGACTTGCTCGGCAAGCCATTTACCGGTTTTACCATTCTCAACCAATGCAATTTTTATTCTGTTTATCTTTGGTGATTCCATATTACTTGTTTTGCTTACTGATTACAATTCTTTGATGTTAAACGCAAAGTTACATATAAAATCTGAGATTACAATCAAAACAAAGATAAATTTTGCAACTACCGACAACGATGTCAGACAATTATAGACAAAACGCCGCCGAGAGGGTGGTGGCTCTCGGCGGCGTTGGAATTAATCTTCGGCTGGGCTGAAGTAGAGGAAAGTCTTGTCGAAATCTCCTTTTTGCTCCCAGTAGCGGATTACGTCTTTGATGCTATCCTGCTCATGGGACGTTCCTGTGAAAAAATCCTTTTCGTGATTCAATAGGAGTTGAAGTTCTTTTTCGCTCTTGTAGAGTGTCCGCTCTCTGCGATAGAGCCATTCGGTTTCGATAAGTCGGCTGTTCTGATTCAACAGATAAAAGAATCCATAACCGAAACCTCCGGCGGCGAGAAGTAGAACCGCAAAGATGGTATAGACCCAATGTGGGGTTGCACGCCACCATTGCCCCCAGATTATCGACTGGGCTTTGTAGCGCATGTCGTTCACCACGTCATAGAGCTTTTTTCGCTCATCTGCAAACTCCCTGCGGAATCCTTCATAAAGAGCGTTCTTGCCCTTATCTCCCAGATTGTCGGACAGTACATCCGCAACTCCCTTCGACAGGCTACCCGGCAGTTGCTCCATAACTTTTTTGAGTGTACCGTCGGTTGAGGTTGCCGATAGCTTTTCATCAAGCAGTTTGCTGATGCTTTCATTGGTCGCAACATTGTCGGGCAATTTCACCGTTATCGGCCCTTGATTGACTGCTTGTGGCGGTGGCGTTGCCTTCGCCTTGGTTTCGAGGGTCTCGATGCGTGTGCCGTGGTTGGTAACTGTCTTTTGCAGGTCGTCAATCTGCTCTCCTTGTTTCTTGACGTCATCATATAGCTTTGACATATTTAGATTTATTACTGTCCGCTAAACTATAAAAAGGTGAGTCCAACTTCCTGCATGCCAGAAGTTGGGCTTACTTTTTGTATATGACAAGCCCCCTCAGCAGTTTTCAGCATCTTTAGGTGGTGATTCTGCTGCTTCGACAAGCATGATTTTCAGGTCTGCATCAGGCTGATTGAGGAACTTTTCGAGATTTAGGTAATACATCAGAATAATTCTGACGATTGTAGCCAGTCCCGAGAAGCTCCAACGCCTTTGCAAGGTGCTTTGTAAGACCGAAAAGTTTTGCTTTATCTGCTTGAAAAGCGACTCAATCTGCCACCGGCGGCGGTATATTGCCACAATTGTCTGCAATTGCATGTCGAAGTCGTTGGTCAGAAGCGATATAAGCTTAGGTTTCTTGCCTTTCTTGATGTCAACGTATGTGATAATCCTGGCAATGTGGTTGATGCCGTTTTTACGGAACACCACTACTTGCTCACGGTACTCCATATGCCCCTGCGAATTCTGATACACGCAGTCCACAAGAATCTCGTAGCTGAGGTTTTTCTTCATTTTGGTGACATATACCACGCCTCTGTCTGTAAGTTCCTCAAATTTGGCATAGTTGATATATGCGCGGTCAAGTGCCACTATATCATTATGGCTGTAATGACTCAGAGCAAGCATGAATGAATCGTTTGTCGCTGCCGAAGTGAACTGCACATCGCAGGGAACGCCCTCGTTGGCGTGTATTACAGAGTGCACCTTGATACCCCCTTTCTTCTTGCCAGTCTTGGGATGTCGTCCGACTCCCTTGAAAATAGCATTGGAGAACAGCGTGATGGTTGTGGAATCAATGATTCTAAGCTGTTTTATCCACTCTTCCGTGCCGTTGCATCGGCTGTCCGAGGAAATTGCTACTTTTGCTCATGGTTATAATGGTTTGTTTGGCGACACCAAAGTAACCATAAAGGGCTGACTCCTGCAAATGGAATCAGCCCTATTTTTTCAATCGCTCAAAAAATATTTAGCGGACAGTAATAAAAAAGAATTCAATCAGTCTTCAGCATATTCGTAGTAGATGTCCCACAATGTATCGGGAAAGCCATAGCCACAACATTCCACTGATTTAATCATACGTTGCATACGGAGACTGTAATCTGACATCAATCCATTGGATGATATGAATTTGACTGCTTTGTTGAAATTGTTTTCAAGAGCGGTGTAAAAAGGTTCGTCGTAATCGCCATATTGAGCAGTCAGACTACATCCTTGCTCTACATAATAGAGCATCAAATCTGCAATAGCATGAGGATCTGGTATGAGTTTCTTGAACGCGGTTATCAGTTTATTGCATTCTCTGAAACTTGGATCTTTAGGCCAATCATTCCGTCCGTAGAATTGGCTACGGATTGCTTTCTTATACTTTTCAAGTTCTGTATCGCTATTGGGCTCTATATAGAATTCAAGCCATGCGTTTGCTTCCTTGCTCGCGTCGTATAACTGGAGCATAATATCAACTACCTGTTCTTTTGAAAGAGTCGATAACAGTTTCTTTAATTTAGCTTTAGACATTTCATTACGGTTTTATTAGGTGAGATTATTCGGATATTCTGTTGAAGCGGCTTATCCGTTCGTTTACGATACGAGTGTAGTTGCGTTTCATCTTCTCTGAAAGATTTCAATCATTTTTTATCCTCCTTACATTTACAGCTCCTATGAAATCTCTGTCGGCCATTGTTTCAAGTAGTCCGAAAAAGTCATTTTCGTCAATCTTCAGGACGCGGCATATAACGCGACGGTTGGCTCCCTCAGGAAGCATATTTGAGAAAAATGGAAATAGATGTTCGGAACTATATGCTGTGACTTTCTTTGGTAAAGTTGCCGATATTGGAGGCATGGCAGATTTGAGATATTCCTCATCATATTGGAAAGAATACCCGGTTCCGGGATGCTGTTCTGAAAGAATCCCTGCCTTTATATCATTGAAATAAACTTCAAGCTGTTTCAGACTGTCTGCCTTATGCGATATTCAATCTCAATGCCAAGTACATCAAGAATCTTCTTTACGGTGCTAAGTGCAGGATTACCCTTGCCTCGCTCAATGTCCTTGATCGTGGCAAGCCCGACTTGCGCCATCTCCGCAAGATCCTGTTGGGTCAGAGAAAGGATTTCCCTACGCTGTTTCATTATATCCATCAGTTCCATAGTCTGACATAATAAACTTTTTCGCAAAAATAAGGAGAATTTTTGATGCAGTCAAACGAAAGTATAATAAATCATACTTTCGACCATTCTATTATAGTTGGTATTGAAATTGGTCGAATAAAGTATAGTATATCATACTCCTGTCGCTTGTGAAAAATTTATTTGGTGGATTTGTGAAAAAGTATTAACTTTGCGGCCACAAAAAAGAAACAAATGGCAAGACAGCATTGCAACATACTAATAATCAAAGGTATTCAAAGCTTAAAAGGCTTTGAACGCAATGCATGTGTGCTTATGCCGTCAACAACAGGCACATCATATTACAGAGCTGTCCGACCGTTTCGTTTCAGTAACCCAACTGACATAAGTTAGTCTACAAATACAGACTACTGAGATATAACGACTGTCGGAAAGTCCTTACCAAGCTTCCCGACAGTCGTTTTTTTGTGTCCAAACCGATATAACCTTCTCCATCGCGATTAGCTGCGGACACACATTTCAATAATCGCGTCTTATGACGCATAACCCGAATGAAAATGAAGTTTAATGATCAAAAGAAATTATATCGCCAAAATGCTCTGACTCAGTCAGACATCCTCTACCTCCTCGACAGTCGCGGTCTTGATGTGACCGTCGTTTCGGGGAAGTGTGCTGATATCATACGCAGCATACATGGCTCGATGAGTCGTCTGGCTCCTATGGGCGATGATGAGAGGAGAAGTCTTTGGTTTGAGGTCAAGGGTAAAAGATGGGAGTGGTATAGGTTGTCGGTATCAACCTATAAGGATCGCCATTATCTCTATATCACCGGAGACACTTATGACCATCATGTATTTTGTGACAAGGATGATTGTAATTCCCGCCATTGTTTCTATGAGGATGAACTCGTCGGAATATTCTCAAAAATCGAGAAGTATGTTGCCGGACTCGTTGACAACATCTTGTCTGCGCCCGAACAATATAATTCGTATGTTGAGAAATATTTGAGTTACTACCGGAGAGAAGGGTTGATAAAGAGGTCAGTCCTGAACTCTTTGATTCCTGACAATAGCTATGACGGAATCGATATACTTCGGGTAATTAACATATATGAGAATCAGGTCGAGCCTACTCTGTTCTCTGAGATGACCATCAGACGATATATGCACTATTGGCGTATAGCATACGAAGCTGTATATGGCAAGATGTCGGGAGATGATATCGAAGTCTTCAGGCATTCAAGCAAAGGGCATGAGACAAGAGAATATAATCTTGATTCTGAGGATGATTTCAGAAGATGGAAGTCCGATGTCTCACCTTATCACGGCTTTGATGTGGTGTATGCGAGAGTTCACTTGTACCCTACATATACCAATGGTCAATGGCATTTTTATGTCGGCACCGGTAGCTATTGGAATCTTGATGATTGCTTCCGAGCTGTCATAGGATTGTCTGATGCCGGAATCTCGGTTGAATTGGGAGAAGTCGATCATATTCTCGGAATCTTGAAGGAAACCGACTACGTAGAGATTACCCCTTATGCGTATCGATATATGCAGGGCGATGACATCGGTAGCCAGATGAAACTCCCTTATGCGGACGAAGTCGGCAAGGTTGTTATCAAGGAAATAGTCGAAAACACTAAATGGAATAAGCTTGAGAAGGTAAGTCCTCTCGCTTAACAACTTAACAATAAGGAAATATGAAAATACAATACGCATCTGACCTCCACTTGGAGTTTCATGAAAACAGCCGTTGGCTGAAAGAGAATCCGCTTATAACTGTCGGCGATGTTCTGATAATTGTGCATCTGATTTGAACTTCTTTCAGTTCAAATCGGATGCCGTCTCAATCCGGATAAATGGCGGTTTTGATAACACCGTCCACTCGCCTTGAGAATAAGTCGTAGGCTTCCTGTATACGGCTGAGGGGGTAGCGGTGGGTTATCAGATGGGTGGTGTCAATCCTACCTTCGGAGATGAGCTGCATGATTTTGTCGCAGTCGCAGGCATCGACGCCGCCTGTCTTGAACGTAAGGTTCTTGCCATACATCCACGGCAGTGGCAATATCTGTTCGTTCTCGTAGAGGGCTACAATCGTGACGATGGCATTAGGTCGGGCACATCGCCATGCGAGTTCAAAAGTATCTTCACCTCCGGCAACCTCAATCACGCGGTCGGCACCACGCCCCTCTGTCAATGAGTCAAGCGCTTCACGACATTTTGCTGGTTCTACTACATCAACATTAGGATAATGCTGGCGTATAAATTCGAGGCGACTTTCATCAGTCTCGCAAACGACTATCTTTCGAGGGTCATACAGCTGAACACATTCCAATGTGCATAATCCCGTCGGTCCGGCACCGATGATAAGTACAGTGTCTTCCTCGGAAATTTCAGAAATCGTGGCAGCCCAATAACCGGTAGCGAGAATGTCGCCGACAAACAGAGCCTGTTCGTCGCTCACGTTGTCGGGAATCGGAGTCAGACCATTATCGGCGTATGGCACACGCACATATTCCGCCTGACCGCCATCAATGCGGCAGCCAAGCATCCAACCACCGGATGTGCAGTTGTTCACGTATCCCCGTTTGCAATAGAAGCACTCGCCGCAGAACGTCTCGACATTCACGGCAACCCTGTCGCCCGGCTTGACCTTGGTGACCTCCGAACCGACCGCCTCAACGACACCAACTAATTCATGCCCAACGGTAATGCCGATCTCTGCCTTAGGCACAGCCCCATGCAGAATATGAAGGTCCGACGAACAGATACTCGAAAGAGTCACCCTCACCACGGCATCCTTTGGGTTCAAAATCTCCGGTTTCGGTTTCTCAATCAGCTCAAACCGTCCCGGCTTCGTATATGTCAATGCTTTCATTCTAACTTTCTTCTATTCCTCTTTTTATCAAGTTCTGCATACAAAGCCGGACGGAGTTTACGGTTGTAATCCTCTATCTCTTTTATCTTCGGAGAATCGGGTGGTAAAATCTCATAACCTCCATCAAGCAAGTTTTGGGATTCATCATATAAATTATCCCCATAATGCTCCCTTAATCTTTGACTCACTGCTTCACGAGAAATCTCGCCTTTGACATTCCGAATTGCCAAATCAAGTAAAAAAGCAGACACCTTCAGCTTTGCCGCATCTTGCAGGCCTATACTGACAAGCCACGCATCCGCTTGTTCTCTTATCATTGGATTATCGCTGTGCGATAGCTCAACAAGCTCCTGATATTTAGCTTTGTATGTCATGGAATTGTTATTCTATGTCTAAAGGGATAAGATTGTCGTTATTGAAGCGGTCGAAGTCGGACTGAAAGAGCTTGTCCTGGATTATGCGGTATTTCTCAAACTCCGATTCTGCAAAGCTTTTGGCAAATTCAGCGGTGATTTTGCCGGCATCGGTCAGAACGGCATCGCCGGACGCTTCAAGAATTATGTCGATTCGTTTCGCCCAGTCCTCCATAGTCATGGGTATATGGCGTTGAGCCATACGCTCTGCCATATCAAGCACGGCATTGACAAGCCGCCCCATGTCGGCAAGTTCCACCTCTTTGAGATAGTTCTTGGCAATACTTACGTCAGGCTTTACAATCTTCCCATGCGGCGCGTTTTCCCATGTCGTCAGCCCCATGTGTTCTTTCTCGGCGTTGGCACGTTTCACGATAAGCTCGGAGGCTGTATGACCATGAACTGCGTAGTGCATCTTATTCTGCACCTTCTTGAAAAAAAGTCGTGTGGTTGGCGCATCCCGGTTATAGTCGATGGCAGTAGCATAAATGTCTGTCAGCTTCTGATAGAACCGCCGTTCACTGAGGCGAATCTCCCGGATCTCAGCCAACAGATGCTCGAAATAATCCTCTCCGATAAACGAACCGTTTTCCATCCGTTTCTTGTCAATCACATATCCCCGTATGGCAAACTGCCGCAAAATGAACGTACACCACTGCCTGAACTGCGTGGCACGGGTGCTGTTCACCCGATAACCGACCGATATAACGGCATCAAGGTTGTAGAAAGTAACATCTTTAGTCTGAGTCTTATTCGGTATAGCACCATGCTCAGTGGTTATTTCCATTTTGGAAACTACCATATCTTCGACAAGTTCACCACTCTCAAAAATATTTTTAAGGTGTTTGCTTATTGCCGGAACACCCACATCAAAAAGCTGCGCCATAGCCTTCTGCGTACACCAGATACTTTCATTCCGGTATACAACCTGTACACCATCCTCCTTCCCCTCTATCTGAAAGATCAGGAACTCCGCAGTACTATTTCGTATCTCAAACTTCTTCGCCATAGTCAATATTCAATCTTGCAATATTCTTAATTTGACACGTCCGTATTCAAACGATTAACTTTGCACGATGCTTTGAAAGATAATCTTGTGAGGGTTTAAACATTAACGGCAGAACTATTGTTGTGCCTTCGTATTTTAAGAAATGTGTCTTAAATGCCTCTGATGTATATTCTTCTTTTAATACTGGACTAAGTACAAGTCTGTAATCTTCATCAAATGTAATTAGGTGCTTGTCAAAGGCTGCATCATATGTAGCACTAAGGCACAATCCATTTTCTGGATTCAATCTCGTGTCTATACATTCAGCCCATGGAACAATATGACTGGCTCGGAGTACTTCCGGAATATCTATTCCAGTTATACAACATTTTGCATCATATATTTCCAAAAGCATCGCCCTGAAAATATTCTGTCCGACCCTTCGTTTAGCACGAATCTCCTTATCCGTTCCTTTATCATTGATATTAAATCTCTTTAATAAGTCAGATGATAACTTCGATCCTTTATGGGTAGAACTTCGCATTATATCAGTAGCATCTTCACAGCAAATAAGGTTCACAAACTCGCCTAATCTACGAATAGCTGCAGTACAAAACCTCTTTCTTGGATAACTGGTTTGAGTCGATTTACCCAGATCAAAGAGAGAAATCTCTCCATGTCTGTATTTATCTTCTTCCTCAGCTATATAATCAATAATTCGTTCTATCAAATAAGGATCCTTAATCTCACTTAGGGACTTACCTTTTAGATTGAAAATGTCTTTTATCTGAAATAATTCATCAAGTATTTGTATTGCCTTCAGATAAGAGGCCGCAGTGCCACTATTCTTATTAGAATAAGTAGAATATATGTAGTCTTGAAAGGTATGATGTTTATTGCTGCTCATAATTCAATCTTTTTCTTTACAGATAAATTCACTTAAATCGAAACGGGATCTGAAGTATTTAACTCTCTTTGAAAGTTCTTGGAAAACAAACTTTCAATTCTCTGGTGATTGTTTAACGCTGGCATACTTCCCTCAAACGATTACGTTATAGGATTCTGTGAGCATCAGATGGTCTCATTCCGGTACACAACCTGCACACCAACCTCCTTTCCATCAATTTGAAAGATCAGGAACTCCGCAGTACTATTTCGTATCTCAAATTGGGTTGTCATATCAATTTCAGATTAGTCGACTAATAACGTCAACCTGATTTTCATATCAATCAAAAGAACCCAATGAGGCACTTTTTGAAAATATTTTCTTGAATAATGGTATCCAAGGAAATATACACAAAGCTGCTAATCCGAAAATTGCAGTAAGTCCATCCTTAACAAAAGTAGCTAACTCTTCACGACAATTAATCCATGCTGTAGCGTCCTGAAAAATATTGACGGGTCAGAGGGTTTGAGATTATGAATGAATGTTAAACAGTCCGAAGACTGTGGAGACATGCAGGTATGAGCCTGAGATCCCCGAGGTTGGGGTAAAATCCTCC
>RIAY01000002.1 GCA_003833075.1 Muribaculaceae bacterium Isolate-036 (Harlan) | reverse complement strand
GCGCCGGTCGCCGGCAAGGAAAGCAAGCTTCCCTCCCGATGCCCCTCGACTTGCATGTGTTAAGCCTGCCGCTAGCGTTCATCCTGAGCCAGGATCAAACTCTCCGCTGTTATATCTTGTTTATTTTATTTTTCACAAAATACTTTCGGCACGACCCGAAGGTCTCGCCTACGTTTGTTTGTCTTGACCCAAGCGTCTGTTTATTAAGTTGGAATCTTGACGGAAACTGTTCGTTTCCCTTATACTCTCAACTTGACTGTTTCCAGTCTCGCTGCTTGTCTTGGTAGCAAAATGTCATTGTTCGTTGCTCCTGGTTTCCGATTTTATGTTTTAGAACATCGTTTTTCCCGTTTGCGAGTGCAAAGTTATATCAAATTTCTTTACCGTGCAAATTTTAAAACAAAAAAATTTGCGATTTTTTTCAAAACAATCCCCGCAAATATTGATAAAAGACTGCAAACCACATATTTATCCGATAAAATATTTTTTCGCTTTTTTTTTGATAAAAATTGGGTCGGATCATTAATGACCCAACCCAAACGTATTTTCTATATAATATGTCAGTGACAAAAACGCCCCTAATTTTAGAATTGATCAACTTTCTTATTCAAAACTGGAAATAAATAAAAGGAGCGACTTCTTCCGACATAAACTCTATTACAAGCTGCACGACACCAAGGAATATAAGAAGTTTCAAAATCCAGGGACTCTTTATAAATGCATACTGGCAGACATCTGCCCACCTCTGCGGGATGAAATGAAAAACTACGAGCGAGATCATCATTACACACCATACCATTCTTGCCTCAAAGAATTGTGGAATCTGATTCCATTCAAAATCAACGAATATGTTATTTATTATAAGTACAGAATCCTCAAATGACGCAGCTCTGAAAAAGACCCAGAGAAGCGATACATACACAAATGTAATTAGCCAAAACAAGAATCCAGTTATGAAATTATCAGGTATCTTATTTAAAACAGGCTTCGATGCCTTGTGAACGGCAAGACCTAAACCATGCATCGCTCCCCAGAATACAAATTTCCACGCCGCACCATGCCATAAGCCACCTATGAGCATGGTGAGGAAATTATTGATATAAGTGCGCAATGTTCCTTTGCGGTTGCCGCCAAGAGGTATATAAACATAATCGCGCAACCATGATGAGAGCGAAATGTGCCATCTGCGCCAAAACTCTGTCAGATTTCTGCTCTGGTATGGCGAATCAAAATTGATACCCAATCTGAAACCCATAATCAACGCAAGACCGATAGCCATATCCGAATAACCTGAAAAATCACAATAGATCTGCATTGTGTACCCCAATACTCCCATCAACGCCTGAACTCCGGTATACAATGAAGGATCATTAAAAATCAGATCATTGAATTGCGAAATATAGTCGGCAATAAGAGCCTTCTTTACAATACCTACTATTATAAGCCAGAAACCTCCGTATATGTCGCTTTTCGTTGCCTCTGCATTTTTTTCAATTTGCGGAAGAAAATAATCAGCTCTAACAATAGGTCCTGCTACAAGAGCCGGGAAAAACGACAGGAAAAACAAATATTCAAGCCATGTGCGTGTTGGAGCAATCTTCCCTTTGTAGACATCCACCACATAAGATATTGACTGGAAAGTATAAAACGAAATACCAACCGGCAATATAATATCAAGCGGCTGAAAATTGCCCTGTACCATCTGGTTCCAATTCCATAAAAAGAAATTCGCATACTTGAAGTAACCCAGAATCGATAATGAAAGTATTATCGAAAACCACATGAGGCACTTCTTCCCGGAACGGGAATCCACTCTGAATATAGCTTTGGATATAAGCCAATCGACCAAAGATGTGCCGATCAGCATCAGGAAAAAGAATCCGCTTGATTTATAATAGAAATAAAGAGAAAACAGAACAACGAACACAATCATACGCATCCTGCTTTTCTTAAGCATTGCATAAAACGGGATGAATATCAGAAATAGAATCCAGAACAGACCACTGGAAAACAACATCGGAGCCGCGGAATCATATCTGAACATCCCTGCTATGTTGACGTATATATGTTCAATGTTATTGATCAGATTATCAAACATGACAGACTTAGAACTTATTTATTGAGTGCTTTCAGGAAAACTATATTAGGATTAACCTTTCCAATGGAATCTGACGGCATCTCCACTATGAAAGGATGCGAGGATTTCGGAATCCACCGCATTATACTGTCTACCCATAACGATGAACTTTCCCGTGTCGGGTGGATATTATCTTTCTTACGCTTAAATTCCATCCCCTCAGACCGGAAAAAAGCTCCTTTTTTGCAAATGCGCTGCAGCATATCGTTAATACCGGTATCCTCTTTCCAATTAGGAGGTCCGATCCAAACATAAGGAATAGTATCAATGACCTCAAGGATCTTTTTTACATACGGCGCACGTGTCTCCGGATTCCTGAAGTACATTTCATTACTTCCCAATGATATGAAAATCTGTGTCGGACGGTATTTGTCGATATAATATCTGAGCGTGTCATGCTCAGCCCATATTTTTGTATTGCTCGAATCCCAATTTACAGAATGGATCACATGACCGTTCTGACGTGCATACTGCGCAAGTCTCAATGCAAGATTAAACGTCATTGAATCTCCGAATATAAAAAGATTTTGCGGAAGAGAATCAGTCTTGACGACTTCATCTGCCGACACACCACCCACAATCTCCGCCGAATCCGATGCGTTTATATCAGAGTCTGCAAGTAAATCGAATTTATTATCTTGAAGAATAAATTCTTTTATCGGCGCCTTTTTCACAGTCCACTCCCCTATCCTTATATCTTCCATAAAAGATATTGTAACAATTACAGACAAGGCAACCGAAAGAAGCAACCACAAAGGGGTATATTTAAAACGTTTCATTCTTATGAAATTTCGAAACGCAAAATTACAATTTGCAATCCATTATTCCAAATCCACAACAGTAATTCCGGCACCTCCGAAACGCACATCCTCATCCTCAAAATGACGGACCGCTCCATTTGCTCTCAACTGTTCTCTGATCAATGTTTTCAATATGCCATGACCGGTTCCGTGCAGTATCCTTACTTTTGCAGCACTGAACTGAATGGCATCATCTATAAAATACGTGACCGCCTGTAATGCTTCGTCTGCCCGCATACCCCTGACATCTATCTCGTTCTTGAAATTCAACTGCCGTTTCCGACTCTCTTCTGATGTCGCCGATGAAATAGTCATCGAAGAACTCAGTGCCGACTCCTTAGGTTTTGAAGTTAGCCTAAGTTTGATGGTATCAACGATTGTACGCAGCGATCCGAACGCGACTTCAGCCTTCTTCCCATTTACAGACAACACCTTTCCTGTCATCGAGCCATCGATCATCTTCACATAATCTCCAGGCTGCAAATCTTTCACTGCCGTCTTACCCTTGATAGTGTCATTTCCAGCAATTCTTGCGTTTTCATTTACCCTGCGGCTTTTATGCCGCAACGGAGCCAGCGCCTTGGGAAGTTTGTCTACAACTGATGAATCAGCATCTTCAATTACATTTTTCTTGAGTTCATCCAATTCTCTTCTGAGAGCCTTTGTTTTCTCTTTTTCAGCTTCCGCCTTCCGGATTTCAAGAATAGTACGCTCGATTTTCGCATTCACGCCCTCCAGAATTTCCCGTGCCTCTTTACGCGCATCATTTATTATCGCCTTACGCTGTGCCCTTAGATCTCCGGCAGTCTCCTCATAATTCGACAACAAGGAATCGAGCTTACTCTCTTTCTCCCGTATATTCTGACGTTTATTTGCCCAATAACGTCTGTCACGTGCAATCTCCGAAAGATATTTATCAAGATTGACATAATCGCTTCCGACTATTTCCTTGGCTTCTTCTATAACATCACGCGGCAGACCAATTTTTGTGGCAATATCAAGCGCGAAGGAACTGCCCGGATTGCCTACCGACAGTTCGAAAGTCGGCTGTAGATGCTGACGGTCATAAAGCATAGCACCGTTCACAAAGCCGGATTCCGAATCTGCAAAAGTCTTAAGGTTTTGATAATGGGTGGTAACAATGCCCATACAACCGGATTTCCCAAGTTTCTGGAGTATCGCCTGAGCAAGAGCACCGCCTATCTGCGGCTCTGTGCCTGAGCCCATTTCATCTGCAAGAATCAAAGACCTTTCATCTGTATGATTTATAAAGTATTTCATATTCTTCAGATGTGAAGAATATGTGCTGAGGTCGTTCTCAAACGATTGTTCGTCACCGATGTCTATGAAAATATTCTTAAATATTCCCATATGCGAATTATTATAGACCGTGGGCATCAGACCACACTGCATCATATACTGAACGACAGCGGTGGTCTTTAGACATACGGATTTTCCTCCAGCATTGGGTCCGGATATAATAAGAATACGTCGGTCTTCAGTAAGATTCAGATTCAAAGGCACAACTGCCCTGCTTTGAGGGCGCAATGCCATAACAAGTCCGGGGTGTACAGCATGATACCATTCGATTTCGTGCTTATCCTCGATATGGGGGAGCTGGGCATCGAGGTCTATTGCGAATATCGCTTTGGCTCTTATGAAATCAAGGCGACCTATACTTCGACAAGCCTCGATTATGTCATCGATGTGCGGACGCACAAAATCCGCAATACCTCTCAGTATAGCTATGATCTCGCGTCTTTCCTCCATCTCGAGTTCCCGAAGCCTGTTACCCGCCTCCACAACCTCTGCCGGTTCAATAAACACGGTCTTCCCTGTCGCACTCTCATCATGTATAATTCCTTGTATTCCCCTTTTATTTGCAGCTGTGACAGGAATCACCATTCTGCCATCCCTTATGGATGGAGAAGCATCCTTCTCGACGATGCCGTTTGCAACAGCTCTGTCAATTACCCGCCTCATGGCACGTTGCATAGAGCCGGATGCCGAGCGTATCTGAGACCTTATTTCTGACAATGCCGGCGAAGCGCTGTCCTTAACTTCGCCGAATTTGTTTACACACCTCTCAATCTCAGACACGATCAAGGGGAAGAGTGCAATATCTGCAAATGCATTGACAAGACATGGATATGGTGTCACTCCAGACTCGGAATCTATGGAACTTTTAAAAAACACCGACAAATCCGACATCATCCGGAGCATCCTCATAAGTCTGTACAGACGGTCTGATACCATATATGATCCGTCAGCCCTGATTTCAACCAGATATGGCACAATGTCATGAATATTATCCAAAGGCAAAGGCTGATTTGCGGAAATTATTCGCATCATCTCTTCAACGCATCCGAGTTCAGTCTTTATAAAACTGAAATCTGAAGAAAATGTCATTTTTGCAACTTCCGCTTTCCCCATGGAACTCTGACAATTCTCAGACACACAAGCACGCAAATAGTCAAATCCAATTTTTGACTCAAAATCAGATGGATATATCATACAAAAAACAAATTCAAACAGGGATTACCAACATTGGCATATCTCTTTCAAACAATGATTTATGAGCAATAGTAGGACGAAAAATCCTACTGAACACATTCGTTTTCTTGTTAGGCACTATCAGAAGATCAACCCCCTTCTTGGGAATCGCCACATCTATTTCATTCCTGAAATCCTTTAAATCCGGCACAAATGTTTTAAATCTGGATGTCGGATAATTGCTGTTGAAGAACTCGCACAATGCTTCGATTTTATCTCGTATCTTAGTCGCCTTGCGCTGCATCACAGGCACAAGAGTTATAAGGCATTTCGGATAATCGAACATACGCATAAGCGTATCTACAGTCATTATGTCATGCTGGTCAAGATTGCAAAACATCATAAGGTGCACTATATCCTCAACCTTCTCTATTTTACAGTTTTCAGGCACAGTAAACACAGGAACACGACAAGAATCAAGCACTTCCGCGGTTACGCTCCCTATGAGTTCTTCCTCTTTTTTGTCTTTACCTCTTGTTGCCATGACAACCAATGCCGGAGGAGTCTCCTTGCAATATTGAAGTATCGACTCTTCAGCAACTCCTTCAAGCAAACTGGTAGAAAACTTTATATCCGGAATACATCCCTCTTTCTGAGACTGTTTGATATCACTGCAAAACTTCGAAAGCTTTTTCGAAGCCATATCTCTCACATCTCTCGATTCTTCCGCAGCGAGAGTCTCGCTGTTTTCCCCAAACACATCGTCCGAAGCGCCGGCTGTAAAAATCGGAGCCACGTATGAGTGCATAATCACAGGATGCACTCCTATCCGACGAGCCAGCTTGAAGCCGATATTTACGGCAAGCCGGCTCGAATCGGAAAAATCGACGGGGATGAGCAGATTTCCGCTCATTCCCGCCATCTTCATATCTATGAGAGCGGGTGAATACCCTTCGCCACTCTCAATAATTTTCAACGCAAGCGGCAGATCTTTTGGACGGATCTTTACTCGCTGTGCCACTGCCACTGGTGATTTAAACGACACAAAATCCTCAAGCCTTACTTCCATGCCGTGGCTCTCAAGAATATTCCTGAGATTTTGCGCATGTGCGGGCGTGTGTATCACCAACGTGATGAAATCGTCTATATCTATCATGGCAGACTGATAATACCGTTGATTTTACTGTTGCTCGTTCTGTTCTTCAAGAATCTTGACAGCCATATCATAGATTGTGGTGTCATCCAAAACAACGATGCCACCGTCGGGACCCGGTTCGATATGCATTCCGGCGTTTTTGCCAAACTGATAGTTTACGCCCCCGAAATAATTGCGAACTGTCTGAACGGTGACATTGAGTTCATCTGCGATACGATGGGTCGAGCCATCTGGCAGACTGTCTTTGAGTCTGCGGAGCTCGTTGAATGTGATTGTCTTGCTCATGGTTTCTGTATTTTTGATTATTATTCCTATTAATAAATATTAGTAATCGATATTATTGTTTTGCTAAGTTATGAAATTTAATTCATTTTAACAAAGAGTATCGCCACAAATTTAAAGTGTTATAAAACATCGTTTTTTAATCTGTCTTCCATCTGCGTCAAATCACTTCGAAATCCGATGCCTGAATCCACCCGGCAAACTCTGAATTCAGACGGACCTTATACCATTCGACGGTGCCATCCTGACTGTTTTCTGACTCAAGAATATCAAGTGGGGTGCCCCGTTCAAGCGGAGTTCCAACAGCTTTTGCAGATGAAAAAGGCTCGGTAAGCAATACCACCTTGAAGCCGGTGATAACACCACGGTCATGAGACTGACATGCTTTTGCCGATGCAAATGAGAATGTCATAAAGACAACACACAATACCAGCAGAGACAATCCGCCAAAGAAACCGATTTTACGCAACAGTACTTCCGTGCGGAATATATACAATGCAATGCAACCACAGAGCAGGACAAAGGAAACTGCACCCCATACCGCCCATGTGTCTGACGTATGACTGTATGTGACATATCGTTTCACCCGCGAGAAGAATGACGGTTCATCTGCAACTACAGATATATTTTTGCCTTTGGCATTGGCTTTGTTGCCATCTTCTATCTTTGAAAGAATATATGCGCGGTTATTCCTGACCTCATTAGACGAGGGATCAAGATAAAGACTCCGTTCATAACACAGAAATGCCTGTCCGTAATCTCCGGCTTTTGCATACGCGTTACCCATATTTGCCAACAAAGATGCGGAAACTCCGTGTTCCTGCGAAATTTTGCCATAAATAGCAGCCGCCTCGGCAAATTTCCCTTCATTGTATGCTTTTTCCGCACTTTCAAGCGAATTGTCCGCCATAACACTCAAAGGATGCATCAATAATACCGACGCTATAAAAAATATTATCCTATAATTCATTTTCATTTGACTGCCTTAAAAGATTTTTCAAGTTTGTTTATTGCCTCTATCGCATTGTCATAAAGTTCAGACATCCCGGCTTTCCCTGACGCAGGCGAATATTTTGCGAACTCGCTCCTGTCAAGAATATCAAGCAGCTCTGAAATATTGTCTTCGGGTATACCCTCGGTTTCCAGCACTGTCTTGATGTTGTCTCTCATAAGTTCGGAAGTCGGCATCTTAAGCTTATCGCCCAAATAACCCCACAATGCAATGAGAAGCTCATCGTAAAAGGTTTCTGAATTGTCAGACTTCATTGCAGCTGCCGCCTTCCTAAGCCTGCGGCGTGCAAGTTTATTCGCGCGACGGCTGTTAAAGGCAGCCATGTCCGCATGCGACTTAAGATAGTTTCTGTACGCAATAACTGAGATTATCAATGACACAAACGGTATGATGTACCATAACCAGTAGCTGAACTTATATATGTCGGGACTATGATCTTTTGAAAGTTTTTCGAAAGTAACTTTCTGTAGACCTGAATCAAATTTAAGCCTCGTGTTGGTCTGTGATTTGCCGGAGACCTTTCCTTTTCCGACTATGATATTATATTCTTTTGAAGTCGATGTCTCATATTTACCCGTTTCAGGATTAAAATACACGAGACTTACAGAAGGTATTTTAAAATCACCCTCTTCAAGCGGCATAAAAGAATAATCAAATGAAACGGAACCAGAGACATTTGATGAACCGACATTTGCTTTTACATCTGTCTTGGGTGTATAAACTTCAAGCTGAGGAGGGAAAGAGGTTGAAAGATCCGGCAATTGAATATATTTGAGATTGCCAGAACCGGTAACGATATATTCAATCGAGGCTGCCTGATTTGTTTTGAAATTATTGGATTTCAACTGCGATGCGATTGTGAATTTACCTACACCACCTGAAAAATCAGCTGGCTTAGGAGATGGGAGAGCCTTGACATTTACAGTAAGATCATTCGGACTCACATTCAGCTGCAAAGGTGAATTCACTGCCATATTGCCCCAGAAAGGATCATGATAATACTCACGTTGATCAACCGAAACAGTATATGTGTTTCCAATAACCTTCAACTGCCCTGTCATCTGAGGGAATATTATATATCTTGCAATCACTGCTGTCGCGTATGTCTTTCCATCCAGAGTCTCATAATCCAGTGAACTTGAAACAGCTTTTGATTCTTCGACAACGAATCCGTCGAACTTGGGTGCGGCAGTGGCTCCTATAAATTTGATAGCGTCATATGTTGTATATAATTTTACCGTATATACAAGTGCTTGCTGCTCGTAGACATTCGATTCCGATACACTCGCTCTCATAAATAGGTTGCCGTCACCCTTACCTATAAATTTAGGTTTGTCGGATGTGTTTCCGGAAGAAGCGGAATTATCCGGATTCTTTCCTCCAGCTGGATTGTTTGTACCTGCGCCCCGAGCACCGATCGTATATCTGAGCTGGTTACTCTTCACTCCGCCCACGGTAATCGGTCCGAATGAATATGTGCCTTCTTTCTGAGCACGGAGCGTGACAGTCCATGTATTGCTGGTTGATTGTGTTACATGACCATTTACATTTGACATCCGCGATGATTGACCCGTATGATCGAAATACATAACCTTCGCGCCACCGATGTTTGAAGGAATCTCCGGTCTGCCATCGATATCGCTGACCTCGACATATATGTAAAACATGTCTCCCACCTCTATGGACCGCTTACCTCGCGCCGGACTCTCGTAAAGACGCACAGACCCTGCCAATGACGAAAGTGCCGACATCAGCAACATCATAAGCAATATGCTTGTTTTCCTTAACATAAGAATTGTTTAAATATACACTGGTTCGACTTTCACTGCTGAAGACTTTACATCAATATCTACAGGCTCGGACTCCGCCACTTCGAATCTCTTGGTTTCCGGGTTGAAATAACCGAATCTGACTGCACCTATCCGGCAATTCCTGATATCCGTAGGCACAAACTCACATTCGAGTTCAAGCTCTGAAACAATCGACTCTCCATCAAAATATGTATTAAGTTGCTCAGAAATAGATTTCAGTTTGTTTCCTTCTCCGAATGCATCACGATATTCAGGTAGAATGTCAGAACCCAACAGCCCTCTTCCTTTCACAATAACAATAATGCTCGCCTCTTCATTCACTATTATGTCGCCACGCGGAACAACTGTGCTTACACTGAATTTTCCGACTGCACCTGAAAATGCAACCGTATCTTTCGCAGCAGGCAAAGATTTAACTTTAAAGTCTACAGGCTTCATATCCACAATGCAAGATCTCGTCTCGGCAGTTCTTACTTTTCCAAAAAACGGATCTTCATATACGACAGGGAAATTTATTCCTATTTCGAATTTTCCAGACTGCATTGTATACTTACCTGCATCATTCATCGCAAACACAAACGATGCAAGCGGAAACGCATAATACAATTTCCCGTCAACTTTTTCCCTGTGAGACTTATGAAAATTCTGCACCCTTGAGATATATGAAAACTCTCCGGTTTTAAGATGCGGCGATTCAACCTCGTTTACAAATGCAATATCAGAATAAGGGGTATACAGCCACATCGTAGCACAGACACATTCATGACTATAAAACGATGACTGATCAATCGAACATCTGACAAACAGATCTTCATGATTTTTAGCATTGGCAGACAGCATTCCAACAATCAATGCTGAAACAATCACGGTATACCTGAATATGTGTCGGCGCCACACTTCTGTTTTCATATCACCATTTCTTTCTCGATCCTCCTGACGCATTTGATTTCTCCCCCTTGTTAGCCCGGTTCACTCTTGCACGCGTCTGATTCTCTTTATTGTCCATCGCCTGCAAAATCTGGTTTGCTGTCTGCTGGCTTATGCTGTTATTCTTGTCGTTCTCCTTTTTATCGTCTTTGTTATTATTCTGCTGGTCTTTATTCTGGTCTTTATTCTGATCCTTATTCTGGTCTTTATTCTGGTCCTTGTTCTGGTCCTTGTTCTGCTCGTTTTGATCTTTATTCTGATCTTGATTCTGCATTTGTTTCTGGGCAATTCGCAGATTTTTCCTTGCAGACTCGTCTTCCGGATTGATTCTAAGGGCTTGCTTATAATACTCTATGGCATTTTTATACTCCTTCGTATTATACTCAAGATTTCCAAGATTGTAATTGGCTTTTGATGCGAGTCCCGGTTTATCTTTTGCCAAGGAAGCCACTGCTCCGAGATTCTTTCTGGCACCATCAAGTAGAGACTTGCTTTTAGGTGTGGTATCCTGAGGGTTGGTAACCTGTTTGATCTGGGCAAGTCCCAGATTATAGCGGCTGACAGCCGACAAAGAATTGACACCTAACGCCTGCTCATATTTTTTTGCAGCTTCCGCGTATTTTCTTTCCGTAAAGAGCTTGTTCCCCTCACTGATCAACTTACGCTCTTCTCTCACTGACTGCGCGTTTACAGAAAGAGAAAAAGCAGATAAAACCAGAAACAACAGCGGGGCTATATAATTCAACGTAGTCTTCATTTTTTCTTATCCTCCTTATAAAAGAAAGTAAATCTGTCAAGCCAGCCGATTTTACGGTCAAGCACAAAAATATCAAGTACAATACACAATATAGCCAGCCATGCAAAGATCGGAAATAATTCATCGTGCTGTGCGTAAAGACTTGACTCAAACGCGGATTTCTTAAGAGTATCAAGCTGTTTGTCAAGCTCAGTAAGCGCATCCTTGTTTGATGCATTCACATATATACCCTTCCCCGCTTTAGCAATATCGGCAGCGAGATCTTCATTAAGCGCTGTCCTTACAGTTTCGCCACTCTGCTCATCAATCAGAGGCTGACCATTGACATTTAGCGGAACCGGAGTTGAACTGCCAACTCCGACAACATCAATCTGAATGTCATTCTTAGCAGCAGTCTTCGCCGCAGTCATAACGCTTTCACTGTCATCGAGTTCTTCAGCATCCGTTATTAGAATCACAGCTTTGCCGATATTCTTATCTTCGCTGAATGATGCAGAAGCCATGTCAAGAGCTGCGGTTATATTTGTTCCCTGATCCGCGATTTGGGAGGGATCGATTGAATTAAGAAACATCTTGGCAGATACATAATCATTGGTAACCGGAATGAGCGTATAGGCGGAGCCGGCATACATAATCAAACCTACCCTATCATTGTCCAGACGATTTATAAGTTTTTCAAGAGTCATCTTGGCAGTTCGCATCCTGTCTGGACCCTGAGGATCGTCGGTTGCTGAAGCAAGCATCGAATTGGATGCATCCATGGCAATAATGACCTCGATGCCTTCCTTCGTGGTCTTCTGATCCTTTATGCCTCCCCAGGGTCTTGCAAATGCAATTATAATAAAAGCAAGCGCAATCATCTGAAGAGTAATCTTGATTGGCGGCTTATAAGGAGACACATCCGGCATCAGAGCGGAAATGGAGTCTTTTTTGCCGAATTTCTTCAGCTTCCTGTTCCTTGTAAAACGCGCCCACGCATACAAGAGCACGAACAGCGGTACAAGTAACAAAAGAAACAGTATTTTGGGATATGCGAAACTAAACATCTCTATATTGTATTAATCAAGGAATTCTGCGAAGTAAAGTATATCTTATCAGAAGTTGCAGTACCACAGCACAAATAGCTGCAAGAACCCACGGCATAAAGTTTTCTTCAGTCTGTGTGAATTTATTGACATCAAGAGTAGTTTTCTCAAGTGCGTCAATTTCATTGAAAACCTCGCGCAACATTCTTGAATCAGTAGCCCTGAAATATTTTCCATTCGTTATATCTGCTATATTTTTGAGGGCAGTCTCATCAATTTTTGTTTCCATCGTGGTAGTCGAGAATCCGTAGGGATCCGTAATCTGAATTGTACCGTTGGTACCGACACCTATAGTGTAGACTTTTATCCCTTTTTCCTTCGCTATGCGCGCTGCTGTGGCAGGAGCCACATCACCTGCATTATTTGTTCCGTCCGTAAGAAGGATTATACTTTTTGACTTGGCTTTACCTGACGTCAGACGGTTTATCGCACTTGACAGACCATCTCCGATTGCAGTACCGTCATTCAACAATCCTGTCTTTACGCCACTTATAGCATTAATCAGAGCCAGTTTATCATTTGTCAAAGGCATCAGCGACAAACTTTCTCCGGAAAAAACGACAAAACCGATATTGTCATCAACACGTTGGCTTACGAATTTACGTGCCACATCTTTGGCTGCATCGAACCGTGTAGGGGCAAGATCTGTGGCAAGCATCGAGCTTGATATGTCAAGTGCCAGCACTATATCAGTACCCTTAACTCTGGATGTACGCTGCGAATCGTGTGTCTGAGGCCGAGCCAAGGCAACAATCAACCCGCCAATCGCGACAAGCTGCAGAGCAAAGCAGAGATGCATCAGCCAGACTTTCCATGACGAACGGATACCTGAAAACGCAGAAGTGGTCGAGACTCCCATCGATGGACTCGAATTTCGCCATTTCCATATATACCACGCTACAAGAGGTATATATATCAGAAACAACAGCAGCAGTGCAGGATGCTTAAACATCACGACTCACCTCCTTTCTTTCAGTTTTTTTCTTATTCTTTTTCTTTGAATTATCGTTTTGATTCTGATTGGCTTCCGGAGATTGCTCATCATCAGCCGGTGGAAGAGGTTTGGTCTCTTCTACAAATTTCAATGCATTTTCAAATGATGCTATATTGTCATCCGGCAAAGGACGCACTTTCGCGAATTTCACAAAATCCGCCATGTTTAGTATCTGCCGTATATAATCACGCTTGTCACGAGTCTCCTTGTTGTTCTTAAGCGCGCCAAGAATCTGACGAGACGTCATTTCCATAGCGTTAATACCAAATCGTCCGAAAAGATACACTCTCAATACATCCGTAAGTTCAGTAAAATATTCCTTTTCCATGCCCTGCTCCCAAAGTTTCTTATCTTTAAGTTCTCGCAAGGCTGACACAGCGACTTCATACGGAGTTGGTTCCGGTTTCTTACCTAATATGGAACCCTCTTTCTTATATTTCATCCATGCATACAGAAATGCCGCCACAGCAACAACAACCAACAATATGACCCACCAATAATCCAGAACCCAATCAGGGACGGCATCAAATATTGACTTGTCTTCGGGATCAGCGACATTCGCATAATCATCAATTGGAGTATTCGCATCTACTACAACCGGAACAACCTTCAAGGCAAGTTTATTGGAGAAGGCTGTGTCTCGTCCGACAACAAACGCTATTTCCGGAAGCTGATAATAACCGGAATCGAATGCCTGAACCGGAATTGTATATTCAATATGAAGCATTCCTCCCTTTTCAGATGTATCCGACTTAACCGGAGCACGAAGCTCAACACTATCGCCACACACACCTACAATACCGTTTTCCTTCATCTGATAAAACAGAGGGAAAACGCCTTTGGCATCTTTATTCTGATCCACAGATACCCTCATGTGGGTCATACGCCCCATCATAAGAATCGCGGAATCGAGTTTGGCAGTGACAAGTGTACGGGATGCCGACAGCGGCAAAACCGCCATCAGCACCAATGTCAACGCCAATATTGTCTTTTTTTGTAGCATCTGGATAAAAATGAATCTATAAATTCCATTTATTCGATTATCTCGAACCGCGTCTTCTGAATAATCCCAACAACGCTTTTACGAAGTCTTCGTCAGTAGTTACGGATGCAAGATCAACACCACTGCGGGCGGTAACAGACGCGAGACGTTGCTGACGCTCATACCATGCCTTGGCATAAGCCTTCCTCGCAGACGATGAAGAGGTGTCGAGCCAACGGTCTGTGCCTCGTTCAAGATCCCGGACACGGACAAGACCCACATCCGGCATTTCTGCATCGCGTCGGTCATATACCTGTATTGACGCAAGATCATGCTTTCTGTTTGCGATCGACATACTTTTGAAATAATCATGATCATCAATAAAGTCACTGATCAGAAAAGCCGAGCACCTTTTTTTAATGGCATTTGTCATAAACTGGAGTGCCACATCTATGTTCGTGCCGCTACTTTCTGGTTCGAAGTTGATTATCTCACGAATTATAAGCAGTATATGTTTCTTACCCTTCTTTGGAGGTATGAATTTTTCAATCTTGTCACTGAAGAATATAACTCCTACCTTATCATTATTCTGTATTGAAGAGAAAGCGAGGGTGGCAGCGATCTCTGCCATCCTTTCTTTCTTGACCTCACCACAGGCACCGAAATTACGGCTTCCGCTCACATCAACCAACAACATGACGGTAAGTTCACGCTCCTCTTCATAAACCTTGACATACGGTTTATTATGACGGGCAGTCACATTCCAGTCGATATCACGGATATCATCTCCCGGCTGATATTCTCTGACTTCCGAGAATATCATTCCACGTCCCTTGAAGGCACTGTGATACTCTCCTGCGAAAATATTCTGGCTGAGTCCCCGGGTTTTGATTTCAATTTTCCGGATTTTCTTTAAGAGTTCGTTAGCTTCCATTCAAAATGGTTTTGTGAAGAATGTGTCAAAGGCTTATCAGGGCACTGCGACTTTGTCGAGTATATCAGTTATAACTTCATCTGTGCCGATATTGTTTGCCTCCGCCTCATAGGTAAGACCAATTCTGTGACGCAAAACATCATGACACACAGCTCGCACGTCCTCAGGAATAACATATCCACGACCCTGCAGGAATGCATATGCGCGTGATGCCAGAGCAAGGCTTATGGACGCACGTGGAGAAGCACCGAAGGATATAATTCCCTGAAGGTCATTAAGTCCGAATTTAGAGGGCTGACGTGTGGCAAACACTATATCCACTATATAATTCTCGATCTTTTCATCAAGATAGATTTTTTCTACAATCTTCTGGACTTCTATGATCTCACGAGGATCTATCACAGGATTGACCGGTGTCTGTTCGCCTCTGATATTCTGACGGATGATGGCTTTCTCCTCCTCTTTGTTCGGATAGCCGATCACCACTTTGAGAAGGAAACGGTCAACCTGAGCCTCGGGAAGAGGATATGTGCCTTCCTGCTCGATCGGGTTCTGGGTAGCCATTACAAGGAATGGATCAGGAAGCTTGAATGTATCATCGCCAATTGTTACCTGCCTTTCCTGCATAGCCTCAAGAAGCGCACTCTGCACTTTGGCGGGAGCACGGTTAATTTCATCGGCAAGAACGAAATTAGCAAAGATAGGTCCTTTCTTCACTTCGAAAGTTTCTTTCTTCACACTGTATATAAGAGTACCCACGACATCTGCCGGGAGTAAATCCGGAGTAAACTGGACTCTGCTGTATTTTGCGGAAACCAGACTCGCAAGAGTTTTGATTGCCAGTGTCTTTGCGAGACCGGGCACACCTTCGAGAAGTACGTGCCCATTACAAAGAAGAGCTATCAATAATGAGTCCACAAGATGTTTCTGTCCTACGATCCTGCGATCCATGCCGGTGCGGATCATACTCACAAAATTACTCTTGGAAGCTATGAGGTCGTTGAGCTCCCGGATGTTTACTGTTTCTTCCATAATCTGGTTGAAATTTATTATGTCTATTTGCTGTAATCAACAGCACTTTATTAATCAACAACTGAAAGTATCCGTATTTCATGCGGTCTCCCAATCGAAATGCAAAAATAGCATTTATTAACTTAATTGAATAATCTTCTCTGTTAAATTACCTTTAACATATGATAAAAATAATGAATCGGAGATATAATGTCAACGATATCCCCGATTCATGCATTTTGCCAGTGCAATTTAACAACCAAGTCTGAAAAATCACTTTGTAAAGGCATTCCACCCTTGGGCAGTGATAGGCAACTCGGCTCCGTCACGTGTCACCATTGCAGCTCCAAGTTCAGGTTTGGTCACATACCCTATCATGCTGATTCCTTTCAAATCCTTGATTTTGTCATGTTCAGTAAGAGGCACAGTAAAAAGAAGCTCGTAGTCCTCTCCTCCGTTCATGGCTGTCATGACAAGATTCATGTTCAATTCTTCAGCCATAACAGCTGTCTGATAATCAATCGGAACCTTGTCTTCATATATCCGGCAACCAACACCGGAGGCTTTGCATATGTGAAGAAGTTCGGATGAAAGACCGTCGCTGACGTCCATCATGGCAGTCGGCCTGATTCCTTTTTCCCTCAACATAGATATGACATCCTTGCGGGCTTCCGGCTTCAACTGTCTTTCGAGAATATACTCCTTGCCTGAGAAATCAGGCTGAAAAGTCTCACCCTCTTTTGCGCCGGCAGCTACTCTGTTTTCCCGTTCAAGCAATTGTAGCCCCATATAGGCAGCCCCAAGGTCACCACTTACACAGATTAAGTCGGTCTCTTTGGCGCCATTGCGATATACAATGTCTTCTTTCGAAGATTCACCGAGACACGTGACACTGATCACAAGACCTGTGACAGAAGCCGATGTGTCTCCTCCGACAAGATCAACTCCGTAAATTTCGCATGCCAGACGGATTCCAGAATACAATTCTTCTATATGTTCCACTGTAAAACGGCTTGATACACCGAGACTCACAGTAATTTGTCTGGGAGTTCCGTTCATTGCGTAAATGTCACTGAAATTTACGATTGCGGATTTATAGCCAAGATGCTTCAATGGAACATAGCGCAAATCGAAATGAATCCCCTCGAGAAGAAGATCTGTTGTGACCAGAACCTCTTTATCGCCATACGACAACACAGCGGCATCGTCACCCACTCCTTTCTTCGAAGAGTCATTTCTAAGTGGGAAATCTTTGGTAAGACGGTCAATCAACCCGAACTCGCCAATGCTTGATATTTCTGTATTCCGACTTTCCATCAGATCCTTGCAAGCATCTCTTTAATTACAGTGGTCATCACAGGCTGAGCCTTTACCGCAGCTTTCTGCACTTCCTCGTGAGTAGGCACTTCTTTGATGTCTTTACCACCGAGATCAGTAATCACTGAAACACCAAAAACTTTCATTCCCGCGTGGTTTGCGACAATAACCTCAGGCACGGTAGACATACCCACTGCGTCACCGCCTATAATACGGAAATACTCGTATTCTGCCGGAGTCTCGAACGTCGGACCGGGTGTGCCGACATACACACCATGCATAAGACGTATACCCTGCTCGCGTGCTATATCATCAGCCATGTTCACAAGAGCAAGTGAATAAGCCTCTGTCATTGCGGGGAAACGCGGACCGAGTTCGTTATAATTCTTTCCTCTAAGAGGATTCTCGGGGAACAGGTTGATATGGTCTGTGATAACCATTACATCTCCCACCTTAAACTCTTTGTTCATACCTCCGGCTGCATTGCTGACAAACAATGTCTCCACTCCTATCTCCTTCATTACTCTTACAGGGAAAGTCACCTCTTTCATGTCGTATCCCTCATAGTAATGGAAACGTCCCTGCATTGCCATGATATATTTGCCTCCAAGATTTCCGAATATAAGTTTTCCTGAATGTCCCTCAACTGTAGAAACAGGGAAATTGGGTATTACATGATAGTCTATCTCCTTGACAATCTCAATATGATTGACAAGGTCTCCAAGACCTGTGCCGAGTATTACTCCTATTTTGGGAAGAGTTCCAACCTCTTTACGAATATAATCAGCTGTTTCTTTTATTTTCTCCAAATACGATTTTTCCATTTGTTTTCGATTTAGGGTTATATATGTTTAAATAATAATTGAAATTACGTTTGATTTTATGACTGTTTTCATACAGCCTCACAGTTGCCTTCTACTTCCTGACCCTGGATAAATTCCGGGCTGAGACCCAGAAAAATAGAAACCCTCCGATATACACAACAATTTCTAACGAAAAAGTATCAATCGGAAATAGAATCAATAGACTTCTTCAAATCCGTGATAAAATCCGAGCTGTCGAGTCCATTGACCATTTTTACAGCAATCGGTATGAAGTAACAGATCTGCTTTAGACGCGTAGGGAAATACGGATTATAGGCAAGTCTGACAGCATCTTTCTCGGTTGTCAGTATTATTTTACGTTCACCGGAAAGGGAGTCAAACTTCGTCCGTATACTTTCAAGATCATCTCTTGAGAAATTATGATGATCAGGGAAATGACAGACTTTCATTTTGAATGGATAATTCTTGAAATGCCGAACAAAACCGCGAGGGTTTGCAATGCCTGTCAGCAAAAGAACCGTGTCGTTTTTTGTAAAATCTCCCAATGATGCCTGATATGGCTCGTCATCCGGGAAAACCGGCAATAATCCCCCATAAGTATAACGTGAGAAATAAAGCTTCTGAAATTTCATCAGATCAAGATTCTTCTGAACAAGCCGGAAGTCAAGAGGCATGATATCTTGCGGACACTTAGTCACAATGACCATATCCGCCCTGTTTACCTGATGGATGCTTTCCCTCAGCCTGCCCAGCGGAAGCAGATGATCGTTATATACGGGGCGGCTGTAATCCATAAGCAAGACAGATACTTTCGGCTTGACATACCTATGTTGGAACGCATCATCAAGAACGATAAGTTCTATATTGGGAAACTGTTTGATCAGTTCGCGTATCCCCCTGCGTCGATCTTCGCAAACAGCCACTTTAACACGCGAGCCGAACTTATGATAGATCTGCAGTGGCTCGTCACCCACACTGTCGGGTGTACTGTTGGAATTCGCAAGAATAAATCCTTTTGTCTTGCGCTTGTATCCGCGACTTAACACAGCAGTATTGTAATCCATCGCCAGCATACCGACAATATATTCCGTATGGGGCGTCTTGCCTGTGCCGCCTACCGTAAGATTGCCTACACTGACAATGGGCACACCAAATTCTTCCTGAGGCAGAATTCTGTTGTCAAACATCCAGTTACGCACAGCGGTGACACTCCCGTATATCCATGATAACGGAGTAAGAATATATTTTAATATTTTCGTTTTTGTCTCAGGTGTCATGTCAATACAGTGCCTACAGCTGACATTATATAGAAATTATCAATTTCCCAAAGTCACTTCAAATTCCGGCATACGCGCCAATATGCGGCTGCGAGAAAGGATTTTCATTGCAATATGCATTCCAGCCTCATCAAAATCACCGTCCGAAACAGCTTTCATCATTCTAACAGCCTCGATGTCACCCATAGAGATCACATCCCAGAACGAAGGTTCGTAAACAGGATATACGGACACATCGTATTTGCTGTAGATGTCAGCTTTTTTTGCCGTCCACTCAATTGCATCCTTAAGAGAACCAAGCTCATCAACGAGTCCGATTTCCTTTGCCTTCATTGCATTCCAGACACGTCCTTCAGCAATCTGACGCACTTTTGCCTCAGTCATCTTGCGTCCTGTTGCAACCCGCTTGATGAAGCGGTCATAACCGGTCTCGACATATTTCTGCATTATCGACAACTGCTTTTCATCCATCGGAGTGAACAATGTCGGAAAATCTGCGGCAGGATTGGTTGAGACAGACTGAGGATTAATTCCCAGCTTATCTGAAAGTCCCTTCACATTAGGAATAAGTCCAAAAATGCCGATTGAACCGGTAATTGTCAAAGGATCCGCAAAAATCCGGTCTGCGCCACATGAAATCCAGTAACCGCCGGAAGCCGCATAATCTCCCATCGAGACCGCAAGCGGTTTTTTCTTTGACTGAAAATAATCCAGTGCCTCACCTATCTGGTCACTGCCGAATGCGGATCCTCCGGGAGAATTGACACGAAGCACGAGACCCTTGATCTTGTCATCATCTGCAAGTTGCGTGATAATGGGAACAAGTTTCTGATAGTTGATTCCGGTAGATGCCCCGTCCACAATCTCACCTGTGGCATACAGCACTGCGATATTGTTTTTACTGGAATAAGCATCAGTCCAAGGCAACTGACCAATAAGTGTTGATGGAGAGACAAAATTCAGTTTCTTTTTGTCTACGTCAATAAGCTTTGCAAGCCTTTCATCCATCACTCTTTCATATACAACCTCATCTACAAAACCTGATTCGGCAGCGAAATCAGCAGTAGAAAACATCAGTCCGTTATTGACCAGAGAATCGATTTCGGATCCGGACAGTTTTTTTCTGTTGTCGCAGATGCCGTCTTTCATGAAATCCCACATTGTGGAAAACAACGTGTCAAGCTGTGCTCTGGCGGGTTCACTCATCTGTGTCGAGATATAAGGCTCAACTGCCGATTTGAATGTTCCGACCTTAACGACCTGAAACTCCACACCCAGCTTATCGAAAAGTCCTTTAAGATACATCGATGTGGAACCGAGACCCTGAATGGCTATCTCTCCGTAGGGATTCAGAAAAATTTTATCAGATACAGATGCTACATAATATGTGCCAAGCGTATAGACATCTCCATATGCATAGACCTTCTTTCCGGTTTTCTTAAATTCTTTCACCGCCTCGCGGATAGCATTGAAAGTTGCCGGAGATGCAAGTGCCGCGCCGCATTTGATATAAAGCGCATCTATATTCTTGTTGTCCGCACCCTCTTTGAGCCCCTCGACTATCACATTCAATGTCTGGGGTTTCTCGATTCCACCTGACATCAGAGCTGTATAGTTAATCGAGCTCGGCGTTTCGGATTCAACAATCGAACCAGAGAGTTCGAGAGTAAGAATCGAGTGTTTTTTTACACTTGCCACTTCATCAGTACCGTGCATGCCGACGACAAGTCCGACAGCCACAATTACTCCGACCACACCGAAAAGAACCAGAGCAATCCATGCTCCGACAAACGAAGAGAGCGTATTAAGAAAGAATTTCTTAAGCATATGGATAATGTTTTTACCTTACAAAGGTACGTTATTTTAAGGAGATTATGATTTGCTTGATACTGTCGGCGAGTTTATCCGCTTCCGCCATCGTTGCAGCTTCACTGTAAATACGAATAATCGGTTCCGTATTTGACTTGCGAAGATGAACCCAGCTGTCGGCGAAATCGATTTTAACTCCATCTATATCGTTTACCTCCTCATCAGCAAAATGCAGTTTGACAGCTTCGAGAATCTTGTCTACATCAATATCCGGAGTGAGTTCTATCTTATTCTTTGCAATCTCATAATGTGGAAGACCGGCTTTGATTTCAGACACTTTCTTTCCGGACTTTGCCATAAGTGTAAGGAATAATGCCACGCCAACAAGCGCATCTCGACCATAATGAAGTTCCGGATATATGATTCCTCCGTTACCTTCGCCACCGATGATGGCACACACCTCTTTCATCTTTGTCACGACATTGACTTCACCTACAGCAGCCGCGCTATATTCACATCCATGCGAACGTGTCACATCACGCAGACCTCTTGAGCTGCTGAGATTCGATACAGTCGCACCGGGTGTATGTGAAAGCACATAGTCAGCAATTGCGACCAACGTGTTTTCTTCCACAAACATCTCTCCGTTTTCCATGACAATCGCAAGACGATCAACATCAGGATCCACAACAAAACCGACATCTGCTCCTGTTTTGCGCATTACATCGGATATCTGTGTAAGATTTTGCGGTATCGGTTCAGGGGTGTGCGCGAAATTGCCGGTTGACTCGCAGTTAATTTCAATGATGTTATTGACTCCAAGAGAGCGGAGAAGCATCGGTATTATCTCACCGCCTACGGAGTTTATGCCATCGACAGCAACCGTAAAATTACATTTGGATATAGCATCGGTATCTACAAGTGCCAAAGCTTTCACCATCTCTATATGACGGTTTGCCCAAGTCTCGTTATTGTATGTATTTCCCAAAGAAAAAACCTCTGCAAAAGAATACGCGTCATTCTCCGCTCTGCGGATAACTTCTTTTCCCTCCGCGTCTGAAAGGAACTCACCATTGTGATTCAGAAGTTTTAAGGCATTCCATTGAACCGGGTTGTGACTTGCCGTGATGATGATGCCTCCACAAGCTTTCTCGCCTACTACAGCGAGTTCGGTCGTAGGGGTAGAGGCTTTGCCGATATTTATTACATCAAAACCCATAGACATCAGCGTGCCTACAACAAGATTCTCGACCATCTTTCCGGAAATACGCGCATCACGACCTACAACTATCGTGTTGCTGTCTCCATTATATGACTCTTTGATGAACGATGCATAGGATGCCGTGAAACGAACCACATCCACTGCGCTTAATCCTTCTCCCACCTTTCCTCCGATAGTGCCT
Source organism: Muribaculaceae bacterium Isolate-036 (Harlan) (assembly GCA_003833075.1). Lineage (GTDB taxonomy): Bacteria > Bacteroidota > Bacteroidia > Bacteroidales > Muribaculaceae > Lepagella > Lepagella muris_A. Next base: position 328,526 of record RIAY01000002.1, on the reverse strand, counting down.
CGGATTCCGGAAATTGATTTGATAAGTGACACTTCTGTATACTATTTAGCGATTTAATACTTTAAACGAATCAATACTCTGCCTTGAAATATCTTATGTTATATACATAAGGCAGACACGAACTGGTGTCCTCCGTGAATCCCTCGGGGGACTTTACAATGAGATTGACCTCTGAATCATAGCCAAGATACTCAAGAGGCACCTGAATGCCTTCTCCATACTGGGTTGTCGAAGTCAGAACATTATTTCCATATACAAGACTCGAACTTGTGAAGTTCAGATCCTCTGAATTACCTTCCCAGACCTCAGACCCGGAAGACTGATAATTTTTCAAATTCAGTCTCATAAAACGGAAATAGACAAGATCTCCTTTCTCCGGTCTGTCGGTTTCTGATCCCTTGTTGATGACCTGCATATATACATAGCCGTCTTTATCCATTTTATAATATGGAGCATCCTCTCCAACTTCGAAGTCACCATTCTGCGGTATCTCAAGCGATACAATATGCTGGGCAAGATACCAGTTCACCGCATGCTCCTCTTCAGTCAGAAGTTCGGAATAGCTCTTTGTCTCTTCACAACTGCTCATCGAAAGCATGATGCCTGTCAGCACCGATGCCATTACTATCTTTGTATTTATTCTCATTTATAATGTTGATATTTATTCTTTTATAATATTACACAACTCTTGCATCCGGGTCATTGCTGACGCACATCCAGTTTCTCAAAACGTTTTGGAAGATACCTGTCATACCTGTCAAGATTCTTTATCAGTAATTCACGGCATTCCTCAAGGGTTCCGTGAAACTCTCCTCCTGACGCCTGAAGATGTCCTCCCCCGTTGAATAGCTCGGAGCAAATGCGGGAAACAGGGAAATTTACCTTGCTGCGTGCCGACACCTTTATGCAGTCGGGATCCTCACGCATGAATATTGAATACACCATGCCCCGGATATTCAAAGCCTCGTTAACAAGACCTTCCGTGTCTCCCTTCTCATAGTTGAAACGGTCAAGTTCTTCTTTTGAGAGGGTGATAAGGCATCCTCTGTGCTCCGTAAAAATTTCAAGTTTATCACACACGGCATACGCTTTCAGCCTGAGACTGTCATAACTGCAGGCTTTGACACACTCCTCGATGATCTTACCTTTTTCCGCACCTTTTTCCATCAATCTGGTGAGGATTTCATATACCTCGGGATTCTTGCAATTGACAGTAAAATTCTGTGTGTCCGTTATAAGTCCTGTCAGAAGGCATGTGGCACAATTCCTGTCAATATCGCTATATAACCCGCACGCCGCTATAATTCTGAACACAAGCTCACATGTCGAAGACATCTCCGGATAAGAAAACTCAACCGCGCAATCAATATCCGGACCCTCATGATGGTCTATAAGCACTTTACGCGCTGATGCTCCCTGTATAAGTGGAGCAAGATGATCCTGCCTCGAAGGTTTGTTGAAATCACAACACAGTATCAGGTCACTCTCTTCGACAAGACGGCTGCAATAAGGGTCATGTCTCGTATAGACAGCGATCTCATTGAAATCAGGCAGAAAACGCAATGATCTCGGTGGAACATCCGGCACAACCACAGATGGCTGTTTGCCGATGCTCTTGAGAAGATGCCAGAGACCGAGTGTGCTCCCTATGGCATCGCCGTCAGGATGCACGTGGCATGTAAGAACGATTTTTTCGCTCTGTTCCAAAAGAGTAGAGAACTCCTTTACACTCGTCGGATTTAATACTTTGTTCATACAAATGATTTCAATCCACAAAGATAATAATTATTCCACAAATATTTAACATTTTCGCGTTAAAACGCGTCAAATACCATAAAAAAGACTCGGGCAGACACCTCTTTGGAAATTTATGACTAATTTTGTAAATAAAAAATATGAATATGACTCCACTGCATACTAAAGAAGAGAAATTGCGCGCCATGGGCGACTTTCTTGATGTGCTTGACACTCTGAGGGTTCAATGCCCATGGGATGCCAAGCAGACCAACGAGTCCTTGCGCCCTAACACAATAGAGGAAGTCTTCGAACTCGCTGACGCTCTCATTACTGACGACATTCCAAACATTCGCAAGGAGCTTGGCGATGTCCTGCTGCATGTGGCTTTCTATTCGCGCATCGCAGAGGAAAAGGGAAACTTCGACATTGCCGATGTGTGTGACTCTCTGGTAGAAAAACTCAAATTCAGACATCCACATATCTATGGCGATGTCAATGTAAGCAACGCAGAAGAAGTGTCTCAGAATTGGGAACAGATAAAACTTCGTGAGAAAAAAGGCAACAAAACCGTTCTCGGAGGAGTGCCTTCGGCTCTGCCGGCTTTGATAAAGGCAAGCAGAATACAGGAGAAAGCACGCAACGTGGGCTTTGACTGGGAGGAGCGCCGACAGGTGTGGGACAAGGTTAAGGAGGAAATAACCGAAGTCGAAATGGAAATTGAAAACAATGACAATCCCGATGCATTGGAATCGGAATTCGGAGATTTGTTGTTTTCTGTGGTCAATGCCGCAAGACTCTATGGCGTAGATCCTGAGAACGCTCTTGAAAAGACAAACAAAAAATTCATCAGACGATTCAACCACATAGAAGAAAGAGCCAGAGAGGCTGGAAAATCAATTAAAGACCTGACTCTTTCTGAAATGGACGCAATCTGGAACGAAGCTAAAAAGTTATAACACATTGATACTCTGCATAACTGAGAAACCGAGCGTCGGCAGGGACATAGCCCGCATCATAGGCGCTAACACCCAGCATCCGGGCTATTATGAAGGCAACGGATATTGCGTGACATGGACTTTCGGACATCTCTGCACTCTCAAGGAACCTGCCGATTATACACTCGACTGGAAAAGATGGTCATTGTCTTCACTGCCCATGATTCCTCTGAAATTCGGCATTAAACTAATTCCCCAACAAAGCATCGAGACACAGTTCAACACAATAAAAAGCTTGATAGAACAGTGTGATGAAGTGATAAACTGTGGCGATGCCGGTCAAGAGGGAGAACTTATCCAGAGATGGGTGATGCAGAAGGCAGGGTGCAGGAAACCGGTAAAAAGATTATGGATAAGCTCTCTTACAGATGAGTCCATCAGGGAGGGATTCGCGAATCTCAGAAGCCATGATGAGCTCGAACCCCTATACACCGCAGGATTATGCCGAGCCATCGGCGACTGGATTCTCGGCATAAACGCAACCCGATTATATACAATCAAGTACAGCAAAGACCGCCAGATTCTGTCGGTGGGGCGAGTGCAGACACCTACACTCGCACTGGTTGTGAACCGCCAGCTGGAAATCGAAAATTTTGTACCCAAAGACACTTGGGAACTCAAGACAGTCTACAGAGACACCACATTTTCTTCCGCTCTGAAAGCGTTTGCGACACAGGAAGCAGGTGAAGAAATCCTGAAAGATGTGGCACAATACCCCCTTACGGTTACAGATGTAGAAAAGAAAAAAGGGAAAGAGGCTCCACCTCGTCTCTTTGACCTGACATCTCTGCAAGTTGAATGCAACAAGAAATTCGGCATGGGTGCTGACGCCACTCTCAAAGCCATACAATCGCTTTATGAGAAAAAACTCGCAACATACCCTCGTGTCGATACAACATATCTGACTGACGACATGTATCCCAAATGCAAAAACATACTTAATGGGATAAGCCGGCATTACACAGACATCCTTCAGCCATTGCGCGGCGAAAAACTGAAAAAAAGCAAAAAGGTATTCGACAACTCCAAAGTTACTGACCACCACGCAATCATTCCTACCGGTCAGCCCCTCCCTCAATCCCTCCCAATGGATGAACGCAATGTGTTTGACACCATAGCTTTGCGTTTCATCTCCGTTTTCTACCCCGATTGTTCTTTTGAACAGACAACCGTCAAGGCTGAAGCGGGGAAATATAAATTCAAAGCCACAGGGCGCGTCATAACAGACCAAGGATGGAAATTCGTATATCAGTCTCGAAAAGGCATCAGTTCTTCAGCCGATGCAGACAAGAATGACGATGACCGGAAAGATGACGAAACTGCCGTGTTGCCGCCCTTCACAAAAGGAGAATCAGGGCCTCATGTTCCGAAGCTTATGAAGAAAACAAGCCAACCGCCTAAATATTACACTGAAGGAACGCTTTTAAAAGCAATGGAAACTGCCGGAGCGTCTGTTGAAGACGAAGAACTCAGAGAAGCTCTTAAGGCAAACGGCATCGGACGACCATCAACAAGAGCCGCTATAATAGAAATTCTATATAAAAGGGGTTACATCCGAAAAGAACGCAAATCACTGAGAGCCACCCCTGCCGGGATTGAACTCATTTCTGTAATTCAGGAAGAATTGCTGAAAAGTGCCAAACTCACAGGCATCTGGGAGGGAAGACTGCGTCAGATTGAGCGTGGGGAATACAGCGCGCCTGAGTTCATTTCTCAGCTCAAGGAAATGATTTCGCAAATCGTCATGTCCGTTCTTAAAGATAATTCAAACAGACAGATTATTGCCGAACAACAGAACGACTCAGTTGTTAAAAAAGATAATAAGAAGGATAAGACATCGCCTGCCAACCCTAAAAAACAAAATGATTGAATGGACAGAAACCTTGCAATACAATACACAGCAGTAGCCATTATAATTCTGGCAGCCTTGACATGGCTTGTTGTCAGATTCATAAAGCGCGTTAAAAACAAAAGCCGGAAATCATGCTGCGGTTGCGTCCTTTCCGACAAATGCAACACTGCCGACAAAAATAACAGAGACTGCAACGACAGATAATCAACAATCCGTTTTTATTGAAGACTTTTTCACCAGTTGCCAGGAGTTGACAATGTTCTGCCACGCTATATATGCAGCAGGCGCGATAGATGCTATCGGTGTCATATAGGTCATGGCGAGCCACACGGCAAGCACCGTATTCTTCTGTCCGAGACTCTGTCCGCCAGATACTCTGTCATTAAACCTCGCACCGATTTTCCGTCCGATGTAAAACTGCAGAAGACAGACTGCCAAAGCCCCGGCAACAAGCATCACTACCGCCGGGAGCCGCTTTTCATCCCATGTCCGGATTGTAAAACTCACACAACTGCCGACGATGATGAACAACGATACTGCCCACATATAGAACGACAGGCTCTGATGGCTCACTACCTTCGAATGAAGCCGTGGCACAAGATAACGCAATATCATTGCCAACGCCAGAGGCCCTATTATAAGCGGGAATACCTTGGAGCATATAAGCAATGATGATTTCAGGAAAGTCATATCAGGATTATCACCTATCGCGGCGAGCACCACAGGACCAGCCACGGCTATAAAAGCATTGCAGAGCAACGAATACGTCGCCACGAAAGAGATACTGCCTCCAAGCATTGATGTAATTACCGGTGCCGCTGTGGCGGTAGGTATAAAAACACAGATAAAGACCCCTTCTCCCACTATATGGTTCAATGGCGACAAGACAAGATATATCAGGGCAGACAAGACCATCTGCACCGTCAGCAACACAACATGTTCCTTTCGTGGCTTGAAATCACGGAACTGAAGCTTGCAGTATGTGATAAACAACATCAGGAAAATCAGATAAGGAGAAAGAAAAGTAAGATATCCCATCCACTTGTAAAAGACAGCTCCGCCGACCATTGCAATCGGAAGCATCGAATTTTTCAATTGTTGTCTTGCAATATGCATGATTTATGCCAGCTCCCCCTTTCCTTCTCTTACTATTTCAATATCGTTTCCTGTGCAGTCTACAATAGTTGACGGTATCAGACCTCCGTCTCCGCCTTCCACCATAAAGTCAACCCTATTGTCATAACTCTCCGCAATAAGATCCGCACTTACGGCATAGTCGTCACCGTCATACTCTATGGAAGTCGTAAGAAGCGGATGTCCGAGACGATCCACGACCTTTCTGATCGTATCGCAATCCGGGATTCTCACTCCTACAGTCTTGCGTCCTTTGAAGACCTTCGGCAACGCAGAGGCGGATTTAAGCAAAAAAGTAAACGGACCGGGCGTATTGCTTTTCAGCAGACGGAACACACGGTCGTCAATCTTTGAAAACTCCGCCGCCATGGATATGTCGGCACACACTATTGAAAGATTTGATTTATCCGGATTTATACCTTTGAGACGGCATATCCTCTCGATTGCCTTTACATTCAGAGCATCGCAGCATATGCCATACAACGTGTCGGTCGGCATGATTGCCACTGCACCATCCGCAATCCCGCGACAAATATCCGCAAGCTGTTTCTCAGAAGGGGCATCGTTCCATATTTTTATAGTTTTCATAGCTCAGTAGGTTATATCCCGACAAAATTAATTAATTTTGCACAATTAACAAATTTAAGCAGACACATGTTTAGAATTGCAATTTTGGTGGCGATGGACAAAGAGCTTGGACTGCTCCTCAACCAGATGCCCGACAGAGAAGAAATCAATATAGGTGAAAACAAATACTATGCCGGAAGAATCGGAGACAAGGAAGTTATCGCCGGAAAATGCGGTATAGGCAAGGTCAATTCCGCACTCAACACCTATAGACTAATATGTGACCGCAAACCGGATATTGTCATTAACTCCGGCGTTGCGGGAGGTGTGGACGGCTCATTGGGCATTGGCTCAGTGCTCATCGCTGACAGTGTGGCATATCATGACGTATGGTGCGGACCCGGCACGGAATATGGCGCGGCAGACGGTTTCAAGGCGATACTAACACCGGATGAAAAGATAATAAACACCGGAAAAACACTTTTTAAAGATAACGATAACGTCAGATTCGGTCTCATCTGCAGTGGCGACAAATTCATACATGAAAAGAAAGAGGTTGAAGAAATAAAAGGCAGATTTCCACAGGCGCTTGCAGTTGACATGGAATCCGCCTCTATCGCCCAGACCTGCACGCGCTGCGGAATCCCATTTGCGATAATCCGGGTAATGAGCGACACTCCGGGCGCAGCGGAAAACGTATCGCAATACGTTGATTTCTGGAACAAAGCACCCGAAAAAACTTTCGAATGTGTCTCCCGCATCATCAAAAAACTGTAATTGTATAAGGTATTTATTGCTATGTACCTGATGGACATATGACATACCTTATCTTCCGTTATGCGAGATAACTATATACAATATCAGGTAGTTATAAATTTAAATCAATCTCATTTACAATGATTTCATTCATTTCAAAAACTGCAAAAATACTATACACCATCGTAGCCTGTGTCCTCCTAATGGTTGTATATAACGAGGCATGGAGAATTACTGCATTATTGGGATTACATTCTGCTTCACTGATGAAATTCATCGTTGGCTATTCAATAATGTTTCTCGGAGTAATGGTACTCATGGCCGTTGTAATAAAACCAAAAGAAATATTTTCTTTTCTTGGCTTAAATGGCAATATGACCAAAGGATTAGGTATCGCCCTTATTTGTGTCCTGCCTCTCTTTATCGTGTTTCCCATCCTCGGCTCATTCAATACTGACGCCACAATTTCTTTTGTTTTGAGGAAAAGCATTTTACCGGGATTTATGGAGGAATTTATGTTCAGGGCATTTATGTTCGGTTTGCTTTTCCGATATGCAAAAACCGGCTTCTTTTGGTCCGTGATATTACCCGCACTGTTGTTTGGTACACTGCATCTTTATCAGGGACATGATGCTCTTTCATCATTCGCCGCTTTCGGAGTAACCTTTTTAGGCGCGGTTTATTTTAGTTGGATGTATGTTGAATGGAATTTCAATCTATGGGTACCTGTTGGTTTGCACATTCTGATGAACGGTGCGTGGGTAATATTCACTATGGATGGAACGGAAGTAGCCGCCGGAGGATTAATTTCAAACATTGTTCGTGTAACCAGTATCTTGTTGGCAATTACCATTACTGTATGGTATAAGAAACGGAACGACACCAAGATTTTCAAATATCCTGTTTGGCAATTTTAGAATTTCCGTCTTTCAGTTATATAGGACGATAGCATACTCTTGCAGTATGCTATCGTCCGTTTTTTTCAGCCTCAAATTGAATTTTCTCCGATAAACACCACCGATGCTCAAAATACAGTTTTATTAACTTGCTATTTTTTTATGAGTTATACCACGTCAATCATTTTTTTATCAAAAAAATTTCGGCAAATGAAACTTTCGGGGCTAAATCTGCACCTAACGAGGCAAAGCAAACAAAACAAGTTCAGTATGACAGACCCACCAACAACAGAAAGGGATTTTGCTTCGCTCATTAAGCTGCACTCCCGAATCATCAATAAGGTCAGCTATTTCTATGCTACCGACAAATTGCCGTTTGACGACCTCCGGCAAGAAATCTATGTCAACATATGGCTCGGTTTAAACCAATTCCGAGGCGACAGCAAAATGTCAACATGGATTTACAGGGTAGCTGTAAACTCGGCACTCATGGCCTTGCGCTCGTCGAAACCTAAAATCGAAACTGTATCGCTTGACTTCGGACTGCTCGAAGTATCTACCGAAATTGACGATGTGCAAAAGGAGAATCTTCAAGCCTTGCACTCTCTGATCAATAGACTTGAAGATATAGAGAAAGCAATTATTCTCCTATGGCTAGATGAATATTCCTACGATGAAATAGCCGACACCCTCGGACTTAAACGCAACACTGTTGCAGTCAAAATCCACCGCATCAAAGAAAAACTCTCAAAACAGATATAATATGCAACTCGACGAACTCAAAAAAAGTATGTCAACGCTTGAGCAGGTGCTCGCCAAGACCAACACCGATATAAAGATAAACGTATCTGCCTCCGAAACCGCGCAAACCAAGATACTCAAAAAATTCCGTCAGGGATTCACCTCTTGCCTTATACTCGCCATTGTGTTCGCTGCAATGGCACTCGGCAACCTCAATCCATACTCATTCCCCTTATCGCTTAAAATATATCTCGTGGTATATCTGCTACTCGGCGCAGCGTGGTACATTTTTATGTATCTTAAACTCAAAAGCATCAATATTGCAGCCCTTACCCCAAGCAATTTGTTCTCCAAGACAGCCAACATAAGATTACTGATGATTTCCGGCGAAGTAATATTCGGTATGGGTATAGTCATCTTATTTACCCTGCTTCTGCCTAACGCATGGGAGTTCAACCATACCGGCTTTTGGTGTGTCATAGGAACGCTAGTTGTAGCAATCATTTACGGAATCGTTCATATGTGGCCTCAATATATAAAACTGTTCCGCGACCTCAATTCCATAAAGGAATAATCCATTCTAATCAATCTTCAAAACACAACAAAGCCGCTCCTTATCGAGCGGCTTTGTTATTGCGTTAAAATCGACAGCTCTTACCGTTAAAATAGTTAATAAGTGTTTATTCTAACGAATTGAATCCGATTGAAACTGGATTTGCCAAACGGCTGAAATGCAGATATTTCGGTCTTGGCACAGTTTTAAGGAAAACACATCGCCAAATCAGCTTATTTTTGTACAGCACAGCTTATAATTGTCTGATATTCAATGGTAGCCAATACTTCCTAATGAGCTCCATTGCCGTCAACCGTCGGCACTATCCCGATAAGCCTTGACAGGATTTCACGCCACGCAGCCGCGATGTCGAATGAAGGAACACATAGAGTATGCGCTCCATGAAGCCGTTGGCGTTGCGGTTGTTCGCCGCGAGGTCGGTAAGCACCTTCGGCTGTATAGTGCCGATGACGCATAGGAACGGATTGCGGATAAACACACCGCTCTGACTGCTCTTGCGGTCGGACATGGCAACCTTGTGGTTGAACACTGACATCCAGAACTCCGATTCCGAGCCACTGTTGTAGCGGTTGAAATTCTTGACCCATCCGGCAAGCTCGTCATACATCAGTATCAGTCCGCGGGGATTCTCCGAGAGAATGCGGTGTACCGCCTCGTTGGTAACGTCCTGCATCATGAACCTGACGCGCCTGGGTTCGGCAGGGTTGAGTTCGTAACCGTTGGCTCCCCTTTCTTTCGGTGGCAGTTCCATAGCTGCATTGCAGCGTTTCAACTCCTCGCCAAACTGAGCCGCTTTCCCGGCATCGTGGTCGATGAGTGGCTGCATGAGGTAACTGAGCGGATGGCTCTTGCATACACCGGGGCATCCGACAAGGGCAACGAAAAGAATGGCGTATTCTTTCCACCCTGCCATAGCTTCCGCTGAATGGGTGTTCCCAATTACAGCAGCCATCGCAGTCAGCATCGAACCTGCAATGTAGTCTTTCAGGAAACCGAGAGTGGCGTTCGCCTCGTTGACAATCTCCTGCAACTTTGCAGGCAGGACGTCAATGGGGAAATCACTGATACTCTGCGATGTCGGTTGTGTTGCAATCAGGCGGTCAGATATCGCAGACTGATTGGTCAGTTGGTTAGGTATGTGATTTGTAACCTGTTCACTTGACTGACAAGTCACTTCCGTACATTTGATTGCAGATGCATCAGGATTGCTGCCGGCTTTCTTCTTTGCTGTCGCTTTTTTCTCGCTGACCTTAGGCTTGGGGGTAGCCTTTGCTGATGATGTCGTTTCCTTTTTCATCGGCTGCCTCCTTTCTTCTTCGGCTTGTCATTGGAGCTAAGTACGCCTACGGCGTTGCCGTCAATGAGTTTGCTCTCAGCCCATGCAAGCAGTTCCTGTGCCTTGAAATGAAGTTTGTTTCCGAACTTCTAGCTAATAAATTAAACACATATAAAAAAATCATAAGCTGCAGCATACCTATTTTAATGCGATAAGAAAACTTAAATTGAATTTTTAGTTTTCAAATATGGCTCAATATTGGTCAAATTTGCGCATTTTTAAACTTTTTAATATATTTTCATAAGTTTAATTGTTAATTTTGTAGAGATTTTGATGGTTATACCCTCTACAAGACTTAAATTTTGATAAAAACTCACGTCTTGACTGAGAAGTAGAGACAAATGCAGTTTCTAAATAACAGGTAAATAATTAAACAAACCATATTGATATGAGAATTAGAAAATTGTATGCATTGTCTTTGTCGACGATGGCAGTGGCAATGATTCTCCCTTCATGCAAGGGAAACACAGAGCAGCAACAGGGAAGCGCACCTGAGCTTGCGGTAATGACTATCGGAGAAGAAGACACCAGACTTGAGACAGGCTATCCGACCTCTCTGAGAGGTGAGAACGATGTCGAAATCCGTCCCCAGATATCAGGATTCCTGACAAAAGTGAATGTTGAGGAGGGGCAGAGAGTGAACAAAGGTCAGGTGCTCTTCACTATTGACCAGGTAAGTCTTCAGGCAGCCGTTGACGCAGCCAACGCAGCTGTAGCCGTAGCACAGGCGAACGTCAACACCGCCCAGACCAATGCGAACAACAACAAGATACTTTTTGATAAAAACATAATAAGTTCTCCGGCATACCAGACATCAGTAGATGCCTTGAACGCAGCAAAAGCCCAGCTCCATCAGGCGCAGGCAAACCTTGTCAACGCACGCAAGAACCTGTCTTACTCGGTAGTGACAGCTCCTGCCTCCGGCATTGTAGGCACCATTGACTATCGCGAGGGATCGCTTGTATCACCTACCACACTGCTCACAGTTCTTTCAAACAGTAGCGACATGAGGGCATCATTCTCTCTTAATGAAAAAGACATTCTTAACATGACAGACAACGGGAGCCGCTCCATTCAGGAAGCGATTTCTCAGATGCCGGCAGTCACTCTTCTCCTTGCTAACGGAGAACGTTACAAGCATCCCGGGAAAATAATCTCAATTTCCGGTGTCATAGATCCCACTACCGGAGCAGCTTCCGCTACGGCGATCTTTCCCAACCCTGATGGAATGCTACGCAGCGGCAACAGCGGACAGGTGTTGATTCCGTCTATTCGAAGCAGTGCGATTATCATTCCACAGAACGCAACATTCGAAATACAGGATATGAAATTCTGTTATGTCGTAGGAGATTCAAGCAAAGTGCACTCCACTCCTATTCAGATTGCAGCTGAGAACGATGGCAAGAACTATATCGTTACAGGCGGTCTGAAGCCGGGCGATGTAATTGTGACAGAGGGAGTAGGTATCACAGTCAAGGATGACATGGTCATCAAACCCAAGAAATAAGTTATCTGACGATGAATTTATCAACATTTATAAACAGACCGGTGCTATCGACCGTAATCTCGATATTCATCGTGATTTTCGGTCTTCTCGGACTGGCATCCCTGCCGGTAGAGCAATACCCTGATATCGCACCACCTACAATTCAGGTTTCCACCAACTATACAGGCGCCAACGCACAGAGTGTGCTCAACTCTGTCATCGCGCCTCTTGAAGAGCAGATAAACGGAGCGGAGAACATGGATTATATGTTCTCTTCAGCTGCCAACAACGGTTCTGCAACAATTCAGGTATATTTCAAACCAGGTATGGATCCCGACATGGCTGCCGTTGATGTGCAGAACCGCGTGGCAAAAGCCGCAAGCTTCCTGCCGGCAGAGGTAAACCAGGTAGGTGTGATTACACAGAAACGCCAGAGTTCCATGCTTATGGTGTTTAACGTGTATGACGCCGATGGCAAATACTCTGAGGAGTTTATCGAAAACTACATGGCAATAAACATAATTCCGGTAATCAAACGTGTTTCCGGTGTGGGAGACGCCATGGTTATGGGTGCCGACTACAGTATGCGCATATGGCTCAAACCCGATGTCATGGCTCAATACGGTCTGATGCCGTCGGATATTTCAGCTGCGCTTGCCGAGCAGAATATCGAGGCTGCTCCGGGACAATTCGGAGAAAACGGCAATCAGAGCTTCCAATACGTGATGCGCTACAAAGGGCGTCTGCAGGACGAGACTGAGTTCGGCGACATTATCGTACGTGCGACCAACGACGGAGAGATTCTTAGACTCAAGGATGTCGCAGACGTCGAACTGGGTCGTCTTTCATATGGATTCAAATCCACGACCAACGGTCATATCGGTTGCTCGGCAATTGTGTATCAGTCTGCCGGATCAAACGCCACCCAGGTTGTGAAAGACATACAGACAGAACTTGCGAAATTCCAGAAAGATGCACCTGAAGGCGTGAAAATCATAACTACAATGAGCGTCAACGACTTCTTGTTCGCATCAATACATGAGGTTGTCAAAACGCTCATCGAGGCTTTTGTTCTCGTGTTCCTTGTTGTGTTCATATTCCTTCAGGATTTCCGCTCGACTCTTATACCGATTATCGCGATCCCGGTTGCCTTGATCGGTACATTCTTCCTGATGTATATATTCGGATTTTCCGTCAACCTGCTTACCCTTTCCGCACTCGTGCTCGCGATTGCAATCGTGGTCGATGACGCCATAGTCGTAGTGGAGGCGGTGCATGCAAAACTCGACGAGGGATATAGTTCCTCGAAACGCGCCGCCATTGATGCTATGAATGAGATTGCAGGGGCACTTGTCTCGATTACCCTTGTCATGATGCTTGTGTTCATTCCTGTATCATTCATGGGTGGAACCACTGGTGTGTTCTATCGCCAGTTCGGTCTAACAATGGCTATGTCAATCGGTCTTTCGGCAATCAACGCGCTTACCCTTTCTCCCGCTCTCTGCGCGCTCTTCCTCAAGCCGCATAAGAAAGAGGATGAAAAACCGCTTAAGGAGAGAATGAAAGACGCATATTCGGCAGCCGGTGAAGTTATGAAAGAAACATATAAGAAACGTTTCCGCCTGAAACTTCCTCCCGTCATCACTCTTGTCTTCATTATCGCATCAATCGCTCTCCTTATGATGGGTTGGTTTGACTTTGAGAACATAATGAAAGGCGTGATAGCTGTAGTAGTGGGCATCATAGCGCTCATCGGTCTTTTCTCAAGAGAATTCATTGACTTCTTCAACAAGGGGTTCAATAAACTTCTCAAAGTCTATAATACGGCATCAGGCTGGTTTATCAGACACAAAATTACCGGATTCTCAATTGTTGCAATATCAATAGTCGTGCTTGTATGGTTGATGAGCACAACAGCCACCTCCATGGTTCCTCAGGAAGACACCGGCACAATCATGGGCGTTGTAGACATGCCTCCGGCAACAGCTCTGGAAAAGACCAAATCCATCATGGATCAGGTCGACAGCATATGTGGAACGATTCCGGCAATACAGGTGCGCAATGCAATCACTGGTTTCAGCTTCATCGGCGGACAAGGCAACACATACGGTTCTTTCATCATCAAGCTTCGCCCTTGGGATGAGCGAGATGAAAAAACCGAGAGCGCCAATGCCGTGCTCGGTCAGTTGTATCAGAAATGCTCTCAGATCAAAGACGGACGTATCATGTTCTTTACCCCCCCTATGATTCCGGGATATTCGGCGACAAGCGGTTTTGAGATCAAGCTTCAGGACAAGACAGGAGGAGACCTCAACAACTTCTTCCAGGTTTACCAGAGGTATATCGCCGCGCTCAACGCCCGCCCGGAGATTCAGATGGCATATTCAACCTTCAACCCCACATTCCCCCAGTATCTTGTTGAGCTGGATGTAGCCAAGATCAAACAGGCAGGCTTGACTCAGAACCAGATTCTGAGTGCTCTTCAGGGCTACTACGGCGGTATGTACGTATCCAACTTCAATAAGTTCGGCAAACTGTATCGCGTCATGATGCAGGCAAGTCCGGAGGCACGTGTCTCCCCCGAGACTCTGAAGCGTATCAAAGTCCGTAATGGAGCGACCATGGCGCCGATCGACAACTTTGTCTCGCTCAAGCGTGTATATGGTCCTGACATCATCAACCGATTCAATATGTTCACATCAATAGCCGTAACAGGACAACCGGCGCCGGGATTCTCTTCCGGTGACGCAATCAAGGCTATCGAGGAGGTCGGTGAGGAAATGCTTCCGATCGGTTTCGGATACGACTATTCTGGTATGACTCGCGAAGAGGCAAAAGGAGGCAGCGGTCAGACAGCATACGTATTCGCTCTCGTGCTTCTTTTCGTATATCTTCTCCTTTCCGCGCAGTATGAAAGTTACATCATTCCGTGGGCAGTTATCCTTTCTGTGCCGTTCGGTCTTATGGGAACATT
This sequence comes from Muribaculaceae bacterium Isolate-036 (Harlan), assembly GCA_003833075.1. Taxonomy (GTDB): domain Bacteria; phylum Bacteroidota; class Bacteroidia; order Bacteroidales; family Muribaculaceae; genus Lepagella; species Lepagella muris_A. The sequence continues at coordinate 313,478 of RIAY01000002.1, read as the reverse complement.
TGTCTTCGCACGGTTTATGGGCATTGACAACAACATATATCTGCAGATCGCGTTGATCATGCTTATCGGTCTTCTTGCCAAGAATGCCATTCTTATTGTCGAGTTCGCGCTCGAAAGAAGACGAACCGGACTCAGCGTAGTCCAGTCGGCTATTCAGGGAGCCACAGCTCGTCTGCGTCCTATCCTTATGACATCACTCGCGATGATTATAGGTCTCTTGCCTCTTATGTTCGCGACAGGTGCCGGTGCAAACGGATATAACGCACTTGGCACAGGTGCCATCGGAGGTATGCTCATAGGCATGATTCTTCAGGTTCTTGTAGTGCCGGCTATGTTCGTGGCATTCCAGCTGATTCAGGAGAAGATCACACCTCCGAAATGGAAAGACAAAGACAACACCGGAATCACATCCGAAATCGAGCAATATAGTATAACAAGAGAATAAGACAATAATGAACAGATTGATTAAATATACATTGACGGTAGTGCTGGCAGTTGCGATGAGCAGCTGTCACATCTACCGGAAATACGAACTTCCGGCGGATGAGAATGCATTTGTCGAAGATTACCGCAAAGCTACTGAGCAACCAGTTGATTCCACATCGCTCGAATATCTGGGATGGGAAAAAGTATTCACGGATCCTATTCTGCAAGGCTATATACGACAGGCTCTTGCCAACAACCATGATCTTGACGATGCGCGTCATAATGTAGAGATTGCTCAGGCGCAGCTCAAGGGTGCGAAACTGAGCTACTTCCCTTCTCTGGCACTAAATCCCAACGGCGGCAGTGCAAGTTACGGCGGAAGTCACATGAACTGGAGCTATTCCATTCCACTTGCCGCAAACTGGGAAATCGATGTCTTCGGTAAGATTCTCAACAGAAAAAGAGGTGCGAAAGTCACCGTAGAGCAGATGGAGGATTACGAACAGGCTGTGCGCTCCCAGATAATCTGCGGTGTCGCCAACACATATTATGCACTTGTGCTTCTCAAACAACAGCTTGACCTCACAGAGAGAACATCCGTTATCTGGAAAGATCAGGTAGAATCCATGAAGGCGATGAAAGAGGCGGCATACGTCAATGAAGCGGCAGTTGTGCAAAGCGCGGCAAATTACTGGAGCATCATGGCGTCGATACCGGATATCAGACAAAGCATAACCGCCACCAGCAACACACTGTCGACTCTTCTCGGCTCATATCCTCGCGAATGGGAAGTAACCTCTGACCTGAGTTTCTCCCTGCCGGTGAATGTAAAAAGCGGCATCCCCATGTCATATCTTGCCGTGCGCCCGGATGTGCGTGCCGCAGAAAGAGGACTCGCCGCCGCATATTATGTGACCAACAGCGCGCGTGCCGCGTTTTATCCGACACTTTCAATATCGGCACAAGGCGGATTCACAAATCTGCTCGGCAGCATGATCACAAATCCCGGCAAATGGTTCATTCAGCTTGCCGGACAACTGGCGGCACCGATTTTCTCCAGAGGTCAGAACATTGCTACTCTTGAGGCAGCAAAAGCCCAGCAGAAACAGGCAATGAACGCCTTTGAGAAAACTGTTCTAAGCGCAAGTGCGGATGTAAGTGACGCTCTCGCACAAATCGCCAATATCGAAGACAAGAAGGTTGCCCTCGACCAACAGATAGATAATCTTGAAAAAAGTGTGGAATATACACAGGAATTATTAACTTTGGATCAGAAAACAACCTATCTTGAGGTGCTGACTGCCCGTTCGAGTCTGCTGAGCGCACAATTGTCAAGTCTCGCATGCTGGCACACACAGGTAGCTTCACTTATAAGTCTGTATCAGGCAGTCGGCGGTGGAAGATAATAACGTTAACCTCTAATACTTATACTATGTTTCAGATCAGCCCTCTGGCGTTTGTTCATCCCAACGCCAAAATTGGAGATAACGTCACAATCAATGCATTCGCATATATTGATGACAATGTGGAAATCGGAGAGGGATGTGTGATCGGTCCGCACGTAAGCATCCGCTCTGGTGCAAGAATCGGTAAAAACAACAGATTCTACGACGGTTGTGTGATTTCCGCCGCCCCTCAGGACTTCCGTTGGAAAGGTGAAGATTCTTTTGTGGAAATCGGAGACAACAACTGTATCCGCGAGCACGTGATTATCAACCGCAGCATACGTGCCGGGAAATCGACCAGGATAGGCAACAACTCATTCATCATGGCACAGAGCCATATCGGACATGATTCGATAGTCGGTGACTATGTCGTAATCGGGAATGCCGCAAAAATCGCGGGAGCATGCAAAATCGGCAACTACACGATACTCTCATCCAACGCTCTCGTACACGAAAATTGTGATATTGCGGAATGGGTGCTGATAAAAGGCGGTTGCCGTGTGAACAACAATGTGCCCCCGTTCACGATAATGGCTCACAATCCGATAGAATATTATGGTGTAAACGCCTACATTCTGCGGAAAGGAAAGAAATCGGAAGCCACTATCGATGACATCGCCAAATGTTACCGCCACATCTACCAGAGCCAGACTTCTCCGTTCAATGCCTTGAAAAGAATCGAGACAGACGTAGACCCAAGCACTGAAAGAGACGAGATTCTCAAATTCATAAAGAAGCACGACTATCGTCTTGCCGCTCTGCCTCCCGAAGTGACAGAGGAATAAGAACAACCATTATATATCACAAAGCCGGGTATCTCGCACAAAATGCGGATATCCGGCTCTTTTTTGCCACACTTCTCCGGGAACGCCTAAATCAAATACCACAAAATGACAGTTCTCTGCAATTGCATGTTGCAATTTTGCGTCAGAATAGCTAACTTTGCCGCGTCATTGAATTTAGAGACAAAAATGGAACTTAAGAAATTAACAGTCCGTACATTGTCGGGCATAATATATTGCGGGATAATTGTCGGTTGCATACTTATAGGACACGAAGCCGTGGCAATAATGGCTTCTGCTCTTGCAACAATCGCAGCAATCGAGTTTTCAAAAATTAATTCGGATCTCAATGCCAGAAGGATTCCTACCCTGCTTCTTGATATAGCGGGATGCATCGCATTGTGCTTCGGAGTCTACGTATATCCCATAATTCTGTGGGTGGCAATAATGATTGCAAGATTTGTCGAAGAATTGTATATCAATGACAACAAACCCTTGCATAATCTCGCACATTCGATGATGACCCAGATCTATATCGGCATACCATTGGCTTGTGCCGTTGGAATATCCTATCTGTTTTCGCGTCCTGAGGCTCTGCTTGCTGTCTTTCTGTTTTTATGGATTAACGACACAGGCGCATTTCTGGTAGGGAGCACGATAGGCAGACATCGCCTGTTTGAACGCATATCTCCTAAAAAGTCGTGGGAAGGTTTCTTTGGCGGTGCCGCGTTCACTGTAGCGGCAGCATTGTTATTCTGCTACACATGCTCCGGCTTCTTCGGGTTCGACAATGACGCGCTCCTCTGGATTGGGCTCGCTGTTGTGACTGTGATCTTCGGCACCTGGGGAGATCTTGTAGAGTCCATGATCAAACGGACTCTCAACATCAAGGATTCCGGAAACATTATCCCGGGACATGGCGGCATACTCGACAGAATTGATTCTCTGCTTCTCGCCGCGCCTGCAGTTCTGATATATCTTATACTTTGGGAGCTTCTGCGGTTTTAGAGGATTTTGCTGATAAATAAGAAACCGTTTAAAGGACGGAGGATACTGTTATTAGTACCCTCCTATTTAACCCTCAGCCAGTAGCCTATACTCGCCATGACCGACATGGAGTTGGAACCACGGAAATTTTCAGTCCGTCCGGAGCGCAACACATTGCCGAGTCCGTAATAGAACCGTCCTTCTATATAGATGGAATTCCTTTTATTTATGCTGAATTCACCGCCAAGTCCGGCGGAAATGCCGAAATCAACTTTGTTTTCAGCTGCCATTTCATATTGGTATGTGGTACGCAGCGAAGAGGGAAAATCCGGAACCGAAGAAATGTTGCTGTAATCAAAATTCGCTTTGGTAGACTCTCCTATCATAAAACCTATCTCTGGACCTGCATTAAAGAAGAATCTGCCTCTACGCCCAAAATAAATATGGGCAAGAAACGGTATCTGCACATAATTGAGAGTTCGTGAATACTCAAACGGATATTCCTCGAAATCCTCTTTCCATCCACGCTGCTCAAAATTCACCTCCGCTATCAGACCGAAATGGCTCTCTTCGATATATCTGAATGTAACACCTGCATTCCCCCCCATTGCAAAACCTTGCTTCACACTCGGTGTAAAAGATACTCTTGACAAATCCACTCCACCCTTTACACCTACAGACACATTGGATGAATAATGAGTCTGAGCGGAAGATGACAAGACGGATAATCCCGAAGCCACCAACATCGAAAATACTATGCGTCCCGTTTTTTTCATTTCACTATAATCTTTTCTATTGTGTTATATGGAGTGAATCTAACAAGATATACAATCGGATTGAACAATCCCGTCCAGTTTCCGGGTCTTGACAATTCAAAATCACTTTGAACTCCCCCCTCTGAACGTCCGATTGCGTTGAGGTCATAGTCGGCTTTTGCAAGCCCCTCGATAAAATATAACGATGCATCGTATCCTACGCATGCATACATAGGAAATGACTTGGCAGGAGTCCGGTCAAACAACGACTTGTAATAAGTCACAAACCTTCTGCTCTCATCAGATGATCTGTCGTAAAAGAACCGTGAAGGGACAAGCACCTCCGCCGCATGGAATTTTTCTTCCATGGACGATTCATCATATACAATCCAGTTGGGACGCCCCAACACCTTGATTTCGGCAAGCGGGTTGTCGCTTTTGGCACTTATGACGGCATCCACTAACGCGGCAACATCATCTTTCTTGGTAGGATATGCATATAATATATATTTCTTGTCTTCATCAAACGGATATTGCGACACAGCATCAACCGACATATGTTTGACATTGCCTGCGGGCAATGTCGATTTGACAGCAGAAGCAAGAAGGTCATTATCATCGGCATCACCGACAAAAATCATTGTATAATCGCTGTAATCACTACATACTTTTGCTGCAATCTCCTCATTAAAATAATTGGAAGGAGTAAGTAGCTGAATCACATATGGATTTCTTGTGTATAACTCATTCTTGACATCAAACGTATTGACCAATGGAGTCTGACTCACCTCAGCATATTCCGACAGATATGACGGAATTCCCTTTTCTGTGGTAAGGAAAACGATGTCGGGATTCAGATCCGAAAGTTCGGTAAGCACATCAGTTGAGGTACGGTTGCCATTAACCACAGTGATATTCAACTTAATACCTGAGTGTTTCAATCTGTCTACGCCTGTAAGGAATCCCCTTGTAAACTCAAGATCCTTGCGTGCGGCAGGCTCTGACAACAGCAGGGCAACCTTGAATTCTCTTGCATCCTGAGCAGCGGTAATGCCATGAATGCTGTCATATATCTCCGATATTCCTTCATCCGACAACTCTCTCGGGTCTTCTTCTATGAATGTCTTCTCTACAGTTGTAGTCTCAATTTCCGGAACTGTGACAATAGACTTTTTCTTAGGCTTCTCGCCTGCACCCTTATTAACTTCAAGGAGGTCCTCTTTATCAACTCCTGTTTTCTCGGCAATAGTATCCCAGGTATCTTTCTTATCTACCTTATAAGTAGAAAAAGACAGAAGATTTTCCTCTTTGACTTCTCTGACACTGCTTTTTACACCGGTGCCTCGTTCAGGCAGTCGTATGATCTCTCCCGCTTTAAAATTCTTTTCCGAAACACCTGGATTGCTTTTCATTATAGCCGCAACAGATGTAAAGTGAGCCTTTGCCACGCCATAAAGAGTGTCACCCTTCTTTATTGTATAAAAATCAGCGTTGTTTTCTTCATCGGAGACATTGTTTTTAGCAAGCAGCAATGTCTCACCCTCTTTTATTCCGGTTTTACTTCCTGGATTGAGTTCGAATATGGTATTTACCGGAATTCCATACATTCTCGATATGGCATAGACAGTCTCGCCTCTTTTCACGATATGCGTCAGTTTATGACAATCTTCCTGCATTTTTTTATTGCTGACTTTTTGAGTCTTTGCTGCATCCTCCTCGGCTGGGTAATATACCTTCATCCCCTTCTGGAGAGGAGAAACCGCCTTGGGATTCAATTGCTGCAACTGATCGTAGTCCCAGCCGTATGCACGCGAGATCCCGAATAATGAATCACCCTTTTTGATTTCATAGACATAATAATTCTTACCGAGAATCTCCACAACGGGCAATGAGGGAGCGGCATTGGCGCTTACTGAAGAAATCATTAAAGCGCATATCATCAAAAATTTCGATACAATCTTCATAATACAGTAATTTGCAGAGGGCGCTCTACCGCCCACCATGCAAAGTTAATGAAAATTTCTGACAAAGAAACTCTTTGCAACGCGTTTCTTAAAAAGAGAAATGAAGTGATATCCTGAGTCCTCTCTTATCAATTCCAGGCATATCCCTGTACGTGAGTCTCCAGATATAGTCAACGCGGAGAATTGTCAATATGTTATCAATACCCGCACCTATCTCCATATAGGGAGTTCTGCCCATCGCAACAGTGCCGGATGCATGAGGAAAACGATACAGGTCATCGTTGTATTCCGGATTGTTCTTTTTACTCAGACTACCTGCAAATCCTTTGAATGTGAAAACCTCGCGCAGTTTCAGTTTCTTTATCAGAGGGATTCTGTTAAATATCAACCCATTCATAAAATAAGTCAAATCAAGTGAAGCGAATTTGTCCATCGCAAATTCCATCGGATTCAGAAGCGTATACGATTCCGGCTGGATAGTATACGAGATGTTGGCATTCTGCCACAATAACGCCGGAAACTGTACTTTGCTCCATATAATGCCCCCTTTCAATATTATATCGGCATAGCCGAATGCTGAAAACCAGAATCTTTTCTGGATCGACAATTCTGTCTTGTTAAGAGTGAAGTCTGCACCAAATAAACCTCTGGGACCAAACTCATGTGTCAGCATAAAGACCGGCGCATCAAGATTTATGGGTTTCCTGCTTGTGACTGCCTGCACGAATTTTTCACCCGGCGCATATCTCAGTGCAAGACGGAGTGCCGCCTGTTTGAAGTTTCTGTCATACACACCGTCAGCACGCATGAATGGGACCCATTCTGTAGCCTCTTGCGTCTCGTGACGCAATTCCACTCCTATGGAAAGATTATTTCTCAGTTCGAGGTTATACTCAAGCTTTGCGAGCCGACGATATGTTATAAGGTCACTGCTCATTCTTTTCAGCGACAGAAACACATTGTCTGAATTTGTAAAAAGATAGTGCTGCCCAAGTTGATCCTTATCATACTGATATGTCGCACGGATTGAATTAACCGGAAATTCACGCGATGTGTAAGTTTTCGGAATAAACGAATATTCAAGTTCTCCGCTGTATTTTATCTTTTTATCCTTTAAACCATAAGCTACATAACCTCGTCCGAAAATATGCGGAGACAACGCAGGCGTCGTGACACAGCCTACTCTGAAACGCATTCCTTCCGCTGTATTATGGCTTATAAAAGTATTCACCGGTCCTATATCGAATTTACTTGGATTTCCGGTAGTCACATAACCGTTTACAAATACTTTCAACACTTTTTCAGTCCAGTACAATAAAGGTTTCTTTCGAAGCATGAACATCATTTCACCCATATTTGACTCAGCTGACGACAATGGAATAAGACGTGACTCCTTCCAGAAATCCTCATACTCGTTTTCTGCGGATGCAAGTAATATTTCACGTCCTCCACCCGCCGTGACATTGCCTAAATCTTCAGCCGGAACATATGAAAACCCGGAATATCTGACCTGACGTGAGCCGTAGAGTTTCGGAGTGCCCGGAAGAAACTGCATTTCAAGACACAGGTCATCAAGAGTCTTGTGTGTATTGCCGGTCGAATCCTTTATGAAATTCTGACTTATGAAGATATTATCCACATAATTGAGGTTGATTGCCTTGGGCACACGCATCGTTACGCGTTTTACATATCTGACAGAGTCATTGACCGGAATATAGAGTTTACCGTTAAAACTGAATGATTCCGGATTATGCGGAGAAAAAGTCAGTTCAACGCATTTTTCACCTCCTACAAGAAGCGTATCACTGATCTCATATCTATAAAAATCATCGGCTATTGCCGAAAGAGGACTTACAAATCTGTTTTGCATCAATGCTATGTCATTGCCATATAAATCGACCTCCCGCAACAGGTCTTCAAAAATCTGACGTATATTCTGCTGATTGAAACCCTCGTCAAGTCCGTTGCTTCTAAGACCTCTGACCACTTCTACAGCATGTGGAAACTTGCTGCCGGAAACTACAGTAGACACTTTCTCCTTCAGGGCGACATCAAGAATAGTCTTTCCTGTCCATGCGGCGGTGTCTATGAAATTAGCCAAGAAGTCGAATTGCTTTCCGACCTTTCCATTTTTCTGAACAAGTCCTACATCAAAGTCATTCAGAGCCAGAACGGTCTTCTCGTATTTGTCATAACGGTAATAATCCGACCTCTGGGGATCATGGTGCCTTTTGTCTTGTCTGACACGCTCCATCAATTCAACAGCCGGATTATTCTTTTTTGAATATTTCCTTCGCTTAGGCTTGACTATCAACTCCTTGAGATCACGCCCCCGCGCATTCCCAAAACTCATCGTATCCAAGACCTCTGGTCTGACCATCTTGGCACAGACATCAGTCTGCCAAAACAGAACAATAAACAGCAGACACGAGAAAAATATTATTACCCTATTGATTCGCAAGAACTAAAAATATTGAGAACATCAATCTGTTAATAAACCGCTTAGATTTAAACAGTTAAAAAAACATCAAGACAAGTTTGAATTATAATAATTCGGATCACCGGTCACTTCTGCTCCGATAAAACCCGGAACATCAAAATCCACATCCGATGAGGGCAATTCTATTTCCGCCACAACAAGAGAAGCATTCCTGCCTTGAAACTCGTCTACCTCCCATATAAAACCGGAATAATTCACATAATGGCGTATCTTTTCAACCACGCATCCATCGCACAATCCAAGCAACGTCCTGGCATCCTGCAATGGAATCTCATACTCGAATTCAAGTCGTGTGTCACCTATGTTCTTTCCTTTGACAGTCAGGAATCCGGTTTCATCCTTTATGCGAATCCTGACAGTCCGCTCAGGATCACGATTCAGATAACCCTGGGTGATAACACTTGATTTGAACGAAAGATTGCGATATGAGCTATCTTTTACAAGATATTTCCTCTCTGTCTCTAATCCCATAATCCGCTTGTGTGTTTAATTTTATACGAACTCAGAAACTGTTTTCATCTGAACTGATTGACTTCCGGATTGTATTCAAACCCGGCACGTTTAAGTTTATCGGTCAGAATCTCATGCTCTATTCCTTCTGCCGCACACAATTCCTCAAGAGTGGAATATGAATCGCGCAACTTCATGTTTACCGCGCTATACAACATTATCGGGTCATTGGGCAGTGCCATATTCTATATGCTATTAAAATTATTTACCTTGGCTATTACCTCTGTCACCTCATCGTCTGTCATGACCGGTGAGATCGGCAGTGACAATTCCATGTTATGAATGCATTCAGTAATAGATAACGTGGAATAGTGCCTTAATATTCCTTTTGAGGCATAACATTTTTGTCGGTGAGGCGGTATTGGATAGTGAATCAGCGTCTGGACACCGTTTACCGAGAGATATTGCTGCAATTGCTCCCTTTGCCTACATAAAACCGGAAACAGGTGATAAACATTCATTTCGCCGACTTCTCCTATTCCAGAGGGTATAGATACCATCGGGTTGTCAATCTCTGCGATATATCTGGCGGCAATCGCACGGCGACGCCTGTTATCGGAATCAAGCCGTTTCAATTTAAGCCTCAGCACAGCTGCCTGTATCTCATCAAGTCGCGAGTTGCGCCCGGCTGCATCAAATACATATTTTCTGTCAGAGCCATAGTTCGCAAGACGACGCACCATTCCGGCAAGGACAGCATCGGAGGTAGTGACAGCGCCGCCATCTCCCAACGCACCCAAATTCTTCCCGGGATAAAAACTATGAGCGGCGGCATCTCCCAATGAACCGGTACGCTGTCCTTTGAACATACACCCGTGAGCCTGCGCGTTGTCTTCTATAAGTTTCAGGTTGTAACGCCTGCGCAATTCATCCAATTCCGATGTGTGCGAGCATCTTCCGTATAGATGCACCGACATGATTGCCTTGGTTAGCGGTGTTATGCAAGATTCGATTCCTGCAATATCAATCTGCAGCGTATCCTTATCCGGCTCTACAAGCACAGGAACAAGAGAGTTTTCCGTTATGGAAAGTATTGTCGCGATATATGTGTTTGCCGGCACAATAACCTCGTCACCATCACTCATGACACCAAGTTCCTTATACGCTCTGAGTATTAATGTCAGCGCATCCAAACCATTGGCGCATCCCACCGTATGGGACACGCCAATATATCTTGAATATTCCTCTTCGAAACATCTGTTTTCCTCACCCAGAAGATACCATCCTGAGCGTATCACCCGATTTACGGTTTCTGTAAGTTCCGGTTCAAAAGAATCATTTATTCTCTGTAAATCAAGAAACTTTACCATTCCGCTTTAGATTTATAAAATCACCGTAATCACGAATGTAATCATCTTCATCATAGAAATCTGATGCCAGAACCAATGCAACGGCGCCTGAAGAGAAATCAACCAGATGCGACCATGTGCCGGGGGTCACGAGCAGACCCTGATAAGGCTTGTTCAGCAATATCGATTCTCTCGAACTGCCGTCATCAAGATGAACAGTAAAACTTCCGCCAACTGCAATTATAAACTCAAACAGAGTATGATGCGCATGCCCTGCGCGGCTTTCTCCACCCGGAACATCATAAATGAAGAATGCCCTCTTCATGTTAAACGGAATGTGAATGCCGTTCTCCACAACCGACAGATTTCCTCTTCTGTCAAGATGTCGTGGCAATTCAATTATCTTATAGTCCATCGTACCAATTATCGGTTATGATTACTTTGCTGTGTGGATTCTGACCACTGAAAAGGAATATGGTCCGGCATTAAAACCGACAACACCTCCTTCTATTAAAACGGAAGAGATATACGGTTTAGTGCATTCCTCAGCCGGGGAACCCGACAGAATGGAAACCGAGGCTTCTCCGTCACAGACTGCAAGCGATTTGAGATCCGCATTGACATCAACCGTAACCGGCAGAAGATTTGCAACTTTAAGAATCACATCCCCACTCTCCTCATCCTTGACTATGGAGTAGCCGAATCGTCTGGAAACATCTTCCGACTTTTCAGACAACGAAGCTTTAGCTGGGAAATAGACAGTACCTGAATTTGTGCCATACATTTTCTGCACATGGTAGTCGGGGGTGAGACGGATTGAATCATTGTCAAAGAACACCATGTCCGGACGCCAGTTCTCATGTCCTTCCTTTGCCAACAGAGGAGCATAAGAGGTCATCTCGACAACATCTCCGTTGCGTTCCACATCAGTCAGATAAAGGGCGATTGACAAGGCAGCCTCAAGCGTGTTCTTACGGTCAGGAGTATGCGATGCGTATTCACCGAGATAAACCTTGGGACCGTTACGGTCATAACTGTCGTAGTAGCCGCGGTTGTTGAGATACCATCCGGGTGCGACATAATAATGTTCGTCTACCATTGCCACATTTTCTTTCCTGGCAAACTTCCATCCTTCAGTATAATCAGACCCTTCAAAGAACGGTCCTACCGTTCCTATAACTACAATCTCCGGATGCTTTTCCTTTAATCTGTCGTGTATATATTTGAACCGCTCCTCAAAAACCTCTGTAATCATATCTTCATTTCCGATACCGATGTATTTGAGATTGAAAGGTTCCGGATGACCGGCTTCCGCACGTTTAGCACCCCATTCCGAATCGACCGGACCGTTGGCATATTCTATCAAATCAAGTATATCCTGCACATAATCATCCATCCGGTCCATGGGGATTCCACACTGCTGGCCAAGTGATGTTATCTCACTATCGGAACCGGAATGGGAACGTCCTGAATTCTGACAAGGAACACCGGCTGCAAGCACCGGTAACGGTTCGGCATTCAAATCCTCACAAAACAGAAAATATTCGTGATAACCCAGCCCTCTGCTCTGATGATAGTTCCATATGTTGCGCAACGGTTTACGGCTCTCAAGCGGACCTATGGATCCTTTCCAGTCGTATATATTGTCTATGCCGTCGCCATGTGCCACACATCCTCCCGGAAATCTTACAAAACGAGGCTTAAGGTCAGCAAGAACCTGTGCAAGATCCTTTCTGAGTCCGTTTTTGCGATTATTGAATGTATTCGAGGGAAACAACGAAACCATATCGATGTCACATCGTGTATCAGCAGGAATCTCCAGCACCAGTCTGGCTTCTGATACGCTCTGCTTAGCTTTAAGCATAACTGCTGACTTTTGCCATTCAGAACCCTTTGCCGCTACTTTAGCCGATGCCACACTCTTTCCGTCGGGAGTAATTATACTAACAATAAATTTCCGGGAGTCTTCCGGATTTCCAAGTCTTACAAACATCGAGAAATCATAAGTTTCCCCTTTCTTTACGGAAATACCGTCAAAACCGGTGTTTTCAAGTCTTTGCTGTCTCGCAGATGAACTGACGGCAAGATAGTGCGGGTTGTTTTCATGCAACGGATTGTCGGTAGAGAAATTCATTTTCAGACGATTTCCTGCCGCATCGGAAAGATTCCACGAATAAGATGATCCCCACCCCTTCTTATGGTTTTCAGAATAATCGTATTCAAAATCGCGGTTCTGAATCAACTCGGCATACAAACCTCCGTCAGCAGCATAACTGATGTCTTCAAAAAATATTCCGATCAGTTTATCACTGATACGATATGGAGCTTTTCTTTCATCAAGCGATATATTAGCGGTTAGTCCGCTCATTCCCGCAAACCGATTGCCGTCATCCTTCATCAGTTCACTTTCGCGTCTGTGCTTGCTGCCTCTTTCCTTTACATAACCGGTTAAATTTCTCACCAGAGAAAATGGAACTTTAATAATTTCGCCGTATACGCGCTTCCCTCCGAGTTCGATGCCTGCAGGCTCACCATGCCTCAGACCACAACAACCCAACCGGCAGGAATCCTCTTTCTTTGAATATTTCTGTGGTTCCCAATTAATAAGATCAGCAGAACGCGTATATGCGACCGTTTCCTTTTTATCTGACACATACCATGTGGCGATCCAACCGTCTGAAGTTTTGTACAAACGGGGGGCAAACATGGTTTTATGACTTCCCCATGGACCGAAATCGGAGGAAACAAAATCATATGCGGCATCCGCCGGACCGACAGGATCGGCGATCGAATTCCAGACAATGCCGTCTTCACTCCAGGCAAGCCGCAATCCACTGCGTCCGTCAGCCTTTGAATATGAGAACAACAACACTGAATCCGGCATATTACAGGATGTGCCAGCGTTTATAACAAACGAAGCTGTAAGCGCAAACGCGCCTACAGCTACTTTTAAGATAGCATCAAATTTCATGATGTTACTATTGATATTATTCAACAAATTCCTTATTTAACAATTACAAAGCCTTTTTCTGAAGGAATGGTTACGGCATATCTTATTCCGGATTTCTTGCCATTTTTCAGAGAGACGGTATTTTTCAACAGTGCATCACCCTCGCCGTCTGAATAAACCACAGCTTCTCCGGACTGAATAAAGTCAAGATTGAGTTCCAATGACACAGGCTCTTTTCTGGCGTTTATACCTGCCACATACCATTTCCCTCCGCTTTTACGGGCAATAACGGCATACTGTCCGGGATAACCTGCCACATATCTTGTCTCATCCCATTTTGTGGGAACTGACCGCATATATTCCAAAGCATGAGGAGAGGCATCCTCCAGATTGTTTGGAGTAAGTGCGAAGTTCTGGGCGGGACTCTGGTATATTGTGGCAAGAGCAAGCTGAAAAGCATCTGACGTGCGCCGATAATTGCCTTCGGCATTTGTCCTGTGCAGTCTCTTGTTCAGGAAGGTTCCGCCATATTCCATTGCACCGACCGTGTTTCTTATAAAAGGATGCAGCGTGGCATTCTCAGCTTCCTTGTCACAGAAATGCTGATTAAAAACCATATTTTCCGAAGCCAGCACCGCCTCGCTTCCGACATAATTGGGATACATGCGTTCCCAGCCGCGAGGAAGCGTGCAGCCATGGAATATCACCATAAGTCCGTGATCATCGGCATCGCTGAGGATATCTTCATACAGACGCATTGTCTCTTGCTTGTCACCTCCGAAGAAATCCACTTTTATACCTTTGACTCCGATACTTTGCAGCCAGTCCATCTCTCTCTTTCTGGTAATAGGATTATCCATTATGTTGATCGGACTCTGCTCGATATCATTCCAATAACCGCTTGAGCTATACCACAAAAGAGGTGTGACACCCTTGTCTTTGCCATATTCCATCAGTTCGATAATGCCGTCACGGCCTATCGTACGATCCCAATAGTTGTCAATAAGCGTATAAGGATAACCCATGGCACCGGCAAGATCTATAAACTTCTTGATGTCTTTCTTATTGATACTGTTGTCCTGCCATACAATCCAGCTCCACGTTCCTTTATTAGGATTATAGGTATGTTTGGATTCATAACGAGGTTCAACTGTATTCCAAGGAGCGGTGGTCTCTACAATAGGTGCGAGATCCGCACCTACAGTGACTGTGCGCCAGGGAGTCGAGCCGGGCAGGGCAAACGCCGGTTCACTTGTGCCGTTGCCGTTGTTTTCTTCCGGCATTGGAAATGCGATGGAGTAGACTCCATCTTTTCTGTCTGTCAATCTGGAGCCACAATAATTGCGGTCTACACCAGTTTCGCTCAGAAGTACCCAACCTTTGTCACCGATGCGGAAAAGACCCGGAAATGTAAAACCATGTCCGTACTGTGAACGGGTGTCAAGAGGCGCATCAATAATGTATTCCTCCTCATAACTCGGTTTGGTGCGTTTCCATGCTATCATGGCATCGCTCTGAGGAGTTAGAAATGCCGTGGCGTATGACGGAATATGAAAACCAGTCTTCTCTGCCATTATTCTCGCAGCTCCAGTTTCTTTGGGTTTGGCGAGATTATATCTGAATGCCACATCATTATCAGAAACCACAAACTCAATACCCACTTTATCACCTTTCGGATTCTTAAATTCGCACGTAAGAGAATTTGCATCGAATTTAACCGAAGATTTTTTGATTCTTTCGTTCACATAAGTCTTATGCCATTCGTTGTCATGCCGCGCTATCATTCGGAGATCTTTCGAAAAATCTCCGTAATCTGCCACAATACCCAGAGGTGAGTCTTCAAGCATCACCACACCATTGTAAGATACGTTATATACTGGAGTACCTCCGTTTGTCTTTACATCCACCCTCAGTTTGCCGTCAGGACTGCAGACTGAAGCATCCGCAATGCCGTTTTCCGCATCACCCCATTTCTGGCGAAGACGTTTCATCTCATCTTCAGTTACCGGAATTACCGTGCCATGACGCGGATGAAAATTCATGGTTACAGGACGCTCGACATTCTTGAAATTCTGCAAATCCACAGATTCTGTAAAATCATACCCTTTCTTCATGTATACATCATACATGAGAATATATCTGTCTTCACCGATTAGCTTGAATGTTCCGGCTCCTTCAACCGCCTCTTTTGTCTGCTGTTTATAATCAGGGTACTCTGTCCATTTGCCGGAAGTCAGATCTTTGGTCGTTGCAACTTTTATGCCATTACCATGACCCTCTGTCTTATAAAAGAGGTGGTATATACCGTCTTTATAGACAATATCACCATCGATACACGACTTTCCGTCCTGAGGAACAAAAAACGGTTTGGGAGTACCTTCGATATCGGTAAAATCTTTATTGGCATAAGCATAGTATATTATATCTGGACCGTTGCCATGCTGCATTGACCAATATATCAGGAATTTCTTTGCCTTGGGATCATAGATGGTCTGGGGAGCCCATACTCTTTTCAGATTCTCCTGCCCGCTGTATTTCTTCTGGATATTGATTGCGGAATGAGTCCAATTGACCAGATCGCACGATTTCAACAGAACCATTCCTCTGTTGGAATCCCACCCTCTGGCACTGACCATATCTGTCACAACCATATAGAAACAATTGTCGGGACCACGAAGAATATGCGGATCCCTCACACCTCCGGTCTCGCTTATAAGCGAAGATTTTATTACAGGTCTGTTGCCGTTAAGTGCCTTGTAATCAAAACCGTTATCACTCAACGCAAACCTTATTGCCTCTTCCTCCTTATTATTGTTGTTTCCGGTAAAAAAAGCGAAGAGATAACCTGCCATATCTTTCTCAGCAGGAACTTTTCCTTTAGCCGACACTGACAAGGCGGCAAAAACAATCATTAGCGACAATAAACATCGTGTCATGGTAAGTTGTTATAGTTTTAAAGTGAATTTTAAGGTTGTTTAACATTGTCTGGCAGACGCGACCGCTATCATATTTTATTCAGTCATAACAGATCTTATTCAGCTATAATATAACTGCAATAATATGACTGCAGAATTTGTCGCCAAACCTGGAAAGCGTTTAAGTGTATTTTTTACACTTATTCCGCAAAGTTAAACATTTTTATTGCATTCCACAAATATAGACACTCTTTTTAATAGTGTTTTAAAACATCTAACAGACATATCCCATGCAGACTTTCACCCGCATCCCTATCTCCATTACATTTATAAGGAGTATCACGCTGACTGCAGTGTGTACATTGGGTCTATCCCTATCTGTTCATGCACAGAATCAGCGCCCTCTTGAAGAAATCCGGATGGACTCGGCAATTTCCAATCACAAGATTCTATATTTCGGGAAAGGTGATGAGCCGGATAACGATTCCACATCCGTCATGATTCAAAAATTCTATGAAGACCAGTTCAGACATTTCCAGGATCCTCTTGCACCATACTTTTTATTTCTGTCAAAAGATTCCAAACTCGCGATGGGCATAGGCGGATGTGTGAGAATGCGGGGGTATTTCGACTGGGGCGGAGCTATTCCTTCATCAGGTTTTGCTCCATATCTTATTCCGATGCAGAAGAATCCTGCGAAAAAACGGCAACTCGGTTCAACACCCGCCGGAACCGCACTTTTTTTCAGGGTGTTGGGACGAAACAAGACATTGGGAGACTATCAGGTATATATAGAGGCAAACTTTAACGGATATGAAGTCCGCGATTTCCGCCTCAAAAAAGCATACGCATCAATCAACGACTGGACATTCGGTTACACAAATTCCACTTTCAGTGATCCGTCCGCACAGCCTCCGACTGTTGATCCATCGGGACCGAATTCTAAAATCGGAGCCACTTCCGTACTGATAAGATGGTTGCGCCGACTCCCGAAGGGGTTCTCGGTGGCTGTATCGGCAGAAATGCCCTCCGACCAGATTGAGACAGTTCCGGAACAGATTGAGAAAGTATCTCAATACATTCCGGATATAGCGGCATTCATGCAATACGGATGGGGTGAATCAAACCATATACGCT
This sequence comes from Muribaculaceae bacterium Isolate-036 (Harlan), assembly GCA_003833075.1. Taxonomy (GTDB): domain Bacteria; phylum Bacteroidota; class Bacteroidia; order Bacteroidales; family Muribaculaceae; genus Lepagella; species Lepagella muris_A. The sequence goes on along the minus strand of RIAY01000002.1, from coordinate 295,818 downwards.
TGTCCGCGATATATCGCTCTCTCCCCTACCGCGATCTGCTGATGGGCAAGAATCATAACAAAACCGGATTCGGCATTCAAGGCAGCACTATATTCCGCCCGTTCTATTCCATAACCGTCTATGGCTGTCTGAACGGAGGTAAAGGATATGGCAGCCTCGGCGGCGACTGGCTGATGGGTGCCTATGATCTTGTGGCAGATCCCGACAAACCCGGAAAACTTTACGCTCCGTTCTGTTATGGCGGATACGCGGGAATCCAATATAATTTCACTCCGATGATATTCGCAAGCGCTACTTTCGGAGGCGCACGCTATGCACCTCGCCACGATGTAGCGGCAGACCAATACAAACAGGGATTGTACATGGCAGCCAACGTATTCTGGTTTCTCACTCCACGGATATCCTGTGCCATGGAATTCGATCTTGGCAGACGGATGAACTTTAACGGAGACACCGCCTGGGCGCGCAGACTGGGCGCATTCGTATCATTTTCATTCTAAACCTCCTTGATTTTCGACATACCGGTTTTCGAGACAGTTTTCGAGATACAGAAGCATGCTTAAAAAATAATTGTCTTTTTGATTTGAATTAAGGAATTATTTCCCTAATTTTGTGGCTGATTGGGTTTCGTTCTGAAAGGGGGCGAAACTAAGATAGAATAATTACCAGTATTAATCACATAAATTACAGACAATTATGTCAAAAGTAACCGTAGTAGGCGCCGGTAACGTAGGCGCTACAGCTGCCAATGTTATGGCACTTCGTGAAATCGCAGACGAGGTTGTAATGATCGACATCAAGGAAGGCGTTTCCGAAGGAAAGGCTATGGACATGATGCAGACAGCTAACCTTCTCGACATGAACACTCGCATTTCCGGTGTGACTAACAACTATGAAGCGACAAAAGACAGCGATGTCGTTGTCATCACTTCCGGAATACCCCGCAAACCGGGCATGACTCGCGAAGAGTTGATCGGTGTTAACGCAGGCATTGTGAAACAAGTGACTGAAAGCGTTCTCGCACACAGCCCCAACGCTGTGATCGTATGCGTTTCCAATCCTATGGACACCATGACCTACCTTATCCACAAAGTGTCAGGTCTCCCCAAAAACCGCATCATCGGTATGGGTGGCGCTCTTGACAGCAGCCGTTTCAAATATTATCTCAGCAAAGCCCTCAACGCCAACCCCAATGAAATTGAAGGTTTCGTAATCGGCGGACACGGTGACACAACAATGATTCCCATGAAGCGTTTTGCCACACTTCGCGGTATTCCTGTAAGCAACTTCCTCTCTGCCGAAGAACTTGACAAAGTAGCTGCCGACACTATGGTAGGTGGCGCTACTCTCACAAAACTTCTCGGCACATCCGCATGGTACGCTCCCGGTGCCGCTACTGCAGAAGTTGTAGAGGCTGTAATCCATGACCAGGATGCAATCATCCCCTGCTCCGCACTGCTTGAAGGTGAATATGGCGAGAGCGATCTTTGCATCGGTGTTCCCTGTGTTCTGGGCAAAGGTGGTATCAAAAAGATTCTCGAACTTGACCTCAATGAGGAAGAGAAAGAGCTTTTCAAGAAAAGCGCAGAGGCTGTTCACAAAACAAATGCCGCTCTCCCCGCTTAATCTCGCGATATGTAATAAAAATAAACTCCCGAAGAATCTTCGGGAGTTTATTTTTATTACATATAACGTTATGCGGAATAACGTTATGCGGATGCTATCGTCATCACAATAAAAGCTACCATGAAAAGTATGCCCATTATCATGGCGATTACATCAAGTTTACGACTCGCCCTCGGACTCACTTTATATATATACAATGCGGCAAGATGACAAAAGACCATCATAAACACAAAGAAAACGCTTGTATAAGTCCACCAAGGCGCCGGTGTGCCGATAATAAAACCCAGCCACACCACAACCAACACCAATGCGCCCCAGGCGACACTTTTCATTTTAAGGATACTACGCATCATCATCTGTAAAGTTTGAATCCGAAAACATTTCCGCTGTCAGCAAGAGCCAGACCTATATAATACCCTGAGCCCAACACTGACATATCGATATTCATCAACGAAGTTTCCTTGTAATACTTTTCCATCATCTGCATTCCACCGATGGTGTATATCCTCATCATTCTGATATTTTCCGGAAAAGAAATCTCAAAATGCCCGCCTCCCAAAGCTTTGACCACAGGTCGCGAGGGAGAGATGATTTCCTCAAGTTTTATATCGCGTTCACGATTTTCTCTGCTGACTTCGCGTATGAAATCTTCATAAAATTTAAACGGAATTTCATCATCGGCGGCTGTGACATCATCAAGAGTCAACTCACGGTATGCATCAGGATCGTACAGGCTGAATTCGACAGCAGAAGGCATAAGTATCTGATTTCCCGATCGTGCAAGAGATTCAAGCATATCTTTCCGTTCCTCCCCTAATGCTCTGTATTCATCCGAATCATATGGAGAAGCGAGAACGGCAGAAATATATTCCGGGATATTCCGCCATGCTTCCATTGCCTTGGCTGGTATGCGGGGATCGTAACGTATCAGTTCAATCTCACGCGCATAGGTCTTTAACACCTCTTTTTCATCATCCGAAATCTTGTCTTTATCAAACTTTCGGACCTTGCTGTAAGCAAGTATCGGATATGCCTTGTTCTCTCCGGATATTATGACATAACCTCCTTTTGGCGAATTATACACATATATGGGGGAAAACAATCTGTCGGTAGTCAGTTGCCGTCCGTTCCATACCATCTGAGGCGGAGCCGTAACCTCTCCATAAGCGGCATTGAAAAAAGTCCCGGCAATTGAATTTGCCTCCTTTCGGGAAACAGTCTCGGCATGTGCGGCAGCCGGGACTGCCACACATGCAAAGAGTGATATCAGGATTCTAAATTTCATTTATTAAATTACTGTTCTGCAGTTTCTACCTCGGATTCTTCAACTTCTACAACATTCTGGACATTCGGAAGTTCAAGACCGAGATGCTTTTTGGCATCAAGAGCTTTAAGCACAAGACCGAGCACAAGTGCGGCAACGCCAAGACAGGCGAGCATAACCAGAGGAGCTGTGTAATTATAACTTATGGAAGCCACTTCCTCCGTCATGGTGCCGTTGGCAAGTGCTTCTGTAATCTGCGGATTTGTAGAATCGAGCACTTTGCCGATCAACATCGGGAAAAGCCACAAACCGATATTCTGAATCCAGAATATCAAGGCATACGCCGAACCTATGATTTTGGAATCAACAAGTTTTGGCACGCTTGGCCATAGAGAGGCCGGCACTAATGAGAACGATGCTCCAAGCACAAGAATAGTCAGGTATGCAACAATCACACCTCCTACCGGAGTGTCTTTGAACATAGGCAGAACGAATGCAAACGTAAGATGACATGCTATAAGAAGTAACGCTCCAAGCACAAGCATAGAAGCCGCTTTACCCTTATAGTCCACATATTTACCAAGAATCGGAGTGATTCCCACAGCAAGCAGGGGGAAAACCGCGAAAATAGCCGCCGCGCTCTGACGCATATAACCCATCCAGCAATAAAGGACAAGGCAACATACGGCTACAACAAGCATGACTGTACGCACGATCTTGTTTTTACCGAAATTGCTTGCAAAAGAAGCGAACGCTACAATAAGCATCACAACATACTGCCATACACTTACCGCCTCACTTCCCCAGAAGGAATCCGGTGCTACGTCAGTAAACGCAAGATTGCACTGTAACATATTGACCGCGTATTTCTGGAAGGGGAAAATCGCGGAATAATACAATACACACAAAAGAGCGACAAGCCAGAAAGCCCAGCTTGAAAGAATCTTGCCGAGATCGCTGATTTTGAAAGGATCGTCTTTCTCCTCTGCCTCGCCTGTCTGCGAATCAAGTTTCTTGTCCATGAAGAAATAGACAATAAACATTATCAATGCTATCATAAGAAGCACCACTCCGAATGCCACAGAGCGTGAAACGCTTATTGTGCCGCCAAGTTCTGCAAAAACCGGTGAGAATATCATACATGTGGCAACGCCAAGACGTGCAAGAGCCATTTCCGAACCCATCGCCAAAGCCATCTCGCGACCTTTGAACCACTTCACGATGCCACGGCTTACAGTGATACCTGCCATCTCCACTCCACATCCGAAGATCATGAAACCTACAGCGGAGAATTTAGCCGAAGCAGGCATTCCTTTATAGAACGGAGATATGCCGAGTTCATCGAAACCGGGAATATAATTCAGATGGTTTGTGAACCAAACATCAAGACTGCTGCCAAGAAATGAATCTGTAAGGGCATACCAGTTTATCACCGCACCCACAAGCATCACTGCGCCTGACAAGACAGCCGTGAAACGCACTCCCATCTTGTCAAGAATGATTCCGGCAAAGATAAGGAAGAATATAAACACATTAAGAAATGTCTCCGAACCCTGCATTGTTCCAAACGCAGTGGAATCCCATCCCCGTGTTGACTGCAAAAGATCCTTGATAGGTGAAAGGATGTCCATAAATATATATGAACAGAACATCGCAAACGCTAAAAGACCGAGAGCCGTCCAACGTGCCCAGCTATAATCCCGAAGCGAGCCAGCTGAAGCGGAAACTTTAGTTGTAATTGTTGACATAATATAGTTTTAATTGATTTTTGACTAATCAATGAAATTATTTTTTAACAGCTTCTAATCACTTCAATACCATACCGGATGCAAAAGCTCATCCCGAAATTCTTCCTTACTAATCATGCCGGTAATCCTATTCCCTTCATTGCCATCGGCATCAAGGAAAACGAAAGTCGGAACAGCCTGCACTTGATATTTATTTGCCAATTCAGGATTTTCATCTATATCTATAGAGATGAAATTATATTCATCTTTAAAATCATCTGCAAGACTATAGAAAATTGGTTTCATCCTCTGGCAAGGACCACACCAGCTTGCTGTGAAATCAACGATACTGGGTTTTCCGTTACTCACCATCTGATGCAATACGACCGACTCCTGATTCGACACAGCTGCATTTTCAGCACCGGTATCGCCATTCCGGACATCATTAGTTCCAGATTCAACTTTCACAGTATCTGAAACTGTCTCATAACTTTGCAACTCACTTGGAGTCCTGTAATTCTTATTTTTCCCACATCCGGCCAATACAACCACAATGGAAACAATATAAAATATCCTGGAATATCTCATATTAAGGCATTTTAATTAAACAAACTTTTTCACTTATATAAAAACAATGCCGGAGACCTTACAATAATTTAATTGCAAGATCCCCGACATATTATTTCGTAATTGCTACTTCCGAGAAATATTATATTTCTTTGTTATGTTCAAGAAGCAGCGTCATTGACGGACGGTCGCAGATCTCTGCCGGACCAAAATACTGAATCGGACCGGGATACTGATACAATGTGTTGAGAGCAAGTGTTTCACGCATTGATGCAAACTTGAGGTAAGGACGTCCGTTAAGGTTCACAAGTGCTTTCTGAATCACCGGCTTCATCTCACCATTACGGCGCTCCATATTCATCATCATGGTGATTGGGATACCTCCGCAGATCCAGTTTTCTGTTGAGTCTGTCAGATTGCGCACGCTCGACATATATCCGGTCAGACCTGCATTGATGAGCATAGCTGCATTGTAACCCAGAGCGTATGTGTAATCAGCATCGAAGTTGGTAGGATCCGCGCAACGACCTTCATAACCGAAGAAGTGGTGCTGTGCCGCGAATTTGCCACTGTACTGACCATCCTCCGCCATCTCGGCAAGACGTTTCGCTACCATTTCGCTGAGAAGGCTCTCTGTCTCGATCAGCGAAACCTGAACGTTACCGTGGCTGTCCCGGTCAAGGCTGAGCTGGAGAGCGATTGTCTTGGGAAGCATCTTGTAAAGATCTGCGTTCACCGGAGAAAGATGACTGTGGATTGCCTCAAGTTTCTCATTCTCCTCAAGCGACTCAAGCTCGTCGGCATATTCAACCAGAACATCATTGAGTTCTGCAATAAGAGTCTTCATCGAAGGGATGAACTCGATGAGACCTTCGGGAATAAGGACTGTTCCGAAATTCCAACCCAATTTGGCACGCTCTGCGATGACATAGCAAATATAGCTTACGATATTGTCAAGAGTCATGCGCTTGGCGAGAACTTCCTCCGAGATAAGACAGATGTTCGGCTGAGTCTCAAGAGCACATTCAAGAGCTATGTGGGAAGCGGAACGACCCATAAGCTTGATGAAGTGGTAGTATTTTTTAGCCGAGTTACAGTCGCGCTGGATATTACCGATTACCTCGCTGTAGACCTTGCATGCTGTGTCAAAACCGAAAGAAGTCTCGATCCATTCGTTCTTGAGGTCACCGTCAATTGTCTTGGGAACACCTATAACCTGAACATCGGCTCCGATATTCTTGTAATATTCGGCAAGAACTGCGGCATTGGTATTTGAATCGTCACCACCGATAATAACGAGAGCCTTGATATTAAGCTCTTTGAGTATCTTAAGTCCTGCTTCGAACTGTTCGGGAGTCTCAAGTTTTGTGCGACCGGATCCGATGATGTCGAAACCGCCTGTGTTACGATATTCCGCTATATAACCTGCAGTCAGTTCCATGTACTGATGGTTGATAAATCCTGCAGGACCCATAAGGAAGCCATAAAGACGGTTCTCCTTGTTCAATTTCTTAAGACCGTCAAAAATACCGCTTACCACATTGTGTCCGCCGGGAGCCTGACCGCCGGAGAGAATGATACCTACATTAAACGGCTCTTCCACTCGCTCAGGCTTGTCATTGTTCTCGAACTGAACGATAGGCATTCCGTATGTGTGGGGGAATCTCTCTTTGATTTCCGCCTGATTTGCCACAGACTCTGTAGCCTCTCCGAATTTAACTTTGACATCGCCCTGAAGATCTTTGGGCAATTTGGGCTGATACTCTGCTCTTACTCGCTGGAGTGCACTCTTTTTCATGTTTTATTTTAATATCTTGTTTTTACCTTGTTTTATTCCGATTGTCGCTGGCACTGCAATTATGCACTGTGTTTCCAAACACCTGCAAAGTTAGCAAATTTATGCCAAATAATCAAGATAAAAAAAGTGTATGGATATAAAAATTATTCCTCCCCGGCAAGCATTTTTTCAGCCTCCCTGAGATCTTCCTCCGTATCTATTCCTATTGTGGAAAATTCAGTAAGTCCGATTTTGATTCCAAAACCATTCTGAATCCACCTCAGTTGCTCAAGACTTTCAGCTTTCTCAAGCGATGATTCGGGCAAACGCACAATCTTCGAAAGGACAGATGCCTTATAGCCGTAAATACCGATATGCGTATGGAACTCTGTCTCTTTCAGCCAGTTTTTCCAATCCGTTTTTCTAACGTAGGGAATTATGCTTCTGGAAAAATACAACGCATCCATATCCTGTGAGAACACGACTTTCACAAGATTGGGATCGAAAAGCGCGTCAAAACCTCTGGTGGCGTCAAAACGCATTGCAAGAGTAGCGATATCGGCAGAGGGATTGTTTTCGAACACCGCCTTCAGTTTCTCAATCTGTTCCGGACGAATGAACGGCTCGTCACCCTGAACATTGATAACCACATCGGCGTCACTGCCAAGAAGCCTGTAGGCTTCTTCTACCCTTTCCGTGCCGCTTCTGTGAGTGTCCGAAGTCATCACGGCTCTGAAACCCGCCTTCTCCACACACTCCCTGATACGGCTGTCATCTGTGGCTACAACAGCTTCGACACCGGCTTTCTCAACCTGTCGGCAGACTCTCGTTATCATCTCTTCTCCCCCTATTCTGGCGAGCGGTTTTCCCGGGAATCTGGATGACTCATAACGTGCCGGGATTATAACTATATACTTCATAATGCTGGTTATAAATTATTTTCGTATTCTATCAATTGTCTTGCTTAGCCATGATGGCACGACAAGCGCGCCGATAAGCAAGTAAAGATAATATGTTATCAGACGCCAGAACACTGCGAGAATCAGAGCCATGCCGGCTGTCCCTACCATATCGCCGTAATATTCCGAAAAAAGCCACTCGCTCAGACCGGCTCCTCCGGGTGTGGGACTCACCATCAGCACAACCCAAATTACAAACTGGCGGGCGAGAATGACCCATTGATATTTGTCGTCTGCGGGTATGAATCCCCAGAACAAGGCATTTACTACAAGATAACGGGATGTCCATGACAGCGCCGTGCCGCAAAAAACTTCAAGCCAGAAGCCAAACGGCTTGGACTGCAGTTCTTTTGAAGTCGCCACCATGTTGGCTCCCAATGCCTGTATCTGGGATGACCATTTACGGAACCATCGCAATCCGGATATTTTATCGAGAACTTTTCTTATCCACAATGGTTTCCATATTATCCCGAGGAACAATATAAATGTCCACACCGCTATAAGCATGTATACAATCCAGAAAGTATATTTTATTCCATGAGAGAATGATGACCCTTCTGAAGCGAATATGTCTGCCGCCGGGGTAAACATCACAACAAACGGACATGCAATGACAAAGAAAAGCTCGTCCATGAAAAGAGTGGTAAGCATTAAAGTCGTAGCACGTCCCATCTCTATTCCCTGAGAATTCAGAAATATCATCCCCAGCGAACTTCCACCTACCGCAGAAGGAGTGATACAGTTGGTAAACTCACAAAGCATGTCGACTTTCCACGCCTGTCTCCATGTCAGTTTCCGGTCGGTCAATGCCCGGAATCGCCATGTAAGACCGAAATCCCTGCCAAACATACACAAGAATCCCGCAACCACACAACCTATTATTCTTGAATCAAAATGAATGCTCTTCCAGATATCCGCAATATCCTCTTTACGTGCGTCGTGCACAAACATCAGAACCACGACCCCGAGACCGATAGCCACGGGCAGCAGAACTTTCCAGAAAGAGAAAGAGCTTTTACTGTCTGACACCTGTCCTCTCATCCCTTATACCTTATACCTTCTTATTAGCGAATCATATCTGTCACTCACTTCATCCACCACGTCTTCCCAACTCCTGACAAGTGTAGTCCTCGCACCTTCCGAAACCCTGTTCAGCAAATCCCTGTTGTTTTTAAGATGTATTATCAGTTCTGAGAATCTTTCAGGCGATTTCTCCGTAAGAAACCCGTTCTTCCTGTCACATATGACTTCCGCCGCAGTGGAGCCTTCGAGAAGTATGGCGGGGGTGCCCATGGCGGCAGCCTCTCTTACAACCAGCGGGGCATTGTCATAGAACGATGGAAACAGAAACAAATCAGAAGCTGCGTAATAATCGCTCAAAGTGTGACGATCCTTGATGACTCCGTTGATATGCACGGAATCAGACATTCCATAGCGGGAAACCAAAGACCGCACGTCATTGAGAGCATAACCGGTACCAATAAAATTCATAACGAATTTTATTTCCCCTTTCAGAAGCCTCAGAGTTTCGAGTATAACATCAATACCCTTTTCCCAGATATGCTGACCGACAAACAACAGTGCAAGCTCATCATCCTTCACACCAAGACGGTGTCTGGCAGCGAGTTTATATTCAGCCGGATTTCCAGTAATAATCGAAGCGAAATCATTTCCGTTTTCGACTACTGTCAAAGGTCCCTTGAATCCGTATTCTCTGACTGTTTCCTCAACCTGAGCCTGTGGAATCCATACTTCATCGCAAGAATTGAAGAAATCCAGAATACGCTTCATTATTATAGGGACACACCACGGTGCCTTCCGAAACGAGTGTTCAAGATCGGAACGATACTTTGAATGAAAAGTGCCAATCAACGGAACTTTCTGGTGTTTCTTCACATATACGGCAAGTCTACCCGAAGAGAAAGGACAATGAGAATGCAGTATCTTGAAATTAGATTTGCGTAGTCGCCTCCATATAAACGGATCGCATTTCGGATAACCATATCGATAGGGATGTCTGGAAGCTATCGGCAATGAAAAATACCTCACAACTTCAAAAGGATAGTCTTGTTTCTCCGGATTCCAGGGGGTCACAACGCAAGGGGTGTGCCCCTTGCGGCTTAGCCAATAGACATAATTCTCCACAGCGAGAGTAACCCCGTCAAGAATCGGGGGGAAACTGTCGTTAAAGATACCATATAGATCTTTTGACTCCGGATATGAAAATAACCCTTTCATAATAATGATGCAAATTTAACTTAATTTAATAACAATCAAACCCCCGATTTGAATGTTTTTATTTAAATTTTTTACAAACATCTGATAATAAATGATAAATGCGCGTCCGCTTATTCACATATCCATGTGAGTGCCGTGTGGCATAAACAATATGTTCGATAACAAAACTGCATTTTGTTAAAAAATCAATCCTGAAATATTTGGCAAAATCAAATATTTGTCTTAACTTTGCACTCGCAAAAGCAAATGGTGCCATGTCCGAGTGGTTAGGTACCGGTCTGCAAAACCGTTCACACCAGTTCGAATCTGGTTGGCACCTCTGAAAAAATCCTGATAACTCAGTTATCAGGATTTTTTCATTTTACATATTTTTCATAGACATATACTTCGTGCACTTCGCCTGTATAGCCTTCCTCAGTTATAGGACCCTGACTCATGCCAAGAACAATGCGGGTGCCCCTGTTATTCAACACCAGCAGATCGCCATTAGACGGGTCTATCGCCACACCCTCAATCTCACCGGCGCGTGCGAAGTCTGACATTTCACGGAAATGACGCAATGAACCCTTGACGGCTCCTCCGGCAACCAGCCCCTTTCTTAAAACAGGCATGCCTTTTTCATCAAGTTTTACACTGAACGGGGTATCCTTTACTACCTCTTCCCCCTCCACAAGTCCTGTATAAGGAATGTTTCCAAGATCCGTGACATACAGATTGTCAGCGATGCCATACGCCGCTTCTCCGTCATCCGCTGAAAAAATCATTTTCCCGTCAGCGATTGTTATGCCCTGACACCAGTAAGGTGTCGGCTGACATTGCATCTTGGTGTGATAACGACCGGTGGCAAGATCATAGCAATATACATAGCGGGAATCGACCCAATCGCTCATCCATACCATATTCCGGTCACGATCCACCGCAATTCCCGAAACCTCGACCTGACCGGATTCCGGACTCCATGGCAGATCGCGCTTCCATTCGAGTGTTTCAGCATCATATATGGAAACTGCTATATTATAGCCGCGACCATACTCAAACCTTTCGATGCCGCAGTATATCTCTCCGTTCCATACATCAATATCTCCGAAATGGTTTGCCACTTCAGGATTTACAAAAGGCTGTCGGTTGACATTAATCAGATGCCAGTTCTTGTCATATTTATATATCGCTTTCGTATCGGAGACATAATAAAATACGCTGTCGGCGGCAATCCCCTGCCTGCCCGGAACTTCCACAACCTTCTTGAGCCTGTATTCATCTCCTATTATGCTTCCTTTAAGATTCCCGACTCCGCACACGATGCCGACAATCATGAAAGCTACGATTCTCAATGTTCCTGACACTTTACTTTCCATTACGAATATATTTTTAGACAGCTAAGCAAGTGTTCGGATTCGCATTTATTATAAATCAAATTAGAACACTTACTTACCATATTAACCATTGCAAACTATTTCACTTTTCTTGCAAAATATGCTCTCAACATTGAAAAACCTGACTTTCCGAGAATAATCAGCGACGTATACTGACAAGCTTTTGCAAGTCCGTAAAAAACGACCCACAATATACCTTTCAGAACTGCAGAAACCGGCAGAAGCATCTGCAAAAAAGAGAATGCATAACATAAAACACAGACACACGCCACAACCACTCCCGTCTTTACCGAGAGTGACTGCAGCCTCGTCTTTAGATATCCGATTACGCCATTTGCCATATATTCATGTAATCTGATTTCATTTCTAAATTCAAATTTACAAAAATATATCCAATCGGCAAACATCTACGCAAGACTCGCACCATACCGCGAAAAACTTCTGTATGAAGATGGTTCAAGATTAAGTTTTCCTGAGGCGCGAAGCTGTTTTCGCAAAGACGTTATAAACTCCTGACTCTCCTGCAACATATTGAGATAGACATATGCCACTGCCATATTGGAAGCATCGTCTGAATGCAACGATTCATAAACATCTCGGGCACAAGAGGAAAGTTCTTTCTTTATTTCTTCACATCTGCGGCGCAACAAATCGATTCTGTCAGGACTTCCGTCTGCAACCGCCGCACGCGATTCCCGCAAAAGCTCAACAACTTTTCCGCTGATCTCAACATATCTCTCATGAAATACCGCCGGCAACGGTCTGAAATTATTATCGACATGTTCCTTGCATACTTCGACTATCCGCCTCAGATTATACGTCATAGACATCATCATGTTGTTGTTGAGATGAAACCATGTGCTTTTCTCTATAGCTGTCTCAGGTCTGACTTTCCGAAGGCACAACGTAAGTCTACGTCTCTGACTTTTAAGCACATTCTTCTCTTGTTCAAGTATTTTCTCGGTTTTAGACAGTATTTTTGAATCTTCTTTTATGAAACCGGCTGAAACATTTTCATAAATATCAGTTATGAATCCAAGAAATTTCTCATTTTTCTCATTTATGTAAATCAACAGCAGTCGCCACACTTCTGAAGAATCTTCTGTCGACAGTATTGTCTGGAATAGAGTCTCGTTCTGCTCGGCTTTCTTCTTTTTACTGAATTTCCTGTTACTTCTGATCAGCAGTGAAACCGCAATCACACCTCCGGCGATAATCACAGGCACTCCTCCGAGATGCATCATACAGACTACTATTCCCGCTCCTATAAATGCGACACCGGCAGTGATAAACCATCCTCCGATCACAGAGATTACTCCAGTAATGCGAAAAACCGCGCTTTCCCGTCCCCATGCCCTGTCAGCAAGTGATGTGCCCATCGCAACCATAAATGTAACAAAAGTAGTGGACAATGGCAATTTCATTGATGTGCCCCATGCAATCAACACACTTGCAACCATCAGGCTGACCGCTCCTCTTAAAAGATCGAACGAAGCGCCGGGTTCCTCCTGTGTCACGCTGTTGTCCATCCTGCTGCCGAGCCATAGTCTGACTTTTGCAGGAGTGTGTTCACGCAACCAATAATATGTATTCAAAGACATTCTGACCAATGCGCGACCGAGCCTTGAAGAACCGAACAATTCCTCTCCCTGACTCTGAGAACTTAACCCGACGGTGGTTTGTGTGACCTGACGCGCTTTCTTAGAGGTTGCAAGAGACACAACCATGATCATGCCGGCGCCTACAAGAAAATAGATCGGTGTCTGCGCCGGCTTGTTCAGGGCACCAAGCATAAAGTTATGCGCATCGCCCCCTCCTGCCGACATAAATTCCTGATAGGATGCCAAAGATGTAAGAGGTATACCTATAAAATTGACAAGGTCGTTACCCGCAAATGCCATTGCCAATGAGAATGTGCCGACCAAAACGACAGCCTTCAGCACATTTACTCTCAGAAAATGCAGAATCTGACACAGGATTGTAAAAATTACAAACGACCCGGACAAAATCAATACTGAATTCGAATCTATCCATCCCTTAAGGCTTTCTGTCATAAATGACGTATCCTTAATCCCCTTGAGAAGCATAAAATAGACTATTGCCGTGCAGGCGATTCCGCCAAACAGTCCGACTTTCCATTTCAATCGGCTCTTATACTCAAACCGGAAGATAAGCCTGGCAATAAACTGTATGAGTGTGCCGAATACAAAAGCAATCGCTACTGAAAGGAAAATACCGAGTATGACAGACAATGCACGCTCTGCATTCAGCAAATCTCCTAATCCGAGATTTGATTCCGGCGCGGAAATCTTAAACAATGCCACCACAAATGTCGCACCGAGCAATTCAAAAACAAGCGAGACAGTCGTGGATGTAGGCATTCCCAATGAATTGAATTTGTCGAGCAGAATTATGTTTGTGACCATGACAGCCATGAATATCGCTATCGCGTCATAAAACGATATGTTTTCCGGACGAAAGATACTGTTGCGCGCAACATCCATCATGCCGTTGCTCATCGCCGCGCCTACAAACACTCCTAACGATGCGACTATGATTACAACTTTAAAAGAGGCGGCCTTCGAGCCAACCGCAGACGTTAGAAAATTTACAGCATCATTGCTTACTCCGACCGTAAGATCGAAAACGGCAAGAAGAAACAATAACACGACTATTCCCAGAAAGAAAATTTCCATAATACTGTGGATTGAATGACAGTTTCTTACAGACCGGTCAGATTACAGAATATGTTATCCGCACCTTCCGGTTCAATTATTTAACAATTAATACATTGCAAAATTCGGTGATAATTATTAAATGTTGATGTATTTTTTGTTAACTTTTTATTAAGAAAATGCCTGACAAAATCGTCTGCGTCCAAATCCTCATACAGTCTGCGGAGACTCAGGCAGTTGCTGATGTTTTTCGTCCGGTTATGGATATTTAAGGTTAAAGCGGAACGTAAGACCTTTGTTGCTCTCTGCCTTTATCTTGCCGCCATGAATGGCGACCGCATTGCGCACTATTGCGAGACCGAGACCGGTGCCTCCGGACTCCCGTGATCTACCCTTGTCAATTCTATAAAACCTTTCGAAGATATAAGGAAGATGTTTCTGAGGAATACCACAACCGTTATCCGATACTATAAAATTGCATTCATTATCACATTTGACAACAATCGTATCGCCTCCGCTGTAGGCAATCGCATTATCTATAAGATTCTTAAAAACAGATTCCAGCAGACTGCAGTTCCCAATAACTGTAATATCAGGGACATCAACCACAATCTTCATATCGGTCCTCAGCCGCATGTCCCTTACAACATTATCAATAAGCGGCTTCAGCCTGACTGCCGATTTCCTGATCACTCCGATGCCTTCATCCATTCTCGTTATCTCTGATATATCTTTCAATAAATTATCGAGTCTGGTTGCATTTGAATATAAACGATCCATAAAATCCCGTTTCATAGATTCATCCATCTCCGGATGCTCTCTGAGAAGTTCAAGTGAAACAAGAATTGAGGCTACAGGAGTCTTCAATTCATGATTTATATTATTTGTAAGCTGTTTTTTAAGTCGTATCTTATCCTGTTCCTGTCGTAGAGCCTCTCGATAACCTTCGTCTCTCTGAACATATAGTCTCACTATATGGCTCGCAATGCTGCCGAGTTCGTCTTTCGGGAAAGCCTCATCCTCATAAATTTCTTCTCCTTTCTCGGCTTTCCCTGCAAATACATTAAGGCGCTTTATACTTGTAGAAATCTTGCGTGTGGCAAAATAGGCAAAGAAACTCATAAACAGCGTGAGTATAATCATGAACCATATCAGGCGGCTGTCAATCTTTAAAAATTCCCGGAGGCTGTGAGTGTAAGGGGCTGCGGAACGCACTACAACCCCGTCATCCCCCATCTGCGCTGAATAGAAATAGCTGACATCATCGCTTTCAGAATGACGTTCGGAGGAATGTCCGTGCCCTTTCATCCGCGCTTCCAGAACCTCCGGCCGGTTATTATGATCTGTCGTCGGGAAAGGTGTCTTGTCATTATTGTCATAAATTACCTTTCCATCACGTGCTATCAACGTAAGTCTGATATCATTGACCGGACTTGTCACATGGGATGCCGCTGAATCGGCAGTCAACCCGCATCTTAAGTCTTCAATTATTCCGGAATTGAATGTCTGCAGCTGCGAGTCCAGAAGAATAGTCTTGAATTCTTTCTCTCGCTGATACTGGAAAACAACGAATGTCCCTACAAGAACCCAGCATATCATGAGAACCATGACAAAGATTCTCGTATGAAACCCGATATTAATCCTGCCATCCATACCCATATCCAGATCTTGACACTATATTGCGCCCATATGGAGATATTTTACTCCTCAACCTTGTAACATGTACATCTACAGACCGGTCTGTAACGATTGTCTTTTCCGGCCATATTCTGTCCAACAGTTCTTCCCGCGAAAAAATCCGTCCTTTGTTTTCAAGCATGAGAGCCAATATCTCGAACTCTTTACGCGGCAATCGTACTTCTTTGTTGTCTACAGTACAAACAAGCGTATCTCTGTCACATTTTACACCGTTACAAGACCCCTTGATACCCGTACGTCTCAAAACAGCTTCAATTCTTGCCTTGACATTTCTAAGTGAATAGGGTTTCGCGATATAGTCGTCCGCCCCTATATCAAGACCCGTAATCATATCATCTTCCGAGTCTTTTGCTGTCAGAAAAATAATCGGGACATCTGCCGTCTCTTGCCTGCTACGTATTATCTTCGCAAAATCAATACCGTTCATTCCATCCATCATTATGTCAAGAAGAATCAGATCAAAGTCGCTCAAATCCATTGCCATGGCACTTTCGGCATCATGACATGCACACACATCATATCCTTCAAGTTCGAGGTAAACCTTCAACCCCTCTCTTAAAGCTTCTTCATCATCTATAACCAATATTCTGCGCTTCATATAATTCATAACGCAAAATAGTGCAAAATATATTATATTTTCGCTAATTTTGCAGACAACAAAATTATTTTAAAATTACTTTGACATGAAATACAGTTATAACACCAATGGCACATGTTCCCGTGTAATTGACTTCGAAGTAGAGAACGGCATTCTGAAGAATGTAAGATTCACAGGAGGATGTCACGGTAATCTGCAAGGCATCGCGGCTCTCGTGGAAGGTCTTGAGATAGAAGACGTGATACAAAAGCTCGAAGGAATCAGATGCCGTGAGAAACCGACCTCCTGCCCCGATCAGCTGGCAAATGCTTTAAAAGAAATTATCTGACAGCCACAATGTCATTTACCACCACATTTTTCTCAATCCACTGAACTCTCACACCTGTTCAGTCCCTTAACTCTATTACTTTCACAGTGGTAGATTCCCCGGAGTCAGAAACTACTTTTTCTCCGTCCCCCTGATGCACCTCCTGTACAAAGATATCAAGTTCACCCCTTTTGTTCCAGCGGTTTATATCAAAAGTCGGTTCCCAGGCATCAACGGAATAATCGGTCAGATCCATTATGCGCCAGCCTGATTCTCCGAGTGACTCCGTGAATGCTACCGACACACGGCTGCATCTTTCCGAATCACGGAATATATAATATGCTCTCTTTCCGTCTGATGCTATCCGGGGTCGGGAAACAGGTATCATTTTTGTTCCTCCCCCTGAGAGTGAGAAAGGTGTTTTTCGGTCTCCGACTTTCGACATCTTCCACTCCTCGCCGTTGTGCCACACGAGACGATACTGAGGAATGGAATCATTTTCATCTCTCCAATATGTAGCGATATATGGTCGACCGGAGGAATCTGCAGTCATCGAAGTCTGATTGATAAGTTCGGAATTCTGAGGCACGCTCCATGCCTTTTCTGCATCGCGTATTGTGATGGGCAATTCATACCGGGTGCCCTCAGTTCGCTGCCATGTTTCCCCTCCGTCATGAGATACGGCATAACACAAGTCATGATTGGTCTCCACAAGCCAGGTCTCCCGCCATACCCACGACAGATAAATAACACCGGCTTTGTCCACATACATCTGCCAATAGGCATTGCGCTCCCCTTCACCGTCTATCAATATGTCATGCACGCGATTCCATGTCCCGGATGACACGTCATACCTGTTCAATACCAGATTTCCTCTACCCGAGGCTCCCGAACGATATGCGAAAAGCATATCACCCGAGGGAAGACTGTAGAACTCGGGATATGTCACATCCTCTTCATCTTTGCCTGTCATGCCGCGAAGCCCGGAGAACTGCAGCGACCCCGGAGCTACGGAACGCGCATATTTCAGCGGATGTCCGTGATGGTCAAATGAGAGATGCAGATAACCCTTGCCGTCAAGTCCGATTGATATAACGTTATGACCGTCCGTCACATTACCCTTGTATCCGGTACGTGCGACAGTCCACTTCTCCGATTCAAGTCGTCGCTTGCCGACCATCACGTAACCTTCCGGATCATAATATGATATATACTGCACACTGTCATTACTGATGAGAGAAGCGCCTCTGAACACAGCAGCATTGACAGACGTCTTGCAATACCCTTCCCCTACCGGCAACTCTTTTGCGTGGCTGTCATTTCCGCCAAACAATAACCCTAAAACAGTCAGAACAATCGGATTCATGCCGCAAAGATAATAATTCTGACAAATTCTCCCAAGAACAAGAGCTTGTTTAAAAGCAAAGAATTACCCTTTGTCTTGCACTTCTTAGAGAGTGTCTGGATTTAACTTTCATTCACGTGAAGATGGATTTTCGAGGGAATTTCACGAGTTGAAGAAGGAGCATAGCGGGCTCTGCGACTGATGAGACTTGGTGAAATTCACCGGAAAGACACTTCATGTGGATGAAAAGAATTAATTCCGGAAAATCTTACATATAATTCATGTTAAATTCAAACACTCTCTTAAATAATTTTTAGTAATTTTACGAGCGGAGGGCATTGTCCTTACACATCATTGCTGCAAAACATACATGACTGACAGAAAGAAAAATGTAAACCGATGCTTTTGGGCAAATCCCAAAAATCCTCTCTATATAAAATATCACGATGAGGAATGGGGACGACCTGTGCATGATGACAGACAGTTATTGGAACAGCTTATTCTGGAAAGTTTTCAGGCTGGGTTGTCATGGGAGTGTGTGCTCAACAAAAGGGAAGCTTTCCGTGAGGCTTTCGACGGATTTGACCGTGATGCCATTCTCTCATATGATGAAAAAAAGATCGATGAACTTATGGCTTGCTCCGGTATAATACGTAACAGAGCCAAAATTAAGTCTGCAATATCAAATACTGTTGTTTTCAAGACAATTCAGGAGGAATTCGGATCATTTGACAGCTATCTTTCCTGCTTTTGCCCGAAGCATCCTATAATGGACCACACATCCACAACCTCTGCAATATCCGATACATTGTCTGCCGATCTAAGAAAGCGGGGCATGAAATTTGTAGGCTCTACAACCATTCATGCATTCCTGCAGTCCATCGGCGTATTCAATTCTCATCAACCCGATTGTTTCCTATATCATAAAAATTCAGACCATGATAGAGCAGATTGAATTTTCACTACCACCACAACCACGCGGCATACATCTGGTAACAGCTGAAATCATGAGACACTTGCCAGATTTACCGAAGAAAGGATTGCTTAATCTGCTGATAAAGCACACCTCGGCAGCTCTTGCCCTTAATGAAAATGCCGACCCTGATGTACGCCACGATCTTACATCTATTTTCGACCTGCTCGTTCCGGAAAACGCACCCTTTTATCTCCACACGTATGAGGATTCCGATGATATGCCGGCACACGCCAAATCTGTAATCGTCGGCTCGACTTTGTCTATACCGATTACCGCCAACCGCTTGAATCTCGGCACATGGCAAGGCGTTTATCTATGTGAATTCCGCGACTATGGCGGGAGCCGTAAAATTGTCGCAACCATAATCGGTGAATAGAAACATAGCTTAAGAGCACGTTCCTTAACGGTGTTTGCACTTCTGGTTTATTTTCTTTAAATTTGCGATATTACAGATAACCGACTCATGAAAAAGCAACTGATTACAACTCTATTACTGACGATCTCAGCGGGCGCAGGCAACGCTATGACTTCGGAAAATATTGACTCTCTTTCGTATGCCTATGGCTATCAGTACACCATAGCTACGATGGCGGGTAAAAACGACTTTATGCAGAGCGAACAGGATTTCAGTGATTATATACGCGGACTTGAGGAAGGAAACCGCAATCTGACTCAGATGAACGATTCGTCATGTATCGGCAGGCATGTCGCGGTTGAAATTGACGGCAGATTCATGTTTGCGCCGAGAGTCAACCAGCAGATCACCGGCGGTCGCTGTGCCATCTCCGGTCTGACTTCCGAAGAAATCAACCTGCTGTTCAGGAATACTGAAAAGGATGTTAACCAACATCCAGCCGACACAATAGAGGTTATCGAGATAAATTAATGATGACTATGGCACGGCTGAATGATTTTATGACGAGAATAGATCTGTCAGCACTGAGCAAATATGTCGAGGCTCATGGCAAGATCTATGTGTATGCCAAAGGCGACATGCTTGCCAGGCAGGGTCACGTGTGCCGTCACATAGGTATTGTTAAGTCGGGCTATTTCAAATATGTCACCCTCAATTCAAAAGGGCAGGAAGTTGCGACCGGATTTTCTTTCGAGGGGGAGGTCGTCACCGACTATGTGCACTCGTTTCTATGCGACCGTCCGTCGCTGACTTCTATTGTCGCGGGGTGCGACGCCAAAGTGTTGTGTGTCCCGGTAGATGAACTGCGTCGGTATTTACTTGTTGAAACCCCCGGATTTGTAGCCGACGCCTCATCGAATCTGTTGCAGGAAGCCTATCGCCGCTATCTGAACTGCCTTGTGAAGACTCCCACAGAGCGATTCCGCGAACTTGTCGCCCGCTTTCCGGGTGTCACACAAAACCTGCCCATACAGGAGATTGCATCATATTTAGGCGTTTCCCGCCGTCAGTTGCATCGCATCCGCGAGGCTGAAAATGCAGCCGACACCTCCGAGACCTGAGAAATCATAAGAAAATCGCCTTTAATGCCTGTTTTTTTATGGCGGTTTGGGACATTTGTCACATCCAATGTCGATTATTTTCGCTAAATTTGCGATATTGAATATGTTAGACCCTTTATGAGGCAACGGGCTAAGATAATAGGTATCGCGCGGCATCGCCTATCGACTGATGGTGATGGCGTGACTACGCTTGTGGCTTTTCACTGCTGTCCGCTTAGTTGCCGCTATTGTCTTAACCCGCATTCGTTAGGCGACGGCGGACGTTTTCGCGAGTATTCTCCGGAACAGCTCTATGCCGAGACCCGCATTGACGAGCTTTATTTTCTCGCCACCAATGGCGGCGTGACATTTGGCGGCGGAGAGCCTTGCCTACGCCCGCAGTTTATCCGCGAGTTCCGTGGGTTGTGCGGACCGGAGTGGCAGCTCAATCTTGAAACGTCGCTCAATGTGCCGATTGCCAACGTAGAGGCGTTGCTCCCGGTGGTCAACACCCTGATTATCGACATCAAAGACATGAACCCCGATATTTACCACGACTACACGGGGCAAAACAACGCTCTTGTTCTCGAAAATCTCCGCCTGATAACCGACAGCGGAAGGCAGAATGACTGCATCGTCCGCATACCGCTGATACCCGGCTACAACACCGACACCGACCGCGAGAACAGCCGCAAGGCACTTGAAGCCCTCGGCTTCACACGATTCGATTTATTCACCTACAAAATCCGCAAACACTGACACTATGGCACGAGGAAAGCAGACCTGCAAGATACTGAAAGAGATACGTCGGCAGATTGCCGAGGCTAACGGCATCGAGTTCGCCACTTCGGAGTGTCGCTACCGTGGCGACTGCCTCGGCACATGCCCCAAGTGCGAGTCCGAGGTGCGCTACTTGGAGCAGCAGCTTCGCTCCCGTCAGCGAATGGGTAGAGCCGTAGCCCTCGCGGGAATCTCGGCGGCATCCCTCGCCATGCTCATGCCGATTAGCACGGAGGCACAAACGCAGCAAGAGTGTCAGACCTTTATGAAAGGGAGCATACCGGCAATGACTGATACAATTACAGTCAAAGGCATAGTGCTGAGTGGTGACACGTTGCCCGACGGAAGTATATCAAAAGAACCGTTAATCGGAGCAACGATATCGAACAATCGCACAGCGTTAGGCTCCATAACCAATTTGGACGGCCATTTCGGACTGCTCGCCTGCATAGGCGACACTTTAGAAGTTAAATATGTCGGTTATGAACCGCAAACGATTGTCGTGACCGAGGATATGAGAAATGTGGAAATCACACTTGTTCCGTACCAGGCATTTATGGGAGAAGTTGTAGTATTGGATGCAAGACAAGAAGAGAATCATTATCTCGACCTCAATGTGACAGACGAGCATGGCAATCTGATGGATAGTGATAATTTAGACATTTCGAGAATTTGGATCGATGAGGACGGAGAGGAGGATTACGAATATCTTAATCCGAAGTACTTTGACGAGAATCATCCATGCCGCATTTATTGGGATTATGAGTTGACGCTCCAAGACAAAGATGACAAGCCACTAAAAGAAGCCACACTCCGTATCGAAGCCGAGGGCTACGACGACCCTGTAATAATCAAGGTCAAGTACCCTAAACGCAACGCCAAGAAAACCATCAAGTTCAAACACAAAAAGAAATAGCCTATGCGACCATTAATATCAATTAAACCAATATGTGTGGCATCAATATGTTTGGCATTGATGTCTTTATTCTCATGCACTGTGGGATATAAAAACGACGGCAAGGAAGTTACTTGGCATACATGGAATGAAGGTAACGGTCATAATTCCCGCAAAGTGGATGCAGACCCAAAGACTTTTGAAGAATTAAAAGATGATTACGGTCGAGACACTAAATATGCGTTCTACAAAGGAGATATTATAAAAGGTGCTGACGGAGGCTCTTTCAGAGCCATTGGCAAATGGTATGCAGCTGATAAAGCTCAGGTGTATCTTTCAGGAGAATTGGTTGAAAAGGCTGATCCTGCCACATTCAAAGTTCATTCCTATTACTTTGCTGAGGATGCTAATGATTTTTATTGGAGGGGAGAAGCATTGAGTGTCAGAGATAAATCGACTTTTAAACTGTTGGGAGAGCCCGACTCTTGGGAGACTAAATGGGCAAAAGACAGATATAATGGGTACTATCTTGGAGGAGGCGTGATTTCGGACATTGATTATGAGACTTTTCACCCGATTGAAGCAAAAATTCCTGTTCAATCGGGAAGTTACGCTGCTGATAAAAATAGGGTTTATTTTATGAATATGATAGTACCTGATGCAGACCCTATGACATTCAAGGAGGTCACGTTTTACATAGGTCAAGATAAACATAGGGCCTACAAGAAAGCATCGCCTACTCAGATTAAGGATTACACTAAATTAAAGAGATTGGGCAATATGTATGCCGATGGTGTGAATGTTTATGACAGGGATTTTTCAATCCTTCCAAATGCTGATGCCGAAACCTTTGAGCATATTGAACGAAATTGGTATAAAGATAAAGCTAATGTTTGGTGGGACAATAAAATGCTTGTCGGTGCTAATCCTAAGACATTCTCTCCGGTTCAAGTTTCATCATATCGAAGTGGAAGAAAAGACCCGATGAGTGGTGGAGATTTTAATTACGGGAAAGATGACAAGCACGTTTTTTGTCAAGATTCTCTACTGGCCGACGCAGATGCGGCAAGTTTCGAGAAAATAGATTTTCCGGATGGTGACAGTTGGACGGTATTCGACCGCCACCGGGTATATCAAGGCAAAGATTCTCCCAAACTACGTGAATATCTGAAAAAGAAATACGGCAAATGATATGGAAACGACACTGCGCTACATAGTAATAATCGCTATTGCCTACGGTATAGGCAAAGGAATATATCAGTCGATACGTTCACGGTCGATTGACTATTCCCTATGGGCGCTTATCGCGCTTATGAGTGCAGTGTTATGGATTTCAAGAGGATTTCTTATCTCCAGTCGGATATATGATTTCCTGATGATTGCCGTATGGCTTATTGCAATCGGTTGTTTTGTTTTCTCGCGGAAATCCCAATATGGAAAGTATTTGAAATCTATTGCCATTAGTGGACTTTCTGTTTTCTTTGCTGTCTTTAGCTATTGGAATATAAAGGCGCAGTCCATCGTTCCAACAACCTTAATAACTTCTCTAAAGGGATGTTCAACACATCGAATAGCAGAGGTATGTTTCCGTTATAATGGAACTCCATTTTGGAGAAGTTACAATCTCAACAACTACCCAAATGTAAAGCTACTTCCTGAACAGTACGATGTAAGTCTGACAATCAAGCCGATTTCAACCAATATCGTCAAACTTGAATCAATAACCCTAATTCCAAAAGCCAAGATATGAAAACCTCTCTCCGATACAAGATAGTACTATGCATGGTAATGGTGACAACATCAATACTGTTGTGCGCTGCGGCGATTCCGACAAGAACCGCCGAGAGCAATGGTATGTCACGTAAAATATTATGGGTGGTTGATGGTGTGGCTCTCCATGATTCCATATTCACATACTCTGTTGACCGGTTGAGGAGCGACAGCGCGATGTTCTATGCAGCACAGTCGTTGAGCTATGTTTATCCATCCGACATTGAAAGTATCTGTGTCCTGGATTCGGTAGAGGCTGCGGATTATGGCTTTGTGAATTGTAGCGGGGTTGTGAAAATTCAGACCTCTTTTCATGAACCTTTGTTGATTGTTGTGAATGGCATACCTTACAAAAGCCATGTCAAAATGACAGCCGGACAAATATTGGGAACGCTGGACTGTATTGGTCGAATTTTAGTGAGTGAAATACCTGATTTGCAGGATTACGATGTCAAGAGTGTGGATATAATAAAGGATCTTAGTGTTACCTGCCATAAACAGCGGACTCCGTTTGTGGTAATAACAACAGGGTTGCCTTATTATAGAGTGGATGACCTTGCCGGAGATTATTTTGCCAAACATGGCAAGCAAAATTATACACTTCATCTAAATAATGATTCGACATATGTTTTCACGCAAAGAAGACTTGATAAGAAAGCTATAGCTCCGAAGATTCGCAATACCGGGACATGGAGTATATCGAAAGGCAGAATAGTTCTGAAATCAGGCTATAATCCTGAAGATTTATTATCATCCGGATACATGACTCTTGAGGGAATGGTTCTTGATATAAAGACTCGGGATAAGCTCACTATGCCGAAGCAAGCGTGGCATAACAGAAAAAACATAACCTTAAAACGCCAACGAAAATGAAGCCGATATGGTACATAACAGGTGTGGCGTGCGTCCTGATTTCGTCAATCGGGAGAATGGCTGATTCCCTTACGGATGTGCTGATTGCTGTCGGTGCAATTGCTGTTGTCGCATTGGTTATATGGCTTTTCGAGACCGGGAGATTAAGGATTAACGAGCGTCTTGGCAAAGTGTTGAAGAAAATTGGTGCTTTCATATTGGTAGCGGTCGGCATAGCCTACCTTGTGGCTATGGTCAGTTTTGTTACATACAAAGTGGCGACGGAGGGAGATCTGCAGGGAATCATGTTTTTGGTTATCGCAACCGTGGCATTCGGCATTTCATGGTATATCAGCAGATGGCGCAGACGGTGGGTGAAAATCCTTAAAACTTTTATGCCCAAAGACAAGATATGTCATGGCGACTGGAAGATGCGCGAAAAATATTTCCAGACATTTGACTATTCCACCAACGCCCTGTATGGACTGCGAACCGCTGACGGTATTTTTGACGGACAGGCGAGAGTTTGGCTTGATCCATCGGTGGTTGATAAAGATGCTTCCGCACGATTGGATTCATTTGAGGAAATGTTGGCGAGGCGTGGCATTAAAGCCGACTGCGCTATGGATCACATCCCCGGATGTATCTATGCCGATATAATCGCTGAAACCAAATACAGATCAATGAAAGGCAGTAGTATGACTGCGTTTCGTGACGCGTTCCACGAACTTGACGGCATGAACTATCAAGGTGACTATTATGCCGAGTATCATGGAGAGTTGGGCACAATCTATTTTGAAGGCAACGCCGGAAATGTCATAATCCGTGCTATAAGGACTGAGCCGAGAGAAGAATATTATATTGACAATGATTGCGGATTTCAATCGGAAGAAGCCCATTATTTCATTGAGCGCGGTGTCGATTGGACCGAGGGTAAATACTCGTTGATTTCAGCCAAGGAGTTTTTCGCGCTTTGGCGTGAGCGACTTGAATATGACGATAAAGACGACGTATATTCTTTTTTTGAGCAAGCATCGCTGATGTATTTCGCTGCGGTAGCCAACGGCGACAAGAAAGTACAGACCAATAGCCAATGGGACATTGAAAACGCCGCCAAATATCTCATAGCCCATGACGCGATAGACGAAATGATTGAACTTATGGCAATTTATGAACAGTCGATGTATTGGGCTTCACGACTGTTTGTAGATGTCATTCCGGAATTCGCGCATGATACAGCAAATCGGTTGGTTGAATACAGCGACAACCCTGTGATTGTCTCGCGTACCAAAAGACTAATAGCACAATGGAAGAAAGGAGGCAAGCGATGAAACTGACCGATAAACGATTTTGGATTTATGAGATTGCCACTGCGCTATGCCTGTCGGCCTTCTCTCTCACGTTCTATTCAGATAGTATATTCTGCATTTTATTGATATTGCTGTCAAACGCGCTGGCTGTGGCTATAGGGTTGATTTGGCCAAAGAATATTGGCGTTTTATACACATGGCTTGGGATTTGGGGTGCGGCTATTGGAGCCTATCTTGTCGATGTTACCTTGATGGTTATATTAAATATGACAATACATGAGCCATATCCGTTGATTGTAGTCCAAATATATCTCTTGCCAAGTTTCATTCTTTTAAGCGGAGTATTGTGTTTTGTAGGATGGATTATCATGAGCAAGACATACAAGCGAACTGCGTTCAAGGCCATCTCTACAGCATTGTTGTCGATAATAGGCGCAATCGGAGCTGCCGCCAATATCAATATCGGAAAGAATGTAGTACCGTTTGTCATTTTCATCGGGTTAGCTATCGTTGGATGTGTGCTCTTCCATAAATCGCTAAAAGACATCCAAGGTAAAAGCCCGGTGGATCTATGGAAACTTCGTAAGGCAAAATATGAAGCATGGCGAGATGGTAAGACTAATCAAGTCCCGCTTTCCGGTAATGATAATCTCTATAGACTAAGGCAGATTTTCCCTTTTATAATGGTGGGGCTGTTCATTCGTTCATGCGCCTTATTCGGATTGTTTTCATCGGATCAATCAAATGAATGGAAAGCGAATGGGCTTGTGGGGGATGTGTCGGACCTATACATCTACAATGATGGCAAAGGCATTGCTATAAGCTCATTGCGTTACATGGATCATCCCGATACGGCGACAGTTTATCTCACTGAAAACGGTGGGCGCAAATGGGATCTGTTTATCGAATTGCCCGGCTATGGCAAAGCCTTCAATACAGTCAGGATTAATGATGATGTATATTGCGCTATTCAACATCATTCAGCCTACGAGATAGAAATGATAACCCATGAAGGCTCCAACTGGTGGTCTGATTATAAGTTTGCAAAGCTACCCATCCTTTTTGCAGACAATGACAGCCTTTGTTACGCTGCAAACGGAATATTTTATAGGACGGACAGATATCTCAAGGAAGCTGACTCGATTGGATGCTATTCGTTACAACCTGCGAACAAGGGACTTGCCGCAGTACAAAATCACATCTTCGGTTTCACGTCTCACCACTCGCCCAGCGGTTATCGTCTATATGATTTCACAGCCGATTCATATATCGCTGATTTCAGTTGCAAGGGGGATGTCAGTCTTATCAAATCGTCGGACAATACCTGTGTCATACTGACCCAAACCGGAGGAGAAGTAGAATCGTACTTACTTGACTGCCCGACTGGAACCATGACGAAAACCGGACAATTTGATTTCGGCATGATGGAGGCATTACGGGGCGAAGGCGGCGTCTTATATAGTCTCGTGACGAAACGCCCGAACACCAACAGCTACATCCTTTACAGCTTTGACGCCGGGAAAACATGGAATACGCAGTGTATAAACGAATCCAATATCCGGACATACTGTATTCACAACGGCTATCTGTATTTCTACAATCAATTCATACATACAATATGCAGGCAAAAACTTGAAATCAAGAATCTATGAAAAGGAGGCAGAAAATATCAGGTTGTGTAATCTTCGGATTAGGAGCAGTCATAGAATTGCTCTTGGTCTGCAACGCATATCTCGATCTTAAATACATCGTAGAACCATTCGATATTCAGGACATAATTGAAAAAATGTACCTGAGTATTGACTCGCTTTCATGCGCCATGTGGATAAACTACCTTGTGGCACTCGGACTGTTCATTTACTTGTGGAAGAAAGGAGGCAAGCGATGAAACTGATTTATCGGGCGAAATGGATAATTGTAGCATTGTTTGCGATTACGTTCTTCTTTTCTTTCGCTGTTCTTTTTGCGGGAGGGACGACCAAGATTAACTGGTTTCTGTTGGTCGCAAATATATTGCTGATATTCGCACAGACGGCAAATGTAGTCTATGCGTTCAGGAATAAGTATAAAGAGGTCGGAACCGCTTTGCTTGTAATTCTTTTTATAAATATCGCTCTGATGTGGTTTTTATATATCACGAGTTGGAATTATACCGTTAAAGCATTAACCGTAGGTTTTGAATGAAAAAGTCTTTATACCTCACTGCCGTTGTCGGCAACTTTCTATTGCTGGTTTACGCTGCTGTCCTTATTGTCGGGATATGTGGCGGTTGGCTTGACCGTGAGTTATGGCTTCACTCCGATGTGGCTAAAGTAGCACAGCTACTGCTTATGGCTTCGGCAATGGGATTGTTGTTTGCCAATATCCGTATTAGCCGTGTACGATACGGTGGCAAGTATCTGTCATTGATACTCTGCGGAAACTTCTTTGTCAATCCTTTCCTGAGTTTCTATTTCCTGAGCGGCAAGGCAGACGGCAAACAGGAATCGGAGACATTCCCAAAGCGCAAGGTCTATCTGTTCCTTCGCAATGTGCAACTGTTTTGGCTGCTATATACATTGGCGGCGGTATTCTATACGCCACTGATTGACTCCAAAATAGGCGGTATATTTTATATCGCTTTGATTATCGCAGTCTCTGTGTTCATACAACGCAATATAGTAATAGCCATAAAACAAGACACGCCCGGATACATATTGCTAAACGTATGGTTCTGCTTCTTCTACGCCCCGATTTATTCACGTCGCGTCCTTAAAAACAAATGGTTATGACAGCAGCCGAATTTGTAACCGCCATAAGGGAGATAACTCCCGATGAAAGTAAGTTTACGAAAATGCCGGAAGGTTTCGCCCAAATCTATCTGGATGACCTATTCATTGGTAATAAGTGTATTCACACGAATGTTGAGCCGGAAAATGCTATCATAGACTTGATGTCAAATTATGATGTCTCCAAGTTGACAATAATGATTTTCAGTTTCAACAAATCCGATGAATTGAAAGAGACAGAGCCATATACTTTTTTCGGACGGAGAGAGGCTTTTCCGCTTGCAATTCATAAAGCAACCGGGGAAATTGTAGAAATTGACTGGGCGGACGATGAGCGCGTTGTAAGTTATATTGCCAAGAATCAGCAATCATATCTCGACCTTTTGTTTGCATTGCAAGAGAACAGCCTGTCAACTCTCTTTTCAGACAGGCAAAAATGGAGTGCCGAGCAATTGGCTGAAATTGCCGGAGGCTATAAATATCAACCTCATTTAACGGATTTGTTGTCATAAAGCGTTTAGAATATGGAATATCGGGAATTGTCAAAGCAACTGTGTGCAGTGTTCAACTTAAAGGGCATTACATCTAAATGTTTTGTCCATAGGGTTGAGTGTCTCTTGGTAGGCTTGACATTTGTCAAAGTTCCGAATCTGGATTACAAGCTATTTTTTTCGATATATCCGCTTTGGCGTCCTACCCTGAAAAGTTGCATAGATGTTCCTTTATTGCTTCAACCGTTGGTAGATGACAACGGTCTTGACATATATTTGTCTGACAGTACAAATATCATTGACAGATGCTGCACGCAATTTCCATTGTTAAGCGAAAGCAATACAGCCGCGGATTTTGTCCGGGTTTTATATGAAATTATTGCAACCGACAAGTCCATGCAAACCAACTTTATACTTCAAATGAAGATATACGAGTTGATATATGGTGTCGCTCTTTATCTCAACAACATAGATATAGTCCAAGATGTATACATACAGATTTCAAATCAAATATCCAACTGGGACACAAAGATATTCAACTATTGGTACGGCGATAAAGATACAACTCTGTCAAAACTTCTTGAATATGAAGCAAACAAGCGCAAAATCGTCAAGAATGTTGACCACAATGCCTACGACCCCAAAGTAATTAAATTGCCAGCTTGTAAATTTCTTGAACACCATGAAACTGACCGATAAACGAGCAGGAATAATTGACCGATACTATATACGTATATATGATGCATATCTTAGGAAGAAAGACCCTGCCCGCTTTGCGGCTTGTCTATATGTCGGTCTAACAATAGGATTAATATTGTCCCCTATTCCTATTTTTTGTGCGGAATTATTCCGTACGGAAGGAAGGAATATCGATGCTATAATATTACTGTTATATACCGTGTCAATCTTGATATGGACTTTTGGCACATTCAACGGAAAAAGAATCCGATATTTGAAAGCCGTGAAGTCTGGACAGCACGGTAAATATTCAGTCCCGACATGGTGTCTTTTTCTAATGCTTCCTGTCGGCTTTGTCTGGACAGTTCTTATGGATTGGCTGATGTTGCATTATTTGATACATCCATATCAGCTTGAAGGGATTTTTGTAAAATGACAAATTCATGACATCAATGGATAATTCAATCGTTCCGCCGCCATATATCCCCAAGCACCACGCCGTATTTCGATGCAAGGTGGATAATAGGATGTACAAATGGCCTATAATAATGTTGTGCATATTTGATGTCATTGTATTTTTCATGGCTCCTACTATCATATTGGGCTTTATTTCCATTCTTTGGGTTTCGCCCCCGTTTCTGATAGTTGTGTTTTTGTCCCGGTATCTATATCGCAAAACAACTTATACCATATATGACAATGTATTACGCATATCAACACCTTTGAAGTCATTGGCCATCAATATTGACAGCATCAAGAAAATTCGGCGTGGAAAATTCTGGGTTGAAAGCCGCCGAAATTACTCGGCGGCTTACACCAAGCTGCGCATCATCTACGACAGAAGCAGCTATGTTTATGTATCGCCTGAAGATGAGGAATCATTCGTTGACACGCTGCAAGCCATCAATCCCAATATCGAATATAGCAGCGAACGAGGCTTGAAATCGTAAGCAATATGGGCGAAATGCGATGAATAAGTAGCATAATCATCGTTCAGTGCTGATTTTTTATGGCGGTTTGGGACATTTGTCACATCCAATGTCGATAAATTTCGCTAAATTTGCGATATTACAGATAATAGACTCTCATGAAACTGCTAAGCGCCTTATTCTACCAATATTATTGGTGGCAGATGCGACAGGAACAGGATGGAATCTTCGTTCCTCTGTTAGCTGTGTTCAGTGTCCTGTGTCCGATTTTTGGGATAATCGGTTTTGTAATGATTTCGGCTGATGTTACAGATTTTATTGATTTGAAGAAATATGATGTGAGAATATTAATTTCAGCCATGTTCATTCTCGGACTCGCCGCTTTATGGTGGTTGCTTTTACGAAAGAAACGATACAGAGCGATAATCTGCGAACATGATGTCTATAATATTTCTGCGTATCGACGACTCGCGGTGATTTATCTAATTCTATCTGCGACACTTTTCTTTATTGGACTGTATATCGGTTATCTACATAATTCGGCAGCGATAAGCCAATGATTATTAGCGTATGAATCGCCACACCAATAATTTTCAGCAACAAGGATTCATAATCCTGATGATATGCTCGGCTATAATGCTTGGCATAGGAATCTATATGTTTGTGGCTGATTTCAATTCGACAAGCATCGTAACGAGTTGGCGCTTCAATCCTTCCGAGCAAACTATATCATGGCAAACTCCGGTATTCGGAGCGATCGTCATGCTCATATTGGGTATTCTAATCAAAATAGACAGGCACAAATTACCGAAAATGGACATCCAAGGCAAACGCACTTTCGTATTTGAAAAGATAACGGATTATCTGAAAGATAATGATTTCAAGAAACGAGGCAATCATTTCTGCAAAAGCAACGGCGAGATAGGTTATTGTGTGAACATTCAGAATGATAAATGGAATGATGCCAATCAAATCCGCTTCACATTGAATGTCGGTATATTTACAGGTGCTTTTTGGCTTGAATGTGAGGATTTCAAGAATACCGGGATTATCCCTACTTTCCCTAAGGAATATGAGTGTGCTATCCGGTATAGAATCGGCGGCTTGCTTCCGGTCAAAGAGGATAAATGGTACTGCATTACATCAGGCACGGATGTCATGAAACTCTGCAGCGAAATAGAGCGCGACCTAACAGAATATATACTTCCGTTCTTTGCCCGTTACAACACCGCATCTGATGTCATACCCAATCAATTTATCTACCGGAAAGGAGGCAAGCAATGAAATGGTTAGTCAGAATAATAGCATATTCCATCGCTGTCGGCTTCGTTCTCGTTGTCGGATTGATTATTATTGCCTCTTGTCTGATGGGATATAAAGTGGCAACAAGAGATCGAGTGCTTGAGTACAGGGATAAAATAATCGAGCGCATAGACTCTTTCCGATCGGCAAACGGACATTTGCCCGAATCGATGTCGGAAGTAGGCTTCAAGCAGATGGGAGGAGGAAGTTATTATTACGAAGGAATTATATTTGACTACATCAAGTTCAACGATAAAGAATACGTTGTCGAATATATCTCCGAGGATGGTGTTCTCACACAGTATCA
Organism: Muribaculaceae bacterium Isolate-036 (Harlan); assembly: GCA_003833075.1. Taxonomy (GTDB): domain Bacteria; phylum Bacteroidota; class Bacteroidia; order Bacteroidales; family Muribaculaceae; genus Lepagella; species Lepagella muris_A. Next base: position 263,151 of record RIAY01000002.1, on the reverse strand, counting down.
TGATCACTGCTGGACTGAAGAGCCAGATATCTGCCTGATAGAAATGCCTGTAAACGTAGACACGATAGCTGCAATAAACAGAATCTCAAAATTTGAACAGGATTACAATGTTCCTCCATTGATAGACAGCATATCCTTTAATCAGTCACGGATATGCCCGATTGGCGATTATACCGGACAGCCTGATTCTATCGCATATATTCGTTATCTATACAAAGATGGCAGTATCAGATGCGAAGGATGGATTGCATATTTCGATGACCCGGAAGATGATTTCAGCAACCCATTCGGCGAATGGAAATACTACGATCAGGAAGGCAACTGCTATCGAAAATTCTGGAACTACAAACAAAATGGCAAATTGATATATGAAACTGACCGATAAAGAAATAAGCAGTATGTTGGCTCAATCACCGGAAGTCAGATACAGTTACTCGCTGAAAAGGATTGCGGACAGCGGTTGTCTATGGTATATGTCATCTGATGATAGCTATATGTGCATTCAGGCTGGAGACATAAGACTGTTTCCTGTGTGGCCATTTAAGGAGTATGCGGAGAAGTTTGTGTCAAGCATGAGCAATGGACATAAATGTAATTGCTCAAAATTGAATCTTGAAGAGTTTTCCGACAAACTTGTTGATTATCTTTGTGAAACGGGAATGTCAATAGGAGTTTTTCCGATCACTGCAAATGACTATGGAAAAATAATCAGCGTAAATACCTTTGCTGAAGACTTATCCGTTGAACTTGAAAATTACCAATGAATAATCGAACTGATATATATCCGAGTATCTGGCGGGTAATAGGTATTATACTTGCCGGATTATTGCTTGTCATGGTTTGTTACCTCATGACTATACATCCTCGTGCGGGTATAGAAAAATTCATCGGTTATCTCGGAATTGCCTTCTTTTCTTCTGCTGTTGTTATTGGATTTGTCTGGCTTATATTGAGCATAATGAGAAAGCCGCTTGCAAGGATATATGACAACAGGCTCGAATATCTGATACCGGCAAAAATGAAGTATGAGATTATTCCGTTTCTATATGTCGAAATGTTTGTTACCGTAAAAGTGGGCGCAAAACTCATAAGAGCCGACTACCTGACCGGAGTCAGTAAAAATACAGGGATCGTGAATACACTTGTCCCGGTCGGAAAAGTGTGTGATATGCTCAACCAGCGGTTAGAAAAATTTTGGTCACAACCAATGTTATCACAACCATTGAACAGAGCGTCTGTAACAAAGTATCTCTTGACGATGGGTATCGAACCTTGGCGTTTTGACTTCGATACGACAAGTAAACCGGATTGTATGGTGGTGATGCGCGATGGCAACCGTTACAAACTGGTCTATATTGATGATAGAGGTGCCGGCAAAACTTTAAGCAATCATCTTACCGAGAATGACGCTTGCCGAGCATTGCTTGAAAGTTTTATAGAGGAAGAAGCCTTCAAATCACAACATGGATTGAAATGATGGAACTTATGATGGAATTTATAGCTGAGATATTTATCCGTTCATGGTTTGGCAGTGCAATTCTGCATATCGGAGCCGGGCTTCGGTATGGATGTCTGCGACTGTTCCGTCGAGGGCGTAAAGTATCATACAAGCAAATACGCTATGGGTCGGACGATTTCAGCGACATGGACCATGCCAACAACAACCTTGCCAACGGTTTTCTCGGCTTCCTTGTTTTTGCGGTTTTTCTGATTTTAATAGCCAGCTGATATGATACCAATCATCTTGATTTTGTGTGCAGTCATTGCATTGGTCGGACTTATGGTTAAATGGCCAAAGCCGGGAGTGTACTTATATAAAGTGGCTGTCTTTGTGCTGTTTCTGCCGGCATTATTCTTTGCCCTGTTCTTTACACTTATGGGATTGAGTGTAAATGCACTTAACATTGACCTGCACCCTTGGAGGGAATATGTCATGTATAGGTTCATGTTTGCAGCTACTGTTACGGTAGTGTCCTTAGTTGTGTCGCAAATCCCATTGATGTTTATCCGACAGCTTTCCAAACAAGAAAAACTAAAAATAATTAAGATAGAAGGGCTTATCTATATTGTCATCTTGGCAATTGGCACCGGACTACTCTATTATGCCGTTAAGGATTCAACCCATACTGAAAACTATGTAATTGAACGCGTTAACGATTATCATAAAGAAAACGACCGCTATCCTGATAGTTTGGCTGAGATAGGTGTGCCTTCAGATACTACCTCTCATTTTGGAGATATACACATTCTGTATTCCCATAACGAAAGCGCATTTACACTATTGGTAAAATCGGAATATGAAGAATATGTCTATGATAGCCGCAATGATATGTGGAATGATATACCGGAAGGAGAAACCGGGGCAGATAAAATGATTGTAATGCCTGTGGATTCAGATGACATCATTTTTAGCGATTACGAAAAAATCGCTTCGTGGGGAATTAGCGAACCTGAATTCTTCAGACTGTCACAATCTCAATATGAAAGAGCGAGAGAAATACTCATAAAGCATTTCACTGACTCAATAAAACCGGCTGAAAGCGGGGATTATCTGATAGAGCATCCATCGGGGAGTTTGGAATATACTGCATACCCATATAATAAATATCGTCATCAGTTTTTTGGATGGAAAGATTCTGAGGGTATTAAATATGCTTACATTATTCTTGTCAGCAAGGAGCTTATTGAAAGATATATAACCAACGGCTACTTAAACAATGATAAAGAACTGATATGTCTGGAAGATGGCGGAAGTGATGAAGTAGACGTCCTAATCAATCTTGACGAAAGCAAACTTGAGGTTTTCGGAGTGCATCAACACGGGTAAATTCAAAAATATCACCGTTCAGCGCTGATTTTCGCTGATTTTCACGCACACTTGGGACATTTGTCACATCCATTGTCAACTATTCTTCTTATATTTGCGATATTACAGATAATAGACTCTCATGAAACTATGGCGGAAAGGAGGTAAGCAATGAAACATATTCTTTTGATAATTACAACGGTATTGATCTTGTGTGTCTCGTGCCGTGGCAAAGGATCAGCGTCGGCATCGAGTAATAGCCGTCATGACTCGATTGCAGCGATAGATGACAACAGGTCTTTTGAGTTCCTAAAGAAGCTCGGCATAGAATATGAATCGCTTATAACTAAAGATAATTCTTTGCCGGCACCATCTGACCGTGATTTTCTCCTTACCACCCCTGAACAATGTTCATTGCTAAGAGGCGTAATCACTTCTGACTTTACCCCGTCGGATACCGCATCGGCATATCTTGTATCTGTACGTCAAATAAACGATAACGTAATCCTATGTCAATACAAATATCTTTTTAGCGATGCCGAAGATGTGTATATTGCCACATACGATACTGACGGACATCTGATTGACGCGATGTTCGCGGGTAACGATTGGGATAAGTCGGAATTAGCTTATAATCTGACGGACTCAAAAGAGTTAGTCTCCGTCGATCATACTTTAGTATATTTTATCGGAGACCATGAATTTACACATAACCATGAATACAAAGAAATAGAACATAACGTCAATACCGACAAGGACACGACCACCTACTCTCAAATGGCATCAATGACTTGTAACATAGAGCCGAACGGTAAAATCGACATAACTATGGAAGACGGATATGAAGATGGAGTGTTCAGATTATGTTGTGGTTCAGACTGTAAGAAGGAATGGAAACTAATGAATGATATGCTCTCACTGTCCCGCTATCCTTATTCAGATAATAAAGTGCTTGACCAATGGAATGAATTGGGGAATATGGTTGATGCGGCTTCCTCTGAATCATTCGTTGATCATTTTTTCAAATATGTATTCTTGCCACAGCCTGAAAAGGTCTTAAAGTGGGTTTACGATAATCGTGATTACAAATCTCTATCCTTGACAATGCCGCTTGGATTCTATTATACATATACTCCACAATCCCGCAAAATCATCGACGAAGCCATCGCCCGACTTGACAATCCGGCAATGCAGGCATATTATAAGGAAATGACCGAACTGTGGATTACTAATGATTGATATTATGAAAAAATTGATTGGCATAATTATTCTGATACTTATTCTGTCTGTCGTGGCCGTTGTATGTGGCGGAGGTCATAAATCCGAAACTGCCGTATCACAGCAAACGGCGGAGGACACCGTAGTTGCAACCGTCCCTCAGATTGTCAGAGGCAGGGTTGTCGAAGATACCGTTATAGGCCTCTGGACAATAAAAGCATTAAAAGACTCCAATGATATAATCGTTGGAAGACAAGACTGGGCTGTAAGAGATTCATCCGTATTTCTTACCCTGTCGTATGACCGAAATATCGTGTACTCCGACAAGGAAATTCGCACGAAAGATTTGGTCGGCAACGAGGGTGAATATATGATGCAGTGGGGTGGCGAAGTCTTTTGGGACTCTGACTCTGCTGTTTACTTGTCGTTTGGTTGCATTCTTCCCGACACGGACGATGGCTGGAATATGCTATATCAGATTCTACCCGACGGTACATCAAATATCATTGTCATTGATGTATATATGGGCGTTGATGGCTTTTATGTAGTGGCTGACTTCATGGCTCTGTATCTGAACGAAAGAGCAGTAGGCGCGTCACCGGCAGACTTGAAAAGACTGTATGGACAGTATTGCACCAAAGAGCTTACCGAAGAACTATCTGCGGCGACTTTCCCGATTGTTTCGGATGACACCGATTTTCGGCACGCTTATAAGACAATTCATATAGAACCTCAAGACGGCTTTACAGGACCTCCGTTGGAAAAGTATTCATTCGAGGTGAAATTCAAACCTAACCCCAACGATGATAATGTGACCGACATCCTGTATATGGAAGTCAACGGCTCCACAAATAAGATTATAAAGATTAACAGCGGCGAAAGGGAAGTTATATGACAAACAAAGAATTATTTTTAACCATAGTTGAGCGGCCAAAGACAGAGCCTTTTCTCAAAGGCTTTAAGTTCCGTAAACGTGATTCTTCTTTCATCAAACAAGAAGGTGGTTTGCGACGGCATCTCGAATTAGACCATTGGAGTAAGGAGGGAGTGCTTATCATCTATCCTATCTATATGGTTCGTTTCGATGTGCTATTGAAATGGTTTGAGCCGTATAATGTAAAATCACCGCAAGACCAACAGGATAATCCTTCAGTCGGATTTACCGGAGATATGCTTGGCAGGCAGGATAAGTTTACGATTTCAGAAGCCAATCTGGAGTGCGAATACTCAAAACTCTGTGGCACACTTGCCGAATGTTCCCGCATAGTATTTCAATCATACACGTCATTGCATGATATGTTTGAACACGAGATTATACCCAGATTGGAGGGTAAGCGAGCATTACCAGATGTCGGTGCAGACTGGGCGTTCAAGTATCTTACACTAACACGTATTGAATCGCCTGAAGATTATCCGGCAGTCAAAGCATTGGTCTTGGCGCAAGTCCTGAAAATGGCTGAAAGGCACGAACCAAATATAATGGACTATTTCCCTCGACTGGATGAGATAATCAGCGTTATGGAACAGACTTTTCCAACAAAATAATTGCAGACGTCATGGAAATAGATGTGCCGAAATATGATAGGAATATTGGATTGCAACTCTGTTGGCATCCGGGTTATTCGATAAAGGTTTCAAGCGATAATAGCGAAGTAACTATATCAGCTAATCGGGAAGGATTGTTATCAATGGCAAACCATCTCCTCAATTTAGCACAGGCAGATGTGCCTCCCGGCACACATATACATTTGGATGAATACAATTCATTGGAAGACGGTTCACAAAGTATAATTATAGAGAAGGTATGAATCAACGAAAGAGGATAGGCGACTTTTTTGTTGGAGTGATTGTTACATTATTCCTTGCAGTATTGGCTATCCCAATGAAAGCCAATGATAATTGCCGTCAGGATACGCTGAAATATGATTATGAAAGTCTGTATGCAGTTCACTGGGATGTGACTGCCTGCCCGGTGGCAAATGTCTTTACATTCCCTCAAAATGACGTTGACAGGATTGTAGAAGCACTATTAGACACTCCAAAAGAAGCTTTATTTCAAGGGAATTGGATTTTATGTTTCTATTTGGATACTTCGTTTGAGGAAATCTCGCAAATCAAAAGCAATCTATCATCTATTGATTTACCACACGGATATGAGTGGAAGTTTGGATTATTTGAAAATGACAAACAGGGGCTGGCTCTTTTAGCAGCAGTTGTCGAATCGGACTCTAAATTTGTCGCTCATATCGGACATGCCTGTATAGATAAAGATCCATCAGGTAGACCTGTAATCAGCTTTTCGCTGTATCAAGGAGAATCCGATGACCTTTCAATGGAATTTAGAAAATTTCGAGTAAATCATAATTGCATTTTATTGACAATTAATGATTGGGCTTTCGCTCCAACCCAGATGAAACAACTTGACGCACCCTCTAATGACTATATCACTATTTCTTATGTGCCTGATGTCGTTATACAAGACTTGTATTCTACTTCCGTCAGATATATGCTTGAAAACGTTATGCCAAACGAAGCTGTTAGACCGGCTCCAATAAAATGACAGTCATGAAGCGGTGGCAAAATAACCTATATATGATCGGATTGCTTCTTATAGAAGCAATAATAATGTTATACGTAGTTCCCAAAGCTAATGCGAATGAAATCAGTATGAAAATTTCGTTGGTAATCGCGTTATTTTTAGCCATACTTGTAAGTTTGGCATTGTTGGTTAAAGGAAACCAAGGCAATTATAAGGCTAGAATTCCAATCTTCATAGTTTGTGTCGCTACATATATTCAAATTCTGTATTGCGCAGCATTTTATAGCTGGGGAGCCTACGTTTGTATGGCTTTGCCAATATTCCAACTGATATTGGGATATGCGATATTTAGGTATTCCAACGACATTGTTTCTTTATTTATTGGCTGCTCTAATCTGATGTTTTCGGCTATATGGGCTAATCAATATCAAGGTTTCCTATGGTTTAATAATAAATCCAGCAACCTTGAAACTATAGCAGTGGCGAGTCTTTGTGCCGTTATCGGTGCTGTGATTGTGTTCACGGTGTCAGCCATTATGATAATGAAATTTATCCCGAAAACTCATTGAACAAATATGAAACTGACCGATAAACGATTTTGGATATTTGAGGCATTTTCCGTACTGTCAACGGCTTTGACAGTCGGACTAATGGAATTGGTTGATAGATTCAGGTTGGATTCTGATGTCTTACCCATTTGTATCATAATGCTTACCACATATCTAATCGGGCACGCTGTGGCTTGGAAGAGCAATAGGTCTTGCGCCTGGTTAAAACTTGGACTCACTACTTATTTGTTCTCCGCTGTCGCATTAGCGGTCATTTTTGCAATCATATTTGGTATAGATTGGCTTGCACCAACTGAAGTATCTGACGATGTATCTGCTGATGAGTATGTAGGTTTTTCAGCTTTAGATTTAACATTGGTAATAATATTGATATGGGGTATTATTTCATTTATTCCGACTATGGTTACCGCTTTTGTAGCCTCACTTTGTTTTAGAGCAAAGACAACGGTGGCAACAGGTATGAAGTTAAGGAGTATTTCACTTGAATCAATCGGTGTGGATGGAATTGCCTATACCAAGAGTGAAGCTCTGAGAATAGCAGAGAAGTATTACAATTCAAATATACCTATTCTTGGTGGAGACGTGTATCTCTTTAATAATGGTAACATTAAACCCACATTCGACAATTGGTATTGTAATCGGAATAACTCTGAAACTTCGTATGAGTATGTTGCCCGAAGTTATCAAGTTGCCTGCGACTATATCAAAAAATATCCGGACAATGCTAATATATTTTTCAGTATCGTTAAAGGACATATAGACGAATGAAATCTGACAGCAAAATATATCGGTTTTTCTTTGGACAGCGGGGTGAAAGGTACTTGCCATTCGGTGCTATGTTGCTGATTTTCGTGCCAGTTCTTATCGGAGGTTTGTATTTCCAAAACCACAAATACAATGCTTTGTCGGCTAATCCGGAACATACATCGACTGTAATTTCAGATATTGTCTATATAGGCAACAGTGGTCCTATAATACATTACAACTTTACAGTGAACGGTGTAACATATAAAGGTGGTATGCATGCCAATGGTTTTGCCGTTGGCGACAGCATAGGTGTGGTATATCAGAAAGACAATCCGGAGAATAATATGACGGTGTTTGAATATTATGATGGCCCGTCGTATGGTTCGGGCGCAATATTCGTCATCGCTGCGATTATTCTGGCACTATACCGGTGGCGAAAAATCAATCGAAAATACAACGACAGCTGCCCGGAGTTGGATGGCTCTGGAAGGTGTAGTATTTACCGCACCGACAAGGAATATATATTTGTTACCGTATATAATGTCACTGCGAGTCTTCCGATTAAATTCCTCCCTATAGGCTGTAGTAACAGAGAATTTGAGAATACTCTCATGGAAATATTCCATGCAAGTCTGCATGGCAAATATGTGGAGCTGAAAAACGCGGAACTGATCAAAGCCATGAAGCAACGCTCATGGCGACAGCTTTACCAACACTCCACATGTGTGCTTCTGAAACTCGACAGCCGCACTTTGGAGATTCTGCCGACCCAGAAAGCCACCGATGGCAAAGGTTTTGACTGGGATTATGACCGCGCCCTATCTTTTGACCTTGACGGCGCGTCATGGAAAGACATCATAAACTCAACCCGAAAACTCCTTGAACACCATGAAACTGACAGATAAACGATTTTTGACGTTCCTTATTCTGATTGCAAGTGCGTATATGGCATTTGCTCAGACACTATTTTCTGTTGACAGAATTAGCAAAGAAGATTTTGAGAAAACCCTGAACAGCAAATTCGTATACGTATATGATATTTGGAGAGACAGCGTGGTTGATAATGCCATAACAGATAGAATCATTCTTGATGCCAGACAACGCTTTGAAAAAATAGATAGTACAACGCTTATTCAAAATTATGATATTGGTTTTGAAGACGAAGAATATGAAGCTATGTTTTCAATCAAGTCTTTAATCCTTGTGGAAGAGTATGGTATGTATTGGTTTATGCTTCCGTCATTACATGATTGTGAATTGTACTGCTATGATTTATCGGGTAAATATTTAGGCGACATGTTGTTGCCTTTCGCGATTTCACCCACCGGAGTAATGGTAGCCCAAAAAGGATTTGACTGCGACGGTTTCCTTGATTTACACTTCTATAAACGTGGGGATTCATATCTCCGGGAGTTTCAGACATTCAAGAACCGGAATTTGCCTGTGTCTGATATCAACAACTATTATACTGCATTAAAATACGACTTATCTTCGACTTCATTTTGGCTTGATTATAGTCTGTTATATATTTCATTCCCAACGTCGGATGGCAAGATGGTATATTTAAGAATCTCCTTGATGTCGAGCCTATAGAAGAAGAAATTGTAATAATACCTAATCAAGATACTCAAAGTGAAGGGTGCAAACGATGAAGAAACGAGGCTTAAAGAGATACTACCGTAATATATTCAACAGGAACTTCACCGAGAATTCTATCATAAATCTAAAAAGTGGAGTTGCAGAGTATGATTTTGCACATATCCACTTTGATGGTTATGTTCTTAATCGGTGGAATGAGATCAAACTTCACCTTGATGCATTGTTTAGACAGTTGAGTCTTTTCAAATCAAATGCCATTAATATTACTATGCCTTTTCAAGTATGGGGGTATGTTTGTTTCCAACGGGACTTAGGTTGTCAGGTTTCGTTATATGTTCATACACCCAACAGTGATTATGATGATTTTCCTATGGTCTTCACCAATGTCTATGATTACAAGACAACTAATCGAAAAGAGTTGCATGATTATCTTAATAAAAGGCAACGCGAAGGCTATGAAATACGATATTCAAGGAATTGCGATAATGAGCAGGAAATCGTTATTGCGATTATGAATGTTGGGCTACCGATTTTCACACCAATTAAAGACACAAGCGATGAAACCGACCGGTAAACGATTTTGGGTTTATATCGGCATAATAGTCCTAATGCCGATTATGATGAGCGTCTTTACAGGGCTTGTACTTATGAAAGGTAATTTCGTGGAATTGTTCCATAGTATTAATGCAGAGCTTTTCTTAATTTGGGAGTTTGCATATATCATTGGCGGACTAATTTCATATCGTAAAATTGGATATTTGAATTGGATTCAATATTCATTTCTTTGTTGGATAGTTGTATGTCCTTTTATAAATGTTTTATCCTTTATTTGGGCAGGGCTAAGAATCCAAGACGGTTTTACAGGATTAGCATACTTCATGATTTCCCTGGTTTCATGGGGATTCACTATTATACCGCTAATGACAGGCATGTGGCTGTATAAAAAATATTATCATATTAAAGGACTATAACGATATGAAGCCAACCGATAAACGATTTTGGATATTTGAGGCATTTACCATTATCTATGCCGGATTATTGATGCTTCTTGAACTGATAATCTTTGGAAAACCCCTAACAGGTGAAATAATGTTATTCATTATTGCTTGGTGTTGTATCACTGGAGCGATTACCTGGCCTTTTGCAAACGGGAAACACTGGTTCGTATTTGGGCTAATCTATGAAGTCTTATTCATTATCTTACTATCCGCCTACCTTATGATTGATGGATTAAATAGTGGACTTTTGGATCGGATTGGCTTTGAAATGTGCGTTGCATTTGTTTTCCCGATTGCTATTGTATGTTTCATACCTTCAATGATATTGGCTTTTGTCGGCTATCATCTCTTTAACAAGAATATAACGAATAAGAAAAATATAGAATTGTGATATGCGATTGACCGATAAACGATTTTGGATAGCATGGCTTGTGCTTTTCATCTTGGCGATTGTGAGTTGTATGACAGGAGACTGGAGCGAGGATACAGCGTTGCTTGGTGCGGCTTATACGCTGTCGCTATTATCGGCATGGCTATGTCACAGAGTCAGACCGAGAGCAGCGTTAGGCAATCTGATTGTGATGATAGCCTATAATGCCATATTAAGTTACAATCTCGTGTTCAATAGCCGCTATGGAGCCGGATTGACATGGTGGCTTTTCGCACTGCTTCTGAACGCCATTCACTCAATAGGGTTACTGATTTATACCTCAACTATTCGGTTCATAAAAAAACATCATTGATATAACATTAAACAGACAGATAAAGAAACAAATATTCAAATCTCAATAAATATGCGTAACCGAGTATTAACAATATTGTTTGCCATGACCGCATTCTTATGTAGCGGTCAGGCTTTTCTCGCAAAATATCCTAAGCTGACAAAGAAGAATCTGAACGAGTTTTTCTTGGACTGGGAAGCGTATTCAGATACCATCGACTCAAATAATGTTGTTACAGACAGTGTGATAGCTGATATTATAATGAGGGATAATATAATCTTTGGACTTGAGGGTCATCCTGCAAACGAACCCAAATATAACGTTATCCCTCAGACAATCGAAATTGAACGATATTACCTCAATGCTGATACCGTTATGGCGAAGCTGTGCTTTGGTTTTCCTGAATTTATAGAAGATTTGAAAGATGAGCAATATGTCGTTGACAGCGTGACGCCTGTTCTGCCATGGCGAGGTTTGTATCTGACATCAGACATAAACAAGAAACTGTCTTCATTTGCAGGCGGATTAATGAATGGTGATAAGATAGGAAAGATTCATAAGAAGAATGTCAATGAACTAAAGAAATATATCCCGGTTGATTATGGTCATTGGGGTGGTTATTGGTGGTTTACCTCATTTCCGATTATTACCAATATTCGTTATGCCGACAATTTAATTGCAGTAAGCAGAAGGACAAGCTGGTGGACAGGCGATGTAATATGGTATGTGAAAGAAAACGGTAAATTTATAAGACGACCGGAACCAATAACAACATGGGTTGAATAATGAAAACATTTCCAAAATATAATCTGTTTGATTACATCTGGCATATTGGCGAGGCTTTGAGGAAAAAAGATGGCAATCCATCAAGCGGAAGTCTGACGCTGAGCTTTGTTTGGTGGTTTGGGCTCATTGTTCCGTTACTGCTGCCAGCGATGTACCGGCTCTTTGGAAATCCGGCAGCTATAATATGTGGGCTCGCTCTATTATTTTTGCCCGAAATCTTTTGCAGACTGCGCTATACCGAGCAACGCCGCAAGGAGATAATGGAGCATTATTCCGGTATGAAGAAGCTGTACCAGCGGTTGTTTGTCATCTATGGCTCAACAATTCTGTTTGCGGCTACAGTTTTAATCATTATGTTTAGTCTTGGATTCATTACAAAGAAGCTATGAAACTGAAAAATAAACAATCTCGCCATATCAACATCTTAGCCTGAATCGTGTCTATTTTTGGCGATAGGGTGAAAAACTAAACGCCTGAGTATTGTTGATACTCAGGCGTTTGATAAAATATTTCAGCGGAGAGACAGGGAGCGTGCTTCTCCGCAGTAAATGCAGCTATATCAAATAGTTGGATATTCAATATTTTTGTCAGTGCCGTTTTAGTGCCAAAGTTTACAACTCGGATTTTTGACTCCGAAAGCCCGTCTCCACAGGCAATCCAGTATGATATACTGATATTCCGGGAATATATCAAGCAGTAGGCTGAACTGTCCGGCCTTGACAAAGTGAATGATCACGTCGGCGTCAAGTACGATTTTAGTCTTCGCTGTCATTTATGCCGATTTTATGTAACAGTTCTATATAATGGCCTTCCGAAATCTTTTCCTCATCGAAAAGCCGTCTTGCCTTTTCCCCAAAATTCCCGATTACGAGATTTTCATTGCCCGGCTCATATAAGGTGGTGTCATAGCCATATTCCTTTGCAGTCTTCTTTACCGGATATTGCAGATAAAGGTCTCTCTCGTTTCGGTCAATAAGTCTGAGGTCAAAAAGCCGATTGAGAGCAGCGGAATGTGACACCGAGAAATAATGCTCTATTCTCAGCACCGAGGCTAACGACACATGCCCAAACATCAGCTCATTGTCCGGAATCATCTGTCTTACACCGTCTGCCGGCATAAGGAACATCAAGGCAAAAGCATCCGCACATTGTTCTGCATCACTTTTCTTTCCTTCGGCAGAGCAGTTATGCGGCATCGGATTCGGATCCACATACAGATGATAGAGTTCATGGGCAATTGTGAAATGCTGACGGCATTTCGGCTGGTTGGAATTGATGAGCATAAACCGTCTGTCACCGCTTTTCAGACTCATGCCTGAGAAGTTATCAGACAACGGACGATAAACAGTAAGCACATTCAATTTCAAAAGCAGACTTTTGAGATTGACCGCCTCGGCATCACTCAGTCCCGCCATCTGACGAAACCGTGACACTTGATTTTCCACGAGATTTAATAATGCAGCTTTCATCGTGCCTCTATCGCCTCCATTTTCAGATAAGACTTCACAATATCTTTGAAGCGCATGATTTCAGCCGCATCATCGTCTGTCATACCGTCAAGACGGAAAGCCGATGCAAGAATCATGGCATCGACATTCTCGTTTTCTTCAAACAATACAGCCATATCGCAACCGAAAAAGTCGCTTGCTTTCTCGATTACATCATATGGCACCTCCCTGTCGCCCGACTCATAGTTGCTGTATGCCGACCTCGTTACGCCGAGAGCCTGCGCTATCTCATCCTGTGTGTATCGGGCTGTTTCCCTGAGTTTCTTTATGTTGCGGGCTATTATCTTATCCATATCTGTTTGCTTTGGTGTGGCAAAGTTAATAAATAATTCTCATATAATAACGATTTGCCACACTAAAATGTTGCATTGGAATGTCACAAACGCTTTGATTCAGACTATCGAAAGCGACGAGAGACGGAATGGTCTTCCGTGTTGTCGGCGTTATGCCGTCAAAAGGTGACGGTGTAAGCACTGACACCCCTTGACCGCATCACACCTATGGGCAAAGCTCACCAAACCTCTCATCAATACCGCATATTAAAGACGGTCGCAAGGGTGGTCGGCTTCATAATCGGCACATTGGTGGCGGTGGTCGTATGGGTGGTTGTAAGACCCGTATTCAGAGGCATCGGGCGGGCGGGGGTATCCTTACGGTATCTTTTGGGAAAAAAATCCATCTTTATGCCAACCTAAGTTAAAAGTAAACACACTCTTAGGGATTTGGTTAAATAGTATAAAAAACACCCAATTTTACATTCTTGGGTGTAAAACTGGGTGTTTGTTTTGCAATTTGCTGATTTTCAGCATTCATCGCGGAAAGACAGGTACTCTACCACATTTTTCCACTTTCTCGCGCTTATTTCTACACCGAAGCATATCACTGATTTATTGTTTTCTTCCATTATTAAAACTTGCATACACTTTCACACAATATCAATTTTCTGCCCCACTTTTTGCCCCACGATTATTTTTAACAGATTCATCACCATCTACCCCAAATTTTTCTATTCGGTTGAAAGCGGTCATAGCGGAACGTCTAACATCATCCGCAATATCAAGGTAAGGCTTCATCGTTGCGTAATCTGAATGACCAGTCCATTTCATCACGATATTGGTAGGAATACCAAGCATGATGGCATTGCAGACAAAAGTACGCCGGGCGCAGTGTGTTGACAGAAGTTCATATTTCTTATACGTCTTGTCATATCGTTTTGTTCCTTTATACCTCGTTATGGTAATTGGCGCATCGATTCCACAAATCTTACCCATCTCTTTAAGGTAATCATTCATCTTCTGATTGGTAATAACCGGCAAAGCCTTGTCATCGGGGAATGGAATATCAGCATACTTATCCAGTATGGCGCGTGAATACCTATTAAGTTCTATCGTCAGAGAGTCATGCGTCTTGATGGTGGTGATATGAATTTCAGTATCCGTGATGTTTGACCGGCGGAGATTATAAACATCGGAATACCTTAAAGACGTAAAACAGCAGAAACAGAAAACATCCCGGACTTGTGAAAGATAGTTTTTTTGACCGAAATCAAAATCATACACTTTCATCAGTTCATCCTTAGTAAGAAAGATGACAGGTTTCTCAGCCGTTTTTAACTTCACTTTCTGATATAGGAAAGGTGAAGCATCGCAATAGCCATGCTCCTGCGCCCATCTCAAGAATACTTTTACAAATGCAATATCATTCTTGATGGTAGTATTGGCAAGACCTTTATTCTTGAAATTGTCAAGAACTTTCCCAAAATGCTCAATGAAAAGATTGACTCCACCTTTAATAATGTCATTCAATGATAATTTAGGCGATATACTGCGAAGATGTTTTCTTATGGTTCTACATTTTACCAGAGTTCCCTCACTCCATCGTCCGCTTGTAGTACCATCCTTAATAAATTCATCATATATCTTAAAGAGCGGTTCATCGGCAGGATTAGCTTCCTTTTCTTTTTCAATGTATTTTTCAGGATTAACCTGTCTGTCGTATGCTTCCGAAAACTCTTCTTTTGTTGGTATGTGGTCAGCTTCTTCAAAACGCATAAAGATGGAGTTAATCAAATCCTCCATATCTTGTAGGTCTTTGTTTATAACTGATGCCGGTGTCTTATTCTTTCCATGTGTGCTTTTCGCCTTGCAGCGTTGTATTGATTTCTCCCAGTTATCAGGATTGACATTGTGATTTACACTCAAGCGCACACGTTGACCCTGCCAGACGATAACACACCTTACGCGACCCTCCGGCTTCTTATTCTTCTTTTCCGCTGTTTCCGGTTTCTTCTTTACTTCTACACCAAAAGATATACTACGCTTGATTGCTATCATAGACCTTACACCTTATTTATATCATTCGCCTGTGGATAGATGTAGCCAAGCACGTAAAACATCCTGCTGACCGAATCAATGGGGATTTCAAAAGGCTCATAAATCATTTTCCCGTCCGGATATGTAGCACAGTTTGAAGAATACAAAGCGATGTGAGCATTATCCTTTCCTTTCTGCAACCTTTTTACTGTAACAAATTCATTAGTTTCTATAAGGTAGTTATTGCCCGGTATTAACAACTTCATATCCATTACGCGCTTCATAACAAGTATGCAGCCTACTGGATACTCAGCCATGCTATCACTTGTATTCCTAATAGCTATTTCCGCTTTGGGAAAACAAGACCCCACATTTATATAGTCTGGAGAAGATTTGCTATCGGTTATTTCTTCAACCGAATTGAACATTGCAATCATCCCCTCTGCTTCTTTATGCGTCATCGGCCCACTCTCAAACATTAGCCATTCCTTGCGTATCTCAGGAAATGCCTCAATAATCTTGTTGGCAAGTTTCATGCTTATACCATGTCGGCCTCCCCGGATGTCTGTAAAAGTTTGCGCAGAAGCAATCCCCACTTTATCTGCAAGGTCTTTCCACGTTAATCCGGTCATTTGCTGGATTTCGATAAGTTTTTCTCCGTCAGTCATAATGTTAACGATTGTTAAATACTGATTTTACTATTGCTTCAATCAGTTTTTTGTTGTACTTTTGCAGTGTCGATACTGATTAAGCACTTAATAAACCGCGTTTGAGTGGCTTCTTAAATACTTAATACTATTACGACAACAAAGTTAATACTTATTTTGATTAAAAACCAAATGGAAATTAAGAAAATTAAACGAGGCGACCGTCTGCAACTTGCGCTAACTGACCTGAATGTTGGCGAAAGCGTGAAAGTGCCTTATCGCTTTTTCTCCGAAAACTCCATCCGGGCTACGGCTTCGCAACTTAAAGCTGACAAGGCTGTGGAGTTCGATATAAACACGCGCTCTAATGTAGCGGCGGTACTGACGAGAACACAATGAGCGAGGTAGGAACATTCGCCATCGGTCTTGATACGCCTATTCATCTGCTGACCCCGCGCCAGCTCTTTGAAATGATGACCGAGTGGCAGGCGAAAACCCCAAAAGCGGAAGACAAGCCCCAACAGCCGAAGCGGTGGTATGCGAACAGCATAGGCGAGCTTGCAGAAATTCTGGGAACATCGGAAACAACAGTCTATCGGATGAAAGCCGCCGGTCTTCTTGACGATTGCATAAGCCAGTATGGGCGATGGATGATGATAGACGTGGAAAAGGTACTTGAAAAATTTAAGCTGTCAAATCGACGGCGCAAAAAGAAATAGGGCGAGCCAAGAGAGGCAGTCCTTTGGCGAAAGCCATAAACAACAACATCCAACGCCCGGCGATGCCAAATAAGCCGGGCAATTTGAAGACGTAGCGAAAATGGTAGGCGCGTCACTTGTTCAGCGAAACACAGATAAGGAGTAATTAGCCTTACGTGCCGACGGTTGCAAACGCCGTGTAAGCCCGTAGCCGGGAGATGCCGAGTGAACGAGGAAGTGTGGTAGGCGACACATTGCGGGTTCGACTCCCGCTGTCTTCACTAATGCAAGGCCGGAAGCAGTAAGACGGCATAAAAACAAAATCCAATATGAGTAATTTGGAACAATACGTTTCGCCACCCACAGAGGTACCGGCAGCTGAATTGATTTCAGTCATGGACTCTTCTGAACGTGCGAATGTTGACATTCAGATTGTCACAGCAAAGCGTTATCCGCGCAATCTGAAAAGGAGTATCGAAAACGCCATCGTCATGGCAACCCTTGACGTGGAAACGGCAGACAAAATGGGTTACGCATTGAATCGTGGCGGGAAACCCATCACCGGCCCATCGGTACACCTTGCGAAGCTGATAGTCGCCCAGTATGGCAACATGCGTATAGATGCGCGTGTAATCGCCATCAACGAGCGCGAGGTTGTGTCACGCGGCATGGCTTGGGACTTGGAAAGCAACAACGCCTATGCCGTAGAGGTTAGACGCTCTATCATCGGCAAAAACGGACGATTCAGCGACGATATGATAACCGTTACAGGGAACGCTGCAAACGCGATTGCATTGCGCAATGCAGTTTTTGCCGTCATACCGGGCGCGATAGTTGACAAGGTGTATCGCGCGGCCCAGCAAACAATCACCGGCGACCTTTCGGATGAAAACAAACTCATTCAAAGCCGCGAAAAGGCTATCAAGTATTTCAACGAGCAGTACGGAATAACGGAAGAAGAAGTTATCAAGCTCTGCGGCAAGTACACGAAAGCCCAGATATGCGCCTCCGAAATCGCGTTATTGCGCGGCATGATGCAAGCTCTTCGTGACGGCGATACGACCGTAGAAGACCTTATGTCGCCCATTCGTAATAGCAAGGAAGCCAAATCAAGCAAACTCACTGAAATGGCATCACGCGCAGCCGCAAAGGGTGCGAAGAAGACCACGGCTAAACCCGTAGAGGAATCGGAAGATGCCGCCAAAGAAACAGTAGATACTGAAACGGGCGAAGTTAAGACCACCGACAGCGGCGAGCCTATGCAAGCCCCTAATCCCCAAATCTAATAAGCCATGTCAAATCTCAGCTTTACACAGGAACAGCGCACTCTAGAATGGTATCGCGCTCGCCTCGGCTACATCACCGGCAGTCAGGTAGGCTCGCTGATGAAAAGTGGCCGTACAAAGGACAAAGTGTTTTCAGACACCGCCCTTACATACCTTTATCAACTTGCGGGGGAACGCTCGCTGAACCCCGAAATTGTCAAGGATGATAATATGTTCACATTCTACCTTGAGCAAACCACATCGCAGTCAAAAGCTATGCGCTTCGGTACGGAGCAGGAAGAAAACGCACGTGCTATGTACGTCACGATAACCGGGCGCGAGGTCAAGGAGGTAGGACTCTGCCACCATCCCAAAATCAAGTATCTTGCTTCATCGCCAGACGGAATAACCGCCGACGGCGACGTTATGGGATGCGTAGAAATCAAATGCCCCACACTGTCAACATACAGCAAGTATGTTGCGGAAATCCACGACAACGAATCACTCAAGAAAGTCAACCCGGACTACTACTATCAGTGTCAGAACCACATGGCCTGCACTGAGGCGCAATTCTGCGACTTCATCGTGTACTGCCCCTTTGTGGAAAATCCTATCCACATCGTGCGCATCCAGCGTGACGAAGATGCCATCGCCCTTATCATGGAGCGCGTGGAACTCGCAGAGCAAATCATCGAAGAAAACTATTCACAACTCAAAAGAGCATAAACAATGGCCGACAACAATTCACTTTTGTCTGGCAGCATCTGTCTGTCTGACATCCCCAAATCACAGATGAAGAAAGTCATGTGCAAGGACGGTAAGGAACGCATCTATCTGAACATAGCCGTCATCACAAAGAAACAGCCGCAGACGTTCACGAACAACGGCGTTGCCCGCACGTACACGCACTTCATTTCTTGCGCACCCAAAAAGGAAGAGCGCATTGATGGTGAAAACTACATCTTGGGCGACCTTGAAACACGTGTGTTCACGCCCCAAAGCCCGACTGCGGAAGACATCGCCGCCGCACCCAGTGTCGCGCCCAACGAAACTCCCGACCTGCCATTCTAAATGTCAACCCGGCTACATCATGGAACACAATCCATGGTGTAGCCACAATTATTATCACATACCGATGGCCAAGTCATTATCCCACATCTTTAAGGTATTTCAAAAATTAGCTTATTCGGGAAAAGGAATTTCAATAAGCTCCTACGACCCGCCGATAAACCTGTCGCCGGGCTTAATCTTACAATCTATTCTGACAAGATGGAATGTACGATTACCGGCGATGAGATTAAAGTGGGCGGTGCGCTTGTAACGCTTATGTTGCGGCATCCGCATAGCCATGCAATTATTAACAACGCAGTCGTAGCAACCAACAGGGAACTCGCCCGGCGCGAAGCCGTGGCCGTGTATGCTGACCTTGTTACGTCTTTTAATCTGAACTAATCATGTTTTTTGAAGCAAAATTAAGGGTTGAAAAGACCCTTGACACCGGCGAACAGAAAGAAGTTAAGGAACACTATATCATGGATGCCGAGCTATTCGCAGAGGCAGAAAAGATGATGTTTGAACTGTACCCCAACCAGAAAATCGACGTGTTCAGCATCGGACGCAGCGATATAAGGGAAATCATCAACGAAAAGGAAGATGACAAGCCATTCTTCAAGGCTACCGTCATTGACGTGTTTACTGATGACGAATCCGGCAAGGAAAAGGAAACCAAATACTACATGCTTGTATGCGCCGAGAACACTGTGGAAGCTACGTTGCTTGTCAACGAGTATCTCAAGCAGGGTTACAATCTGCGTCTGGACGGCATCAAGCGCGTAAAAATCATCGACTATCTACCGTATCAGCCGGCATAATCTACTACCGCCATGTGTAATCCCAATCCGAATGAAATAGGTTGGATACGCCTTTATCGCAAGATGACGGAATGGCGGTGGTATGGTCTGCCGAACATGATGGCTGTCTTTATTCATCTACTCCTTACCGCCAATCATAAAGACGGTTACAGCTTCGGTGTAGAGATAAAACGGGGTCAGGTAATGACCTCGGAAGATGGGATTATGCGTAGTATAAAAATCAAGCGCGGAGCATTACGTGTGTGCCTGAAAAAGTTGGAAGAAACTGGAGAAATAATCCGCAGTACGACCAACAAATATTCAATAATAACTATCTGCAATTATGATAGTTATCAAAGCGCAACGGAAAGCAATAACCAACAAATCGCCATCGAACAGCCAGCAGATGAACATCAGCCCGACATCAAGCCGACATCAGAGGAACATCAGCCAGCCACAAACAAGAATAATAAGAATAAAAAGAATGATAAGAATGAAGAGAATGAAAGAAAGGAAGAAAGTATAACTCTTCAAAAAGCCAAAGAAGATTTTGAAATCTTTCGCAAGGCGTATCCCGGCAAGAAGCGCGGTCTTGACACTGAGTTTGCCAACTTCAAGAAGAAGCACAGGGATTGGCAAAAGGTACTGCCATTGCTATTGCCGGCGGCGCAGGGTTATGCCGAGCAGACACGCGGAAAGCCCAAAGAATACATCAAGCACCTCCAGACATGGATAAACAACCGATGCTGGGAAATCGAATACAGTAACGACAATTCAGAACAATCAAATGGAAGAAATCAAACTTATAGACAAAATGGTATATCTTCAGCCGGATATGGCCTCCAAATGCCAGACGGAACTGAATACCATTAAGGCGGTCTTCTTTGACATCCTCAAGGGTTACTGCCCCGATTTTGTCGTTGACAAGGACAACCGGGCGATTGTTACTGACGTGTTCAACTGGTGCATACGCAATACAGAGGGCAACCTGAAACCGTGCAAAGGTCTATGGATTTACGGTAATATCGGAACGGGCAAAAGCACACTGATGAAAGCCATCATCAAGTTTGTCAGCAAACACTGGCTACGTGATAGCGGCGAACACATCAAACCCCGGTGGATAAACGTGCCTACTTTCTGCGGTCAATATGCTGCCGACGGCTTCTCGGTCTTTGACAGCATCCCTATGGGTCTTGACGAACTCGGAACTGAAATAGCCCCCACAAACCATGTAGGCAACAAGCTGAACGTCGTGGCGCACTTGATAAACACCATCTACGACAACAATAGCGACATCCCCTACATCGTGACTACCAACCACACGCTGAAAGAAACCTTTGACCTTTATGGCGCAAGGACTATCGACCGTATAGGTCAGCTTTTCAACCTTGTGGAAATAAAAGGCGCGACACGGCGCGATACATCTGCAATCTGGCAATCCATTAAAGCCGAAGAAGAAAGGAGTAACGGTTCAAAATGAGAGCTTACAGCGACTTTGGAATAGACATCCCGGCTGGGCGCAATAGCGGCAAGATGAAAGTTATCTGCCCCAAATGCCATGACCGACGGAAAGACAAGCGCGATAAAAGTCTTTCAGTCGATTTAGGCAAGGGCGTATGGCATTGCCATTACTGCGGTTGGAGCGGAACTATCCATGTCGGCGAAAGGTCACATGATGCCCCCAAAAAGGAATATCGCAGACCTACGCCACGACCCATCACAACGCTGTCGCGCAAACTCGTTGAATGGTTCAATAGTCGCGGTATATCGGAATGGGTGCTTGAACGCATGAAGATTAACGAGGGTGAGCAGTTCATGCCGCAGGTCGGAAAGAAGATGAACACCGTGCAGTTCAACTACTATCTAAACGGCGAGCTTATCAACGTGAAGTATCGCACCGGCGATAAGAAATTCATGCTTGAAAGCGGCGCGGAACTGATTCCCTACAATCTTGACAGCATCGTCGGCCAAAGCGAGTGTATCATAACCGAGGGCGAAATGGACTGTCTTTCGTTCATTGAAATCGGAAAGAACAACTGCGTCAGTGTACCCAACGGCGCGAATAGCAACCTGTCATATCTTGATGACTTTATAGAGGGCTTCTTTGGTGACAAGGAAACAATCTACATTGCCGTCGATACTGACACAAAGGGCTTATTGCTGCGCGATGAACTGATACGTCGTTTTGGTGGTGAAAGATGCCGCATTGTCACTTATGGCGATGACTGTAAGGATGCCAACGAGCATCTCCAGAAGTACGGCAAGGAAAGTCTTGAAAACTGCCTTAAAACCGCCAAAGAGGTCAAGGTTGAGGGCGTGTTCATGCTTGACGATTACGAAGAAGAGCTTGATGCCATCTATCAGAACGGTCTTCAAAAAGGCTTCATGGTAGGACATCCCAATCTTGATGCGTTGATGAGTCTTGAAACCAAACGCCTTATGATTGTGACCGGCATACCAGGCAGCGGTAAATCGGAATTTATCGATGAGATGTGTGTTCGTCTGAATATCCTTTACGATTTCAAGGTCGGATTCTTCTCGCCCGAAAACGTGCCGATTCAGCTTCATGCCGTAAAGCTGATAGAAAAGCTATGTGGAAAGAAATTTCAAGCCATAGACAACCGGGGTGAAAACATCACTCCACAGCAATATGCTCACGCCAAAGAATACTATCGTGAAAACTTCTTTCACGTATTACCGGAAGACGGTGCAACGATAGATAATATTCTGGCAAAGGCTAAATACCTTGTACGTCGTAGGGGAATACGAATTTTTGTACTTGACCCATTTAACCGAATCGAGCATGAACAGTCAGGCGGCGAAACGGAAACCCAATACATCTCGCGTCTTCTGAATAGAATGACGGCTTTTGCCCAGCAGAACGACCTCCTTTTCATCCTTATGGCGCATCCCACCAAGATTAAAAAGGATAACGGAAATGGCGGTGTGCCTACCATGTACGACATCAGCGGCTCTGCGACATTCTTTGACAAAGCGGATTTCGGTCTTGTGGTACATCGTGAACGCGACGAAAGCAAGAATTACACCCTTGTGCGCGTGGAAAAGGTCAAGTTCAGACACCTCGGTGCGCCGGGCGACGCTACATTCAAGTTCAACGTCATCAATGGCCGATATATCCCATGGAAGCAAAGCGAAAGCGTAGCCGTGGATTTCAGGGCAGACATGGAGGATATGATTGTAGCCAAAGAACGGAACACTATAACGCAGCCATCCCTGCCGTCGGGACTGCCGTGGGAAGATGATGCGGATTCAATCCCATCACAGCCGCAACCGCCAGCCGGGATGAACTTCGCGCAAACGCCCATACAGATGCAGACGGATGACCCAAACATGCCGTTTACGCCGATTGACCCCAACGAGCCATTACCTTTCTAAACCAAGTAAATCATTATCACAATGCAAAATATAGAGCTTTATAACGACCATTTTCAGAATTGGAAGAGGTATCTGAGTTGCAAGGCGCAGCTTATTATCGCCGATGTGCCTTACAATCTCGGAATAAATGCCTACGCATCCAATCCCAAGTGGTATGTTGACGGCGACAATACCAATGGCGAAAGCGAACTCGCCGGCACACAATTCTTTGATACCGATGCCAATTTCAAGCCTGCGGAATTTATGCACTTTTGCTCAAACTTGCTTATTAAAGAACCTAAAGAGGCGGGCAAAGCACCGTGTATGATTATCTTCTGCGCCTTTGAACAGATGATGTATTTCATTGAACTCGGAAAGCGATACGGATTCAATCACTATATCCCGTTGGTCTTTCGTAAGAACTGGTCGGCACAGGTACTCAAGTCAAACATGAAGATTGTTGGAAACTGCGAATACGGGCTGCTTCTGTACCGCGAAAAACTCCCTAAATTCAATAATGGCGGTCGTATGGTCTTTAACTGCATGGATTATCCCCATGACACCAAGACACCTAAAATCCATCCCACGCAAAAATCCGTGCCACTGCTGGAACAACTTATCCGCATTTTCACTGACCCCGGCGACGTAGTTATTGACCCTTGCGCCGGAAGTGGCACAACCTTGCTTGCTGCAAGAAATTGCGGTCGCCGTGCCTATGGATTTGAGATTAAGAAAGATTTTTATGCCGATGCCGTGAATCTGCTCAAAACCTATCAATCCACACCATCGATGTTTGACATCGCGGAATTGGTAGAGCGCGAGTCACGCCGGGATAAAGCCAAGGCAAATAATCAACCTGAAAGCCTATTTGCGGAATGACACCACGTAGCGAAATCATCCTCGGCGATAGCTTTGAGGTACTGAAATCAATGGCAGACAAAAGCGTTGACATCGCTTTATGCGATTGCCCTTACGGAATAGACATCTGCTCAAGTGGCAGACTGATGAAAGAAAAGGGTCGCGCATACAAGCCGTGGGATAAAGATGCTCCAAAAGCGGAATTTTTCACGGAGTTGCTTCGCGTAAGCAAGAACGCCATCATCTTCGGCGCAAACCATTTCATAGACCGCATACCCATCAATTCAAAGTGTTGGATTGTGTGGGATAAGGAACAGCCAGAAACATTGTCATTCGCCATGTGTGAGCTTGCCCTCACTACATTTGACAGGTCGGCAAAGATATTCAGATATAGCGCGGCGCGTCAGAGCGTAAAGGAAACGCGGATACATCCCACACAAAAGCCGGTCGCTTTATACGCATGGATATTTCAGAATTTCGCCAATCCCGGCAACTTGATTCTCGACACCCACCTCGGAAGCGGTAGTAGTCGCATTGCTGCCTATCGCATGGGCTTCGACTTCATAGGCTGCGAGATTGACCCGGAATATTACACAGCGCAAGAGGTGCGCTTTCGCCAAGAATGTATGGGCGAACAACGTCGTGGCAATGTCGTGCTGACACAATACGAATTATTCAATAATGACCAATATGGAAAAGATAACAGTCTTTGAAGCCTTTGCCGGTTACGGCAGTCAGTCGATGGCTCTTGAACGCCTCAAGCAAGACATTGGGCTTGACTATACGGTTGTCGGAATATCCGAAATCGATGCTACCGCAATCAAGGCTTACTACGCAGCCCGCGATGCCGAGTTGCTGTCACGTTGCCGCACAGTCGGCGATGTGGAAACTGCCATTAGGGGGGGGGGGGTACGAGCCTCCGCAGGAACTTATCGACCGCTACCCGAACTATGGCGACATCTGCAAAATCAACTGGGCGAATGTGCCGGATTTCAATCTGTTCACATACAGCTTCCCTTGTACCGACATCAGCAATGCCGGTTTACAGAAAGGACTCGCCGAGGGGTCTGGCACAAGGTCATCGCTTCTATGGGAGTGCGCAAGGGCAATCGAAACCAAATACCCCAAATACCTCTTGATGGAAAACGTCAAGGCTCTTGTAAGCGACAAATTCATGCCGGATTTCAAGCGATGGGCGATGTATCTGGAAAGCCTCGGTTACACGAACTATTATCAAGTGCTGAACTCAAAAGATTATGGCGTACCGCAGAACCGCGAGCGCGTCTTCATGGTCAGCATCCACGGCGAGGCTATTTACTATTTCCCCAAACCCTTCAAGTTAGACCGCCGCCTCAAGCACGTATTGGAAACGAATGTAGATGAAAGCTACTATCTGTCTGATGCTAAGATTCAGGCAATCATAGACCATTGCGAGCGTAAGCAAGCTGAGGGTTGTGGCTTCAAGCCGAACTTCCAAAACGGGGGGGGGGGTATTGCGGAACCATCACCGGGAACTACGGACAACGTGAAACCGATACCTACATCCAAGAATGACGAAGACGGCATCATTGTGGTTGGTAAAATCAACAACTCGCAAGACGGCAAAATCGTGGACGCAGACGGCATTGCGCCGACACATACGTCAGGACACGGAAACTGCCCCAAAGTGCTTGTTGAAAATACCCCCCCCGGACAATCTGCATAAATTCAAAGGATGAGAATGGCAAGCAGCCAAGTATCGCGGATAGAGTTTATGACAGTAACGGAATAGCCACAGCACTGACAACCGGATGGCATCCCTACATCATGGAATCGCAAAACAACAATTCAGAAAATGAATAAAGATAAAACCGCCCCAGAGCTTAAAATCATAGGCAATGTAATGCCGTCGGGTCACAATGTAGGTAACATCTACGACCCGGACGGAATATCGCCCACGATTATGCTCAATCACGGTTATCCGGCACTTATTCTTGAAGAAACAACCGACAACGACATGAATCAGCTTATACAGGTGGCGCAGATATACGACAAGGAAAAGAATCCTACCAACGGCAGGGTTTATGACCCCAGCGGCATCTCGCCTACGCTTACAACGCCAACAGGCGGCAACTCAATGCCCCTTATCCTCGCTATGGAACAGATACCTTTCAATACAGCCGACGAGGGATTAGCCTACACAATCACGACACGCTACGGCGCAATGTGCGCAAGCAATCTGATTGATGGCAATTTCCCTATGACCGGCATCCTTACAATCGAAAACCCAACAGAAGAAATGAAACGCCAGATAGAAGACGGAATCCTAAACTTCGACAAAGGGCTGCCAAAAGAAGCCAACCCCAAGTCATGCGCCATGCGTGGTCGCGGCAAGGGTGCGGATTACCATCAGGAACTTGAGATTGGCGACGATGTAGCCAACGCCCTTACAACCGTCCAGAAAGACTCTATGATACTTGAGGGCGAAGACCCGTCAATCATCAGTCTTATGCCGTGGAATAGACCCGGCGGCGACGTGGGCGATGTGTCGCCGGCCATCACAACAAGCGCATGGGAGCAGAACAATTTTGTAAAGCTGCCCGACGGAGATACCCCTATGGTTATGGCTGACCCACGGAAGAATTACGGCAGATTGCAGCCATCGGCTGAATCCTCGCCCACGCTTCTCAGCACTGACTATAAATCGCCCCATCTTGTCGTGGAACGTGGCGACGGCGAACTTGATATGTCTGACCCAGAAACGCGCATCATCAAGCGAGCCGTAGACCATGTGGCGCAGGAGTACGGAACGCAGACGCGCTTTCGCATACGCAAGCTGACCCCACGCGAGTGCTACCGCCTTATGGACGTGCCGGAAGAATATATCGACCGCCTGTTAGCGTCTGGCATATCCAAATCCCAACACTACAAACTGGCGGGAAATTCTATCGTGGTATCATGTCTTTATCACATCTTCAAGAATTTATTTACCAATGAAATCCCAGTTAATCAACAGCTATCCCTTTTCTGATATGCTTGACGGCATAAAGCTCCCAGAATCGGTCATCGCCGAAATGGAAAAGCGAGGGATAAGTGCAAACCCCATACCCATAAAGCCGATGATTGACACCGGCATCCACTTCAAGAAGCGCGAACCAATGCGTGAACGCGACCTGTCAACAGAAGAATTTCTCAACCTGTTCGACAAGGCCGAATCACTCAAGATGGCGTATGTACCACACTTCATTACGCAGTGCGTAATCTACTATCTTGACTTATTTGTGGAATATGCCCGCGACTGTCGGCTTTCAGACTTCAAGAAGCACACCCGGTTGCTCAAGGCAATCAAAGAGGAGTATCTTGCAGCCCTACGCCATGAAATGCCGCCGCACGTCTTTGAGAAATTCCTTACACAGCGCGATGAATACCTTGTGTCATGCGGCGCAAATCTGAGTCTTATGTATTTCACATTCGGAAATCAGATTTTGAAGAAATATGGCCGGATAGACCACGAAGCCCTATACTGTTACGCCAACATAATCCTTGCTTTCATCAACTACGTGGAAGACTTTGACCGCAACGTCAACAAGCGTATCGCAGAAAAGCTGGGGATGCCCTGCCGTAATCACGGAGATGCGCGTCTGACCGCCATTAAAGGCGTATGCAACGACATCATCAAACCCTACCCGCTGGAAAAGAACAATGACACCGAGCTATGCGTCGGCGTAATGGCAAACAAAGCGGTCATAATGATAAACAACATGCTATAACAACCCTCATATCGCAATGGAACAAGTAATCACTGACATCATCGACAAAAAGGCGGCGAAGCAGTTTAATAAGCTGACACCGACCAAGCGCAAGGCATACCGCGCAATGCTTTATGCAGGTGCGCAGATAACCATGAACGGCTATTCAGTAAGGGATATAGCCGCCGAAATCGGATATTCAGAAAGCGGAACATCAAAGTTGGCGCAGAAGTGGATAGAGCTGATGCGTCAGGGCGATGTTACCGTCAATCTGATTATAGCAGCCATTCAGAAATTGCCTAAAAACAAACGTTTTCAGCACGGAAAGGAAATCGCGCCCCATGTCAAGCTAACACCCACTGTCGTAGCGGAAGAGCCAAAGGATGAAACTCCACGGCCCACACCGGCGCAGACCCCGGCACCAACGGAAAATAAGCGAAAGGGCAAGTATGTACTCGGCTTTTTCATTACACCGGAAGACGAAATGCGCGAAAGAGCCGCCATTCGTTCATCCATCCTGTTCTTTCAGACCTACGGCAAGGGCGCAAAACCGCGTATGCACGGCGAGTATTACACGCCCGGAACGCATCAGGCAAAAGACAGTGAAGATAGCAAGAAGTGGCTACCCCTTGATACAGCAGCCCTTTACTGCGGATGCAAAGCGGAAATCATCAGCAAAGCAGGTCAAAACGGCGTGATTGAACGACGTGTCTATAAGCGCAATGCCAACCGTAACTATTATGAGTATAACATCGCTGATTTAGACAAGTTTATACGCGACAATCATCTCCTCTAACAAAGGTAATCAACTCGCAATGTGGAAGATAGCTAAGAGCTAATAAGAGTTAAAAATCAAATTTGCCCGGCGATTTAATTTGGATAATTAAAGTAAATGCTTTAACTTTGCGACGTGGTTGTAAAAGTAAACACTTAAACAAATAAATATATCAACATGGATTTATCCTCAAATCAAGAGCCGACAACGCAGGCCACAAAGGTCTGCACAAGATGCGGCAAAGAATTGCCGGTTGACCAGTTCAGCCGTCGCAGTAGCTCGGCTGACGGGTTGCAGATGTGGTGCAAGTCGTGCCAGCGTGAATCACAACGTATCTCGCGCAGTAATCGCCAATTACCCCCCCCCTCAATCAAGGGCGACCCGTCATCCCCGCTTGCGGAATTTACACCGCGTCAGCTTATCGAAGAATTGCATAATCGTGGCTATCGCGGCGAGCTTCAATACCTCTACACTATAAAGGTCTGAGATATGATAACGAAGATAACCCCGGATTTAGTGGAAAAATGGGCTGAGTGGCTTGACCACCAGCCCAAAACCACTGCACTAACCGAAGAGCAGATGCAGACATTCGTTTTGGCGACCATGCACGAAAGCAAAATCGAAGCCAACGAAGAACTCAAGAACGATATACTGAATGGCGGGCCGTCTATGGAACGTCTATTCTACAACCGCGTCAAAGCCTGTCACACCTATACCATCACATTTGCCGTCGCCCTCGCTATGGCAAGTATCACGCGAACACCCGGCGAAGTCACGATGTACGCCAATTACTTGCAGTATAAGGCGAAGAAGATGGGAAAGGGTCTATTGCGGATGCAAGACATCGGGATGCACATTCTGCCGTATGGCGTATTTTCACGCGATACAATGCGCGAAGCGTGGGATAGGCAGAAATGCTCGCACAACCTCGGCTCTGACAACATTCTTGACCATAACGAAGCACAAGGAACAATCGAAATCAAACAAGGCTAATGTTTTACGAAGATACAGGGCAATTTACACCCAAACAAATCAAGTTGGCAAAGGAAATAGCCAGCAAAATCAAGGCATTGCGCAAGTCCGGGTGCGCCATCGTTGCGCGTCAAGATAGCCTATACGCCTACATATCCGAGGAGTGGAATAATTCTACTTGTGACACAACCCCATACCCGTTGAAGCATCTGGACTGTGGCGATATAACCGACGCAGGCGCAGATGATACTGATTATCTTGAGGAATGGTATATTGAAAACAACTAACCACTACCGCTATGAAGAAGATGTGTTTTTCAGAGCGTTTCGGTCTGCATGACGCTGTTCTTGAAGGCCGGAAAACGCATACAAGAAGAATGATACCACTGTCGGCACTTGCCAAAATCGAAGCCTTTCAGCGTGAATACTACGAGGCTACGCTTGACCGCCTTGACGGAATAGAATTGCTTGAGCAATACTATATCGTTGAAGAAAAGGGCAAATTGCCTTTCAAAGTCGGCGACATTGTAGCCGTGGCACAAAGGTATTGCTCCATCCTTGACGAACTTGAAGACCCCCAAAATTTCTGTTGCATGGGGCATTGGGAGTCTGCAAAAGGAAAACGTGCGCATTACGCCGGCTTTCTGCATCATCCCGGCTTTATGAACAAGATGTTTGTCGATGCCGAAGAAATGCCACACCAAATCAAAATCAAAAGGGTATGGTTTGAACACCTGCAAGACATATCTAACGAGGATTGTCTGAAAGAGGGCATCGATAAATGGACTGCGCAAGGGAAACGTTACTATGGTTTCTTTGATAACGATAAAGGCGTATTCTCGCATCATCCCACTCCACGCGATGCTTATGCCCATCTTATAGAGCGCATATCCGGCAAAGGAACTTGGGCGAGCAATCCCCTTGTTATAGCCTATGAATTTGAAAAGGTAAAGTAATGGGAAGATACACGGCAAATTGCAGATGTGGCGGTGTGGTAGTCATCAGAACCAACAACGCTTTTCGCGTACCGGAACTGCTTACAAAGCATGGATGGCGTTTAATCGACCCATACAAAAGCTCCTACGATATTAAAACCAACTGGCGATGCCCTATGTGCGCGGCAGCTTACGAAAGTCTAAAGAAAGGAAAACTGATATGAAAGAACGTGTATTTTGCGACCTTGAGGGTCTGGCAGGCGTAAGACGGCGTAAAGTCGGTGCATACGCTATTACGGAAGCCGATGCGTTGCAGATAAAGTCTATACTTGAAAGTAAACACGCTTGCACATCCGCAGGCAGTTATGGCGCAATCAATATCTGGAAGACTGATGCCGGCGAAATTCGCGGCGAAGCCATGCAGAACCTTTGCTCCCTTGAAGTGTGCATCTTCGCCACCTACGCAAAAGCCGCAGAATGGGCGCAGAAATGGCTTGACAGGATAAACGGCAGAGATATAGTGGAAACGTCTTTTGACGAACCTAACTACGCTTTTAAGCGCGACGTGGAACGTATTATGATGGCTTCGCGTAAGAATATGCTTGATGCTTTCTGTACGGCGGTCTGCAACAACTGGCAGAACCATGACGGCAACGGCAACCCATGCCCTCGGAACTGCTGCCCTAAATTCAACAAATTCGTAGAGCTGATAAAGACCACGCCTATACGTGGACTGGAAACAACCGAAGCCAAAGAAGCTGTAAACAAATACATCAACGACAATGAACCCAGAAAGTGAAGAAATCCGTAAAACGGCCATCAATAACCTTTTGAACGCCGACTCTTTTGTCTGCGTCACGATAAAGAACGGAAGCCTGAATATGGCAAATCTGACCAATCCGGAACGCCTCGGAATAATGCTGCTTGAAATCATGCGCAGCAATCCGGCTTTCGCCAATAGCGTCAATCTTGCTGCCCTCGCCTATGCGCAGGAACAACTACACCATAACACAAACCTAAATCAGCAATAATCAGTATTTAATAAGGCTTTTGTTTGGTGGAATAAAAGTAATTACTTAACTTTGCACCTATAAAGACAAACCAAAAAACTTATAACAGTTGAAAAAGAAAATCTACATCTCCCTCCCGATAAGCGGGCGTGACCTTGAGGCAGTGAAACAACGTGCTAACTACATCAAGGAATCGGTTATTGCGGATGATTATGAGGGCGTAACGCCCTTTGACATCTGCCCGGATAGCACGTTGCCGTATTCTGAACTTATGGGGCGCGACATTGCCGGCTTAATGGAGTGTGATGGTGTCTTGTTTGATTTCGACTGGAACGAGTCAAAGGGTTGTCGCATTGAGATGGCGGTGGCTCGCAACTGCAATATCCCCGTCTATAAACTCGCCGATGAAAGGGTTGTGGAAGATGCCGACACACGGCTTTTCACAATCACACTGAATAAGCGTCAGCTTGAATTGTTATCCGAGGCATCCGACTGCCATTCACGGAATACTTGCGGCCAGTTGGATGTAGGTCTTGAAGAAGTCATTGAAAAGGCTATCACAAGAACATACAGCACCGCCGATTTTGACAAACGCCATGAAATAAGCGAAAAGGTCAAGACACTCCTGCGCGAAGTCAAATCCCTTGCGTGGAATTTAGGCCCCGGAAGCAATAAAGGCGTGAAATACGATGATGGAGCTGACATCCTTTTCGACATCCATCAGGTAATCCGTCATCACTTATGGAAGATTAAACCCGAACCGAAATATCATTATACCAATGATGCGGCAGAGGCTATAATCTTCGGAAGTCAACCGGCAATAACCATCAAGACCCTCGCAAGAAATGAATGACAATGTTATCGTAATCGCCGATGTCAGCTCGTCATATTTCTCGGTGGCGCGTTACAGCGGTGGCATAAAGTATAACGGAACGGTTTACATCTATTGCCGTGAACGTGATATTCTGGTAAGAGAAGACTGGGAGAAGTTCTACCGCAAATTACCGTGGGAAACTTTCATCACGGCAGTCAAGACCGGCAAGAAACCCGAACTACCGAAAAAGCCTGCAAGGGTTAAGGCTCAGAGAAAAGAACAACCCGATAATCAACCATCATTATTTGACTAATGGACTTACTGAATCTTATACTCAAGCGGAAGAAATACCGCATGATAACGCTGCACACGATTAACGACGAGCCGATATTCGTTGTAGAGGTGCGCGGTCTGCTATTCTGGCACGTGGTAAAGTCGTTTGAAAGCGACGATGCCGTTTATGCGCGGAACTGCGCCGAGGAGCTTCTGGATACGCTTAACGAGGAAATCCTTTAGCCGATGCCACCGAAGAAAAAGAATCAGACCGTCATCCATGAATTTGCGTGTGAAATTTTCCCACGGAAATTGTGGATAGTCAAGAAGCCGCCACATGGGTATCTGGAGAAGCATTTTCAGACCGCCGACGGCGAAAAGCTCCACGAATATGATGTTGAAGATGCAAAGGCTGTCACTTACAAGGAAATTTACAACATCGACACCGACAAGCTCGGCATCCTGATTGTCTTGCTTGAAAGCAACATCACCGTTTCGGACTGCGCCCATGAAGCTACGCACTTTGCAATGGAAATGTATGCGGCTATTGGCGAAGAAGTCAGCACCAAGCATCAGGAAGTCATGGCGTACCTTGTAGGCTACGCCACCGACTGCATCTATCAAGTAGTTACCAACAAATTCAGACCAATGTTCGATGGAAGCCGAGAAATATCCTAATCCGCAGTTGCCGACACTCGCCATACATTATCAGTTGGGCGACTGGGTACGCGAATATTCATCTATAACCGGAAAGGAATCGCCGGCGATGTATGTCGTGGCCATGTTCAAGGATGTGCTATATCTTGAAATAGACCCCGAACAGGGCGACCCCTTTGAGGTTGATTATGAAGATGTGCGGCCTATCCCACTGACCAAAGAATTTCTCGTTGAAAGGGATATTTACGGAAAGCGCATTGTCAACGATGAACACGGCATAGAGGAAACAATACCCGGTGTTGCATCCAAATGGGATTTGAACGACTGGGTTGACATTCACAAGTATAAAGACAAGTTCATTGCCAAATACCACGGAAGAGGCGATGAGTATCTTCACGTGGTCTATCTACGCTACGTTCACAACCTCCAGCACTTCTACCGGATGTTTGAAATCGATAAGCCTATAATCGTATGAGATGCCCGGTATGCAATGGCGTTGGAATGGTTGACAATCCGCGATTCTACAACAGGCCATGCTGGGACGCATGGGAAAGCGGAATACCTACAAGAATACGATGCCGACACTGCGGTGGCTATGGCTTTATTATAGGCGAAATCAGCGACATCATCCCGGCACTGCAAACGGCAGTAGATGAACATCGCGGGCTGACCGCAAAGGAAACAAAGCAAATACTAACGACACTTCTTAAAGAAAATAAATCTTAACGAATATCAGGAAGCCGCCCTTAAAACGGCGATTTATCCCAACGACGGCAAGGTTAACTATCTTGCGCTTGCCATCTGTGGCGAAGCCGGAGAATTAGCCGATAAGGTCAAGAAAATCTTGCGCGACAAGGACGGCGAATACAAGGAAGCCGACAAACACGCCCTCGCGCTGGAGCTTGGCGATATTATGTGGTATGCCGCGAACCTGTCAAGTGTTCTCGGTTATAGTCTTTCTGAAATTGCGGAACTTAATATAGCAAAAATCGCCGGCAGAGTGGAACGTGGTACGATTCACGGAGTCGGCGACAATAGATAATCATCATGGCTGCTGACACGACCTTATCAATAACGCAGATAGAGCTTGGACTCGCGCAATATTTCAATTTTCGGAACAATGTAATCGTGCCTAACGTATCATGGGGCTTACTTAACCATGAAGCCGACCTGTTGATACTGAACAAAAGCGGTTATCTTACCGAAATTGAAATCAAACGAAGTTGGGCAGACTTTCTCGCAGACTTTCGGAAACGGCATACGCACGAAGACACAAAGGTATCGTGGCATTACTACGCAGTGCCGGAGTCAATCGTTGATAAATGCCGTGAAAAACTTGCAGAAGTTGACCCCGGACACAGATGGGGTCTTATCAGCTATGCCGCGTCATGGGATGGCGAGTGCTGGCCTAAAATAGAATCGCAACCGTCAAACATACACTATCATTGCAGTGAACGGAAATTGTATTTAGAGGAGCAATTTCAGCTTGCAAGACTTGGTGCAATGCGCACGTGGTCACTTAAAGAAAAAATCATCAAAAATGGAAAATAAACCCAATATCATTGTCAAGAAGCATACCGGCGTGGAGCTTGTTCAGCTTGCCGCCAGTTTTACATCCGGGCATGAAAGCAAGATAACGCTGAAACGTGCCTACAAAACGGAACACTCCATCATAAGGACACAAATCTTCACGGTGGAATGTTACAATATCCCTCTTTTTGTAAGCACCCATTTCATCCG
Source organism: Muribaculaceae bacterium Isolate-036 (Harlan) (assembly GCA_003833075.1). Lineage (GTDB taxonomy): Bacteria > Bacteroidota > Bacteroidia > Bacteroidales > Muribaculaceae > Lepagella > Lepagella muris_A. Next base: position 227,751 of record RIAY01000002.1, on the reverse strand, counting down.
TCATCATGTGGGTTCACAGCCTTACCAATTAACCTGTCGTATCGACCGCCCCGGCGGTGGTAATCCCCATCTCAAGGAACGTATCGCAGAGGTCAACGAATTGCTCGCAGATGGAAGAATTGAAGAAGCCTGTGATATTCTGAATTGGCTTGCAGAAAATTCAGACCGCTACACAAAGGTGAATCTTCTGCTTTTTGGAAATGCGCAAGCATTTATTGATATGGCAAAACTCCGTCTTTGTACCACTGCTTCACCTGAAACAAGAGAAATCTTTCAGGTTATAAAGTCCAAGATTGCAGAAGTTGACCCCGACTTAGCTCCATTTCTTGTAAAGAAATGTGTTTATCGTGGAGGTATCTGCTGTGAACTTAAATGTTGCGGATACAACAAATCTGATATGTTTCAGAAAGAACTCGCCCAGTATAAATTACTTTTCTCCAATTAGGCTATGGATGACGATGGAATCCAATATATCAAGTTTATGAATGAAGAATGTAGGCTACGTTACCTTATCGATAAGTATAAGGAACATGATAAGAAACGTAATCGGTACATCGCACATCTATTGCGAATGAATGACCAGCAAGCCGAAAAGATAAAATGACTTGAGGCTCTTTCGGAACGTCAGCATGAAGAAATAGATGAGTTGATGGATGCCTACGATGGTGCGAAGCCTTTAATTGCAGACAAGGCACACCGGGCATACGTCTATGAACTTATCAAAAGGGCAAATGAAGCGAAAAAGAATAGACGGGTGGTGGAAAAGCTCACAACCGAAAATACCCGTCTATCCGAAGAAAACAAAGGTCTGAAAGACCGGGTAAAAGCACTTGAAACAATCATCAAAAATCTACATAATGGAACAAAACAATAATCCCCGTGTCATTGACTTCTCCAATGATTTAGAATCAGTCAATGACGACAAATCTCCGGATGTAAAGGCGTTTAAGAATACCGTTAGCAAAATGACCGACATCTTTATCGCTAAGAACCATGATTATGGCAATTCATTTGGGGAAACTGTGCGCGAGCTTGGTGTTGTTGCCGGCTTCGCTCCTATCATGCACAAGTTCAATCGCCTTAAAAACATCATTAAGGGAAACACTCCCCTTGTAGAGGGCGAAACCATCGAGGATACTCTGCTTGATATGGCAAACTACTGTATCATGCTTAATATGGAAATAAGCCAAAAGTAAATGATATGACCATTCAATATTTCAAGTTATATCTTGCTGGCATCATCTTCGGAATAATTCAGATGAGCGCAGATTTATTAAAGGCTGTCTATGAAACAGATTATTTTATGATAGCTTTTATGGGTCTTATGTTTATCGTGATGATAAGGCTATTGATTTGGGCGATGCGTGAACATAAACGAGAAAGAATGAAATATGGCAATCAATCCCAATCTCATAAATAACCTGCTTGATGTTTTCGCAGAAGCGGAAAAAGTCAGAGAAAAGGGTATTATGCCCGGTCTGAATGAGCAATATAAGCAATTTGGAATAAAGTATTTTGTATCTTACAAGGAGGTGGAACATATCAAAAATATGTTTCACCGGATAGGTAGGTATGATGAATCAGAATCATTGAAACTGCTGAATATTTCACCGGCAGAAAGATATGTCTTTAACCAAAGTCTGAAAGATATGGTAGAGGAAATGGTGATGAAGATGATTCAGGATGGAGTCATTGTTCTTGAGATAAAGGATTCTGATTACGGCAAACCATCATCGGAACTTACATTGACGGTTCGTGTTGTAAATCCCAGACCAACCATAAGGCGCATTGATATTCAAAGAAAAGATAAGGATTAAATAAAGGGCGATTGGATAATACCGACCGCCCTTTATAGTTATGGAAAAGTATGTTTATGTACGATTAGCAGGATTTGGCTCTACGAATTTAAGCATCATGTGGCAGAATGTACGTTGTGCATTCATTCCATAATCAGTGCCTTTACCACGATATATCAGATGATACACATCCGGGCTTTCTTGAGGTACTTGCAACGTGATTTCACCCTTATACATAAGAGCAAGAAAACTATTTTTCTTTTGCAGAAAGTCTTCTTTGGAACTACCGGTAATGGTAAAATCCAGAAGCAACTCACGGGATGCAATCTTTGGATTAGCATCTACAATGATGCGTTTTCCGTGTTCAAGGCGCGACTCGTTTTCGATATTTTCCTTTAATGTCAATGGCTCGGTCAGCGCATCAAGAAAACCATCCCCCATACGCACCCCAAAGGTATCATATACAGAATATTTGTTGATTTTAAGTTCCGGTATTTTATTCATGCTTAGAGATTTTTAGTATTTTTCTTGATTTCAGCAATGTCAGCTTGCATCGTCTGAATAGGCTTGACAATCGCCCCAGTGTTTTCACTGATAGTCTGCAATTCGATGTAGATTTTTGCAAGCTGACGCTCGATGTTATCCTGATGAACGTTGAAACGGCTATATTCCATTGCAATCTGGATAAGTTCATCGGTCATGTCCGCAAGAGTCATTGCAGAAATGTTGTCGGTAGCCTTGATTGATTCCACAGCTTCCTGCATTGCCGTCATCCTGCCAATGATGGCAAGACCCGTATCTTCCGTAATGGTAGTAACACCGGCTTTTGATGCCTCCTGCGAATACGCACTCCCGGCATCCCATCCCATAGCCTTTTTAAGACTATCGCGGTCAGTTATGGCACTATTTACGATGCTGTCCCACTCCTTTTTCAGTTTGGCTTGCTCTTCTTCGGTCAGACCATTGTCATCATTCATAGCGGCGGCAAAGTCTTCATACCACTGCTTGAGCTTTTCGTTGTACTTGGAGTTCATTAGGCTGTTAATAACGGCCTGTTGCATCATCTTTTCAAAGTTGTTGGCGAAGTCCTCGCTATCAGATTCCATGTCAAGAAGCATCGACTTAAACTCGTCCTTGACGCTATCAAACGACACGTCAGTCAGCGACTCACGGAATGCGTTCTCAAGCTCTTCAAGTTCTTTGTAGTATTCGATGTATTCATCCATGAACTGCGCGGCATCCTTGTGGCCGTCATCGGCAAGACCTTTAATTTTGGCGTAAAGGTCAGGTGCGCTCTGTGCAACCTTTGCCATCTGCTCGGAAGTAAGATTCCAGAAGTCACCGGCACTGCGCACCGACTTGCCTACGATAGCAGAAATACGCGACCAATCATCGCCGCTCATGCCCTTATTTATCTTATGGTTTGAAGACTTGTGTCCTCCAATACCCAAGAAGCCATTAGAATACGCCGCGCCGGAACGTGACATCATTTCCTGAGTATTCTTCATCGCCTTTTCTATATCGCCTTTCTGCTGCTGATATAGTGCGCCCATATCGGCAGTGGCGGCATCCCGCATTTCATCGGCAAGATTATCCACGGCCTTGCGAAGTGCCTCGTTAGTAGCGGTCAAACGTTCAATGTCTTCCTCAAGATGCTTGTCGCTTTCGCCGTTACCCCACCAATCAAACCAACCGCCAAGTGTGAAGATTGATTTGAAGATGCCGAGGATGCCTTTGTAAAGGCTTTCGCCAATCTGACGGAAAAGACCCTCCTTGAAGTTGAGTATGTTGCCGATAATGCCTGAAATAGCATTAAGGATTGAATCAAGAATCGCTGTAATAAGTGGCCCTAATCCATCTTTAAGAATATCAAGTATTTTAAGAATAGAAGCTATAAGTCCAGCTATAAGTCCAGCCTTTCCAAGACCTTTAGCCATGCTACCAACTGCTTGCGAGGCTTCGCTCACTGCATCCCCGGCTTCACTAACCACACCTGTGATTTCACTTGACAATTTATCGGCGGCACCGGATGCTGAATCGCTGAAATCTTCAAAGGAAAGCCCAAGTTTTGTCATAGCATCCTTGATTAGCTGTGGCGAGTCTTCAAGTGCGGATGCAAATGCTTCTGCGCCCTCTGCGGCGGCATCTTTAAGGTCGGTAATCGCCTTAGATGCTTCCTCAAAAGCCGATAAGCCTTTCAGACCATCAATAGCACCCTTTAAGGAGTCGAATGCGCCCCAAAGGTCAGCCAACTGTGAAAAGCCGGAATTACTCAAGAATGTATAAATCTTGCTGACTGGCTTGATGACGTTCTTTGCGGTCTGCGACAACATCATTCCAGAACTCTTAACCGTGTTCTGCGCCTGTTGTAATGCAAGACTGGAATTTGCTACTGTTGTGCCGTAGTTGTTGACCGCAATAGTCGCATTTTCGTAAGCCTCTTGTGCAGCCCTTAATTGTTCCGGTGACGTTTCAGGGTTATTGCGTATCATTTCAAGATTTCGCTGTGCTTCCGTCTGTGTATTTGTAAGACGGCTCAATTCGGCAGTCACCCGCGTATCGTTTTCGGTGGCTATTCGCAGGTCGTCAAGGGCTTTCTGGTAAGCCATTAGGGATGAAGATAAGTCTTGCCACGTCTGATTAGTGCCAAGCTGCTGACGCATATTTTCCATTGCTTCAATGATGGCTTGCTGATTCTCTGCGCCGGATTGACGAAAAGCCTCGGTCTTTACATATTTCTGCAACTGCTCGTAAAGCGGTTCAAGCTGACCGCGCATGATAACGCCGACGTTATCAAAGACGGTGTACCAGTCAATCTGATTCATCACGGCCTTTGATTCAAACTGTTCTTCCTCAGCTTTCTGCTGCCGTTGCAAGGCAAGACGCTCGCCCTCGCTTTGGGCGTTTCTTATTTTTTCAGCATATTCTTCTGCAATAGCAAGTTTTTTCTGCTGGAAAGACCCAAACTCTTTTAGATAATCGCGCATAGCCGCGAAGTCTTCCTTAAATCTTGCTTCAAGGTCGGTTGATTCATTGACATCAATCAACTGACTCTGCGTTTCAAAACCTATGTTTTCTTTAGCCTGTGTAAGCCAGTCTTCGCGCATCTTCTTCAACTGTTCATCGGAGAATTGCGCGTAATACTGATATTCCTTACGACCTTTGCCGCCCTTGAGCCATTCCTGTAAGGCATTCTTTTCAAGGGTCTGCGCCTCCCTTTCGGCTTCTTTCAAAAGAGCCTGACGCTTCTTTTCGGCAGTGAATTTGATGGTGGCTATTTCCTTTTCGGAATTATCCTCCATCTGCGCGATTTCAAGTTCACGCTGATTGTTTCTTTCTTCCTGCAAAAGTTCAGCGGTACGACGTTCCTCCTCCAGACGCATCTTCCGAAGTTCGTATGCCCTCTGCTTGGGGTCATCCTTACTACCGCCACCGCCTTTCTTACCACCCTTTTTAGACTTATCGCGCTTGTCAAGGGCATTGAGTTGCTGTTGATAATATTTATACAACGCGCTGGACTGGTCAACCTTTTGCATCTGCGAGTTGATAGACTTGCGGATTTCGGAAAATTCCTCGGTTGTTTTGGCGTTCTTAATCTGGCTTTCAAGTGCGGTCTTGATAGACTGCATGGCCTGACTTTGATTGCTTTTATTCCGATTGTAATCGCCAACCATTAAATCGCTTTTAAGCTGACGATACAAACGCTTATCCACATCGGACATACTACCCTCGTTTAACTGAGAGCCGTAGCGGTCGATGAACTGCTGTAAGATAGCTGACTGCTCGGAATTAAGATGGTAGTTCTTGCCGCCCATCTTGAAATTGCTTCGCAGACGGGCGTTCCGTACAATCGCGTTATAGGCATCCAAATCGGCTTTTGCCATCTTTGTGCCGGGAGTGATTTTGCCGTTCTTTCCATACTTGGCAAGAAGATTCTGCAAGGTCTGACGTTCTGCGCCGGTCGTATTCAAGACCTGACCGCCCACATCACGGAGCGTAATCTTGATTTTGTCAAGTGTATTTAGTGCAATATCAAGATATTTGGTGTCAATGTAAGGCGTGGCTACGGCGTTGTCAACGTCTTTCATCTTGTCTTCCGCTTGCGCTGCCTTAACCGACGTTTCATCCAGCGCAGTGTTGTCGGTTGTCGGCGTAGCTGACGATTCATCGACATCGCCAATCTTGCCTTCCGCTTGTTCGGCGGCTTCAAAAAGTTCATGTATGTTGATAGGGTCTGCCAAAGGTTTGACCGGTTTTGCATTGATTTCATCAACCTCTTTCGATACCTTTGTCAGCTCCTCGGTCAATTTCTTGGAATCAAAGGTGGAATAATCAATTTCCGGCTGTGCCGCAGCCGCACGTTCAGCGGCATCCGCAGCGGCATTTGCTTGGGCTTGCGTCTTCTCGGTCAGCTTATCAAGCGTATTGGTTTTGTTAATAAGCTCGGAAACAAGTTTGGATGTATCCTTGATGTCAAGAACATACTGCTCGGCAAATCCCATCTGTTTCGCCAGTGCCTTTGCATCCATGTTTGCGGTTTGGGCAATTTCCGTCTGCAAGCGGGCAATTTCTTGACGTGCCTTTACAGCGGCTGCGTTTTCAATCTTTTGACCATTCTCGGTATAGGTTACATTAGCGGCATATTCCTTTTCAGCATCCTCAAGGAGTTTGACCATTTCAGTAAGTTCAGCCTTTTTGTTTTCCACAGTGCTTGCGATGGTATCGGCCATAATCTTGGATACCTCGGCGGCTTCACCTTTTGAGTCGTTTTCGATGATTTCTTTCATCTCATCCTTGAAAGATGTAGTTGCGGCATCCTTTTCTTCCTGAATAGTTGCAAGACGGTTAGCCATCTGTCGCGCTTCGCCCTCTGCCATAATCAGTTGGTTAAGCTGCGCACGGACTGCATTTAACTGTTCAATCTTATCTTTTTCCTTGTCGATGTGAATACCGTATTCTTCCGCAGCCTTGATAAGCTCCTCTACGGCATCCTTATGTACCCGGCTATCCTTATTTACCGAGTTCATCACGGCATAAAGCGTGTCGATATTGTTTTTCAGCTTCAACGTGGATTCGCCAAATCTTTCAGACATAGCGGATGATTCCTCAGCTTCATCCTTGAACGTCATAAACAGACCGATGACGGTTGTTAGGGCGGTTATTATCATGCCGAAAGGATTGGTCATAAAAGCGACCTTGAGGCCATTCCATGCGTTCTTGCAGGCGTTGGTGGCCGCAGTCAGCGCATACTTTCCGATTGTCAACGCCTTATCTTTTGCAGTCGCAAGGGCGGTCACGATTGTGCCGCGACTGGTAGCGGCGGTATTTACGTTTGTGGCCGCAGTGTTGGCGGTAGTCGCGGTAGTTTCGCCGATGACGGCGGCTGTGGCTGTCTGCTTCTGCACGGCCTGTTGTGCGGTAATAGCGCCGTTCAGTTCCTTTTCGGCTGTATTCACGCCCTCGGCTGCTGACTGCTGGGCGGTAATAGCGGAAGCCTGCTCTTCAACTGCGGCCATGTATTCTTCGGCGGCGGCTTTCTTATCGTCGGCATCGCCGGCGGCTTCTGCCATCTCCATCAGTTCTTTTGCAGACTCAACGCGCCTTTCCGCAGCTTCTACAAGTTGGTCGCTTGCGGCTTTCTGCATGTTCGCGCTTTCAAGTGCCGCCTGCTTTGTATCAACGAGTGCCTGTGCATAGTCGCGCTCATTCTGCAAGCGTTCAGCGGTATCATTCGTGATTATTCCGTTGGCATTGGAGTCGTTGATGTCGGCATCAAGGCCACGCCCGGCTTCTTCGCGCTGGGTCTGCATGTCCTTGAGGTGCGTTTCATAGGTCTTCTGCGCCTCTTCTGCGATACGGCGTTCATTCTCGGCGATGCGCTGCTGTTCCTGCTGCCATAAACGCCCCTGCTGGATTGAGTCGGCATACGTCTGGTCGATAGACCCTTTCTCAAGAGCTTTGCGTATGTCATCGTCGTAACCCTCCATCAGTTTGGCGTTCTGCATTTCCTGTATCTTGGCAAGTTCGGCATTGAAGCCATCCACGATGCCCTTTGAAGCGTCGATAACGGATTGCTTGGCTGCGAAATTGGAAAGCATCACGGAGGTCTTGTAAACACCGAAAGCCGCCGCAGCGGTGGCGAGTACCGGAATGATTCTGCCGATATTGTCAACAATAGTGGAAGCCGCGTCAATAACGCCCACAAGCGCACCCTCCATATTCTGACCCATGTCATTAAACATCAAGTCCATCGAGTCATTCAGCTTGGCGATTGCACCCGGTATGGTCTTCGATGCCGTTTCCGACATCTTGTAGTATTTGCCTCCCTCGCTTGTTGCGTCAAGAAAAGCCTGCTGAACCATCTCGGCTGAAATCTTGCCCTGCGACATTTCTTCCTTGAGCGCACCGATAGATTTGCCGGTCTTTTCGGATATGACCTGCAATGGCTGGAAGCCTGCGTTTACCATCTGCATCAAGTCCTGACCCATCAGCTTGCCCGCTGCCGACATCTGCGAAAACGCAAGCGAAAGCGACTGAAAGCGGCGGGTATCGCCCATAGCAATATCGCCGATAGCCTGCAAGTATCGCGGAACTTTGTCAGCGTCGATGCCGAAGCCGAGCATCATCTGTGCAGTGGAAACAGTAGGTGCAAATTCAAGCGGCGATATTTTGGCAAACTCCTGTAATTCGGCGTTCAGCTTCTCGCCCTTACGCTTGCCAATCATCGTTTCGATAGATGCGTTCATCTGCTGGAACTGACCGCGTATGCTTGTGATTTTGGTAAGGAACTCACCCAGACCATACACGCCGGCAAGACCGCCCACGGCCATCATCGGTCGCGTCAGTAAGTCCTGTATGCGGTTGACCTCGGTAAATATTCCACTGAGGTTTTTCTTGATGCCAAATTCCATTTCCGCACCACTGCGCATTGCGGCCTGTGCAAGCTGACGATAACGCGCCGTGCTTTCGGCGAGTTTCTTGTTCAGTGCATCAATCGACGCGCCGGCCTGCCCCGGCCTAAAATTCTGAATTTGGGTCTTGGTCTTTGCGATTTCCTGTTGTAAACGTATCAGTTCGGAGTAATCCGCATCTACGTCAAATGCTAAATATGGCATGGCTGTTGAGTTGTTATTTTCAATCAGCCAATTTACCATGAAAGAGGGTGTTACACATTATTTTCCGCGCACGTATAACGTACTATCAGAAAAAAGTCGTAACTTTGTGCTTTGAAAGGCTAAAGGGTGTGCGCAGAAAGGGAATTATAAACCAAATATCACCCCTACTGCCAAGATGAACGAAAGTGCAAAAATCAACATTGGAAAGGTAGCAGCGTTGAAGAAGCTGCGAGAAAAAGTGAGCGAGCTTTCCGATGTAATGAAAGAATTGGGCGAGCCGATTCTTGATGACCTTGCTCTACTACCAGCAATCTACGAAGCATACAAACGTGTGTTCCAACGTCGCGGATGCCCGGATGAAGCCACAAGCGTCCGCAACCGCAAGAAATTTCTCATGGTCGTGTTGTATCTCTATTCGCCGAAAGCACTCGCCGGCGACAGGATGCGCATGGGATTACGAAAAAAAGTGTCGGAATTGTTCGGCTTGACTACAAGCACCCCAATATCCGACAACTGCGCGGGTCTTATCGTGCAATATCACGCTTATGCGGATTTCAGACGCGACGTTGACCTTATTTTCCAAGAGGTTCTGAATACTCTTGAAGATAAACTCATTGTTACTGACTAAATAGCGGAATACGCCGGCATCTTGATAGCATCTGCCGGATAGCCTACCATCGCTAACGCCTCGGAAAGATAAGCATCCATATTGGCGATAGCGGTGCGCCCCGACATACCCAGTCGCCAGAAGTACGACTGATATTCTTCCATGCTTTGATTAAGGTCAAGATGATACTTGTCAAAAAGTCCCTTAATGACGGCGCAATCCTCGTATCGTTCAGTGGATAAGGCGTATTGGAAAATGACGGTCAAAATCTGACTGCCGTAATCCATCAGTGCCTTTTCAAACTTATTCTCCATCGACGGGAACAACTTTAAGCTGCGCTCCGCATTTGGGGCAAAGGAACTCGTCCGCAGGTCTTTCTTTATTCGGCGCGGTGGCACGGATAGCGTCAAGCTCTTCATCTGACAAGAGCAGACTCCATGCCGGAACACCGAGGGCTTCGGCAATCTTCACAAAGGTTTCAACTTTGGGCATCGTGCCACGGATAAGCTGATTAAGACCTACGGTGGTCATGCCCAGTCTTTCCGCAAGGTCTTTCTGCGTCACACCGGCTTCAATGATGCGCTCTCTGATTCTGTTCTCCATTTCCTATTTTTCGGGTTAAAGTAAACTGTTTGCAAAGTTAACAAAAGAGGAATACAATTAAAGTATTCAATATATTAAATAGTGTTAAGACAAAGCAAAAACTTATATTGTTATTTGGTGGATTAAATTATTTACTTTAACTTTGCATCGTAATCAATAACACCAATAAAAGTAAAAGGCATGAAACTGATAACAAAAGCACTTGAAAAGACCTTTGCAAAATATCCCATGTATTCGCAGGATGGCAAAGGCAACGATGCGGTAGTAATCGCAAAATTCTTTCTGCCGGGTAGCGGCTTCACATGGTACGTCACAGAAGCAGAAAAGCAGGCCAACGGCGACTACATGTTCTTTGGCTATGTAGAGGGCTTGGATAGCGAGCTTGGCTACTTCACACTATCGCAGCTTCAAAACGTGCGCGGTCGCTTTGGCTTGCGCGTTGAACGCGACATGTATTTCAACAACGGCAAGACCACACTTGCTCAAGTGAAACGCGAAAACGAAATGGCATACTAAACAACATCGACGGGCGAGCCGGTCATTAGATGGCATGGCTTGCCCGCCCTAACACCCACAAAAGCAATGATACTCAAACTTAAATATATCGGCGTTAACGACTGGAGCTATCGCGTGTATGAAGACCAGAATGGCCGTCGCTACGGCAATATAGAATTAGAAGATAGCAACGACATTAGCGCAATCTATCTCTTGACGGCTGACTACGAAGAGCCACTTTGCCCCATAACTGACTGCAAAGATTTGGAGGCGGTTGAAATCACGCACCGCGATGGCAGTGTAAACACAATCACAATCCCCAACAAATAAAATCCGAAAGCTATGGCAACAAGTCAGGAACTACCGGAATGGATGACCGAGGCGCAGATGGATGAACTTGCCGGCATCATCGACAATATCATCGGCGAGGGCGAAGAAGCCAACGCACCGCAATGGCGAATTGACAACGAGGTCAATAAAGCCACGGCGCGGTATATCGCCAAACATCACCCCAACGATTAAGCAGCAGAACCATGAGAACGATTAAATACAATAGCTTTGAAGAGGCATTTGCCGCGATGCTTGAATTTATCGACAAGGGAATCAAGTGCAAAGGCATCGGTCTGACAACCCTCGCTGTTTGGGATGACTGACGGAAAAAGACCTATTTACGACTTTGTGTAATAGGTCGTAAGAGAACGACACCGAAATGTTTTGCGATGCGGAAATAACAGTAATTTAGCATCGTAAAACATCGCGGGTTGGAGCAGTTGGAAGCTCGCCAGTTTAACTTGCTGGAGGTCGTCGGTTCGAGTCCGACACCCGCTACAAATAAAATCACTTACAAACAAAATCAATGAAAAAGTTAACCCTACAAATTGACAAAAAGTGCTTTCAGGCAATTCTGAAAGGCGAGCAGAAAGTCGAGCATCGGAACGTGTATCCCAATAACGCCAAGAAGTATGTCATCGAAGAAGACAAGACTGATGAAAACGGCGAAGCCATCACGGTTGTAACACCGGTTCACTACGATGCCCTCACCCTTATCAATGGTCGCCGCAAGGATGCGCCCCGTCTGACCGTGGAGGTCGTATCGGCTGAATTTGTCGTACTGACCGACGAAGACGGCAATGATTTGACCTTTGAAGAGAATGGCGAAGTGTACTATGTTTGTCAGGTATGGTACACCCTCGGAAAGGTTCTTGAAACCGCCAACATCAACGAATAATCATTAACCCTTTAACACTATAAGTGAGTTAGACGTAGAATTGATAACAACTATGGCCCCCGTCGGAACATGAACGGTGCCGGTGCCGGTGGCCGACTCGTAGCCCGTCGCACCCCTGCGGGCGTAGTTGCTGGTCGTAGCCAGCTCGGAAATCGTGAACAGCGTCGCGCTGACCTCCGCGCAGCCTTTGCTGACCAAATCCGCGCCGCTGGTGGAACAACCGGCTAAACCCTAAATCATGGCAACGCAGAATGTAAACAAGTACGCAGAAACCATGTCAATAATTCGGCGTATCCGTCAACAGACGGATACTGCCGTTTTATATTATTCAGCCGGCGGAAAGGACGGCATCGCTTTGCTTGATATGTTAGCCCCGGTTTTCAAAAAGGTTATCTGCTATTACATGTGGCTCGTGCCGGGTCTTGACCATGTGAAGCCCTATCTGCAATGGGCGGTACGGAAATACCCCAACGTTGAGGTTCGCCAGATTCAGCACTATCAGCGCGACTATTACGACCGCTTCGGATTCTTTCAGGATGGCGAGGGCGACCCAAGCATCAAGCCCCGAAAGGTAGGCGAGCTTGAGGAGGAGGTCAGACAGGAAACCGGCATCAAATGGGCGTTCAGCGGAATGAAAGGCGTTGACGGCTACATGAAGCGTATGCGCCTTTTGACTTTCAAGAAGCGCAACGGCACGTACATGACCGACAAAGGAATGGTTTACCCCCTTGCCGTCTGGACGAACAAGGAGGTGCTTCGCTATATCGAAATGCGGAATCTTATCAAGCCCTTTGTCTATAACCCCAAAGATGTAAGTCAGGGCTTTGGCATCGACTTGCGCTCCTTGCTTGTGCTTCGGAAACGTTTCCCCCTCGACTACGAGCGCACCATCCGCGAATTTCCCTTTTGCGAAAAACTCATCTTCGACTATGAAAACGGCATACTGCCATACGGTCAGGAGAAAGAGGTCATGGAAATAATCAAGCGCATAGAAACCGAATCAGAAGAATCAGACGAAGTATGAAGCCGAACAAAATCAAACAGGCAGAACAGCGCACCGTCAAGCGAAGCGAAATCAATTTTGCTTCCTACAATCCACGTACCATCAGTGACGAGGCGCGAAAAAAGCTCAAGAAAAATTTACAGACCGTCGGCCTGCTGGGTGGCGTGGTCTGGAACATGCGCTCCGGCAATCTTGTATCCGGTCATCAGAAAGTAAGCATCATGGATGCCGTTAACCGCTACGATGCGGAAACGGGCGCAAACGATTACGAATTTCGTGTTGAGGTCGTTGACTTTGACGATAAGACGGAAAAAGAGCAGAACCTCTTTATGAACAACCGAGCCGTGCAGGGTACATACGACGATGATATGCTGCGCGAGCTTCTTCAAGGAATAGACTATACCAATGCCGGCTTCGACGATACCGATATGCAGCTCCTCGGTCTTGGCGATTTCGGCGACTATGATATGGGCGACATGTTCGGCGACGATGGCGAAGATGCCACGGATGGCGGCGATGCTGACGCGCCGGGCGAACCCACGGAAAGCAAAGACTGGTCAAAGGGCGATGTTGTCGGCGAGCGTGAAGACCTTGCAATCCACGATGAAATGACAAAGGAAAGCGGCGAGAATCACAAGCTCGACCGCAGCGCGGATTTTTATCAGGATAGCGAGGCCAACCAGATAGCCCGCCACAACGAAGTGCAGAAAATCAAAGACCGCATCGCAAGTCAGAACGACGTGAACAAGGACGGCGGCATGTTGTCCTATGTAGTCATCAGCTTCAAGACACCGAGCGAGAAAGTCCGCTTCATGGAAGATTACGGCTTCGACCCTATGGCCAAGTACATCAACGGCGAAGAATTTGTAAACAAATTGGAATTTGGCGATGATGAAGATTAACGCAAAAATTTAACTTTATTCTTTAATTTAGTATTGCGCAATTAAAGAATTTTGTTTAACTTTGCATATTATACAGACACTGACAACAGAGATATGAACTACCGATTTTTAAGCAGCATAACCGACGCGGAGGTTGCGGATTTTCGCAACAGGCTCGCGGCTGAACTGGCGACACGCATGACCGGCGACGGCAAGCGTGTTATCAGTGACGAGGCCATCGGGCAGGAGGTCAACCTTAACATCTCCACGGAAGATGCGAAGAAATATCTGCAAAGCAACGACGCGGAGAATTATGACTACGCGCAGCTTGCAGACGTTATCGCGGCCAAGTACCGCACATTCAGCGATGAAGACATCATGGCCACGCGCAAGGCGATGGTCGATAAATTCATGGCTCTTGCCGATGAGTATGGCTGGGATAAAGAACAGGCACGACGCGATGCCAAAAAGGAGTTTTACGACAACCTTTCTGACGGAACTATCCTTGAACTTCTGCGCAATGGCGAGTCGATTGAGGATTATGTCGAATATGTAAGTATTTACGACTGATAGCGAGTTAAAAAGCCACGTAAGACAGATTATAACGCGAGAGTCACAAAGGCACTCAAGGGAAAGGGCGTACCTCACCTTGAAGAGCCGATGTACCGCGTATCCGCGTCGGCTTTTACAAAGGCTATAAGACGCGGCAAGGCATCGCAAGGCAGGAACGGCTGGATGGTTGACCTGCATAGCAAAAGCGAATACAAGCGGATGCGATGCTTTCTTACTCCGGACGGAAAGACAGGTGTAGCGATAAAACGCGATGGGGATGTAGTGTCTGTATTCTCCACCAGCGGAAAACGAGGCGCAATGGCAAAAATCATACCGTTTGCGGTCGCTAATGGTGGTCGCAAACTGGATTGTTATGCTTTCTCGGATGGCCGCAGTTCACTTCACAACATGTACGGAAGATTCGGCGCAAAGGCTCACGGCAAAATGACCTTTGACCCGCAATATAATCCTGTTTTCCAACGCACGGCGCAGGCCAATCCCGGTATGCGCAGACCCTCTCATGTCGTGGCGATGACGCTGCCGGGCAGTCTTGCCGGTGTCATGCGGGCTTACAACGCTGACAGGAAGATTGACCTTGGGCGCGTGAGGTCGTATAATGATTACGACAAGATGATGGATGACCGAAACGCGCATCTTGCACTACGCGGAAAGTCAAGCGGTGTCAGAGGCGCACTTGGCGGCGGTAAATAACCAACCCTAACACTACAAGAATATGGCAAAGATTGAAGAAATCATCCCGTTCATCCTTTACTTTGAAGCCGGCGTAAACAAACGCTATCTTTCACTTCCTCCCGAACAGATATTTGAGCAGGCGAAAAAGACGGGCTTCGCAAATGACCCCGACGATGCCGGCGGCGCGACCATGTGCGGTATCACGATAGCGACCTACAAGGCGTACTGCAAGCGGAAAGGCTATCCCGTACCTACGGTGTTCAGCCTGCGTAACATCACATACAAGCGTTGGCGCGACGTACTCAAGACGCTTTTCTGGGACAGATGGAAAGCCGATGAAATCAAAAGCCAAGCCCTTGCGAACAACCTCGTCGATTGGGTGTGGGCAAGCGGCGTGAACGGCATCAAGATACCGCAGAGGCTTCTCGGCGTGACACAGGACGGAATTGTCGGCCCAAAGACGATAGCCGCAGTCAACGCAGCCAACGAAGCGGAACTATTCACGAAGATTTACGAAGCCCGCATCAATTTCGTGGATGGCATCGTGCGCAGAAAGCCGAGCCAGAAGAAATTCATCAAGGGCTGGAAACGACGTATCAACGCAATCACCCTATCCGGGCTGAAATTCACATGATGACTTTACGCAAGAAATCCATAGATGACATTTACCGACAAGCTCAGTCAATCAAGGTTGAGCTTGCTGGTGGATGTCATTCCAACTGGGTATCATTGATTGATAAAATCTTATATCGCTATATTGACAATATTAAAAAATCAGCGGCATACCTACATTGCAAAATAGCCAACCATAGCAGAGAATTAAACTTCAGCGCAGCCGACTTTATCAGGATTAGGAATATTGCTAATAGCCTACAAGTTTATTCCCCGGTTTACATGGGTCTGATATAATCCAATACGACGATGCCGAAGAAGCGAATTAGTAGCAAAACACCGCGCAAGCCCAAAGCCACACCCTCGTTTGATTACGAGAGTGAGGAATTTTTGTCGCAGGTCGATGCGCTTGCTTTTGAGGGCTTTTACAATACGGAAATTGCTGACGAACTGAACATTAGCCGATACGAGTTGGAAATGGCGATTTCACAATGCGAAAAATTGCGCAACACGATAGCGTCTGCACGCGAGCGTGCGCGTGCGCGAGGCGCAGAAATGCCATCCCCGGCAATGTTTGCAAAAGTCTGGGCGAAGTGCAAGGGAAAGCGCACTCAGCTGATGAAAGAATTTGGAATCGGCTGGACGAAGCTGCAATCGTGGTTAGCGCAAGAGCCTATTTTCGTCGATATTATGGCGGAACGCGACCTTGAATTTCTGGAACAGATAGACACCGCCAGTCGCATACTTGCGTTGGGCGGCGTAAAAGGAAAGGATGAATTTAAGGGCTGGAGTCGCTACCCTGACAGTTGGATGATACGCTACCATCTGAATACGCTTGGAAGACGCTACGGCTATGGCGAGAATCCCATACAGCCGGAAGTCGCCGATGACACTATTCCAAAGGATATTGAACAGGGTATCGACATTGATAGCTGGATTCGTCAAGAAGTGGAACAAAAGAAACGGGATAAAGAAGAATGATTATCAACCATGAGATATATTACCCCCTTTATACTGACAAGGAACATTTCATCATCCTTGTCACGGGCGGTCGTGGCTCCGGTAAATCATTCGGAATCGGCGGTTTCTTGGAACGCCTATCATTTGAACTGAAACGCAAAGGTCTATCAAAAGCGGAATCGGACAAGATTGTGCATAAAATCCTCTATACGCGCTACACTATGACCAGTGCGAACATTTCCATTATACCTGAATTTTTGGAAAAGATAGAGCTTGACGGCACGACCCGGTACTTCCATACGACCAAAACCGACATCATAAACAAGATGACCGGTAGCCGTATTATGTTCCGTGGCATCAAAACATCATCCGGCAATCAGACCGCAAAGCTGAAATCCATCCACGGCATCACAACCTTTGTGTGCGACGAGGCCGAGGAGTGGACTTCCGATAGGGAATTTGAAACAATCGCCTTTTCAATCCGTCAGGTTGGAATCCAGAACAGGATTATCATCATTATGAACCCTACGGATAGCAACCACTTCATCTATCAGAAATACATCAAGGACACGCACAGGATAGAATACTTTGACGGAGTGCCGGTGCAGATTTCCACACATCCGCAAGTGCTTCATATCCATACGACGTATCTTGACAACAAGGAAAATCTTTCGGAAGAATTTATCAGGTCAGCCCAAGAAATGAAAGAGCGCGACCCGGAACGCTACGGCCACATCTTCATGGGTAGATGGGCAGACGTAGCCGAGGGTGCGGTCTTCAAGAAATGGGGTATCGTCAGCGAGTTTCCAAAGAACTGCAAGCATGTGGCTCGCGGTCTGGACTTCGGATATTCCAACGATGTCAGCGCATGTGTAAAATGCGGCGTAGTAGGTAATGACCTATACATCGACGAGCAGATTTTTGAAACCGGACTACTTTCCAAAGACCTCATAAGGAAATTAAGCGAGGATGACTCGTTTGTCTTCGCCGACAGTGCCGACCCGCGACTGATTGATGAAATCGGGCTGGGTGGTGTAATCATCTACCCTGTGGCGAAGCCAGCCGGAAGCATCATTGCCGGTATTGAAAAGATGAAATCCTTTGACAACATCTTTGTCACGAAGCGGTCATTGAACGTGCAGGAAGAATTGCGCAACTATGTGTGGGCAAAAGACAAGGATGGCAACTACATCAACATGCCGGAAGATGCCAACAACCACTCCATCGACGCGACCCGGTATTACGTGCTTGGCTGCATCCTCGGCAAGATTCTCAAGCCGAAGAAAGTCAAGAAATCAGATTTAGGAATATTCTAACAACGCCAGATATGAATAACTACTTACAGCAAATCTTAACCTATTTCCGCAACCTCACGCTAAATGCGTCCGGGGTTAGCCGCGACCTGTATCAGCTTTTGCAGGATAAGGACATCAGCCGCGCATTGGATATGCTCCAGAACCGCGATGATGAAGTTGACCAAGCAATCAAGGAGTATAATCCGCAGACGCATGACGTGATGAAACGCCCCAACAAATTCCGTAAAGGCGATGACCCCTATATCACGGAAAAGTTGCCACGCACACGCGCCCGCTACATCAACGACATCGAGCTATTCTTCTTGCTCGGCAATCCTATTGAATGGAAGAAAGAAGAGGGCGACGATGAAGCCTTTTCGCTATTCACAGATTTTCTGGAAGAGCAGCACTTCAATTCACGCATCCGTCAGGCGAAACGACTTGCCGGCGCGGAAACCGAGTCAGCCCTTATCGCGCACATCTACCGCGATGATGATACAGGCGAGCGTCGCGTCAAGCTGAATGTATTGGCGCGTTCCAAAGGCTATCGCCTGCGCCCACTGTTCGACACCATCGGCAACATGACCGCCTTTGCATACGGATACGTGACGAAAGAACATGGCCGCAGTATTCAGCACTGGGATTTCCAAACACCCAAAATCCTTGCTTACTGCCGTAAGGCGCAAATCGGATGGGAAGTCGAAATCTATCCCAATCCCACCGGCAAGATAAACGTCATCTACTTTCAGCAGCCAAAGGCATGGGATGGCGCGGAAGCCCGCATCAACCGCGAGGAGATGCTTGACAGTAAGACCGGCGACACCAACAATTACTTTTCCGACCCCATCGCCGCCGCCACTGCCGACGTCATTCAGACCATGACCGACCCCAACAAGCCCGGAAAGCTCATTCAGCTTACAGGCGAAAAGTCAAGGTTTGAGTACGTCAACCCACCGCAGGCATCGCAGACACGCGACGCGGAAAAATCCGACCTTTCAAAGAGCATCCTCTTCGACACCTACACCCCGGACTTTGACACTGAGGCCATGCGCGGCTTCGGCACACTTTCCGGCGTAGCAATCCGCAACGCTTTCATTCTTGGCTACATCAAGCGCGACAACCGCAAAGAAATCTACGATGAACTTGTGGGCCGCTTCCGCAACATCGTTATCGCTATACTCGCATACGAGCATCCCGACAAGAGAGCAGCTCTTGAGGCTCTCAAAATCAAATTTGAATTTGCGGAACCATTCGCCGATGACAAGCAGGCAAAGTGGCAGTCCATCGCAAGCCTGTATCAAGCCGGTCTGATTTCGTTGGAAACCGCCGTGACCATGTTGTCGCTGACCGATGCACCAGAAGAAGAAATCGCTCGCCTCCTCGCGGCTTCCGCACAGAAGCAACAGCAGGGTCAGCAGCCTTCCGCAAACAAAGAAGACAATCCGGCACAACCCCCTGTAAATATTCCGCGAGAACCTATATCAGCATAATATCTGCCATTGTTGTCATATCTGGATGCGTCACGTCTGAGTTAAAGGCGTGGCGCATTGTTTTACGCTATCAGCGCAAAATCAGCGCGTTAAAGCAAACACTTTTATTAACAATAGTTAAAAGTAAGTATTTACTTTAATATTTTCGCTAAAATATTTGGTGGATAAAAGTAAAAGCATTAACTTTGCATCGTAATCAATAACAAACCCCAATAAGTAAGAAGTTATGAAACTTAAAGACAATGGCCAAATCGCAATCGACTCGGCAGACATACTGAAACAGAATCGCTATCGTTTTGAAATCGATACAGAAGACATCGTGATGGGCTTCGCTAAAACGATGAAAACGACAACGCGCAACGTTCAAAAAGCAATCAACATGATTAAAAAGGTGTGCAACGACTGCGGCACTTTCATCTCGCCCAGTGTGCGCATTGTAAGCGTCAGAATGTATCAGAACAACGAACTCGTTAAATCCCTTAACGCTTAATCAGTATGGCAAGAAAACACGACTACATGCTATTAGGTCGCCTTTTGTGCGACTGCAAGTATTATCTTGGCAACGGCAATCGTAAGGCCAAACATCTATGGGCTGGCGACGAGCAAGAGCAGATAGATAAGATGCGCGAGCTATGGGATGCAATGCCGGCAGACGGCAAACCAGAATGGCTCACAAGAGAACAGATTGACAACTACGCCAAACAGATGGGCGTTAAATGATATGGCTATGGCAAAAGCAAAATACAACCTCGTTACAACGACAAGAACAACCGCCGGCGCGGAGTCGCAGTACGTCAACCCGCTTGGCTCGGTTGAAACCGACGGAATGGAAGATGTTATCCTTGCATGGTGCATCATCGACTATTCAAATGCCCTTATGAAGAAGCTCAGGAGTGAGGGCTACAAGGTCGCCAATGTTGAAGACTATCAAGATTTTCAATGGCGCAAAATTACCCTGTCTGACGGCACGACAATGACCATAACCACTCAAGCAGCGTAATATGTTAGCCACGGATAAGCAAATCAACTATCTGCAACAGTTAGCGGATAAGGTAGAGCGGATGCACAAGGCGCACCCCGGCGCGGTCAAGTGCAAAACCCCATACATCGACTGGCATACGGAACGACACAAGGGCGTGACAACACTGGATGCCTCAATCAGAATCAAGGCATACAAAACCATAATTCGGGAAACCAATTTTGCTTTCATGCTTCTTGGTTTCGCCCAGATGTAACCCCAAAGAACAACGAACAATGGCAACACTTATAAAGGCAGACGGAACGCAGACCGTCGTACACCCGCAAGCCGGCATCGGCAAAAAGTTTACCCTCAAAGAAATGCAGACCTTTGTTGATGGCTACGTGCAATACATCTACCTTGAAAGCGGAAAGATAGCCGTGGTCAATGAAGAGGGGCGCATCATAGGGCTTAAACCTAACGCCCGCGCAAGCCTTGTAACCGGCTACAATCTTGTTGGCGATGTCTTAATTTGCGATAATGGCGAATTAGATTAGGTCAAGAGCAAGAAAATCACTAATTTTGCAGTACAACTAAACGAGAAAAGTACAATCATGGTAACAATCAAGATAGAATTTGAATACGAGGGCAAGCAGCACAACCTCAAGGCGATGCTTAACAACGACCTGTCAAAGTTAAGTAAAAGTAAAAATAACAACGCCACGGAAATTGTTGATGACTTCGGCGATGATGGGCGGTGGTCTTTGTATTTTGCCGATTTCGATGATGAGCACGATGTCGAAGTGATGATGTATCGTGATGCTGATGGCGATAAACAGCTTGAGGCTGATTATGCAATTATTTGGAACAAAGGCAATAATGGTGTCATAGAAGATGAGATTGATGTAAAATCCAGCGTTAAACACACCTAAAGCATATCATGGAATCCGATAATTATTACGAGGTGTTTACCAATGTCAATCATGCTGCAAGTAAGCTCTATGTGGTTGAAATGGCTTTTTCGCTTGAAGAAGCACACGAAACGCTTAAAGGCATGAAATCAAGGGTATGCGGAAAGCGACCTCGCAAATTCAAAGGTACATACGCCGATGATGAAGATGCGCCACTCGTTAACTTTGAAATTGTGCGCGTTATTGATGGCTGCGCCGAAGAAGATGCCACGTATCAGACAGATTGGTATCACGCATTACGAAAATAGAATTACTTGATGAAACAAAGATATTGATTACAAGCGTCTTCATACGCACTTATTGGGTAGCCTCGGCACTGCGCCGGGGCTTTTCTTTTGCACTGGCGTTCCGCGATTAAATTTGATGCTTATTTTTCTTGAAAAAAGTTGCTGAAAAATTTGCACAATTAAAGTATTTACTTTAACTTTGCAGTGTAATCAATAACACCAATATAAGTGAACAGTATGGATACGACTAAAGAACTGAACGCAAGACTTGAGATAGTAAACCTCAAGGGATACAGATTCAACACGCCCAAAGGCATCTGTACGATGCGCGGCTTCGCCTTTTTCATCAAGGGCAAGGGCTTTGTAAGATTCAAACATGACCTCCCCGGCGTACCTTATGCGCCATGTGGCGGCAGAAAGGCGTTACTTTCAATCCTGAACAGTGGCGGCTTCGTGAACTATGACGGCTTAGAATTTACCAACCCTATCAGCGAAAACTAAACGACCATGACAACAGAACAGCGCAAAGCGATAGCTGCGGAAGCAAAGATACCATTCTGCAACGTGGCAGCTTTCAGAAATCCCGACAATGCAAAGAGTTATCTTCGGCACACGGTCAAGATGAACATGATGATGCGCGTCAAGGGCGAATACTGGATAGTGTCGCCTGCGGAAGCTGAACGCCTCAATAAACTTGGTTACGAATACGCTAAATTTTAATCGCCATGACAGCAAAGCAATCCCTTAAAAATTACATAGCCTATCTTATCGGCAAGGGTCAGAGCATCGGCTTACTTGAAGCAGTCAAGACAGACGTACCACGCGCCGACGGCATCGCCGGCACACGCGAATTTGAAATCACGGAACTTTACCGCGATGGTCGCGGTGTTTGCCACATCAGCGACGGCATCAATCGCCGCAGTGTTCACGAACTTACGGAAAGCCAGTGCAAGCATATTCTTGTTAACCTTTAATCAGCAGCATCATGGGTATATTAAGACTTAAACGAGTCCACGGAACGGATTACGAAAATTTCAATGCCGGCTATGCGCTCTACGAGGATGAAGCCGGTCGCCAGTATAGCGGATATGTAGGTCGCGGAAACACGCCAGACCCTCGTTTCTGGGCTACACTTAATCAATATTGGGAACGCGACCTCAGTATCTTCACACGCGAATATTGCGAATATCAGGGCATCGACCGCCCACAGTACACGCAGATTGAAATCATCGGCTAACAATCTCGTCATCAGCGAAAAGCGGAAGCCGACAGCCATAATCGGCTTATAATGGGCATGTAGTCACGTCTGCCGGGATTTGAATAGCAAAAGTTAAAGCATTTACTTTGTTAAATAATCTTAAATAAAAGTATTTTCTTATATTATTATTTGGTAGATTAAAGTATTTACTATAACTTTGTAACCGTAATCAAAACCCAATAAGATATGAAGACTACAAACAACCCCTACAAGATTGAACATGTCAGCGATTTTGGCATGGCCTATTATCAGGTGGTGCGCAAACGCGACGAAGCTATTCTCTACGCCAACGGTAACATTGACAACATCGCCTCTTTCATTCTTGACGAGGGCATCGACGTGGCCGGCTTTGACGCAGTGCCAGAATTTGCAAGCAATCACGTTTTCTAAATCTGAACGACCATGACAGCTACAATAGAACTTATACAGGAGGCAACCCCAAGAGGCGAATACAAGCCCACAACGCTTGACGAGCAAAAGGCTAAAGCAGACATTCTCGTTACGGCGATTGACAGCCACTATGAAATCGTGGTAAAGAACCCAAGCATAAAGCTCAAGGGGCGCGGCATCAAGCGTAGCACGTATATCGGCAACATCTTCTATGTGACCGAGCGCGTCTATAAGCAGCTATGCAAAGAATACAACGTAATGTGCGACTTCTAAACCACCCGGCTATGACATCAAAAGAGAAGATTTACGCGCAAATCCTTGAAACGAGGAACGCGATAGACAGGCTGGACGGCAAAGAGCCACGCTACGACATCGACAAGTGCCTACGCACCAACTATGCGCAGACGCACACAAGGGCGGAGCTTAATGCAGAACTGGGCATCGCCCAATCCTGCCTACGGAACGCCCGGCATAAAAAGGCGATTGAAAAATGGTACGGCACTCCCGCCGGCATTGCCTACCGCGAAGAGCGCGAGGCCAAAATCAAGAACCTACGGCGCGAAGTCTTGAATACCCACCGCGATACTACAAGCGACGTGCATCGCTTCATTTATCAGCATCTCGGCAAGCAGTGGCGTGTGCGCGTCATCGGCGAAAGAGCCATGACGATAGAACTACTTAATAAGGACGGAAAGAGCCAATTCGGTTACGACATCGAGCTTTACTACGGTCACGAAACACGCGACCCGGATAAGTTTGAAATCAGTTGCTCAAGTGTCGGCGGCTACGACCCCACACAGGACTCAAGCAGACTTGACTATTTCATAGGCCTGACCACGCTATCAAAGTACGACGTGGCTACGGAACTGAAAAACCTCTTGAAGTCTTTCTCGGATTATTGTTACCGACAGGGCAATGAAATCTACCGACTTGAAAACGAACTTGAAAACCCACCTTACAATGGCTAAAAAGAAAGAACCGGTATTATGCTACTTTCATTTCATGTATAACCAGTGGAATGAACAGACGGCACAAAAGGTATTTGCAGACGCTTCGTGCGGCTGGGAGTACCTATGGCAGAAGTGGATGCGTTTCTGCGATGAATACGGCTACTACGGTGCGATAATGATGTATTACACCGAGGGTCTTGACTACGGACTACAAGAAAAATTATCAACAGTAGCATACGAGTACTACAATGACAAATAAAACCAACTTACCACCCATCGACCTCAAGCAATTTGAGGCCGACACACGGTTTGACATTCGTGACGCAATGCCCGAACTTGCCGTATTCTCAATTCTGTGGCACAACATGGGCTACGGAACTGACCCCGTGGGGGTCGTTGAAACCACAAAGGCACACATGCTGACGTTGCCCTTTGTCTTCGCAATACGCGACCGCCTGCGCGAAGACGGCAGATGGCCGGAAGAGCGCAACCTTGAAAACTGCGGTATCCTTACGTCAATACTGATGCTCAAGGCCGCGAAGATTGAACCGACGAAGCTGAAAGAAATGCGCGACACAATCTCGCGTGAGGCTATCGCCCATAGATTCTTTTAACGCCCATGTTCAACGAATTTCAACCCATAAAGACGCTTGCGGAAGTGATAGCTTTCGCAAGCTATCTTTACTTTGACCTTTCGACCACGTTTCATCCCGACAACGATTTTGCGGAATACGTGACTCGAGACGACAAGCCGGCGTTTACGCCAATCCGCGCATCCCGACTCAACGAGCGCATGTCGGAATGTCGCAAGGTATGCAAGGCTTTTGGCGTTGATGTTTACGACACCATGAACGTCGCCGGCATTTATTTTGAAGCCATCGCATCGGGGCAAGACGTAGAACAGGCGAGAAAAGCCGCTTATTTCGCTTCTGACGGCTCGGAATAGGGTAAAATGGTAAGATATACCACTCGCATGTCAAACGTCGTTTATTGCGCGTCTATCGCGTTAATACGGCTATTCTATCCCGTCGCCCGGTTACGGTATAACGACAATCAAGATAAAACCAAGCAAGAATATGACTTTAGATGAATTTCAGCAGCAATCAATCGCCCACGTCAAATGGGGCTGGAGTGGCGACTACGCCGCGCACTTGTTGAACCGTTTTAATGACCGCAAGGAATGTGCCAAGATATTCAGCCGTTGCCGACTGGTCGCATATCGCAACTGCATATCAATCGGCGATGCCCGTCATCATCTGATAAGTGCCGGCAAGATTTGAAACGCCTGAACAAAGACGGAAAGAGTGACGTTATATTTCTTTCATTCTTTCATTCTTTATTATATTCTCTATATTCTTTATTCTTGTTTATGGCTGTAAAACCCGATTTAAGTAAAATAACACCTTTGGAACACGCTGATAATTAAGGCGTTGAACGGATATTTTGCTGGCGGCTTGTTGGCTGTTGGATGTTTCTTTGATGGCTGGCGTGTTTAAGTAAACATGGCTTACCGCACTGAAAATAAAAGAGTTTGTCGATGTATTTTGTTGGTCATTGACTCGGATTTACTTAATAAGGTTTATTAAGTAAAAACGCACAAAAATCGCGGAAAAATCGCCTTGATGGTTGTCTGATGTTTCTTTGATGGCTATTTGTTGGCGTTTTGTTGGTCATAAAATTAAGTAAACCCTTATAATTTGCTGATATGCAGATAAAAACAAAGGTCTTTTGTTGGCTGAAACAATGCACCGAGTTACGTCTTAACCCGGGGCATCGTAATTTTACTGAAATATAAGGATTTATGGCTGTTGTTTTCCGAGGATAAACGAGTGGTAGTCGCCAAACTTCCGTCGCACGATATAAGCTCCTTTTTCAAGGCGTTCCCATCCGGTCTTCACATCTTCTATGCTGATTCCGAGGGCTTGCGATACCATGGCGTCTGTGACACAGAAGGGAACATCGCCCGCTGATTTGATGCCATTCCGAAGATAAGAATATATCGCTACATCATAGGCGGTTAACGTAACGTTGGGGATAGGTAGGACTTTGCCATCAGCAAGGTCTTGGCGCATCTGGTCGGCCAGTCGCTTGGATTCCGAGAATACGGATTCAAGACTTTCAACCGGTCGTGGCGACTGTTGACGTTCAAGCTCCATCCAGCGCAAAACAAGCCGCGCACGGGCTTCGTCGTTGAATTTAGTGGCAATGTATAAGCACTCTTCTTTCGTTAGATTGTAGCAAGGGAGGACGCGCCCGGTTGGGTCGGTGTATTCACTAAGCGTAAAATTGCGCCCAGTAACCTTATACCACGCTTCTTCCATTTTGCGGATTGAACGCATCAGGTCTTTATGACGTTTCTCCGCTACTTCTGCAATTAAGAGCGATGTCATTGTGGGTTGTTGAATTGGTAATGTTTCCATTTGTTTTTTGATTGTGGGCGACCCGTGTTTCAGAGTCGCCCGGATTACGTTTAAGCTGCGGCTACTGATTCTATCAGTTCCGTATCAATGGCTGCGAATGGTATGTCGATTTCGTTGCCGTCCTCGTCGCAAGTCCACACGTTGTAGCTGAATACCTCAAGGGTAGGTTTGTTCTGTGCGAACACAGATACAGTGATGTCATTTCCGACCTCTATTGTGAGGTTGAAATATCCATGCACTACCGGGTTGAGGGCGGCCACGGCTGCGGCCACGGCGAGCGATGCCGCTTTTGAGTCAAATTTGATTGCTTGCATAGTCTTTGATTTTATGGGGTTGATGTTGTTATACAATTTTCACAAGATTGCACTTCTTGAAAGAGCGAAATTCCTGTTTGTCGGTGTCGAAGTACACCTGAACGGTTTCATTGGCTCTGCGGCCTGTGCCTTGCGTTTCTGGCAGACGGTGAGGGTCAAGTGTGCCAAACGCCTGTCTTAACGTGCCGTCGATTTTCTGAAAGAAGAATTGCACGATACCGCCACGCATAGCCTTTGTTACTTTAGCGTTGAGCCATGCTAGCTTGAGGGCTTCTGCCATCGTGTAGCCGTTTCTTTTCACGAACATCCACGCGGTCTGCATGATTTGTCGCAATGTTGATTTTCTATCGTTGCTCATATTCTTGGTCTTTAATTGTTGTTTAACTTTGATGATGCAAAGATATAGGATAAAATCTATATCTCAAAATAAATTATAGGGTAAAATCTATTTCTTAACAAAGACTAACAATAGGTTAAACTCTATGCTTTAATTAAAAATATAGAATATAAGTTGTGAGTTTAATTATTTCTTCTTAACTTTGCGCCGTAAAATTATAGAACAAACCCTATGGATATAAAACAAAAAATCAAAATGCAGGGCTTCACCATTAGTGAAGTCGCATCAAATATGCCAAATGGCAATGGTGGATTAGGGATAAGCCAACCATCCCTGTCGGCTATTATCAACGGAAATCCCACGGTCAATAAGTTGAAAGACATCGCAGACATAATTGGACTTACCTTATCTGAACTTGTTTCAGAAGATGATGGAATGAATATGATAGCGGCTTGCCCTCATTGTGGAAAGCCAATAACAATCAAAACTACAATAGAATGAAACATTTACTTAAACCAGCAATCATCCTTGTTTTGGGAATGATTGTCTTATATCTCCAATCATGCGACCGACCTAATCAAGTTGATAATACGCTATTTGGGTTTCGTTTTGGGCAAACACAAATGGAAGTTGATAGCGTTGCGTCTAATAGAGGTTTCCGAAAACTTGCATGGGTCAATTCCACCGGTTATGAGGGACGACTTGATACGCTTGGTGTTAGATGGATGCAGATAGAAGCAAGGTTTGAAAAAGATTCTCTCTGTTCCATTGCACTACTCGCGCATAAGGATTCGGAAGATGATGGTCGTGTTTTCGAGAGTAAGATTAACGATGTGCTGGAAAACCATTTTCATGTATTCGGAAAGCGGTTAGAGCAAGAACCGTATGAAGAATATGGAGCATGGATTTTTGGCAATTACGTTGTTTCGTATATCCCCAAAGGAGAATATTTTGCAGTTTTGCAAATATGCCCATATTCCGAAGATAATGCTAAAACGGCAAGGCTTGAATACATCGACTATAAAATAGACGAGAACTTAAAGAAGCTCGCTAACGCTATGGCTGGTTATATTAAGGCAAGAGAAAGTGGTCAATCTACCATGAGGGAAGTTTATGCGGATGATGTACGCTCTGCAAATGGTTTTCTAAATAAACATTACGACCTTATGACCCCCAGACAAAAGGAACTCTTTGACAAACTAAGGAATATTACTTATTGATTTATTTGGAATAAGCAAATAAGCGCATCAGTCATCACGACCGGTGCGCTTTCTTTGTTTATAAAAAAAGGCGACACGCCTCTCAGCGCATCGCCACAGGAAAGGGTGTGTGAAAAAGGGGGTCATTGTTGTTTGATTTCAGCAGTCACGCCGTTAGTGCCGGTCATGTCTGCCGGGTTAATCGCTTTCGCGGAATCGGGATTTTCAACAGCCATCGACAATCCTAAATCGCAGAAACCCTTGCAAGCTCCGCGATAGCCGTTGAAAAATTCAATGGCGGTCATGCGTCGCTTGTTCGGCATCTGCAATTCAAGTACGGAAAGAAGATTGTCGCCACAGGCGATGTATAGCTTTCGGTCTTGCCAGAATAGCTCGCCGGGCGCATGGTGGCCACGCGGTATGACGGTCTTTTCCGTTATGAAAATCTTGACGCTCATGGCCTGCTTTCCAAGCATGGCCAGTGAAGTCCAAGCTGATGGGATTGGAGTAAGTGCGCGTATGAAGTCATGGACGTAATCGGCGGGCTTGAGCCACGGAATGATGCAGTCCTTTCGGCGCAGCTTCGGTGCGTAGCATGGCTGGATGAAGTCGCAGATAAGCTCCGATTGCGGAATGGGTCTGCAAGAATGGGCTATCCTCTGAATGGCATCATCCATCATTTCCGCACCTGCAATGCGTAGTTTGATGTGAACATCTTCCGCGTTATCATCTTCATCAATGCTGATAGCAAGATTGTTGATGATGCCGCCGGTGTCGATTTTGTCTTCAAGCATGAATGTGGTCACGCCTGTCATGGAGTTGCCATCCTTGATTGCCGATGCAATAGTGGAAGCACCGCGATACATAGGCAGCATAGACGAGTGGAGGTTGATTGTGCCCCATGACGGAATGGTGTATAGCGCACGTGGCAGTATTCTGAACTCCACTACTACGCCGAGCGTCGCATGAAGATTGTGGATGTGCCGCAGAAATCTGTTGGAGTCAAGTTTCCGTGGCTGAAAAACAAGGATACCCATAGATTCGGCATAAACCTTGACCGCAGACTTGCGCACGACCTTTCCGCGACCACATGGCTTATCCTCCATCGTAACTACGGCGGCGACATCATAGCCACGCTCTACAAGCATCTTGAGTGTTGGCAGAGCAAACTGTCCGTTTCCGAAAAACACGATACGGATGCCTTTCCGTTCTACCGGCTTGGCCGAGTCGTATTCCGGATATGCAACGATTTCCGATTCGTCAGCAGCCGTGTAGCCGCCGTTACGCAGGCGCACCAAGTAAGAGCCATCTTCTACCGGGTAAAGAATCCGACCCTGACTCAATATTCCGTTGTCTTCATTCGCGCATAGCAGGCTTGATGGAGCTTGAACCGATTGCCCTACGCGATAGATGGGCGTTTTCATCGCGGTGTGGCTGTCTTGATGTCGATGCGCGAGCCGCACTGGGGGCAGATGATGGTCGCCGGATTAGGAGCAAGATAATCCGTGAAAAGCGAAGCCACAGGTACGTCAAGTGCTTCCGCAATCTTCTCAAGTGTTGAGATGTTCGGATTGTTCTTTTCGTTCACGATGCCGCCAAGAGTCTGGGGCGTGATTTCCATCTTGTCCGCAAGCTGTTTGAGGGTCATCCCCTTTGAAGCAACGATTGCTTTAATTCTGAACTTTGACATAATAAGTATTTTACTGATTGGGGTGTTTTGGGCTGTTTTCTGCAAAGTTACTGTTCCGTAGGCTTATAAAACGCGCATCAACTGCAAATAATTGTTAAATACTGATTAAAATAACAGTAAATACTTGTACGGTAAATAATATTAGTGTATCTTTGCAACGGTTAAATTAAAGACGACCACCTTAAAACAATGAACCAAGCAGAGAAAGCCATAGAAGAGGATTTCGACGATTACGCATACGATAGCAACTACGACCTTTACGATAGTCTGGATTGCGAAGACGTGCGCGATATGACCGACCGACCCTCGCGTTTCGTTCAACGCCACATCTTGCCCGGTCTGCATCCCTTGATTGAAGAAATAAGGGCTAACAACGGCGCGGCGAAGATGGGCGAAGAATTAAGATGCCCTATGTGCGGAAGAAAGTTTGTCAAGAAGTCTTATCAACAGAAATTTTGCACAAACAACTGTAAGGTCAAATACCACAACAAACGACAGGTATGGTACTGATATGGAAACAGCAATAAATAAAGTCACGCCGACAATAGAGCAGATGCGCCACTTGCAATCGCTCGGCGACAAGTGCGATGGCGCAAGTATGGTCTATCATCCGGTTACTGCACGTTCTGAAATCTTCAAGCTGGAGGTTGGAAATGTGGAACACAAACGCGAATTTTGGAACAATCCCAAGCGCATAGCATTAGTGGGTGAGGATTTTTTCAATCGCGTTTATGGGCGTGACGTGCCGGCATACACCGCCGATGACATTATGGCGAAATTACCGGAATCAATTCTTATCAACGGCATTTGGCATCGCCTCTTTATTGGCAATAAGCATGTTGACGGCTTGCGCGTCTTCGCTGCGTCATACTCTTTCAGGGATGACAATGGAAGATTTGTAGCTGCGCGTCAGGACACCGAATGGGAGTCAACAATCTTTATTCAGTTGCTCTATGCCGTCTATCTGTGGTGCGTTGAAAACAAACATATCAATCTTACGGGAAAATGGCTATCGAAGAAGTCCTTACACTGATAAGCCGCATCGCATTTATTTGCTGTCAAGGTTGTCTGATTGCCTTTTGGATAATGCTATGGCGACAGAACAGAGCGCGGAAGAAGCGCGAAGAAGAATACAGACGTGACTTTGAAGCCTTGCAGAATCTTTCGGGCGAGGAATATTGGAAAGCCTACGCTAAATTTAAGCAAAAGTACATCAAATAAATAATGACATGAAATTACTGTTTTTCGATTTAGAAACGACCGGTACGCTGGTCAACAAGCACGGAATACACCAAATGTCCGGCTTCATCGTAATCGACGGCGAAATCAAGGAGAAATTCAATCTTCATGTTCGCCCCAATCCAATGGCGCAGATTGACCCCGCCGCATTAGAGGTGGCAGGTGTGACGGAAGCGCAAATCAAGGCTTACCCTCCGATGGAGCAGGTGTACGCCGGCTTCGTTGATAAGCTATCCCAGTACGTTGACCGCTACAACAAGAAAGACAAATTCTTTCTCGTCGGCTATAACAACGCATCATTCGACAATCAGTTTCTCCGTGCGTGGTTCATTCAGAACGGCGATAAATACTTCGGCTCATGGTTTTGGGCAAACAGCATAGACGTGATGATAATGGCGACTCCTTACCTCGCTGAACGTCGCGCCGAGATGGAAAACTTCAAACAAGGCACGGTCGCCAAAACCCTCGGCATAGTCGTGGAAGATGACAAGCTACACGATGCACTCTACGACATCGAAATCTGCAAAGCCATCTACGACAAGGTTTGTGGAAAGTATTAACCCCTAACCATCATACCAAATGAGAATCAAGAAGCAAAAATCGTTCAAGAACGGTACGGTGTACTGCCTTGAGCTGGAAGACGGAATGTTGGTTGAAACAACCGACACCTTTCTGCCTTACTACACCAAAGACGCAATCGGTCGCAAGCAGAATTTTCTTGACAACAATCAGCTCGGTAGTCGTGCGGAACGCTGGATGATAGGCGTATCCACAATGAGCGGATGCCCGGTTCATTGCAAATTCTGCGCTACCGGCAACATGAAGCGTTGGCGCAATCTTACGGCTGACGAAATTGTCGGTCAGGTGGAATTTGCCATCGCACAGGCAGGATTCAACCCGGCAGATGCCCGCGAGTTCAAAATCAACTACACGCGCATGGGTGAGCCTTTCTTGAACATCGACGCAGTTAAAGAAGCCATTGCCCGCATCACGGAAAAATATCCGAACACACATCACTACGTTTCAACCATCGGCATCGCCGGCAGCGATTTCTCTTTTGTCAAGGGGAACGTGACGCTCCAGATAAGTCTGCATAGCTTTGACGATGACAAGCGCAACTGGCTTATCCCTTACCCCAAGAAGATGACCATCGAAGAGCTGGGGCGCATACGCACGGAAAGCAACCTTAAAACGACCATCAACCTTACACTTGTTGACGAGTCGGATTTTGATGCTGAAAAGCTGGCACAGTATTTTGATAAGGATTATTTCTTTATCAAGCTGTCGCCCATCAATCCCAACAACATCTCGGAAAAGAACAATCTCGGTAACGGTGTTATCGAGGGCGTGAACATTGTATA
Organism: Muribaculaceae bacterium Isolate-036 (Harlan); assembly: GCA_003833075.1. GTDB lineage: Bacteria > Bacteroidota > Bacteroidia > Bacteroidales > Muribaculaceae > Lepagella > Lepagella muris_A. The sequence goes on along the minus strand of RIAY01000002.1, from coordinate 195,107 downwards.
ACCACTTAACACTACAGCCTCATGGAAGCAATCAAGAAACAGCTTGACGCTATGGGTTACGATTACGCAGTCGCAATCGCAACCAAGTCGGAAATTGAAAACGGTGCTGCCTGCGGACAGCTCGCAATCATCACTGACTAACCCCGGCAACCCGGCGGCTTGAGGAGTGCTTCGGTATTCTTCAAGTCGCCATTATCCTTGAAACGATGGAAAAATTTCTATTGATACTCCCGGTGGTTGGTATGATTGTCGTTGTGGGCATCCCACTATGGGCATACCTGTCTTTCAAATCATACAAGCGGAAACTGCGCCGCGTCTATGACGAAATCAAGATTGGCGACCGCTACAAGTTTGAAATGCCGCCTCTGCATCCGTTTGACGAATCTCACGTTTACAAGGCGACTATTATAGGCAAGACGTTAGCCCGTGGAAAATCCCCGTGGGTGCAATATCGCTACGATGATGGCTCGGTGTCGCAAGACGAATTAGGCGAGTTTCTGACGTGGCATGAAGCAATAACCGATTAAAACTTTGAACAATGGAAAGAGATGAAAGCAAGACAACTCGGCATGAATCTTTTGGTACAATCAAAGCCCATCGTATTGTAGGTCATTCTGGCTTCATGTATGGCTCTGATGTGAAATTGGATAGCTTCATCCAAATTGAAATTACCAAAAACTCAAGCGTTGAATATGACCGTGTATTGGGTCGTAGAACCTATTCTTCAAATAAGAAGAAAGATTCGGTTGTCGCAATTAAGATGACACCGGCGCAATTCGCGGAGTTTATTACAACACTGAATATTGGTAACGGTACACCTTGCACCATAGAAGAAATTGGCGGCGAGCGAATAGACCAGTTTAAGGAAGAAATTCAAGGTCGTGTTGATTACGAAATAGAGAAGCTGCGCAAATCCCTTAAAGAACATCGCAGGCAATTCAATAGGGCGAAAGAGGCAATCATACCCCTTATCGATAAGCTCCCCAAGAAACGCCAAGAAGTTATTTTAAGCATCATTGAAAGTGTAGCTACCAGTGTGTGCTCAAATACGCCTTTTTATCTTGATACGCTTACGGAGGTCGTGGAAGAAGTTACGGCAACCGCCAAAACCGAAATTGCAAGTTTTATCGGTATGGCGCAGAACATCGCCACGCTACCTCAGAATAGGGCTGGCGTAGATACATCTAAATTACTCCCGGAAGCATCTCATGAATGATAACGTAAAGCTCACTGCGGCACAAATCCGCAAGATGAAACACGCCATTGGCTTTACTCCTGCAAAGGCCAAGAAAGGAAGCTACAAGGCGTATCGCAACTATTATGTTTCATGGAACGATGATGCGGACTGGGATGGTATTGTTGCCGCCGGTCTTGCAATCAAGCGCAAAGATATTTTCTATGAGCTGAATGTGGTGTATCATCTTAACGCCAAAGGCATTGAGCTTCTATCAGAAATTACGGACATCAAAATAACGGAAGCAGAATGACATACGAAACAATCATGTACGGCATCAAGTGCAATCGCTGTCAAGCAATCTATGAAGATAGCGAGGGCGCGAATCTTGCTGTCGATAGACATGGCGACTTGGAAGATAGCGCACAGGAAGATGGATGGTATGTTAATGGCGATAGGCACTATTGCCCCAACTGCTACACCATAAACGAAAACGATGAAGTCGTAACAAAGCCCCTTATTGACTACTATTTCTTCAAATTCAAGAATGTATTGCAGATGCTTACCTGTCGGCAATACACTTTCTCTGAAACGGAAACCCTCTTTGTACTGAAAAGCAACTATTGCTACAAGCGTCTGAATGAAGCGCAGTCATTGATATTGCGCGACATAATCCCTGATTTTGTGGTCGATTATAGAACACCGGAAAGGGTAAAGGGTAAACGCTACGAAACCGAAACCATCCGCATCCCCAAAGATTTTAAGCACAAGTAAAATGGAGGTATTGGATAGACACCAACTTTTAGAGCTTCAAGCTCTGGGCTATAAGCCGGTAAAGAAGCCTAATATTACCCTTGAAGATATACTGTGCGTACTGCCATCGGAACTTGACAAGGACGGCTATCATAGCAACCTCACCCTGACTGCCCCGGACACGCACCACATAGAGCGATGGGTCTGCGGCTATCATAGCTACAACGTGAAAAAGATGGCGCACTGGTACTACGAAGCTGAAACCCCGCTTGATGCCGCGTATGCGCTATTAAAGGGGTTCATTATGCGATACGGAACTGAACAATTAAACGAGATATAATATGCTTATCCAAATCACTAACCGATGCCAAGAGGGATGCCGGCACTGCCTGCAAAACTCCCTGCCAGACGGCCCGCACATGACGGAAGCGATGTTTAAGCGCACCCTTGCTTTCGGTAAGTTTCTGCGCTGCATGACCTACGTGATGAGCGGCGGCGAGCCTACGGAACATCCGCAGTTCTATGATTTCTGCAAGATACTGAACAACTTCATCAGCAAGAATGGCAACAAGGCCGCTTTTACTGTCGTATCTAACGGAATGTGGTATCCCGAACAAGCTGAAACGATGCGGAAGCTGGCTCGCCTTGAACACTATGCAGGGATGCAGGTCTATACCAATCAGCAGTGGTATAAGGACTACGATTTCATTATAGCGCATAAGAAAGACTTGGAAGCCATTGAAAAGGTTACGGTTGATACCGAGTCATTACAGATGCAAGACCTCGGCAGGGCGCGATTTAACGAAGACGCGCAGCTTGAAGTGGCGAAAAATCCCTATCACATGTCATGTCTTAACGGTCATCTTATCTTCAAGCAAGTATCGCCTATGCGCCGACTTGAGGGGATGTTCATAAACGGAACGATGTGCAAGCCCCTTGTCGATTTCAGAGGCAACGTCCATCTATCGGAGTCGTGCCTATGCCCGTCATTCGGAAACGTTGATACCGACATGCACATGGATATATTTCGCAATCTGCAAGAAGCGACCCCATGCCTCAAGTGTGCCGGCGGTAGAAAGTACATGGAATCAACAGCCCCAGACATTGTGCGGGCTAAAAACATCATCGGGGTATGAGTAAGACAATTTATCAGGAACGCGGAATAGATGTGCTTGACGATAGGCGAATCCTATTGACCATCTGCCCCAAGTGTAAGCATGAAAACTATGCGCTTAATGTAAACTCCGGCATCTGTACGTGGTGTGGCTACAACGCCCACGAAGATGCGGAACTGAAAAAGCGAGCAATCAATCACAAAGAAGACAACGAATAATGGAAGCAATAACCGAAAAGGATGTAGAAATCATCGACCAGTGGTATAAGGATGCTCCCAAGCAGACCATTGAAACACTGCCGGATTTTATGAATCATGTTCTGAACGACTATTACCACGACTACGGAACGATTTGCAAAGTCATCGGCGCGTGCGCAATCGCAGCAGCGTGGGCGGCTAACGCAAGTCCGGGTTCTCGTGGTGGCATAACGGGTTTTCAGGCCGGCGCAGTAATGTGGGAGTTCATTAGACACTGGAACCGCACAGGGAACAAGACCGGGATGTGCCTTATCGACTACGATGATATGCTATATCCGCAATACGAGAATAGATTTGCCAAGACCATCACAAAAGGTCTGATGGAAAGCCTTATCGAAGAGGCGAAGAAGCACATCGCCGAACACGAAAGCAACCCCAAATCAATGGTACATCCGGAGGTTCTTGCGCATTGGAAGAAAATCGCGCAAGGCATCCCTCCTTTCGGATACAAGGTCGTAGATGAAAAATTCTGACTTAATATCATAAAACAAAATGAAATTTACCATCAACAGTAAGGCTCTTTTGAGCCGTCTGGTTGCCGCCGGCAAAGCCGTAAGCAACCGACCCACGATTTCCATTCTGGGCAATTTCATGTTCGCCCTTGATGGGAAGACCGTCACAATCACCGCATCCGATACCGACAACGTGGTAATATCGCGCATTGAAGCCAACGATGCCGAGGGTGCTGGTAGTGTCTGCATCGATGCAAAGCGCGTCACGGAACTGCTCAAGGCAATGCCGGATTGCCCCGTGGTGTTTGACATCAACGATTCAACCCACGCAACCATCATCCGCTACACCAACGGAAAATACAATCTGTCTGGTCTGCCCACCATAGACTATCCCATTGGCGAGGCTGACGAAACGGAAGTCAAGGGCGTATTCACAATGCCAGCTTCGCAGATTCTCAAGGCACTGGATGTTGTCGGCTTCGCTACATCCAACGATGAACTCCGCCCCATGCTGAACGGAGTGTATTGGGATATTACGGAAGATGCCGTTACATTCGTGGCAACCGACACCCATGTACTTGCAAAGTATCGTAGTACGCAGACCGCCCCCGGCAAGGTCATGAGCTTCAATCTGCCCAGTAAGTCAATCGCGCTTATCCGTGCGTTCATCGGAAAGCAGAGCGACATAAAGCTGACGGTCAGCGAAAGATTCGTCATCTTTGAGGGTAGCGACTTCAAGGTGCGCTCTACGCTTTATAATGGAATGTACCCGAACTACAACCGCGTTATTCCCGTCAATCAGCCCATCTCTATCACGGTTGACCGCATGGACTTCGCTAACGCTATCACACGTGTTGCCATCTGCGCTGACGCACAGACACCGGTGCTTCGCCTCAAGATTGCAGACGGAAAGATTGACATCGTGGCGCAGGACATCAGCTTCAACATCGGCGGCGAGGAGAAAGTGACGTGCGACTACAACGGAACACCGCTTGAAATCGGATTCAGTTCAATCTACCTCAAGGGCGTACTTAACGCGATGAATACGCAGAACGTCGTGATAAAGCTGTCAGATGCAAGCCGACCCGGTTTGTTCCTGCCCGCTGAAAACGATGAATATGGCGAGCTTACGCTGCTATGTATGCCTATGAATATCCAAACTACGTGATGAAAGAAGAAAGAGGCGATTTGGTCGTAGGTAGAAAGTTCAATTTCAGAAACGAGTGCCGTTACGCGAAAGAGCATGGAATCGAATACAACAAGATGCTCAAGCAGGTTATCAAGCAAGAAAAGGATTGGTGCGAAAGCTGTATCTTTCAGGCTATCCGACTTCATAACTTGATTGACTACGACGTAAGGGTCAGCGATGATATGGAAGCGACTGTCACTGCCCGGCTACGCGGTGTTATTCCACCGAAAAAGCTGAAAGAAATGAAACGCCAATCCAATGAAGAAAGCAATAAATAAAATCAAAGACATCCTATTCGGGATTTTCGCAATTATCGTCTGTCTTATTCTTGCCGTCGTGCTTTGGCTGACGGGCGATAAGATGGATGATGATTACGACCCGTGGGATTGCTGCTACCAGTAAGCTATGCAGAGAATCATTAAATTTCGCGGAAAGTCCGTTGCCGACGGCGCATGGGTCTATGGCGACTTAATCCACATGAAAGGACGCAAGATGGCGATATGGCCCACGGAAGAGCAATACAATGGCGGTGCGATTGAGGTTATACCCGCTTCGGTGGGTCAGTACACCAATTCACGCGACTGCTTCAAGAAAGAAATCTACGAGGGCGATGTCGTGCGCCAGAAGTGGGAAGCCACGGTGCTTGACGAACACGATGACGCATATTCGGCAAAAGGAACGCAGACCGGCATTGTAGTCCTTCGCACAAGAGGAGTCTGCATGTCACCCTGCCTGAAAGAAAACGACCTTACGGAAGATGCGCTGCTGACAAAGAATGTACCTGTTACCGGGTGGCGTTCTGAAATCATCGGCAATACAACCGACAATCCCTCACTATTTGAGGAAATCTGTAACCCTTAACCAATTAACCCCAACTGCAATGAAAAAGTACATCGGTACGAAGACGCTTAACGCCGAGCCTATGACAAAGGGCGAGGCTTATGACCGTTCTTTACTGCGTGGTGGAATAACACCCGTAGAGCGTGAAATCCTCGGCTATCATGTCGTTTATCCTGACGGCTATGAAAGCTGGTCGCCCAAAGACGTATTTGATGCGGCCTACAATGTCGCCGACACATTACTTGACCGCCTTAACATCGAATACAAGGAGCTTGACAAGAAAGCCGGCAAAATCGTTGAGTTCAGACTGACGGAAGCCTATAAGAATCTGCGCGACACCGACCGCGCCATGCTTGATGTTCAGTTCGACACCATGATAGCCTGCATGGGCATCCTCGGTAGTCGCTCTACATCGGTGGAAACGGGTCAGGGTGGCTTCTGCGGTCTTGACTTCGGCACTGCAATCCATCTTCTTGAGCGCGGATATGTCATCCGTCGCAGCGGATGGAACGGCAAGGATATTGTCGTGTTCAAGCAAGTGCCATCAAGCATCAAGAGCGACATCATCCCCAACATGCAATCCCTGCCCCTCAAGGCCAAAGAACTTATCATGGCTGGAAACAAGCGCATCGACTACACCTCGCAGTGTCTTATCTATAACACGAAGACCGGTCGCGCCGATAGCTGGGTTCCATCCATCAGTGACGTGTTCGCACATGACTGGGAGCTTGTAGCCGATTAACCCAACATCCTATCTGCCACGTGTAGAAAAGGATACGGCGGCGTAGGCCGCAGCAAGTCTGCGCCGCCTGCTTTTTACCAATCATCACTAACATCACAAGAAATGAGCAAGCAAGAACTTTTAGAAGCATTGGAAAGTATGCCTGACGATGCCATACTCTTTGTAGATGGCGGCTTTTACAATCTGGTAGAGGTCAGCAATGTAAAATATGACCCGTCGCAGAACATTATCGTCATCGAATAAGGTTATGACCGAAGAAGAAAAACGCGAGGCTTACGTCCGCACGGTGTTTGCCGGAAATGACGGTGACGTTTTCACACGAAGCGACCTCCGCGCCTATATCGAAGAAGCATGGTCTGCCGGCTACAATGAGGGTGCGCGTGATTTTGGCGACACGGTAACAAATTATCCATTTCCATTAAGCGTATGGCCAACACCCCTTTCCCGCTTTCAAGCAGACAAGCTGGCTAAAGAGTTTGAAGCCCTTAACGAGATATGCAAGGATAGCGGATGTCGGGATGAGCTTATAAAAATGCTTTTTGAAGAAGCGGAAAAGCAAGCCGCAGCGTTTATGCCGCGTGACCTTACCGGCTCGATTGAATACTTCGGCGACAAGTTAAAACTATTAAGACTGAAATCAAATGAACGAACAGACGGAAAACAGCAAAGCAACTCTTAAAGACTGGCTAACATTCATCATCTTCACAATAGTAATCCTTTCATTAGGTATCATAGCCGGTTTTTCAGCGGGAAGAAAACACCCGGCAGCATCGGTTAAGGATGAATGGCTGTCAGATGTGCGCAAGGAGGTTAATCTCTTGGAGTCATCTTTCAAGGAAGCGGAAGAAGAATATCAGTTTGGCATCGAACTGCGCGACTCCATCATTACCGCCATGAAGCGCGAAATCAGAAAAGGCGACAACGCCGAAGTTCCTATCAAAGTAAATATCAACATTACCGATGATAATAGCAAATAAAGACCTTGTAAGTGGTGATTACGTCAATCTTGATGCTGCTATTGCCTTGAGTAAGGTTGGCTATGACGTGCCGACGCATACTCATTACACCGGATATAAGGGTTACGGAAGCGTCAGCCTTACATCCAACACTGAAAAGCTGACAGGTGTAGGCAGTATGGTTGATAGACCCATCTTGCAAAAGGCGGTGGAATGGCTGCGCGAGCGTCGCAACATCTGCCTACGCATCAACTACGTCATGCAGACGCGCAAGTGGTTTTTCGACTACCTGAATATGAAAGATGGGAGCTATGACGATAGCACATCCACCTACGATGACACAACGGGCTATTACGATAGTTACAACGATGCCGTCAATGCCGGAATAGTTGCTATCTGCGAATACATCAAGAACAATGAAGATACGACAGGCAAAGAAAATTCTATTGGGTAAGAATACATCCCGCGACTGCTACCGTCGTATGCGCCCCCCCCTATGTACGTGAAGATGGCGTTATGGTATTTCCATCATGGCATGACATTCCACGGATAGCAAGGGCGAACAAACGATTACTCAGATACATTAACCGATTAAGTGATGAAGACAGAAAGAAAATCCTTTAAGGGTAAATCCCTATACCGACCCACCGGCAAGGCTGGCGAATATTCCGCATGGGCCTGCAACTTCTATACTGGGTGTTCAAATAACTGTTCATATTGCTACTGCAAGCGTGGCGTAATGAGTCATGTATGGAGCGAAGAGCCGATGCTTAAAAAGTGCTTCAAAGACAGCGACAATGCCATAGCGGTATTTGAAAAGGAAATGCTCGCCAACATCGACGAACTGCGCAAGACAGGCATCTTTTTCAGCTTTACCACCGACCCCATGATACCCGGCAAAACACTTGAACTTACGATGGAAGCAGTCAGTTTGGCACTGCGCAACGATGTGCCGGTGCAGATACTTACCAAACGTGCTGATTGGCTTGATGCCGAAGTATGGAAAACAATGTGCGCCACCATCAACCCGGATTACAAGAAAATCGCTATTGGCTTTACGCTGACAAGGCGTGATGACCTTGAGCCGGGCGCAAGTCCGCACACGGAACGCATAGCGGCCATGAAGCGGTGTTATGAGCTGGGATGCCACACTTTCGCAAGCGTTGAGCCGATTGTCGATATAGTCAATTCGGAATGTGCGATGAGTGATGCCTATCCGTTCTGCGAACTATTCAAGGTTGGTCTGATGAGCGGCGGTGCGAAGCCCGATAAGCATGAACTGAAAGCACTTGTTAACAAATGGAACAGCACGCTTGACAAGTCAGGCAAGAAGATATATTGGAAGCAGAGCGTAATTGACTATCTGGGCGATGATTTCACGTTCTGGATGGACTCCTGCGTTGATTCGGACTACAACATATTCAGTTACTAACATTGTTTTAAGGTAAAAAGATTGTTATTAAATTGTACTTTTGCGGAGCGTGTCGTTGTGAAACGGTGCGCTTTTTTCGTCTTATTCCGTAGAAAGTTACGACCAAATAAATAAAGTCGTGAGTGCGCGTTTCCTTAATAATGTGGTTGCCTTTTTTAAGTCGTAGTTTTGCGTAGAATACTTAAACCCCAAACAACATCCAATGAAAGCTAAAATCTTTGCAAAACTAAAACAGGAGTATTCCTCTCTTGGGTTAGGCGATGAATATCTGATGTCAAAAGCCGATTCCCTTGCAGCGACCGGTCTTGTGACTGACGATAACATCGATGCTGTTGTGGCTTGCCAGCGTAAGGAGCTTGAGGGTCTTCAGAAAGCCAACGATAAGCGCGTCACCGATGCGCTTGAAAAAGAGCGTAAGAAGCACGAAGAAGAAACTCGCAAAAAGGAGCAGGAAGCCGAAGAAGCCCGTCGCAAAGCCGAAGAAGAAGCCGCCGCCAAAAAGAAAGGCGAGCATACCGACCCGGTTACAAATCCCGACGTGGAAGCCCTCCGTAAGCAGGTGGAGGAACTGACCGCCGCCGGCAAAAAGCGCGACGAAGAATATGCGGCCAACCTGAAAACGCTTACTGATTCACGCGACAGTCTTGGAAAGCAGGTCAAAGACCTTGTTGACAAGAACGCCGCTGCGGAAGCAGCCGCAGCCAAGGCAGCACGCAATGCGATGATAATGGCGAAAGCCAAAGAGTTGGGCGTTCCCCAGTGGCGTATCGACGAGGGCTTCACAATCGCGGAAGACGCGAGCGAGGAGGTCATCACCGAAACGCTGACAAAGGTTGCGAACAATATCAACACAAACATCCTGCCGGGTAGTCGTGGCGGATTCCCCCTCGCCGGCAACGAGCCGACTAAGGAAGACCTCGCTTCGATAGCTGCAAGCCTTGTTAAGTAACAACTAAACCCCAACGAGAATTATGAAAAATGACATCTCACCCAACAAGGAAACGGTTGTCTTCGGTAATGATTCCTCAGTAATCCGCAAGTACATTGCCGGCATCGCCGGTGGTCGTACACTGGACTGCTCGGATTTTGTCGATGACACTGTTCTCGCCGGCCACGTCATCATCAAAAAGGCCGACGGAAAGTATGCCCCGATGCCCGTCATCGCGGCTGTTCCCGCGAAGCCCGCACAGGGCGAAAACCCTACTGTTGCGGCTCAGCCCGCCAAGTACGGCACACTCCCTACCGGCGCATCCTACGCCGGCGTTCTCTATCGCTCAATCAGTAAGAAAAACCCCGCTGCTTCCATTATGACGATAGGTATTGTCAATCCCGACATGACCCCCTATCCCATGACAGACATCCTGACCGCGTTCACGGCTGCCTGCAAAATTTCCTTTGAAAAGGACGAAGAAGCATAAAAACCGAGTATCTGAGTTAAACAGTCATTCTATTTCGATTACGCGCAGAAATACTTCCCCGGCCTCGTTCTGGCCGTGGTTGAACGTCTGAACGAAAAGCGCAACAACTCCGCGCAGACGTATCTCTACAAAGAGAAACTTCGCCCCCAGTTCTCGCTTGATGGTCGCTGGGCTTCCATTCTTGCCGAATACACCCGTGTAGCCGCCGACGTTGTGGCACTTGACTCCGAGCTTCCGCTCAAGAGCCGTGACACGCTGGAGGTTGCTTCCGGCACTATCCCCAAGATAGGTATGAAGCTCTACCTGACCGAAAAGCAGATGAAGGACGTTGATTCGATGATTGCACAGGGTCTTCCCCTTGAAACCATCATCAACAACATCTTCGCCGACACCCCCCGTTGCATCGAGGGCATCTGGGAGCGCATCGAAGACATCTTCCTTTCCGAGCTTTCGTCCGGCGTGGGCATTTCCGAACGTAACAACGGCACCGGCGTGCGCATCAACATGAACTTCTATGAGGCCAATCAGTTCCTCGTATCGGCTCTGTGGAGCGCAACTACCGCCACACCGCTTGACGACATTCAGAAAGTCGTTGACAAGTCCATCGAAGACTCCAACACCATCATCGACGCATACGCCGACGATACCGCCCTCCAGCTTCTTTACAAGAACGGTCAGGTGCGTGCGCAGTTTGCCTTTGACCAAGGCATCGCCATGACTGCATCAACAGCCATCCCCGTGCTTGACCTTTCCAAGCTCCAGCAGCTTTTCCTCACCAAGTGGAACATCCGTCTGCACCGCGTTTCGCGCCGTGTGAAGACCGAGCTTAACGGAGTTAAGCAGAACCACAACCCGTGGAAGAAAGGCACTATTACCTTTGTCTGCGATGAAGAGCTTGGCTCGCTTGTATGGACTAACGTTGCCGAAGTCAACCGCCGTGTTGATGGTGTAGTCTATCAGGTAGCCGACGAATACATCCTTGCAAAGAAGTATTCCAAGACAGACCCCCTCCGCGAGTTCACCGCTTCCGAGGCTATGGTTGTCCCCGTGTTGAACAACGTTGACCGTATCTATACGCTCGACTCTCAGACTGTTCAGGAATGAAAGCAACCGTCCTCGTACCTTTCCGCGACAAATACGACCATGCAGTCGTGTATGCGCCCGGAGATGTAAAGGAATTTGACAATGACCGCGCAGTGGCACTGGCCGCTCGCGGTCTTGTCGAACCCTTTGCAGAAGCTCCCAAAGAACCCGAAGAAAAGGCAGAAGCCGACGCGAAGCCCGCCAAGCCTAAAGGTAAGGGCAAAGGTAAATCCACCAAAAAGGAAAAGGAAGTCGCCGATGCAGCTCCCGAAGCCGATAAGGTAGAAGCCGATGCCGACACCGAAGCTGACGCGCCCGAAGAAGCAGAAGCCGAAGATTCCAACGATAACGAATAATACCGATGACAATACGCGCTTACATAACCGATAAGTTGAAAGCCTACGGAATCACGGAGGCGCAGCTTGTCGATTTGTCTATTTCGTCCGGGTTGAAACTTGACTCCGATGTCATGGATAACGACCCCACCGCAGTAGGCATTGCACTGACGCAGACGCTTGAGGAGTGCATCCTTGCGCCGCGACTGTCAAGTGTAAGCGAAAGCGGGTTTTCGATGTCGTGGAACTACGACTCCGTGGGCAAGTATTACCTTTGGCTTTGTCGTAAATGGGGCGTGACCCCTAACGATGATGTCTTGGGTATGCTTGGCATTTCCACTATTATAGACCGCACCGATAATTGGTAAAAGCATGTACTACGCACCCCACATATTGCAGAAGCGCATTATCGCCGAGGAGAAGTCGGATGAATTTGGAAGACCTATTCCAGAAGAAGCTGGCGACTCTTGGGTGGAAGTGTGCCGATGCAGATGTGACCACAATGGGGATAAAGAAGTCAAGATGCCCGATGGCACGGTCGTAACGCCGGAATATCATGTTGTCCTTGAGGACAACGAACCGGATATTGAAGTCGGCGATTACGTGCGTTGTCTGAAAGCAGACGGAACTATCCGTGGCGAGGGTCGTGTCATTAAGCCGAAAACATTAAACTATCTGCCTTATGCGGAAATCTATCTGTAAGTTTGACTTTAGCGACGTGCGCCCGGCTTTAGCTCGCTTTCATCGTGATATGCGTAAGCAAGTTGAGCGCGTCGGTCAGGAAGCAGTGGATTACGCGGTTGAGCATGGCGATTACCATGATGTCACCGGCGAAACGCGCAGAAGCAATCGTTACAAGGTTGATGCCAACAACAATCTGACCATCTACAACGAGTGCGACCACGCCGCAGAACTTGAGGCAAATGGCAAAGATGTAATAGAAAATGCGGCCTTATTCGCAGAACAACGACTTAAAGAGATTTTTGAATGATTACCACCACTGACGCAGCAAACATCCTTTACACCGCCTGCAAAAATATCTTTGGGATGCCGGTCTATCAGGCTGGCAACATTCCCGCCGGTAAAGTAGGCAAGGATGGCCGTGTAGTCATCCATGCAAAAGAGTATACCCCCGGCTCTACATGGAAGAAAGGATTCATCGAAGTCAATTTATTTGCCGCTGATACGCCACACAGCAACGCCGATTTAACCCGGCTTAACGAGCTTGAACGCATGGCGACCAAATTCCTCAAGGATATGGGATGGCATGACGGAACGGCTTACCGCTTTGAAGTGGCTTCTACGATACCGATGGAAAATGCCAATCTGAAAGCCCACTACATTAACACCAAAGTGCTTTTCAAAGTGCTTAATACAATGGAATAATTAACCCCTTAACACCCATACACGAGTTGAAAATTCACCTAAGATTTGCGCAGTAGGCATCAAAAAGCTGTACTATGCTGACCCCAGCAAAGTGACCGCAGACCTTACCGGCGCACTCCTTGCCGCCCTGCTCAAAGACGCGGCCACAAAGGAGGTCAAAAACATCCATCAGGACACGTGGACTATCGAGGAAAGCGAGTCTTCGCAGGATGGATACCGCAACCAGCTTACCGGTTCTATCTACCGCATGGGAACAAAGACTATGGGCGACGTGACGTTCAACTGGACTATCGGCCAGTACGACTACGCCACCAAAGCAGAGTTCCTCGGCGGTGTTGCTACCGCTAAGTCATGGAAGCGTCCTCGCGGTATCGTCGAAATCCACAAGACCCTCATCGCGCTGACCGAAGACAATCAGTATTGCGTACTTCCCTACGCCAACGTAGCCGGTCGCGAGGCCAACACTGACGGTGCTGTCGGCATCGGCATTGTCGGCACTGCAATGGAGCCGGAAAACGATGCGGTTTCGTCCGAATACTGGTTCGACTCTTCCGAGGTCGTGACCGCGTAAGCAAAACCGATTCATCTGAAATGTTTGTAAGTGAGATGGGGTGCGCCGACAACGTACCCCATTCTTTATAAATCTAAAGTAAATCAAATGGAAGCACAAAATACCGAAAACAACGATGGCGCACGGCTGGTTGCAAGTGCTATCGTCGGTCTTGACTACCGTACAATATTTGTCAACGATAAGTCTTACATCATTGAGCCACCCACAATCGCAAAGATAGCCGGGGCGACATTCTGGCTGCGCGACATGGGCGACGGAAAGACGCTGCGCGAAATCATCATGTCGCTGTCAAAAAGCGAAAATCTTACAAGGGCGTTATCGTGGTTCATTCAGGGCAATGAAGACCTCAGTGAAGAATTGACAAAAGGCACTATGGACGAAATCGTAAATGGGATTGAAGTCGCCTTTTCCATGATTGAAGCCCAAAATTTTATGAAGCTATCAGCTTTACAGAGGAGCGCAAGTCTGCTGGTAGCAAAACCGAAATGATTGGCAACGAGTGTATGCTCGGCCAAATCGCGTCTTTTATGGAAGCTCTCTGCCTCACCTACGATGAGGTTGTCTATAAAATTCCTTACCGCAATCTGCTTGTCATGCAGAAAGACAAGATACATCCGTGTACCGGAACTATCATAAGCAAGACAACAGGTAAAGACATGGCTTCGCGCCGCCGCCAGAATAAGCGTGGCGGTTAAGCCATCGACCTTTCCAACGCAAGCATGTCATCCTGCGTCATAAACGTGGATAGATAACGATAATCAACTTGGAAATTAGCCGGCAGTAAGTCGGCTAATTCTGTCTTATAGTATTCAATCCATTCATTAGGGTTCATGCAGATCGAAAGGTTCGCCATCAGCTCCGATATTATCGCGTTATCCTTTCCGCTTGGGAAGCGAAGCATACGCTCAAGAGTGCGCTTCATCAATTCCGTGGCGTTGTTTGCACGATTGGATAAGGTATTGACCACATCCTGCAAATCATTCAGGCTGGATGCAGTAAAGATTCCGCGCCGGCATTTGACCATCGCCACAAATTCATTCTCAAAGGGCGTATTGGGTGTGAACGAAGAAACAAACAGGTCGCCGAACTGAACGCCGAGCGCATCCGCGACTTTCACAAGTGCGTTTACGGAAAGACTTCTACCGCTAAGAATGTTGGATATGTGTTGCGGAAGCACTCCCATCTTATCAGCAAGTGCCTTATTCGTCATCCCTTTCTGGGCCAAAATTTCACGTATGCGTAGTTTGATATTCTTTCTGCTCATTGCCTGTTTCGTAATTCCATTGCAAAGGTAACAATTCCAAATCAAAACTAAACAATATTAGTGTATTAAATAATGTTAAATACTTATTTCAATCAGTATTTAATTTTGTAGATACATTATTATTGTTTACCTTTGCGGTGTAAATCCTTATCAAGATATGGCGAGATATGCACTGCGAAATCAAGACAAGATAGCCGACAAACTCGGCAAGGCACGGCTTGATATGCTACTGGCGACAATCAAGAGCGACAACGCCCATCCGGTTGAAGTCGGTATGCAGGGTGGCTACAAAATCCTTGAGTTCACGGATGCCACATTCAGCAAGGCCAAGCATTTGTTTGCGGTTGTCGGTGGAATGTATGACGTAGTGCAGTTGGCGTACATATCAAGTTCGGGATTAAAATGAAAAGAGTAAACCAATGAAAAGAGAAATCTTAAATTGCCTGACCTACATGGCAAACCGGGCGGCAGAAACCGTGGCCTACGGCGATTGCTGGGGCGCAAAATTCTGTCAAAAGGAAGTCAAGGAAGCCCACGACAAGATGGTTGAGGAGCTTCGCAAGCACATCGACTGGAGCAATCTTACCGTTGACGACTGCAAGGAACTGCGCTTCAATCTGTGGTCTGACAAGCTACCGATATGGCTAATCCCGATATGGCTGCTTGATGTAATCCCCGCCGGCACGGAACTGACGAGCATCAGTGGCGAAAAGGTTGTCTTCAACACCAAAGAAGACATCGACATAGACACGCGCTGCGGCTGTCTTACATACGGAATCTACCCTAAAGCCGCAAGCAATGAAGCCGAGTGACATCCTGTTTAGGGCAAAGCTGTTGAATAATGACTACCGTCACGGCGAGCCTGTCCCCAAAGGTACATGGTTTACCGGATGGTATTATCAGCTTCAACTTGCTACGGAAGCACAGCATCGCCTCGTTCTACCACGCGAGAAAGGCTTTCAGGGTCAATCCGAGATGGATATAGACCCCGATACCCTTTGCCAGTTCACGGGCCTGCACGACGCAAACGGAACGCCAATATTTGAGGGCGACATCTTCACAGTCAATGGTCATTATCCCAAGAAGATAGAATTTAGACCAGAACACGCCGCGTTCTGCATGGCGAATCTTGATGAGCTTGATAAGCCATACCTTGAGCCGTGGCAACGGATACGTCCTGATTGGTGGAACGACTATAAGCGCGAGATTCGTATCATCGGCAACGTCTTCGATAATCCCGAACTACTGAAACAACAATCTTAATAAACCGACAACATGTTACCAAAACAAGAAATCCTATTGTCGCCCATTCAGCAGGTAAGGCTGGAACTCTACCGCGAGTTTGGCGACGAAGCAAAAGAAGCGTTTGACTTCATTATCGGCAATGATGCCGCTTGTGGAGTCGCAGCCCCGGAAAGCGTTGCGCCCGCAAATCCCTATAAGGATGCGGATGGTGTTTACATCATCTACAAAGATGGCTCGTATGAGCTGTTTACCGGGCATAATGGCAAGGAAAACGTCAAGTATGTAGGCTTAATCTACAATGGCCGTCATATCGCTGTCGCGCTTAACAATCTCGGTGGCGAAGATAAAGAATATCAGTTCTTGAAAGACGGAGCAAGCGCACCGGAAGAATCGGTTTACTACACACGTCAGATGGGCATCTGCGCCTTTGAAGACTTCGCCGGTAAAGCCAACACCGAACACATCAAGAATGAATACGACTCGGAAATCCCGTTCGACTTGCTTGAGAATGGCGAATATATCCCGGCTATGGGCGAATGGGGTTTACTGATGATGTTCGCTTCGCGCATCAATGAAGCACTTGTGTACGTCGGTGGAACGCCCTTAAAGGGTTGGCTTTGGTCATCCACCGAGAGCAGTCAGAACTACGCTTGGTACGTCAACTTCAATGGTGGCAACACCTACGGCACCGGCAAGTCCGGCAGTAACTCGGTGAGGGCGGTCGCCGCATTTTAATTGTGTACGTGGGCAGTCGTTTTCGACTGCCCACCTAACGGAAACTAAATCTATAAGCGATGACCGCCTTTGAACAAATAATATACAACATCGTAAAGGAACTGCAAGACAAGTGCGTGGCCGAACACCGCGCACCTGTCTGCGTATCTATGCACGAAATCAACAAGGCTTTAATGGAACATGCTAAAACCGCGTTGAATGGCTTTGTCACGGATGGAACAATGACGTGGCATCAGAATCTTAACAAAATCCCGATGTTTACAATCCAAAATCCAAAAGACTAATGGCTTTCCTCGGCAAATGTGCTATTCACGCAAGCAATCCCCGGATATGGCGTAAGCTGATAAACTTCGGCTTACACCTCAATCCGTGCGGAACTACGATGATTGCAAGGAGCAAGAAAAATCACATCTGCACCGTAGTGCAAAACGGCTCTTTCTTCAATGCTACGGAAGACGAAATTAGCGAGGGCGTACACGATTGCGAGGATAACGATGAATTATTCTTTGCGCTTGCAGCCTTACGCGATGATAGCGACATCCATCAGTGGTTCATCTATGATAACCGACATTGGAACGATGAAGACCCACAAAGGTTCTGGTTTATCTGCAAGCGTGAAAGCATCGAGGATGATATGTGCTATGATGCCATGTATGCCGACTGTGAGAAAGCAACGGAAGCCGAATTAAAGGTGCATTTCAATGATGGGGATGATGACCCTGTTATCAAAAATCTACAATGATATGAAGACGATTGAATTTAATCCCGGTGCAAGCGTTGAATCTTGTTTTGTAAGGATAAGAAAGGAATCACAAAGATGTGGTGATGTCGTATGCGGTGACTTCAACGGTACGATGATGCGCTCCGATGAACCGCTACGGCTCTTCTATGATAAGTATTCGTTGTTTCCCGACTCAAGGAGGTTCTAAGGCAAGCAACCGAAGCTGGCTACATCAACCAATATGGAGCGCATAGAATAATCGGTTTGTTAAACATAGATTTTGGTAAGGAAGTTAACTTCCCTACCAAAGATTCAACCCAATCTGAAAAGCAATGAAAGAAGTACCGGCATACCTATGTGAGCATTGCGGAAAGGTCTATCTGAAACGTCATGCCTGTAAGAAGCATGAAGAAGAGATATGCCCTAAGAATCCTGAAATAAGACCGCTTTGCTATTCCTGTGAGCATTATCACGAGGAATGGGATAAGAAAGAACTGATTATCTACTATCGTGAATCTTATTGGGGGCGCGATACTTTAGATAAGGAGTTTAACGTAAATACTTGTCAACATCCGGATAACTTATGCAAGATATATAACAACGTCAAGTTATCCGATGAAATGCGCAAGGGTCTTTCTGATTATGGGTTTGTTCCCATGCCAACACGAAAGACCGGTGGCTGCAAGTTCTATAAGGCAATCCCTGACCATCCTTATGCAGATAAACAACAAAAATCAGAATCTTGATATGATACCTTTCGTAACAACAAAAAAACAATCAGAAACCATTATTTCTTGCGGTGTTGACCCCATCACCGCAGACCTCTCATACATCGTTTTCCCAAACGGACATCTTCAATATTACGTTGGGCAACATAAAATGCAGGCTACCAATTTCTGTATTGATGGAGTTTCCTATGGCAAACAGGAGTTTGTCGGTGAGCCAGCGTGGTCTTCATCTGCATTATTAGCATTGTTGCCGAAGAAAATAAACATCGATGGAAAGGATTATGAGGGTCAGCTTTGTCTTTGCAATTTTGGCTATGAATTTCGCTACATTTCTAAAGATGGTGACTTCCCCTTTGGTACGCTGCAAAAAGACCCAGTATCCGCTTGTGTGAAGGCTATAAAATGGCTACATGAAGAGAAACATCAGCTTAACAACATATTCAAAGAACTCATTAACAACCTATCAGAATGAAGAAGCAATACATAACCTATGCGCAAGGCTGTGCCATTGCGGAGACAGGCTTATGGGAAATAGAGCAGATGGAAGATGACGATACCATCTACTATGATTGCCCCAACAATAAGTTGACCGCAGTTGAATCGCATCTTGGGGTTGCCAAAGGAATAGCAGCCCAGAACATTGAGATAAGCGTATGTCCGCGCTTCACACTTGATGAAGCAGTCCAATGGTTTAGGGAACACACCGGCATCCACATCCAAATGAACTCAGTTGAGCGTAAGCGTTGGTCATACGACCTTTGCGACATAAATGAATGGACGGATGAAAATGGCGAATACTATAATTGCATCCCGGAACGCGATGGTTATCCAGTCTTTGATTCATTTGAAGAAGCAGTGTCGGATGCCATCGACAAGGCGGTGGAAATCTACACGCCCACAGAAGAAGAGCTGAACATGGATGACGGTCAATTCCCTACGATGTCAGAAGAAGAATACAACAAGCTCCGCGATGAAATCGAAAATTCGGACATGTATGACGGTCGCGGAAAATACGACGTGTACGAATGTGAGGGCTGCGACCATCATCTTATCACGACCTATGCAGTCAAAGGCGTAACCCCGTTTGTCGTCACTTGCCCCAAATGCGGAAAGGGAATGTTGCACGTCCGAACCCTCAAAGCCGCATCCGCTGGCGAGAATGTCATCAAGTGGATACGCCCTACCTATGAGCAGTATTGCAAGCTGTCATACGGCTATCGTGACCATATCGGCAATGGCGGTCTAATCTTGGAAACAGTCATCAAAAACGACTAAATCATGGATAAGAAAACAGCAGAAAAGGCAAGCAAGCTCCTTGAAACACTGGAGCGTCTTGAAGAAATCCGGCAAGCCACGGAAGAAAGTAAATCGCATTGGTGGTCATTTCTTACGTCAGACGTAAAACGGCTCACTGATAACGATGGGTTGATGATGCCAGAAATCCTGCGCAACGAGTTTAAGGAAGCCGTGGAAAGGGCTATCGAAAAGACTAAAGTCAAACTTGACAAGCTCTGAACCATGACGAATCTATCCATGCGATTGCAGGCTGCGATGGCGCAAGACGAGAAACTATGGAAGCAGATTAGGCTTCTGCAAGCCACAGAAGAATTTGAGGCTGCGCTACGACGCTACGCTTCATTGATGGATGAAATCAACGGCAGAGAGGATGGCGAAACCTTGAAGCTGATTGTGAAAGTCCTGAAAGAGGATGTGGGGCTTCCTATTCACAACATCCCGTCGGAATTTCATACAGAGGAGCTACAAAATGCGTTGGCGCAGTTGCAAGAAGCCATTCAGCAAAGGTTTGAAATCCACGAAGACGAGATTGTATTCCTTCAGAAGCAAGTCGAAACTTTCAAAAAGGCAATCAGAAAACAGAACAAGCAAAACTACCACATATTAAAAACCATAGGCAGACCAATCCCCGGCCATCAGCATCAGTCGGCATGGAATAGAACAAGGTCTAACCCCAAATTAAGATAAAGATATGTTGGAACTACGAGAATACCAAGACGAAATATCATCAAAGGCGGCGCAGTTGCTTGAGCAGTACAAGATGTGCTACCTCGCAATGGAATGTCGCACCGGCAAGACGCTGACCGCACTGGCTACGGCGTTGAAATATGGCGCAAAGTCAGTCCTTGTAATTTCCAAGGTCAAGGCATTGCCAAGCATCTACAATGATTACAATCTGATGCGTCCTACATTCACGATGGATGCCATCAATTATGAGTCTGCGCAAAAATGCCTCGGAAACCACTATGACCTCGTCATCCTTGATGAGGCGCATAGCCTCGGTTCATTCCCAAAACCAAGCCAGCGCACGAAGACGGTAAAGATGCTATGTAAAGGACTGCCGATAATCTATCTTTCAGGCACACCGACACCAGAATCCTTTTCACAGTTGTATCACCAATTTTGGGTAAGTTCCTTTTCCCCATTCAACCTGTTCACCAATTTCTACAAATGGGCTAAGGTCTATGTGGAACCGGGATTGAAGAAAGTTGGGGGGCATATTCTGAACGATTACAGCAATGCACGAAAAGACAAGATTGATGCAGTGGCTAAGAAACTCTTCATCGACTATTCGCAGGAGGAAGCGGGATTTGATGCAAAGATTGTGGAATACACTTTGACCGTCCCGATGTCTAAATGGACTGAGGGTGCATTGACACGGCTCAAAAAGAATAAGATTCTTTCTTGGGATGATGTCAATATCTTGGGTGACACCCCTGCCAAACTGATGTCAAAAATGCACCAGTTGTCTTCCGGTAGTGTGATAGATGAAAACGGAACACATATTATCACCGACTATTCAAAGGCGAAATATATCCGGGATTACTTCGCAGGTAAGAAAATCGCCATATTCTATGTCTATAAGACTGAATTAGACCTTTTGAAAAAGGCATTTCCACTTTGGACTGATGTTCCGGAAATCTTTCAGCAGCACAAAGGTAATGATATGGTATATCTGGGTCAAGTGCGAAGTGCGAGGGAGGGTGTTCGTCTTGACACCGCAGATGCCCTTATCTTCTACAATCTTGAATATTCCTATCTTTCCTATGAGCAGGGTAAGAACCGCCTTTCATCCAAAGAAAGGACTGCGCCGGCACAGGTATATTTCATCTGTTCTGACTGCGGAATTGAGCAGGATATTCTTGAGGCAGTTCATGGTAAGCAGGATTATACCTATTCATACTATAAATCAAAACAACGCGACAGAATACCCTCCTTAAATCCGCAATCGGAATCAAGAAGAAAATTCTTAAAGCCGTTCATTGAAAAAGAGGCTTCAAGTATAATTTATTACAAATCAAAATAACGCGGAAGAATCCAATTCGATGCGACTATACTAATGATATGCTTCAAAGAAAGAAAACAGACCCATTAGAAAGTGTCATCCAGAGTAAAATCATCAAACGATATGAAAATGCTGGCTACATCGTGGTAAAGATAGGACTTTGCAACAAAGGTGGCTTCCCGGACTTGATGTTACTCAAGGATGGAAAGGCTTCATTCGTTGAAGTCAAACGACCCGGACAAAAGCCACGACCACTACAAGAATACAGGCTCAAGGAGCTGCGCGATGCCGGCTTCGACGCTTTTGTACTGACGGAATAGACATACTCTTTTCATAAATTGATGGATGGCTGTCATCGTGAGATGGTGGCCTATCCGTTTACAAAAGAAATGCGCCACGGTGGAATAGACCACTATGGCGCAATCTTTATCGCTATTGGTAGCGATTATTATCTACAAGATATGAAATCGTCAGGCGCGATAAATCCTTTTGCTTCCATGATTCCAATAGCTACTTCGGCATCTATTTCCGAGCAATCATACGCTATACTGATACAACCCTCGGATACATAGCCAATAGTCGGCAAGAACTCACCAAACCCCTAAAGACAATATGCGAGGCAAACACCTGCAACGCGCTGTCGGCCTTTACCCATTGTCGGATGGCTTTATCATAAGCCTTACGCATTTCCTTGTCTTTCATAACCTATTATTCAATTCTGATATAGACGCGATACCAGCTATATTCGCGGTCAAAGGCATCCGTGAACGTAATCGGGTCTTCTGAGTCGGCTTCACATACCGGCTCAATGGTGTACTGGGCAACATTGGCTTCAAGGGATTTATCGCCGCACACAAACGTTACTGTTTCCGTCTTCTTTGGTTTAAGTGCCTTCGTACCGAAAAGCGCAAGGTTATCATTGGTCAGATTAAAGAAAACCGAGTCAGCTTCGCCATCCTGCAACTGATTGAAGAAATCGCTGCATAAGGGGATTGTCATGTGTGTTCCGTCACGTGTGATAGGCGGCACGTCCACACATTCAGGCAGATTGTCTTCCGTAATGTCAGGCAAGTCAAAGATACCCAGTTTGCCCTTGACATTAAGAATAGGCTTTTTGAATAGCTTCACATCGCGCATGACCCATTTATATTCCGCGCCGTGGCCCTCTTGCGCCCAGATTGAGAAATTCTCTTCTTCGCACCGGTCTATGGTCGCCACGCCTACGATGGCAGACGTTGGCATATCTGCGATTGCCGGGATTATTCCCATATTCTGCGCGTTTTCTATTGGGTTCGCCCATACCAGCGGCATGGTGTTTTCGTCGATGTTGTGCTTCCGTGCGCCAACATGAATAAGAACGCGCATAGGTGTTGACTTCAACGCCCATTTGCGGTTTTCCACATCCTTGAGTCCACTGCATATCAGCGTACCCCACGGCTGTTGAATTGAAAAGGCTTTCATTGTTCCGTATCTATTATTTTTATTATTGATTTGAGTTCATCTATTGTCTTCGCTTTGTATTTCGTGCCTTTATACAAAATAACCGCCCGGAGTTGACTCTTAGGTGTACTTAATGGCGATATTTCTTGCTTGTGTGATAGCATCCAATTCAAACGGCTTATTGTCCTTTCTTTTAACAATGAGCCGTATTCATCAAGAAGAGCAATCAGTGTATCTCGTCTATTTTTAGACATGCCTATCACCTTCCCATTTTGAAACCCAAGACCATGAAGACAAGAATTTATTGCGCGAGGCAAGATGCAGCATGTTTCCGGCGAATAAATCTTGCGATTATTACCGAATAAGTCTTTATCCACGCAAACATCAAAAGGAGATATGAATAATGAATCCATTAACAATCTCTTTTCCTCATTATACCATCTTTCAAAATTGTTAAAACAGTGCCATTCCGCACATACCGTAGCATCATTATAACATCGGGGTCTGCCCGGGCTATAACATCTTCCAAGTATTCCGCGCCATTGCTTAAACGCAGGGGTATCTTTGTTTACTGGATGAGAGATGGTTCCAATAGCATATCCAACTCCGCAGAATTGTTCTATTGCATAGTCTTTTATGTGTGCTTTTTTGCCGATTGCCTTGCAAGAATATTTTTGAACGTTTCCACTTTCCTTAAAGCGCACAAGACATTCCCCGTTGCCGATAATTTTCACAACCTCGTATGATAATCCATAAAAAGATGTGTATTCGTCACCAACGCAAACTGGGTCATTGTGAGCTTTCATTACTTATTGATTTTAATGGTCTAAATCCTTACATTCATGCAAAAGTGCGCACAGAGAATCCATCAGCTTTTGAATAACCTCATCATCTGCGTATAGCTCCCTCATGTGTTCAAAATCATGGGTATGACACAACTTGTGAAACTCTTCCTCACGCCAGTCTTTTAGAATTGCCATAATTTCTGCTATCGTAGTTGGGGTGTGGCTTCTTCCGCGATAGTGCAAAAAAGCAACCATTTTATTGGCATTGATTTCGTCGGTGAATAATTCCGCAACAGACACATCAAGCGCATCAGCGATTTTCATCAATGATTGCAGGCTGGGGTTTCCTTTGCCGTTTGCTATGTTAGAGAGCATCGCCTCCGTCACACCGGCGGTGGCTGCGACGTCCTTTGCGGTTAGTCCTCTACTTTTTAGAATATCCTTAATTCTCATAAAAGATAATTTGTTTGGGTACGCAAAATTACGATAAAAAATAATACTATCAAAGAAAATTAGCCCATAAAGTAAGATTTAACATACTTTAACTGTTAGCCTATTGCACGACATTATTTTATAATGTAATTTTGCGGTGTGAAATTATCACAAACAATAATTCAACGTAATCAACCCCTAAAGGCAAAGATATGAAGACTACAAGAAACAACCTGAAAGACATCATGCTTCTGGCGTGGTCATTTGTACGTCGCAACGGCTTCACTATGGCAGAGGCTATGAAAACCGCATGGCGCAACTACAAGCTGAAAAACGCTATGCACGGCGGCATCGTGAAATTCTACTTTCTGAAAGTGGATAGTACGCTGCGCGAGGCTTACGGCACATTAAAGGAGAATCTCCTGCCGGCTACACAAGGCACTGGCAGACGTGCCAACGACACAGTTCAAACATACTTCGACACCGAGAAAGGGGAATGGAGATGCTTTAAGAAAGCAAACCTCGTGCGCATCGCTAACGCATAAGACATCAAACCGGGGATGCTGTCAGCCACGGCATCCCCAACCCCAAACATCAAACGTAATCAATAACACCAATAAGACAATGAAAATAATCGCTAACATCTTCTATGTAGGCCAAATCGTATTCTCAGCCGCCCTCGCTTTATGGGCGTTATACATGGCACTACGCGGCCTCTTTACCGGCGGGCCACTGTTCGTAACTATCTGCTTCGCCGTAATGACATGCACAACCTATTGCCTCATGTACGTGCCAAGTGTGCGCGAATACAAGGAGCATAAGGCAAGCCACAACAAAAAGACACAGACAGAGCAAAATGACTGAACCGCAGACCGACATACAACAGGACGTTGACCGCGTGGAAATTAGCGACACCCTTATTGACCTGATAGTCGATAAGATGGTCGATGAAATGAACAAACGGATAGCCAATATTCAGCCAAGCGATGACCCCTCGGCTGAATATGGCGAATACTGGACAAGTGGAAGCTATGATAGCGATGACTATTTAGAACTGGACGAGCCGAATGATGAATACGGCATATCGTACAAGTTTGAGCTATCGTGGGAATACCGCGAATGGACTGAATATTGGACTGACCCGGTATGTTACCCATCGTTTGACGAAATGCAGAATGAAACCGGCTACGTCTATGACATAGAAATCGACACCCCGGATGGCGATGCAGTCAAGCAAAGCATCTGCGACGCTATCGCAAAGAAAGTAAATGAAAAAATCGGATAGATATGACAACATCAGAAAGTAAAGCCAACGCCGTCAGCGTAGAGTGGAAAGACCCCAAGAAAGAACTACCCGAAGCCGGTATCCGTGTGCTTGTAGCGTTTAGCTGGGGCTGCTGCTCGGAAGATTATGACATATTTTACTTTGATGGTAAAGAATGGCATGATAATTACGGCTGCGCATTTAACGTTTTGGGCTGGGCGTATATCCCAACCCTCCCTGAAAGCTGGATTAACAACCATAATAGTAATCAAAAATGACAAAGCGAAAATCATCTGCGGAAGCCGCTGCGGATTACGCTGCAAAGGACTACTATATCGCACAGCGTACCGACTTGCTAAAATCCGCGTTTAACGCCGGTGCATCGTGGCTATTCAACAATCAATGGCACGATGTGTACGAAGAAGCACCGCCCAAATCCGGGCAATATCTCGTCATCTACCTTATGGATAAGGGTGAGAAAGAACCACCGGAAAAGCGATACGTTCAGGTGTTCGACATCCTTGTATATCTCAAGGATAATGAAGACGAGGGCTTATTGCCGTGGGGATTAGACGATGAATTTGAATACCTCGCAAATGCCATAACACATTGGGCGTTCATCCCCAAAACGCCACCTATAACAACGCTGGAGGATGGGTTTTATTTAGGCGGAGCAAAGCCTTACAATCCCGAAATGCACCGGCGTGATTACAATAACCTACCAGAAGAATGTCAGAAATGAAACCTATAAAATTTACATGGACGCAGACCCGTGACCCACATTTGGCATCATTGGTCAAGACAGACCCAGAATTTGCGGAACGAGTTAGAAAGTCAATAACCAGCCTTGAGGATTGGCTTGAAAAATGTGCCGACAAAGGCAACTGGGATGAAATTGGAATGTCAATCCCTTACAATCAATTTGTCAACAATGAAATCTTGATAAATGATGTCGGGAACGAAAACCGCATGTTTCTTTTCGTCGTGCTGAATAGCAAACCAATAGAAGAAATTATGAACAGCGTAGTCACGGAACATTATACGCATCTTGTCTATCTTGACTTGATGGACTCAATCAAAGGATAGATGGCACGACTGGATGAAGAAAGGCAAAAAGCGTTAGAGCCAGAACGCATACGCCACGCAATCAAGAAAATCACCGCCCTCGGCTATGAAATAACCGCGCAGGATAACACATCTATAAAGTTTATCCACAACGGCAAGACCGTGACATTTTACCCTTATAGCGGATGGGCGACCGGCGCAAGCATCAAAGATGGTAGAGGCTTGAAACATCTGCTATCATCACTGAAATCAAATCATCAACCAAATAAATAATTGCACTATGGCAGAAACAACCAACAAGAGTGCGGAAGTCGAAATCATCGGCGCAGCCGCAGAATCGTCAGAAAGCGAAATCGCACGTCTGACCGCAGAAAACAAAGAGCTGAAAGCTCGCGTAGAAACCCTTACACGCGACCGCGACCAGTATCTCAAGTGGTGGGGCGAAAGCAACTCGGAAAAGAACCGTCTGCTCAACGTCACAAAGTCACTTGTCGCATACAGCGGCCTCATCTAATCATCCCACTGTCGCCCGGTTGTATGTTGAAGCCGTGCAGCCGGGCGACCATTTAAATCCAAAATCAACTTAATCAAAGACCAGATATGAAAGCAAAAGAAATCATCGACAAGGAAGATAGAATGATGGCAAACATCCGCGAGCTTATCCCTAAAATTGTGGGCATACGCCTTGAAGCCCAGAAAGCTGCATCGTGGATAAATAAGTATGACGCGGAACTTGCCACCGCATCAGAAGAAATGTCGGAAGCAATCGATGCCCTTTATCGTGCGGAAACCGCAATGGGCAATGCGCATCAGTATCTTCTTGTGTCGCAATCTACCATTAAGCACGGTCTTGATGCGGAAGCGTAGCCGTTTATCATGGCCATGTGGAAAGAATTTACTATCTTTGCACCGCCATTCAAAGCTGGGAAGCTGACGGATGGCACTCAATAGGTCTTCATACTTTTTGTTGACTTATTGGGTTATTGATTACACCGTGACCCCGGAAGCATCCACTACCGGGGTCACACTTTTTTGCTCAAGCGGATGCCGGCGACCTGCTGCGCACAGGTCAATAAATCGCCATAGTCACGCCAAGACCATCAAGAGGCTAAATCCATCATCACAACATCAGAAACGCGCCAGACGCGCCCAATAGGGCTTAAAGCGTTTACTTTTATTGCTATTAAGACCACATTAAAGCGAACTCTTTTATTATTATAATAAGGTGTAAGCCTACTTAAAGCATCTACTTTTATTAAGAAATGTTAAAAATAAGCGTTTACTTTAATTTTCTTGCCAAAAAATTTGGTAGATTAAAGTAAACACCTTAACTTTGCATCGTAATCAATAACCACAATAAGTTAAACCCCTTAAAACCCCAAGCGTTATGAAGACTCTTAACGAACAAGTAAACGAAATCAAGGCTGCTAACACCAGCAAGAACTCAAAGAAAGCCGCCCTCGCTAAACTGGGCATTACACCCTACGAAATCGACCTCTTGCTTGAGGGCGTTGAGTGCGCTACCCGTGGCCGCTTCACATTTGGCGTTGAGATAGAGTGCTTCGTCAACCGTGGCGCAATTAGAACCGCCGCAGAACACACCGGCATGGCCTACGAATACGAGGGCTACAACCACCGCGACGGTCACGACTACTTCAAGTTTGTCACTGACGCATCAGTGCGCGGCATGACTGACCCCATCGAGTGTGTGTCGCCGGTACTTACAGGCGTAAACGGCAAGAACGCCCTTAAAAACGCCGTCAAGACGCTTAACACCGCCGGCGCAAGCGTCAACCAGACATGCGGCCTGCATGTGCATATCGGCGCATCTAAACTGACCGCCAAACAATACTGCAACGTGTTTGTAAACTACGCCTATCTTGAGGCCGTCATAGATACCTTTATGGCTCGCTCGCGTCGCGCTGACAACGCCGGATACGCTCACACGCTGCAAGACCACATCTTCTATCTTGAACGCGCCGTGACAGTTGAAAACGTGCAACGCGCCCTCTGCAACGACCGTTACCACAAAGTCAATGCCGAAAGCTACTGCCGTCACAAGACCATCGAATTTAGGCAGCACGCCGGCACGACCAACTACGAAAAAATCATCAACTGGGTTAGCTTCTGCGGAAAGCTCGTCATCTGGTCAAAGAAAAACCGACTGACTGCCCCGGTTGCAAGCATCGACGATATACCCTTTCTGACCGCCGAGGAGAAATCATTCTTTAAGGCACGTGCAAGCCAGTTAAGCCGATAAGACAGCCCAACGGGATAGGGGTTGAAACATACCCCTATCGCCGTTAAAACAAGCCCTACAATAAACCGTAAACATCAAAAAGATATAGCCATGTGCGTCATCATAGTAAAGCCGGCAGGCGTTAAAATGCCAAGCAACGAAATCATCAACGCAGCGTATCACACTAACCCCCACGGATGCGGCCTAATATCGCCGTCAGTATTCTACAAGGGGTTAAGTTATCGCAGCTTCAAAAAGCATCTGCAAAGGGTGCGCGAAGACGAGCCGTGTATCATACACTTTCGCCTCGCTACTCACGGCTCAATCAAGCGAGCCAACTGCCACCCATTCGACCGGGGCGATGTATGGTTTGCCCACAACGGAATCCTGAACATACAACCGATGGGCGATATGACCGACAGTGAAACCGCCCTGCAAAAAGTCATTTACCCAGCCATTGTCAAGTACGGATATGGCTCTGAGGGGATGAATGTCGCCGTGGCAAAGGTCATAGGCTATTCAAAATTCGCCTTTATGCAAGGCGATGATGTTCGTCTTTATGGCGACTTCATCACCGGCGACGATGGGTGCTACTACTCAAATTTGCGCTTCATGCCGTTTGTAGGCTGGCAGCGGAATTACCGCCGCAGTGCCTACGATATGGGGTCTTT
This sequence comes from Muribaculaceae bacterium Isolate-036 (Harlan), assembly GCA_003833075.1. Classification (GTDB taxonomy): domain Bacteria; phylum Bacteroidota; class Bacteroidia; order Bacteroidales; family Muribaculaceae; genus Lepagella; species Lepagella muris_A. The sequence continues at coordinate 165,514 of RIAY01000002.1, read as the reverse complement.
GATTACATAAAAGTCATGGGGTTTAACCTATGCTTCGCCCTGACATTGGGCGAAATTACGACTACTTTTCAAAGGTAGCGATTAAGCGAGGTAACATTTGGGTTACTTCGCTTTTCTTTTGCGTCTTTTGCAGTATGCTAACGATATACGATACCGCAAACGAGATACGTTTTCAGACACCCATCAATAAAGGCTCTAAAAGGGTCGTAGAGTTGATGGGGTCTGATTATGTTTTGCTTAAATTCAGCGTTAGCAAGCCTATTTACTTTCAGTTGGGCGATTGGTGCGATGTGCCGGGTTTTGGCCGCTTTGAATTGGTTGAGTTGTATAATCCCACTTACAACAAATCAACCGGGGGCTATGATTATGAATTAGAACTTGAAGCCTATTATTGTAAATGGCGAAATAAGATTTTCAAGTACACCCCTGAAACCGGTGGTCGCGAGGCTTCGTGGAGTCTTACTGCAACCCTTGATGTGCATTTAGGCGTATTTGTGCGCAATCTTAAAGCATTAGGATATAAGTACAACGAGCAGGAGTTTATCTTTTCAATAGATAGCACGGTCACGCAGTCAGCAAAACTTCTGACCTACAACAATACGGATATGATAACCGCCCTTAATATGATGGCGGAAGCGTGGGAGTGTGAATGGTGGATTGAAGACCATGTGATTTATTTTGGCAGATGTGAAATTGGCACACCGATTGACTTTGAGCAAGGCGTGAATGTGGCTGACATATCAAGTTCAGGCAATAAGAATGTTTACGCCACCAGAATCTATGCTTTTGGCTCAACGCGGAATATTCCCGTAAACTATCGCCCCGTTGATGAAACCGTGGTTGTCAATGGCATCGTGCAGAAACGACTTATGCTCCCTGTCGGAACTCCCTATGTGGATGCTTATCCCAATATGCCGACTGAGGCAGCAGTGGAGCAGGTGGTGGTCTTTGATGACATATATCCACGGACTGACGGAACGATTGACTCTGTAAGCACATATACCGATACTGTCACAAACGATGATGGTACGACAAACACGGAAACATTCTATCGATTCAAGGATAACCATATTCAGTTTTCGCAGGATTACATTCTTGAGAATGAGGAACTTCACATCATTTTTCAGTCTGGTAAATTGAACGGATTGGATTTTGGCGTGATGTTTAATCCCCTCGGAGTGTCTGAAAAATTATCAGATGGTTCTTGGAATCCTGATGCGCAACTTTGGGAGATTGTGGCAAATGAAGATTACGGAAGAAAGCTCCCCGATACGGTTCTATTGCCACAAGTTGGTGATAAATACGTCCTTTATGGATGGGATGCCACTAAAATAGCGTCATTGGGACTTATTGAAGATGCCGAGCAGGAACTACTTAAACGTACTGAGGAATATATAGCGAAAACGAAAGTTGACCCCAATAGCTATCCTTGTACGATGATGTCGGATTGGATGAAAGAGCAAGGAGAAACACCTACCGGCTATTATTTCCCATTTGGTCTTGGCGACTGTGTGAATCTAATTAGTGATGCTTACTTCGTTAATGGAAGCAGACAATCTCGCATTGTGGGGTATGAATGTCAGCTTGATTATCCTTATGACTCGCCCATAATCACAGTAGGTGAAACCCTTTCTACATCACGATTAGGCGCGTTGGAAGATACCATTGAATCATTGACCTTGAAAGGACAGACTTTTGTAGGTGGAGGTAATGGTGGAGGTGGAAGCACGGTGTATCTGATTACAACAAACGACACAACGACTCCAACCAATCGCAATGCCTTTTCTTCGCTTCGTTCATTGAAGGAATTTCTTAGTAAGACGAAAGCTGACCGTACACCATATCCCTTGAATGTCGGTGGAAAGCTGACAGGAGAGAAAGGTGTGCAGTTCGGTGATAGTTTTGCGGATGGTCTTACGGGCTTTGGTGGAATGGTAGATGAAGATGGCAATGGCTGGCTTGAAAGTCTTTCTCTTCGCAGATTCCTTGAGGTTCCTGAACTACGCTATAACCGTGTTGAGATTCAGATTGGCAACAAGTGGAACGCTCCCGGTGGTGGTATCGTAGAACAGTGCATACCTGACCTTGATTCAGATGGCAATCCATTGATGACCGGTACTGTCATTCTTCATCTTGAGGATGGAGAAATCGGTACTGTTGCGATTGATGACATCTGCATGGGTATTTTCCACGACGGATATACACAATCAAACAACTCAACGGCAGACTATGATGATTCCATTGGAAATTTTCATTTTGCCGGCTTCTATACTGCATATTTCAGAATCACCGACATTTTAGAAACTGGTCGCAATAGCAAATTTCGCTATATGCTCCGTGCGGTGTCGGATAGATGGAAGATGAAGTTTCATCCTTGTGAGGCTATGCACTTTGTAGGTTATGGAAACTTCACCGATACCAACCGTCAGACATCCCGATATTCTACCCGGACTTATGAACGCTATCTTAAAGGCGTGAATGATTGGGAATTTACCGCCAACAATATCGGTGCGCAGTTTGGTGACTTGAGTAATCTCTCCGTATTCGGATTGTTTATGACCGGTTATTCTGCATATCTGAATAACATCTATATGACTGGTGTCATAGAACAAACTCAAGTGCTTCCCATCCGAATGGAAATTACGACAAATGGTGACGGCTTCCTTGCTTATGGCGAATCAATGGAAGTAACGTGTCGGGTCTATCAAGGGTGGAAAGAAATAACCGACCAGATAACCGATTGGACTATTACACGCGATAGCGGTGAGGCTGTGAATGATGCTGCTTGGCAGCTTAAACAAAAGGTAAAGGATTTTGACGGAACAATAACCCTTACATACACAGATACAGATAACGACCTCGGTACAAATCCGAACTCAATCAGCACCTTATTCACGATGGTTGCAAAAATTGACGGGGATGATGTGGCGCAGGCTCAACTAATAGCAGCACCATAATGGAAATATCAAAAAAAAGAATAAGAATAGACTATGCACCTCTTAACGTGGCTGTTTCGGTGGTCAACATCACCCCTAACAGTCCGGTGGTGCAAGTATATAATGGCTTTACAAATCAGTATGAGCCTAATCGCGCACTTTCACCAACAGTGATTCTTCCTCAAGTAGTGGCAAGTGCCGCAGATAATAGTTGGGGCGACCCACATTCAAATCACGCTCTTGCTGATATGAAGTGGTTTGCCAATGGTGAAGACATTTCCACGCTTCCTGAATGGGAAAATCTTTATTCTATCAATCAGACCGGCTCACTACGTGGTGCGCTTTCAGTAATGCGCAACTTCTCACCGGGTGAACAGGTATCATTGCATTTTGAGGGAGTCCTTGCAGACAATCGATTAGGCGTTAACATTCCTATCAAGACCGAGCCTATTGTGTTATCATGCTCTGACAAGTCGCAGAATATGTATTCACTTGGCATAGGTGACGATATGATTATCCAATACAATCCTTTCAAGGATAAGCTTTTCCTCTATGAATATAAGACATCCCACGGATTGCAGACAGCATCATCATCAGCGCAGACAGCCGCAACGGATGAAAACGCCTATAACCGCGTTATCCCGGTATCCTTATACAGTGGTGATAAAGTCATAACAACAGGATATAACATAAAATTATTCCGAGTGAATACCGCTACATCATTCACTGAATTGACCGCAGGAGAAGATGAAGTAATCGCTATTGCACCCACTCAGATAACATTAGACTTACGTCTGATTCATAAATCTGATTATGTGATTCGGGCCTATGCGGAAAATAGAGAAGTGGCAATGGTTCAGTTCTCGGTCAATCGTCTGAATCCACGATACACAATCCGAATGACAAACGGAACAGACATTAGCCCATTTGACACGATGCGCTATGACGAGGTTATGGTGGATTATGACGGAAACGTTGTGGATTGTCCGGGTAGCCTTATCAGGATTCTTTGGTATGCTGATACCTACGCTAAAACCAATGTGCTTCTGAATGAGGGTGATGTAACACAGTTTCTTCTTTCATTGACCGGAATAGGCTCGTCTTACAACGATTCGTGGATTGAACTGCATACTATGTCAGAACTCAAGGAAGCACACTGCATTGCAACCGATGAAAACAATGACATCTTTACGGATGAGAATGGTAACGATTTAATTTTCAACTGATGAATTACATAATTGCAGACAAAACAAAGGCCGTTAACTACGGATTCCAAGTTGAAACCCATGTATGTAATGGGGATATGATGTGTATCAATGAAAAGGAATTGATGAACTCGGTTTGTATTTCCGGTACACTTAAAGAACGTGCTGATAAATTGAATGGCGTAGTGTGCGACCAGTATGATGCACTTGCTTTTATCAACAATAAATAAATCTGAAATAATATGTCTTACAGCGCACAAGGTAGTATTACAATTAAGCGATTAAGGAATGGTGATACATTCTTTATTTCGCTTGAAATCGCCAATGGCATCCCCCTCTATCAAGGTGTGGATGACAAGTCAGGCACAGTATCTCCTGATTGGACGGTTGCAGCCAACCAACCTATCATCGTTCCCAATGTGACATCTGCAAGAGGCGCATCTGTGGCTTTGTCATTCCACCAATGGCAATACAACGGAGTCACCCTTAATTTTAATAGTACAACTGATGCGGATGGGTATCGGCTTGACAGTACGGGAGTGTTCAAGATGAACACAACCACCGGGGCATTACGAATCGTTAAGAACCTTGCAAGTTCAACTAATATCGCCAACGATACGCTTTCTTATTCTTGCGTGGCAACCGTAGGCGGTACGGAATACAACCTGCAAAAATCCATCGATGTGCTTATTCAGACTGTCGGTGCTACTTCTTATGCCGGTTATGTAAACGCAACCACCGAGCAGCTTACATCCGACATCACTTCAACCGTGCTTTCCACTAAGTTATGGCTTGGTGCATCGGAACTGACCAACTATTATGTGAAATGGTATCGGGATAACACCCTTTGGAGTGCTAAGAACGGTATGAAGTCCATCACTGTCACAAATGCGGATGTTGACGGCACTCAGTTGTTTATCGCTGAATTTTATAAGGATTCTTCCAGCACAACCCCAGTATTCAGAGCCGGAATACGCATTATCGACACATCGGATGACTATCAAGTTATCTGCTTCATTTCTTCTACACAAAAGGATGTTGATACCGGTAGCCCTGTAACAGTCAAGGCGAAGATAGTTCGCTTCCTGCCCGATGGCTCAAATCAAGAAATCACGCCAACTGGTGTAAAATGGCGAATGGATGTGATGGATAGGAAAACATGGTCAGTCGTCAAGACTGCAAATGCCAACACAATTCAAGTCACCACAACCGAAACCGACCGTAATGGTGAAATGGGTGATGTTGAAGTCGTGGCAGAAGCAGAGTGGAATTAACACTAACAACTTAATACAAACGCAATAATATGGCTAAAAAGAATCTTGGAAACGCCACACTTGTGCCTTCTATTCAGAAGAATAACGGTGTGATGGTTGAGGTAAATGGTTCTGTCCGCAGAATCACCCTTGACAACTTTATGAACTCAATGAACACCGATGACGAGCAGTTGCTTCGTCAGATAGCATGGGGTGTTCCTATTAAGCAAGGCACCAGCAGTCCAGAATGGGGCGTTATCGGTAATACCGGTATGTGGAACGAATACAAGTCTATGGTCGGTCGCTATCTCGTTACCAACGATGGTAAAGCTGCCAAACTTTCGCCCGTCAACTCAGGTGTCTTTGCTGACGGAACTACCCTTGATGAAACAAAGGGTCATGTGATGGTCATTGCTCCCCGGCTTTACTACACAGTTAAGCGTGATGCCGCGTCTGGGGTTGATTACCTTTGGATGTCGATGCTTCCAATCGGAGGGCATTTCATCGGTGATGCGGACGGAGGTGATTACATCTGCGTAGGCGCATATAAGGCTTCGCTTGCAGGAGCAGCATTGACTTCTCGTTCAGGAGTAAGACCCGCTGGTTCGCGTACAATCTCGCAGTTCTGGACTGATGCACAGGTAAACGGAAAGAACTGGGGTCTTGTCAACTATGACCATCGCCGCTTTATGATGATGCTTTGTCTTTCGCAGTATGGTAGCCCCAACGCGCAGGATAAAATCGGTCAGGGCGTTAGTGGCTCGGGCGGTTGGAAAGACCTTTGGGCAGGTACTACAAGCCTCCTTACCGGTGCGACAAAATCACTCGGTGATAACAACGGAAAGATAAACATTACAGTCACGAATGGCACGGTTGTAGGCGTGGATTGCTCACGTGTCAATCTGAACGGATTTGAAGACGCATGGGGCTGGCAGTGGGAGATGATTCAGGGTGCATACTTCGGAAATTCTGAAAACACTGCTCAAACGGGAAACGAGTTCTATATCTATGAGGGCAACCGTATGCCGTCATACGCTGAATTGGCTACACACCCATCGGGTAAGTATCGCCAGACTGTCAGACGCACCCTTTCAGCAAACAGTGAGGGATATGTCACAAAGATGATGCTTGGCGAATACTTCGACCTTATCGCAACTACTTTGGGCGGAGGAAGTAATTCATACTGGTGCGACTATGAATATGCCAATAACACTGGTCAACTGCTGCTCTGGGGTGGTGGTGCGTATGGCGGTTCGTATTGCGGTCTCGGTTGCGTGTACTCGTGGGACGCTTTCTCGCACTCGGATGCGAGTTGCGGCTCTCGCCTTGCTTATTATGGCCCCCTTACCTTTATGGACGGAAAGCAACTGATGGCTACTGTCTGATGGAACGTAAGTAAAGTTTCAGATAAGCAAAGTCTTACCAATAATTAAAAAGAACATTGACATTCTGAAAAACCATTACAAAAACCGAATCGTGCCAATAAATGCGTCAGCGTATTTCGGTGCGTGCAGCGTGTACGGCACGATTTCGGTAGGTAGATGGGGAAGAGCCTGCTGCTCTGGGGTGGTAATGCGAATAACGGTTCGTATTGCGGTCTCGGTTACGTGAACTCGAGGAACGCTTTCTCGAACTCGAATGCGAATTACGGCTCTCGCCAAACTTGAATGAAAGGGGTAAAACCCAATCAGATAAATTTCCCCAGAGCCTTGACCCTGCGCTTATAATGAACTACGCAGCGTAACGGATTGAAAGATTATCCGTGAAGTCAGAACACATATTGCGGAAAGGTCTGCACCTTGCAGCAGACAAGCGGTGCAAGTAGGATGCGAAAGCATTTCGGAAGCTCCGGGCAGAGAATCCAAGCAAGCCATCTTGCATTTCTCGTTGGATTCTATTATTGAACTTGAAGAAAGTTAGTTTGGCACAAATAAAAATTATATATCCGGTTTTTCAGAACACTTAACAACTGATGATGACTATCAAGCCATTTGAAGATATACAATGGGAATCAATGACCTATGAAGAAATTGATTCGCTTCTTATAGAGCGTATCCGCATCTATGAGGAAGCCATTGCTATGCGTGGCGGTAAGCGTCCAAAACGTGAGGGCTTCATAATGGAACGTATTGCCAACATCGACAATCTACGTCTTGCTGACCGAAAGGCACAAGAGGGCAAGGCAAAACGTCTCATCATCGTCAATGGAAAAGAGGTAAGGATACCAAATAAGTACATTCAGGCACACAATGAAAACGCAGAAGCCGAATTGCGTGAGTTGCAAAAGATGATTCTGACCTTGAAATTTCCACCGCCTAATTACAGAAGTGAATATCTCAGGACTGATGCAGGAAAGGTAAGGGAGCTTAGAATTATTATCCGTGGCGAATATTGCAACACGCCATCATGCTGGTTGTATCCCCTCGGATTTTCGCAAGTCTGATAATGGATACTTTTGCCTGTATCAAGGGTAAAGGTTTGCATTTCGGTGTTAAACGTGTTCAGCGGACTTTGCGCAGACATCCTGAACTTAAATGGTTTTGGAAAACTGATTTTAAGAAATACTATCAGAGTCTGCCTCATGACCTTGTAAGGTCATCTTTGGAACGCCTTTATAAAGACAAGATGTTTCTTCGACTAATCGACATGGTAATACTTGCCTATGATAGTGGAGAAGAAATCATAAAAGAATTGGAAAATGAAATCATACGGAATCAGAGGAACCCCTATTGGGGCAGTGTCAAGCCAGACTTTAGGCAATCTCGCAATAAGCTCCATAGACCACAAGATGAAGCAGAACGGTAGAAAGTCTGCATACTTTCGCTACTGTGATGATGTGGCAGGTTTTGCCCGGACTAAGGCAGAAGCAATTAGGGCGATGAAGATGTTTCATCATCTTTCGTCTGAAAAAGGTGTCGTTCTTAAAGCCAACGCCATAGTTTCACCCATAGGCAGAAATCTAACAGATGAAGAAAGACGAGAACATAGGAAGAAGAAAAGAAAGAGGCAACGTGGTGGGCGATGGAAGAAGCATAGACTTTCTGGGTTATTGCTTCACGCCAACGAACATCAGGATTAGAAAATCAATAAAGCAAACTTTCGCACGAAAAGCAAAACGAATAACAGATGAAAAGCGTAGGCGTGAAGTCCTTGCCTCCTATTGGGGATGGTGTAAATGGGGTCACTGCCGAAACTTATGGAACAAATTAACGAATAACGACATGAGCTTTGCAGATATAGGAGTATCCGGTCGTGTTACGACAAAAGACGGTCAACAGTTCTTCGATGTTAAGAAGATAAAGATTGATAGCATTCTTAATCTTCCCATCAAGGTGGAAAAGTTTCAAACCGATGTCAAAACCCAACATGGTAATGGAAGACATGTTGTTCTGATTGAATACAATGGTGAGAAGTGTAAATTTATCACCAATTCTTTCACCTTGAAGAATATGCTTGACCAAGCAGCCAAGATAGAAAACGCCTTTCCGATTTCAACCGTTATCAAGAAACGTGACATCGGAGGCAAGTTTCCCGATTACTATTTTGAATAATCCCTAAAACAATCAGCACAATGAAATGTAACTATCAATTTCCAACAGTTCCCGATTCGGGAATTATCGCGTATCCCGAGGGCAGTATCCTCCGCGTCTTCTACGACATCACCCCGGCACCTCTCGCTCCACGTGAATCAGAGGAAGAAGAAAACGAGGATGCGGACATCCCCCAGACTTATGACTGCAATCAGGTTGATGTGCAGGGTCGCACCTATAACGACATTGTGAGTGCTATCGTCAGCGATAAGTATTCCAACGATGATGTTCAGGCGATTATCGCCAACTATACAGAGGTTATGGATGAAGATTCTGACATCGACGAGGAAAAGCGCGAGGAGTATATCTCCGAGTATTCTGACTATCAGCAGTGGCGAAAGCACGCTAAGGCTATTGCCAACGAAGTTCTTGAACATTTAGACTGAACCTAAACCAAGCCTATGCTACACGCACAGGGAAGCATCACTATCAGGCGCAGGCCAAAGGACGGCAATCCGGGAGCGGATGCCGTCCGCTACTGGCTTGTGCCGAGTGTATCCCAAGTTAAGAAAACAGATGATGGAAAATATCATCCAACCTCCGTTACTTGTGAAAAACGCAAGCAGACAGGTAATTCAAGCCCCATTGTCACATCTGAGGGTACATTGAAGTATCAGATTGGATATACTGATAATTCTACCAGCAACCTCACAAATTATTCCTCAGCTATAACCATCCCTGCAAATTGTCAATGGATTAAGTTTGTGCTTTATGTGAATAATATTGATGTTGCTACTGAAACTGTGCCGGTTGTTTTTGATGGAAAAGAGGGAAATCCCGGGCCGCAAGGTCTTCAAGGCTGTATATTCAGACGTTCCAAATTTGCCACCGGATTTGAGTATCATAATGATTCAGCACTGACGGATACGGGATTAAGGTATATAGATTTAGTGTATCTTATGACAGATAACACCATATATGCTTCTCATGCTAAGTGGTTTAGATGTAAAAAGACCCATTCATCTACTGAAAGCAATGCTCCACAACTCACAAACAATGGAACTGAGTCTTGGCTTGAATTTTGGGAGCCATTAAATACTATGGTTCCTATATATACACCCTTATTGCTTGCTGATGATGCAATAATTACTTTAATGCAATCCAATCAAATTCTGATAGAGAATGACGAGGGTGTGATTACCGCCGGTATGTCAGGTTCTTTGGCTGGTAAGAAGATTCGTATATGGGCAGGTTCAACAACACCGGATAACGCACCCTTTAGGGTTGATGTCGATGGTAATCTGGTAGCAACCAAGGCTGACATATCAGGAACTATCAATGCCACATCTGGAAAGATTGCAGGATTCAATATTTCAGGCAGTGCTTTGACAAATGGCCCAGATTTCTCAAATGATGCCTGTATTATATTCCGTAATGATACCCACAAAACATTTGCTGGAATTGGTGGCAATGTGCTTCCCGCAACAACAGGGAATAGAGCCGTAGCGCGATTTGAGAATGAGGATTCTAATAATTTTTGGGGTCTTGGTAGAAATATCGCTATGCTTCTTTCTGCTAAAAATGCAGATATAAATCATGCGTTTCTTGGCACTGGCAATGGCAATCTTGACGGTTGGATTGGAGGGTATCATTATAGCAAATATACGCTTAATGCAGCCAATACCATCTATAACGGCTATCTAAAAATTGCACAGAACAATAAATGGGTTGTGTATGCCATTGGTAAAAGTTCCGGAATCACTTTGCCTACATTAAGTGAGGTCAGAAGTGCTTTAGGAATAGGAAGCTCCACAGCGTTTTGTGTAGAATTTACTATTGTTGCCGATGTCTTGACGCAAAATAATTTCCATGTATATGGCAGGACGCAAAAGAAAGTTACGGTAAATGGTTCTGAGCAGACTCCTTATTATAATGGAGAATATCCCACTGTCGTAAATCAAAATGGGCAGCGTGTTGATTCATGGGAGATGGGAGGCGGTGATTCCATCACATATCTCCTTATTTATGACCCTAACAAATCAGGTTCGCTTGATTCAACCTATTCACTTATGTATTCAGCAAGAATAATTAATTATCAACAATAAGTTATGAATATAGACTTTTCAAGGATTGAGATTTTTACAGATGTCGCCCACAAGAACTGTTCCATCTGTGACCTACGTCAACAATTTGCCGACGTAATCTATAATGTCGGTTCTGGCATAGAAGCATTATCGCTTGCTATGAAGATATACAATTCCGATGGCCCTACTGAATACAATGAAAAGGAAATGCGACTTATCGACACCTATGCGATGAAGTGTTGCAGTCCTGCGTTCATTGAAGCAATGAATCGGATTCTGGGGCATGTAACGGAAATAGCAGAAGCGTAAATGACGAATCCCATCTAACATCGTTTAGGTGGGATTTTTACGACTATTGGGTAAAGTCGTAGATTGTCGGGGTTTAGAGTTCTTTAATCGGAGGAATGTAGATACTTTTGAATGTCTTCTTATTGTAGAATGGCATCTTGTAATAACATTTATAATCCCCATACATAATGAACGACAACAACCTCTTTAGTTCCATATTTGCTGTGCTGGGTGCTTCCATCACATCCTTTTACACGCATCTTGCCCCGTGGCTGTTACTGGGGATGATTCTTGTTATCGCGGATTTAAGGTTTGGTATTATGGCTGCCAAGAAGCGAGGTGAAAAGATTAGGTTTTCACGCGCTATCCGGCGAACCATAAACAAGATGGTTGATTACCTGTGTTGGGTCACACTTGCGGAAGTATGCAGTATGACCTTTGAGATAACGATTGGTGTGCCTATCATCAGTATGGGTATGCTGTTCATTATCTATGGCATAGAGATTAATTCATGTGTCAATAACTATCTTGAATATAAGGGCATCAAAAAGAAATTCAACTTTTATAAGCTGGTCGGCAAAGAGGAACTTCTTGATGATGTCGTAGAAGAGAAAAAGAAATTAACCATCATTGAAGAAACCGAAATCACAAAAGGCTCTTCAAACGATGAAGAAGATGACAATCAGCAATAAGTCAAAATGTAATGGAAAAGCAACTAACATTCAATAAAGACCCTAAAGGTTACTATTCAGCTGAGTTCATATCAACGGGCAATGCCGCAGTCCAGATTTGCAGAGCCGCAGGTGCGACTTTAAGGGTTCTGGCCGCCATCGGTAACTTACCACCTATCCCCATAGTAAAATTTGGCGATGACAGTCCGAAAGACCTGATATTTGAGATTGGCATCTATGCCGGTGTAAAAGTATCAATCGTATCATATTCGGAAGTGACAGACGCGAGAATGATTGAATCATAATGGAACGGAGTTCAGTTATAATCACCTTGCTTAAAATAGGGTTGTCTAACATAAGACTGCCCCAGACTTCTCTTGCCTTTCATCAGAATCGTACTGTTGAAGTCAAGAAGCCGGCATTGAAGCAAGAGAATGGTTTCGGATTCCGTCTTGAAAGTGGTAAATCCTTGTTGCTTGAGAAAGATGGCACAAAGTCTTTTGAAGTCATCCCAACAAGGACTCCGGATAATATTATCCTTGAAAATAACAAGAATACACTCCTTGAAACAGGTTCAACAATCAAACAAGAAAATAACAACATCAATATGGAAGATAAAGACTTAAAAATAAGTGAACTTATTCCCACTCTTCAACTTGACGGAAACGAAATCATCCCTTTTGCCAAAGATAATGCTAATGGCAGTTTTCTTGTATCTCTGCTAAAAGCATTTGTAACCGAAGATGTTGCCCCAAAATCAGCATTGAATGGGAAACAGAACAAACTGACACCCGGTTACGGCATCGAGATTACAGCAGAAAACGAAATACGGACGAAACTTGATGTATCTCCGTTTGAAATCGTTGATGAACTTCCAACATCTGACATCAAGAATAAAATCTATTGCGTACCAGACCCCGATGGAGAAGTCGGCAAGAATGAATATATTGAGTATCTTTGGCTTGGCGACCATTGGGAAATCGTTGGCAAATTTATGCCAAAGGTTGACCTCACGCCTTATCTAAAAGCTGCGGATGCTGAAAGGATATATGCAAAAATCTCGGATATTCCTGATGTTAGTGGTTTCATTACAACCCAGACATTCAATCTTCTGATTGCGCGTGTGGCCCAGTTGGAAACAAAAATGACTTCGGTTAATACGAAGCTCTCCTCAATTCCTGAAATCCCGGCTAATGACCAGTGCGCCTATGCAATGCAGAATGGTCAGTGGTCAGAGATTGCCGGAGCTAATGAGGCCGTGGTAACAATGACTACGGAGGAAGATACTTCATCTGTTCAGACTTCCAGCGATTAAACAATTACCCTCTAATATGAAATCCAAGTTTGTTATCTTCCTTATGGCAATTTTGTTCATAGGGATGTCGGGATGTCGAAGTCAACGTTATATCCCGGTGGAATCATCCAAGACTGATAGTATTTCACAAAATTCAGAGATTTTGATGCAGCGTGTTCAGAATCTTCTGAATGAAATCCGAGTGTTGGAACAAAGACGTGATAGCATCTCTGCCCGTGATAGTGTCGCAGTCAGGGATAGCATTGTGCTTCATATTAACGAAGCTGGGGATATAATTTCTAAGGAGCGATACCGCGACCGGATACAGAAAAGCGACCGAACGACTACAACGGAAAATAATAAAACAACAGAAATTACTCGTCAATATATCGATAGCCTACTGACAGCACAAAAAACGGAACTGATGGCCCTGATAGAAGAATCCAATCAAATGCCTATGCCGGTTGAAAGACAGTTGTCAAAATGGGAACAGGTCAAGCAAGAAGTCGGAGGTATTTCTATTGGCATCCTTGTTGTGGTCATAGTGATTGCTGTGATATGGCTAATCAAGAAAATAAAGAATCAAAGATAATGGCAAACTTTTCTCATTTTGGTTTATTTTGATTCAGGCTCGTTGGGAAACGCACCTGAAAGAAACAAGAAAACGCCCCAAAAAGGACGTTTTCTTTGTTTCTGCCCCACTTTCTGCCCCACTATTTTGCAAGTGGTTGATTTTCAGTAAGGGTTGCGGAAAGACAGGGATTCGAACCCTGGGTGCCTAAAAGGCACAACGGTTTTCGAGACCGCCCCGATCGACCACTCCGGCATCTTTCCTCAGTCGTTTTTGATAGCGTGCAAAATTACAACTTTTTCAGTAACACACCAAATTTTTCTCATTATTTTTATTCTTTTCGGGCATTTTCACTATTTTTGCATGACATAAACAACTATATATTGTTTATAATAAGTAAGTATTGAAAATTAGTTTATAATAAGTAAATGCCGTGCTTATTTAAATTTTGAATCTTTTGGATGCTTTCATGATTTCTCATCAGTCGCATAGCCCGCTATGCTCCTTCTTCGGAATCATGAAATCATCTCAAAATCTCCTAAAATTTAATATAAGCTAATTTCCAACACTTACTTATCAGAGATTGAACTTTCATACCAGCATATTGATGCCTGATTTAAACAGTTTCCAAGACACAATTAATTAAAGTCATGATCTGACATCAATATCTGCTATGGACATTTTAAAATTTTATTATTAAATGCATTTTATGGCAGACGATAGAATTATACCCGCTTCCGAACTCATAATCAATGAGGACGGTTCTGTTTTTCACATTCACCTCACTCCGGAACAACTCCGAGACAATATCATTTTTGTCGGAGATCCCGGCAGAGTGGATATGGTGGCGTCATATTTTGATTCGATAGATTATAATGTCTCGTCACGAGAGTTTCATGCGATAGGCGGCACATACAAGGGGAAAACGATGATGGTCATTTCTCATGGCATAGGTCCGGACAACATCGAGATTGTCGTTACCGAACTTGACGCTCTTGCCAACATAGATTTCAAGACCCGGAAAATAAAACAGGAACATCGCACTCTCAACATCGTGCGTATCGGAACTTCCGGATCATTACAGGAGGATTTGCACATTGGTGATTTCGTAATAGCAGAAAAAGGCATGGGATTCGACGGCATTCTGAATTTCTACGCCGACCGTGATAAAGTGTGCGATCTTGAGTTTGAACGCGAATTCTGCAAACATACGGAATGGAAAGAGACATGGGCTGCTCCTTACACTGTAAATGCCGATGCTGAGCTTGTAGAGAGAATTGGTCGTGATGACATGGTGCGAGGATTTACAATTGCAGCTGTAGGCTTCTATGCTCCGCAAGGAAGAATGGTGCGTCTGAAACTGGCTGACCCCAATCTGAACGAGAAAATCGAAAGCTTCCGGTTCAACGGTCGACCGATTACAAACTTCGAGATGGAATCAGCATGTCTCCAAGGTATGGCAAAACTCCTCGGACACCGTGCGATGACTGTATGCTGCATCATTGCCGAACGCAGGCTTAACAACGCAAATACAGACTATAAACCTAAAGTAAGGCATCTTATAGAAACTGTTCTTGAACGTTTCTAAAATGGAAAGATAATTAAAAATGCCGGATAAATCCGGCATTTTTAATTATCCTTAGTCACTACTTATATCATAAGGCAATCATGTCTCAGGAGATTGAATAGCGGTTTCCAGGCTGACGTGTGATTATGCCGTCAAATTCAAGTTCTGTCAAAGCACCCATGAGTTCCGGCACACTTATGCCGGTTCGAAGATGAATCACATCTACAGACACGGGGTCAGATTCAAACTTAAGCAATTCATATATTCTTCCCGGTGTTCCTTCAAGTTCGGGAAAAAGATTTCTCTGCTTTGGCGCCACACGTCTGCCAAGCGGCTTCCATCCCATCATCTCTATCACATCTGCGGCAGCTCCTATCAGATGTGCCTTCTCTTTTCTGATCAAAAGATTACAGCCGGCGCTTACGTCATCCGTAACCCTTCCGGGCAGAGCCATAACCTCTCTGTCATAATTGAAAGCAAGGTTGGCAGTACTCATCGCTCCCCCTTTTATCGGAGATTCCACGACTACTGTCAGCTGCGAAAGACCTGCCACTATCCTGTTTCTCTCTAAGAAACAGGAACGATGCGGAGTCGATCCTGACGGATACTCTGTAATAACCGCACCTCCGTTTTTTATTATTCTTCGAGCAAGATCCCTGTTTGCCGCCGGATAAAGCGTGTCAAGACCGTGAGCAACAACAGCAATTGTCTGACAACCGGAATCCAGAGCGGCGGTATGAGCGGCGGCATCTATGCCGAGTGCAAGTCCGCTGACTATGGAAAGATCAGGAAAATATCCGCAAAGATCTGTGCAAAACCGGCTACAGAAAGACATCCCGTATTTTGTAGGCTTACGCGTGCCGACAATGCTGGCTGAATGCATCGGATTCAGTTCTGCATCACCAAGCATATAAAGAGTGACCGGAGCATCCGGTATTTCAGCAAGCAACCACGGATAATCATCGTCAGCGAGCGACAACACGCGTATCGAGTGGCGTGAAACAAACTGATACTCGTTCTTTGCCTTTTGCAAGGAGTCTTCTCTTGAGTTCGCGCCAAAACCGTTCTTACTGTTCAGTCCCAACGCATCATACACCGACAACAGATCAAGAGTAAAAAACTCCCGTGGAGTCACACCCCTCTCGACCATTCTTTTGACTATGGATGCATTGCAACCTTTCATCATCCCTAATGCTATACGATATATAGCATCTTCTTCCGTATGATTCATCGCAACTTACAGGTATTTGGCAAACAGGCGGGCGAGTTCGTCACCTCTTGTCAGCTTGCCGTCTTTAAGAATAACACATGTCACGACAGCCTCTGTGCATACCTCTCCGTCAGAACGTATTATATCCTGATGAAAAATGAATCTGGCACCCTTTCTCTCCACCCTCAGACAACTGAGAAACGTGTCTCCACCCCGCAGCGATGTCTTATATTCAATCTCTATCTTGCGAACAACGGCATCGATGCCATTATTATGCATCTGCGTAAAAGAGACTCCCGCATCCATACAGAACCTATGGCGCGTATGCTCCATATAATGAAGATAATTCGCATTGTTCACTATCTGTTCGCAATCAAGTTCATAATCGCGAACCTCCATATCCATTATGAAGCAATATTTCTTGTTCTTTTCTTTTAATATACGCATATGCAAAATCCGAATTAATTAACAAACCGACAGTCAGCAATAATCACTTCATTAATCAGAAAGCACTTAATGTCAGCTTTGAAGACAATTTTCTCACGGCATTCTCAAATTCCGGTCCATCCTCAAATGCAGACAACGGCATCCACAAAAAACCGCTAACAGGCTTGTCTATGGGGAAAACCACTGAATCAGAAAACACCCTGTAAGCTCCAAACCTGCTGTAATTTATAAAGACCTCGCTCTTTTTAGTCTCATTCTCATTATTGTCTGTGTCATCACTTCCCTCTGAAGTCACAGGGAAATACATTGTTACCATCACACCATTCTCCGAAAGAGAGATATTATGATCCACAACATTGAAATAACAGTATTTATTTAATCCATGGCTATAATACAGAAACATCATGACCAACGGCAACATGATGAACAATGCCATGGCAGCTACAGCAAAATAAACAATATTGACAACAATTCCGAATACCAAGCCTGCTACAAACCACAGTGACAGAACAATGGCAGGAGTCACACCCCAGAACAAAAACATCTTGCGTGCGAAATCACCCTTAGTCATCCTGAAGACTTCATTACACAGAAAATCAGTTTTTGCCGTATCCATCCCGATTCTCCCTCCCTTTTTTGAAATTCTCAACATTTAGCTGCTTTAATTTCTGCACATATCCCGTACCGTCCTCACGGAAAAGTTTTTCCATGTCGATGTATTTGTCTCCGTTTCCCTTATGTATGGGAAAAACTTCATCGCGCATCTTTTTTGCCTTGTCTGCAAGTGGAGAATGACCGTTTGGCAAAGACCCCCGCAGGTCTTTATCAACACCCTCTTTATCGCATGTAACAGCACGTATCTCCGCACAGGGCGGATATCCGAGACCGGTCCACATCACATATTCGCGTTTTACCATCTCAGGGGTCACCTCCGACACTGAAGAAACAGGACGACATCCTTCAATGGCAATTGTAGCAGTAGATTTATACCTGGGTATAAAATCCTGATCTATTACCCACCTCTCTCCCGCAGATGAATAGTCTCGTTTATTCATATCGTGATAAAAGCTACGACTCAGTTCCTCAGTCAGCACCTCGGGAGTTACAGACTTCGTTCTCACATATGGGTCAAGCAAATGGCAGGCATTAGCCTCACGCACAAAACCAAAACCTTCGTCCGGTCTGCCTGAATGACTGTAATTGGTACGTACGAGCACACCATTCTCGGCATCCTTCAGATCAAACCGCCTATAACTATGATTATTCGTCTCGAAATAAGCGCCATTACCGGTTGCATCAATTACGCCAAAATTCGCTTCCACACCCATAGGACGCGGAAGAGTCTCCAGCAAGCGGGCAAAATCATCCACAGTGCGACATGTTTTCAGAGCCTTTGTCATCACATATCCTTCCTTATCCATTTTTTTGGCGCTGACCTTGTCATCTTTAATATTATAAGAAGCTGTATTCATAACGGCAAATCCAGCCTCATTCATACCCATCCATGCCTCCTTAAGATACTTATCCCCGGCATTAAACAATGCAACATACGACAACTCGCCGGGACGCGCAGCAACATATTCAACCTTATTGTCAATTGTGCTCGTATCCCGATGCTTCCAAAGGATCGGGCGCCCGTAAGGGTTAACCTCCGCCGATACTATAGCCGAAGTGCATGCTCCGCTTTCCATGGATGGAAGCAGGAGCATGCACGTCAATATCGGAGTCAAAAACTTTAAGACTATGTTCATCATCATCTCTTGGATTCTGAAATGCGTTGCCGCATCGCAGCGTTAAAAGAATCCTTACGCATAAGCTCCTCTACAGTCAGATGCATGCGGTAACGCCAGTAATGACGTGGATTTGAAGGATCATTGATTTGCTCATCATTCGGATTCTCCCGTCTCAACGATCCGTCACACGACATCCAGTCTTGCAACGGGAGGATACACAACATTGACGGGCTCTCAAGGTGAAGACTTATAATCTTGTCACAAATCCATGGTTCTGCAAAATGCGGTGCATTTCCACTCTCATGCAGCACATGACTATAAAACCTCTGCGTGGCGTCACGATCGCTTTCCCACCAGCCTCTGATTCCAGCCATGTCATGAGACGATGTCGTGCAAACCGAATAATACGGATAATGCCAAGTGTCTCCAAATTCAGTTCCCGTATCTTTAGGCATACGCTGGATCTCGAGCGAAAGAATCTGTAAGCGGTCCATAACTTCAGGCACGCAGTCAGGTATCATACCAAGGTCTTCAGCACATGTCAGCATTGAAGTTGAATCCAAAAGCGGAGGTAGCTTCCACATAGCCTTCCCATACCAGAAATCATTATGCCTATGATAAAAGAAATCTGTGTAAAGACGATTGAAATTCCATTTCGCATAGTCTGAAAGCACACGATACTGATACGTATATTGAGCGGCAATTCTTGGATGATAGTGACCTTTATTATATGGATCTTCAATGAAAAGCACGTCATCAATAATTCCCAGAAGGGCATTCTTTACACGCTCTGTCTTTTCATCCTTGTCTATGCCGGCAAAATACTTCTCTACTTTCTCTTGAGTGTCAATAAAACTCTTTAGACAATAGCGGTCTCCACCCACCCTGTCAAGGAATCGTTCTTTCACTTCTTCTTTCATATCACTGAAGAAGTCGTTGAGCATCCAGTCAAGAATCAAGGGACGTGTCATGACATCCGGATCAATCCAAAAATCATAGCTATTACGGAGTTCCTCTGCTGAAAAAGGTAATGCCGGATTAAAATATCCTAAAAGCCCATGCACGGCATTCATCGGTATTTCCCATATGCGGAAAAAGCCAAGTATATGGTCAATCCTATACGCATCAAAATACTCCGCCATCTTTCGGAAGCGATTTTTCCACCACTGGAAACCGTCTTTCGCCATTTCATCCCAGTTGTAAGTCGGCAATCCCCAATTCTGACCAAGCACTGAAAAGTCATCCGGCGGCGCGCCTGCCTGAGTATTCAAATTAAACAATTCAGGAGAAACCCATGCATCCGCACTGAAACGGCTTATACCGATAGGTATATCTCCTTTCAACACCACTCCGTGGCTATGTGCATAGTCCCTCGCGTCATGAAGCTGTCTGTCAAGATGATACTGCACATAATAATAGAAATCGAACCTATCTTTAAATTCAATAGAGAGCTTTTCTAATTTCTCAACATCATAACGGGCAAACTCTCCCCAACAATTGTTATCCGGAGTCTGATATATTTCACGGAGCACACACCAGGCGGCATATGGTTTCAACCAGTATTCATTCCTCGAAACAAACTCTTTGTATTCTTTACGCTGACGGGTTACGCTGCCCTGCTCGGCAAAAATCTCCCGAAGATATTCCTGTTTGCCGGCATTGACACGCTCATAGTCTATGACCGGAAGCGCATTAAGATCCAGCGCAAGATTATAATAATAATCGCGCCGTTTTTCATCTTTAAGAGTCCCCACTTCCCAAAGGTTGAGAAACATAGGATGAAGAGCAAAGATAGAATTTGCCTTATAGGGATAAGAATCAACCCATGTTCCGGTCATGGTCGTGTCATTGATAGGCAAAATCTGAAGTATCTTCTGACCTGTCAACGCACACCAGTCAACCATCTTCTTGATATCCATGAAATCTCCGACTCCGAAATCATTCTCTGTACGGATTGAGAACACGGGTATCGCCGTTCCGGCACCTTTCCAGTTTTCTTTCGGATTCGCAAAACGAAGCCCGTCGATCACAACATGTTCGGCAGCTGACTCACATTTGATTCCATATACACGGTTGTCGGTATATTCCCAACCCTTCACCTCGCGGGTATCTTTCTTGAGAATGATGAATTTATACTCAAACGGAGTTGCCATGGAATCCGCACTAAGATTGATCTCCCATACAGGGAATGAAGCATCATTCAATACAAGCGCGTGCGCAGGATCCCAGTTTCCGAGTTCTTTACCCTCTCCGCTGATTGCCAGCACCTCGTCTGGCTCAATCATTGGAGCCTCTATACGCATATTAACAGTCCCTGCCTTGGGTACAAGTGGCTGGTCGCGATAAGGACGACGCAACATGCCATCGACAAACGCCGATGAATAGAACGGCTTGTCAGCCGGGAGATCCTGCCAGGAGCAGAATATTCGATAGGACTCAATCCCCTTCCCGGACACAAACCTATGCGGCGCACCCCACTCGAATCGCCACTCCTTCTCCGGAGCCTTGACGATAAAACGATAATCAAAGTTGCCAGGATCATTTTTCAAGTCCAGCTGAAGCTGCCACATATCCGGGCTGACAAGATTCATTTCCACCGCCCGGGCAACATCTCCATTGCCCAGCGCCGGGATTGAGCCGCTAACATATAGCGACTCTCCCCATTCGGTGTGGTAGTTGATATTTAAGGTAATCTTCATAAAATATAAGTTAAGCCAATATATATTGCATGATTATCCACATTTTGAATTACCGCAGGAAGTGCAGATCAGACACCCCTCCTGATAAATCAGAGTCTCTGCCCCACATTTCGGACACTTCTGACCTGTGGCCGCCATTCCGTTGGGAAGGTACTTCTTAAGAGCCCTTTCAAGGCCATTCTTCCATGTGTTGATATTAGTCGAATCCAATTCAAGTCCACCCACGAGTTTCAACACCTGATCAATAGGCATGCCATATCTCAAGACTCCGGAAATCAGTTTTGCATAATTCCAGAATTCAGGATTAAACTTCTCGCTCAATCCTTCGATTGTTGTCTTGTATCCGCGTTTGTTGATAAACTGGAAGTCGTATCTCTTGCGTCCGTCACCGTCCATTGCCTTGATAATCTTTCCATGACTCACACTCTTCGGACAGAAAATACCGTCTTCATCATCTGCAAGTCCCGTAAAAATCTCATAAGGCTTTCCGTCTACAAGACCAACGAATGCAATCCATTTCTCTTTGTTGTTCTGGAAACGCACCACATCCGCCTCAAGTTCGACCGGACGTTTCATGATATGTTCCGGATTGGCAATGAGGGGTGCTTTGGCGGGAGTCACGGCAGCAAGCACATTGTTGCGGGAGCCGTCACGATAGACAGTACATCCTTTGCAACCAGCCTTCCACGCCTCTACATAAAGTTTGCCGACAAGTTCCTCGGTAACGTCTGAAGGAAGATTGATGGTCACGCTGATCGAATGATCCACCCATTTCTGCACCGCGCCCTGCATACGCACTTTCTCCATCCAGTCTACATCGTTGCTTGTTGCCTTGTAATAAGGAGATTTTTTCACAAGTTCCTCAATTTCCTCGGCAGTCATGTTGTCTTTTTTCTCTATGCCGTTGATTCTCATCCACTCCAGGAACTTGTGATGATATACAATATACTCTTCGAATGCATCGCCCATCTCGTCAACGAAATCGATGCGCACATTCTCATCCGATGGATTCACCTTGCGTTTACGCTTGTATACGGGAAGGAATACAGGCTCGATTCCGGAAGAAGTCTGCGTCATTATGGATGTTGTGCCCGTGGGTGCGATCGTCAGACACGCTATATTACGGCGTCCTGTCTTGATCATTCTTTCATAAAGAGCAGGATCAGCATCTTTTATACGATTTATAAAAGGATTGTTTTTCTCCCTTTCAGAATCATATATTTCGAAAGCTCCACGTTCGGATGCCATATCAACAGATGATGAATAGTAAGCAAGCGTGAGCTGTTTGTGAACCTCTGTGGAGAAAGCCGTAGCCTCCGGTGTGCCATAACGATAACCCAATGCGGCAAGCATGTCTCCCTCGCCGGTAGTCCCGCAACCGGTGCGGCGTCCTTTTAATGTCTTGTTGCGGATTTTTTTCCAAAGATTCAGTTCTGTGCTTTTTACCTCCGCAGTCTCAGGATCTTTCTCGACCTTGCCGATAATAGTTTCTATCTTCTCCATCTCAAGGTCGATTATATCATCCATTATTCTCTGCGCCTTGCCTACATGCTGGCGGAACAGGTCGAAATCAAACTCAGCCTGAGGTGTGAACGGATTCTTCACATAACTGTACAGGTTTATTGCCACGAGGCGGCAACTGTCATAAGGACAGAGGGGGATTTCGCCGCAAGGATTTGTAGAAACCGTCTCGAATCCAAGATCTGAGTAGCAATCCGGCACAGACTCCTTCTGAATAGTATCCCAGAAAAGAACACCGGGCTCGGCACTTTTCCATGCATTGTGCACGATTTTATTCCAGACATCGGATGCGTTTATCTCTTTAGTCACAGACGGGGATTCGCTCTTTACGGGAAATTGCTGCATATAAGGCTCCCCGGAGACAACAGATTTCATAAAATCATCGTCAATCTTGACAGAAACATTTGCACCGGTCACTTTCCCCTCTGTCATCTTGGCATCTATAAAGCTCTCCGCATCAGGATGTTTGATACTCACAGTCATCATCAAAGCCCCTCGACGTCCGTCTTGCGCGACCTCGCGTGTACTGTTGCTGTATCGCTCCATGAACGGGACAAGTCCGGTAGAAGTCAATGCGGAGTTTTTAACCGCGCTTCCTTTCGGACGGATGTGCGACAAATCATGCCCGACACCTCCACGACGCTTCATCAGCTGCACCTGCTCTTCATCAATACGGATAATGCCGCCATAAGAATCCGGATGACCGTCAAGACCTATTACAAAACAGTTTGACAATGATCCGACTTGAAAATTATTTCCGATTCCTGCCATCGGGCTTCCCTGGGGAACAATATATCTAAAATCCTTCAACAGGGAAAAGATTTCATCCTCCCCCATCGGATTCGGGTATTTGTTTTCAATACGCGCTATCTCTTTTGCTATGCGATGATGCATGTCGTCAGGAGTCAATTCATAGATATTGCCATCCGAATCTTTCAATGCATATTTGCTTGACCACACGCGTGCGGCAAGTTCATCTCCTTTGAAATATTCAAGAGAAGCCGCGTAGACCTCGTCATAACTGTAGATTTTTGAAGACATAGAAATTTTGAGTTGTCGATTTGGATAATTTTTCAGTTTCTTAATTTTCAAAAAGTTGACATTTTTGAAAATTTTCCGACTGCAAATATCGCATAAAATATTTGAATATAAAAGTTACCGGCAAGTAAATTTAAGTAATCTGTCAAAAAAAATCCTATTTGGAAATATGACGGATTATCATTAAATTTGCAGACTGAGCCTGACTTCAGACACAGCCGCTCACAACCGTTTTTCATTTGAAAACCAACACTTTCCTTTATGAAATACGATTTCAACTATAATCTCAATCTTCCAGAGAATGTGCCGGCAATCCTTGATCAGGATTTCTGGATTCATGAAAATATAGGAGCCGAGGTATTGACCGGTATCAGAGAACCTGTAAAATTCTCGGCGGCGACCTGGATATTTGTAAAAAAGGGAGAGTGCGTGGCAGACTTGAATCTAATCAACCACGACATAAAGGCTCCAGCTTTTGTAAGAGTTGAGAACTCACAGATTCTGCAACCAAAATATATGAGCGCTGATTTCAAGGCATCAATACTTGTAATGTCGAAACGATTCAGAGACAACCTGTTTCTGTTTATGAGCAATATCCCTCTTTACACCATAATCTCACGACACTCCGTGGCTCCCGTGCCACAGGAATCGCTACAGGCAATTGACCGATTCTTCATCGAATGCAAGGGAATAATCAACGACAAGGAAAATCCTTACAGGTCCCAGGCATTTCTTTTTGAACTAACATCTTTCATTTTCAAGACAGTCTACAAATGGTTTGATTCATACAAAGATGAAGTCATGAGCAATCAGGGACGCATGACAGACCAGTTCCTAATATTGGCGCAACAGAATTTCAAACACCAGCGATTCCTCGATTTTTACGCACAAAAACTTGAAGTGACCCCCAAACACCTGTCTCGCACTTTAAAAAGCCAGACAGGCTACACTGCAGTGGAATGGATAGAACGTTTTGTTATCCTTGAGGCAAAAGTGCTCTTGAAATCATCAAACCTGAACATCCAGCAAATTTCGGATGAATTAAACTTTCCGTCGCAATCATTCTTTGGAAAATATTTCAAAAAATTAACAGGCATGTCACCAAAGGAGTTCAGAAACTCGTGAGCGAGACCGATTGCGACAGGAATTTACTTCTTTCTGAACCAGATTGAACCTTTCCATTTGTCTGATATGATCAACCCTGCTATCACAAGCGCACACCCTATATATCCGAGCATGAATATCTTCTCCCCAAGAAAAAAATACCCGGCAACCATTGTTATCGGTGGTTGAAGATACAGATAATTGTTGGCTGTTACAGATCCAAGCTTTTTCATCGTCTCATTCCATATAAGATATGAACATATCGAACACATCAGAACAAGGAAAAGGAAATTGACAAGATATTCCGGCTGTCTCAGATCGAAAAGCAAATGGATATGATACGGCTCATTCTGTACCAACAACAGAGGCAAAGCTGTTACCACTCCATAAAAAAACAATTTACGTGTTATGAAAAGGGATGTATAGAGCGGTATGACACGCCTGACGGCAATTGTATATATAGCCCAGCACAAAGCGGCTGCCAACGCAAGCAAATCACCTTCCGGACGAAACTCAAGACCTCCCCCGTTACTTAAAATTATGCATGCGACACCGGCAATCGCCACTCCCGATCCGATGAGAACGCCGGTTTGTATTTTCTGTTTGAAAACCAGAGCCATGAGAAATGTAGTAAAAAGCGGTGAAATCGAAGCAAGAAGAGAGACATTTCCGGCAGTCGTAAGCCTCAAGGCATAATTCTCGGTGATGAAATAAAGTGAACCGGCACATATACCGCTTAAAAAAAGTGTGAATTCATCTTTCCACGAACAGCTCTTTATATGCCGGAACGTCAGGCAAAGAAGCAAAAAATAAGCCACAGCGAATCTGTAGACATACATTTCGACAGGAGTAAAACCACCGCGTTCCATTAGCACTTTTGTACTCAGAAATGAAGTGGCCCAGAAAGTCACCGTAATAAGCGCACCCAAGTGAGCCAGAATCACCAGATAGCGCGAACCTATGCTTTTATAAAATCTCATTGTCGTGTTCTCTATGGTATCAACAGGAGACTGACCTGTTTTAATTATTTATCGCAAAGATATTAAATTTTACTCAATTATTGAAAAAAGATGTTTCTAAGCATACAAATACGCGCATAAAGATTAGGGCGGTGACATCTGCCACCGCCCGAATCTTCTGTAAACAAATATAATTATTCTTCCACGACAAATTCATCTTTCCCCACACCACAAACGGGACATACCCAATCTTCCGGAATATCCTCGAATGCAGTGCCCGGAGCAATTCCTCCATCCGGATCACCAACTGCGGGGTCATAGACCCAGTCACAAACTTCACATCTGTACTTTTTCATAGCCTGTTGTTTATATTAGTTAATGAATGTATCAGATAAGTAAATGCTCAAAACCGAAACTTTACTTACGTATGACTATTAAACATCATTTCTGAAACATTGGTTCGAAAAAAAATCAGAAGATATTAAAAAATAAAAGTTTCTCAACCCTCTTGTTTTTTTGAATACCTCTCATTATATTTGCATCCGTAATGAAAAAGAAACATGTTGACCAGTCGCTTCGCGACCATCTTAAAGAGACATTTGCAGTCTATATAAAATCGAAAAAAATGAGACAGACCCCCGAGCGGTTTGCAATTCTTGACAAAACGCTTGAGCAGAAGGTTCATTTCGATATTGATGAGCTGTATAAAAACATCGAGGCAGACTATCATGTGTCACGGTCAACTGTCTATAATACGGTAGAGCTTCTCTGCGAATGTAATATTCTAAGAAAGCACTATCTCAACGAGACTCAGGCAGTCTATGAACTTGCAGACGACAGGCACCTGCATCTGATATGTCTCAAATGCGGTGCGGTGAAGGAAGTGCATGATGAAAAGGTTGGAGAATACCTCTCGACATTGAAATTCAGAGGATTCCACCCGACATCATCTACCACCAACATCTACGGCATCTGCTCCGCTTGCTCAAGAAAACGAAAGAAAACATAATTATAATAACCTAATAACCTTTAATACCATGGCAAGAATAAAACCATTCAAGGGAGTCCGCCCTCCCAGACAATTTGTTGAAGAAGTGGCATCCCGCCCATACGATGTTCTAAACAGCGAGGAAGCCCGCAAAGAAGCGGAAGGCAACGAAAAAAGCCTTTACCACATCATCAAACCTGAAATCGATTTTGAACCCGGATTTGACGAGCATGATCCTGCCGTATATGACAAAGCGGTGGAAAACTTCCGTAAATTTCAGGAAAACGGATGGCTGGTGCAAGACGACAAAGAGAATTATTATATCTATGCCCAGACAATGAATGGCCGCACGCAGTACGGATTTGTAGTCGGCGCATGGGTGCCGGACTATATGGAAGGACGCATCAAGAAACATGAGCTCACAAGACGCGACAAGGAAGAAGACCGCATGAAACATGTGAGGTGCAACAATGCCAATATCGAGCCTGTATTCTTCGCCTTCCCCGACAATACCGTACTTGAGAATATAATAAGAGAAGTCACCGCCGGCACTCCTGAATATGACTTCGTGGCTCCGGACGGTTTCGGGCACACCCTTTGGGTCATCGAATGTCCTGAAACCATAAAGACAATAACTGAAGAATTTGAAAAAATTCCTAACCTCTATATCGCTGACGGGCATCACAGATCAGCTGCCGCGGCTCTCGTAGGTGCAGAAAAGGCTGCAGCCAATCCAAATCATACAGGAGAAGAGGAATACAATTATTTCATGGCAGTTGCATTCCCGGCATCCCATCTCAACATAATCGACTACAACAGGGTCGTAAAGGATCTCAATGGTTTGACACCAGCCGAGTTTCTTGACAAGCTCTCCGAGAATTTCATTGTTGAAGACAAAGGAACCGAAATCTACACACCTTCTGCTCTCCATAATTTCTCACTTTATCTCGATGGCAAATGGCATTCATTAACAGCCAAGGCGGGAACATTTAATGATTCAGATCCTATCGGTGTGCTTGACGTAACGGTATCCAGCGACCTGATCTTGCGTGACATACTCAATATAACGGATCTCCGTAGCGACAAACGCATCGATTTCGTAGGTGGTATCCGAGGACTTGGAGAACTCAAACGCCGCGTCGACAGCGGTGAAATGGCAATGGCTCTCGCATTGTATCCAGTAACCATGGATCAATTGATTAACATCGCCGATACCGGAAACATAATGCCTCCGAAGACAACCTGGTTCGAACCAAAACTGCGCTCGGGTCTCGTTATCCACAAACTCGACGATTGATTTGGTTATTTGTGGCGTTTGAACTAATTTTGCATCATGAAATTCAAAATTGACGCCACAACCCCCTTCTCATCGGCTCGCGCCGGTGAAATAACAACAGACCACGGTGTGATTCCGACTCCTATATTCATGCCTGTCGGCACCGTAGGAAGTGTAAAAGGGGTGCATATGCGCGAACTTCGCGAAGACATAGATGCCAAAATCATTCTTGGCAACACATACCACTTATACCTCCGACCGGGTCTCGATGTGATACGCGGAGCCGGCGGACTTCACAAATTCAACTCCTGGAACCGCCCGATTCTTACAGATTCGGGTGGGTTTCAGGTGTTTTCTTTGTCATCAAACCGCAAACTGAAGGAAGAAGGAGCTTATTTCCGCAGTCACATCGACGGCAGCAAGCATCTTTTCACGCCTGAAGGAGTGGTTGATATCCAACGTACAATCGGATCGGACATAATGATGGCTCTTGACGAGTGTCCACCCGGCACTTCTGATTTCAGCTACGCGAGAAAATCGCTTGACCTCACACACCGCTGGCTTAAAAGAGGATGGCAACGATATCAGGAAACAGAAGGTTTATACGGCTACTCACAGGCATATTTCCCCATAGTGCAGGGATGCGTCTATCCGGAACTGCGCAAAGAATCCGCAAGGTTTGTCTCTGATCTCGGTGCCGACGGTAATGCCATTGGCGGTCTTGCTGTAGGTGAACCGACAGAAAAGATGTATGAGATGATCGAAGTGGTAAACGATATCCTGCCTTCAGATCGCCCGAGATATCTGATGGGTGTCGGAACTCCTGCCAACATTCTTGAGGCTATCGACAGAGGTGTGGATATGATGGACTGTGTAATGCCGACACGAAACGGCAGAAACGGCATGCTCTTCACATCCAACGGCATCATGAACATGCGCAACAAAAAATGGGCAGATGACTTTTCAGAGCTGGATCCCGACGGAACAGCCTGGGTTGACCACGAATATTCAAGGGCATACGTAAGACACTTGTTTGTAAGTCAGGAGTTGCTGGCAATGCAGATTGCATCGGTTCATAATCTGGCATTTTATCTCCACCTCGTAAAAGAAGCCAGAAAACACATCGTTGCCGGAGATTTCGCCTCCTGGAAAAAGGAAATGATTGAAAGGGTGACAAGACGCCTTTGATTCTGACGCATCTCACATGAAAATATCCAAAGGCAGCAAAATATGGTCCAAAACAGCTTCAGTCCTAAGGCTGAAGGTGCTTGACATATTCATACTTAAGAAGTTTCTGGGAACATACTTCATGGCAACTATCCTCATTCTCGCCGTGATATCCATGTTTGACATAACAGAAAAACTTGATGCCTTTCTCACAGCTCCGTTAAAAGAAACTCTTTTTGACTATTTCTCCTCTTTCCTCCCATACTTTGCGAATATGCTGTCTCCCCTGTTCGTATTTATATCAGTGATATTCTTTACGACAAAACTTGCCGGCAATTCCGAAATTATCGCGATTCTCTCAAGTGGTGTGAGTTTTAAAAGATTGCTGAGGCCATATATGATAGGTGCGGCTATAATAGCAGCCATGACCTTTCTTTTAAGCAATTACATAATTCCGCCCGGCAATGTGAAACGAATAGCATACACAAATAAATACGTCCGTAACAAGAGTGTGCAGACCGGAATTGACATCCAGCTCATGGCGCGTCCAGGTGAAGTTGTCTACATAGGCAGATTCGAGAACAGCACTAAAACAGGCTACCGATTCTCATTTGATAAATTTAAAGGGAAAGAACTCGTATCAAGAATGACCGCGCAGTCTGTCACTTACGACACTACACGTAATTATCACTGGACTGTAAGAGACTATATGATACGCGATTTTGACGGAATGAAAGAAAAGATCACTTCCGGCAGAGAAAAAGACACAATCATTCCAATCGAACCAAAAGACTTCCTTATATCCGCCAACGACTGGGAAACACTCACCACTCCCCAGCTTACCGAATATGTGGAAAAACAAAAGATGCGAGGTGTCGCGAACATCAAATCATTTGAAATAGAACGCGAGAAACGCTATGCATCTACTGCAGCGGCATTTATTCTTACGCTTATAGGGATGTCTCTTTCTTCAAAAAAATCAAAAGGAGGCATGGGATTGAATATCGGTATTGGACTCGCATTAAGTTTCAGCTACATCCTTTTTTCTACAGTGACAAGTTCATTTGCAGTTTCAGGTCTGACAACCCCGTTCATTGCCATGCAGATTCCTAACGTGATTTACCTTGCCATCGGTCTGTATTTATACAGAAGAGCATCCAAATTCTAAGAAACTGCTTATTAGTTAAGAGCTTCAGGTTGCAGGCAAGATTTCCCTATAGCCAATCTGAAAAAACTCTCTTGAAAAATCAAGCGGACGAAGAGTCTCGGATTTCCAGATTACGATGTCTATATCTATTGGCACCACTCCCCTTTTTCTGCAGTCCGCGTCACGACCGTATTCAACCTCAAAATCCTTAGCAAGACGATTTAACGCACAATAATCCAATTCAGTACAACCTGATGCGACGGCATTCATATAAGGAGCGCCGTGCCCAGTGACATCCGGTGTCTCATAAATCGAAGAGACACGGCATCCGGTTGCTACAGTCTGGAACCAACCGATAGCGGCAGCTACATTTCTCATACGGTCTCCGTGATTGGATCCGAAACTCAATGTCACAATACTTGACTGAACCGTACCGGAAATCATTTTCTGTTTTTTAATGTTATTTCCGTAATTTCCGGATAAGCAGTACCGAACCGAGCCGGAATACCTACCTCTCCGCAACCTATATTCACATAAAGCCGCGTTGTATCACCCTTCTCAGAAACCCGCTCATACATCCCCTTCCACTGCGGATAACGCCACTTCGACGGACTCCATTCATATCCGAATATCTTAAACACCATCTGCATGGCATGTGTGTGTCCGGACAATGTAAGGTCTATATCTGTGGTTTTAGAAACCTCACGATTCCAGTGTTCGGGATTATGCGAAAGCAATATCTTAAAACGTCCGTCACGCAGATTGCTGGCAGATTCCGAATTGCCCGAATAAGCTTCTGCAAGTCTGCCATACTGACGGAAAGGGGGTTCACCCCAGTTCTCGACTCCTATCAACGCTATCGAATCTCCTTGTCTGCTGATGAACGTATGCCCATTGTTCAGCATACGCCACCCTATCTGACGCTGCCACATCCTCATCAAGGCATTGTTTGAATCACGTTCCGAGGGGAAAGACCAGTCCATATAATCTCCGTAATCGTGGTTGCCAAGAACCGAATACACTCCGTCACGAGCCTTGAGTCGGCTCAAAACACTTAGAAATGGCTCCATCTCCGAAGTCTCTCTGTTCACGACATCACCTGTAAACACAATCAGGTCTGGATCAAGCGAATTAATTCTGTCAACAAGACGGCTTACGAACGAAGTGTCATTTCCCCATGTTCCGACATGGGCGTCACTGAACTGTACTATCCTGTAGCCGTTGAACTTTTGTGGAAGTCTCCCTGAAACGACAGTGACATTCTCCACAACAATCTCATTTCTGGTAAACAACGCTCCCCACCACATGAATATGAAAGCCACAAGCGACAACGGTATACCGGCATATACACCGTAATTTACCCTCCTGCCTTTTCTTTTGGAACGGAACAATCTGCCAACAGCGGAAAATACAACATACAACAATTTGGCAACATACACCGAAAAATACGTGTATATCATCCACATAAGAGGAATTAACGAACTCGACTCTCTTGCAGCCGGCCAAAACGCGATAACAGTGACAAGACCCCAGAACAACACTGACGACACTGAATAGCTCCACACGGCGGCTTTCTTTCTATACCTGCAATAACTCAATATATCACGCAGGATATAGCAGTCTGTAAGAATTGTGAAAATATAAAAGAGGATTATAGAGAGCACTGAGAATTCACGCATTGTCTACCTGGTATTTACGACTTATTCAAGTCCTCCGAGAATAGTCTTGAGTTTATTCTTAAGAGGATTTGCATACATATAAAGCATCATCTCCATCATATAGTCCCGCTCCTCTTCCTTAAGGTCAGCGACATCGACTTTTGCAAGCTGACGGTTGAAATAATCAAGAGTCTCCCGCTTCTGTTCTTCCGTGTATTTACTTGAAAAACGGGTTGTCTTATGCAACATGTCATATGCCACATAATTTATTGTGAAGATTTCATAACTTCTATGTATAGCCTGATCCACAAGACACCCGACGTATTTAGCTGCCGTGTTGTTGTCTTTAAAGTCGCCGAGCTGGTCGAGCTTTGTGTTTATGCGCGGAGTGAGCTGAAAATGGACTTTTCCCTTGAATTGAAGAAGACCGGTCTCCATGCTGAAAAGATCATCACGCTGCGACTTTTTGAAATTGGGGTCTCTGCGACGCAACATAAACTCCCGCGCCTTGAGGTAATCGTTCGGGTCATACTCGTAAGAGATTGAGACAGGCATGAGGTTTATCTCTTTCAGCCGCTCCATAAATGAGCCTTCGCCACCAAGAGCCAACATCTTGACCAACGATTCCTGAGTATGGTCAGAACTGTCCTTGGCACGCCCCTCGCGCTGCGCGATCCATATTGATTCTCGCTTCTCTATGATTGTATGATGAATATAGGCTGAAAGTTTTTTTGCAGCCTCCAGACCTTCCCGCAACCCGGTGTTACGTTTTACAATAAAACTCTTGTTGAGTCTCACCAGATCGGATATCCAATCAAAAATAAGAAGATTATTGCCTATTGCCACTTCCGAAGTCGGCAGCCCTTTGCGCAGAAATGCAAGATTAAGGAAAGAGGCATCGAGCACAATATCCCTGTGATTGGTTATAAATGTATAGTTGAAACCCGGATTAAGATATTTGAGTCCGCCGAGAGTTATACCGGAAGTAGTAGTCTTCGCCAGCATCTCCAGAAACGGAAACATAATCTGAGTCTGAAAGTCATATTTATTGTCGATTTTCAGCAACTCACCGATCAGAACCGGCACATCATCCTTAGGCATGGTATAATTCACGGCATGGAGAAAGCCCGGCTCTTTTACCAGCTGGCTCATCTTTTCATGAAACACAGAGTCATCATGCGGAGCGATGTCGCTGAAATCTAATTCTTGTGCACTCATATATTAGTTTTAATATGCTGTTAATCATTATTCACTCCTTTGAAAGAAAACAGAAAGAGGAATTTACAAAGTTAACAAATAATTTTGCTAATATCATCATCGATATAATATTTTTTACAGGTATATTCACCTGTATGTCCGCCACATCATTATCGCAACGTCATTCAGCGGCACGATAGGCACGCCACTTTTCAAAAAGAGATTCCATATCCGGCGGTATCGGACACTCGAAATTCATTTCCTCTCCTGTCGCAGGATGCTTGAATCCCAATGTTCTCGCATGCAGAGCCTGACGAGGACACACGGAAAAGCAGTTCTCCACAAATTGCCGGTATTTGGCAAAAGTAGTACCCTTTAAAATCCTGTCACCTCCATATCTGGCATCATTGAAAAGCGGATGACCCTGACTGAGCATGTGAACCCTTATCTGATGCGTACGACCGGTTTCAAGAACACATTTTACGATTGTCACATATCCGAAACTTTCAATCACCTCATAATGCGTCACCGCATGTTTGCCTATGGCAGGATCCGACATAACCGCCATTTGAAGCTTGTTCTTGGGATTCCTTGCAATATTTCCGGTTATAGTTCCTTTTTTTTCATCAAATGCCCCCCACACCATCGCAACGTATTCCCGGCGAGTTGTCTTATTGAAGAACTGCAGTCCCAGATCAGTCTTCGCATCAGGAGTCTTAGCCACGACGAGCAGACCGGAAGTATCTTTGTCAATACGATGTACAAGTCCAAGACGAGGATCACTCACGTCATAATCCGGATTATCCTTGAAATGCCACGCCAATGCATTCACCAGAGTTCCGCTGTAATTGCCGTGACCGGGATGAACAACAAGTCCGGCAGGTTTATTGACGACAAGAAGATAATTGTCTTCGTAGACAATATCAAGAGGTATATCCTCCGCAATGATCTCAAAATCATAACGAGGTCGATCCATCACCACACTGATGACATCAAAAGGTTTTACCTTATAGCTCGACTTCACCGGTTTGCCGTTGGCGAGGACACAATTGGCATCCGCAGCCTGCTGAACACGGTTGCGCGAAGTTTTCTCTATCCTGTCGGTAAGAAACTTGTCGACACGTATCATCTGCTGACCTTTGTCGGCAACAAAACGGAAGTGCTCATAAAACTCCGTTCCTTCCTCATCTATGTAAAATGAACTCTCTTCCTCTGCCATCACTCAAGATAAGATGTATTGGTTTGCTCCTCTTCCTCCTCGATTTCAGAAGGGGTATTTCCCGGATCTTCCACACCTGTCGACTCATCTGTCTGATAAATCTCCGGATTTTCCTGATAATACCGCATCAGCTCCTCATTCTGCAATGAATCCTTGACAGCTCCAAGACGTCCGTCGGAAACCTCAAGAACAATCGATGCGCTAACAGGCACCTTTTGTATCTTACGCACCGGCTTTCCGTTTGCCGACACCTTTACGACCCTGTCGGTCGAGCCAAGCACCTTTACAACCCTGACATTCTTGAATCCAAGTTCATCAAGCTTAGCCATGGCAGATCTGAAAGACTCCCCTTTCATGGCAAGTTCATTAGGGCTGCCGTTATTGTCAATCACAACCTCCCTGGGATGAACCGCATTTATATATAAGAAAATCTTACGTCCCGGCTTAACAATTGAATTTGCCTTGGGAAACTGCTCGATTACCCTGCCCGGCTTTACATCCTCGCGATAAAGCGAGTCCCGTATATCCACCTTGAAACCACGCTTATGCAATATGTTCACCGCCTCAGTGTAAGTCTTACCCTCCACACCCGGCAACTCCTCGCTTTGCCCATGCTTTGTAAAAAGAGCGATAGCCACATACACCACATAGATGCCCAGTATCGCTATTATGCAAATTATGCCGATATTGGCAAGAACCGGATGACGCGAGATAAAACCGCTTCCCAAGCCACATGATATTTTGTTTGCTTTCGTTTTCAAACCATCTGATGTTTTAGTCCTCAAAGTTAATAGAAATATATGAAATATTAAAGTTTGAATGCATTTCTGATTAAAAATTAATTCACTTTATCCGATATATCATTTTTTTTTACTAACTTTGCGATTCAAAGCGAATAATTGAAACATGCGGAAATTATTATATTTTATACCACTTCTTTTGGTTCTCGCCTCATGTGGAGAATACACCAAAGTGCTGAAGAGCCATGATGTGGATTATAAATTCGATTATGCCAAGCGCGCATACGATCAAAGGAAATATCTTCAGGCATCGACTATCCTGAGTGAGATTGTGACTCCATTGCGAGGTGGTCCAAACGGAGAGGAAGCATTGTTTCTTCTGGCGATGTCTTATTATGAAAACAAAGATTATCCGAACTCCGCAGTATATTTCAAAACATATTACAACAGATATCCCAAGGGAAAATATGCCGAACTCGCGCGTTTCTACAGCGGATACGGCTATTATCTTGACTCTCCCGACCCTCAACTTGACCAGACAAACACAATCAAGGCAATTGAGGAGCTTCAGGGTTTTCTTGACTATTTCCCCAAAAGCGACAGGGTTACCATAGCGCAGAACGCAATTTTCGAGATGCAGGACAAGCTTACGCTCAAGGAACTTCAGAACGCACAGCTTTATTATAATCTCGGTAATTATATGGGGAATAATTACGAATCTGCAATCATAGTATCGCAGAATGCCCTTAAGGATTATCCTTATTCAAAATATAAGGAAGATTTCGAACTCCTTATTCTGAAATCAAAGTTTCAGGAGGCAAAACAGAGTATCAACGAGCGACAAGCAGACAGATACAGAGATGTTGTCGATGAATATTACTCGTTCATAAACAACTACCCCGATTCAAAACACAAAAAAGAAGCAGAAACGATTTACAAGATAGCAAGCAAACATGTGAATCTCTGATTGTGTTGATTATTAGTAAAATTTTGTGAACCGTCATAATAGAAATTATGGATTATAAGAAAACCAACGCTCCGCTCAATACGGTAACACGCGACATGATCGCCATGGCAGAGCAGACCGGAAATGTTTACGAAACAGTTTGCGTGATAGGCAAACGTGCAAATCAGATTTCCGTAGAGCTCAAGAAAGAGCTTGAACGCAAGTTGCAGGAATTTGCATCGACAGACAATCTTGAAGAAGTTTCCGAGAACCGCGAACAAATTGAAATTTCGAGATTCTACGAAAAGCTGCCCAAACCGACTTTGATCGCCACTCAGGAATATGTGGAACACAAGCTATATTTCTCAAATCCTCTGAAAGAGAAAGAGCGTCTTGATGATTAATAAATATAGAATACACATCTGATTGCATCAGACGGATTTCAACCAATATCAAAATATGTCAGGGTATTCCTGACATATTTTTTAATATATCTCTTCACATGACACTGCATATATTCAACCCGGATACAGATTACGCTCTTGCCTCTGACTCGGAGAATTACACCCCTCCGGTTTCTATCCTTGCCATTAAGAGAAGTCTATCCCTTCTCCCGGCTTTGTATGCAGAACGCGGAGACGCGATACTCCTGCCAGATGACAATCCGGAGTTTCTGCAGGAAAACCACGCTTTTATCGAAATAATCTCGACAAAAGATATTACTCTGGTACGCCCGCGACACATACATTTGTTTCTGGAAGAACACAAAAATGCAAGGATCAGACCATGGGGATGGAACAGGACTCTAAGAAAATGGCTGGTTTCTTCAGGTGTAAAGGAAAACTTTATTCCCTCAACAGAACAGATAACAGCTTTACGCAATATCTCACACAGGAGAGTAACCATTCCTTTCATCATGAACATGGGTGACATAAGAAACGAAGAGATTCAAGTTCCCAAAGAATTCAGCGACATAAATGAAGCACTTGCATTCCGGGAAAACTGCGGTGATGTATATTTTAAAGCACCTTGGAGCAGTTCCGGAAGAGGACTCCTGTATACAAAAGATCTTGAAAAAAGGCACATAGAGCCATGGCTAAGAGGCATAATACGTTCGCAAGGGAGTGTAATGGGAGAAACAGCATACGACAGGATTCTCGATTTCGCTACCGAGTGGGAATGTAAAGACGGCAAAGCACTGTTTATTGGAGTATCCACATTCACCACCTCCGACCGTGGAAAATACAAATCAAACATTGTAGCTCCACAAGAGAACATCGTCTCCTTTATACTGCAACAGATAGACATACATGGCAAAGGCAACAACCTATCCGAAATAATCAAGAGACAATCACTCTTGCTTGAAAACTATGTGGCTCCGTTTTATGACGGACCTCTCGGAATTGACATGCTCGTGACAAGCGAACGCAACATACACCCTTGTGTTGAAATCAACCTCCGTGACACAATGGGACGTGTTGCCATTGATATCCAGCAGCGCATAATATCTGAAGACGCGACCGAACTGGAAATCGGATTCCTGAGACGCCTTACGTCAGGAGGGATATTCTCCCCTATGCACCTTTTGTCAACCCTGCGAGATATAGAAAGCAACTGATTATGAAAATAAATATTGTAGGTCGCGGTAATGTCGCGACACATCTCAGTCTGGCTCTGGAAAATAAAGCTGAAGTGATTCGGGTCAATCCCCGTTCTCTTGAAGAATATTCACTTGATGCCGACATCACGCTTATAGCTGTTTCAGACAATGCCATAAGGGAAGTGGCGGAATCTCTACCGGTTTCCCGTGCAATCATAGCTCACACATCAGGATCGACTCCTATCGGCATACTTGACTGCCGACAGGAAAAAACCGGAGTGTTTTATCCTTTACAGACATTCACCAAGGGAATTTCTCTTGACTATTCGGAGATACCGCTTTTCATAGAAGCCAGCGACAAGGAAACTGAAACCAAGCTGAAGAATCTCGCACACCTTTTCAGCAACAATGTGGCGACAGCTGACTCATCAAAAAGAAAGGTTCTGCACGTGGCTTCTGTATTTGCCTGCAATTTTACAAATCATCTGTGGTGCATTGCCGATGAACTCCTGAAGGAACAAGGAATGAGTTTCGCGACAATCAGACCATTGCTTAAAGAGACTCTCAGAAAAACCGGGAATATATCCCCGTTCGATTCGCAGACCGGTCCTGCCGTGCGACGCGACAGCAAGACATTAGACTCTCACCTGTTATTTTTAAAAGAGAAACATGCTGATCTCGCTGAAATCTATGACAAGCTGAGTGCATCAATTATATCAACCCATAAAAAAGACAACTGAAATGAGCGGTATCAATTATGATCTGACGAAAATCAGAGGTTTCGCTTTTGACGTAGACGGAGTGCTCTCGCCCTCCGTCATACCTATGTCTGAAAACGGAGAACCTCTGAGAATGGCAAACATAAAAGACGGCTATGCTCTCCAGCTGGCTGCCAAACTCGGCTATAAACTTGCGATAATAACCGGAGGAAACACAATTGCAGTTAAAAACAGATATGAGGCACTCGGTTTTAAGGACATATTTCTGAAAGCATCCCATAAACTTGAAATATTCCTGAAGTGGATGGAAGACAACGGACTTGAGACAGATGAAGTCATTTATTTCGGCGATGATATACCGGATCTGAAATGCATGCGGATAGCCGGACTGCCCTGCGCACCACGCGATGCCGCATGGGAAGCGAGGGAAACTGCATTATATGTATCCAGGTTCGACGGGGGCTATGGTTGCGTTCGCGATGTGGTGGAACAAGTGCTCAAAGCAAAGGGCGAATGGCTCTCTGACGCCCATGCTTTCGGTTGGTAATATAAGAGTTTGTTAAACAAGCTCTAATTTTTAGTAAGTATCATGCTTGAAAATCTTGAAAAATATCATATTCTCCTTGCAAGCAAATCTCCTCGACGCAGAGAATTATTGTCAGATTTAAGAATACCCTTCAGTCCAATCAGTCTTGGAGGTATTGATGAATCATATCCTGAAGATATGCCTAAAACTGAAGTCCCTCAATACATAGCCAATAAAAAGGCTGACGCATATCTCGAAAATATAAGTGGCAATGAAATGATAATTACAGCCGATACTTTGGTCATTAAAGATGAGAAAGTTTATGGCAAACCTAAAAACTGTTCAGAGGCTGTGCAAATGTTAAAGGAACTTTCAGGAAAAGTCCACACGGTCATCACAGGTGTCTGCATACTCACTGCTGATCGACGAACTTCTTTCACTTCAGAAACAGAGGTCAAATTTGCAGAACTATCTGAAGAAGACATAACCTATTATGTGCAGAACTATCTCCCTCTTGACAAAGCCGGTGCCTATGGCATCCAGGAGTGGATTGGCTGCATTGCAGTGGAATGGATAAACGGTAGTTTCTACAACGTCATGGGACTTCCCGTCCACCGACTATACCAAGAACTCAAACTCTTCTGAACAACAACATAAACTCAATTTCAAAATCATAATCCTCTGCCAAAATATTTTGCATGCATACGGTGAAGCACGTGTTTCACCGTATGCTTACAAATAATGGAAGGCATCGAATTAATTCGATGCCTTCCATTATTTTGTCCTTTACAATTATACAGGAAAGGAATTTTACATTTCCGGTGAAACAGCCGGAATTTCGTTTGAGGTAGCAAGTGAACCGGGAACTTCATAGCGGTATTTAGCCTCCCAACCGAGAGCGGATGCTCCAAGAACGGCTGCATCGCTTTCTTTCAATTCAGAAAGGAGGATTTTTGCCTTACCCCTGAAGATGGGAAGAACATTCTTATCGTAAGCTTCCTTAAGTGGCTTCATCAACAAGTCCCCGCTCTTTGTCAAACCACCGAACAGCACAAAAGCCTGCGGACTTGAGAAAGCCGTCATATCTGCCATTGCTTCACCAAGAATCTTACCTGTAAACTCAAAGATATCTTTAGCGATCTTGTCGCCTGCAATAGCGGCATCATAGACATCTTTCGAAGTGATTTCCTCGATATCAATGTTACGAAGCAGCGATGGCTCTGTCCGCACTTCAAGAAATTCGCGTGCAGTGCGCGCGACTCCGGTAGCAGAACAATATGCCTCAAGACAACCAGTGCGACCACAGCCACAGACACGACCGTTATTACGCTTCATGATTACATGCCCCAGCTCACCGGCAAAGCCATCATGACCATATACGAGCTGACCATTGATCACAATGCCCGAACCTACACCTGTACCAAGTGTTATCATGATGAAATCTTTCATTCCTCGCGCCGCGCCATATGTCATCTCTCCGAGTGCGGCAGCATTGGCATCATTGGTCACAGCCACAGGGATTCCATTGAATGCCTTGCTTACAGTCTCCGCCAGAGGCACGACCGGTCCCCACGGAAGGTTGGGAGCCTTCACAATCTCCCCTGTATAATAGTTCCCGTTCGGCGCGCCGATGCCGATTCCCTTAATCTTGTCTACCGCATCATTAGCTTCAAGAAGTCGCGTCACCGCCTGATGCAGGTCAGCGATGTAATCTTCGAATTTCGCATGTTTTTTTGTTTTGACCGAATCGCTTGCGATTACCTGACCGCGGGCATCAACAATACCGAAAACGGTATTTGTGCCACCCATATCCATACCTATCACATAGGGCTTGCTCATATCTTATAATTTAGTGTTAATATTAGATCTTAAGTTGCTTCATGACAACGTCTTGATAAAACAAGACATGAATCTTTCGGCAAATATTCATATTCTATGCAAATATACTACAAAAAAACAATAATTCTAAAATATTTGTCAGAAAATATTGCTCAACCATATTGCGACTAAACTTGTTATTTAGTTAAACATTGCAAATTTTACTTAAGCGTGGCATGCCATTCTTTGTAAATTTGCACGAAACAGAATTATTAATCAATTATTTATATTATGAATTTTAACAATTTCACTATCAAATCGCAGGAAGTTGTCCAAAAAGCCATAGACTTCACGAAACAATCGGGGCAACAACAGATTGAGCCGGTGCATTTGTTGAAAGCCATCATCTCTGAGAGCGAAACCATTGTCAATTTCATTTTCCAGAAACTTGGCGCCAACCTTAACGGAGTAAAAATGGGAGTTGACCAGACTATTGCCTCGCTACCCAGGGTTAGCGGAGGCGATGTGATGCTGAGCCGCGAGTCGAACGAGGCACTGCAGAAGTCTGTTGACTTCTCCAAATCGATGGGAGACGAATACGTTTCGGTCGAGGCTATTATGATGGGTATTCTGAAAACCGGATGCAAAGCATCTCAGATACTGAAAGACAACGGCATTACAGAAGACGGTCTTAAGGCGGCTATTTCTGAATTGCGCAAAGGAAACACCGTAAAGGATCAAAGCGCGGAAGAATCATACCAGTCTCTCAGCAAATATGCAATAAACCTGAATGACCGGGCACGCAATGGCAAACTGGATCCTGTTATCGGACGCGACGAAGAAATCCGCCGAGTGCTTCAGATTTTGTCCCGACGCACTAAAAACAACCCGATGCTTGTAGGCGAGCCGGGAACCGGAAAGACAGCGATCGCAGAAGGTCTCGCAATGCGTATCGTAAGAGGCGATGTGCCTGAAAACCTCAAGTCTAAACAGATTTATTCTCTT
The DNA here is from genome assembly GCA_003833075.1 of Muribaculaceae bacterium Isolate-036 (Harlan). GTDB lineage: Bacteria > Bacteroidota > Bacteroidia > Bacteroidales > Muribaculaceae > Lepagella > Lepagella muris_A. The sequence goes on along the minus strand of RIAY01000002.1, from coordinate 123,398 downwards.
GACATGGGAGCCTTGGTAGCCGGCGCAAAATATAAGGGAGAATTCGAAGAGCGGCTCAAAGCCATTGTCAACGAAGTCACACAAAGCGATGGAGAAATTATACTCTTTATCGATGAGATACATACACTCGTAGGTGCCGGAAAAGGAGAGGGAGCCATGGATGCGGCAAACATATTGAAACCGGCTCTTGCAAGAGGCGAACTTCGCTCTATCGGTGCCACTACTCTTGACGAATATCAGAAATATTTTGAGAAAGACAAAGCTCTGGAACGCAGATTCCAGAAAGTAATGGTTGATGAGCCGGACGAGATGTCTGCCATATCAATCCTCCGCGGACTTAAGGAGCGCTATGAGAATCACCACAAAGTCCGAATTATGGATGAAGCAATAATTGCCGCCGTGCAACTCAGCGTGCGTTACATTACCGACAGATTCCTTCCGGACAAGGCGATTGACCTTATTGACGAGGCTGCCTCAAAACTCCGGCTTGAGATGGATTCCCAGCCTCAGGCACTCGACGAGGCATCAAGAAAAATAAAACAGCTTGAAATAGAAAGAGAGGCTATAAAGAGAGAGAAAGACTCCTATAAACTTAAGGAAATCGATGAAGAACTTGCCAATCTCAGGGATACGGAGAAATCTTTAAGGGCAAAATGGAAAGCTGAGAAAAACGAAATCAATAAAATCCAGCAGAACAAGATTGACATAGAACAGCTGAATTATGAAGCTGACAGAGCCGAACGCGAAGGAGACTACGCCAAGGTTGCGGAGATTCGTTATTCGAAGATTAAACAGAAAGAAGACGAGAATAAGGAAATACAGTTGAAACTCAAGGAGCTTCAGGGCGAAGGCGCGATGATAAAAGAAGAAGTCGATGCGGAAGATATCGCCGAAGTTGTGAGCAGATGGACTGGCATACCGGTCAAGAAAATGGCTCAGAGCGAAAAAGAAAAACTCCTGCACCTTGAGGAAGAACTACATCATCGCGTTGTTGGACAAGAGGATGCCATTCGTGCCGTATCTGATGCAGTCAGACGTTCAAGAGCCGGACTAAACGACCCAAGAAGACCTATAGGTTCCTTTATTTTCCTCGGAACTACCGGAGTCGGTAAGACAGAACTTGCAAAAGCACTCGCGGAATATCTTTTCGATGACGAAGACATGATGACAAGAATAGACATGTCTGAATATATGGAGAAACACTCTGTCTCACGACTTGTAGGAGCGCCTCCCGGATATGTTGGATATGAAGAGGGAGGTCAGTTGACGGAGGCTGTGCGCCGCAAGCCATATAGCGTTGTGCTCTTCGATGAAATCGAAAAAGCGAATCCCGATGTCTTCAATATCCTGCTTCAAGTTCTTGACGATGGCAGACTCACAGACAACAAAGGGCGTTTTATCAACTTCAAGAACACGATTATAATCATGACCTCCAATATGGGATCTGATATAATACGCCAGAACTTCCAGGGTTTCTCTGACAAAAACGAGGAAAAGAAACAGGAGATAATCGCATCTACAAAACAAGACGTGATGGATCGGCTCAAACAGATCATCCGTCCCGAATTCCTCAACCGTATTGACGAAACAGTGATGTTCACACCTCTCGACAAGAAAGAGATACTTGAGATTGTTGAGCTTCAGGTAAAGAGCGTAAAGAAAATGCTTACAACCAACGGCATAACACTTGATGTTACGAAAGACGCACTTGACCTGCTCGCCGAAGACGGCTATGACCCCGAATTCGGTGCCCGCCCGGTAAAAAGAACTATTCAGAGAATGGTTCTGAATCAGCTTTCAAAAGACATACTTGCCCAGAAAGTCGACAGAGACCACCCTATAGTGATCGACAGGCAAGGCGACACACTCGTATTCAAGAATTAATCATATTTTAACTATTATGAGGATGTGTCATAATAGCCCGTCTGGGTCGTTGGCTGAATGATTCGGCTTCGGTCATTGACGAAAGTCAACTCCCTTCAGCCTCACATTCAGCCGCCTACCATCCGGACCATTCTGACAGCATCCTCGCCATCCGGCTAAAATAAAGGCGATGTGTCAAATTTTATCAATTTTGACACACCGCCAACTATCTGACAATACAAGTGTTTATATTAAGTAGTTGTTAGAAACTTGTAATAATTGTTGTTATGGAAAAATTTGAAGATATAATTAAATCCGAGAAACCTGTGCTTATCGACTTTTTCGCCACATGGTGCGGTCCCTGCAAAATGATGCATCCCGTACTTGAGGAACTACATGAAAAAGTCGGAGACAAGGCAAGAGTGATAAAAATAGACATAGACAAAAACCAGGAACTTGCCGCAATCTATAATGTCCGGTCCGTGCCGACATTGATGATATTCCGCAACGGAGAGTTAAAATGGCGCACATCCGGTGTCCAGCCGATTCAGACTCTTGAACAGGAACTTGAAAAGTATTATTGATAGACCGAAACCTTCGAGCGCGTTGATATTTTTATGAAACGGGCTTAAAAAACACTGAAGAGGCATCACAAACGGGATGTCTCTTCGTTGTAATTATATGAGAAAGTTTTTTACCTTATTTGCAGGACTCACCTTCCTGATATTTTCAATGTCATTGTCGGCAAAAGGTTTTGCCGATGAGAACCTCCATTATGTGATAACCTATAAATGGGGACTTATACACAAAGATGCCGGAGACGCCACACTCTCTCTCAGAAACAACGGAAAGGATTACAACATCATGCTTGCGGCAAGAACCAAACCTTGGGCTGACAGATTCTATCAGGTGCGCGACACCCTTCTCGGCAAAATCAGAATGAATGACTTGAGACCTCTGTCATACACAAAAATCGCGCATGAAAAAGGGAAATATGGGAAAGACGTCATCAAGTATTCATATTCGGGCAGTAATGTCAAAGGACATTGCACTCGCTTCAGAAAAAACAAGGAAGGTAATATTTCGGAATCCGAAAAAACACTCCAGGCAACAGGACCGGTATATGACATGCTGTCTGTATTCTACTACCTGCGCCTCATAAACTATGATGACCTCCAGAATGGCAAAACTGTCAAGGCAACTGTTTTTTCGGGTTCAAAGGCAGAGACCATCACGATAAAGTCTTTGGGAAAAGAAACAATAAGTCTGCGTGACAAGACAAAGCGAGAGGCATACCATATCCGCTTTAATTTCACGACAGGAGGCAAAAAGAAATCAAGCGAAGACATCGACTCCTGGATTTCAACAGACCCTATGCATATTCCCCTATATCTTGTAGGACAGTTGCCGGTGGGTCAGGTCAGAGTATATTTTACGGAGAATTAACTGAATTTTATCAAAAAGTTTGATTGCCTGACTTCACTTTCAGACAAACTTTTATTATCTTTGCGATAAGTAAACAACAATAGAGCCGGTCAGACTCAAACCGGCTCCGGAATGATTCGGGCTGTTTACCAACAACCTGTTTAAAACTTAATCTATTACAACCATGAATGCAAACATTACATTGAACCCTAACAGAGTGGTGCAATACCTCTGCAAATCACCGGAGGAATTTTTGAAAACGGATATCATCCGTTTTATAAAGGAGAATGGAATCAGAATGGTTAATTTCATGTATCCGGCAGATGACAACAGACTCAAGACCCTCAACTTTGTCATCAATTCGGAAGACTATCTCGATTCGATTCTGACATTCGGCGAACGTGTTGACGGATCAAGTCTGTTTCCATTTATTGAAGCCGGCAACAGCGACCTGTACGTTATCCCGCGCTATGCCACTGCATTCGTAGATCCTTTTGCTGAAGTGCCTACCCTATCCATGCTTGCCTCATTCTTCGACAAGGAAGGGAATCCACTCAAGTCTTCTCCCGAATACACTTTGCAGAAAGCATGCCATTCATTCAAAGACGTGACCGGAATGGATTTCTATGCCATGGGAGAACTTGAGTATTATGTGATCTCAGAAGACACCGGATTGTTTGAGGCGACAGACCAGAAAGGTTACCATGAATCGGCTCCATACGCTAAATTCAACGACTTCCGCATGGAGTGCATGTCACTCATAGCGCAAGTCGGCGGACAGATAAAATACGGACACAACGAAGTCGGCAATTTCACTATAGACGGCAAAATTTTCGAACAAAACGAAATCGAATTCCTTCCGGTGCCTGCAAAACAGGCTGCCGACCACCTCATGCTTGCGAAATGGATTATCCGCACACTTGCCATGAAGAAGGGATATGACGTCACATTCGCTCCGAAAATAACAGAAGGAAAAGCCGGCAGTGGTCTTCACATACATTTCAAGATCATGAAAGACGATAAAAACATGATGATTGAAAATGGCGTTCTGAGCGATATCGCAAAAAAGGCAATTGTTGGAATTCTTGAAAATGCAGATGCAATAACCGCCATGGGCAATAAAGTCCCGACAAGCTATTTCCGTCTTGTACCTCATCAGGAAGCACCGACCTCAATATGCTGGGGAGACCGTAACCGTTCAGTACTTGTCCGTGTGCCTTTGGGCTGGACAGGAGAGAAAGACATGTGTTCGCAGGCTAATCCTCTTGAAACCCCTGCAACCACAAATCCCGAGAAACAGACAGCGGAACTCCGCAGTGCCGACTGCTCGGCAGATGTCTATCAGCTTATTGCCGCCATGGTAGTCGCCGCCCGCGAAGGTTTCGAAATGGGTAACGCACTTGAACGCGCCGACCAACTGTATGTGAGCGTCAATATTCATTCAGATGAGAACAAGGCAAAGCTCGCCACACTAAAAGGTCTTCCCGACAGTTGCGAGGCTTCTGCAATGAAACTGGCTGAAAAACGTAACGTCTTTGAAAAATATGATGTTTTTTCTCCGGAAATGATATCGGGCATCATCAAAAAGCTTGAATCATTCAAAGACGGATCATTGAGAAAGGATATTTCAGGGAACAGGAAAGCGATGCTTGACCTTGTAAAAAAATACTGGCACTGCGGATAACACGATAAAAAAATGACAGAGGAGGAAAGAATAAGATACGCCCGGATGCTTGCAATACCGGAAATAGGGAAATCCGGTATGGAAAAACTTCGCCAGGCTCACGTCTTCATCACCGGATGCGGAGCATTGGGATCATTGACAGCGATGTATCTTGCAGGAGCAGGCATTGGCAAAATATCGATTGCTGATTTTGACACAATTGATATTTCCAACCTCCAGCGTCAGTTGTTTTATGCCACTACGGATGTGGGAAAATCAAAAGCCGAGACTCTTGCCGAAAAGCTGATTTCACTCAATCCGGATTGTGAGATAAAATATATAAAGAAGATGATGACACCTTCTTCGGCTAAAATCGCATATGCCGATTGCAGTTTCATCATAGATGCCACAGACAACCCTTCTTCCAAGTTCATGACAGACTCGGTCTGTCATGAACTTGAAATACCATATTGCATCGGAGGCGTCGCAGGATTTTCAGGACAGGTGATGAGCTGGAGTCCGGGACACGCAGGTTATAACGACATATTCCATCCGCAAGGTGTCGAATCAGGATTTACTCCTTGTTCGCTTGGCGGTGTGCTTGGTCCAGCAGCCGGTGTGATAGCATGCTGTCAGGCTTCGGAAACAATAAAGCATCTCACCGGTTCCGGCGAAATGCTTTTTGATAGAATATTCACTATTGACCTGCTTACAATGCAGAGCCACACTATTGAGGTCGGATGACATTTCCGTCAAAATGCACATCAAGTTGGGGAAACGGAAACGAGAAACCTTTCTTCGGCAATTCTGTAAAGAATCTCTCGTTCATATCAAAATACACGCCCCAATAATTGGATGAGTGCGTCCATGCCCTTACAACAAGATTTATGCTGCTGTCTGCCATCTCATTCAAGCCGACAAACGGTTTGCGCTCCACTTTCACGGGAATGGCGGCGTTCATCTCGACATCTTCGGTAAGACTCTGATGAATCACTTTCTTACGTTTCTTAAGACGGGGGAACAGATGTTTCCACCAATGTTGCGGTTTAACCTCTTCCTGATGCTCAAGAATCTCAGGGTGCAGCTCTCGCTCTTTCTCCAAAGCCTGCTCTTCCCTGAATTTCATATCATCTTCAATATACTTCTTTACTATTCTCTCGTCTGCATCAACCATCTCCAACAATGTTCTTTTTGCCGCTTCAAGATCCGTGTCATATGAAAGGCATATTGTCCAGTCCACTCTGCGATAGTTTTCAAGTGAAAAGTTATTTATGGTTCCGGTTGAAAGCCCTCCGTTCGGTATTATGATAGCCTTGTTGTCGACAGTGTTTATAACAGTATGAAACAACTGAATGGATTTAACAGTCCCGGCATAACCTTGCGCTTCTATGTAGTCTCCTACCTTATATGGTTTTAGCAATAATATCAGGACTCCACCGGCAAAATTCTGCAACGTGCCACTCAACGCCATACCTATAGCGACACCGGCAGATGCGAATATCGCCAGGAAGCTGCTGGTCTCAATGCCCAAGATACCAATTATGGTTATGATCAGTATAAAATACAGCACCATCTTTATAAGAGAAAGCACAAATGTGGTGAGCGAAGCATCCATTCTACGCTTTGTCATCACATTAAGCGTCATCTTATACAGTTTCCTGATAATAAAACGGCCTATATAAAAAACAAGAATCGCGATCAGCAATTTGAATCCGAAACTTACCAATCCGTTGGCAACCTTCTCTATTGCATCATCGAAGCTTAAACCCTTGAATTCATTAAAAGCCTTGCTTCCTTCCGACAATCCGTCTGCTATAGGAATCTGAGGCAATTCTGTCTGTATCATCAATTATATATCTTTTGTTAGCACTATTTATGAACTTCACGCTTCACTCCGCAACCCCGGACTTTTGCCACACATACTTATACCAGTCAAGTTTACGGTAATAATCATCCATAGCTGAATTGACATTGGCAAAATTATGAACACTTAAACCCGAAAAATTACTTTTATCTATAGGATACCCTCGGAAATCCAGTTCTGAAGCATCTGAATATATTACAAACTTTTTTAAAGCAAGGTTCAGCTGCTCCACATCCGCATCAGAGCTTTTGCCGTTGACATCGGCGTATTTACGCATATACTGACCGAAATCATAGTATCCCACGCCTTTCATTCGTGAATAATTCTGCATACCGGCTATTGACGGCAATATATTGCCTGATGCTATAATTCGCTTTGCCGCTTCCGCAACACCATCTATTGATTCCATATCCATAACAGCCACAGTCACAGGATCCGGCGAATACTTACCCGTGTAATACCCATACAATGCCTTGGCTGCCTCCATCCTATCGACATTATACCCGATGATATGAGGAAAAACAAGATTATAGGGCAATCCCTCCCCCATTATTTCTGTAGGATAAGCGACATATGTATTGCACTTGTTTCTCAACTGATACGCCACCTCTATGCAAGACATATAGCAGCAATCAAACCATATCATGTCAAATTTTCCATCCGGAATTGCATCGGCAAGCTGATCAAGGTCGATGTAGACGGTGTTTCTGACATTATCCTCTTCAACATATTCTCCTCCGAAAGCATAAACTTCCGGCAGATGCTCCACTGACTCCGAGGAAGCGTTTTTCCCTATCACAGTTGATGAATATTTATAAGGATTGATCCAACCGAGTCCATGCCCCCAGAAAAACAGATTCGAGGGAACACCCGGATACGCACCCAATGCATCGTTTATAACATTTGAAATCCGGTCGGCACTCACAGCGGGAATCGACTTCTCATAACTTTTCAACAAAACAAATTGAAGCCGTCCATTCACGTTACAAACCTCATAAAGTCCATAACCGTCAGAAGTATACTTATAAAGCAACAGTTTATATTCTTCCGGATCGACATTCTCCATAGCCTTCAACATCTGGTCTTCGTTAACCTTAAGATCATATGAGAGATTATTATTGTTGACAGCATAGATCAAAGTCATCTGGCGCACCTCCTTATTTCCATTAAACGGTTCTTCCTGATGCCGACACCCGACTAACAAAACAATGAAAAATAATATAAAGTATCTTTTGAATAGATTCATATCCTGATCAGATTCATATAAATTTTAGGAAATTTCTTTTTACATTGCAAAATTAATACCTAAAATCCATTATTTGAGTGTCACAGACAAAAAAAGTAATTATAACCACTACTTTTTTAAGAACGCCAATTGCAGATTTAATATTTTATGTTAATTTTGCATTTAATTGTTAAATATTAGAGTCTGTATAAAAATAAATATGAAATTGAGGGAGCCCCTCTTCCGGATAAAATCCATACGCGGTGCAGTCACATAACCCGTTATGTCTCTTCTCCTCAAAAGGGAACTGCTCCAAGTCTACGACCCCGGAATTCACTTTTATTTATAAACACTCTCTTAGAAACTGAACTCGTCTTGACTTACTTTTTCTTTACATCGGCAAAATATTTCCAAGGTGTTTTCGCCACTCGAAGAACCGGCAACATTACGGTTGGCGGTGATGGGAGGGGTGAAAACCCATATAAATAATTTCGAATTAAATTTAAACAGTTTCTTAAACATGGTGTATGACGTAAAATACGTCAGTACCGGGAACACGACAGAACCCCAAGCGTTATTTTTTGTTAATAAAGTATGAAGAAATCTGTAATTTGGCTTTTGACTATAATAATGGCTCTGACTTTCGGAGTCTTGCTGTATTTTCAGATCATGTATCTTGAGAATATGGTAAAAATGCGCGATGAGCAATTCTCAGAGGGGGTAATGCGCTCCTTATATTCCACATCGGAATTTCTTGAACGCGAAGAAACCCTTCATTTCCTCGAACAGGATATAAACATAATAGAATCGAGCTTTTATCATGATTATACCAACACCAGATCCGCTGAAACAACCCGCATAGAGCCGTCTCGGATATTTCCTCCCGCAAATCAGAATGTGGCTCAAAGATATCGCAATATGCAAGAAGTGATTCGCAGTCAGTACCTTTATCAGAAGGGGCTGCTCAATGAAGTCATTCTTTCCATATTGCGCGATGCCGGGTCACGTCCGGTGATGGAGCGCGCAGACTCCACAATGATTCGCAATTGTCTGCGCACAGAACTCGCGAACAATGGGGTAAACGTGCCGTTTGTATTCGCCGTATACGGAGTCAGAGGGAATCTTATATATTCAACAGACGGATATAAAGAAAACGCCAAACGCGACATTTACAGCATACCTTTATTCTCGAATTCCGACACATATTATAATCTTAAAGTTGAGTTTCCCACCAAGCATTCGTATATCTTCTCTTCCGTAAGATTCATCATACCTACGCTGGTGATGACACTCATACTGCTGTTGATATTTCTTTACACAATAATTCTCGCGTTCAGACAGAAAAAACTTACCGAGATGAAAACAGACTTTATCAACAACATGACCCATGAACTAAAGACACCGATTTCAACAATATCGCTGGCAGGACAAATGCTCTCTGATCCTTCGATAAGGAAATCACCCTCCTCCCTGCAACATCTTTCTGAGGTAATAACAGAAGAATCCAAAAGACTTCGTTTTCAGGTTGAGAAAGTGCTGCAGATGTCTGTATTCGACAACACCGGTTCAGCTCTGAAATTTACAGAGGTTGATGCGAACTCTATCATAGCCAATGTTATAAACACGTTCAAGATAAAGGTCGAAAAATACGGTGGCTCGCTGACCTCGCTGCTTGAGGCAGACAACGCGTTGGTCCGTGTTGACGAGATGCAATTCACTAATGTGATATTCAATCTTCTTGACAATGCTGTCAAATACATGGATGAAGAACGTGAACCGATGCTCGAGATAACAACCAAAGACATTGCCGGCAATATGCTTGAAATCCGAGTCAAAGACAATGGCATCGGCATCAAGAAAGATGACCTTAAAAGAATTTTCGACAAATTCTTCCGGGTTTCCACAGGCAACCGTCATGATGTCAAAGGATTCGGACTGGGACTCGCATATGTGAAGAAAATGATAACACTCTTCGGAGGAAACATATCTGTGGAAAGTGAATTCGGCAAAGGCTCCACTTTTGTCATTACGTTGCCACTGATAGAAAAGTCTACGAAAGAAGATTGACAATACAGATGTTAACCGGCACATTAAAATGTTAAATTATGATGCGGAATTTTCTTGCATTGTTTGTTATAGAATTAAAGAATGTGAAAAAACGACAAGAGTTTAACAATTCATAAACTGAATAATAATTTATATAAATATATGATGGACGAGAAATTAAAGATACTGCTCTGCGAGGACGATGAAAACCTGGGCATGTTGCTCAGAGAGTTTCTTCAGGCAAAGGGATTTAATGCCGACCTCTGCCCCGATGGCGAAAAAGGTTATAAGACTTTTCTTAAAGGGAAATATGATCTTTGTGTCCTCGATGTCATGATGCCGAAGAAAGACGGTTTTACTTTGGCTCAAGAGATTCGTAACGTCAATGGAGATGTGCCCATCATTTTCCTGACAGCAAAAGCGTTGAAAGAAGATGTGCTTGAAGGTTTCAAGCTGGGTGCAGACGATTATATCACGAAACCCTTCTCTATGGAGGAGCTTGTGTTCCGCATCGGTGCGATTCTCAGACGCGTGAAAGGGAAGCGGGACAAAGACATAACCCTGTACAAAATAGGCAAATACACGTTCGACACCCAGAAACAGGTGCTCATAGCCGATGACAAGACCCAGAAGCTCACAACTAAAGAATCTGAACTTCTGGCACTATTGTGCTCCCACGTGAATGAAATTCTTGAACGCAACTATGCTCTCAAGTCAATCTGGATTGACGATAATTATTTCAATGCCCGAAGCATGGATGTGTATATAACAAAACTCCGCAAACTTCTTAAGGATGATCCATCCATCGAGATAATCAACATACACGGGAAAGGGTATAAACTCATCGCTCCCGAAGCGGAAGGCGAGACTGAGACAAATGTCTGAATAATTCGGCAAAGGCATTGATTTTACAGGGCGGTGTGTCAAAATTGATAAATTATGACACATCCTCCTGTAAAACATTTGTTCACATCTATTGGATTTCCGCAAGACCGGATCAACATCAAAACCGTAGATAAGCGAACGTGATATTACGCTCGGATATGCCCGGTGTTCTGCGCCAGCTATAGAAGAGAGGATTTCCATACGCATCCTTTGTCGACCGCGTGCAGAGAGTGTTATTGTAGATATAGTCCGGGTCAACACCTTTCCTGATCAACCGCAAGGTATTCGCCCCCTGAAGATCCACACATGGTTTACCCGCTTCTCCGCACGGATATGACATACACTTCGAAAAGCCGTTTTCTATAAAACGTTCCCCAAGATCATTGTCGACTTCATAACAATTCCCGCAGATAGATATACCGAATGTGGCATGAATATTCCGCGGGTCGGAACCCATATCTGCCAGTCTGTCTACAACCACGTCAACAATACCGCCTAAAGTGCCTTTCCAGCCTGCATGTACGGCAGCAACAGCTTTAATGTCCTCGGCATATAGGATGACAGGCACACAATCCGCTGTTCTAACCCCTATCGGAAGTCCCGGAGTTCCCGTTATAATGGCATCTGTATCCTCCAATATCTCATTCCCGTCTGAGACGATAGCCACATTCAGAGAATGAGTCTGCTTCGGCAGAACTATATCACGTGACAGAATATCATCACCCCTGTCTGCTGACTGATCATGAATGATGAAGGTGGTAAAACAACAGATGCCCTCCGGAGAGGGCAACCTGATTATATTCTTATTACTCGACTTACTCAATGAACTGTAATTTTCAATTTATCATAAGCACGCGAAGCCTTGGCACGCGCCTCTTCAAGAGTATCGGCTTTGGCAAGAATCACACCCATTCTGCGATGTCCTCTTACTTCGGGCTTGCCAAAAATGCGCAGCTGCGTGCCGGGTTCTTCAAGCACTTTCTCAAGATTTTCAAACTCAACACAATCTGAATTTCCTTCCACCACTACGGCTCTGGATGCCGAAGGACCGTAAAACTCAATCGAAGGAACAGGCAACCCGAGCAACGCACGGGCATGAAGAGCAAATTCCGACAGATCCTGAGAGATCATAGTTACCATTCCGGTGTCATGTGGACGCGGTGACACCTCGCTGAAGATTACATTGTCGCCCTTGACAAACAATTCAACTCCGAATATGCCATATCCGCCCAAAGCGTCCGTAACCTTACGCGCAATATCCTTTGCCGACGCTATCGCCACCTCACTCATTGGCTGTGGTTGCCAGGAATAGCGATAATCACCATTTTCCTGTATATGTCCCACCGGCTCGCAGAAGACAGTTCCTGATACACTTCTTACAGTCAGCAAAGTTATTTCATAGTCAAAATCTACAAAACCTTCCACAATCACTCTGCCAGCTCCGGCTCGTCCGCCCTCCTGAGCTTCTTTCCATGCGGCATCTATATCTTCAGCTTTTCTGACTGTGGACTGGCCATGCCCGGAAGAACTCATCACCGGCTTGACTACGCAAGGAATTCCTATCTCTTCAACAGCTCTGTCAAACTCTTCGCGGCTTGAGGCAAAACGATATGGAGAAGTCGGCAATCCGAGTTCCTCGGCAGCAAGACGCCTGATACCTTCGCGGTTCATTGTAAGCCATGCGGCTCTTGCAGTCGGAGTGACATTGTAGCCCTCTTTTTCGAGTTCAACAAGAACAGGAGTTGCAATAGCCTCTATTTCCGGTATTATATGGTCGGGTTTCTCAAGTTCCACATACTTTCTCAATTCATCGCCATCAAGCATATTGAACACATGCGAACGATGCGCCACCTGCATAGCAGGTGCATCCGGATACTTATCACATGCCACAACTTCAACGCCAAGGCGCTGCAATTCTATTGCGACCTCTTTACCAAGTTCTCCACTGCCAAGCAGCATCGCTTTGCGACCCCTCGCAGTCTTCACACTACCGATTTTAGCCATGTCTTATAATGTTAGAGTTAGATTCGCCGGCATATTCATGCCTTATAACTTTATGCAAAATTACGAAAAATCGCCAACCCCCGCAAATTAACTTCAATTTTAAGCCAGCATATGAAAACTGAATCGTCTTGACTTATTTCGAAAGTTAAAATAAGTCAAGGCGAGTTCACTTACTTATTATTTTAGAAACTGTTTAAATTTAATTGTGAGGTTCATTGAGAGGATTTTATGAGGTGTTTTTACGAGTCGAAGAGGGAGCATAGCGGGCTATGTGACCGATGAGACTCGGTGAAAACAACCATAAAAGACCTCAAGGATGCCACAAGATTCACTATATAAAAAATTTCGAATTAAATGTAAACAGTTTCTTAAAGTGTGGGCATAATTTTGTAATTTTGTAAAAACAGAATTTTATAAATCATGAAAAGTATAGCAAAGGCGATATATTTCACTTACCAATGGCTTATTGCCGGACCGATATTTGTTGCAGTCACATTTCTGACAGCTATTGTCACTGCAATCGGATCTCTGACAGGAAACAAAGATTTCTGGGGCTATTACCCCCCGCATTACTGGGCAAGATTCACTTGCGCCATATTTCTTATGCGGATAAAAGTCTCGGGACGTGAGAACATTGACCCCGCGACTTCTTATGTATTCGTCGCCAACCATCAGGGAGCATATGATATCTGGTCCATATACGGATTTCTCAACCATAACTTCAAATGGCTGATGAAAAAAGAACTTGAAAAAATTTTTATGGTAGGATGGGCATGCAAATGCGCAGGGCATGTTTTTGTCGATGATTCAAGCGTTGCCGGAATTAAAGAGACGATTGCCGAGGCGGAACAGACTCTTAAACACGGGATGTCTCTTGTTATCTTCCCTGAAGGCAGCAGAAGCTGGGACGGAAAAATGATTCCCTTCAAACGTGGGGCATTCATGCTTGCCGGAGAATTCAGGTTGCCTGTAGTGCCGGTGACTATAGACGGAAGCTTCAAGGCGATGCCTCGGTTCACCTATAATATGAGACCTTGCACTATAAAACTGACGATACACAAGCCGATATATCCCGGAGAGAAGGGCTTCAATACAAAGCAACTGATGGCTCAGTGCAGAGAGAATATATCTTCTGCGCTTCCGTCTGAAATACGCGATACGGATATGGCTTAAGCACCTGTTTAAAACATAAGCTCCATGATAACACAAAAAATTGTTTTAAGCATTGCAGGCTCCGACAATACAGGAGGAGCCGGGATACAGGCGGATATAAAGACCTGTTGTGCTTTCGGCATTTATGCCGCAACTGTCATAACAGGAGTGACGGCTCAGAATTCCAGAAAAGTATTCGGAGTGGAGTCTGTTTCTATCAGAATGCTTGAACAGCAATTCGATTCGATATTCGAGGTAATGCGTCCTGACGCTGTAAAGACCGGGATGCTCCCGTCTTCCGAGATTATTGAAGTGGTGGCATGCAAACTCCGTGAATACGGTGTCTCAAACATTATTGTTGATCCGGTGATGGTAGCTACAAACGGCGGGGCATTGGTCTCGCCCGGGAAAGACATCGTAGATGCATTCACCGAAAAATTGTTGCCGATAGCAACTGTAATGACACCAAACATTTCCGAAGCTTCAAGATTTTTGAATAGAGACACTTCGGTAATGGATCCGGAAACCGTCTGTCGGCTGTTGAAGGAAAAAACATCGTGCATGGCGATTCTGCTGAAAGGTGGACATTCACCAGGAGATGTTTCAGCCGATTATCTTCTTGATTCCGATAAACTGACATGTTTTGAGTCCCACAGGATAAATACGCCAAACACTCACGGAACCGGTTGCACACTTTCTTCGGCAATAGCCTGCGGTCTTGCAAAAGGAGAGACTCTGACAACTGCCGTCAGTAACGCAAAATCATTCATAGACAAGGCTATCGCTTCCGCTGCGACTCTTCACGTAATGAACGGACCCGGACCTCTTGACTTTTTTGTTTAACACCTTCCGCGAGCGCATGTCCTGGCAGCTGTAAACACACGGAAGCCGTAGATATACGCAATGCGATAATATTTTTAACAAGCTCTTGAAATTATGAGAATTACTATAAACAATCAACCTGTAGAACTTTCAGGCGAATACATTACGATTGCCCAATTGATGACAGAAAGAGGCGTAAAATCCGGCGGCACAGCCATTGCGCTCAATAACAGGATTGTAAGACATGAGAACTGGGAGACTACAAAACTCAACGAAGGAGATTCAATAACCTTGATATCTGCGGCATTCGGAGGATGACAGACCGATTTCTGAAAATTGCGATTACAAAGCCTGAGATTATTTCGTCTGAGGCTGACATGATAAGTTCGCTCCTTGTGAACGGACTTGATTATGTGCATATCCGTAAACCGGAAGCATCGCTTCGCGATATCAGGAATCTTATTGAAGATATTCCATACCGCTTGCGCAAACGCCTAAGGCTGCATGGTCATTTTGAATTGTTTAACGATTTTAATCTCGGGGGTGCTCATCTAAATTCCCGCTGCCCGGTAGCTCCGCAGGCTGCATGCAGACTTTCGAAATCTTGTCATTCTATTGAAGAACTCAATGGATGCGAGGATTATGAATATGTCACACTGTCGCCGATTTTTGATTCAATATCAAAAGCCGGCTACCATTCTGCATTTGACATCAATGATCTTAAAGACAAAATCTCTAGTAAAAACGTTATAGCTTTAGGAGGTGTCACACCAGAAAAATTCGGACAACTTGCAGCTGCCGGTTTCGCCGGAGCGGCAATGCTCGGATGTATATGGGAAGACATCGGCAGTTTTTTACAAAAAATAAATAAGACAATATGTTGCAATATATAACATCAACTTCCTCCCCGGTACCGGTGACGGAACAAGTGCGACAAGTGCTCGAAGGCGGATGCCGCTGGATTCAAGTACGTATGAAAGATGCTTCAGACGAAGAAATAGCCGGAGTCATTGAAGAAATCAAACCGATGTGTCTTGACAAAGAAGCGTTTCTGATACTTAATGACCGTGTTGAACTTGCAAAGACTCTGGACGTTGGCGGTGTTCATCTCGGCAAGACGGATATGCTTCCGTCTCAGGCAAGACTTATTCTCGGTCCGGCAGCCGTGATAGGCGTGACAGCAAATACAGTTGAAGATGTAGAGGCGGTCAAGGCTCTTGATATTGACTATATCGGCATCGGTCCATATCGGTTCACTGAAACCAAAAAGAATCTCGCCCCGACTCTCGGCATTGAAGGTATCGGTTCAATATGCGGCAATATGCATGAAAGAGAGATAAACATAGCGACTGTCGCAGTGGGAGGGATACTTCCTGAAGACGTTGCTCCGCTTATGGAAAGCGGAGTCAATGGAATCGCTGTCAGTGGTGCAATAGCATTTGCTCCCGATATTAAAGCGGCTACAGAGGAATTTCTGCGGTTGCTGGAACCATATGAAAAGAAATAACAACTATATTAATTTATGCATGATATACTAAAAATCGGAGAGCGTGAATTTACTTCGCGGCTCTTTGTAGGCACAGGCAAATTCGCATCGCCGGATCAGATGCTCGAAGCCATAAAGGCTTCGGAATCCGAAATGATCACCGTTGCAATGAAGCGGGTGAACATGATGAATGAGGCTACAGACGACATGCTGACCCATATCAACCGGGAACATGTGCAGCTGCTTCCCAACACTTCGGGTGTACGTAATGCCGACGAAGCGGTTCTTGCCGCCAAAATGAGCCGAGAGATATTCGGCACATCTTTCATAAAGCTTGAAATACATCCGGACCCCAAGTATCTTATGCCTGATCCAATTGAAACACTCAAGGCAACAGAGGAACTGGCAAAAGAGGGTTTTACAGTGCTACCTTATATACAGGCAGACCCCGTATTGTGTAAACTTCTTGAGGAAGCTGGATCTTCGGCTGTCATGCCGTTGGCGGCACCTATCGGCACCAACAAAGGTCTTGTGACAAGAGACCTGCTTGAAATAATAATAGAACAAAGTCGCGTACCGGTGATTGTAGATGCAGGTCTCGGTGCTCCGTCACATGCTGCCGAGGCTATGGAAATGGGTGCTGACGCAGTGCTTGTGAACACGGCAATCGCTGTTGCGGGTGATCCGGTTATGATGGCTGGCGCCTTCAAAGATGCCGTGCGTGCAGGCCGCAACGCTTTCAACGCAGGTCTCGGAGCGGTTTCAACATACGCTCAGGCAACAAGTCCTTTGACTTCCTTTCTTGATTAAGAAAATGTTACTAATCTAATTCAGACAACAATAACATGAAAATAGAAAATATAGACGTTTCGTCATATCCGAATTCAGAAAAAGTTTACGTATCCGGCAAAATGCCGGGAGTACGGGTAGGTATGAGGAAGATACACCAGTATCCTACTGTAAAGATAGAAAACGGCAAAAGAGTTGAATATCCCAACGAGGACATTACCGTTTACGACACATCGGGACCATACACGGATCCATCCGTAAAAATAGATATGAACAAGGGGTTGCCCCGTATACGCGAGAATTGGGTGGAAGAACGTAATGACACTGAAATACTGCCTGATATAACAAGCGATTACGGACGCATGCGCCGTGATGACAAATCACTTGATTCTCTCCGCTTTCCCGTGCAACATAAGCCACGTAAGGCAAAAGACGGCGCAAGAGTGACACAGATGCATTATGCAAGGAAGGGCATTGTGACACCTGAAATGGAATATGTTGCAATAAGAGAGAA
The DNA here is from genome assembly GCA_003833075.1 of Muribaculaceae bacterium Isolate-036 (Harlan). Lineage (GTDB taxonomy): Bacteria > Bacteroidota > Bacteroidia > Bacteroidales > Muribaculaceae > Lepagella > Lepagella muris_A. The sequence continues at coordinate 105,660 of RIAY01000002.1, read as the reverse complement.
CCTGGACAACGAGTCGAGGGGAATAAAATCATATATAACCCCGGAATTCGTACGCGATGAAATCGCAGCCGGACGAGCCATCATAGCCGCCAATATAAATCACCCGGAGGCTGAACCGATGATTATCGGTTCTGCATTCAGTGTCAAATTGAATTCAAATATCGGAAACTCCGCTCTCTCTTCCGGCATAGAGGAAGAGATTGAAAAAGCCGTGTGGAGCTGCTATTGGGGCGGAGACACACTGATGGACCTCTCGACAGGCGACAACATACACGAGACCCGCGAGTGGATTATCCGCAACTGCCCAGTACCCATGGGGACTGTACCTATCTATCAGGCACTTGAGAAAGTAAACGGTGATGTAAAGAAACTGACATGGGAGATATACCGCGATACACTTATCGAACAGTGCGAACAGGGAGTTGATTACTTCACCATACATGCAGGCGTGCTCCGAGAACATGCGAAACTCGTGCAAGAACGCCTCACCGGCTGTGTGTCACGTGGTGGTTCGATCATGACTCAATGGTGCGTGCTTCATGATTCCGAAAGCTTCCTTTATACCCATTTCGACGAGATATGCGAGATTCTTAACAAATATGATGTTGCCGTATCTCTTGGAGACGGCATGCGCCCGGGATCCACTCACGATGCCAATGACCGTGCCCAGTTCCTTGAACTTGAAGTTCTCGGAGAATTGACAAAAAAAGCATGGGAACATGATGTTCAGGTGCTTGTTGAAGGACCTGGACACGTACCCATGCATAAGATCAAGGAAAACATGGACAAACAGAAAGAGGCATGCTGCAATGCGCCCTTCTACACTCTCGGTCCTCTTACAACAGACATAGCCCCTGCCTATGACCATATCACATCCGCCATAGGAGCAGCTATAATATCGAATCTCGGAACGGCGATGATCTGCTATGTGACACCTAAAGAACACCTTTCGCTTCCTACGCTCGAAGATGTGCGCGAAGGTGTGATCACATATAAGATTGCCGCTCATGCAGCAGATCTTGCCAAGGGATTTCCGGGAGCAACCGTAAGAGACGATGCCTTGAGCAAAGCCCGCTATGAATTCAGATGGAAAGACCAGTTCAATTTATCGCTCGATCCGGAGAAAGCTAAAAAATATTATCTTGAATCAAGGAGAAACGCTCCCGACGCCGATGATCGCTTCTGCACGATGTGCGGTCCCAATTTCTGCGCTATGCGCATCTCTCAGAATATAGAATCGGAATGCAAGAATTAAAATTCAAGTGTGATCCTTCAAAAGACGCTGTGTTCGGTCATGGTTTCGCTGATGAAATAGGCAACTTTGACTGGAACGAGACAATACGTATTGTCGAAAATGCCACAGAGGCTGATGTGCGCAGGGTACTTGCCAAGGCCCGGCGTAATGTGAAACCTCTGACACCGGAAGAATTTGCGATACTTATTTCTCCTGCGGCGGATCCGTTTCTTGAAGAAATGGCACAGTTGAGCAGACATTTCACTCTCGAACGCTTCGGGAAAACAATCTCCATGTACATCCCGATGTATGTATCCAATGCCTGCACAAACAAATGTGTATACTGCGGTTTTAATCATGACAACCCGTTCACACGCACCACACTGACTCCTGACCAGGTCGAAAATGAATGCAAAGCAATAAAAAAACTCGGTCCGTTTGAGAATCTGCTCGTTGTATCGGGAGAATATCCCTCGTTATGCGGAGTGGAATATCTTGAAAAAGTCCTGCACCGCTGCCGACCCTATTTCCATAACCTCACAATCGAGGTTCAGCCTATGAAGGCGGCAGACTATTACAGACTGACTGAATCCGGACTCAATGGAGTTGTGTGTTTTCAGGAAACATATCACAGGGAAGCATATAAGAAATACCACCCCAGAGGGATGAAAAGCCACTTTGACTGGCGACTTAACGGCTTCGACCGTATGGGAGAGGCGGGGGTTCATAAAATCGGCATGGGTGTTCTGCTCGGGCTTGAAGACTGGCGCGCCGACACCATAATGATGGCAAGACACCTCAGGTATCTTCAGAAACGCTACTGGCGTTCTCGTTTTTCTGTGAATTTTCCCCGTATGCGCCCTTCGGAGAGCGGATATCAGCCCAAGGTCATCATCAACGACAGGGAACTCGCACGCCTCACATTCGCCTTCCGCATATTCGATCACGATATAGATATCTCGTTCTCCACCAGGGAAGCGCCATACTACCGCGACCATATAATGCGACTCGGAGTAACATCCATGAGCGCAGGCAGTCAGACAGAACCCGGTGGTTACGCCACATCTCCGGAAGCTCTCGAACAGTTTGAAGTCAGCGATGACCGCTCCCCCATGTCTGTAGCAGAAGCAATACGCACAAACGGCTACGAACCCGTCTGGAAAGATTGGGACGCAATCTTCGATTAGTGTCAGGCATACGTATCAGCTCTGATATAACCAAGTGTATTTATTAATATCAAGGCACTACATGAACTGATAAACATTGACTCATATATTTTGTTATATAAGGAGAGGAAGATTCCTCTCCTTATCGTTTTTATGTTAAATATATTAAACAGGATATTTATGAAGTTCACACAACCCCGTCTGCCATATTCGCCGGATGCACTCGCACCCGTAATCTCCGCGAATACAATCGATTTCCATTATGGGAAACATGAAAAGGCGTACATTGACACACTAAACACCCTCATTGAAGGAACTCCGTTCAGTGAAATGTCGCTCGAAGAGATTATATGCAAAAGTGAGGGCAAGCTATTCAACAATGCTTCACAGGCATGGAACCACATATTCTATTTCTTCCAGTTTTCGCCTAATGGTCTTAAGGAACCGGCAGGAGAATTAAGGAAACAGATTGAAGACCAGTTTGAAAGTCTGGAGACATTCAAGAAAAAATTCGAGGAAGCCGGCGCCACACTCTTCGGTTCCGGATGGGTATGGCTGTCTGCCGATGACAAAGGCACACTCTTCATCACTCAGGGTGGCAACGCATCGAACCCGATGACTCAGGGACTCAAGCCTATACTGACGTTTGATGTATGGGAACACGCATATTACCTTGACTATCAAAATCGGAGAGCTGATTATCTTCATTCTCTCTGGGACATAGTAGACTGGGACATAATAGGGATACGTTATGGAAATGAATAGGAATTACAATGTATAAACAGCAGAAACCCATGTCGGAGCACCGGCATGGGTTTTGTTTGCGAACATGTCGCTATAGATTGTGTGTTTTCTGCTTTATTTAAGCATCTGCTGCAGACGCTCCGGTTCGTTGGTGGTGATGTAGTCAACGCCATGTTCAATGCACCATTTCATGTCTTCAGGCTCGTTTACTGTCCATACGTTGACTTCAAGACCTTTATCGTGACATTCCTTTATCCACTCGGGATGTTTCTTCATCACCTTCAGAGAATAATCGATGCCTGCTCCTTTGGCAAACTTTATCTGACAAGGAACATAATCACCGTTAAGGAAATAGACTTTAGCCCCTTTAGGTGCCGCCTTCACATACTGCTTAAAAGCATCTTTAGAGAAAACTATATAGTCTGTCCGGTCTTCGAGACCAAATTTTTTCACCATTTCTACAGTCTTTTTCACAGCCTCTTTCTCACGCGCACGGCTGTCGTGAGTCTTAAGCTCCAGCACAAGACGCGTCTTCAACCCCTGAGCAGTCTTAAGATATTCTTCGAGAGTCGGAATATTCTCTCCGTTCGAGAGTTTCTGCTTACGCACTTCCGCTGCCGGCGTGCGCTGAATCTCAACACCGTTGATAGTCGGATCATGATTAACAAAAATCACATTGTCGGGTGTCATCCATACATCAAATTCAGAAGCATAGCAACCGATAGAGTCTGCTTTTACCAATGAACGGATTGAATTCTGCGAAGCTCCTTCCGTATTCCAATAACCGCGATGAGCTATTACCTTTGGTTTGGCTGCCTGAAGGGCAAATGTTCCGGCGAACATAGCCGCCGCAATCAACATAATACTTTTTCTCATGATATCGTATGTTTTAGATTGAGTATTCCACCATAACTTTTTTACGAACATCTGTCTCTGGTATCTCAATTACAGGAATGCCGCTTTTATCGACAGACACTCTGCGCTTTTTGCCATTCACCTTCACTCCGGCTTTTACATCGGCTTTGGGAATGCATACTTTATAAGAACGCTTCTCGATGCATCCGTCATAAGCGCCCTCAGCCGGATTCACCGTTATTGTGACTTTATTCCCTTTTTGTGAGTAATTCAGTTTTGTAACCGAATATTTTCCTTTTGTATAGTCAAGGCTGATACCGTCATCCTCATATAGTTCAAATGTGTTGTCAGCATCGTCTCCTGCCGGATAAGCCGTCAGTTCAAGCTTTGTCAACGGTGTTGTGGCAGGTCGCGATGTATAAGGCTGCATAGCGAGTATGTGTCCGCCTCTTACATACAACGGGAACTCATCGAGTGGCTTGGAGATGTCTTGGGTCTGACCACCGTCAAAACGTTCGCCGGTAAAATAGTCATACCATACCTCCCCCTTCGGGAACCACACCTTCTGAGAGGCAACTTTGTTCTCTCCTGCTCCGGGAGATGTTATGGGCGCTGCCATGAGAACATCACCGAACATGAACTGCTGCGGCTGGTCAAAAGATTCTTTCTGGCTCCCGAAATCAATAAACATAGACCTGTTGAGAGGAACCATAGTGTTGTGCGTATGCCATACATTACTGTAAATATAAGGCATCAGCTGCGAACGGAAATGATACATCCTGCGCATTGCCTCCGTTTCCTTCTTTCCACTTATCCATGGACGGCGGTCAAGTTTCTTGTCTTTTGTTGAATGCACTCTCAAAGCCGCCGATAATGCACCGAACTGAGTCCAGCGTGTGGTAAGCTCAGGATTCGGTTCACCGCGGAAACCGCCTATGTCATGTGCCCAGTAATAGCAACCGCCTTGACCGGAACATGCCGTTAGCTTCACTTCAAAAGCCAGCATAGGCCAATTTGCCTGTGCGTCACCGGAGAACTGTATGGGATGTCTGTGGTCTCCCCATCCTGCCCAACGGCTATAACCGGCTCCTCGTTTCCCCTCTCGCATGGAATTGCGATAATAGAGTTCGTTTATCCATTGCAATGAAGTGGAATTATGTCCGGCAACATATGGGTAAAGATAATTCTGCTGCCAGTCAAGCCACCAGAAATCGACACCGATATCTTCCGAAGGCTTGTGCGCATAACGGAAAAACTTCTCCATATAGTTCTTATCGGAAAGGTCAAACAACGGAACCTCTCCGGGGTTGACGCCGAGAGCTTTGGCAAATTCATCATAATTGTGTTCATGCGGACGTATGCCATCGTGCGGATGGTCATTGAGAGAGACTGTCACACCTTTTTCATGAAGTTTCTTCACAAGATCTGCCGGATCCGGAATCAATTCCCTGTTCCAGGTGTATCCGTTCCAGTTCAGATGACCATTATGACCGGTTCCGACCTTTGCGTCGTTGGTGTGCCAGCCCATATCGAAAACAATGTTATCAATCGGGAAATCATTCTTGTCATATCCATCTATTATATCAAGAAATTCATCGGAAGTATAATCCCAATACCTGCAATACCACACTCCGTGAATATATTTTCTCGTCATAGGAACTTTTCCCGAGATGGCACCGAGACTTGCAAGCGCAGCCTTGAAATCATTGCCGTAGATGAAGCAATACTGATCCTGAATATGATTTTTTGTATCACGCGGCTCTATCCAGTCGTTGACAAGCAGATCACCCCTCGCATCATCGATCATATACCATCCGTCTTTACTCAGGATGCCGTCGTTCATCGGAATCTCGGCAGTCACGCGGTCGAGTGTCTCCACCGGTCCCCCAAGATTATTTTTCGTTATGAAACGATTTGTAAATTTTTTCTCCTTTCCATTATGTGTATAAAACACATTAAGATTTGATGTCGAAAACGGAAAACCGTCATTCTTATACCAGATTCTGAGAGACGGAGTCTTTATCTCATAACAATTGTCGCCTAATTCCTTGACATCGATACTTTCAGGCGAGAGCATCGATGCCCGATCATACGCAAATAAAGTGGGGGCATCTATAAATTTACCATCCACGGCATACTCCAGACGAAGAAGCGTGGGGGTTATTATTGAAAGCCTGTTCTTTCCGAAAACCATAGGGTTCTGCTCTGGATGCTTGGCATAAGCCGACAGACCGGTCCCTGTCAAGAATAGGAACAATGCGATTAACTTGAAAAATATTTTCATTTTATCTTAGTTAGGTTTCGATTTGCAAATTTAACAATTATATTTTATTTTGCAATGAAATTAAACAAATAAAGAATAATAAAGAGAAGGGGACAGACATAACACCTCTCCCCTTCTCTGCTACAATTGTAAGTTAGTGTCAGTCACTATCAAGCGTAGAAGTATAGACATTCCCGAACGGGTCTGTAGCGCGGACTGTCACACTGCGCCAGTCCGGTGCCGGCCGATAGAGGAACATATGATTTGTTGTGGCAATCTGCGCGCCGTTGTGGTTTGACGGTATATACCATTTCTTGTCATCTTCATCATATACCAGACTCTTTCTCACATCCGGATCCTGCGCCTGAACATTTGAAAGCGTTTTCCAGCTGCCGCCGTCTTCCTGAATCTCGACAGTCCATTTAGGATGCCATGCGAAAACATTGACAAGTATCTGGTCAAACGGATCTCCGACATTTCCCGAAGGCTGGCACAACACTGCATCTTTCGGAGCATATAGCTTCATCTGATAATCATCAGGGAAACCGGCTGATTTATACTTCACGTCAACCAGTTTGTTACCGTTGAATTTCAACACGCCGTAACCGCGCGGTGTGCCGTCGCTGCATAAAGGATACCAATAGGCACCCATAGCCGCCGCGAAATTATATTCTGTCATATTGGGAGCTATCTCGACTGTCGACTGATTGTGAGCATGCCCTGAAATTATCTGGATATTATCAAAATCCTTTATCAGATCATAGAGAGCCTGTGTGTTGGTAAGATTATCTGGTCTGTTCCATCTTGCCGTAGGGATATGCAAAGCCACAATAAGACCTTTATCTTTAGAAACATGCGAAAGATCTTTCTCAAGCCAGTCAAGCTGCTCTTGAGTGATAGTATTGGCATAGTCATTACGCCCTGTCTCTCCGCTGTAAAGCACATCATCAAGCACTACCATATGGTAATCCCCGATATTGACTGAGTAATATGTCGGACCGAGCACATTTCTGAAATCCGCATCACTTTCAGTATCATTCTTCACACTCTCGTTATGGTCATGATTGCCGATAACCGAGAAAGAGGGAACGGGAGTGCGTCCCATCAGAGTCTTATAGGTCGAGAAAAGCTCCGGTTTGTTCCAGACAATATCACCAAGCGATATGCCGTAGGTATTTTCACTAATGGGCTGTGTGAACTCCGAAAAATCAGAAAGTATATATTCAGAAAAATCACTTATATCCTGGTCATTGCCAATCTGAGGATCCGCTACTGCCATCAGCGTCCATTCTGTTTTCTTTGGCGCGGAAAGCAGATTGAAATCACGCTGGATCTTTGCGTCAACGGAAAAATCAAGTACTTTATAGAATCTTGGCAGACCGTCAAGAACCGGAATCTCGCAATCTTCCGGAACCGACACAAACACATGCTGACGTGTGGTATACATCTGATACTCACCCCTCTCATCGGTGAGTTCGACATTTATTCCGTCACTGACAACAACACCGGCACGGGGAACACCGTCTACCGTAACGCGACCTGCGAGGTTTTTGCCGAATTGATGGGTTATAGTCACTTCATCACGGTCATAGCCATTTGGAGCGACCGGAACCTCCTTCTCGGAGCAGGATGCCAGCGTTATTGCCAGCATACCCGCAGCGAAGAAATTATATCTGATAATATTATTAAGAATCATATACCTTATTCCTGTATTAAAAGATTTGATCAACAAGTTTCATCATAAAATCGATCAGTAGCCGGGATTCTGCTGCAGCAAAGGATTTCCCTGTATTGCTTCCAATGGTATGCAGAACACCTTCTTTGTGTCATCCGTGGGCGTATGATCCCACCAAGATTCAGTGGTGAAGAGACCGAACCTGATCAGGTCTGTACGGCGATGTCCTTCACCGAGAAATTCAATCATATATTCATCAGCAAGACGATATATGTTAAGATTTGCCTCAGTCACAGGATCCGGATCGATTCCATTCGCAAAATTACGTTTGCGGACTTCGTTGATAAGTTCTGCCGCTCCTTTCTTGTCTCCTCTTCTGAATTTACATTCGGCAAGATTATAGACAACCTCGGTGAAACGAATCACAGGGAAATCGGCGTCAAAAAGAATATCCTTGTCAGCGGAATTGGAAACCGGCATCTTAACAAGACGGATTCCAGAATTCTCATCACCCTCCATCATGTCGCTCTTGTTGCCTGTGCGGTTGATGTAATCTACGAGCACCATCTCTTTCCCGTTCTGAAGCTTTGTGCCTTTGGCAACCTTGCCTGTGTGAGGATTCTTCTGAAGACCTACACAGAACATTCCTTCATACTGCTTGTTGCCGTTATATACATATGGTTTCTTCCTCAGATCGAGATCATGGAACTTCGAATATGTGCGACCAAGTTTTGACACAAGTTCCACACCCTCTTTCTCATATGAAGGTGCAAGCTGATATCCGTTGTAGGGATTCGCAAGCACATTGCAATCGAAATAAGTTTTCGCATCTGCTATGAACATGAAGCGGTAAAGACCGTCGAACTCTTTTTTTGTAGTCTGTGAGGGCACATACCACATGGCTTCCGGCGAGCGGTCATTGTCGAAATCGTGAGGACCGCTCCAGCTCGGATCTATCTCATATTTTCCATACACTCCTTCATATATGTCCTGAAGAAGTTTTTCCGCATCCGAATAGCGGTTCTCTCCTATAAACACATCTGCATTGAGATAAAGCTGCGCCAGAAGCATTGCGCCGGTTCCGCGGGTTATATATCCGTTCTGCGCTTCTGAAAGTGAGGCACGCGGCTTGAGCTTGGGAATTGCATCGATAAGAACAGACTCGATAAAATCGAAATTCTCTTTACGACTGTTCCTTGCTTTGGGCTTGTCCTGACTGCTTGTATAGATAGGCAGACCTCCATATGAATTCAAGCCACGCATATAGCAATAAGCGATCAGAGTGTTGATCTGATTGAGATGGTCAGCCTTCTCCTCTTCTGTAAGACCTACAGACTGATAATTAACGCCGGCAAGATCTTCACGCGCCTCAAGCGAACGTGCTATCACATAGTTGAGCTGATTGAAGTTGTTAACGATAAACCTGTCGGCTGTATTCCATGTGTGATAATGATAACGAAGGTACTCGCCGCCATTGTAGAAGTCACCGGCTCGTGCCGGACATGCCATCTCGTCTGTAGTTAATTCTTCGAGAACCCAATTGTTCTTTTCATTATGGTAATAGCGCCACTGATCGAAAGGTTTGGCAAGAACAGCATAAACGCTCTCCGGGCTTGTGAAGAAGTTATCGGGCGTCACCTCGCTGTAGAATTTCTCATCGAGATCGCAAGAAGACATCATGAATGTGCCGACAACTGCCAACGCCATATATTTTATTTTAGTCATTTTCATCTTTAATGTATCAAATTAATGAAGATTAAAATTTAAGCTGCATACCGAAAGTCCAGCGTATCGTCTGCGGATACATGGAGCGGACATCCTGGAAACCTGCAAGTCCGGGGAAGAGTCCGTTTACATTCTGCTCCGGATTATACCCCTTGTATCTGGTAAAAGTTGCGACATCGCGGGCGGTAACGTAAAAACGCGCACTGCTGACATATTTCTGCCATTTCGACAGGTCAAGGGTATAGCCGAGCGAGATTGCATCGATTTTGAAGAATGTCGCATCCTGAAGGAAGTAATCGGTTGTTATGCGGTTATCGTTGATGGCGGCGTTCTTGCCATATGCAGACTTAAGCACATTGATTCCCTGCTGTCCTTTAAGACCATAGTAAAGCTCAGTCTCGTCAAACACATCATATTTGATCCATGAACGGCAGCTGATCCCGAGATCGAAATTCTTGTAACGGAAATTGTGATCCATCGAGAAAATCAGCTTGGGAACACCGTTGCCGACATAATGCTTGTTCTCGTCTGTGGTGTTGCCGGCGGCAGGAACAATGTTGTTGTCTTTGTCATATATAAGCCATTTTCCGTTTTCATCGAGACCCGCATATTTGAATAGCCAGAATTTACCGATTTCCTGACCGTTCACGATTTTGTGTGTATATCCCATTGAGCTCGGCAGTGCGTCAGACAGAATCTGCGAACCGGCTTCTCCAAGGTTCTTGATTTTACTGCTGCTCTGGCTGAAACGCACCGTAGCATCCCAATCGAAATCAGCCTGCTGGAATATGCGTCCCGAAAGCTCGAACTCCCATCCTTTGTTGTCAAGAGTTCCGACATTCTTCATTACGGTTTTCTGCACCATAGGAGGCACCGGAGCCGTAACAGAGAAAAGCATGTCGTCCACCCTGCGGTTGAACCAGTCGAATTTACCGGAAAGGCGACCTCCGAAGAACGAGAAATCCACACCGACATTAAGCTCCTTCTTTTCCTCCCATTTAAGATCAGGATTGATATTGCGTGCAGAACCATATGCGGGGACCCATACTCCTCCGGGATTAGGGAACATGCCGCTTTGGTCATAGTTTCTAACTGTGTAGCCCGAACCGAAATTATTATTACCGGTCACGCCATATCCGACACGAAGTTTGAGGTCATTGAGCCACTCTACATCCTGAAGGAATTTTTCTCTGTTAAGACGCCATCCGGCAGACACAGACCAGAAATTTCCCCAACGATGATTTTTTCCGAACTTGGAGCTTCCCTCGCGGCGATAGCTCACTGTTGCTATATATTTGTCGTCATATGAATAATTGACACGAGCGAAATAAGACATGAGTCTTTCGCGGGCAGACTTGCTTGAAGACATCTCCGCATATCCGTCGGTAAGATCCGAACCTGCACCCATATCCCATGGACCGACTCCGTCAACTATAAAGTTGCGGTTTGTCATGCTGAATGCCTCTGTACCTTTTTCCTCGAAGAAGCTCCATCCGGCAACAGCATCGATATGATGATCATCGAGAAAATCTTTAGTATACGACGCATATGCCTCATAAGACAGATTCATTGATTTGCTATAGCTGTGAGAACCCTGCCCGAGCTTTCCAGAATTGACGCTGTAACGATGATACTGGTTGTAATAGAGTGTCTTTACCCACTGGCGTCGGTCAACACCGGCTGTAGCCTGTATATTGAAACCGGGAAGAATCTCAAACTTTATGTTTGCGTCTCCCATAAACCATTGGTCTGTGCCTGAATATTCCTGGTCGTTGATGTTTGCCACAGGGTTATATAGTGTTCCTATGCCGTATTGATTCACATTATATCTGAAGGGATTCTCGGGATCCATCAGCGGAGTTGTCGGATTAAGCGCCAGTGCCTGCTCGAACGCACCAGCACTGTTGCGCTGGTCACGGTGTGCCTCGCGGTATTGCATGCGCAATCCGATCTGAAGACGATTATCCCACAATGAGTATCTTCCGTTAAGACGCGCCGAGTAATCCTTTCGACCGTCTCCGATCACAATACCTTTCTGATCGGAATATGAAAGAGAACTGTAAAGCTGAAGTGCCTTGGTTCCTCCTGTCATTGTCACGGAGTGACGGTGAGAGAAGGGATTATTGCGTGTAAGCTGATGATACCAGTCTGTGTCATATCCGTAATCATATCCGCGCCCGAGCTCGATATATTCCTGAGAGTTGAGTGTTTCAAGCCGTTTGCGTGCGCTCTCTACAGACAGTTCCATGTTGTACGTCACGGTTGCCTTCCCTTCTTTCGCCTTTTTGGTGGTGACAAGAATCACACCTGCCGATGCACGTGTACCATATATGGCTCCCGCGGATGCGTCTTTGAGCACATCGATAGATTCGATATCCTCCTGGTTGACGGCACGAAGGTCACCACCCGGTATTCCGTCGATAACCACAAGAGGAGAATTTCCCGCCTTGACAGAAGACACACCTCTCAACTGATAGTCATTGGTCGAGTTTGGCGATGAAGAACCGCCTATTGTCAGACCTGACACTTTTCCCTGAAGAGCAGTGGCTACTGTGGAGCCGCCAAGACCCGTCATAAGATTGTCGCCTGAAATGGATGTTATGGAAGACGTCACCCTCTTCTTCTCCATGGTGCCGTATCCGACCACTACCACTTGCTCCAGGGTCTGGTCATCACTCTGTAGAATGATTTCGTAAGTAGTCTTACCCTTCTGAACCTTTACGGTCTGACCCATCATGCCTACATATGTGATTTTCAAGGATTGACCGGGATCAGCGTCAATATTGAATTTTCCATCGATATCAACTACCACGGCTTTTCTGGTGCCTTCCACCATTACCGTAGCACCGATCATCGGCTCACCGTCCTTATCGAATACGGTTCCGGAAATCTCTTCGGCAATCGCTGCAAACGAGCCTGCCGCCAAAAGCGCCGAAACGCAATAGAACCGAGTGTATTTATTGTTTCTTATCTTGAGTTTCATTTATTTACCTGATATTGGTTAGTTGTTGGCTGTTCTTGTCACTTTGATGTCATCGATGAATCCACGGAAATATCCGGAACGGGTCTTAAAACCATCGATTATGTATTGTGTCTCACCGATTATTATTTTTGTTTCCGCTGTGACTCCGTTTACATTTACGGTAAAGTCTTTCCACTGCCAGTTTATTGTCTTGTCGGAATTATCCACCGGCACACAAGGCGCGCTAAGACTTAGTTCGTCGTTGACTGCATTCTCGATTTCTCCTGGACCATCGATGGCAACGGAAACTGTAAACTTGTCGGTTCCGTTTTTAGCCAGACGGAAAGATATCGCCACATTCGCTTTTTTATCCGCAGGAATATCAAGCGGCTCCTTGAGCATGAATGCATTCTGGTTGTTTCCCTTGCCGAACTTAAGATAACCATCGGCGGCATATACTGATGATCCGGCAGCGTTAAAATCGAAATATCGCTTGTCAAATTCCACCTTTATACCGACATTAGCCGCGCTATATATAGGAAGTGTGGAATTTGCAGAACCATTTATAGATCCTACCTGGTCGTTTCCACCTGTAGCCCACTCCATATCATCGATGAAATATACAAATCCGACAGTTTTGTCATCAAACATCACTCGTGTGCCTGACTGACAGACACTGAATGTCTTCTCCATGTCTCCTTCGATTATAGCAAGAGAAACCATGCGGTCAGAACCACTCGTATTCTCATCGGCAGAGAAAACGACAGGAGTCTCGCCTGCCTCTCCGCTCGCGGGAGTCACTTTCAGCCATCCGCAATCTGAAGGAACATTTATTGTCCATGATGAGTTTGCTGTAACTGTCGGATATGTGAACCAGGTTGTGCTGCTGCCCCGTCAATATCAAGTTCGATACTTGTCCTGTCTATCTCGAGGATATAGTCAAATCCGTTCTGTGTCACTGCAAACTGCTCTGTCTTCCCTGCCATGTCGATCTCTATAAAACCGAGACGGCTTTTTGACGATGTATTAGGATCTGCCGAAATAAATAGATTGTGTCTGCCTCTCGCTCCTGACTCATGCGATATGTGCAACCATTCGTCTTTGCGCGAAACATGCCAGTCGTTGTTTGCCGCCAACACCACAAGAGCCTGGTCTCCGGAAGATGTAAGACCCGTATTTTCAAGTTTAACCTCACGCTTGTCGGCATGAACAAAACCCGGCAACTCGTCTTCACTGCACGACACGGCACAAACCGCTGTCACAGACGAGAGAACAGCTATGCTTAATATTTTTTTCAGTTTCATGATTATGTTTGAAAATCAGTAGTATTTCCAGGAACTGCCTGAATGCAGAAAGTTCCCGTTGTTTGCATCAGTTGTATCAATTCGCTATTTTCTCGATTTTAAGGTCATCGAGGAACCATCGGAATGTTCCTGAGCTTGTAACGTTGTCGCGAATGAACTCGATAGGTCCGACAACAACTTTATCTTCTCCTGCCAGACCTGCAATATCCACAGAAACATCATACCATTTCCATGTGGCATCAGGCGTGATAAGCTGCGGGCTGACACATCCCCCTTCGATTTGCTCGCTGTCTTTGATCTGTCCCTGCCCTATCACACCGACGGCAATCTTTGTGCTTTTGTCCTGAAAAGCCGCTCTGAAGCTGACTCGAACTGCCGAAGTCTTGCCGGACTCGACTCCATTTACCTTGGGAGAAATCGCGGTGAGGGTGTTTGTCTTGTTGAATTTAAGATAGCCGTCTTGCGTGTAAACGGTTTTGGCATTTGAATTGAAGTCCTCGTAATTAGCTTTGAACACAGGGAGGGGATCATCTCCGGTCCATGCGGTATAAGTGTAGATATTACGCTGGTCTCCAGCTGCTTTTATCGCAACCGCATCAGAACCGTCTATTGCCCAGTGGAAATCGTCATAGAAATAAACATGTCCGATTTCAAGTTTGTCATCAAGATTAAGTTCAAGATTCTGATTGACTGTGACTATCTCAGAAATATTCAGCGATGAAATTTTCAGATGGCCCGTACGCTCCGCTCCTGATTCATTCGGTTCAGCTACAATCTCTACTGTGACCCGTCCCTGACCTTCGGGTCGGTCCACGCTCAGCCATTCGCTGTCACTCGTTATCGTGTAGCCTTTGTTGGAGGTGATGTTGATGGTTGCCGGTGAACCCGACTTCAGCTTTCCATCCTGAATCACCTGCACAATAGATTTGTCTACGTTCAGACGCGGAAGAACATCTTTTGTATTGTCATCCACTCCGCAAGACGTAAACGTCATGCCGACCGCGAAGATTGCGCCGAACATGATGTGTTTGGTTACTTTCATTCTGTTGGTTGAAATTTATGGTTTATGGAAATTTAATTATTATGTTCTTCAATATATGTCATCTCTCGGCATATATACATCAGGGGGACACCGCTCAGAGAGACTTATGGAGCTCTGTCTGCGGAGTAGGGTCAAAAACACGAGGAAAAACCTCGCATCCTCATTTAAAATAAATGCACATCGGCAATTTCAATTTAAAACTAAATACGTTTGTGTATGTAAAAAATGGGTATCTGATTATTTACGTTG
Source organism: Muribaculaceae bacterium Isolate-036 (Harlan) (assembly GCA_003833075.1). Taxonomy (GTDB): domain Bacteria; phylum Bacteroidota; class Bacteroidia; order Bacteroidales; family Muribaculaceae; genus Lepagella; species Lepagella muris_A. Next base: position 90,441 of record RIAY01000002.1, on the reverse strand, counting down.
CAAAATTACATCCTAAACTGAGGAAACAAAACTTTTTTTAGTTAAGAAATATGAATATTATAATATTTCATGTTAATAAGTATCAATTGACACAATAGAGCTTCAAAATGACAACTTGGATTATGTAAGATTAACAAAAAGACATTATAAAAAACCTCATTTACAGAGTTTATCTTCTGCAAATGAGATTTTTATAATTTATATATCACGCTTGGACTTCGGTTTTCAAATCAAATATCCACAATATGCAGATCAACACCGAGCGACTCAAGCGAAGTAGCTGCTTTGTCAGGAAGACGCGAATCAGTGATAAGCATGTCAATTTCGTCAAAATCAGCAATTTTGACAAATCCTCGTCTTCCGAATTTGGAAGAGTCCGCAAGAACTATTGTTTTTTGCGCAGCACGCATCATGGCTTTGTTAAGATCTGCTTCGCGTATGTCTGTTGTTGTCACTCCGAATCCGGGATCAAAACCGTCTACTCCGAGAAAAAGCTTGCTGCATGCCATATCGTCAAGAAAAACCTCCGCAGTGCGTCCTACCACAGACAAACTGCTTCTGCGTAATGTACCGCCAAGCTGAATCACATCCACAGCCTCCTTGGGACCAAGTGCCTCAGATACTTTCAGCGATGCAGAAACCACAGTAAGGTGATGTTTGGGCTCTATGCTGTGCGCAAACGACAACATGGTTGTGCCGGATGCTATTATGATGGAATCGTCTTTGGTCACAAGCTGCGCCGCGTAATACCCTATTACACTTTTCTCATGACTCGCAAGCTTTGCCTTTTCACTTATCGTTCTATTGTTGATGTATGGATCAATAAGAATTGCGTTTCCATGGCTTCGATATAACTTTTTCGCCGCCTCAAGCTCACTGAGGTCTTTGCGTATTGTCACGGCAGATACCTGCAGCTGGGCGGATAGTTCCCCTACAGATGCAGACTCCTGTCTCAGAAGTGTCTGAAATATCAGGTTATGTCTCTCTTCTTTTGTCATTATGCTCTATTATCTATATTTCTTTCAAAATTAATAAAAGAGTTGCAATACAACCTTTAAAATATGTTAAATTTGTATTTTTCCGATATTTTCTTGATATTAAAGAATAGCAGCTACTCAACCTAAAGTATAAGGTAAACGTTAAATTTTCAAATAACTCAAAGTAAATACCTATTTTTTTCGTAATATTTTTGCTTATTAAAAGAAAGTTATTTACTTTTGCAGTGAAAACAAATTTGTATAACATCGAAACCTGACTTACGGTATAATAAATGAATGTCGACCTGAAAAACAAAGAATACGATGTGATCGTGATCGGTGGCGGCGCCACTGGTGCCGGAACTGCCAGAGACTGCGCAAAGCGTGGTCTTAAAGTCATGCTCATCGAGCGCCTTGACTTCACGGCGGGAGCGACCGGCAGAAACCACGGTCTGCTACATAGTGGAGCCCGTTATGCAGTGACAGACCACGAGTCTGCCACCGAATGCATCCGGGAAAACATGATTCTTCGCAAAATTGCCGCTCACTGCGTTGAAGAGACCGGCGGACTTTTTGTGACTTTGCCAGAAGATGACCTGGGTTATCAGAAGACATTCATAGAATCATGCCATGCTGCCGGAATTGATGCCCGTCAGCTTGACCCCAAAGACGTGATACGCATAGAGCCGGCTGTGAATCCGGATATAATCGGTGCGGTATACGTTCCTGACGGAGCGATAGATCCCTTCCGCCTTACTACGGCAAACGTACTTGACGCCCGCATCCATGGAGCAGATGTGCTCACATACCATGAGGTGGTGGAGCTGATTCAGGATAACGGCAGGGTAATCGGTGTGAAGGTCAGAAACTCGATCACGGGCGAAGAGAAGGAAATCAGAGCGCGAATCACTGTCAATGCCGGCGGCATCTGGAGCCATGGCATTGCACAACAGGCAGGAATCACAATCAATATGTTCCCGGCAAAGGGAGCGCTCCTGATTTTCGGGCACCGTGTCAACAATATGGTCATCAACCGCTGTCGCAAACCGGCTGACGCAGATATTCTCGTGCCTGGCGATACCATTTCACTAATCGGCACTACTTCCAGCAGAATACCCTATGACGAGGTTGACAATATGGAAGTGACTCAGGAGGAAGTTGACATTCTCCTCAATCAAGGCTGTCAGCTTGTACCCTCCCTTTCATGGACAAGAATACTCAGAGCATATGCCGGAGTAAGACCTCTCATTGCAGATGATTCAGACCCGACAGGACGAAAAATCTCCCGAGGCATTGTATGTCTTGACCATGCAACGCGTGATGGGGTCGAAGGATTCGTCACCATTTCCGGCGGCAAGCTAATGACATACCGCCTGATGGCGGAAACCGCAACCGACATGGTATGTAAAAAACTCGGAGTCGATGCGGCATGCACTACAGCCGTAGACCCGCTTCCCGGTTCGGAACTCACAAAGGAGAACCCCTCCGACTCCAAAAGACACATCATCGACATGGGCACCGGACAGATTGCGGCACGCGAACGTCACGGCTCCCTGTCATCTCTGATAAAATATGACTCTGACGCCGATGACGCGCTTGTCTGCGAATGTGAACAGGTTTCTGTTGGCGAAATAAAATACGCTATCGACACCCTTCATGTCAATAATCTTGTTAATCTGCGCCGTCGCACACGCCTCGGCATGGGTACATGTCAGGGTGGAATATGCGCATCGAGAGCAGCGGCAATATTAGGTCTGAAATTCGGCAACGAACGCGCCATAACTGACCTGAAGTCATTCTTACAGGAACGATGGAAGGGAGTCAGACCGGTGGCATGGGGACGTTCCCTCGCCGAAGCGTATTTCACTTCATGTATATATGAAGGCGTATGCGGAATGGAGACTGAAAACAGTGATGAAACTAAAATTACTTCTGCGCAATGAAATTCGATTATATAATTATTGGAGGCGGACTTTGCGGACTTTCAGCAGGAATCAGGCTGGCGGAGCAGGGTAAGAAAACGGCAATTGTGTCTTCCGGACAGAGTGCTCTGCATTTTTGCGCCGGATCATTCGGACTTCTCGGTAAAAACGGAGACAAGACTGTTCTCAACCCGTTGGAGGAATTAGACCGTCTGCCTGAGAAACATCCATACCGCCTTATGGGTAAGGATCGCGTCAAAAGACTTGCGACAGAAGTACCTGCGATGCTTCAGAAAGCCGGTATAACCGTAACCGGCTCGGCAGAGGCAAATCATTTCACACTTACTCCTTTCGGCAAACCGCGTCCTTCCTGGCTTACTCTTAACGGACTCCCCACATTCAGCAAACCTGATGAAAAACCGTTCGAAAAAGCCCTCATTGTATCAATAAAGGGTTTTCTCGAAAGTTATCCGGCTTTCATGGTAGAGAATCTCGAGAAGAAAGGTGTCTGCTGCAGAGTAGAGACAATAGACCTTGAGCGTCTGACACATCTTCGCGAATCCAACTTTGACATGCGCGCAGCATCCATAGCCAAACAGATGGACCGCGCGACCATTGAAGAATTCGCATCTAAAATCAACTCTTGCGCAGGCAAGGACGAGTCAGTTCTTATTCCGGCAGTAATAGGCATCAATGATGAGCGTGAGCTCGACAGAATGCGGGAAATGGTAAACAATCCTCTTTATTGTGTGCCGACAATTCCCGTTTCTGTTCCAGGGCTGCGCGCTCAACATATTCTCCAGCACTACTTCGAGAAATTAGGTGGTACATACATTCTCGGTGACAGAGTGGAAAAAGGGATTATTGAAGACGGAATAGTCAAGGCATTGGTAACTACCAACTTCGGGGAAGACCATCTTCATGCGGATGCATTTATACTTGCTTCCGGCAATATCTTCGGAGAAGGAATCAAATCAAATCCACACGATTTTTACGAACCTGTATTCGGACTTGATGTGAATTATTCTTCCAATCGCGATGAATGGTATGCCTTTAATTTCTTTGACGCTCAACCTTATATGGAATATGGCGTTGAAATTGACAATGATTTTCACCCCTCGTTAAAGGGAATAAAAATCAAGAATCTCTTTGTCGCAGGCTCGACACTCGCCCACTGCAATTCTCTCAAGGAAGATTCAGGAGCGGGAACTGCTATACTTACAGGCCTTCACACCGCAGACCTTGCTATGAATATTTAAAGACACATTGAAATGAATTATCAGGAACAAAATATTAGCGCCAATAATTTTGAGGAATGCATCAAATGCACCATATGCACGGCATATTGTCCTGTAATGACGGTAAATCCGGATTATCCGGGTCCTAAAATGGCAGGTCCCGATGGCGAACGCTATCGTCTGAAAAGCCCTGATTTTTATGATAAGGCGTTGAAATACTGTCTCAATTGCAAACGATGCGAAGTGTCATGTCCATCAAACGTGAAGATTGGCGACATTATTCAAAGTGCAAGAATCAAATACGACACAAAACCGCCGAAACTGCGTGACCACATGCTTGCCGAAACGGATGTCATGGGAAATCTCGCCACAGCTTTCGCTCCCATCGTGAACCCGGTGCTTAGCTCGGGTATAGCAAAAGCCGGACTGGATATTATCGGTGTTGACAAACACCGCACATTCCCCAAATACGCATCACATAAGTTCTCGACATATCTGAAGAAAATTCAGCCGGAACAGGAAAAATTCCAGAAACACATAGCATATTTTCACGGATGCTATGTGAACTATAACAATCCTTCTCTCGGCAAAGACCTCGTCAAGATACTGAATGCAGTAGGATACGGTGTGTTGCCTCTCTCAAAACAGAAATGTTGCGGTGTGGCAAAAATCGCCAACAGACTGATTTCAAGAGCAAAGCACGATGCTGAAATAAATCTGAAATCAATACGTGAGGCAGTAGACCAGGATATGCCCGTGCTCTCGACAAGCTCGACATGCACATTTACTATCCGCGATGAATATCCGCACCTTCTCGGATTGGAAAATTCCGATGTGCGCTCTAACATAATGCTGGCTACAGTATTCCTGTCGCGCAAGATAAATGAAGGTGAAATAAAACTTGTGTTCCGCAACGATTACAAGAAACGTATATCGTATCATACACCCTGCCACATGCAGAAGCTTGGATGGGCGGCATATTCCACAGGATTGCTGAAGATGATTCCCGGCATCGAATTTGTGCCGCTCCCCTCACAATGCTGCGGCATAGCCGGAACATACGGCTTCAAGAAAGAGAACTACGAATACTCACAGAAAATCGGAGCGGAACTTTTCGAAGCGATAGAGAACGAGCATCCTGATGTTGTAGCCACAGACTGCGAAACCTGCAAATGGCAGATTGAGATGAGTACCGGTGCAAAAGTGGAAAATCCGATAACACTGATTGCCGAAGCCCTCGATGTCGAAGCCACAATGCGGGCAAACGGACTACTTTAGAACTATCTAATACTTTTCGATAAAACTACATCATGTCAAAAGAAAACATCTTTGAAGGCTGGGACAAACAAACGATAAAGAAATACCAGCACTGGCAGCTCCGCACGATCATCGTCTCGATGATAGGCTATGCCATTTACTACTTCGTGCGCAAGAACTTCTCGATAGCCATGCCGGGACTTACCGCCCAATACGGCATATCAAACACGAGTTTCGGTATCGTTATCGGTATCGGATCTCTTGTATACGGTCTGTCGCGGTTCATCAACGGCTTTATTGTTGACCGTTTCAGCGCTCGTGTGATAATGGCGATAGGTCTTCTTTTATGCGCATTGTCAAACCTTGCGTTCGGCTTCGGAGTGAACATCAGCGGATTTATCACCGGAGTGGACGCCGGTCCGGATTTTATCAATATGCTCGTGATGGTAATGGCGGTGACAATCATATGCAACCAGCTGTTTCAGGGTGTCGGTTATCCGCCGTGCGCACGCCTGCTACCATGCTGGATACACCCCTCGCAGCTTGCCACAAAGATGTCTATATGGAATACCTCACATTCAATTGGAGCGGCACTCGCTGTTGTCGTATGCGGATACATAATGGGAACTATGGGTACAGACCTCAGTTCTGACCACAGCATTATAGCCCGCATCGCCGCTAACCTTAACCTGGATCCCTCAAATGAAGATCATTTAAAGACCATCATGGGATATGCGCAGCATTGGGATGCATGGAAATATTGCTTCTGGATTCCGGCAGGAATCGCTCTATGCGGTGCCTTATGGCTCTACTTCGGACTCCGTGACGACCCTCGTTCAGTCGGTCTTCCCGAACTTCCGGGAACTAAAACAGGCGTAAGTGAAAAGGCGGAAGGAAAACCTGCGTCACGCAAGCAATTCCTTAAGATAATGGTCTGGACGAACCGTTGGATATGGACTCTCTGCATTGCCAACATTTTCGTATACGTGATGCGTATGGGCATACTTGACTGGGGTCCTAAATTCCTGACCGAGGCACGCAACATGAGCATTGAAGACGCGGCATGGTCTGTAGGTGTGTTCGAGATATTCGCAATCGTAGGAACAATCGGTGCAGGATGGGCAACTGACCATATCTTCAAGGGTAAAGCCCACCGTATGTGTCTTGTCTGCATGGTTTGTGCTGTAATTTTCATGAGTGCCTTCATTTTCATGCCCGGCCTCCCGGTTATTGTCTCTATCATAATCCTTGCAATGGCAGGATTCTTCATCTACGGTCCTCAGGCACTCATTGGCATCGCATCAGCAAACCATGCCACCAAGGAAGCTTCGGCTACAGCCAACGGTCTCGCCGGTATTTTCGGATACGTCGGTTCTTTCCTGTCGGCTATCGGTATCGGTATCGTTGCCGATCACTGGGGATGGAACATGGTGTTCTATATCATCATAGCTGTAGGATGTCTCGGTGCCGTCACATTCCTTACTATGTGGCTCGCGCCGCGCGACGGCTACGAACGTTCCAATAAATTCTACGCTTCACTTGAGGCTGAAGCCCGTAATGTAAACAAAATCGAAGGTAATGTAACCAACGATGATGCCGACATATAATTAAATTTAAAGAAAGCAATTAAAAATAACCTGCATCAAGAAAATGGAATTTAACAGATATCATTCTCCGTTCGGACATGAAGAACTTATGGCAAAATGCCGTAAGATAAAGCATGTGGCTCTTGACATGGACGGAACAATATATTTAGGTTCAAAATTGTTTCCATTCACCTTGGGTTTTCTGAAAGATCTTGAGGATATGGGGATAAAATACTCTTTCCTTACAAATAATCCGACGAAGAGCGTTGCCGATTATCTTCTGAAAATTGAAAAGCTTGGCATCAAAGCCACACCTGAGGAGATGTATACCTCATCTGTTGCTGCGATTGATTACCTGCGCGACAAGATGCCCGAAGCCAGGAAACTCTATGTTGTCGGCACCCCGAGTATGGAAGAAGAATTCCGTAATGCCGGATTCGAACTCATGCCGGACGATCCCGGACAGAAACCGGACTGCCTCGTTGTCGCGTTTGACACGACACTGACATACCCGAAGCTCTGTCATGCCTCATGGCTTGCAGCCGAGGGGATTCCTTACATCGCGACCAATCCTGACAGGGTGTGTCCTACAGACCTGAAGACTGTTCTTGTTGACTGCGGCTCGTTATGCGCATGTATCGAGCATGCCACAGGACGCAGACCGGATGCTGTGATCGGCAAACCCAATCCAGATATGCTTTCAGGAATTTGCTTCCGCGAGGGATTGAAGCCGGAAGAGGTGGCGATGTGCGGTGACAGAATATATACCGATGTTGCCACGGCACGCAACGCAGGCTCACTCGGTGTGCTGGTGCTTTCCGGAGAGACAACTCTTGAGACAGCGATGAAATCAGACCCGCAACCGGACATAACTGCCGAAAGCATAGCGGAGTTCTGTGAGTTGCTTAAAGAGGCACGCAAAGAGTAATCTGAATCATGCGGTTCAATTGTCTCTATTGAAAAATCAGAATCAAAATAATTTACCTCTCATAATTTTCATTAGTTTTAATAGTTTTAATAGTTATCATCATCATTTATGAATTGGAAATCCATAACTTTACTATTTGCAACAATAGTATCAAGTATCACTGTTACTGAGATATCTGCAAAAAATGTAAAGATAGACACGCAAAACACGTCTCTTGTTCTTGAAGCGGAGAAAGGTAAAAAACTGCGTCATCTCTATTACGGCGGAAAAATTTCTGAAAACGATGCGGCGGCTTTGCGCTCTGCAAGCGGAAAAATTTATTCAGCATATCCCGATTATGGAATGATCACTATGCCCGAGACGGCGATAGCGATGATTCACAGCGATGGTGACATGACTCTCGACCTTGTTGTCGACGGAATATCTTCCACTCACGACAACGGTGCCGACATCACGACCGTGACACTTAAAGACACACATTATCCGGTAGTAGTAAAAGTCAACTACAAGACCTGGAAAGACGAGAACGTGATGGAGACCTGGTCTGAAATCACAAACAATGAAAAATCACCTGTCACCCTCACGCGCTTTGCTTCAGGATATCTCCCCATCAGAAGCGGCAACGTATGGCTGTCGTCACTTCATGGAGCCTGGGGAAATGAGACAAGGCTGACAGAAGAACCTCTCACGCGCGGAATGAAAGTTATCAAAAGCCATGAAGGAGTCCGCAACTCGCGTTTTGACCATTCTGAGGTAATGTTTTCTCTTGACGGCAAACCTCAGGAGAACACCGGCAGAACAATAGGAGCGGCACTATGCTACGGTGGCAACTACAAACTGCGTATAGATACCGATGAAACAGACAGCCACCACTTCTTTGCCGGTATCAATGAAGAGGATTCACACTATAAGCTCGGCAAAGGCGAAACGTTTGTAACCCCTCCCCTTGCCCTGACATGGAGCGACGAAGGACTCAGCGGTGTCAGCCGCAGTTTCCACAAATGGGGGCGCAACCACCGTCTGGCTCATGGAGACACTCCGCGCAAAGTACTCCTCAATTCATGGGAAGGTGTGTATTTTGACATCAATGAGAAGGGAATGGCAGACATGATGAAAAATATAGCTGCCATGGGGGGCGAATTGTTCGTCATGGACGATGGCTGGTTCGGTGTCAAGTATCCGCGCAACAATGATTCCGCAGGGTTGGGAGACTGGACAGTCGACACTCGCAAACTTCCCGGCGGGATACAGGGACTCGTCGACGAGGCAAAAAAGAACGGTATCAAGTTCGGCATATGGATAGAACCGGAAATGGTCAATTCAAAGAGCGAACTCTTTGAAAAGCATCCCGAATACATTATCAAACCTGCTAACCGCAAAGCAAAATTCGGGCGCGGCAAGACACAGTTGATTCTTGACATGTCGAATCCGAAAGTGCAGGACATCGTATTTAACATTGTCGACACTCTCATGACCAAATATCCTGAAATAGACTATATAAAATGGGATGCAAACATGGACATCGAGAATCATGGCTCACAGTATCTTCCTGCCGACAAGCAGGGGCATCTCTACATCGGATATCAGAAAGGACTCCAGAACACACTGCAGAGAATTCGCGCAAAATATCCTGATGTGACCATTCAGGCTTGCGCTTCAGGCGGCGGACGCGTGAATTACGGCATTCTCCCCTGGTTCGATGAATTCTGGACATCAGACAACACCGATGCGCTGCAAAGAATATACATGCAGTGGGGAACCTCCTATTTCTTCCCGGCTATAGCAATGGGATCGCATATCAGTGCTTCGCCAAACCATCAGACCCACCGCATTATACCTATTAAATACAGGACAGACGTTGCGATGAGCGGCAGACTTGGGATGGAAATCCAACCGGATGATATGACGGCAGAAGAGAAAGAGCAGACAAAACGCGCTATAGCCGAATACAAACAAATCAGACCTGTCGTGCAGTTCGGTGATATTTATAGGCTTCTTTCGCCCTACGATGAAAAAGGTGCGGCATCTCTGATGTATGTTGCTCCGGAAAAAGACAAGGCAGTATTCTACTGGTGGAAAACACGCGCTTTCCGCAACGAGATTCTTCCGCGCATAACCATGAAAGGTCTTGATCCGGAAAAAGAATACGTGGTTCATGAACTGAACAGGATCGACACTAAACCGCTTTCATTCGAAGGCAAATCATTTTCCGGAAAATTCCTCATGGAAAATGGTCTTGAGATTCCGGTGAACCACAAGCTTGCCAAGAAGAACGAGACTGACTGGTCAAGCCGCGTTCTCTATCTAACAGAAAAATAAGAAGCTGCATAAAATTTAAGACGAGTTCAGACACCTGATATCAGTTGAATGCAGGATTTGAAGGCACAAGAAGCCAGCTCCGATATTTCTCTCCAAGCCGTCTGACTTCCCTTCTCCAATATAAGTCTTCAGCCCCGGTCAATACATCCGTATGACCGGGGTTTGGATTTAATGCCCATGTGTTTTTCAATATTTCCGAAGTCAGTTGTCCTCGGCTCCAACCGCTATATCCAAGAAAAAACCTGATATTACCATCTGCATATCTGTTATTGTTGATATAGTCGATTATGTCGTCAAGTTTAGCACCCACATAAAGACCAGGCGACACTTCCATGGAACCTTCGAATCTGTCACCCATAGTGTGCAACATAAAAAGCCTGTCTGCCTCAACCGGACCGCCGCTGTAAACAGGCACTTCGGCACCCGCTTTCCAGTCGGGGAAAAGATCCTGAAGAGACACTGGAGTTATTTTGTTTAAAGCAAGACCTATGTGACCTTGATTATTATCCTCATCAAGAAGGAGAATTACACTGCGTTTGAAATACGGTTCGTCAAGCAATGGCTCTGCAATCAGCAGATCTCCCTTCTGCGGATTTACGATTGTCGGGTCCTTATATATGATTGATTCTAAATCCATGATAAATATTTTACCTTCTGATGAAAATTACATACTTATGAGCTTTTGCGCCTTACGCATGCAATGTCTAACTATATAACATATCAGACATAAGATTTCTTTTAAAAAGTTCGGGATTTTAGAATCAGACCTGATGCTATAAATGTAAATTAGCTATTTTGTATAAATGACTGATTTCTCATTAAAGTCCCAAGAATGCAGAACTAATCCATGAAGTGATTTATAAGGGAACCGAAAGATTTGTCTGAAATCTTTCGGCTCTCCCATAAGCATTTAAAATGTCAATGCGTTAACCTGAATCTATTGTTCAGATACTACCCTATTTACCTGTATATTCCTTATAAAGCATTATCAGATGTGAGGCACTCCAGCTGAAATGAGGAGCTTTGAGAGGCTTGCCGGTATGTGTGTCGTAGTTTTCATGTATAGGCAATCCCTCTTTCAATCCCTCCAGACGGTCAAACACCTGACGTGTATAAGCATCGGCAAGGTCGTCATAACCGTAATTACGCAAACCGCTTATCGCAAAATATGTCTGGTCAAGCCATATCGGTCCGCGCCAGTAACCGCGGGGATTATATTTGGGGTTATCGGCAGCAACTGTAGGAAACGGGATATATGTTGAGAATTTGGCTGTATCCGTGAGAAGAGGCATCATTTTTGCAACCTGTTCCGGTGTTGCGATGCCTGTCCATAGCATAGTATATGCCTCACAACCGGGATCACCGACAAATGTACTGTCTTTTATCTTGCGGTCAAAGAAGAAATTGCGACGGCTATCAAAGAAATAATCCGCAACCTTATCGCCATAGTCCGGGGCATCGAACTTCTCACCAAGTATTCCTGCGAACTTTTTTAGGAAACCGCACTCATGAGCAAGATAGGCATTAAGGTCAACACTTTCCTGATTCATGCTCCATGCATCGTCATAACCATCATTCGCAAGCATTTCCACATCATCGAAACGTATTGCGTTATCCATGCCGCTTTCCCATGCCGCAGCTTCAAGGGTTCCATCGGTAGATCCATATTCGCACATCCCGTTTCGGTCATGGTCACGCTTGGCATACCACCATTTGTAGTATGACATAAGCTGAGGATACATTTCAGCCAGAAACTCCTTGTCACCGGTAGCCTCATAAATTTTATCAACCGCCCAGCACACCAGCGGCGGCTTGCTGTCACGGGCATTGTTTTCGGCAGGATCGGTATAGATGCAGTCGATTATCATGCCATCGGGCTGCTGATAATCGAACATCGCCCGGATATTGTTTTTTGCGAGTTCAGGGTCAAAGCTCGCCGCACCGGCACAAAAGCGCCAGCTGTCCCACGCCCACAGCCCAACGAAATATCCTACCGCATGACTTGGAATTATTCCGTCATGCAGCAGTCCTCCCCTCGCGGCACGGTGGTTGGAAGCAAGCGTGGTCATCGCTTTAACGGCTATGCGGTCATATTCGGCAGGCATGTCATCACGAAGCGTAGATGTGAGATACCCTTCCCAACGAAGCTTGTTGGATTCAAGTGCCGACAAAGGATTTTCAAGAACATCCACACTCTTGTTCAACCCTGCGTATGCTTCTTCCGGAGAACAAAAGAAAGCGACACTTACATAGCTACGGTTCTGATGCGGTGCGTTCGCCTGATAATTTCCATTATCCACGTTCAGCTTTACATTCTGGGGAAAGGTAATTACAACCGTTTCTCCAGTAGGATGCACACTGATAACAGAGTTACCGGTCTGGCTAAGTTTCATCTCCGCAGCCCATCCATCTCCTGTAAATGCGAGACCTCCGGGAAGAGAATTATCTATAGTAAGCAACATCGTGTTGGCATCAATGAAATTTAACCGCTGGGTGATCGCGCCATTCTTATATTCCGAAGAAATGACAAGCTCACCCGGATAATAACACACCGAATCCTTGAGACTGATGCCCGAATCCATGCCGGATACAGTAACGGCACACTTCGCCAGCCATTCTCGCCTGTTCATGTCAATACTGTAAGGACCGCAGAACCCATTTATCCATTTATCTTTCTCAGGAGGGGTGAAACCTATCCATGAACCCGCATCTGTGAACAGACCGTAGTGACGATGCAGAGTGTCCGGAGTATAGGATATATCGAATATGTTCGGGAAGTCATACCGACGTTCAGAGGAAGCGGATGCCTTTGAACAGGACTGAGAGATAACGGCGACAAGAACCATCGCCGTTATTGTAAATATGTTATGCTTATTTCGTAACATGACTATCTGATATTACTGGTCGTAAAACAAAGCTGAACGAGCGTTCAAGGGGCATTATCGAGTATTCAGGATGAACTCGGGCACCCCAGGTGTTGTCCCCCCCCACACCCATCATAAGATGGTCTATGTTAAGTGTGACAATATCCTTTTCCGCAATACTGCCTCCATGTCGGCGTTCGATCATCGCAGGCACATATTCAAGATCCGCCATAGGAAACTTGAATGCACCTGCATTGAAAGGAATCTCGGCTGCGACGGAAATTCCACAACCGCTATTGTCAACAAGCGACATATGGCGCACATCACAATGGTTCCCCGTTTCCTGGGCACGAACATAAGGATGATATTGTTCCCATACCTTTGACTCGTACAGCCCTATAAGAGCGGAAGACTTGCGGTCCGGATAGCTTTCGTGAGGTCCTCTGCCATACCACTTCATGTTGTCATAATCACCTTGAAGAGCCATTGTCATGCCAAGTCTCGGCAATTCGGGCAATGGTCTGCATCCCGGCACAAAACGCATGTCTACTTTTACCGAATTGTCGGAAGCCACTTTGTATTCAAGATCAACAGTCACATCAAGATGACGGATTTCATATGACGCTCTGACACGAACAGCACCGGATTCGGTCTCATCACATGCAAACTTCACAAGTCTCAATGAATCAAGAGCGGTTCTCCAGACCCCGCAACGTTCAAGATGACCGTTAGGGATGTCATTGTCCGTGAGGGGACGCCAGAAATTGGGAACAAGCGGAGACTTTATCATTTCCTGTTCTCCGGAAATCCATGAATACATGAAGCCGTCTGATTCGCTGAACGAAATAGAAGTTGCCGCACCGGAAACAAATATATTCCCATCTTTTCTGTCAACCGTGAGTTTGCCACCTGTTGTGTTCTGCCCGATTTCCGTGGATCCAGGACGCACAATCCACTGACCGCTTGCCATCTTTTCACCAGCAGGTACCATTGGAGAATCCTTCTTTGTAACTGCCCACAATGTAAGGAAATACTCCTTGCCATCCGAAGGCAACTGTTCCAATGGTATATTCACTACTCTTTTGTCACCAGGGGCTATAAACGGAAGATCCAATTCTCCTTCTTTGACCATGATTCCGTCTCCGTCAAGCCGCCAAACAAGTCGATAATCATTCAAAGAAATGAAATCATGCCGATTCTCCACCTCTATTCCCGTCTTACTGAATGGCACGGGACTGAATTCAACATACTGGAGCACCCTCTTTACCTCTGCAAGATGAGGATGTGGCACACGCGAGGCATCAACAAGTCCGTTGGCGCAGAAATTGGAGTCATTCACAACGCCTGCAAAGCCCATATCTCCGCCGAATGCCCATATTTTCCGCCCTCTTTCATCTCGTTTTTCAAAAGTCTGATCCACCCAGTCCCATATGAACCCACCTTGAAGTTGGTCATATTTATAAATAAGATCCCAGTAATCATGAAGATTGCCGACACTGTTGCCCATTGCATGGGCGTATTCACACATTATCAAAGGGCGATCATCGAGTTGATTTACATGACGGCGCAGTGACCATACTCTCGGATACATAGGACAATAGATATCACTTTTCGCATTGTATCCTCCACCTTCATACTGCACGGGACGAGTGCTGTCATTGGCGTGGGAATAATCATAAAGCGTTTCAAAATGCCTGCCATATCCGGACTCATTACCCATTGACCATGTCACCACAGATGTAAAATTACGGTCACGTGCCATCATACGGCTGAAACGTTCGATAAACGCGCCCTCCCATTCAGGATAGTTTGCAAGCGTGCCGTCCGGATGATCCTGCATCCCATGACTCTCTATGTTCGCCTCATCAACAAGATACAGTCCATATTCGGTACATAATTCATACCACGCGTAATTGTTGGGATAATGACAGTTTCTGACGCCATTGATATTGTTGAGTTTCATCAGCCGAATATCTTCAAGCATAGAGGATACCGACACCGTACGCCCCTTGTGCGCGTCATGTTCATGACGGTTCACTCCCTTGAAAAGAACAGCTTTTCCGTTGATTAGCTGACGACCGTTATTCATCTCCACAGTGCGGAAACCGAAGGGATGGGTGAATGATTCAAGCTGAATGTCTGATGCGTCAAGATGCGTCACAACAAGCGTGTAGATATTCGGCGTTTCAGCATTCCAGGGTCTGACATTCGCCACATATTTGTCGAATCGAACCAAGGTGTCCGAAACAGAACGCAATGAATATTCCGACTTATAAATCTCGTTGTCACGGTCAAGCACTTTAACAGAAATACGCTGTCCTTTTTCAGGCGCGGTCATCCGTATGTCAAGCGACAGTTGTCCGTCCTTATAGCCATTCACGAGCGGGGCTTCAATACGGAAATCCTTCACCCGGCTCTTGGGTCGCGCACAAAGATATACGCTTCGTTCTATGCCGCTGTATTTCCAATAGTCCTGACCTTCAAGATATGACCCGTCACTGTATCTGAACACTTTAACGGTCAGCCTGTTGTTCCCCGACTTGAGATAATCGTTAATTCTGAAGCGAGACGGAAGACGACTGTCTTCGGCATATCCCACAAATTTTCCGTTAACCCATACATAATAGGCAGACTCCACCCCTTCGAAATCGATGAATACATCATTTCCTTTCCATGAGGACGGCACTGAGAAATTTCTGAAATAAACTCCTACCGGATTATAATCGGACGGCACAAATGGGGGATCGGCAGGAAAGGGATAACGCGTATCTGTATAAATCGGAGAATCGAATCCCTGCAATTCCCAGCTTCCCGGGACTTCTATGTCCCGTGCGTTTTTTAATCCTGAAAGATGAATATCATCCGGACAAAGGGAATCATTCCTGAAATAGCAGAATTTCCACTTGCCGTCAAGCGATATCCGTCGCTCTGCCGCAGGATTCACATCATATCTTGTGTCAGCAGGAAGATTTCTGGATTCGAGAGCAAACTTTTCATTGATAAACGGTATAAAATGTGCCGTCATTTCCTCCCTGTTGATTGAATTGACTGTCGGATCCTGCCAAGGCACACCCGCACCTGCGGACAATGCACACGACAGAACCGCCACAGATATACATAGATTTGATATATGTTTCATGGTAAGTCTTAGAAGCTGTTTAAAAGCTACAGAAAAATGTAACAAGAAACGGTACGCTGAAATCCACCACAAATCCGTGATAGATGGAAAGCACCACAAATTCCTTGCCGGAGACGTTAGTAATTATCGGCAAAGTAGTATCCATGCTCGTGGCTCCACCCGAAGAAATCGGAGCAAGAGGTCCGAACCATCTGTATATCAGCGGAGCACCGAGAAGCGTTATGATCTCACGACATATATTCGCAAGCAGCGCTATGGTTCCGAGTTCCGCACCCCTGTATTCTGTAATGAATATGCTTGACAGAGAATAATATCCGAAGCCGGATCCTACAGCAAGCATATCCGAGACACTTCTGTCGGGGAATAACAAAGAGATCGCCGAGCATCCCGCCAATGTTCCGATGATTGTTATCAACGGAAGCAGCAACATCACACCGCTTTGGGTGCGCAGACTTTTCAAGGCTGAGAAATCACTGCCCACACCGATACCTACGCAAAACATCAGCATTGCAAGAGCTGTAAAGCTGACATCAAAACCGAAATCATCGATATGCAGCAGTCCGGTCATGCCGGCGATAATGCCGAGAATAAAGAAACCTACTATTATAAGACTTCCTTTCATCGCACTTCACCCCCTTTCCCGGATTCACGTGTTTTCCTGCGCACCGCAACCCGCCATAATGCATACGCGAGAATTGATGACCCGGCAACGCCTCCAGACGTGATAACCAGAGCCTCCATTCCTAAGGAAGCAATTCCCTTTACTATTCTTTCATCACCTCCGGCTTCGACACCCAACAGGAAAAGCAACAGCCATATGAGCACTGAGATTATTCTTCCGAGGAGACGGAGATTCCGTCTCCTCAGAAGCCATCCGGCTAAAATACCGGATGCCATTATAAGAATAATCTTAAACATGGATACCTTTTATTCGATTAGTTATAATGCTGAATTGGAATTTATTTCAGTAAGAGGAACAGGATAGAAAGCCTTCGACTCGTCAAAACCGGGACGACCGGCATCCTTCAGAGCCTCTGCTGTCTTTCCCCAGCGGCGGAGGTCATACCAACGCCAGTTTTCAAGAGGAAACTCTATCATACGTTCATGTTCTATCTGCGCACGCACCGCATCCTGCGTCGTGCCCTGCATCGGAGGCATGTCTCCATGCACATCCCTGATTTCATTAATCAGCGGAACCGCGAGTTCTGGATGTCCCTGCTCGTTCAAAGCCTCCGCCTTCATGAGCAATACATTTGAATAACGCATTAAGGGAACATTTATCGCACAATAATTTGTTTCAAGTCCCGCCATATCCGCAGGCATGAATTTACGGAATGCAGGCTTGTCCGCGCCATTGAACCAGTCATCGTAGTCATGTCCATACACCCTTCCGCTGCCGTCGTTATAATAATCGCATTTAAAGAAGATGGTTGCATACATGCGGGAATCATAACGTCCCGTAGTGGCTGTCATTCCCTCTTTGCGGAACTCATTCATAAGAACGGCGGATGGAAGAATCTCATCCCAACCCCAGAGTTCGCTGCACCCAATCCAGCGATGCATCTGTGTACGGTAATTGGCACCGTTTGCAGTGCTCATCGATGTCTGAAGTTCGAAAACCGACTCCTTGCAGTTTTTATTCGATGCATCGAACATAGAAGCGTAATTCTTCTCAAGACTATAACCTGTAACTTTGTCAAGGGCAGTCACCGCAGCTTTAAGGAACTCGTCCTTGCGCGCCGGCTCCTCATATGCACGCGTGAGGTTGGCAAAACCAAGATAGGCGTAAGCTGCCCCGCATGTGGCACGGCCAAGATTATCTGAGCCATATCCGGCAGGAAGAGAAGTCGCATCTGTCAGATCCTGCATTATGAAATCCCAGGTATCCGTTCTGGATGACAATCCACGGTTCAGATCATCCGGGTCGGTGATATAATGGTCTCTTACAATTATTTCCTTCCAGTTAAGTATCAGTTTAAGATGATAATACGCACGCAGGAATCTCGCCTCTTTCACAATCTGAGAACGTACAGAAGGATCAATGGCTCCGTCAGGAATCTCAGCCACTTTCTCTATGACCTGATTCGCAAAACTTATACCTGTATAGTTATTGCTCCAGTAACTTGTGAACTGCGAGTTTCCATTGGTGAATGAGAAATTATAGAGTTCCATCCAGTTGGGATAATTCGGGACATCGGAACCGATTGTCACCACATCCTCGCGAAAAGCCTCCACCGGCCATTTCACTTCGGCGAACTCCCAGGTGTCGATATAATATTCAAGTTGTGAATATGCGGCGGCTATTCCGGCTTGCGCATCCGCTTCATTGCGCCAGAAGTTGCCTGATGTCAATTGATCGGGAGACTCCACTGTGAGATAATCCTCACATGATGTCAGAGTTGATGCAGCCAGAAGCATTGCTGCAGGAAACAATATATGTTTTTTCATGTTGATTGCTGTTTAATTGTTAGAATGTGAGCTGGGCACCGATGGTGAAGCTGCGGGTGAAAGGATAGATAAGTCGGTCTATACCTGTGTTGAGAACGTTGGCACGGGAGAATTCAGGATCCACACCCTTGTAGCCTGTTATAGTGAAAAGGTTCTCTGCACTTACATAAAAACGCAAATTCTCTATGTATGCCTTGCGTGTAATGGATGACGGGACCGTATAACCCAACTGCAGTTGACGCAGACGCAGAAAACTCCCGTTTTCAAGGAAACGGTCTGATTCTTTAAGGTTGCCGTTGGGATCATTGAAGATAGCCCGGGGCATTGTGGTGTTTCTGTTTTCCGGAGTCCACGCATCAAGTGTTGTTGCAAGGAAGTTAGAACCGGCATTCATGCTTTCATACAGATAGCGGTTGCCGTTATAAATCTTATAATTGAACGCACTTCCCAACACAGCCATAAGATCGAATCCTTTCCAGGCGACATTCAGATTGAGATTCACCTCCAGCTTGGGTATTCCCGAGCCACAATACTCCTTGTCGTTTTCATCTATCACTCCGTCTCCGTTAACATCCACAAAACGAATATCTCCGGCATCCGCATACGGCTGAAGTTTCTCACCCTTGCTGTTTACATAATTTGCCGCCTCCTCGTTGCTCTGGAATATTCCGTCGGTACGAAAAAGATAGAATGAGCCTATAGGTTTGCCTACCATTGTCTGAGTAGGGAAATGCTCTGTTCCGAATTTCAGACCCTCTCCGTATATTATCTGATTCTCATCGGAAAGTTCAAGTACCTTGTTGCTTGTTGTGGAAAGATTCATCCCTATATTCCAATCCCATCCTGCTTTTGAATCCTGATAATTGATTTCGAACTCAATACCGGTGTTACGCATCTTGCCTACATTGAGAATCGGGTTCGAGAGTCCGGCAGATGGAGGAAGAACCTTGGTTATCAGAAGATCTTCAGTCTTGTTGTAATAGTAATTGAAAGATCCGTTGAGACGATTGTTGAAGAAGCCATAATCTATACCGATATTCTTTGTGTCGGTTGTCTCCCACTGGAGATTGCGGTTTTCAAGTCCTCTCGCGATGCTTCCTGCCCAGGCATTGTCTCCGTTGCCCTGCACATATCCTTGATTCTTGCTGTTGTAGGTGCTGATAAGCGAGAGGAAGTCATAATAGCCGAGTGCGTTCTCATTGCCGAGTCGTCCCCAGCTCGCACGCAGCTTCAGATTGTTGAATGCCGTTGTTTTCGGGAAGAACGACTCCTCTGATATTCTCCATCCTACGGCTACTGACGGGAACGTACCCCAACGCTTGTCTTTACCGAATTTGCTTGACCCGTCATGGCGGACTGTAGCCTGAAACAGATAACGGTTGTCAAAGTTATAGTTGACGCGTCCGAAAACAGAGAATCGTCTGTAATCCCAGCGCGAGCCGTCACCGTCATATGTGCCGCCTGTGCCTGCGCCGATTGTGGAGAAATCAGGATCAAGGAAGCCTCCGGGCTGTTCTCCTGTAACGAGCTGACCGTCTTCTACCTTATAGGTAATTGTCTTTCCGATTACTCCCACATAATTCCAGGTATATCTCCGCGCCATTGTTGAGGTTCCTGCAACTGCATTCACAGAATGCTTGCCAAATTCTTTGTTGAAAGAAAGAACATTCTCCCACACATGCTCTTCCCAATAGGCAGTTGTCTCGCTGCTCTCGGGATATTCCTGTTTGGAGCGGATATCCGCCACATATGGAGCCGTGTGATATTTATCACGCTCATGTTCACCACGATATGCGTAGCTTGTCTTGAAACTAAGCCAAGGGGTGAAACGCGCTGTTATGGCTGCGTTGGCTGTGGTGTGGTAATACCTCGAGTCTGCCTGTCTGAAATTATTGTCAGCCATGACGTTGCGGTTGTTGGGCAAGCCGTTGAAATCAGTAAGTCCATATCCATATTCGTTTTCAGCATCATACACAGGCACAAGAGGTGAAATGCCATACATTTCCTTGATCTGATATTGAGGCTGACGGCTTTTTGTATATTTAAACGCCATGTTTGCTTCAAAATCGAAAATGTATTTTGTCGCGTTAAGCTTGACACGCGCATTGTCCATTGTGTAATCGTTGCCGAGGAAAATTCCTTTCTCATCTGAATGATTATAGCTTACAGAATATTTTCCAAGATCTCCACCACCGCGCACACTGAGCATATAGTTCTGAGTGAGACCGGAGCGTGTCATTGCGTCCTGCCAGTCGGTATTCACACCTGTGTCAGCCGTTATGTAAGCCGGTGAAGAGAGCATTGAAGAAGCATCATACATTTCCGGATGAAGAGCCACATGCTCGTTCCAGTTGTCATACATCTGACCGTGAACCTGCTTGTATTCATCGGCATTGAGCATCTTGAATTTATTGGCAATTCTGGTAAAGCTTACATATGCCGAGAAGTCTACTTTTACCTCGCCTTTCTTTCCATTTTTCGTAGTAATTATTATAACGCCGTTGGCTGCTACCGACCCATAAATGGCTGCTGCCGCACCATCTTTCAGCACTTCCATAGAATCTATGTCCTGCGGATTGACTGAGTTGATGTCACCCGGGAATCCGTCTATTATATAAAGAGGCTCATTGTCTCCAAAGGTCTTGACACCTCTTATTTTGACCTGGATTCCGGCTCCGGCGTTGCCTCCAGCCTTCATGATGTTGACACCGGCTATCTTTCCCTGAAGAGCCTCTGCCGGATTCGTTGTGGTCCTCTTTGCAAGATCATCTCCGTTCACACTTGAGATAGCACCTGTCATGTCACTCTTCTTCATCATGCCGTAACCGACAACAACGAGTTCATCAAGAAACTGAGTGTCTTCTTTAAGCGTCAAATTAATGACACTGCGTCCCTTGACTGCAATCTCCTGAGTCGCGAAACCGACATAAGAAACAACAAGCGTGCCTTTAGGATTGACATTAAGCGTGAATTTTCCGTCAAGATCTGTAGAGACTCCGTTGGTTGTCCCCTTTTCTAAGACTGTGGCTCCAATTACAGGATCTCCATTTTCTTCAGTTATCACACCTGTCACAGATTGTTTTTGAGCCCATGCCTGAAAAGGTAATGTCAGGCATAAGAGAAGGAGCATCTGTAGAACCCTTCCTTTTAACTGAGTTTTGTTTGCCATGATAATATAAGGTTAGTGGACAAATTTTATGTCGCTAATTTATTTCCACTTCATGGCATAATAAAAAAAATTCAATCTAAAAACTATCTACAATTCTAAAAACAAGCAGTTATGTTTGTCTACAATCAGAATTAGTTCACCTTTTATTATCAGGACTTTATATAGAAACCAATGTATACAGGGCACCTATTTTACACAAATCCGGCGACATCTCGTTTTCAAACGTTTCTAAGATATTCTTCAAGGCTGTCTTCCTGATTCAGCGCCAAGGATTTTCTAAGTCGATAGCGGTTCATATTTACAGTACGCGGCTCAAGACCGAGCAGAAGAGAGATTTCTTTTGTCGACAATTTTCCTCTGATAAGCAATGCGAGATTGCGTTCTCCCTTGGTAAGCGAAGGGTGTTTTTCAATAAGTCGCATCAGAAAGTCTTTGTTTCTCTCTTCTACATTCAACAGAAATGTCGTACCGTTTTTATCATTCGTACAGTTAGTCGTGATAAAGGCATTTATTTTCTTAAGGTGCGCTCCTATCAATGAGGAATCCATCTTATAACCTTCCTTTATCATCTCCTTTATCTTATCCATTATCTCGTTTCGACTTTTGAGGAAAGCTGCGAATCCGGTAAGTTCCCTGCGGTTTGACTCAAGGAGGGTCTGGGCGTTCTCAAGTTCAAGCTGCTGTTGACGCACTTTAAGAGAATCAACCTCCTTTGCCGACATCTCAAGTTTATGGCGGGTTTCTATAAGCTGAAGATTCTTTTTATGGCGGTTCTTGATATAATAAAGCAAAAGACACACCGCACAGAGAACTATAAATGTTACAAGCAGAATGATGTTTCTTGTCAGCAACTCTATCTTGTATTCCTGCTCCTGCTTGTCTATGGCAATCCTCTGGTCTTCGAATTTTTTCCGCGACAGATCAAGTTCTGTGTTCCGGAGGCGATTGTTTTTCTGCAATTGAGTGGAAAGATCCGACATCATTCCGAGATATTCGTATGCCTTGCGGTAATCCCCTTTCATCGCATATACCATCGAAAGATACTCATAATTGTCACAAAGAAGTTCTTTGGCTTCGATACTGTCTATGTAAACTTTTGCCTGAGCAAGCGCAGTTTTTGCATCATCCGGTCTTCTGGCATAATAAAGCTGTTTTCCCTTATTGTTGAAATTTTCGCCAAGAGCCCAGTTGTTGCCGAGATGTTTATTGATTGCTATCGCCTCTTCAATCATTCCGAGTTTCTCATTGGAGTCTCCGGAATACAGACACATGCTGTTGAGATTCTTTGCGATACCTTTAAGATTCTTGAGCTTTCTGTTTATTTCAAGTGCCCTGCGGAAGAAATGCTCTGCAATCACATATTCATGAAGATTGAGCAACATGACTCCGCGCTCATTGTAACAGTCTGCCACAAGTGCAGAATCCCCAGATGCCCTGAACATGGAAGTGGCACGGTCATTGAGTTCCGCGGATTTCTGATAATCACCCAATTTGCTGAAAACTCTCCCCTGTAGCTTATATAGCCTTGCCTTCCATTGCGTGTCCCCATCTTTAATGAGACCTTCCGCATCATAAAGAATGTGTATGCTGAGATCAAAATTGCCGAGAAGCTGCTCTGCCTCTCCATACATTACAGTAGCCGCTATCGTAGCAGAATCAGGATGAGCGGTATCACATAGTTTCAACGCTCTGTTGGCAAGTCCGGATGCCCTCTTGGGATCGCTTTCGAGAACAGAAGACGCTTCTGCCAGTATGGCACGCACTTCGACAGAGTTATCCGCAGCGCATATTCCCGTGAAGGGGATAACGCATATAATAAGAAATATCGCGGACATTAATGAAAAACGATATGACATATAAGGCATAGGGAAAAACCGGAATAAGGAAATATGTTTATAAGAACAATTTGATGAATCACGGAGATACGAACGCAAATATACGAAAATATATCAGAAAACGGCACATGCCGGATTAAAAAAATATTTTGCAATAATTTGGTTGTTTTGATTGTTATATAAACATGAATTCGACTATAAATGACAAATCTTCGTTAAAGCGCCTCAGCATGGCGGGACTTCTTGTGACTCTGGGCATCGTGTTCGGAGACATAGGCACGTCCCCCCTTTATGTCATGAAGGCAATTGAGAGCGTGACACCTGACTACTCTCCCGAATATATCATCGGAGCTGTATCCTGCGTTATCTGGACTCTGACATTGCAGACTACAATAAAATACGTATTGCTTGCCTTAAGAGCCGACAATAAAGGAGAGGGCGGCATTCTCGCATTATTCGCATTGCTTAGAAAAAAATACGGAAAGAAGCTATGGATAGTAGCCGCCATCGGTGCAGCCGCACTGGTTGCCGACGGTGTAATAACACCGGCTGTGACCGTCACCTCCGCAATAGAAGGTCTTGAAATCGTAATGCCTCATGTCCCTATAATCCCTATTGTGACATTGATCATTCTATTCATTTTCATAATGCAGCAGATGGGAACCGGTAAAATCGGCAAGTTTTTCGGACCGTTCATGTTATTATGGTTTCTGATGCTTGGCACATTAGGTTCTCTCAACATACACCTGTGCCCGGGAATATTCAAGGCATTCAACCCCTGGTGGGCAATCAAGTTATTGTGCACCAACCCCGAATGGTTTCTTATTCTTGGCGCGGTATTCCTGTGCACGACAGGAGCTGAAGCATTATACTCCGATCTCGGACATTGCGGGCGCAAGAATATATCCGTCAGCTGGATATTCGTAAAAATAATGCTGATTCTCAATTATCTCGGACAGGGAGCATGGCTCCTTTCATCCCCAAAAGACGCAGGAATCAACCCGTTCTACGGAATTATGCCCGAATGGTTTACCTTTATCGGGGTGATAATGTCTACAGGTGCCGCCATTATTGCCAGTCAGGCATTGCTGAGCGGGTCGTTCACGATTTTCTCGGAAGCAATGAACCTCGTATTATGGCCCAAACTCAAGATTAAGTACCCATCTCGTGAAAAGGGACAATTATATATTCCGGCTGTCAACTGGGCTCTGCTGGCGGGATGTCTGCTGACAGTACTTATTTTCCGTGATTCAAGCCACATGGAGGCGGCATATGGTCTTGCGATAACTATCACCATGCTAATGACGACTGTGCTCCTGACCTTCTATCTGCACAGCCTGAATGTAAATATTGTGATATGTTCGGCTTTCATTATTTTCTTCGGTATCATAGAGGGTGTATTCTTTATCGCCAATATTTTCAAATTCACACATGGCGGATGGTTCAGCATCCTGATTGCCGGCATTGTGGCTACAGTCATGATTATATGGAACAAAGCGATAAGGCTTAGAACCTCATATGTCCAGTATTACGACATAGGCAAGGCAAAAGAGATAATAGTCGACATAAAGAATGACCATGAGATTCCGAAATTCGCTTCGAATCTCGTTTATCTGGTCCAGACATCCGATGACAAAAATATAGAAAGTAAAGTTATATATTCGATAATCAACAAACAGCCGAAACGGGCAGACCATTACTGGTTCGTTCATGTGACACATGTTGACGAACCCGAAACTCTTGAATATTCCGCAAAAGTGATTGTGCCGGAGACTATATACCGAATCGACATGTATCTTGGCTTCAGAGTACAACCCAAGATAAACGTATATCTAAGACAGGTCATAGAGGACCTTGTAAAAGAGGGGAAAGTAGATCTCAGGAGCGGTTATACCTCACTGAGAGAAAGAGGAATTGCCGGAGACTTCAGATTCATCATAATACGACGCATCTTCTCTCCTTCGAGCAGTTGTCCCCGCACTGCAGCGTTTATCATGCGAATGCACCAGTATCTTCGCCGCATCGGCATTACCGATCAGGAAGCTTTCGGTCTTGATACAAGTATGGTGACAGCCGAAACTGTACCGCTCATCATCAACACCACACCGGGAAGACGTATCGTAGCGGAGAAAAATCCATCTGAATAGTCTTATGGCATACAGGAGATGTAAACAATAAAAAAAGGAGGTGATAACACCTCCTTTTGTGACTCCTGCAGGATTCAAACCTGCAACCTTCTGATCCGTAGTCAGATGCTCTATTCAATTGAGCTAAGGAGCCATTCTGTGATTCGTGCAGGATTCAAACCTGCAACCTTCTGATCCGTAGTCAGATGCTCTATTCAATTGAGCTAACGAACCATTCCGCGTGCGGATTATTTCCGATTTGCGATTGCAAAATTAATACTTTTTCATGATTCCGCCAAATATTTCTTAACTTTTTTTCCAAAAATATTCTATTCCGCAATCACCCACAATGCCGTTGATTGGAGGAGCTGTCTTAACAATCCTTACAATTATTTCATCTACAAAACTCCAACGACCTGATATTCTTTGAGATATAGACAACGCTACAGACTCAAGCAATCTGCGTTCTCTATGCATCTCCATTTTTATCTCTTCATATATGTCGGCATACGAAACAGATGTTGACAAATCCTCCTCTTTGAATAACGCGGCATCGTAGCTTACTGTAACATCAACTACATATTCGTTTCCTACCTTTCGCTCCTGCTCATAAACCCCTATCCGGGAATTAAACCTCAGACCGCTAAGACAGATGCGAAACACATTGCTGCAATCCATATGTCAAAGAGGCATTTTGTCTATTCTACGCTGATGACGACCACCCTCAAATGGAGCAGCGAGATACGCATCGACTATACTCTTTGCGAGAAACTCCGATATGAATCGGGCTGGCAAGACAAGAAAATTGGCATTGTTATGACGCTTGGCAAGATCTGCCAGATCTTCCATCCAGGCGAGTGCGGCGCGAATGCCCTGGTGCTTGTTTAACGTCATCCCTATTCCGTTGCCCGAACCACACATGGCGATTCCGAACGAACATTCACCTTTCTCCACTGCGGACGCGGCGGGATGGGCATAATCGGCATAATCGCATGATTCCTCACTGTCCGTGCCGAAATCAACGACCTCATACCCTTTTCCCTCCATATATTTCTTGATCACTTCTTTAAGTTCATAGCCTGCGTGATCACTTGCAAATGCCACTTTTTCCATATTTTGACTTGGTTTACTTAACTATGTTCAACTATTTATACAAGATACTCAAAGAAAAAGATTACACTTTTTTCTTTTTTATACTTCCTTGAAATATTTTAGCGGTAAACGCATATCTTACAAGGATGAAATTCACGGGCACGCATATTGCCAATGCCGGCAACAACGCCAGTGTCGGACCTACGACACCTTTGAATATGGCAACCAATCCGGTCTGCATTCCCATATTTATAAGATGACTCAGGGTGAATGCAAGACCCTTCTTCGCATTCGGATTGCTCCTGAACGTGAAATAGCTTGAAAGAAAGAAATTCGCAATGAAACTTATCGCATAACTGATCAGTGTGGAAACAACGGCTGTTGTTCCGACAGCCATGAGAAACACTATGTACATCCCATATTGAAGCACTGTCGCAAAACCGCCTACTGCAATAAAACGTATCAGCTCCGCCTTTTTGTCATTACTTCTTAAAATCTGATCTTTGTTCATTAACAGGTTAGACATAATACCGAAATTTTATTCCGTTTTACTTATTTCCTGATTTATTGAATATATATAATCAAGCAACTCCTGCCGTCCTGTCCCCTTTTCGGAAGATGTCACAAACACAGGCGGCAGTTCTTCCCATCTTTTCAGAAGCTCTTTTTTATATGCCTCCACATTTCGCTGACCAGCCACAGAACCGAGCTTGTCTGCCTTTGTGAATATGATCGAAAATGGAACTCCATTATCCCCGAGCCAGTCAAGAAACTCAATGTCGACTTTCTGTGGCTCATGTCTGATGTCAATTAGCACAAAAAGGGATGTCAGCTGCGCGCGCTCAAGTATATAACCTTTGATAATTTTTGAAAGTTTCTCCCTCTGCTCTTTTCCTCTGGCTGCATAGCCGTATCCGGGAAGGTCAACAAGATACCATTCACCGTTATCAACCTTGAAATGATTGATAAGCAACGTTTTTCCCGGTTTCTGCGAGGTTTTGGCAAGACTTTTGCTTCTGCCGAGCATATTGATAAGAGACGATTTGCCAACATTGGATCTTCCTATAAAAGCATATTCCGGCACATCTGTCGCAGGACATTTGTGCGGATTCTCGTTGCTTATCTCATATTT
Organism: Muribaculaceae bacterium Isolate-036 (Harlan); assembly: GCA_003833075.1. GTDB lineage: Bacteria > Bacteroidota > Bacteroidia > Bacteroidales > Muribaculaceae > Lepagella > Lepagella muris_A. The sequence goes on along the minus strand of RIAY01000002.1, from coordinate 62,409 downwards.
GATATTCTTTATTTCCATAACCATACGATTTTAATAAATATATCAAGATACAAAACAGAGTGAATGGATAAGGTTCAGTCCTTCACGAACTTTAGCACTCTCAAGCACTACGGCTACTGTCGTGTCTGACGCACCTTCCGAGATCGCTTTTACATCGACATCCGCACCGCGCAGCGTCTCGACGATACGCGCTCCGAGTCCCTTTGCTGTTTTTATGCCTTCGCCTACAACCGCAATGACAGACAGATCGTCGGTCTTTTCAATCGAAAGAAGCTCTCCCGACTGAATTTCAGGAGAGAACTCAAGTTTCAGCTGCTCCAGTGCTTTCTCACCATCCGACTGCGGCATAGCAATCGAGAATGTTTTTTCTTCCGATGGCTGAGCGACCAGAAACACACTGATTCCGTTCCTTGCCATCGCATTGTAGGCACGGGAGTTTATCTCAGCAACATTAGATGCCAACGGACCTGACATGGATATCATTGATGTGCTGTTGAGCGACGACACCCCTCTCGCCTTCCCTTTTCCGGGTGCGTTGTCAGAAATGAGTGTTCCCGGTGCTGTAGGATTGAACGTGTTAAGTATCTTTATAGGTATATTCTTGTGAAACACGGGATATATCGTCGGTGGATATATGACTTTGGCTCCGAAAGAACATAATTCCATACTTTCGACAAACGACATGCTCGGTATGATTGCCGCCTCTTTTATTATCCTTGGGTCGGAAGTCATAAAACCATCCACATCTGTCCAGATCTCCAGAAGATCTGCATCAAGAGCGGCGGCTATCAGAGCAGCGGTGTAATCACTCCCCCCCCTGCCGAGGTTCGTGATTTCTCCGGTGTTGCGGTCAGTCGAAATAAACCCGCCTGCAACAGCATGTCGCTCTAACGGCAGCGCGAATTCTTCTTTTATCAATTTCTCCGTCAATCCCCGGTCAGCTATGTTGCGGTTGAACCACTTTTCTGTCTTGATGAAATCAAGTGAATTGTGATGACTTGCATTTTCAAGCATTGCGGCTACTATCACTGAAGACATCCGCTCTCCGAAACTCACGACCTCAGCCAGAGTGCGTTCCGGCAAAAGCCGTATCAGTGTCAGCCCCTTGTAACGCTCTTCGAGCTGGTCAAGCAATTCATCGACTTTCGCAATAACCTCCGCTTTCCTCTCTTCCGGAACCAAAGCGGATATTATATCATAATGACGCTTACGGATCACTTTCATTTCATCCGTATAGTCCTCCTTACCTTCCGAGGCTGATTTGGCAGTAGCTATAAGCCTGTCGGTCAAGCCACCAAGTGCCGAAACGACCACTATCGCAGGGATCTCAAGCCCTTCGACTATGGCTTTCACATTGCGGAGACTTTCGACAGTACCAACAGATGTGCCACCAAATTTCAATACTTTCAACATCTAAAAATCATCTAACGTTTATGACCTATCCGGCACTGCGGATAAACATATATTGCAAAAATACAAAAAAAAATGCAAACAGAACCTATTTTGCCGCCACGGTGTTTAACTTAAAAAAAATTCCACTACAGATGAAAAACACTTTGGACATAGATACAGATCATGACAGGCTGGATTTCAAGCCTGTCACAAAAGCTGATATACCGTTATTAATGAAGTATTTCACAAGATTTCCATCCCGCTCGTGCGATTTCTCGATAGGCGGCACGCTGATGTGGTCGGATTTCTATGGTTACAGATATGCTGTCTGCGGCGACACTCTGTTTATCAAAGGATACGATCCTATTGCCGGAAGAAACATATATTACCAACCATCAGGATGCCTTCCTCAGGAAATATGGATGAGACTTATACGTGAGGATTGCCGGAACTCTCCCGACTCCTGCGCGCTGATTCCCGTAGAGTCTGAAACGAGTATTGATGAGGAAACGACAGATTCCTTTGATATGAGCCTCCGGGAATATCTCTATCCGATTGAACGATTCCTGCATTTCTCGGGAAAGAAAATGGAAAAAAAGAGAAATCACCTCAACTATTTTATTAATAATTATGATAATCTCTCAATAGAGTCTCTTTCCGAAGCAAATCTGCGGGAGGTTTCCGATTTTACTAAGAAATTCATGTCGGAGCATGACGATTCTGAATTATGTCTGTATGAAAACTGTCAGACATTAGAGGTTCTTGAAGATTTCCATTCATACCCCTTTGAAGGAATCGTCCTGAAAATCGGTGGCAAAATCATCGGATACACTTTCGGCGAGAAAATCGGAGACACGTTTTTCTGCCATGTAGAGAAGGGCGACATAACATATCGCGGGGTGTATCAGGCTCTTGCATCTTTCATGAGCCGTGAGATAAATAAAAATCATCCTGACGTGATTTTCCTCAACCGTGAAGAAGACATGGGTGATGAAAGCCTGAGATACAGCAAGGAATCCTATCATCCCGCACTGTATATAAACAAGCGCATTGAAAATATCTCTGTTTTAAATGAAAATTCTCTTTTGAGAATAGCATGATTTTATTAATTTTGCAAAGAACAATTTCCTTTAAAACATGAGCGACGTTCTTGTAATTATTCCAACATATAACGAAATAGAGAATATCTCAAATATCATAGACGCGGTGCTTGCATTGCCCGATGGATTCGATATTCTCGTGATTGACGATGCATCGCCCGATGGCACACAGAATGCGGTCAGAAAGAAGATAGAGCAATATCCCGGCAGGGTAAATATGGAATGTCGCACCGGCAAACTCGGACTCGGCACAGCATACATACATGGTTTCAAATGGGCATTATCCCGTGGCTATCAGTATATGATTGAGATGGATGCCGATTTCTCACACAATCCCGATGACCTTCCCAGACTGTATCACGCCTGCAAAGACAATGGCGCCGATATGGCGATAGGCTCGCGATATGTGTCGGGGGTGAACGTTGTGAACTGGCCCATGGGACGTGTTCTTATGTCTTATTTCGCCTCAGTCTACGTTAGGATGATAACGGGCATGAAACTCCGCGATGCCACGGCAGGATTCGTTTGTTATCGCCGGCGTGTGCTTGAAGAAATAAACCTTGACAGAATCAAGTTCAAGGGGTATGCTTTCCAGATAGAAATGAAGTTCAAGACTCATTTCAAGAAATTCAAAATTGTAGAAGTGCCCATCGTATTTGTCAACAGGCAGCTGGGCACGTCAAAAATGAATTCTTCAATCTTTGGAGAAGCCGTATTTGGAGTGATACAACTGAAACTCGGCAGCATATTCAAAAGCAAAAGCTTCCGCTGATACGGAAGCTTTTGCTTTTTATACCATTATGATTATATACTATGATTATGAATTTGCCGAGCGGATATCTAATCCCTGTAATACTGCTGAAGATAGCATCTTGCAATGAAATCATGATTCCTCTCCACGAGAGAGTTATCGTCGGTTCCCGGAAATACCGCATCAGGCAGCCAATGGTTTTCAAACGCGAATTTCACAAGATCCGCAGGACATCTCCCTCTGACAGTCAGAAAATCAAATGCGTTTCTCCTCGCATAGCCGCGGTCATATAAAGGATTGTCCGGATCAGCTATGCATCTCGCGGCATTACGGGCAACAAGCATTCCTCGCCGGGGATTCACAAGAACAACAAAATCACAATCATTTTTCAATACCGGAAGGTGTTCCTGATTTTTATCCCAGCCCATGCTGTCGATAAAGAACCGGTTCATCTCTTCATAGTCTTTGAAGTACTGAATCCGCTTGCCTCCTGTAGCTGCGATAAATTTCTCATAATAGGGATGAACACCCTTGTCTGACACTCTTTCAGACGGAAGTTTTCCCTCCAGAATAAGCTGGAGCCACTCGGGTATAAAAAAAGCGAGCGGACCTGTCGGGTCTTCCATCATCGATCTCTCCATGCGATTGTGGAGCTTTGTCACATCATCGCTTTGCATCAGTTCCGGATCTGACATTATCTCAGTCAATGTAAGCCCGAATGCCGGAGTCATAAGATAACAATGCAGAAAAAGCCATGACCCGAAATGATATATGGCTTCCTTGTCCTCGGGGTCATTCAATTCCAGTCCTCTCGCGAGATTGTACCCTTCCGGTTCAGGAGCCTCCTCATATATCGATTCAAGGTAGTCGAACGCACATGAGGCGAGTTCCATTATTTTTTCGTCATGAGGATAAATCTGCCGTTTCTCCTCGCAAGACATTGCTATTACATACCACGTCAGGAATCTGACATCCTCGGCATTCAGTTCATAATCGACATATTCGTCAGTGTCGTCTTGAAACGGAACCGAATATCCGTACATACGTCTGTTGGCATCTACAAACGAACGCCAGATGCCCGCATCGGCTATGATATCCTGAAAATAACCAGACAGACACATCGCAAAACGCTTGCCTGTGCCTTCCGGCAACTCCTGCCCTATAACTGAATCATTATATTTTTCAAGCAGACAGCAGGCAACATCAAAATAAAACCTGTCAGTCGGCGACTGTCGGGGGAAGTCCGGTTGCCTGAACATAAAATCCCTTATATCCAGCGTTTCCATTCCTTTCATTTGAAAATGGATATGACATCGGAAACCGTCATCTTTTCCTGGGTGCCGGAGACCATATTTTTAAGCATGATGGAACCATCTTCAAGTTCGCTTTCTCCGACTATGGCTACAAACGGTATCTTCTCGGCATCGGCAAGCGCCATCTGCTTCTTCAACTTCGCCGCATCAGGATAAAGTTGAGCCGCAATTCCGGCATCACGCAGTTCTTTTACATATTTCATAGACTGCAAGGCTTCTGCCTCACCGAAATTCACAAACATCACCTTCACCGATTCCGAAATCTCATCTGGATACAGGTCCAGCTGATTCATAACATCATAGATTCTGTCTGCGCCAAACGATATGCCGACACCCGACAGTCCGGGCATTCCGAACACACCGGTGAGATTGTCGTAACGTCCGCCTCCTGTTATGCTGCCTATGGCAACATCAAGAGCCTTGACTTCTATTATCGTTCCGGTGTAATAGTTGAGACCGCGCGCAAGCGACAGATCTGCTTCTACCACACACTTGTGACCTAACGCTTCGATTCCGGCGAGAACCTGACGCATCTCATCCACACCTTTGATACCCTCTTCTGAATTTTTCAGAATATCAGCCATCACTGCGAGTTTATCGTCATTGCTGCCATTCATTTCAAGAATCGGACGCAACTTCTCTATGGCTTCTTCCGTCAGACCCTTCTCGCGAAGCTCGGCATTCACATTGTCGATGCCTATTTTGTCAATTTTGTCGATTGCTACGGTTATATCCACAATCTTGTCCGATGCACCGAGCGTCTCGGCTATACCGCTCAGTATCTTGCGGTTGTTTACCTTGATTGCTATATTTATCCCAAGATTGGCGAACACAGTATCAATAAGCGACAGCAATTCAATTTCATTATTTAGAGAATCCGAACCTACAACATCTGCGTCACATTGGTAAAACTCACGGTAACGCCCTTTCTGCGGACGGTCAGCCCGCCATACAGGCTGAATCTGAAATCGTTTGAACGGCATCTGAAGGTCATTGCGGTGCTGAACCACAAAACGCGCGAACGGCACAGTAAGGTCATAGCGAAGTCCCTTCTCGCACATTTTGCTGGCAAGATGTGGAACGTTGCGTTCCTCTATTTCCTCATTTGAGATAGACTTCAGGCAATCTCCTGAATTAAGGATTTTAAATAGAAGTTTATCTCCTTCCTCTCCATATTTACCCATCAATGTTGACAGGTTTTCCATGGCTGGGGTCTCAATCTGCTTGTAGCCAAAAAGTTTGAAAGCCTGCTTGATTGTATCGAAGATATAGTTGCGACGCGCCATCTCAATCGGAGAGAAGTCGCGGGTTCCTTTGGGAATGCTGGGTTTCTGAGCCATTTTATCGCGGTTTATTAGCTGTTTGAATATTTACGCGAATTTACAAAAAGTTCTTGACATTTTTAAAACATAAATATTAATTTTGCATAACAATCCGTCAAATTTACGTTTATTGGTTTTCATATATGTATCATATCAAATTTTCAGAGAAGATAAGGAATGCCGCGCCAGGACTAAGGGTGCTTGCAATAGAAGCTGCCGTTGAAAATCCTCCTACACCGGATTCACTATGGCTCGACATAGAAAAAGAAAATGAGACAATCAGGAATAACTGGCCGTTAGAGTCGGTCAACAAACGTCCTGCCATCGCTGCAACCCGTGCCGCATATAAAAAATTGGGTAAAGAACCAAACAGATACCGTCCTTCGGCTGAGGCTCTATGCCGACGGGCAGTAAACGGCAAAGGGTTATACCGCCTCACAACCCTTATAGATTTCATAAATCTGCTATCCATGAAAACAGGACACAGCATCGGCGGCTTTGATGCGGACAAGATTGTTGGTGAAGTCCTTACACTTGATTCAGGACATCACGAAGAGGAGTTTCATGCCATCGGACGTGGTCTGCTCAATATCGAAAACTTGCCGGTATACCGGGATGCAATCGGAGGTATCGGAACGCCCACAAGCGATGAAGAGCGCACGAAGCTAACTCCCGAAACCAGTCACCTCCTGATGCTGATAAACGTATACGATAAAACCGAAGACATTGAGGCTTTAAGAAAACTGACCCTCGACCTCTTCCAGACCCACTGCAACCCAAGATCCATCAATACCTCGATTACCTCAATATGATTGTGCGAGAACAAGTCTCACCACAATCAATGAAAACTTGTCTAAACAAAATTAGAATTCAACCGACAGGCGGACATTGAACTGGCGACGTGTCAAATAGTTCGGGACGGCATACTGTATATTGTTTACATCAGTGACCCAATAATAGCTGCTGACATTGCTTATGTCAAGTAAGTTGAAACAGTCAAGACCCAAAACGACGCTGCGAAAATGGCGCCATATGTTATAGGGGCGCACCCCATTTGTCGGTGCACCTACAAGCTGATAGCTGACACCTATGTCCAGTCGTTTGTAGGCGGGAGCGCGAAAATAAGACTCAGCGCGACTCCTGTGGGGTGCGGTCATTGTGAGTCCGTCAGCAAAAATGCCTCGCAGACTGAATTTAAGTTTCGGAAATTTAGGGAAATAATCAGTAAAATACAGACTCACCGAATACCGTTGGTCGCTCGGAAGCGGCACTTTCTTTCCATCAAGAGTCTGCTGTGTCTTCATCAGAGAGAAACTGAGCCAGGAATCCGAGCCTTCCACAAACTGACCGAAAAGTTTAAGGTCGAGTCCCGTGACAAACCCTTTGGAATCATTGACTCCTGAATAATTTACTTTCAGATTGTCATATTCATATGATATCAGGTTCGACATGTTTTTATAATACACCTCTCCGGTGAGTTTGAAGGGTCGGTTCATCGCCCGGAATGTATAATCGGTTCCGACAATGAAATGAAGACTTCTCGGTGACTTTATGTCGCTGTTCAGTTCTATCGCATGGTTCCCCTCTGAATCCGTAACGCTCTTTCTGAATTCCTTATAAAACGGAGACTGGTAATAGAGTCCGGCTGCGGCGCGGAAATTGAAGCTGCTGCCCGTTGGTGTCATTGAGAAATTCACGCGGGGAGAGACTAAGAATTCTTTGTTGAAATCCCAATATGATAATCTTACACCTCCGTTAATTGTCATATAGGCTTTGTCGGTATCGATATAATATGCGTCTTCAGCGTAGGCGGAAACTCTATTGGCGGCAAGGTTATGATTGGAATAAAGGTTATAGACAAGATGCACGCCATCAGGTAATGTCGGCAATGAATATCCTGCCGAATCACGCCATTCCCATTCTTTTGTGCGGTCGCGGAAACTCTCTCGTCTGTAATCCACGCCATATGAGATATGGTTCCCCTTTATGCGCGTCTCTCCTTTTATAAACAACCGGAATACAGAGGCTTTCAATCTGTTGCGCGAATGCTCCATATATTTTCCGACACCGAGTTCTCCGCCGATTCCCTCGCTGCCGGAAGTACCAGCCTGATTAAGCCAGTATTCTCCCGATATGTCATACGAAACCAGTTCGTTTGTAAGAAAGCCAGACGCACCGACCATGAAACTCGTGGCGCGGTTATGGCGGTACAATGCGGACACTGAACCTAAGAATGTCTCAAACTTGTCGCGTTCCCTGCCATCGAAATATACTTTGAAATGCTTTACATCCTGAGCTGTTCCGAACGTTGTTTCACGGTCATGAGGCGTAAAATTATAATGATTGAGCGATATGTTCCCAAGAAAATTAAAAGTCCATCGCTCATTCGGTTTGAGATTGAGATTGGTCTGATAATCGAAATAAGTGGGGTCATACTCCCCTTTGGTATCCATTGAGGATAGTAAAGAATTGTTTTTCTTGAATCTCAGTCCATGTAATTGCGAGAATTTACCTGAATTTTGACCGATTGTGAGGGATGCTCCCATAAGACTTGCTGAAACCGCTCCCTCGAACGCTTCAGGCTCTCGATAAGTTATATCGAGTGCCGACGACATTTTATCATCGTAACGCGCCGGAAAACCTCCCGATGAGAATTTGAGGTTTCCCACCATGTCCGGGTTAATAATACTGAGTCCTTCCTGCTGACCCGCACGTACAAGCTGCGGACGATAGATCTCTATTCCGTTGATATATACGGAATTTTCGTCAAACGACCCGCCTCTTACCGAATATTGCGAACTCAGTTCATTCGATGAGTTCACACCGGGCATAGTGGAAATCATTGCCTCCACACTTCCTCCTGACACATCAGGAGAAAGTTTGAAGCTTTCAGTGTTGAAACTCTGCATCCCGTTGATATTATTCTTGAATCCAAGCACTTCAAGTTCCTTGAGTTCAACATCGTTGGGATACATACGTACATTCAGCGTCAGGTCGCCTTTGGGATTTATCAGCTTATGATTGACGGTTTTGAAACCTATGCAACTATAGATAAGTTCCAATGTGTCTTTGCGTGCCACAGAGAGGCTATACTGTCCTTTAAGATCCGAATTGGTGCCAATAGCTGTTCCAGCCACCCGTATTGTGGCAAACTCGACAGGCTTGTCTTCATTGTCTACAATCTTTCCTGAAATCTTCACATTCTCGGAAAACAATGACAATGAAGATATAATTGATATTACAGTTATTATAAATGCGCGAATTTTCAACATGTGATCAGTTATCTTTATCCCCTACCAATCTAAACGCACGCGGCGCATGTATATTATATCGCGACATCTATGCTCCCTGAGTCCGGAACTTACGGTAAAGAAGCAGAAAACATACCATTCCTGTCAATGCGAATGGAATACCGGTCAATGCGGTTGACTCCACTCCGTATCCTCTGTTGATAACCAGTCCTCCTATTGCCGCCGAAGTGGCGTTAGAGACATTGAACGCAATCTGGATTCCAGCAGCTCCGAGCATCTCCCCCCTTTTGAAAAACCTACTATCAGATATTGTGGAGGACCTCCGACTCCAAACAGGCAGGCACTCGCAACAAACGCAAGCAAACCGAAAAGAGCCACTATTGCAAACAGATATCTCCATACCAGCAGATTGCTTACAAACGTAGCCGCCGGAACGCCTATCACATTGGCGACCGTCATTCCTCCTATCATCACCGCCACAGCTGCCGCCCCTTCTCCCTTTGCCGCCAGTCGCGTGCAGACTATGGCACCGGCACCGAAAAACGCACCATGTGGCAAACCTGCTATAAATCTGGCTACAAGAAGACTGAAAAATCCCGGAGAGAGCGCGGCAAACGCATTCGCGCCTGCTATCACTCCGGCAAGAATAAGCAGAATCGTGCGCAACGGCAGTTTTCTTAAAGAAACCGTATTTTACATTCATCTCACCTCTTTTTTACCCGCTTTATTCAACCATTAAAATCCTCATATTCAATCTCGCAACTGCTTAAACCAAGTTGATTTACCTCATTTTTCATATAATCTGTAAGTAAAGTTACACATTAATTTTGATGTGACAACCGCTTTAAACGAAAAAACACACCTTCCTGACGGTTCGCTAACGCTTATTTATTAGAACGTCCCGCTTCCCGGAGTTGCTTTCAGTCATTACCCTTTAAGAAACTATTATGGTTGTGTTAAGAAACTGTTACGGTTGTGCAAACGTTCTGCAATGAAGAAATTTCCCCCTTTGGCTTTTTGGATGATTATGTGTAAATTTGCATAAGGAAGTATTTTCAACAGCTTCTTAACAAATGACAATGGATAACATAATACACGATGTGGCTGCGCGCCTTTCATTGAATGAAAAAGGGGTGTCTGCCGTGATAAAACTTCTGGATGAAGGAGCGACTGTCCCTTTCATCAGCCGTTACAGAAAGGAGGCGACAGGAGCACTCGATGAAGTTGCTGTGCGCTCTATAGAGACAACACTCAAAAGCGTGCGGGAACTATATACCCGAAAGGAGTTTGTAGCAGATGCCATAACTGCCGCAGGAGCCATGACCGCTAAACTGGAAGAATCTCTGCGCAATGCACGCTCGATGACCGAGGTCGAAGATATATACGCACCTTTTAAACCGAAAAAAAGGACTCGCGCAACAATCGCCCGCGAACGTGGACTTGAACCGCTTGCCAGAATCATTATGGCAGGCAACGCGCCGTATCCTCTCCGCTCGGCAGAAAGATTCACCGGCAACAAGGGCATATGCAGTGCGGAAGATGCTTTGGCTGGAGCGCGCGACATTATTGCAGAATGGGCTTCCGAATCAACCCGTCTCCGCAACATGACCCGCAACACATACCGACGGCAAGGAGCTATAGTATGCACTGCCGCCAAGGAGAAGGATGAAGAACTCAAAGCATCTCCCTATGCCGCATACGCAGCATTCTCCAATTCTGTAAGAAGAATCACCTCTCATCAGTATCTCGCTTTGCGAAGAGCAGAATCGGAGGGGATGATTAAGGTAAAATACAGCCTTGATGATTCCCGGGGTAAACTTGAAGATGCATTGTCTGAAGCATATGCCTCTCGTCTGGGATCGCAGGAATGTCGCAAAATCGTCTCCGAAGCTGTGACGGATGCCTCCAGACGTCTTATAAGACCATCGGTAGAGAATGAAGTCTCCGCTGAACTCAAAGAAGAAGCTGACCGCGTTGCCATCGATATTTTCTCACAGAACCTCCGTCAACTGCTTCTCGCATCCCCGTTAAAGGGACGACGCATACTTGCTTTAGATCCCGGATACAGAACAGGATGCAAGACAGTTGCCATTGACGAGAAGGGCGATCTGCTTGATGACGCTGTTATTTACCCGACTCCTCCGCGAAACGACATCGAAGGCGCACACAAGACTCTGAAACGGATGATCGACCGCTTCGGGCTTAACGCAGTCGCTATTGGAAACGGAACCGCTTCCCGAGAGACTGAACGCTTTATCAGAAACTCAGGTCTGATGGTTTCCGACATGATATTCGTGGTAAGCGAGGATGGCGCTTCAGTATATTCCGCGTCTGAAACAGCCCGGCTCGAATTTCCTGACAAGGACGTGACTGTAAGAGGTGCTGTCTCCATAGGACGAAGACTCTTAGACCCTCTTGCGGAACTTGTTAAAATAGACCCCAAATCAATCGGTGTCGGACAGTATCAACATGATGTGGATCAGTCAAAACTTAAGAACGCGCTTGACTATACAGTGATGAGCTGTGTGAACGCTGTGGGTGTCGATGTAAACACTGCATCCGCGAGCCTTCTGGCGTATGTTTCCGGCATTGGTCCGGCGTTAGCCGCCAACATTGTGAAATACAGGACTGAGAACGGTTCTTTCGCAACGCGCAATGATCTTAAGAAAGTGCCGAGACTTGGTGCCAAAGCTTTCGAACAGGCGGCAGGATTCCTACGCATAATTTCCGGATCCGAACCACTTGACAATACCGGTATACATCCGGAAAGCTACGCAATAGTCAAGGAAATGGCAAGACTGGCGGGAGTGAAGGTCAAAGATCTTCCGGGAAATACATCTATACTCGACAGTATTGATCCGGCGGAACTCTCTGCAAAAGGATTAGGGGGACTTGAGACTATCGCGGACATTGTCGAGGAACTCAGAAAGCCCGGGCGTGACCCTCGCACTGACAATGCCGAAACAGCTTTCACCCCCGGTGTCGAATCGTTTGAAGAACTGCGTGTCGGTCAGAAACTTCCTGGAATTGTAAGCAACATAACAGCATTCGGTGCCTTCATTGATCTGGGAATAAAGGAAAACGGATTGCTTCACATTTCCAGAATATCCACACGACGCATCAATTCCGTAGGAGATGTTCTGCGACTCTGGCAGCATGTCGAAGTCTCTGTAATCGAAATCGACTCCATGCGCCGACGGATAAGTCTCTCCATGATATAATCGGTCTGACTATGCCACACCAAGCAGTTCTATTTCAAAAACAAGAGTGGAACCGCCCGGTATGCCGGGGATATTACGGGAACCATAAGCCTGTTCGGCAGGAATATACAGTTCCCATTTATCCCCGACATGCATTTGCTGCAAGGCAATGACCCATCCGGGAATCAGCTCACGCAATCTGAAAGCGGGAGCGACTCCTCCGCGACTGCTGTCGAATGTCTTTCCATTAATGGTTTTACCGACATAATGCGCAGTCACAACGCTTCCTCTGTTCGGCATAGCCCCTTTCGGGTTTCCTTTCTTTATCACTTTATAGTATATCCCCTTGTCAAGTGACATCACCCCGGGTTCTTTGGCTTTTGCCGACAGCCATTCACGATTTTTCTGTATATATTCCTGCTTTGCCATAATTAGAAGCTTCCTGGAAGCTGTTTAAAAAGTTTTCAAATTTCCACCCGGATCCAGCCGACACAAATCAAGACCTGAAGGTGCCTGATATATCTTCAGACCGAACTTCCCGATTATCGCGTACACATAATCGAATATCTCACTTTGTATCTCCTCATAATCCGCCCAGCCGGTTTTGTTGGTAAAAAAATAAAGTTCCAACGGTATGCCCTGCGGGGTTGATTGCAGTTGTCTGACCATAACAAACATCGTTCTCCCCTTTTTTACGATTATCTCCTCCCGGCTTCTGAGCCATTTTTCCATGTGTCTTCTGAAAAGACCGAGATTGACAACCTGTTCGCCACATGATATCTCATCAACGAATATCATGTTTTCACCTGCAAGACTTTCAAGTTCTTCCCTGCCGAGAAATCTCACACTATTCACATCTATATATACGAATCTGGAAACTCTTCTTCCTCCCGATGCTCTCATTGGCTGATAGTTCTGAAATGAGTCACTTATGAGATTATAGGGAGGAATCGTTATCACTGAATTATCCCAGTTCCGCACCTTCACCGTTGTGAGCGATATATCGATAACCTCACCGTTGGCACCTGCTTTCTGGCAGATAATCCAGTCTCCTTTCTGCAGCATCTTGTTGGCTGTAAGCTGCACTCCGGCTACAAGTCCGAGTATCGTATCCTTGAACACGAGCATCAACACTGCCGCGGATGCCCCGAACGCAGTAAGAATCGCAATAGGAGAACGGTCAAACAGAATACCGGCACCTGTGATGACTCCCACTCCGATGACTATAAGCTTCAACATCTGGAATGTCCCTTTCAGGGAATGCACCTTGCCGTAATCCCTTTTGTCGAATGCCTGAAATATGGCTTCCACCACCTTGTTTACCAAATGGACACAAGACCATACTATATAAAACAAGGTCAGCTTCTTTATCCATATATAGAGAGTCTCATGACTTACAAACATATTAGGTAAAAGCCATGCCACGACAATGGCAGGTATCATCTGACTGAACGCCCGCAACACTTCCGGTGTCAGAAGATCGTCGTCCCATTCCGTATGTGTCTTGTCGGCGAGATAGATAATCATAGGAGAAACAATACGCCGGAATACTTCATAAGCTATCCACGCCACAAACACAACTGCAAGCAATGTTATGGAAAAACCGAATTTTCCTGAAAACTCCTCTCCTCCGACGTTTGTCAGCCAATATGTGATGGTCTTTTCCATTCCGGGTATTTATTTCAGATTTGTCACACCTTTTTTATGATTCTCGCCGGATTGCCGCCGACCACAACTCCGGAAGGAATATTCCTGGTCACTACCGACCCCGCTCCAATCACTACATTGTCACCGATTGTCACACCCGGCAGAATAGTCGCATTGCCACCAATCCACACGCTATCGCCGATTGTCACCGGTTCCGCCCACTCCACTCCGGTGTCACGTGATGCGGCATCAAGCGGATGACACGCCGTAAAAATACTAACATTCGGTCCGATGAAACAATTGTCTCCTATCCTGACTTCCGCCTCGTCAAGTATTGTAAGATTAAAATTAGCGAAAAAATTCTCTCCGATATGAATATTGCACCCGTAGTCACATCTGAAGGGTTGATTCACATGGAAATTTTTGCCATGACTACCCAACAATCCGCGTAAGATATCCTTCATCTTATCCATTTCATACGGACGCAGATTATTGAATTCCCATAACTTATCGCGCGTAGTCATAAGCATTTCAATAAACCTCGGGTTTACTGCATCGTAAACCTCTCCGGAAAGCATCTTATTCCACTCCCTCTCGAATATTTCTTTTTCAGATTCAATCATAACGCAAAAATACAAAATTTCTCATAAATTATCACTACATTTGCATTATAGTAAACTCCGATAAATGAAACTCCTCCATACTTCCGACTGGCATCTCGGTCATACTCTTTACAACTATGACCGCCAATACGAACAGCAATGCATGCTTAATCAGATTGTCGACATAGTGAGGTCTGAGCATCCTGATGTTTTTCTATTATGCGGCGATGTATATCACACCGCCCAACCCTCTGCAGCTGTGCAACGCATGTTTGCTGACACAATGTCGGCAATCCATGAAGCATGCCCGGAAATGAATATATTCGTCATCGCCGGCAATCATGACAGCGCATCGAAACATGATATATTCACCACTCCCTGGAGGGCGCTCAACGTCACTACCGCAGGCAGCGTCAACACTGACATGCCCGATTCGATGATACACAAAGCCGATGAAAAATGTTTTGTAATAGCTGTGCCATACTGCCACGAGCGGAATATGCCGGAACACCTTTTCAAGAATCTCCTTGAAAGAACGAAGCAGCTTAACTGCCAGAACCTTCCTGTAATCATGTGTGCGCATACCTCAGTCTCCGGCTGCGATTTCAAAGGACATGACCCGGAAGGCGAGACAACCATAGGGGGAATAGACACTATGGACATTGACGAGTTCGGAGATGGATACGATTATCTTGCACTCGGTCACATACACCGCCCGCAGACTCTTGGCGGAAGTAAAGGACTCGCAAGATACTCGGGGACTCCACTCCCCGTTTCCTTCGATGAAGATTACGCTCACAGTATCACTATAGTGGAAATAGAAGGAAATGGCTGTGACCCGACAATCCGGGAAATTATTATCGACAATCCGCTGCCGCTTGTAACGCTTCCTTCTGACGGTTCAGCCCCATTCGATAAGGTCTTGCTCATGCTTGAAAGTTTTCCTGATGATATAGATGCCTATATAAGACTTAATGTTGAAATACAAGAGTTTCTGCCGCATCTCGCACGCGAAGAAGCAATAGCCGCATCAGCAACGAAAAAATGCCGGTTCTGCCATATAAATATTACAAGAACAAACAGCGATACCGGCTCAGCATCTGCATCCCGCATGTCTATAGGTGAATTCAAAAGACTTACGCCGCTCGAAGTGGCTGAACGATTCACCACAGAGAAAGGGATATTCATGGACTCGGAACTGAAACAGCTTCTTAAAGAAACATATGTCTCTGTAATCGAAGAGGAGAGAAAATGAAACTGATAAGACTGACAATACACAATATGGCTTCTATCGGTGATGCCATAATCGACTTTTCTGCAAAACCTCTTGCAGACAGTGAAGTTTTTCTTATCTCCGGCAAAACCGGAGCCGGAAAATCCACTATACTTGACTGCATCTGTCTGGCTCTTTTCGCATCTGCTCCAAGATTCAGGAATACAAGAATCAATGGTGCCGCATCCGACAATTCTGCCAATGAACAGATAAACGTAAATGATCCCAGACAGATTTTACGCAGGAACACGGGTGAGGGTTTCACACTGCTTGAATTCAGGGGGAACAACGATGTCAACTATATTGCCCGGTGGAGTGTGCAGCGTGCCCGCAAAAAAATCAACGGCAAATTGCAGAAAAAAAATTGGACACTTGAAAACACCGACAAAAAAATCACTCTGACAAAAGACGCGGAGATACAACAGGAGATAGCTGCGGCAATCGGACTTGATTTCAATCAGTTCTGCCGCACTGTCATGCTTGCCCAAGGGGAATTCACGCGTTTTCTAAACAGCAATGACAGTGATAAAAGTGAGATTCTTAGCAAAATAACCGGCACCGACATATATTCAAGAATCGGAATCAGGATTTTCGAACGCTTCAAGGCTGAGGAAAGCACTTTGAATACTCTTAAAATAAAGACAGACGGCATAACATTGCTCAGTGATGAAGAAATAAATGAGAAAAATCTCGAACTCTCCGCAATATCCAATGCCAACAGCACACTTCAGAAACGCATCAGAATCGAATCGGAACTGTTGGATTGCCGGAAACAGAAGTATACGACAGAGCGGGAAATCTCACTGTTGACTGTTAAGATACACAAACTTGAGACCGAGGTCAAATCGCTGATTGTAACACGCGATATGATAGCCGCTGAAAATACCGCAGTTGAAGGAGAGCTGACGGCATTGGAAGCCGAACTTGAAAAATATGACAATGCAACTGCGCTGCTTGAAGACGCTCCTCGCCTGATCGGAAATGCTGAAAGCATTCTAAAACTACGCAAGGAAACCGAGACTGAAAAGAATTCCATTATATTAGGAAACAAAAAACTGGAGGAAACAATATTTCCACTTAAAAAAGCGGCTCTGCAAGAAATAACGGTTTTGTCTGACAGAATCGGTAATACTGACGATGCGATAAAAAAACTTACTTCCGACCTTCTGTCAATGGATCTTGCCGGATTACGGAAACAAAAAGAGCAACTGATTTCCCGCAGAATCGAATTTCAGAATCTTGCTATTATGATTCAGAATTATCGTGAGTGTGTAAAAAAACACGAAATCAGCAAAAAAGAGTTACAGGATAAAAAAGATGATCTGAATACAACTGTCGAAAATAAAGAGCGGATTAAAGTTCCTTTGGAGATTGCCGAAAAGAAACTTGCTCTTTATTCTGAAGCTTACGACAAACTGTTTGCTTCAAGTGAAAAAATTCTGGGTAGCATACGCGGTGCGTTGAACGAGGGTGACACCTGCCCTGTGTGCAGGCAGATAATCACTAAAGCCTTGCCCTCTGAAGATGATATAAAATCAATAATAGGCGAACACAAAGAGAACCTTGACAAGGCTGCGGCTGAAAGAAACAGTATTCGTGATGAGATAGCCGGACTTGACGCTAAGATAAAGTCTCTTGCAGACTACATCAACACTCTGGAAAATAAGTTGAAAAAAGACTCATCTGTGACAGATTCAAGACAAAAGGCGGATTCCAAGTGTAAGGAACTCGGAATTGACGGAACAGAAAAAGTTACTGACGCGCTTATTGAAAGAAAGGTGTCGGAAACAATAGCTATGATTGACAGGACAGACAAGACGCTCAGAGCCGGAGAGAAAGTTGAAAATGAAATTCATTCACGAAACAAGTCGCTTAAAGCCCTGTGGGAGGAATATCAGAAGAAAAAAGACAGTCTGAACAAAATCGAGATAGACATTCAGAATATTAAAACACAAGAGACTGTTTCCCGAAACCGGATCAACAAAAACTGCAAAACAGCAGATGATATGGCAATTCAGATTATTGCCGAGATTGAAGGAAGCAGGTATGTGGATTTTTTCAAACAAGATATCAGTGTCTTCATCGAGCGACTCAAGTATGATCACGGGAGTTATTCGGAACTTTTAAAACGAATTGTCAATCTTCGGAATACTATGTGCATCAGAAAGAATGATCTTGAGAACCTTGACAGAATAATAACATCGATCAAAATAAAACTTCAAGGACTCTCGGAAGACAGCATTTCAGTTACTGTCAAACAGGGGGACATTCATAAATACGCCACAGATCTGCTGATGACAATCTCTTCCACAACCCAACAGATTGATGATGCAAAGGCAAGGCTGGGTGCAATTACCGCCGAATACGCCAGACTCCTCTCTGCCGCAGGTTATGATGACGCTATCCCGGATGACATTGAAGCCAATATCCTCAAACTGGAGCAACAGATACGCGACAATGACATAAAATACGGAGCAGTCAATTCATTGTTGAAATCAAACAGCGAACAGTCAAAGAAACTTGATTCTCTGATAAAGGAATATGAAGAACAGAACAAGGTTCTTGAAAAATGGAAAATACTTTACGAAATATTTGGCGACAGTGAAGGAAAAAAATTCCGAAAAATCGCTCAAAGCTACATACTTGCCGAACTGATAGACGCAGCAAACCATTATATGAAGAACCTATCGGACAGATACAGGCTCCGCATAGAACCGGGAACTTTTGTAATATTGGTCGAAGACTCATGGCAAGGTTATACCCTCCGCAGTGCTTCGACCATATCAGGAGGAGAGAGTTTTCTTGTTTCGTTGTCTCTCGCGCTTGCGCTGAGCGATATCGGCAGTGACTTCTCCGTCGACATCCTTTTCATTGATGAAGGATTCGGATCTTTAAGCGGTGATGCCCTGCAAATGGCAGTCTCTACTCTCCGGCTCTTACACTCCAGATCCGGACGCAAGGTAGGAATAATAAGCCACGTTGATGAATTGCGCGAGAGAATCCCGACACAAATAAACGTAATCAGAGAAGGAGAATCCACACAAAGCATGATTACAATATCTTGAACAGATTCCGCTATCGTTTAATATAAGAGCTTGTTTAAAAATAAATGGATTTTATCCCGAAGTGAGCCGCCCCAAATTTCACTTTTATTTTTAAACAAGCTCTAAATATTTTCACAGAGAGTGAGGCATAAAAAACTTTAATTTATATAACGTTGATAATATGCACATTACCACACAAGGCATATTTTTATTAAAAAAATAACGCCGAAAAATTTGCACAGAATAAAAAAACATGCTAACTTTGCATCGCAAAACCGAAAAAAATGGTCGATTAGTGTAGCGGTTAGCACGCCACCCTCTCACGGTGGAGACTCGGGTTCGAGTCCCGGATCGACTACTAAAGGACTATCTTTCGATAGTCCTTTTCTTTTTATTCTCAGCCACTTGCAATCATAACACTTAACTATACCAGACAAATCATGAAAGAAGAGGCAACTGCAGTCAGTAATGAAATCAGACGCCATAAACGCGTAGTCGTAGCAGACGTTCTGCGCGGTGTAGCTGTAATGGGTATTGTGTTACTACACAATATCGAACATTTTAATTTTTACTCTTTCCCTGACAAAGCCCTGCAGCCGGCGTGGCTGAATTTTACCGACAAAGCAATCTGGGACTCTCTCTTTTTCGCTTTCGGAGGTAAGGCTTATGCAATCTTTGCATTGCTATTCGGTTTCAGTTTCTTCATTCAGGATGACAACCAGAAAATGAAAGGCAATGACTTCCGTGCCCGTTTCTGCTGGAGACTCTTGCTTCTGTTTGTAATTGGTTGTATCGATGCGGTTTTCTTCACTGCCGAGATTCTTGTTATGTATTCTCTTGTCGGCATAGTTCTTGTAGCCACGTGCCGTCTGACGACCAGGACTCTCTTAATTCTCGCTTCTATATTTCTTTTGCAGCCGATGGCTCTGTTCAATATAGGCGCTATATTGCTGAATTCTGATTTCGAAGTGATGAAAGTGCCTACATCTGAACTATGGGGCGCTACATTCGCCATGCAGTCGGGAGGATCATTCATGCAGACAGCCGTTGTCAATCTTTGGGAAGGACAGCTCGCAAGTCTTGCATGGGCATGGGATCACGGCAGGATTTTCCAGACCGCGGCACTCTTTATATTGGGAATGGTAATAGGCAGACAAGGTTGGATGCTAAAGGAATATCAGAAAGGATGGGGAATAGCCGCATGCTGGGCACTTCCTCTTTTCTGCGCTCTTCGCGGACTTGACCTTATGCTTCCTGACTATATCTTGAACAAGGATATGCTGGATCAGGCGCATCTTCTGCTCAGTTCGCTTTACAACCTTTGTTTCATGATTCTGATTGTTGCAGGTGTTTTATTCCTCTTCTATAATACAACCGGAACAAAGGAAATGCTGTGCAGGCTCATTCCATACGGACGCATGAGCATGTCTAATTACGTAAGCCAGAGCATAATAGGCTCATTCATATATTACAACTGGGGACTCGGACTACACGACAGACTGGGAATAACCGCAAGTTTTCTTGTTGGCATTGTTATTTTCCTTGCCCAGCTCTCATTCTGCAGAATATGGATGAAACGTTTCAGCCATGGACCGATGGAAGGTACATGGAAACGTCTCACGTGGATTGGTGCAAGATAAGATTCCGGCGATGATCGACAGCCGCAGTTTCATTCAGACAAGCAAGAAGCAGACAAATGATTATTCTTATCGCAGAATCCAAAACAATGACCGATTGCAGTTCCATTGTTGCCCGACAGTCATACATGAATCATACTCCCCTTTTCGAGCGGGAAGCCGATCGCATAATGGAGTATCTCAATGGATTCGATACAGGAGAACTGGCTGAGCGCATCGGCATAAGCGCGACACTGGCTCAATCAATGAAGAAAAAGATATTCGAGTTTCCGAATAAAACAACCGGAGAAGTATCACTTAAAGCATTTACCGGAGTTGTTTTCAAAAGCCTGTCTCCATCATCCTTATCACCAGATGCGCTTGAGGCAGCACGCAAGAATCTTAGAATCATTTCTTCCCTTTACGGATGGCTACGCACTGATGACATCATAAAACCGTACAGACTCGAATTCAAAGGTAAAACCGCCCCCTGTGGAAAGTCATTGCAGGCATTTTGGAGAAAGAATGTGACAGAGGCTCTTTGCAACTGCATGACCCAATCAGGTTGCCATGAGATATTGAATCTTATGCCGGCTGATGCTTCGAAATGCATAGACTGGAAATCGCTTCCAAAAGGAACAGACGTATGGAAAATTGATTTTGTGGTTTTCAAGGAAGGTAAAGAAAAAACGCCTGATGCCGGAAAATTAAAGAGACTTCGCGGAACCATCCTACGCCAGATACTCTCGGAAGGCATAACCGACATTTACGGTATAACACAGATAAACAGCGACATGTACGTTTATGACAAGATTGATTGTAAAAATCATTCAATCCGTTTTATTTCGGCTTAGACCGCTTCCAACAAAAAATATGAACGCAGGGGCGGCGTATTTTCGAGGAAGCAAGCATATATGCGCAGTACGCCCGCAACAACTGGTCTGCCATGCTCTACTATCAGTCTCCTCAAAAGATTCTTAACGTATGGTCAAATGGCGAACGGTCAAGTTATAAATGCACATACGGATTTTTTCTGAATTACAGCATCGGTGATTTCAAGGCTGGATTGCAGTTCCGCAACTGGTTTAACCGAAACGGATATGTAAACTCTATATTTCATTCGCCCCGTTACAAATCTCCGAATCCTGGAATGCAGACCTGTCGCGCAACATCAGACTTACACTGACCTACACCATACCCTACGGCAAAAAGGTCAATAGAAACGGTGAATTGCAGCAGTCAGGCGGAATAGACAGCGCAATACTCAAATAAGATGCACTGCAAGGAGCGCGCTGTAAGTCTTATCTATCGAGTCGATAAGATAATCTGTCCGTCATAAGCAGGCGAGACTCCAGCCGGCACCCGTGACTCAAGTTCGGCGTGACAGCCTGCCTCATGACATAAATGAGTAAGATAGGCTCGATTTGGAGAAAGATCCCGGATCATATCCATAGCCTGGTCAAATGAGAAATGAGCAAAGTGGGGGCAATCTCTTAACGAATTGATTATAAGCACGTCAAGACCCTCAAGTTTCTCTTTCTCCTCCTCGCAGATATGACTCGCATCGGTAATATAGGCGAATTTGCCGATTCGATACCCGTATATAGGCAATTTGCCATGCATCACTTCCACCGGAACAATCTTAAGACCGTTGATATAGAAGGGTTTGTTATCTATAACATTCATTTTGAATGTCGGGACTCCTGGATACGGATGCTCACGGAAGCAGTAGTCAAGACGGCGGTGAAGATCCGCATTGACATCTGACCTAAGATATATCGGCATATTCTCATTGCCGCAAAACGGACGAAGATCATCAAAACCTCCGACATGGTCGTAATGACTGTGTGTGACAAGGACCGCATCAATATCGGCAAGACGCAGATTCAAGGCTTGCTGGCGAAAATCCGGGGAAGGATCAATCAGCAACCTCAGACCGGCTGTCTCGACAAGGACAGAGGAACGCAACCGCTTGTCACGTATATCGTCTGAGGTACATACATGACACTCGCATCCCAGCTCCGGTGTTCCCTTGGATCCTCCGGTGCCCAATACGGTTATTTTTATTCCCGTATCTATAAAATTGACTTCAGGCTTCAGTGTTATATAGAATTTTGTTCGGACACGACGTATTATCTCGTCCGAAAGTTCCTTGACATCACGCCCGCTTGCCCCACCAGCATTTACAATCACCAGCGGCTGGCGGTCATAAACCATAGCTCCTCCGAATCGCACACCCTTCATACCGGCTTTGTCGATAAGCCACGCCGCAGATAGTTTAACCATACCCTCTCCGGCTGGATAAGCCGGAACATCACCAAACCCGCCATTTTTTATTTTTTTGTAAAAATGAACCGGAACAACGGGATTTTTAAAGAAACTTCCGGCACTACCGGTTTCCGACGGTTCGGGAAGTTTTGATTTCCTTATATTTGTCACTTCCCTTGCAACTTCCTGAATTGTCGGATATTTTCCAAGTCTCTCCTTAAGTGATTTCAATGGACCGTAATCAAGACTCATCGGAATCCCGCCAGGTCGAAGCCGGAAAGAAACCCTAAGTACGTAATACCGTCCACGCACATCGTCTTTCTTAAACATGCTGTCACGATATCCGAAACGGCATTCTTCATTGGAAAAACGGACTGTCTTTCTTGTCTGGGTGTCAAAACATTCCACCGCATGTATCACATCCTTTGCCTCAACGCCGTAAGCTCCTACATTCTGAATCGCCGAAGCGCCCACCTCTCCGGGGATGTGCGCAAGATTCTCCACTCCCGCAAGATTCCGTTCAAGACACCAATCCACAAAGTCAGTCCATTTTTCTCCGGCACCGGCTATGGCATACACAGTTTCGTCATCTTTGCGATATTCCTTAATGCCCTTTATTGCCGAATGCAGCACAAGACCGCCGAAGTCTTCAAGAAAAAGTAGATTGCTGCCTCCTCCGATATGAAGGACCTCGTTGTTCAGAAATTCCTCTTTTCTTGACAATGCCAGAAGCTCTCTCTCTGATGAGTACTCGGCAAAATATCTTGCCTTCACCGGAATACCGAAGGTTGTGAAGGATGTTATATCTTTGTTTTCTATGATTTCCACCATACTTTTATCTATTTTTCTGATCGTATTTTTTCAGAAACGCCCAGAAAACTGTTAAATCAATTTTTTAATTCCTGAACGACACAAGCAACCCGTCCTGAAACCTCAGATATGAGCCATTCGGATATTGCCAGAAATCAATTGTGGAATTCCAGTCATGACCGGAATTGACATCGGTCGGATTACCAAGAGAAAGCTTGCATTCCTCTTTTGTCATACCGAGCCTTACTTTTCCCTGTTGAATCAGCGACCACACCTCTTTGTCAATGCCGGGATAACGCTCCTTTGGATCGGAAAGGCTGAATATATTCTGGAAAGTCCGGCTTTCCATACCGGCTGTTCCTACATTCATATACAACATGGCAGGTGCGCCCTTTTCATCAGTTATATTTATACAGAGAGGAAATACCATCGTGCCGGGACGCACGTCTGAGATCTCTACCGGCACGAATTTGCGTCCGTCTATCCGGGTTCCGTCAAAGTCATACCATAACTGTGATCTGGTCCAGACTTTCCTGCCGACAAGCAGATCTCGGACACTGTCAACAAGTTCCAGATCTATAAGCATAGGCACATCCATACTCGAAATTGCCTTGCCTGCATAATCAAGACTCTTCCCTGTGGAATACTGCAATGTATTAGATCCGTTTCTGAACACTATAACAGCTTCATCAGAACCTCCCGGAGTCGTTTTCATGGTTACCCCTGCATATTCAATCGTTTTTCCTCCGAGTTTCGCC
This sequence comes from Muribaculaceae bacterium Isolate-036 (Harlan), assembly GCA_003833075.1. GTDB lineage: Bacteria > Bacteroidota > Bacteroidia > Bacteroidales > Muribaculaceae > Lepagella > Lepagella muris_A. The sequence goes on along the minus strand of RIAY01000002.1, from coordinate 38,062 downwards.
TCTTCCGGATTTACAGAATTGGGATCAAACACAAGCGAAGCGCGATTGTCTGATACAAGAAACCGCTTGCCGGGTTCCCATTCGCCAAGTTTTGGCACCTTCAGAACTTCCATAAGTTTTTCTTCAGGCGAAACTTCGATCTGCCTGCGCTCGCTCCTGGAAAGTTTAATTGTCTTGGTGCTCTCTATACCTGTATGACAACTCATTGCCACACAACAAAATACCACACAATATAATATATATGTATATTTAGTCATCCCTTAAGATTGTAAAAAATTCTTTCAAAATTAGTGAAAATTTTTGAGGAAATCTTTGTCATATCAAAAAATATATATACCTTTGCACTCGCAAAACGGAAACAACGGTTTCCAGACTGCTAAAACGGCGGGATAGCTCAGTTGGTTAGAGCGTCGGATTCATAACCCGGAGGTCTCGAGTTCAATTCTCGATCCCGCTACTGCAAAGGCGAGCTTTTTCAAAGCTCGCCTTTTAACTTTAATCCGATTCGATTGTTAATTTAACAAATGGGGTGTATCGGAAAGAACCGCATATTCTCCATTAATCTTAATTTTTAACATACCGGTTATCGCTATGGCAACAATGTACGAGACAATCATGAATCTGCCGCTCTTCAAAGGATTGAGCCATGAGCAGGTTTCTGCATTTCTTGAAAAGACACACATCACATTCTCAAAATACTCAGACAATGAAAAGATTGTTTCCGCAGAAGACCGTGCGGATGTGGTAAGATGCGTAATTTCGGGCAAGATTCGCGTAGCACACCGCATCGGCAAAGAGAACACTCTGAAAATAACAGAGCTGCAACACAATAACAATGTGCTTGGCGCAGACCGGCTATTCGGCATGGATACCACCTGCGGATTCGAGGCATATGCTGTCGGGAATGTGAGCACTATGGAATTCAGCAAGGAACAATATATGGGTCTGCTGTCTTCCGGTTCCATATACCTATTGAATTACCTGAATTTCCTGTCATACCGCGCACAAATCCGCTATTCCATATTTGAAACATATCCCGAAGGCGGACTGAAAGCGATATGCTCCCGTCTTATCAAAGCGTATTGTTCAAAAAACTCGCAAGAGATATCCCTCTCGTTTGACATGAACAGTTTTGCAAAATTCTGCAATATGGACACCGAAACATTATATAGGGAAATGATATGTCTTGAAAACACCGGGATAATAAGAAGAACCCCCGTTGGATTCATTGTCATATCTCTTTCAGAAATCATCGATTGAAAAACGGAATGAAGCCTGCAATGAAAACTGCAGGATGAAAACTGCAGACTCTGTCCAAAGCCGGTTTCACACACTTTTTTTTGACATTCGCAATATATTGGTTATCTTTGTGCGTTAAATAAGAAAGAAATCTACTATATGGCATCAAATACCGCAATGAAGACTCGCCTCATCGTAATGAACTTCCTTGAGTTCGCAGTATGGGGCTGCTATCTCGTTTCTATGGGAATATACCTCGGCTCAGTGAACCTTGGCGACCATATATTCTGGTTCTATACCGGACAAGGGCTTGTATCGCTTTTTATGCCCGCGCTGATAGGCATAATCGCAGACAAATGGATTCCCGCTCAGAAAATGCTCAGTCTATGTCACGGTATTGCCGGTATTTTCATGCTCCTTGCCGGCTGGTATTGCTGGCAAAGCGACGGCAACGTTGACTTTGGAACGCTGTTCACATTCTACACTCTTTCCATTGCGTTCTTCATGCCTACAATAGGCCTTGCCAACTCAGTGGCGTTCAATGCGCTCAACAAGGCAGGACTTGACACCGTGACTGCATTTCCACCTATCCGTATTTTCGGAACAATCGGATTTATCTGCGCGGAATTGTTTGTAAACTTCACAAACTTCCAGTCGACATACGCACAGTTCATCTCATCAGGCGTTGTCAGTCTCATTCTCATGATCTATGCACTGACAATGCCCAACTGTCCCGTAAACCCATCCTCCGGTTCTTCAATCTCCGAAACTCTCGGATTGTCGGCTTTCAAATTGTTCAAACGCCGCACAATGGCGGTATTCTTTATGTTCTCCATGCTTCTTGGTGTATGCCTTCAGATCACCAACAGTTATGGAACCATGTTTATTGACTCATTCCAGAACATAGCTGAATACGCACAGACCTGGGGAGCAAGAAACGCCACAGCGCTTACCGCCATTTCTCAGGCAAGCGAAGCATTATGTATCCTCCTCATACCATTCTGTCTTAAGAAATTCGGAATCAAGGGAGTCATGCTCACCGCCATGATGGCATGGGTGTTCCGTTTCGGATTCTTCGGTATCGGAAATACAGGTTCAGGGCTTGTGTGGATAATCCTTTCATGCGTGGTTTATGGCGTTGCATTCGATTTCTTCAATGTGGCGGGAGGACTTTTCGTTGACCAGCAGACAGACAAGAAGCTTCGCTCAAGCGCACAAGGACTGTTCATGATAATGACGAATGGCATCGGAGCGAGCGTGGGAACGTTCCTTGCCGGAACTCTTGTAGTCAACAAACACGTTGACATGTCTGGAATGACATCTGCCGCCGAAAACCTTTCAGGATGGCAGCATTCCTGGTTTATCTTCGCAGCATATGCTTTAATTATAAGCATTTTGTTTATTTTCATCTTCAAAGCGCCCAAAACCTCTGAAAATATCAGTCTCGCGAAGGCTGAAGATATTGACGGAGGAGATCCTGAAGGTATGGCGCAATAATCAATCTTTCTGAAAGTGATTCGTTTTTACGCACCGGATATAGAAACTGATTTTTCCCTCCCTGAAACGGAGTCAGGACATTGTTGTCGTGTCCTGAGAATGAAAGAGGGAGACATCCTGCATGCTGTCGACGGCAAAGGAAACGCGTTCGAATGTGTCATTACGAATGCGAATCCTAAAAAAACAGAAGTCGACATCCTTTCCGCACATACCGAACCAAAGCACTGGCAGCCACGCGTCTCTCTGGCGGTCTCTCCGACAAAGAATATAGACCGTATGGAGTGGTTGCTTGAGAAAGCCACGGAAATAGGCATAGACAACATCGTTTTCCTGAAATGCACGAGAAGCGAAAGGAAAGATGTAAAATCCGAAAGGTTGCTCAAAATACTTGTTTCTGCCATGAAACAAAGTATGAAATCCCGTATTCCCGACTTCGCAGGAATGATTGATTTCAAAAAATTCATAAAAGGATTAGACTGCGGAAATGAAGAAGAAATAAGAATCATGGGATACTGTTCATCTGAATTTCCAAGAAAAGAGCTTGCGGATGTATACACTGCAGGAAAAGACGTGACAATCCTCATCGGTCCGGAAGGAGATTTCACGCCTGAAGAGGTCGAAATGTCGGTAAAAGCCGGTTTCACACCTGCCACATTCGGCAACACCCGGCTCCGCACCGAGACAGCCGCACTTTATGCAGTCTCTGCAATACACGTAATTAATGATTTGAAAAAATGACTGACAATATCATCGAATATATAAATTCAAGTGCTTCCGGCAACTTCTTTCTCCTTGCCGGTCCCTGTGTGATTGAAGGAGAGGAAATGGCACTCGACATTGCCGCTGAACTGCTTGAAATCACATCTGCGTTAGACATACCGTATGTTTTCAAAGGGAGCTACAGAAAAGCCAACAGAAGCAGACTTGATTCATTCACCGGAATAGGTGATGAAAAAGCTCTTAAAATATTAAGAAAGGTAAAGGAAACATTCCATATTCCTGTCGTAACAGACATTCACACAGCCGATGAAGCGGAAATGGCGGCTGAATATGTCGACATCCTCCAGATTCCGGCATTTCTATGCCGTCAGACCGACCTACTGGTGGCTGCTGCAAAAACAGGAAAAATGATAAACATAAAAAAAGGACAGTTCCTATCGCCTGCCTCAATGAAATTCGCCTGCCTCAAGGTCAGGGAATCAGGCAATAACAGACTGGCTGTGACCGAACGAGGCTCTTTCTTCGGATACGGAGATCTTGTCGTTGACATGCGAGGCATTCCGATAATGAAAAAAGAATGTGAATGTCCCGTTATAATGGATATCACTCATTCGCTACAGCAGCCGAATGGCGCAGATGGCGTAAGCGGCGGACTTCCCGGACTCATCTCGACTATTGCAAAATCCGGACTGGCGGCAGGAGCCGACGGTATATTCATGGAGACACACCGGAATCCGGCAATAGCCAAAAGCGACGGAGCAAATATGCTCCCCCTTTCGGAAGCGGCTTTTCTTCTCAAGAATCTTACCACTCTCAGGAGTGCCATTAATGAAATAAACTTATAATATTTCTAACTAAATGAAAATAAAAGCATTTTTTTTAGCAGTTACTCTTCTTGCCTGCACTGGTGCCAATGCCCAGCAGATAAACCCGATTACAAAAGCCGTGCTTCGCGGTTATCAGGAAATTCTCAATGAGAACCCGAAAGACTATATTACTCTTTATCAGCGTGCCACTCAATATTACAATCTGTCGATGTATGACGAGGCACTGGTCGATATCATCAAAGCACTCGACTATACCCCTGAAAAAGAGAAAGAGTTGCGAATAGATGAGTATTCGATGCTGACTGACATATATATCCAGACAAAAGAATATGACAAAGCCCTCTCCGCAGTCAACAATGCACTTGCGCTGTCGCCCAAAGACTATGCACTGCTTTACAAAAAAGGTAATGTCGCCCTCTATCTGAATCGTCCGGAAGACGCCTACGAGTCTTTTGCCGCAATGCAACGTCTTAAGAGTCGCAGTCAGGAGGCATTCTTCGGAATGGCAAGGGCAGACATAATGATGGATAAAAAAGAAGATGCGAAAGAACTTATAAAACAAGCCGAAAACGCGGATCCGAGCAATTACCTAACCTATTGCCGCATAGGAGAGCTATATGAAGACATGCGAGAAGATGAGAACGCCGCCGCCAACTATCTGAGTGCTTTCAGTCTCGCCGACAATAAATCAAGCCGCCCTCTAGAATCGCTCATACGTCTGGCTGACAAGAACTATCCTGCTGTGGAAGCAGCCATTCAATACGCCATTTCGCGCACTTCAAACACAGATGCTCTATATTTCCTTCAGGCAAGCATAGCATTCAACAGTGGCAACTTTCGCCAGGCATATGATGGTTTCACCCGTCTTCTGCAGTCACGCGAAGGACAAATAGCTTCTGTTTATGCAAATATGGCTCGATGCTGCTTGGCTCTTGACAAAATATCCGAGGCTACCACAAACGCGGATCTCGCTGTGATTAAGGAAAACAGTGTCTCCACCTTACTTGTAAAAGCCGAAACAGAACTTGCCGCAAACAATCCTTCGGCAGCACTGCTCGCTGCAACAAAGGCATTGAGCATAGATGCCAACTCCACCGAAGCTCTCGTGCAATCTGCATTGGCGAATATCGCTCTTAAAGATACAAAAGCCGCCATCCAGAGCCTCAATGAAGCTGCGATGACAGACCCGGCAAATCTATATGCAAGAATGATACGTGCATATGTCAATTCCAATACACCGGACAATGCCAAAGAGGCAATCATAGAATACGGTAGAATCGGCAACACTCTGGATCCCGAGACATTCCGCGATGTTACCTATAAAGCTCTTGCCCAATGTCTGGCAGGGAAAAAACTGGATGCCGATGAAACAATGAAACGCGCGATACGCGAAAAGGAGAATAAAACCAAAGACGATTATTACCTCGCAGCTGTATATTACGCGCAGACCGGAGACCTTGCAACCGGCAAAGAAATGATAGACAAGGCTGTCAGCCTCGGCTACCAGAATCTGTATAACCTCTATACAAACAACACCGCAAACCTTAATATAGCGCCTTTACGGCATCTTCTGAAATAAGACACAAGAATAACACTAACCAAATAACCTGACAAATGAAAACGATGAAAAGCGCACTGGCAGTCATGTCGCTTGGCATGATTGCCTCTGCCAATGCTTCGGAAGCTCCGAAGAAAGAAAAACGCACATCCGACCCTTCAAGACCCAATGTCTTGATAATCTACGCTGATGACCTCGGATACGGAGACCTGCAATGCTACGGTGCAAAAAATGTAGAGACTCCCAATGTCAACCGTCTTGCTGACAACGGAATCCGTTTTACGCATGCTTATGCCACAGCAGCCACCAGCACACCATCACGCTATTCTATGCTTACCGGTCACTACAGCTGGAGACGTCCTGACACGGACATAGCACCAGGCGATGCAGGCATGATCATCAGACCGGAACAGTATACGATGGCGGACATGTTCAAATCTGCAGGATACGCCACATGCGCTATTGGCAAATGGCATCTCGGTCTTGGCGACAAAACAGGAACACAGGACTGGAACGCCCAGTTGCCGGCAGCTCTCGGTGACCTCGGTTTCGATTATTCATATATCATGGCTGCAACAGCCGACCGCGTGCCTTGTGTGTTCATTGAAAACGGCCATGTAGCGAACTATGACCCTTCCGCTCCGATCGAAGTCAGCTATAAAGAGAACTTCCCCGAAGAACCGACCGGAAAGGATAACCCTGAACTGCTTTACAATCTGAAACCCACATTCGGGCACGACATGTCGATTGTAAACGGAATTTCACGTATCGGATATATGAAAGGCGGAGGCAAAGCTCTCTGGAAAGATGAAAACATTGCCGATTCCATCACGGCACATGCAATCGATTTCATAAAAGAGAAGGGCAACGAACCTTTCTTCATGTATTTTGCCACAAACGATGTCCATGTGCCACGTTTCCCTCACGACCGATTCAGGGGAAAAAACAAGATGGGACTCAGGGGTGACGCCATTGCACAGTTCGACTGGTGCGTCGGGCAGCTTGTCAAGACTCTTGAGGACATGAAGATTCTTGACAACACAATCATTATTATATCAAGCGACAACGGACCTGTACTGAACGACGGATATGACGACCACGCACAGGAACTACTAAACGGACATTCCCCCACAGGCGAACTCAGAGGTTCCAAATACAGCCTGTATGAGGGTGGAACTCGCGTTCCGGTAATAGTACACTGGCCACAGGGAAAACTCAACAAAGGCGAAAACAAGACTGTCCTTTCTCAGATTGACCTCGTTGCATCGTTTGCAGGATTTCTTGGTGTCAGCATGCCGAAAGGAAGTGCTCAAGACTCTTTCAACCGCATGGACAACTGGCTCGGACGCGACATGACAAGCCGTCCCTGGGTTATACAGCAGGGATATGACCATACCCTTGCAATCCGCGTGCCGGACTGGAAATACGTTGAAGCAAGCACTTTCCCCAAAATGAAACCACGCGGAGCCTATGTCGAGACCGGTTGCGCACCAGTGCAACAGCTCTTCGACATGAGCAAGACATATGAAGAGACAAATGTGGCTCAGGAACATCCGGAGGAAGTGGGAAAACTTCATCTGCTTCTTGAAATGATCAGAAAAGGAAACTACAATGAACTTCCGGCTAACGAGATGCCCTGATCCAAACTGAAAATGCTAAATCATTAAATGACATGGGCATTTCTTTGCATTAACATATTTTAACAACAAATACACTCAAAATTTGCACACACCTCTCGGGTGTGTGCAAATTGTTTAAAAGCATGTTGTAAAACATAAAACCGCCCTAAAATCTAATATAGTATCAAGTTAGAACCATGATTCGGATTAAACGCCGTAACTGAAAGGAAAAAAGTTGTTAAAATATTGGGATATAGGAACACTTTTGATTATCTTTGAATCGTAAGAAGTTGAAAATCTTAAAAATTGTAAAACTGCAAGAAATGGAACAGACACTTGTAATCCTCAAGCCTTCTGCAATTGAGCGCAATCTTATAGGCGAGGTAATCGGCCGGATTGAAAAACGGGGATTGATAATTTGCGGCATTAAAATGATTCAACTCGATGAAGCTATACTTCGAGAACACTACGCCCACCTTGCCGACAAGCCCTTCTTTCCATTGATTGTTGCTTCTATGGTGGCTTCTCCGGTCATTGTAATGTGTCTCAAAGGTATTGATGCTGTAAAGGTATTCCGCGAAATGACAGGTGCGACCAACGGACGCAAAGCTGCCCCGGGAACACTTAGAGGAGACCTTTGCGTAAGCGGACAGATGAACATCGTTCACGCAAGCGACAGCGTTGAGAACGCTAAAATCGAACTCGCACGCTTCTTTAAACCTGAAGAGATTTTCGACTACACTCCTGCATACTTCAAATTCCTCTACGCCGAGGATGAGTTATGATATAAAACAACCTGATAATTTTAACCTATAACCTCTCTTTTCGAAGAACATCTCCTCGAATTTCAACGAAAGAAATGATTAGACTTAGAAAAATATTCGGAGCCGCGATACTTATGGCATTTGCCGCATCAAGCGTATCGGCACAGCAAATAGTATCAAAAGCAGCTCATTCCGACATGCACAAGCAGCTTCTTGCCAATCAGGCGAAAAGCAAAGACCAGATTCGTCTTGTGGAAAAAAATACTTTTATCGACCTTATTGATGACATCGAACCTGAACTTGACATCTATACCGAAGGTTGGAACAGCAAAGCCGTGAACCCTTTCAGGCAATCGGAGGTGCCTGATTCAAAGGTAATAGACGTTACAGGCTACTTTATGCCGGTGCCGGGAAGAGTCACATCCAACTACGGATACAGGGCGCGATTCGGAAGAATGCACAAGGGAATTGACCTCGCCATACGAAGCAACGACACTATTTACGCTGCTTTTGACGGTAAAGTAAGACTCACAGCCTATGAGGCAAGAGGGTATGGAAACTATGTCATCATACGCCACCCCAACGGACTTGAAACAGTATACGGACACCTTAACAAACATCTCGTAAAACCTGATCAGACGGTAAAAGCCGGTGAACCAATCGGTTTAGGCGGCAGCACCGGCAGAAGCACAGGTCCTCACCTCCATTTCGAGACACGCTTCATGGGATATGCAATAAATCCCTCTGCAATATTTGATTTCGCAAACCATACAACACATACCGATACTTATACATTCTCAAAATCCACATATACAAAACCGAGAAACTTTGCACCCTCAAAGAATCTCGCAAAAAGTGAAAAAGAGAATCCTTATAAGAAAGGCAACGGCAAAAAAACAACCTATACTGTCAAGAAAGGCGACACGCTTTCAGCAATAGCCCGCTCATATGGCATGTCGGCAACTACACTGAGAAAACTCAACAGCCTTGCAAGTTCCGACAAAATCAAGGCAGGACAGGTTTTAAAACTGAAATAATTGTTTCATAATAGTGTTTTACATTAATTTTGCATAATAAAGAATCCGGGGTGGCAAGTGATTGTCGCCCCGGATTCTTTTCCAACCCAATAATAATTGCCATACACTGCCCGATTGCCCTGCTTGCAACAGAATACCTTATCACCGGACTTGAACATTTAGAGCTTATCCTTTGTATTAAATGCATAATCACAGCATTTGACACAAATGATTCCACTAATTGTTTCCCACACAGACAGCATACATGCAGCCCCCATAGACACAAATGTGGGGTTCCATCTGTCTGACACTACTGAAGAAAGTTCATATTTCATCGCTAGAATCCTTATGAAATGCGTGAACTGGTTTCTTGACATCTTCGGTCTCGAACACCATTCAACTTTGTTTCTACTGCTATATGCCACACTGGTCTTTCTCGTGGCATGGTGTGTGGGAATGATGGTAAAATGGATTATGGTATACACCCTCAATAAAATCGGACCTCATGTAAAGAACGATTTTTACAGTTACCTTGTCGGGCATCATTTCTTCACAAAGATATGCCGCATCATCCCTCCTATCATATTTCTTATCCTTATTCAGTTCACTCTTAACGGGAGAGAGTCTCTTGCCCTGTGGCTGACCCGAATCACATGGATATATATCGTATTCATCCTATGCCGAACTTTCACCACTCTTGCAGATGTAGTCTGGACTCACGTGAATAACAGAGCCAACAAACGTCACCTTCCTTTGAACGGCGTTGTTCAACTGGTAAAACTTATTTTATGGATTATCGGAGTCATCATAGTGTTCGGAATCCTGTTCAACAGATCTCCGGCATCCATGCTTGCTGGACTCGGAGCGTTCTCTGCGGTTCTTATGCTTGTATTCAAAGACAACATATTAGGTGTTGTAGCTGGTGTTCAGCTGGCAGAAAACGACTCTCTCCACGAAGGAGACTGGATTGTACCGAACGGCTCTGATGCAAACGGCACTGTGACAGAAGTCGGACTCACGGCAATTAAGATCGAGAACTGGGACAAGACAATATCCACAATCCCCCCTTACGACCTTATAAGCAAAGGTTTCAAGAGCTACAGAAACATGCAGCTCAGCCATACACGCCGCATACAGAGAAGCTACATGATAGATGCAGACAGCATCGTGGCGACCGATGACAATATGCTTGCGGAATTTGCTGAAATTCCGTTGCTGAAGGAATGGATAGCAAAGAAGCTCGAACAACGCGCTGCCGGAAAAGTCGAGGATGTCAACAATAGCGCAGGACTCGTAGACGGATCCATTGACACCAACCTTGGAATACTCAGGGCATATGTCAAACTTTATCTTGACGCCAATCCGAACATCAGCCACGCTGATGATTGTTTTGTCAATACACTCGCTCAGACAGCCACCGGAATTCCATTCCAGGTATACTGTTTCACATCCACTTCATCATGGATTCCTTACGAAGGCATACAATCAACGGTATTCGAGCATATAGCGGTAATGCTATATCGATTCCATCTCTACACCTTCGAGAATCCGACCGGACGCGACACTATCATTGACGGCTACCTAAGTCCGGGAAAAGATCCGGAATATTTATGGGGACTCCCCTATCCTTTCTTCAACGGCAGCGGACATCCGGGAAAACCCGGCGTGCCACCAGCCGGTCTTTATCCGGGTCCGAACCTGTATTGCGGACCGGTTCCCCCGGCTTCAGCCAAAAAAGAAAGCCCTGCTCAGAAATGAGCAAAGCTTTTTTATTATCCGAGAGGTTCGAGTTTGACTGTGAAGTGTCGCATCAGCTCCGCCTCCCATTTGATTCTGACACCCCGAGTGACTTCATGCCTACGGTCATATACATTCTTCAATGCCGCTGCAATGACATTCATATGATTGTCAGTGTAAGTGCGCCGGCATATGCAGAGACGCAGAAAATCATTGCCATCAAAACGGTTCTCACGTGTTACCGGATCCCGGTCCGCAAGCAGATACCCGATCTCACACCCTCTGACACCTGCTTCCCTATACAGTTCGATAGTGAGACGCTGAGCCGGGAACTCCTCTTTAGGTACTCTGTCAAGCACCTTGTCGGCATCGATAAAAAGCGCATGTCCTCCTACAGGACGCTGATACGGTATCCCGTATTCATCAAGTTTGGCGGCGAGATACTCAACCTGTTTGATACGGGTCTCAAGCATTTCGAATTCGGTATTTTCGTCAAGACCGACAGCGAGTGCCGCCATATCGCGACCGTTCATTCCGCCATAGGTAAGGAACCCTTCAAAAGGAATCACGAAACGCTTGGCTCCCTCATATATATCCTCCCAGCGGGTCGCAATAAATCCGCCCATGTTCACAAGCCCGTCTTTCTTCGATGACATTGTCATGATATCGGCAAGGCTGAACATTTCCCTGCATATCTCTTTTATTGTGGCATCCTTGAACTCCGGTTCCCGCGTTTTGATAAAATAGGCGTTCTCGGCAAATCTTGCCGAATCAAAAACCACTCTTTTACCATATTTGTCAGCGAGCTTACGAACCCCACGGAGATTTTCCATGGACACAGGCTGCCCTCCAGCTGTGTTGTTTGTAATCGTTACAATTATAAACGGTATTTTTTCACTGTCTTTGGCAAGAACATTCTCAAGCTTGTTCAAATCCACATTTCCCTTGAACGGAATCTCAAGCTGTGTGTTTTTTGCCTCATCAACCGTGCAATCCACAGCAAAAGCCTTACGACTTTCTATATGTCCCTTAGTGGTATCAAAATGAGAATTACCAGGGACAATATCACCATTCTTGACAAGATGCGAGAAAAGCACGTTTTCTGCAGCACGACCCTGATGAGTGGGAATCACATACTCAAACCCGGTGATACGGGTTATTGTATCCTTAAGTTCATAGAATGAACGCGCTCCGGCATAAGACTCATCACCAGTCATCATTGCCGCCCACTGACGGTCACTCATTGCGCCGGTGCCTGAATCGGTCAGGCAGTCTATGTAAACCTGATCTGCCCGCAACATGAACACATTGTAATCAGCTTCCTTGAGCCAACGTTCACGCTCTTCACGCGTGCTCTTACGTATCGGCTCAACCATTTTTATTTTCCAAGATTCTGCAAAAGGTAGTTCCATGTGTAATTAGATTTACGTTTATTCGATAAAATTAAGCATCCCGCATCAATTTTCAAAGAAAAATTCCTTTAAAATTCGATACGGGATAAACAATGTATATTTTAATACTATAATATTTAACTCAATCTAATATTTATGCCCTAAATATTATATGCAAGAACTCGTTTTGACTTATTTTTCTTAACACCGGCGAGATACTTCCGAAGTACTTTCGTTCCTCTCCATTACAATGAACAATGTCAATGCAGATGCCATGGAGATCTGCCTATTCCTATTTGTTTTTGATTGCTGTCACTGTATATCCTGCCTTGCGCAACCCCTCGATCACTCCTTTTTCTCCGGGAAGATGCAAAGCTCCGACAGCCACAAATGTTGGCGCAGCATTAAAAATTTCCGGAAGCTTTGATATCCAGTCTGCATTACGCTTGTTAATTAGCAGTTCCATAAACGCGTATGAATCCTTATTCTCATCTTTTGTAAGCTCGAACAACCCGTCTATATCCTGCGCAAGATAGGCATCGTTGAGTTTCTGCGATTTCTCCACGTTTTCAACCGGATTGTCAAGAAGTTCCACCAATGCCTCTGCCTGTTTCGAGATCGGCTCAGAACAATACAGAAGTTCTGCCTGATATTCAGGCGTTTCGAGTCCTATAACTTCCTTTCCTGTCGCTTTACCCTGAAGTTGGAAATACGTGTCAAGCTGCTCAGTCTGATTATATCCGGGAAGTTTCTGCTTCACCATCTCTACAGATACCATAGCCGTAATCACCATAGGCTTCATACCCTCCAACATCTGCAGTTCCATCCCGGGCATGGGTGCCCATTTCTTGAATTCCTCCGATATACGTCCGAAATCTTCCCGCGAAATGACACGGGAAAGAGTGCTGTCCGCCGGAGCAATCATATAACGCTGAATCTTTGAAGCAAGTTCCATCTGATTCACAGTCATGTCTATCTCTCCGACAACCTGACTTGCAGATTTATATGCATCACGACATCCGGGCACTTCATCTATGACGGATAATGGTGCAAGATGATGAGTTCCGAAAATATACGATGGATTTTTAAGTCCGTTGCCCTCTACCTTATAGAAAATCTGGGCAGATGTCGAAATGCAGAATAGCACTGCTAATGACAATAATGCTGTAATTCTTCTTTTCATTATTATTCTGTTTAAAATTGTTTTTATTCAATATGAATGTATATTGAGAATAACTCAACGACTCAATAAGCAAGACTATTTATTCAGAATGCCTGCCTGTTGAGAGTAAAACTCCCTTGAAAATCCCCCTTCTTGTGAATGAAATTTAAGAAACTGTTTAAATTTATTTCCAGAGTATTTTTAGAAATATTTCCGAGGTGTTTTCGCCACTTGATGAGCCGGCAACCTTACGGCTGGCGGTGATGAGAGGAGTCAAGACGAGTTCAGTTTCTAAGAGTTATATATAAGACGCAGTAAAAACAAATAAATTTCATCAGAACCGTTTTTTTTGTTAATTTTGTAAGAAATGAACCACACCAATGGACAACAGAACCTTCATAGATAAAATTGCCGAAAAAACAGGCAGATCCAGAGAAGAGATCTCCGATCTTACAGAATCTCTCGGAGTCATTGTTGCCGAAGCGATAAAGGACGGTGACATAGTAGCGATTCCTTCTGTCGGCACTTTCGAACCAAAGCTTAGAGCGGAAAGGATAACTATTCACCCGTCATCCGGTAAAAAGATGCTTATCCCCCCTAAATTGACAATAAACTTCAAACCGTCATCACTTCTCAAACAAAAGATACGCTGATGAACGAAAAGATAACACTCCCGACTCTTGTCAGTCTGCTGGCTGACAAGACAGGAAAACAAAAAAAGCAATGCGAAGATTTCCTTCGCGAATTCTTCAACACCCTGGTCGATGCGATGGAGGCAGGTGAGAATGTGCGTATTAAATCTCTCGGAACATTCAAGGTAGTAGCCGTTGAACCCCGGAAGAGTGTTAACGTCAACACTGGCGAACAGATGGAAATTCCGGGACACAACAAAATTGTCTTCGTACCGGCAAAAGAGCTCGCCGAAGAGGTCAACGCCCCCTTCGCCATGTTCGAATCCATAGAAATCCCCGACAACGCACTGGAAGACCCTCTTCTCTCCTCTGAATCTGAATCTGCGGCGCAAGCCGAAGAAGACCCTCTCCTCTCCTCCGCAATCTCAGACCCGTCTGAATCTGAGGCGCAAGCCGAAGAAGACCCTCTCCCCTCCTCCGCAATCTCAGACCAGACTGTGTCTGCGGCGCAAGCCGAAGAAGGCCCTCTCCCCTCCTCCGCAATCTCAGACCAGACTGTGTCTGCGGCGCAAGCCGCAGGGTACCCAGAACCCGATGAGGATTCAGATGAAAACGAACAGGAATTCGAGATTGAAAATGAATCCGGACTGGATTCATTTCCAATCGTGTCTCAACTGAACGAAGAGCACACCGAAACTCGAAGAAACTATAGATTTTTATTGGGATTTGCATGCGGTGTGGCATGTGCGGCTGTGATATGCCTATGCGCATATCTGTTTTTCTTTGAGAAGTGGGTAGCCACTGTCTCTGAAGAGAAAAACACAGAAGTTTCTGTACAAGCAGAAACTTCCGGACAATTGACAGATGCTGATGTCAGACAAGTTCCGGAACCTGACGTATTAGACAGCGACAAGAAAGATTTAATTGAAGCTTCTGACGCCGACTCGAAGAATGAACAGATGGCAAAAACGGAACAGACAGCGGAAGTGCCAACCCGCCCGTCTGACGAACCGGTATATGATACCATCACAAAAACCCGTTATCTAACCACAATGGCTAAAGAGCACTACGGCAACTACAATCTGTGGCCGTATATATACGAAGAGAACAAAGCTATCCTTGGTCACCCGGATCGCATACGTCCCGGCACAAAGGTTATTGTTCCCCCTCTGTCAAAATATGGAGTAAATCCCTCCGATCCCGATGACATTGCCAAAGCGAAGAAGAAAGGAGTGGAAATCTACGCACGTTATCAATAAGAAACTGAATTCATCTTGACTTATTTTTTCTTAACATCAGCGAGATATTTCCGAGGTGTTTTCGCCACTCGATGAGCCGGCAACCTTACGGCTGGCGGTTACGAAGTTGAGACAATCGATAAATTGGGAGTTGTGCGATATTTCAGAACTTCCCCAAAATCTACTAACCGCCGATAGCCGAGACTTTTCTTGCACTCGAAATAAGTAAAAAACATCACAAAATAAAATCCGCGAGTCAATGACTCGCGGATTTTATTTTGATTTGGATGGTGTCTATTACTCAGCAGCCTCTGCGGGAGCTTCTGCAGTTTCAGCCTCGAGAGCCTCCTTAGCTGCAGCCTCTTCTGCTGCAAGCTTCTCAGCTTTCTTCTTGGCTACTGCCTCACCTTTCAGACGATTTTTCTCAACTTCAGCCTCGAACTTAGCTTTAGCCTCTTCAGCGACTTTAGCTGCATCCTTTGCCTTTGCTGCATCCTCAACTTTAGTACGCTCTGCTTTCCACGCATCGAAACGACGCTGTGCCTCCTCTGCTGTGAAGGCACCTTTCTTGACACCGCCACGGAGATGCTTCATAAGCATTACTCCCTCTTTGGAGAGGATTGAACGAACTGTATCGGTGGGCTGTGCACCTACCTCTACCCAATACAAAGCACGGTCGAAGTCTAAACTTATTGTAGCAGGATTAGTGTTCGGATTATAAGAACCTATCCTTTCAATAAATCTACCATCTCGTGGTGCCCTGCTATCGGCTACTACAATTGGATAAAAAGCGTAGCCTTTGCGGCCGTGACGCTGTAATCTGATTTTTGTTGCCATAAACTTGCCGGTTTATTGATTGGTTAATTAATTCCGGAGATGATTTCTCATTTCCAGCTGCAAAGTTAACGCTATTTACACAATCCACAAAGTTTTTTCCATTTTATTTTGTAATTTTGCATTGTAAAAGCAATTATCATGGCAGAAATAACACTCCTTGACCGCCTTGACGGTCTTGACGCTCGTTTCGAAGAAGTCTCGACACTGATCACTGACCCGTCTGTGATTGCAGACCAGAAAAGATATGTGCGTCTTTCTAAGGAATATCATGACCTTGAGGTAATAATCAAGGCAAAAAATGAATATAAATCGAAACTTGACGCAATCGCGGAATCCAAGGAGATCCTATCCATGGAAGACGACGATGAAATGAAAGCACTTGCAAGAGAAGAACTTGACAGTGCATCCGCCGCTATCCCGGAACTGGAGGAAAAAATAAAACTTCTTCTGATACCGGCAGATCCTGATGATGCGAAAAACGCCGTTGTGGAGATACGGGGGGGAACCGGTGGTGACGAGGCGGCTCTTTTCGCCGGCGACCTTTTCCGCATGTACCAGAAATATGCCGAGACAAAAGGCTGGCAGCTTACCGTATCTTCAGTATCCGAAGGAGCGGCAGGCGGATACAAAGAGATTGTGTTCAACCTGACCGGGTCTGATGTTTACGGAACCATGAAATATGAAAGCGGTGTGCATCGTGTGCAGAGGGTACCTGCCACTGAGACGCAAGGACGCGTACACACTTCCGCAGCTACAGTGGCGGTGCTTCCTGAAGCACAAGAGTTTGACGTAGAGATTCATGAAGGTGAAATCAAATGGGATACTTTCCGTTCCGGCGGTGCCGGAGGACAGAATGTAAATAAAGTCGAATCCGGTGTTCGTCTGCGTTATAACTGGAAGAACCCGAATACAGGGGTGGTTGAGGAAATACTCATCGAATGTACTGAAACACGAGATCAGCCTAAAAACAAAGAAAGGGCTCTCGCGCGCCTGCGCACGTTCATTTACGACAAAGAACACCAGAAATATCTCGATGACATAGCCTCCCGTCGCAAGACCATGGTAAGCACGGGTGACCGTTCCGCAAAAATACGCACTTATAACTATCCGCAAGGCAGAATCACGGACCACCGCATAAATTACACGGTATATAACCTCGGCGCATTCATGGACGGCGATATTCAGGGATGCATCGACTCACTCATTGTTGCTGAAAATGCAGAGAAACTGAAAGCCGCCGAACTTTAGAGCTTGTTAAAAAATATTTCGTAAGAATCTTTTCAGGGTATAAGGTGTTATAATAAAAAAGATTATTAACACTTTTATACCCTGCTATTTATGAAAATTCTTTCCATCATCAGTTACATTGTAGGATTTATACTGCTGATTATATCCTGTTTCACTACAGCTGTCGCAACCACGTGGTGGATAGGCGGAATCGCGGTAGTATTCCTGATTCTGGGATGCATATTCCAGTTCAACAGCACTAAAAACCGCTCGTTTATAAATCATCGGCGGTAAACTGTGAGGCAAGGACAAGAGTCTCCGGCTTGCCTATATCAAGAAGTCTGAGATCCGCAGAACACTTCCTGCGGATCTTTATTTTTTTCATACAGGCAAGAAAAAAATCCATTACCGGGAATGAATCCCTGCCTGTCTCACATCCATACGCCCCCAATTCCTCCATTCCGCGTTTCCCTATTATATAGATGCCACTGAACGCCTCTTCCGTTACATTGTCTGAATCTACAGGCACAGCCGGACGATATTCGTCATCAGCAAGATTATGCCATCCCTTCAGACTGCCATCCTCATCAAACAGCAATTTCCTTGAAGACTTTCTGTCGCTTGTCAGAAGCGTTACGTCATTTCCCTCGGATTCATGAAAGTGCATGAGGGCAGACAGATCCGCATTACTGAGAATGTCTACATTGTGCACAAGAAACGGTTCCCCTTCCAGCAAATGCCTCGCATGGACCAATCCACCGCCTGTGTCAAGCAGTCCCCCGCGCTCATCGCTTATGCTTATTTTTATTCCAAAGTCTTTTGAATCAAGAAAGTCTGTTATCTGACCTGCGAAATGATGGACATTAACCACAATCTCATCAAATCCCTGCGACTTCAATTTCAATATTACCCGCTCAAGCATCGGAATCCCGTCTACCGGCACCAATGCCTTGGGATGTTCAAGCGTCCATGGTTTCAATCTTGTGCCTAAACCGGCTGCCAATATCATCGCTCTCACTTTATTTCTTTTTTTGGTGTTATCAATGTATCAATATTCTGCTCCCGGTGAATCAGGCGCACACATGCCGACGGATAACGCTCCGCAAGTTCCCGTGCCACACGCTCGGCACAATAGACCGACCGATGCTGGCCGCCGGTGCATCCGAATCCTATCTGCAGACTCGAAAATCCACGTCTGAGATAGGTCTCTACAGACGGAGACACAATCCGCAAGGCATTACTGGCAAACTCCTGCACCTCTCCTCTCTCTTCGAGAAAATCTGCCACAGGCTTGTCGCGCCCTGTAAGATTACGGTATTCAATATAACGTCCGGGATTGTGCATGCCCCGGCAATCAAACATGAAGCCTCCTCCGTTGCCCGTAAAATCCGATGGATAACCTTTCTTATAAGAAAAGCTGAAAACAGAAATCTGCAATCCGTCATGGCTGTTATTCAAAAATCTCACATCACTGATGATGACAGCACACACGCGTTTTAATTCCGGATAACGGTCAGCCGCTCCGATATTTATAAGATCCTTCAGATTTGACAAGGCACCGGGAATGCTTTCTATGAAATATGCCTTACGCTCTACAAGCCCCCGGAGTCCATAGGCTCCAAGCACCTGCAATGTGCGGAAAAGCGCGAAAAGCTGTGTCTGGAGCGTCTCTGTCTCCGGATGTCTCGCTTCTCCATTAATGGCGCACCTCTCATTAAAGTAATGATCCATCATACGATTACGAAAACCGTTTGTAAAACCTGCCTTAGCCTGCCACAAAAAAGAAATCGCATCATAAACGCCAGGACCCCGTCTGCCCCCTTGGAAATCTATAAAATACGGTCTGCCCTGAGACAACATCACATTGCGACTCTGAAAATCACGATACATGAATCCTCCTCTTGTTTCCGACACCTTAGTCAGATCATCGGCGAATCTTTCAAAATCATCCTCAAGTCTGTCTTCATCAAAATCAAAACCCGACGGACGGAGATACTCATACTTGAAATAATTGAGATCCCACATTGCCTGTCGTCTTCCGAAGGGATTATATTCAACATGGTCTTCCCATAGAGATGCCTTCACTGTCTGCATTCTTACGAGCGATGTCATTACCTCCCTGACAAGCTTCTCCGCCACCGACTCCCCTCCGGCATCTCCATCTGCCGTATTGGAAGAAATTACGGAAAACAATGACGTATCCCCAAGATCCTCCTGTATGTAATGCATATAATCCGGAGACGCCACATATACTTCCGGCACCGCGACACCCGCTTCTCCGAACACTTTCGCCAGACTTACGAACGCGCGACAGTCTCGCTCCGAGTCTCCAGCAACTCCGATACAACTGAAAGGAACCTCCTGTCCATTCACAATCCGGCTGCCGGAAAGCCGGAAATAGCGGCGTCCCGAACCGGCACCCGGCAACCGTGACACTTCATTCACACCTGCGCAACAATAAACGCGATATAATTCAGTCAATATCTCTATATCCTTGTCTTTATCCATAGTCTGCCATTCAGATTCCTCACAATTGTTTGGAAGTTGCATGAAATAGTTGTTAATTTACTTCAAAATTAATAAAAGTTGAGCAAATTAACCTTATTAATGATACTGCGACAAAATTTTATTTGCTCAACTTTGTTATTTTTATTAATTTTGCAGGTGGTGAATACGCACGATTTCTTAAGCTTTCACCTTCGGCATATAAACCGTAAGAATTAAATAACCCAATATATTTCAATAAAATGGCTAAAATCGAAGATTTCAATTTTAACGGCAAAAAAGCCATCGTAAGAGTGGATTTCAATGTGCCACTGGATGAAAACGGCAACATTACAGACGACACCCGCATCCGCGGTGCCCTCCCCACCCTTAAAAAGATACTCAGCGACGGAGGTTCTCTTATTCTCATGTCGCACATGGGCAAGCCAAAAGGTAAAGTAAACCCCAAACTGAGCCTTTCGCAGATTCGCGAAGCGGTAGCAAAGGCTCTTGGCTGCGAGGTCAAGTTCGCTCCCGACTGCATGGGTGCCGAGCAGGCTGCAAAAGACCTTAAACCCGGCGAGGTTCTTCTTCTCGAAAACCTCCGTTTCTATCCGGAAGAGGAAGGCAAACCCGTTGGAATCGACAAGAACGACCCTGCATTCGACGCTGCTAAGAAAGAAATGAAAGAGCGTCAGCAGACATTCGCAAAGACTCTCGCAAGCTATGCGGACGTTTATGTAAACGACGCATTCGGAACAGCTCACCGTCGCCACGCTTCCACTGCCGTAATCGCCGATTATTTCGATCAGCAGGACAAAATGCTCGGCTTCCTTATGGAGAAAGAGGTAAAAGCTGTTGACAACATCCTTAAAGACATCAAACGTCCGTTCACTGCTATCATGGGCGGTTCCAAAGTATCGACAAAAATCGGTATCATCGAGAACCTCATGGACAAGGTTGACAATCTCATCCTCTGCGGTGGCATGACATATACCTTCGCAAAAGCAAAGGGCGGCAACGTCGGAACATCCATCTGTGAGTCTGACAAGCTTGACCTTGCTCTCGACATCATGAAAAAGGCAGAGGAGAAGGGTGTCAACCTCGTTCTCGCCACAGACTGCGTTGCGGCAGATGCCTTCAGCAATGATGCAAACACTCAGATATGCTCTGTTCTTGACATCCCCGAAGGCTGGGAAGGTCTTGATGCCGGTCCCGAATCAATCAAGGCATTCAGAAGCGTGATCGTACCCGCCAAGACTATCCTTTGGAACGGTCCTGCCGGAGTATTTGAGTTCGACAACTTCACCACCGGCTCCAAAGCCATTGCAGAAGCAATTGTAGAGGCAACCAAAAACGGTGCGTTCTCATTGGTAGGTGGCGGCGACTCCGTTGCATGCGTCAACAAATTCGGTCTTGCCGACAGCGTTTCGTATGTTTCCACAGGCGGCGGCGCACTCCTCGAGGCTATCGAAGGCAAGACTCTCCCCGGCGTAGCAGCTATCGAAGGCTGATATGCCCTGACAATATAATCACAAACGGCGGTGTGTCAAAATTGATAAAATTTGACACACCGCCTATATTTTAGCCGGATGGCGAGCACACAATAGTCCATGCCCCTACACACAATATACTACGTGTCCGGACTTTTGAAATGAAATTCAAAAATTATGTTATAAAACATATTTTTAATGCATCTTTGCTTAATAAAAACAAATTTAGCCGCAAACTCTATATTTTTTTATAATCGAATGATGATTTATTCAAAATATATTGTAACTTTGCAATGTCGACAATACTATAGGCTCGCAAAGTGCCAATACCGACACAACAAGGTTACATGAAAGCTCGCATTAAGCCACTCTCCACACATCACGACATGAGGCGGGCGGACATCAGACAACAAAGTAAAAAATCTTAAAGAAATAATTAATCTTTTAACAAAAACAATTTAAATTTAGAACGATTATGGAATCTCAGAAACCAATGGCACCCAAGCCAGCAGCAACTGTTTCTGCAAAAGTTAAGAAAGAGGAAAAAATCAGCAACATCCGCGGTATCCGCAACGCATTCGCAGTGATTATCGCCTGCGCTGTCGCAGCCGTATGCATCTTCCTCTTCGGTATGGGCTACTCCGGTAACTTCGAAGGGGGCACAACAGACGGTCATCCTCTGAACCTCGCAGGTACAGTTTACAAAGGTGGTTTTATCGTGCCTATCCTGATGACTCTTCTTCTCACTGTTATCGTGCTTTCTATCGAACGTTGGATCGCTATCAGATCAGCTTCCGGCAAAGGTAACACAACTAAATTCGTTGCCGACATCAAGGCTGACCTCGCTGCAAACAAAATCGACGCGGCAATGCAGCGTTGCAAAAACCAGAAAGGCTCTGTAGCATCTGTGGTTTACAACACTTTGGTTCGCTACAAAGAGATGGACGAGAACACAACTCTCAGCAAAGAGCAGAAACTCACGACTCTCCGCAACGAGGTTGAAGAGGCTACAGCTCTCGAGATGCCGGGTCTGTCACAGAACCTCCCCATCATCGCTACCCTCACCACTCTCGGTACACTCGTCGGTCTTCTCGGAACCGTTATGGGTATGATCAAATCATTCCAGGCTCTTGCTTCTTCCGGTTCTCCTGACTCAACCGAGCTTTCTACAGGTATCTCCGAGGCTCTTGTGAACACCGCTTTCGGTATCGCAACAGGTGCTTTCGCTGTAATTTCATACAACTTCTTCACCAACAAGATCGACAACCTTACCTACGCTATCGACGAAATCGGTTTCTCTATCGTAGCTACTTTCGCTGCTACTCACAAGTAATTCTTAATAGAGAATACACAACTAACTTTAACAAAACCGAATTAAGTTTATAGCTAATATGGGAAGAGTAAAAATTGCAAGAAAAAGCACATTCATCGACATGACCGCGATGAGTGATGTGACCGTGCTTTTGCTTACCTTCTTCATGTTGACTTCCACCTTCCTTCAGAAGGAGCCCACCACGGTTATCACACCCCCTTCAGTATCTACTGAAAAGGTGCAGGAAACAAACTTCGTGCAGGTGCTTCTGAGCCCGGAAGGCAAAGTTTGGCTCACAATGAACAATGACACTTCATCCAATTGGAGCAACGAGAAGATGAAGATGGCACTGCTCGACAAAGTGAGTGAAATCTACAACGAGTCGCATAAGAAAAAAATAAGCTTCACACCAGAGCAAAAGTACGCCTTCAGCAAGGTAGGTTCATTTGGTGTGCCCCTCAGTCAGATGGGTGAGTTCCTTGACCTCGCCTCTCAGCAGGAAGGACAGACAAAAATGGATCAATGGCTATCAGGCGAGGACGAAAATCCCAACCACGTCACCGGTATTCCGATCTCTTGGAATTCCGATGAAGCCAAACCCAATGAATTCCAGATGTGGATGAAGGCAATGCGCCAGACAGAGAACTCCAACCTTGCCGACAAGATCAAAGACGGTACAGGTGTTGCCATCAAGGCGGACCAGAACACTTCTTTCGACATCGTGCATATGGTCATGGACAATCTCCAGACAATCCACATGAATAAGTTTACGTTATTGACAGCTCTTAAAGGAGCGGAAGAATAATAATTATGGCAGAAGTTCAACAAAACGACGGTGGCGGCAAAGGTAAAGGCCACCAGAAAAAAATGCAGATCCGCGTGGATTTCACGCCTATGGTCGACATGAACATGTTGCTTATTACGTTCTTCATGCTCTGTACGACAATGATCAAATCGCAGACTTTGACAATAGCGCTCCCTTCGAATGAGAAAGTTCAGAATGAGGAAAACATGTCGCAGGCATCAGCCGACGACGCTGTGACAATCATTCTTGACGCAAAAAGAAAAACAGGCTCATTCGATGTGGACACAGTGAATGGTAAAGTTCAGCCTATCATCTATTATTACTTCGGCAAACCCGGTGGTGATGCAGGTATTTTAGGCCCCGGCGGAACAGTGCTTTCCGAGAACAACAACATTCAGGAATCCGAATTCCTTGCTAACGATGAAAAATCAGGAAAGGCCCGCGGCATCCGCGAGATTATCCAGCAGCGTAACAAGGATGTCTTGACCGAGATCAATAAGCTTAAAGAGAAATATGCCAGCGGCGGTTTCGGAAGCCTCGAAACCAAAGATGGCCGCGAAAAAGCTCAGATGGCTTATGACGAGGCTGCCTCCAAGATCAGAAAAGATGAAAATCTGAAGAAACCGGTGATCATCATCAAGTCAACACCCCAGGCTTCCTTCGGTAGCCTCGTGTCAGTGCTCGACGAAATGCAGATCAATTCGATTTCAAAATATCAGATCGACAACATGACCAAGGCGGATTCACTCATGGTGATCGACTTCCAGAACCGTCACCATAAATGATGAGTTAGATTTATTAATACTTAAAGCAGAAAGACAAAATGGCTAATAGAAATGTAGATCTAACCTCACAAGACTGGCGTAATCTCGTATTTGCCGATAAAAACAAGGAATTTGGTGCTTATCAGCTTCGCAAAGAGAGTGACAAACGCCACAATCTGGCTGCGATTTTCACCTTGATCGGTCTGGTTGTGATCTTCATCCTTATAATCGCGCTCAGCAGATGGTCGGATTATCGTGCTGAACAGCAGGCAATCGCCCTTCAGGAGCAGCGTGAAAAGATGATGGCAGCCCAGCTCGCCGAACAGAATGACGAACCGGAGCCAGAGCCTGAAATCGAAGAACAGAAATTCGAACAACCCGAAATAGAAGTGCCTGAAGAGGTGCTCGCCACAGTTCAGGTCACTCAGATTGCCATCGTGGATGCCGATAAGGTTAAGAACGAGGTAATGGACATGGACGCCCAGAAAGAGGACAACACCGCCCGTGGTGTCGTGACTCAGGAAGGTAGCGATGACGCCGACAAATTCAAGGCGGTTCAGGAGCAGGTTATCGTTAAGGAACCGGAGCCCGAAGTTAAACCCAAAGAGGAGGAAATCTTCGTAGCGGTTGAGCAGCAGGCGGAATTCCCCGGCGGAACGGCTGCAATGATGAAATGGCTCAGCAATAATGTACGCTATCCGGAGTCTGCACAGCAGAACGATATCCAGGGACGTGTGATCGTGAAATTCGTTGTTGAGAAAGACGGTTCAATCGGTCATGCGGAAATCCTGAAAGGTGTTGACCGCGATCTCGACCGCGAAGCAATCCGCGTTGTGAAGAAGATGCCCAGATGGCAGCCTGGTAAAAACAATGGTGTTGCCGTTCGAAGCTACTTTAACCTCCCGGTTGTGTTCCGTTTGCAGAATCAGTAATTTCATACAATCCTTATATAAGGGAGCGATCTTCTGTCGCTCCCTTATTTTTTTGTACTTTCTTTCAAATGTTAAATTAAATTGTTAATTTTGTTAAATGCTTTGACAGACATCACTCCGATGAAATGTCAATGCTGTGAATGAAAAAAGACACTTCGGGGATGAAAAGAATTAATTCCGGAAAATCTTACATATAATTCAAACACTCTCTAAACCATACCCCACAAATTTTGTTAAAAATTTAAAGAACATATAAAACAGAATAGCTATGAAAGGTTATGATAACGATGATCGCCACGTCGCCCCCAAGGGAGCACGAATGGCATTCGGCATTATAATGGTGCTTGTATACGTAGGTGTAGGACTTCTCTTTATATTCAATGTCTTCGACATAATAAGCTATACTGTAAGCTGCATTATCGGGGCTTTTCTTATTGTATATGGAATATTCCGCGCATACCGGCTTTACAAAGGCATAAACTGAATAATCGCACCCTTATGAAATTGAATACTACATTCCAAATTATGCTCTCGGCTCTTATAGTGCTGGGAGCTGTGTCATGCACAAAAGTGAAACGCGGCGAATATGCCAAGGGCAGTGCTACGATTTTCTGCGATGACGGATTCCGGAATATACTGAACGAGGAAATTGAAGTATTTGAATTCTCATATCCCGAATCATCCATCATCCCTTTCTTCGTAAGTGAACAAGACGCAATCGACACGATGATGTCTGACGGAACGCAGGCAATAATCGTTACGCAGGAACTTACCAAGGAACAAAAGGATTATATCAAGAGCAAGTTCAAAAGAGTTGTCAAGACACACTGCATCGCCGTTGATGCTGTGGCTCTTATAACCAACAAGGGAAACCGCGTCACGTCACTGTCTATGAAAGAGATCGGAGACATACTCAACGGCAGGATAACACGCTGGAGTCAGCTTGCGGGAAACGACACTACATTCATAAAACTTGTGTTTGACAATGCCGGCTCATCCACGGTAAGCTATATGCGCGAGAAATTCCTACCGGAAGGATCAAAAATTTCAGACAATCCTCATGCCTACGCACAAAAAGACAACGCGCAAGTGTTTGATGTGGTACAGAAGGACCCTGACGCACTTGGCATCATATCGGTAAGCTGGCTGGGAGATGACCTCAGTCTTGCCAAGAAAGTGCCGGTGGAACAGCGCAACAAGGACTATGCCAACCAGAACGACACCATTGCCACAAATCTCACTACGGAAGTGAATGTGGTCCGGGTAAGCAACCCTACAGAAGCCAACGATTTCGACCCTATCGGTTACAAACCATATCAGGTATACATAAACTCGGGGGAATACCCTCTGTTTCGTAAGGTCTACATGATCTCTACCGCTTCCAACTCGACTGTGCTCCATAGTTTCTACACTTTTGTCACCGGATTTGTAGGACAGAAGATCATATCCAAGACCGGTATACTCCCCTATCACATGAACCCGCGCGTAGTTGAGCTTAAATAAAGTCAAAGACAGCAAAGCACCGAAGCATGACGCATTTTAACAAATATTATACTCCCGGCTTATGAATAATTTGTGAATAAAGCATTTTTTTAGTAATTTTGGACTCGCTCTTCTCTTGAAACGCTCATAAAAAGGGACAAGCGAGTTCATTTTACAAAAATGATTTCATACAAGATCTAATTCTTCAAAGTATAATAAGTATCAAACAATCATATAGAATATGAAATTTAAAGGAATTATGACCCTCTGCCTTGCCGGCTTCGCGATTTCGGCAAACGCGCAGACCCATGTCGAAGGAGCCGAATACTACAAGGCTGACCAGTTCGACAATGCGAAAGAGCTCTTGCTCCGCAGTCTCAACAATTCAGGCACTGACAAGGCAGTGAGCGACTACTACCTTGGTATGATAGCGCTTCACGAGAAGAAAAATTCCGAGGCTCAGAAATATTTCGAACAGGGTATGCAGGCAAATCCTGAATATGGCTACAATTACATCGGAGCCGGAACACTTGCTCTTCTCAACGGAAACCAGAAAGAGGCAGAGCAATTCTTCAAACAAGGCGAATCCAAAGGAAAGAAAGACCCGTCTCTGCAGATTGCCATAGCACGTGCATACGACATGGCTGATCCGGTAGCATACCAGAAGCAGATTACAAAACGCGTCGAAAAAGCATACAAACAGGATATGAAGAACCCCGACTACTATATCTTCGAAGGTGACCTTGCCTCTGAAAAGAAAGACTGGGGTGATGCAGGTGCTAAATACGAAATGGCAACAAGCTATGACCCTGAGGCATCATATGCATATGTGAAATACGCCAACCTCTTCACAATGGTGAATCCCCCCTATGCGATCGACATGCTCAAGAAGCTTCTTGAAGTGAACCCGAACTCAGCATTAGGACAGCGTGAGCTTGCAAACGCATATTATAATGCGAAAGACTATAAGAATGCGGCTAACGAATATGGCAAATACGTTCAGAACCCAAGCCACTTCAAACAGGATGAAAACAGATACGCTTTCCTTCTTTTCTATGGAGGCGACTATCAGAAAGGCTACGAATATGCCACACAGCTTATGCAGCAGGATCCGGCAAACTTCACTGCACAGCGTTACCAGTTCATGAACGCCGCTCAGCTCGAATCAATGAAAGGCCAGCTTCTCCCCATGGCAGAGGCACTCTACACTGCGCACAAGGCAAATCCTGCCGCCAACAAGTTCGCGGCAATCGACTTTACCCTGATCGCAGACGAACTTTCCAAAGCTAAACGCGCAGACGAGGCTGTTGCCGTTCTTGAAGAAGGTATCAAGGAAATGCCCGACAACGCGGCATTCAGCAAGGATCTGGCAATGAAATATGTTGACCAGAACAATATCACCAAAGCCGCTGAAGCATTCCGCGACTACGTAAAGAAAATCGAAGAACCTGGTTATAACGATTACAACCAACAGGCTACATTCTCTTTCTATGCTGCCGTAGAGAATAAGGACAACCCGGCAAAAGCGAAAGAATTCTTCGATGAAGTTCTTGCCAACGCCGACAAAATGGCTTCTATCCTCCCTGACAACTATAAACCCAAGATGCTTCAGGGCGATGTGGCAAAACAGACCGCAGCCAACGAGGACGAGGCAGCTTTCGCCGCGCAACCCAAATATGAGGAGGCGGTTGCTCTTCTTGAGAAGAGTCCGGATCCATCACGATATGCACGCGATGCCAAGACTCTCTACATGTATCTCGGCAACTACTACATCAAAAAAGACGATGTAGCAAAGGCTAAGGAATACTATAACAAATTCCTTGCTCTTGATCCCGACAACGAAGCTGTGCGTAAATACGTTGACAGCCTTAAATAAAAGTATTTCCGATTACAATCGGTCAATTGGATAAAAAAGCTTCCATTCTGAAATGAATGGAAGCTTTTTTTTGATATCTTTTGCATTTTTTGTATTTTTGCAGCAGGTATAACCGCAAGGCTCCCCTCCTCCTCATTCACAAGATTAATGACAACTATGGCAAATCTGATTACTATCAAAAAAGGTCTTGATATTCCTTTGCAGGGAAATGCAAAGGATGAGACAACTGAAGACTCACGCACCGAGGTCTTTGCCATCGCTCCCGACGATTATCCCGGATACACATGGAAAGTTGCCGTAAAACCCGGTGATACGGTAAAATGCGGCTCACCCCTGCTTTGCGCCAAGGAATGCGGAGACATCACCCTGACCTCTCCGGTAAGCGGCATCGTGTCTGACATTCACCGTGGCGAACGGAGAAAAATTGAATTTGTGTCAGTGATTCGCGAAGGTGAGCAGACGCAGGCTGAAATCGAATCAGACGGCACCCTCCTTTCAGGATTGCGCAAGTCGGGACTTTTCGCACTGATGCGTCAGCGCCCATACGACATTGTGCCTGACTGCAACACGGCACCTCGCGATATATTCGTTACAGCTTTCGACTCCGCCCCTCTTGCCCCGGACCTTAGACTCAATATAGATGACAAATATCTTGAAAGCGGACTCAAGGCTCTCGCGACACTGACTGAGGGAAAAGTTTATCTCTCTGTACCTGCGGGTTCGGAAATAAAATCCAACGCCGCCGAGGTTTTTGAATTCAAAGGACCCCATCCGGCAGGAAACACAGGAACACAGATCGCAGCGATAAAACCCGTGAACAAGGGCGAGACAGTATGGACACTCGATGCCGTGACTGCCGCACGCATAGGAGAATTTGTCGAGACCGGACACATCAGTTACGACACAGTCGTTGCTTTGACAGGTCCATGCATGAAAAATCCACGCATGATCCGGACAACGATCGGAGCAAAACTTTCCACACTGCTTGAAGGAGAGATTACCTCCGACATGGGAAAAGTCAGAACAATATCCGGAAACGTACTGACCGGCTCAAGGGTTGACATCACCGACGGTTTCTTGCGTTATCCATACCGTCAGATCACGGCAATCGAGGAAGGAGACTCAGCAGATGAATTTATGGGATGGGCATCACTAAGTCCGAAAAAATACAGCGTGAGCCGCGCATTCCCGGCTTTCCTTCGCGGGTTGTCGAAACCATTCAGCTTTGACGCAAGGATAAAAGGGGGACACCGCGCTATGATTATGAGCGGCGAATACGATAAAGTATTTCCATTCGACATCTATCCCGAATATCTTTTAAAAGCGATCATTGCCCGGAATATCGAGAAAATGGAAGAACGTGGAATATATGAGGTGGCACCCGAGGATTTCGCACTTCCGGAATTTGTCGACACCTCGAAACTTGAACTTCAGAAAATCGTGCGCGAAGGTCTCGATTATCTTCGCAAAGAGACAATGTAACAGAAAAAACATTATAGACCGTGAAAGGATTAAAACAACGAATAGACAGAATCAAGCCCGACTTTGAAAAAGGGGGCAGATTCGAGAAGCTGCATTCCGTATTCGACGGCTTCTACACATTCCTGTTCACCCCCAACGAGACATCTTCGTCAGGCGTGCACATACACGACGGCAACGACTCGAAACGCACAATGATCACAGTGGTCATGGCGCTTCTCCCCTGCTGTCTGTTCGGAATGTGGAACATCGGACTCCAGCACTACCGGGCTATCGGAGAGTTGGACCATAGTTTCTTTGAACTGTTTTTTTATGGATTCTTCGCCGTTCTGCCACAGATTCTCACAGCATATATCGTAGGACTGGGAATAGAATTTATAGTAGCGCAGCTTCGAGGTCATGAAATTCAGGAAGGATTTCTTGTATCCGGTATATTGATACCCATGATATGTCCGGTCGACACCCCATGCTGGATGCTTGCTATAGCAGTGGCTTTCGCAGTTATTTTCGCAAAGGAAGTGTTTGGCGGAACAGGTTATAATTTTCTCAATATCGCTCTTGTGACGCGTGCGTTCCTCTTCTTCAGTTATCCCTCGAAGATGAGCGGTGATAATGTTTTCGTTTCTTTAGGGGGTTCCCAGGCAGCAGACTCATACACTGGAGCCACTCCCCTTGGTCAGCTCGCATCGGCGACAGAACCCGGGACAGTCATTACGAATGTGCTTGGCGATCCTCTCTCTTTTTCCGACATTTTTTTCGGATTTTATTCCGGCTCATGGGGAGAGACTTCAACATTCTGTATCCTTATCGGTGCAGCTATCCTGCTTTTCACTGGAATCGCAAGCTGGAGAATCATGGGCTCGGCTCTCATTGGCGGATTGCTTATGAGTGTTCTTGCAAACCATTTCGCCACCGACCTCTATCCGGTGACATTCCTTTCTCCCTTGCAGCAGCTATGTCTCGGAGGATTCATGTTCGCGATTGTGTTTATGGCGACAGACCCTGTAACAGCATGCCGAACAAATACCGGTAAATATATCTACGGCTTCCTCATCGGAGCCATGGCTATAGTAATCCGCTGCTATAACACAGGTTATCCGGAAGGCGCGATGCTTGCGGTGCTTCTGATGAACTGCTTCGCACCTCTTATCGACTATTGCGTGGTCAACGCCAATGTGCGCCGACGTCTTAGCCGTTCTGAAATTAAAAATTCATAATACCCATGACCATGAACAGACAAAGCAATCTATACACAGTGATATATTCTGTTGTGCTGGTAGTGATAGTGGGTGTTGTCCTGTCTATCGTTTATCAGGCGTTACGTCCGCAACAGGAGGAGAATATCGCTAACGACACCAAACGGCAGATACTTGCCGCGGCACTGATTGTTCCCTCGGAGAACCGGAGTGTCGCAGAACTATACTCCACACATATTACCGACAGCTACATCGTCAACACAGAGGGTGAGCGTGTTGACGCCAATATCGATCCATTCTCAGTGAATGTCAGCCTTGAGGTGAAGAAACCTGCGGCTGAAAGAATCCTTCCGGTGTTCGTATGCGACACACAGAGCGGTGTGAAATACATCGTTCCGGTATATGGAGCGGGACTTTGGGGACCGATATGGGGGTACGTTGCATTCAACTCAGACGGCGACACCATATACGGAGCATATTTCGCCCACCAGGGGGAGACTCCCGGACTTGGGGCGGAAATCGAGAAACCGGCTTTCAGCAGCCAGTTTCAGGAGAAAGACATCTTCAATTCAGAGGGTATGTTCCAATCAGTCAAAGTAGTGAAAAACGGTCAGGAACCGACAGAGGGATCATATGTGCACGCAATCTCCGGAGGCACCATAACGAGTCAGGGAGTTCAGCGCATGCTCGAAAATTCTCTCGAACCATATTCCGCATTCTTTAAAAAACTTAGTCAAGGAAAGGAGGTTGAGAAATGAACCTGAAAAAAACATTCCTTCCGCTCGTCAATCCTCTCTCCAAAGAGAACCCGGTTATCGTACAGGTACTGGGAATCTGTTCGGCGCTCGCTGTAACGGCGAAAATGGAACCTGCTCTTGTCATGACAATTTCTGTCACAGCAGTGCTCGCGCTTTCCAACGTAATCATCTCATTGCTTAGAAACACCATCCCGACATCCATCCGCATCATAGTGCAGCTTGTCGTTGTTGCCGCCCTTGTCGTGATCGTGGACCAGGTGCTCAAAGCATGGAACTATGAAGTTTCAAAGGCATTGTCGGTCTTCATCGGACTCATCATCACCAACTGTATCATCATGGGGCGTCTTGAGGCATTCGCCCTCAACAACCGTCCCTGGCAGTCATTTCTTGACGGCATTGGCAACGGAATAGGATATGGTGTGATTCTTGTGATAATCTCTTTCTTCCGTGAGCTTTTCGGAAGCGGGACACTCATGGGATATCAGATTTTCCCTCAAAGTTGGTATGAAGCCGGTTATATGAACAACGGCATGATGATTCTGCCTCCCATGGCTCTTATTCTCGCAGGATGCATAATATGGGTGCACCGCGCAAAAAACAAAGATTTACAAGAATAACCGCAAACCTGAATAGAAAATGGAAAATCTAAATTTGTTCATACGGTCGATATTCATCGACAACATGATTTTCGCTTACTTTCTCGGCATGTGCTCTTTCCTCGCAGTGTCGAAAAATGTCAAGACAGCTTTCGGTCTTGGGGTTGCGGTGACATTCGTTTTGCTGATATCCCTGCCGATAACCTGGTGTATCAATCAGTATATCCTTCTTCCCGGAGCACTGACCTGGCTCGGTGAAGAATATGCGACTGCTGATCTCTCTTTTCTCGGATTGATAATGTTCATAGCCGTTATCGCCGCATTGGTTCAGATTCTGGAGATGGTGATTGAGAAGTATTCTCCGGGACTTTACAATTCGCTGGGTATATTCCTTCCTCTTATAGCGGTCAACTGCGCGATACTCGGTGCAGTCCTGTTCATGCAGCAGCGTGAATTCACCAACGCATGGACAGCGACAGTCTATGGTGCCGGTTCCGGAATAGGCTGGCTCCTTGCCATCACCTGCCTTGCGGCGATACGCGAACGGCTTGACTACAGCAACGTCCCCGCCCCGCTGCGCGGCATCGGCATAACTTTCATCATCACCGGACTCATGGGCATAGCATTCATGAGCTTCCTCGGAATCAAACTGTAATAGAAAATGGCAATGTATTCACTCAATATGATTCAATGGAACAACGTTGTGGCAGCTTCGTTGATATTCCTCATCATTGTGCTGGTTCTGGTCATCGTGCTTTTAGTGGCTAAAAGATGGCTTGTCAACAGCGGCGAAGTAGCAATTTCCATCAACGAGGGGAAAAAGATGATTCACGCCGAAGGGGGCAAAAGCCTTCTTGCCACACTTGGAGAAAACGGTGTGCATCTCTCGTCGGCATGCGGCGGAAAAGGAAGCTGCGGTCAATGCAAGCTGCAGGTGACATCAGGCGGCGGCGACATGCTGCCTACAGAAGCGGTTCACTTCACACGCCGGGAAATCAAAGACAACTGGAGACTCGGATGCCAGGTCAAGGTAAAGGGTGACATGGAAATAAAAGTTTCCGAAGCCGCACTCGAAGTCAAGGAATGGGAATGCGAGGTGATCTCAAACAAGAATGTAGCCACATTCATCAAGGAATTTATCGTACGTCTGCCGGAAGGTGAGCATATGAACTTCATTCCCGGATCATATGCACAGATACGGATTCCGAAATATACGATGGATTACGACAAAGACATCGACAAAAAGCTCATAGGAGAGGAATATATTCCGGCTTGGCAGCAATTCGGACTGTTCTCTCTCAAAGCCGCGAACGACGAAGAGACGGTGCGTGCTTATTCAATGGCTAATTATCCCGAAGAAGGCGACCGCATAATGCTCACCGTCCGCATAGCCACTCCTCCTTTCAAGCCGAAACCTCAGGTCGGCTTTCAGGATGTGCCGGCGGGCATAGCGTCATCTTACATCTTCTCGCTAAAACCTGGCGACAAAGTGATGATGAGCGGTCCTTATGGAGATTTCCACCCTATTGTGGATTCCAAGGCGGAAATGATCTGGGTAGGAGGTGGTGCCGGAATGGCACCTCTTCGCGCACAGATAATGTGGATGACAAAAACACTGCGTACCACAGACCGCAAGATGAGTTATTTCTATGGAGCGAGAGCACTCAACGAAGTCTTCTATCTTGAAGATTTCCTGCAGCTTGAAAAAGAATTCCCCAACTTCAGCTTCCACCTTGCACTTGACCGACCCGATCCGGCGGCTGATGCGGCAGGCGTGAAATACACACCAGGCTTCGTTCATAATGTCATGTACGAGACATACTTAAAAGACCACGAGGCTCCTGAAGACATACAGTATTATATGTGCGGTCCCGGCCCCATGAGCAATGCTGTGAACAACATGCTCTACAACCTTGGTGTCGAACCAGAAAGCATACATTATGACAATTTTGGAGGATAACCTTGGATCATCATACTAATATTTTAATCATGAAAAGAGACAACGAAATTTTTGACATCATTGATCGCGAGCATCTGCGTCAGCGTCGTGGAATCGAACTCATAGCCAGCGAGAACTTTGTAAGCGATGAGGTTATGCGCGCAATGGGTTCCTGCCTGACAAATAAATATGCAGAAGGATATCCGGCACACCGTTATTACGGAGGTTGCCAAGTGGTTGACGAGGCTGAAAACCTCGCAATAGAACGCGCCAAAAAGCTTTTCGATGCTGAATGGGCAAACGTGCAGCCTCATAGTGGAGCGCAGGCAAACATGGCTGTATTCATGGCATGTCTTCAGCCTGGCGACAAATTCATGGGCATGGACCTCAGCCATGGCGGTCACCTCAGCCACGGAAGCCCCGTAAACTTCTCAGGACTTATGTTCGAGCCGATCAGCTATACCGTGCGCGTTGAAGACGGCAGAGTCAACTACGAAGAGATGGAAGAGAAAGCTCGCGCGGAGCGTCCTAAACTCATCATTGCCGGTGCCAGCGCCTATAGCCGCGAATGGGATTATGCCCGCATACGCAAGATCGCTGACGAGATCGGTGCGATATTTATGGTTGACATGGCTCACCCCGCCGGACTTATTGCTGCCGGACTACTTGAAAATCCGGTGAAGCATGCACATGTTGTGACAACTACCACCCACAAGACCCTCCGCGGTCCACGTGGCGGACTCATCTTGATGGGTAAGGATTTCGACAATCCATGGGGCAAGAAGACTCCCAAGGGTGAAATCAAAAAGATGTCTGCCCTTCTGGATTCCGCCGTGTTCCCCGGCGTGCAAGGCGGTCCATTGGAGCATGTGATCGCAGCAAAGGCTGTGGCTTTCGGTGAAGCTCTCCAACCGGAATGGAAAGAATACGCCCTTCAGGTAAAGAAAAACGCACAGGCACTCGCTGCGGCACTTATCAAACGTGGCTACAAGATTATTTCCGACGGAACAGACAACCACTGCATGCTCGTTGACCTGCGCCCGAAATTCCCGGAGATGAGCGGCAAGAAGGCGGAACGCGTGCTCGTGGAAGCAGACATCACGGCAAACAAGAATATGGTGCCTTACGATTCACGCAGTCCTTTCCTCACCAGCGGTCTACGCTTCGGCACGGCAGCAATCACCACCCGTGGTGCCAAAGAGGAGCTGATGGAGACTATCGCCGAACTGATAGACACCGTCCTCTGCAATGCAGATGATGAGAATGTCATCACAGAGGTTCGTCAGAAAGTGAACGACATGATGAATGACTATCCCATGTTCGCATGGTAGTTTAGAAGTCCTCAATTAATGAATTTTAAAGACATAAAATTTCCTTCCCGCATATTCATTACGGGAATAGACACGGATGCAGGCAAAAGTTATGCCACGGGCTGGATTGCCCGTGGCATGATTGATGCCGGAATCAATGTGATCACACAAAAATTCGTGCAGACCGGAAACACGGATTTCAGTGAGGATATTGACATACACCGTAAACTAATGGGCACAGGTATGCTTCCGGAAGACAGGCTTCACACCACTGCCCCTGAAATATTCACATATCCTGCCTCCCCTGATCTCGCAGCCCGAATTGACGGCAGGGAACTGGATCTGAATGCCATTTCCAATGCCACCGATGCTCTTGAAGAGAAATACGGCAACGTCCTTATAGAAGGTGCCGGCGGACTTATGGTGCCGCTCAAGGGTGAATACCTCACTATTGACTACATGCGCGAACACAACCTTCCGGCAATCCTCGTGACAAACGGCAGACTCGGTTCCATCAACCATACCCTCTTGGCATTGTCGGCATTACGCAATGCGGGGATACGGCTGTTTGCCGTTATTTATAACTCACATTTCGATAAAGACAAAATAATTTGCGAAGACACACGTAATTATATAAGGCAATGGCTTGACAGGCATTTTCCCGATGCCTTATATCTTGAAATGCCCTCTCTCTGAATTACCAATTGCAATACAACATGGAAGAGACAAAAAAAATAGTCAGTATATCAAAAGAGGAGCTTGCCACTCTTCCGGCTGCCTCATATCAGGGCAATATCATATTGGTCGACTCGGAAGAAGATATATCCAAGGCGATAGAAACATTGTCGAAAGAGAGAATTATCGGCTTTGACACAGAAACTAAACCAAGCTTCAGAAGAGGTCAGTCAAACAAAGTAGCCCTCCTTCAATTGGCATCTGACACTACATGCTATCTGTTCAGGATTAACCGCACAGGTCTGACAGAACCTATAAGGCACCTACTTGAAAATGACAGCATAATAAAAGTAGGATTGTCTATCCACGATGATTTCCACAATCTCAACAAGATATGTGAACTTTCACCATGTGGATTCATTGACCTCCAACAATATGTGAAAGATTACATGATAGTCGACAACAGCCTTTCCCGCATATACGGCATTCTTTTTGACCAACGTATATCCAAAGGGCAACGACTGACCAACTGGGAAGCTGATGAACTTTCAGAACACCAGCAAGCCTATGCAGCATTAGACGCATTGGCATGCATCCGGATATACAACCATTTGAACTCCGGTAAATTCAACCCTTTGACATCACGTCACCTTAAAGACGCTCCCGAACCGGAAACACATTAAAAAAATGGAAAAACGCAAAAAAATAAAGAAATCAGTTTGGTTGCCTGCCATACTTGCATTGTATTTTATCTGCATGGCAATATTCTTCGGTCCGGAACTAATCCGCAACGGAGAGACCACCCGTTTCATTACAGTCTCCGTGATTGAGGTCGTTATAATCATAGCCTGCCATTTCTTCTACAAACATCGCGAACGAAATAATTTTTGATTATTAGTTTTAAGTTTCCAGTTTTCGGTTTTCAGTTTTCAGTAGGCAAAGCCGGCAACTTAGAGGCTCTTTAAACTATTGGGCATTCACGTTTTCGGTAGCCAGATAGTTTCAGTTATCCTATCTGAAAACCGAAAACTTTTTTTACTTGAACAACGAGCCTATACGACCTGTACAAAGATAGTCATTGCTTTGTAAAAATCCAAAGGAATAAACAGCAAATTCCACACAAAATCCAAAGGAATAATACGATTGTTTTAGTTAAAATCCAAAGGAATCGACAAGACAATAGTTTTCGGTTTTCAGTAGGCAAAGCTGGCAACTTAGAGGCTCTTTAAACTATTGGGCATTCACGTTTTCAGTTATCTTATCTAATTCAGATAAATGAAAACCTACTTTCATAATCAAATCCAAAAACTGATAACCGAAAACTGAAACCTTTTTTCCATGAACAACGTTATATAGATATAAAGAAAATCGTATCCGTCCGAAATAGGCCGACTTTATCAAAGCGTTTTTGGTTGCGAACTTTGCAATCAAAAACGCTATGTTTAATTTGAACGAAAACAATCGTATAGTAATGGCGCAGCATCCGACGGACATGCG
>RIAY01000019.1 GCA_003833075.1 Muribaculaceae bacterium Isolate-036 (Harlan) | reverse complement strand
GCATAAGGGCTCCACCTCTTCCCATTCCGAACAGAGAAGTTAAACCTTATCACGCCGATGGTACTGCGAAAGCGGAAGAGTAGGTAATCGCCACCTTTAAGCCTCAGAGAAATCTGAGGCTTTTTTTTGTATATACATACATCGGATACCAATACGTGCACTATGACTCATAGCTGCTTATGATAACTCACAGCTACTTATGACACGCTTCAGATTCTTACGATCGGGCAGAACATTATAATCCTGCATCAATGACGGGTCAGAATGTCACACCTATTGTCAACAATGATATTCTGGATATCGGAGCGGCTTGCAGGATTTCCGTTGCAGCACTGGTGAGTGTAGAGCCTGTTGTGCAGACATCATCAAGCAGCAGGATGTGCTTGCCTTTTAATTCACACTCTTCTGTCACTTTAAATATTCCTTTTGTGTTATTCCTTCTTTCGTCAAATGTCAGTTTGGTCTGTGTTCTGTGCGGTCTTGTTGCTCTCAGATTGGTTTTGACAGGAATGCCGGTTATAGAGTGTATACCTTTTGCTATCTCTTCAGTCTGATTGTAACCGCGTCTTGCTTTTTTTAGGAAGTGCATGGGGATAGGAAGAATCATGTCTATATCAGAGAGGAATGGTGTGGTGATAAGCTCTTGCGCGACTATCTTTCCCATTTCCTCGGCAAGTCCTTTATAGTGTCTGTATTTCAAGTCGTGCATCAGTGCCGACAGATCGGAATCTCCAGCATAGAAAAAATGACCGCTTCCTCTTTCGAAAGGGAATATTCCGGCAAACCGTTGTTCCATAGGGTTCATGTATGTGCGGTGATAGAGTGTGCGTGGCAATTTTGACCGGCATGTGGTGCAAATATATGCTTCGTTATCGATCAGTATAGTTCCGCATATATGGCAGCATCTCGGAAAGATATATTCCGAAATGCAGTGTGCGATATCTTTTATTATTGCCGGTGTTCTCATGCGGAATTGCTATTCCTTCTTATTGAGTCTGCGGATAGCGGCTATCGCTTGCACTGCAAGTGATGACTCATATCCTCTTGAAATCAAGAACCGATATAGTTTTGCCCGGTCATCGTATTCCTCCAGATCAAGATTTCTCGCTTTCGTTGTAGCCGCCTTGAAGAGTGTTTTATTGTATTCTTTTGAATCTATCTCCTGCAGAGCTTCTGAAATAATCTCAGACGGAATGCGCTTGAATGAAAGTGCCTGTTTTATTTTGTTTCTGCCCCAACCTGCGAATCTCATTTTGTCGTTTGTAAAACTTTTTGCGTATCGTTCGTCATCAATGAATCTGTTTTCGATAAGAAAACAGATTATGCGGTCAATATCGGCTATAGGCAGCATTTTGCGTCGGAGTTTCTCCCGTATGTCATATTCGCATTGTTCAGAGCGGGCGCACAGATCCGCCATCTTAAGTTTCAATGCCTCGGGGCTTGCCGGTTTTTTATTTATCATGATTAACTGATTTCAACGCTTTCTGCATTTAATGAATCTCTCTTTACCATTGATGTCTTTTATGACGCAGACATCAGCGAAACCTTCATTTTCGAGATATGTCGCGAGTTCAGAAGAGTGTCGTGGATTTATTTCAAAATAGAGCCGTCCCTCAGATTGCAAGGCATCAGTAGCTATTTCTGCAATACGTGTATAGTAGATCAAAGGATTGTTATCGGGAACAAATAAAGCCGAATGAGGTTCATATTCGAGTACATTCTTTTCCATCGAATCCTTTTCCGATTCATCGATATACGGTGGATTGCTCACAATTATGTCTAAGGAATCCGTCATCGGTTCGTATCTGAATATGTCTTCACACATGAAGCGTATATTGCAATGGAGAGATTCGGCGTTTTCTTCCGCTGTCCTCAATGCATCTGAAGAAATATCTATTGCCATGACATCCGCGAACGGAAGGTTTCTGGAGAGAGCTATTGCAATCGCTCCCGACCCCGTTCCTATGTCAAGCACACGCAAATCCTTCCTTGAGCCGTTTTCCTGTATTATCAGATCAGCAAGCTCTTCTGTTTCCGGGCGCGGGATAAGTGTGGAGCGGTTCACTTTTAAGTTCATTCCGTAGAAATATGCTTCGCCTAAGATATATTGAATCGGTTCATTCTTCAAGAGGCGGACCACTATTTCTCCGGTCTTGTCAAGCATGTATTGCGATACAGGATTGTCGGAATGAATCATCATGTCTGTCAGGCTCCACCCTTTAAGGGAATGAAATATAAGACGCACCATTGCCTTTGCCTCACTTTCGCCATATATCGGAGATAGTCGGGACTGCATGCCGCGGGCAAGCGAGCCGACTGTAATTGAATCTTTTTCCATATCGTATTACTTTTATAAGACCTGTTCTCCTTGTCCGGCTTATCTGTGCCATATTCACCGGTTCTTATTACCGGGATGCAGAGCCTGTCTTAAGCGGACACATCCGCAACATTCTACAAATTAAATACATTTTTCTGATTGAAACAAATCTGCGGCGTGTTTGGCGTAAGGATGTGCCAACTTTTGGAAAAACGGAATTAAACAGCTATTTTTGTGGTGTAATACTTGACATTTATGGGCAAAAATTTAATCTTGACGGCATTGGCTGCACTCGCAATATCATATCCCGCGTGTCTATGTGCAGAAGAGTATGTTCCATCGGCTGAAGTCAGAAAGAGTCAGGCGGAATTCTCGTCAGACCGTTTCGGTATATTTATTCATTGGGGAATCTACAGCATGTTTGCCAGAGGGGAGTGGTATCTCAATAACGGACCGCTGCATTCGGAATATTCAAAACATGCGCGGGGATTTTATCCTGCGGATTTCAACGCAAAGGAATGGGTAAGTGCAATCAAGGATTCCGGAGCGAGATATGTATGTTTCACAACGCGTCATCATGACGGATTCTCCATGTTCAAGACGGAAGAGAGCGATTACAATATAGTTGACGGCACTCCATTCGGACGCGATGTGCTGAAAGAACTTTCAGATGAGTGCATTGCTCAGGATGTAAAACTGCATCTTTATTATTCGCATCTTGACTGGGGACGTCAGGACTACCCTCTTGGTAGAACCGGACGAACCACGGGGCGCGATTCTCTTATAAACGACTGGGGTTCCTATTATAAATTCATGAATCGCCAGCTTACCGAATTGCTTACCAATTACGGACCGGTGAGAGCAATCTGGTTCGACGGGTGGTGGGATCATGAAGAAGATGAGAAGCCATTTGACTGGCAGCTTCCCGAACAGTATGCCCTTATACATAACCTTCAGCCGGGGTGTCTTGTCGGCAACAATCACCACCGTCCACCTTTTCCGGGGGAAGACATACAGATTTTTGAGCGCGATGTGCCAGGAGAGAATACTGCCGGATATAGCGGTGAGAACGGAATAAGCAGTCTGCCTCTTGAGACGTGTCAGACAATGAACGGCATGTGGGGATATAAGGTAGAGGATACTGACTATAAAGACAGCCGGACTCTTGTACGTTATCTTGTGAAGACAGCCGGCATGGGTGCGAATCTTCTGCTCAACATAGGTCCTCAACCCAATGGAGAGTTGCCTGCAGTGTCTTTGGAGCGACTGAAAGATATGGGGAAATGGCTGAGAGCTAACGGTGAGACAATATACGGAACGCAAGGCTCTCCGTTCGGACCTCAGAAGTGGGGGACTGCCACCACGAAAGGGTCGCGGCTTTATCTTCATGTAATGTCGCCTGACACGACAGAAGTGTTTGTGCCCTATAAGTGCAAAATCAAGGGCGTTCGTGAATACGCGGGAAAAAATGTATTGAGGTATAAGAGACAGAAGGATGGCTTTATTGTTTCGCTGCCTTCCATCCCTGACTGTGATGACTATATAATAGAGGTTGAGATATGATACTTGAAATCTGTTGCGGAGATATAGACAGCGTTGGAGCTGCTCTTACCGGCGGAGCCGGACGTATCGAACTGTGCTGCGGACTGGAGGCGGGCGGACTCACTCCTTCCGCCGGACTTCTGGAGCAGGCGTTGTGGAAAAGCAGAAGACTGATGTCTCCGGTTCCGGTAAATGTCCTTGTTCGTCCGCGCCCGGGTGATTTTCTGTACAGCGACAAAGAATTGTCGCAATGTGTGCAGGATACGGCTTATGCTGTAGGCTGTCAGGCAGACGGCATAGTGTTCGGTGCATTGACATCAGATGGCGAAATCGACGAATATGCGTGTGAGAAAGTGATTGATGCCATAAGGCAGACAACATTGCCGGAACAGAAGGTGTCTATGACTTTTCATCGTGCATTTGATATGTGTCGCGATCCGTTTGAAGCTCTGGAGACAGCAGTAAGGCTTGGTTTCGACCGTATTCTTACATCGGGACAGGCTCCTACTGCCGAAGCCGGCATTGAACTTATTGCCGAACTGAAGGCACGAGCCGATGGAAGAATCTCCATAATGCCCGGTGCCGGTGTGACTCCTGAGAATATACGCCGGATAGTTGATGCAACGGGAGTAACTGAGATTCATGCATCTGCCAAGGAACGAGTGGCGAGCAAAATGCGTTTCCGCAGAGAAAACGTGGGGATGGGCAGTGGAGAAGCGGATGAATACTCACGATTCGTAACTTCTGCTGCTATTGTCAAACAGCTTGTCAAGAGCGCACACCAAGACCTTTTATTTTAAACGAACTCTAAATACCATATGATAAAAAGATATATGGCATCGGCAATACTCATTACATGTTGCCTCATGATAACAGCAGGAGTCATTGTCCCTTCTGCGGATACTGACAAAGCTTTCAGCAGAAGAGTAAATATCGCAAGTTCGCTTTACGGCTTTTCTCCAGCATCGCTCGATACCTTGGGGCAGGATGAGCGGGAGGCGATGAAATGGCTTTACGCATACATGCAGACTCCTGATATAACTGCATATGCGCCGGAATTCTTTCTTGCGAATGTGCGGTCTTCGCTCAAAGCAAAAGAGGAGATGCCTTGGGGCAAGTCTGTTCCAGAACGGGAATTCCGTCATTTCGTATTGCCGGTGAGAGTGAATAACGAGAATCTCGACATGAGCCGGGAAGTTTTTTATAATGAACTTAAAGACAGGGTAAAAAATCTTTCCATGCGCGATGCCATTCTTGAGGTGAATCACTGGTGTCATGAGAAAGTTACCTATTGCCCCTCCGATGCGCGTACAAGCAGTCCGTTGAGTTGTGTAAGCCAGGCTATCGGTCGTTGCGGCGAGGAATCGACATTTACGGTAGCCGCACTTCGCAGTGTGGGCATTCCTGCAAGGCAGGTATACACACCACGATGGGCGCACACAGATGACAATCATGCCTGGGTAGAGGCTTGGGCAGACGGGAAATGGTTTTTTCTCGGAGCTTGTGAGCCGGCTGCAGATCTGAATATTGCATGGTTCAACGCCCCGGCGTCAAGGGGTATGCTGATGACAACAAAAGTCTTCGGTCCTTACGACGGACCGGAGGAAATACTGAAAACCGAACCCCTTCTCACCACCATAAATGTCACTTCCAATTATGCGCCTACAGGTGAAATCAAAGTATGTGTGACTGACAGTAAGGGCAATCCGGCTTCAGGAGCGAAAGTGAATTTCTGTATATACAATTATGCCGACTTTTTCCCTGCCGCAACCAAAACGGCAGATCGAGACGGGATGGCATCTCTGTCGGCGGGTCTCGGCGATGTCGTTGTGTGGGCAACAGACGGGGAATATTATGGATTCGGAAAGGGAAACTCTTCGGCAGGGATAGTTGAGATAAGAATGGACAAACGGAAGGATTATTCCGGTAGCTTTGAATTAGACATCGTTCCTCCGTCGCAGTCCGGAAAACTCCCGGGAGTAAGTGAGGATGCAGAAAAAAGAAACATATGTCGTCTTGCTGAAGAAGACAGCATTCGCACTGCGTACACCTCTACATTTTTTAATAAAGAAATGTCTCAGCCGGTTGCCAGCAGACTGGGTGTTGCCAGCGAGAGACTGGCGAAGGTTCTCATTGATGCAAGAGGCAATTGGAAAATGATTCTTCGTTTCATCGGAGACTGTAGTCAGGAAGAGCGTGACAGAGCATTGGATCTTCTTTGTGCGATAAGTGAGAAAGACCGCCGTGACATAAGTGAGGAAGTTTTGACCGACAATCTTATGAACACCCCCGTTATGAATCATCCTCTATATGTGGATTATGTTCTTAATCCGCGTGTTGAGAATGAGGGGCTCGTGCCTTATAAAGCGTTTTTCACTGCAGAGATATCACCCGATATGGCGGATGCCTTTCGTAGAAATCCGAGTTATCTTGTGGCATGGACGGCTTCAAACATCTCCATTGACACACTTGGAAATCCATCAGGATTAAGGATGGATCCGAGAGCGGTCTGGCGCACTGCTCAGGCAGATCCCTTGTCGCGCAACATATTCTTCGTGTCAGTGGCAAGAAGCATCGGCATACCCTCGCGTATAGACCCGGTCACGTCCAAGACCCAGTATGCCGGTGAGTCGGGAGAATGGATAGACGCAAGGTTTGATACTGCCGGAGATGAGAGGAAGGCAGATCTGACACCCAAAGGAGACTTACGTGTGCTCTATACACCCGAGGGTCGTTTGGAGAATCCCCGTTACTATTCTCATTTCTCAATATCAAGATTAAACGGAGGGGTGCCTGTTCAGCTTGAATATGGCGAGGGGAGCGGACTTAAAGAGATTGCAGCAGATGGAGTCAGACTCGATTGTGGTGAATATATGCTTCTTACGGGGCGCCGGATGGCGGATGGATCGGTACT
This sequence comes from Muribaculaceae bacterium Isolate-036 (Harlan), assembly GCA_003833075.1. GTDB lineage: Bacteria > Bacteroidota > Bacteroidia > Bacteroidales > Muribaculaceae > Lepagella > Lepagella muris_A. Next base: position 36,483 of record RIAY01000019.1, on the reverse strand, counting down.
CGCCAGAGGAGAGCTTTTCAATGTGGCGGAGAATCGGGAGACTGCTGTTCCTATGGTAATCCGTGATGATCCGGATGCGTTGTCGGTGATAGGTTCGCTTAATGCTGAGAATATCTATCATGATAAAGCGACCGGCGCAGACAAAAGTATATTATCCACAACCGGTCGCGGCTATTATGTGCTTGCGCTTGTAAAACCCTCGGACGAGCCTTCCGCGCATATCCTCAATGATATTTCCGCGCACAGGGACGATCTGGAGAAGACTGGCGGTAAAGTGTTGCTGCTGTTCGGCAGCGAAGGGGAGATGAAGCGTTTTAATTTCGATGCATATCCTTCTCTCCCTGCGACGGCGGTTTTCGGAATCGACAATGATGGCGCTTCATTCAGAGAGTTGAAAAACTCATTGAATCTGTCAGGTGAGGAGCGCCCGCTTGTTGTCGTAGCTGATTCCTTTAACCGCGTTGTGTTTGCCACGCAGGGCTACACCATCGGCATCGGTGACAGGCTCGCAGGAATCTTATCCTCCCTGTCCGAAGTTAAGTGAGATCTTGCCGGTGAGCACTATCATCGAGAAATTTTTTCCGTGGTTCATTATGATCAGAGTGGAGTATAGTCCGGAATTATCGGAAGGTATGCCGTAGATAACGGACTCCTCTTTCTCTGTTTTTGTGCGCATAAGAATTTCGAGGTTCTTGTTCTTGTTTTTGAAACTGTCGAGTTCCTTGTCGGCAAGTTCTATCCCCTCCGGAGTGCGGGCTGTGTAGATATATAGGTCATCGAGGTTCTTGCTGTCATAGATATTCAGCTGGCGGTAGAGGGTGTCTCTTGATTTGTTGGAGTTCATCATCATTGCCTTAGACACATAAATGGTCTCGATGTTCGGGGAATCATACAGTTTTGGAAACAGATCTGTCGCAGAAGCTGTGATTCCGCAGAGTGTCATGACCATTGACATGACAAACGTCTTTAATGGCATTCTTTTCATAATTCTGATTTAGCTAATGTGTGGTTCATTGATTCGATTATAATGTCCGGGCGGTCGCACGCACGCTCTGCAGCAAACATGTTTTCGGAAATGATTCCCATTACTTTGTCGATAATCATGTCTGCCTCCTCCTGATCTGTGACAATACGTACATTCCCGCGGGTGGGGGTTCTTTTCTGTGGTGATGTTGCCGCAAGCCTGTTTTTGACTTTTGCCGACTGAATGGCGGTTTCCGGTGTGTCAGTTTTATTTTCGTCCGTCATTTCCGGTCTTACCGGAATCATGTGTGGCTTATTGTTTTCCAAAGTGTCTGAAGAATAACTTGCGATTACGGCAGAATTACCGCAATTGGTGTCAATTGAACTTTCAGGGAGGCTCACGGCGTTCCATATCATGGTGAAAACCAACATCACAGCTGCTGCCGCGCTTGCATAATACAATGCAGTCCACTTCAGAGAGCGTTTAAGAGGACGTTGCGCACGAATCGCGTCATCTATTTTATCTGAAAGGTATTCCGGCACCTTTATCTCCCCGGCATTCTCGATGGAGGTGAAGATTTCTTTTTCCATCTCAAGCTCGCGCGGGAGATGGTCCTGTATGGAAAACAAATCAGCAAGTTCCATACGCTCCTCCGGCGAGAGAGAACCGTCATAATAGCCTTTCAGCAGTTTACGTATTCTGATTATATGGGGCGTATCATTCATATTGCTTCAAAAATTATATCTGTCAATCATTATTTCCCTGATCTTGCGTCTGCCTCTTGATAGAAGAGCCCGTACGTTTACGGATGTCAGCCCGGTCATGATGGCTATATCTTCGTTGGAGCATCCCATGTAAGAGCTGAGACGGATCACCTCCCGCTGGTTGTCGGGCAGCGATTCCAGAGCACGTTGTGCAATCTCGAGAGATTCTTTTGATTCCATATTTTTATGGAGGTTGTCAGGAGCCATAAGGCTTTCCGGAATCTCCTCGCATATGTCGCGGGACCTGAGGAGTGACAGAGCATTGTTTCTTGCGGCAGTCAGGCAATATGCCTTATGATTCTGCGACCTGGATAACTCTTTGTGTTTTTGCCACAATTTAAGAATCGTATCCTGCACTATGTCTGCGGCATCCTCTTCATTTCGCAAAAGGATGAATGCCACGCGGTACATGGCGTCTTGCAAGGGCAATATGTCTGCTCTGAACTCCTGATCGGTCATTATGGAATCATGTTTGGAAGCAATTGCTTCTGTCTATAATACTCCCGATCTTGATTTTTGTGACATTGGCTATAAATTCAACTGCTGTCTTACCGATTCTTCGTGAATCCCGGCAAGTATCTTTTTTGTGAATTCTGCATCCAATCCTAATTTTGCAGCCGTTTCAACGCGGTCGTTTATCAGTGAGTTATATCGTTTAGGCTGAACAACCGGCATATTGTTTTCCTGTTTCAGCCTACCTATTTCCCTCGCTACCGCCATGCGTTGCGCAAGAATATCCATCAGTCTGTCGTCAATATCATCGATTTGTCTGCGGAGATCCGCCAGAATTTCTTGCGATAAAGTCTCCGGTCTGTTTGCAATGGACTTGATAATATTCCCCAGTGCGGAAGGTGTTATCTGTTGCCCGCTGTCGCTTAACGCCGATTCGGGGTTGCAGTGGCATTCTATTATAAGTCCGTCAAAGTTCATGCGCAGCGCCTGCAAAGCCAGAGGCGCGATGAGATCCCTCCGACCGCCTATGTGTGAGGGATCGCATATCATGGTTATTTCAGGGAGTCTGCGGTGAAGTTCTATGGGGATGCGCCATTCCGGCATGTTGCGGTATACGTGTTCGCCATATGAAGAGAATCCCCGGTGAATCGCGCCGATTCGTCTGACTCCTGCCCCATAGATACGTTCTATCGCCCCGATCCACAATTCAAGGTCAGTATTTACCGGGTTCTTGACCATTACAGCAAGCATGTCTCGCCGGTGTGCCGGCAATTGAACAAGGAAATCGGCGATTTCCTGCACAGCAAAAGGGTTGGCAGAGGTTCTCGCTCCTATCCACACCGCATCAATGCCAGCATCTATGGCATCGGCAAGGTGTCTTGCCGATGCAACTTCGGTGGAGATCAGCATGCCGGTCTGCCTCTTCGCTTCCGCGAGCCATTCGAGTGCAGGGGTTCCCATGCCTTCGAATCCTCCGGGTTTAGTGCGCGGTTTCCAGACTCCGGCACGAAAAATGCGTATTCCTTCATTCATAAGAGCATGAGCGGCATCCAGAACCTGCGTCTCACTTTCCGCGCTGCAGGGTCCGGCAATCACCAGAGGTCCTCCATCGGTATATTCCTCCGGGAACAGAGGTTTTAGCTCAGATATATTCATAAACAAGCGTTGGAATTTAAGTAAAAAGTATAAACAAGCTCTCGGGCACTCCTTGCTTTACAAAGTAAAATTATAAAAAAATAGGGGAATATTTAGGCATACAACCGGAAAAAGTATTAAATTTGAGGATGGAATACAAAGAACTGAAGGAACTGATGATTCGCAACCGATCGTACAGAAGGTTTGATGAATCAAAAAAAATAGATGCCTGCCAACTTGAAAAACTTGTGGAACTGTGTGTCTATTGTGCGTCAGGACGTAATATGCAGCCATTGAAATACAGGACGGTTCTGTCGGAAGACGAGTGCGGTCAGGTTTTTCCGCTGCTCGGATGGGCGGGTTATCTTACAGAGTGGCATGGTCCTGCCGAAGGAGAGCGACCAGTCGCCTACATAGTTCAGTGTCTTGACCGGAATCTGACAGACAACCCAATGTGTGATGACGGCATACAGCTTGAGGCTCTGACGCTCGGAGCTGTCAGTCTCGGATTGGGAGCCTGCATCATAAAATCGTTCAATGCTAATAAAATAAGCGAAGTCCTGTCGCTTGAGCCGGGACTTGTTCCCCGTCATGTCATTGCATTGGGAGTCCCGGCTGAGGAAGTGGTGATTGAAGACATGAAAGATGGTGACATCCGATATTGGCGCAGTGAAGATGGAATTCACCATGTTCCGAAAAGGAGACTTAAAGAAATTTTGGTTAAATAAAGAAAAATTTCTATATTTGCACCGGAATTGGCTTACAAGGTCATCTGTATTTGACAGAATCGGGTTCTACAGGTCTTGGATTTTGACAAGCTCCTGATATTCAGAATAAAGAAAAGATACATATTTAAATATTATTCAACCAATGGTAGATTACAAAAGCTTAGGTCTTGTAAACACCAAAGAGATGTTTGCAAAGGCAGTTCACGGCGGATATGCGATCCCCGCGTTTAACTTCAACAACATGGAGCAGCTTCAGGCCATCATCAAGGCAGCTGCCGACACCAAATCTCCCGTAATCCTTCAGGTATCCAAGGGCGCTCGAAACTACGCCAATCCTATCCTGTTGCGTTATATGGCTCAGGGAGCTGTGGAATATGCTAAATCACTTGGTTGGGAGCATCCTCAGATCGTTCTTCACCTTGACCATGGTGACAGCTTCGAACTTTGCAAGGATTGTGTGGACAACGGTTTCTCATCTGTCATGATCGACGGCAGCCATCTTCCCTACGAAGAGAATGTGGCACTCACAAAGAAAGTTTGCGAATATGCTCATGAGCATGATGTGACAGTAGAGGGCGAGCTTGGCGTTCTTGCAGGTGTCGAGGATGAGGTAAGCTCAGACCATCACACTTATACCGATCCCGAGGAGGTAGTAGACTTCGTTACCCGCACAGGCGTTGACAGTCTCGCCATCTCAATCGGCACATCTCACGGTGCTTATAAGTTCACACCCGAACAGTGCACACGTGACCCGAAAACCGGTCGTCTCGTTCCCCCGCCGTTGGCATTCAACGTTCTTGAGGGTGTTGAGGCAAAGATTCCGGGATTCCCCATCGTTCTTCACGGTTCATCTTCTGTTCCTCAGGAGTATGTTGACATCATCAACTCAAACGGCGGCAAGCTTCCCAACGCTATCGGTATTCCCGAGGAGGAGCTTCGCAAGGCAGCCAAGATGGATGTATGCAAGATCAATATCGACTCCGACAGCCGTCTTGCCATGACAGCAGCCGTGCGTCAGGTATTCGCTGAGAAGCCTGCAGAGTTTGACCCGCGTAAATATCTCGGTCCCGCCCGCGATGAGATGGAGAAGCTTTACAAGCACAAGATCATTGCCGTTCTCGGCAGTGAAGGAAAGGCAGAATAATTTTTTTCTTCAATAGGTATAAATAGTTTGTGTGAAGTCTGCGCCGTGATGGCGCGGACTTTTTTTATAGATTACATTTGGAATATTGGTTTCTGGGCGTTAAATTTGTAATTTAAACGGATGGAATATAAAGCGCAGATAAGAAAATGAAGATATTTACATCGCGGGCAATCCATGAATTAGACAGTGCCACCTGTGAGGCGCAGCAGATCAGTTCCATAGACCTTATGGAGCGCGCTGCCGAGCTTGTGGCGGATGAACTGAATTCCCGCTTTCTGCCAGGTCAGCGTTTCGTTGTCATGGCAGGTCCGGGAAATAACGGAGGGGATGCCCTCGCCGTGGCACGTATGCTTATAGAACGTGGATATAAAAGGGTGGAAGTGTTCCTTTTTAACGTTACGGGAAAACTCAGTCATGACTGCGATGAAGAGCGGAAGAAGCTTATTACCATAGACGGTGTGGATTTTACCGAGGTCTCACGCGAATTCAATCCTCCTTATCTGAGTGACAAGGATGTCGTGATTGACGGACTTTTCGGTTCCGGGCTCAACAAACCGTTGATGGGCGGTTTTGTCGCGGTTACGCGTTATATCAACGAATCCGGTGCCTATGTGGTGTCGATCGATCTCCCGTCTGGATTGTTCGGTGAATGGAATTCACAGGTCAACCGTCGTGATATAATCCATGCCAGCCTTACGCTTGCTTTCCAGATGCCGCGCCTGTCGTTTTTCTTCGAAGAGAACTACACAGTGCTGGGTGAATGGAAACTTCTTGACATAGATCTTGACGAGACCAAAATCAAGGAATTGCCGGCTGACTACATGCTTGTTGAAAGCCGCAATATACGGCCGTTGTTGCAGAAACGTCTCCCGTTCACAGGAAAACGCGATTATGGATCCGCGCTTCTGTTTGCCGGCAGCACTGGAATGATGGGGGCCGCCGTGATGTGTTCCCGGTCAACTCTGCGCAGTGGAGCGGGACTGGTGACTGTTCATGGTCCCAAGGGGGGGATTTCCATTCTTCAGACGGCTGTGCCGGAAGCAATGTTCGAACCCGACCGCAACGAACATTTTATCACCGATATGCGTATTCATCACGATCATCAGGCAATTGCTGTCGGACCCGGAATCGGCACTAACGGTCAGACTATAGACGCGCTTGAAGCGTTGCTTAAGAGCGGAGTGTCGCCGCTTGTGCTTGATGCGGACGCGCTCAACTGTATTTCAAAGCGTCCGTCGCTGCTGAGTCTTTTGCCCGCTAAGACAATAATCACTCCGCATATAGGTGAATTCGACCGCCTCTTCGGAGAGCAACGTTCTTCGGAAGACCGGTTGAAAACGGCAATAGAGATGGCGCGTCAATATGGTATAATCATCGTTCTCAAGGGGCATTATACAGCTACTGTGCGCCCTACCGGAAGAGTGTATATAAATCCTACCGGAAACCCCGGAATGGCAACAGCCGGAGCAGGAGATGTACTCACGGGTATCATCGCTGCTTTTCTCGCGCAGGGCTATAAACCCGAACACGCCGCGACAATCGGGGTCTTCGTGCATGGGCTTGCCGGAGACATAGCTGCGGAAAAGATAGGTGAATTCGGCATGACCGCCGGAGATATAGCAGCGTATGCGGGACGTGCGATACGGATGATAATAGATAAGAATGTGTAAGCAAAAATATAAGATATGAAATTATACGGTATTTTGACAATAGCGGCTGTGATGCTTGGCGGATTCGGTTCCAGTGCCCAGCAGACCAAAATACTCACGGCAGACAAACATAATGAATACGGACTGGTCTACACACTACCCATAACGACGCTTGAAATAGAGGTGACGGCTAAGCGAACGGTAAGTAAGGCTGGACCTTATTATCAGTATGCAAAGAAATTCATTGGGACGGACAAGGTAATAAAGGAGGATTCCGAGTCATGGACAATAACCGGTGTCCGTGTGACCCCTTATGGAGTCGCTGATTCCGAGAATCGCTATCTTATGCAGCTGAAAAGCGGAGCTGTGACATACATATGTGTTGATGAAAACGGCATGTTGCTCTCAATCAATCGTGATGTTCCCGCTCCCGCTTCAACCGTTGCTGCCTATACACCGGAAGAAAACGGAGTAGAAAAAGTCAGAATAAACGAATACCTTCAGTATGTGAATGAGGATTTCATCGCGTCTCAGAGTTCCGCGAAGCAGGCTCAGATGCTCGCCGAGAATCTCATGGAAATACGCGAAGCAAAGATCGCGTTGACACGTGGCACTGCGGAGACGATGCCTCAGGACGGCAAACAGCTCGAGCTTATGCTCACATCGCTGTCTCATCAGGAAGCGGCTATGACAGCGGCGTTTGCCGGAGTCACGGAAGTGGAGACCGTAACAAAGACATATACATTCACCCCCCGCGATGATGAGCGGCAGATACTCTTCAGAATGAGTGATTTCGCAGGATTTGTGGGTGCGGACGATTATTCCGGAGATCCGGTTTATATAACAGTGAATGTAACTAATCGCGGAGAACTCCCTGTGGATGCCAAAGGTGAAGAGAAAAAACTCCCTAAGGATGCAGTTGTATACACTATACCCGGCGCGGCGAAGATATCGGTTTCTTCGCTTGGAACCACGCTTTATGAGCGGGAGATGGAGTTCTCACAGTTCGGTGTGAGGTTCGGTTTGAATCCATCGCTTTTCAGCGCGAAGAAGAACCGCTCTTTTGCGACATTCAGCCCAATAACCGGGGGATTGACCGAAATTGGCGAGGATGGCGGAGAATAATGCCCTGACACTGCAGCAGCTCCAGCAACTGATAGGAAACACTGTCAGAAAGAACCCGCAACTGCAGGGTGTGTGGGTTACCGCGGAACTCAGTGATGTGCGTGTAGCCGGAGGTCATTGCTATATGGAACTCATAGAAAAAGATGTTATCGGCAACACCTGCGCCAAGATGCGCGCCATGATCTGGAACAATACACTCAATACGCTTCGCGGAAAGTTTTATGCAGCCACCGGCAAGGACATATGCACAGGCATGAAAGTGATGGTGCGCGGTTCCGCCAACCATCATAACCTATACGGGTTGAGTTTCACAATCAGTGATATTGACCCGGCATACACGGTAGGAGACATGGAACGCATAAGGCGGGAGATTCTTGAAAGACTGCATAAAGAGGGCTTTCTTGACCGCAACAGAAGTCTTCGGTTCCCGCCTGTTCCCCAGCGCGTAGCCGTGATATCCGCGGAAGGTGCTGCCGGATACGGCGATTTTATTAACCAGCTGGTGAATAATCCTGATGGCTTCAAATTCTATACACACCTTTTTCCTGCGGTGATGCAGGGAGAAAAGACATCGCAGAGTGTAAGAAACGCGCTTGAACAAATAAGAAGGAATCTTGATTTATGGGACTGCGTGGTGATTATCAGAGGTGGTGGAGCGACTACCGATCTAAACGGATTCGATGAGTACGAGGTCGCAAAGGCGGTAGCGGTTTTCCCGCTGCCTGTAGCTGTAGGCATCGGTCATGAGAGAGACCGAACTGTCCTTGACGAGATAGCGTGTAGGCGGTGCAAGACGCCTACGGCGGTGGCGGCGATGCTCATTGATTCTTTGCGTCTGGCTTACACTGCGACAGTGGAGAGGGTAAAGAAGATTGCCCGTTACAGCGCGGATGCCATGAAGGGCGAGAAATATCGTATCGCCAATATCGAGACCGCACTCCCGGCAAGAGTCCAGACGCGGATAATGCGTTCTGAAAAACGACTCGGCGAGATCGGACATTCAATCGAACGTGCTTTGTCAAGACGTTATTCCTCGGAAAGCGAGAGAATGAGAATGCTCCGATACCGGTTTGAGAAAGCGTGTATGCAGCTTACGGAAAAACCTGCCACAAAACTTAAGAATCTTGAGAATATGGTAAGAGTCCTGAGTCCTCAGAATACCATCAACAGGGGTTATTCGCTGACCTTGCTTAATGGGAAGGCTGTAAAAAGCATAGGTGAGTTGCGTAAGGGTGACACAGTCACAACGTGTCTCTCCGACGGCACTGTGGAATCCACAATAAGATAGCGCGTCAGTCAGGATAAGACGTGTATATTCAGAAACTTCTTATAATACACTAAAGATATGAGTGAACTTACATACAAGGGGGCTGTCGCCGAACTTGAAGAAATAGTGCGCAAAATGGAATCTGATGCCTGCGACATAGATCAGTTGTCTGATTATACCACACGTGCGCTTGAGTTGCTGAAGTTCTGTAAGGAACGCCTTTTCAAGACAAATGAAGAGGTAGAGAAATGCCTTGCTGAATTACGCGAGGCTCTCCCTGAATAATAGGTGTGTCTTGGAAAACATGCCTTTGGAAAACCCTCTCTGAGAAAGGCTCCCGGCTGTCTTATTCGCGGAAATACACACGTTTAACGCGAGGAGACACAGATGTGAGTATCTCATAAGGGATGGTGTCAAGAATGTCGGCAAGACGTTGCACAGGCAAGTTTTGTCCGAAAATTTCAACGGAGTCACCCACTTCGCAGTCAATTCCAGTTACATCTATCATGCATGCGTCCATGCATATGTTCCCGATTGTAGGAGCCTCTTTGCCATTGACCATCACAGAGATATTGCCTCTGCCGAAATGACGGTTCATCCCGTCAGCGTATCCTATAGGCAGGGTGGCTATTCTTGAACGCCGTTCGATTTTTCCCCATCGTCCGTAGCCTACGGTTTCCCCGGGTTCATACTCCCTGATAGCTATGATGACAGTGCGAAGCGTCGAGACCACCGCAAGAGGTTTCTCCATTTCCGGCGGAAGAGTGTTGGCTCCATAAAGACCGATGCCAAGACGTGCCATGTCATAATGATGTTCCGGATATCGCAGAATGCCAGCGGAGTTAAGCACATGTCTCAGAATAGGTTGCTTCGAGCGTTCAAGCATATATCCGGTATATCTGTTGAATCTTTCCAGCTGCAGTTCCGTGAAATCATCCATGTCGGGACAGTCAGCCGTGGCAAGGTGAGAGAATGTGGATTTGGCATATACCGTGTCAGTCGAGTTGATTATATCCATCAATGCCGGGAGTTCATCCTCTACAAATCCCATGCGGTGCATACCGGTGTCAAGTTTGATATGTATCGGATATCCCGTAATGCCGTTTTTCTCAGCCTCCGCTATCACATCTTTCAGCATTCCGAAAGAATATATTTCAGGTTCCAGCCTGTTTGCGAACATCGATTTGTAATTCACTACCTTTGGATTCATGACCATTATGGGCATGGTGATTCCCTGCCTGCGCAACTCAATGCCCTCGTCAAGCACCGCCACCGCAAGGTATGCGGCTCCGCAGTCTTGAAGAGTCTTGGCAATCTCATAACTCCCGGCACCGTATCCGGATGCCTTGACCATGCATACGATGCCGCAAGAGGAAGGAAGTGAGTTGCGGAAATAATTGTAGTTTGCCACAATGGAATCAAGATTGACCTCAAGCACCGTCTCATGTTTTCTGGTTTCCAGCATTTCAGCCACATCCTTGAAGCTGAATTCAGGAGACCCCTTGAGAAGGATTATCTCGTCCTGAAAATCGGATGTGGAGAGATTTTTGAGCAGCGAAGCGGTTGATTCGAAAAAAAGTGCGTTTTCAGGGAACAGTTCACGATGTTCGGAGAGAACCTTGCCTATTCCTATAAACCTGCTGATTCCTGCAGTCCTGATTATTTCAGCGATTTCGGTATAAAGATTACCGGTGGGGGAGGTCTCGTGGTGAAGGTCGCTGAGTATCAATGTTGAAGACTGACGCGGTATTCTTCGGCGGCGCATGAAATCAAGAGCCGGGCGAAGAGATGAGAAATCGGATGTGTAGGAGTCGAGGATTATCGAGCATCCGTTTACACCTTCTGTGACGTTTAGGCGAGTTCCGATTTTGTGGAGGTGATGGAATCTTTCCGCTATAACATCGGCTTCTATACCTTGAGATAGCATGAAAGCAAGGGCGTTGGCGGCATTCTCTATGTCCGATTCCGTATCAAGAGGCGCGGTGAATGAATTTGCAACTCCCTCCCATACATAATTTATTCTCATTTCTCCCTTGTCGGTGATATGAGTGTCGATATATAGCAGGGCATCTTCATCCTTTCTTGACCATCCGAGAATATTGCGTCCGTCCGCATATTTCATCACGGCATCTGCTATTTCAGGATAATCACTGCAATATATAATGGTTTTGGTCCGGGGCGTTGATGCGAGCATCAGTTTCTGCGAGGCTTTTTCAATTCTGGAAGAGAACCCCTCCGCATGCGCATCTCCTATATTTGTGACAATTACTGTGTCCGGGAGAATGCAAGCGGCGAGACGTTCCATCTCTCCCTTTTTCGATATTCCCGCCTCAATGATAGCCAGAGATGTTTCCCTGTCGATCTCCCACATCGACAGCGGAACGCCGATCTGGGAATTGAAGCTTCTGGGACTGCGTGATATGTCTGACAACGGCTCCATAAGCTGATATATCCATTCTTTGAGAGTGGTTTTGCCACGTGAGCCGGTAATGCCGACAATGTGTCCTTTGAAGTGTTTGTCTCTCGTCGCAATTCTCTGCAGGGCATCGATCGTATTCCCGACAACAAGCCAATTGATATCGTTTTTCTCGTGAAGCGACGGAGGAATTGCGTTGACAACGAAATTCCTCACGCCAAGCTCATACAGCTCGGAGATATATCTGTGACCGTCATTGCCATCAGTGGGAATGGCGAAAAACAATGTGCCTGCGGCATTGGCAAGCGAGCGGGAGTCTGTGAGAAGAGAAGAAATCACTCTGTCGTGTGGCAAGGCGTGAATGCCGAGCCTGGCGGCAATTTCATTTATGGATAATTGCATTGATAGGTGAGGGGAAAGGGGTTATTACGTTCTAAATTTAGAATGCAAAAATAATACTTTTTTCTGAAAAGTGTCATGGAAAGTGTCATGGAAACTGAGAAATAAAAAACGGGGGTATATCACTACACTCCCGTTTTTCCCAGACGACCTCGAAATCCTTCGAAGCCGAATGTAGGTCCTAATTCTAATTTAACTATTAATCCATAACTTTACTAATGCAACAATAAATTGTCAATGAAACGATATATGCGATTTGCTGTCATTTCTTAATCAAACTATTGGTCTGCAAAGTTACGAATTAAAAAAGTAAAAACAAAATATATGGGCAAAATAATTACCCATATTTAAGGTTTTTACGTGATTTTATGTTAAAATTATCAAAATAATTTACGCTGAAATATAAAATACGTTTGCAGGAAATATACATTTTATGCATTATATTTCCTCGGTCCGTTTTATGCGTTGTATTTATCCGATAAGTCTTTCAGCCAATCCATATCCGAAGTGATGGGTGCGGTCCGCTCGATGCAAACCGGCACAACGGATATTATGCCATGAGAAAGACACCATTCATCGGTTTTTTCATTTTCAGGCTCCTCGTTGATGTATTCTCCGGTAAGCCAGTAGAACTTGTGTCCGTATGGATCGGTGTATTCACGGTATTCGTCGTTCCATCTTCCGCGACAAGCGACAGCAAGACGCATCTCTACGGGTGTGCTGCCGATATTGGGTACGTTGACGTTAAGACATATGTCTTCGGGCAGTCCATGTTCGAGCACCTCTTTCACCAACAGGTCTATGGCTTTGTAACAAGGTGTGAAATCGGCATCATGCGAATGGTCGGTGAGTGAGAAACCTATTGAAGGGATGCCGAATGCACAGCCCTCCATCGCCGCCCCCATCGTTCCGGAATAGAGAACGTTTACCGCTGAGTTTGATCCGTGGTTGATACCTGCCACTACGAGATCTGCCTTTCTCGGCAATATGTGGTGCATGGCAAGTTTGACACAGTCAACGGGTGTGCCGCTTACCTTATACATTTTCGCGCCATTATAGTCGGGAAGCTCCGTGAGTTTCAATGCATCGTTGACTGTTATTGCCATGGATTGTCCCGAACGGGGAGCGTCAGGGCATACTGCCACTACATCTCCGAATGGAATAAGGCGGTCTATAAGGCAGTGTACACCTTTGGCACTGTAGCTGTCGTCGTTGCTTACTAATATTAATGGTCTCATATCATGTCTTGTTTTCTTGGATTTATTTTTATGGATTTGTGTCTCTTTATATAACGTTCTACAATTGCGCTTTTGTCTGCTCCCGGCTGGGCAGACAGTATATCGTTCTCCGGAAAGACATTATAAATTTTTTTCATTTTGCGGAAATCGCGGTGAGCGTCAATTATGGCTTTCGCGTTCGCAAAATCGAGTTTTGCCAGAAACATCAGGAATGCCAGAGTGTCTGCAAGGCGTCTGAACAACAATACCTTTTTCCCTTTTTTCTTCGGAAGATTCTTGTGGAGGAGAAGAAGGTTGTTGCGGAAATTAAGGTAAGTCTTGCGTGGATTCCCTTGGGCGAGCGATGCTCCGCCAACATGATATACGGATGATTCTGTCACAGCGCAGACTCTATAGCCGGCATTGAGTATTCTGCAGCACAGGTCAATTTCTTCCATGTGGGCAAAGAATCCGGCATCAAGACCGCCGAGCCGCAGATATAATTCCCTGCGGGTCATAAGGCACGCCCCCGAAGCCCAGCAGATGTCGGCAGGCGCACCATCGTATTGACCGTTGTCTTCCTCAATGCAGTCAAAAAGTCGCCCACGGCAGTAAGGGTATCCTAATGAATCAAGATATCCCCCTGCTGCACCGGCATATTCAAACCTGTTTTTTTCGGCGAAAGACAATATTTTGGGTTGTATGGCTCCCGCATCCGGATTCTTCTCCATGAAAGACAGCATCGGTTTCCACCAGTCCGGTGTCACTTCAACATCGGAATTCAGCAAAACGATATATTCATATTCGGCATCTTTTATCGCACGGTTGTATCCTTCCGAGAAGCCATAGTTTTTGTCGAGCCTGATTGTCATTACTTCCGGATGATTTTTCGCAAGCCATGCCAGAGAGTTGTCGGAAGAACCGTTGTCCGCCACAATCAGATCCGCTTCATCCGACACTGTATATTCGGATGCCTGCGGGATGAATTTTTTCAGAAGCTCCTCGCCATTCCAGTTCAGAATTATGACACCAAGTTTTTTCATGACTGAATTATTTGTGCCCTGAGTGAATCCGGATCCGAAGTGTCGTGCCCGGTAAGTCTCACTCTTGAGAGCGTGTTTATTAGTTCCGGACGGCAGGGAGCGGTAACCCTTATGTAGTTTCGGGTGAAGCCGTGCATTTCCTCCCCGCCTCTTACAGGATGCTCCCAAAGTACTTCCGCCTCGCTTCCGATGTGTTCGTTATAGAACGCCTCGAATTTCCGGTCTGAAATCGCGGTAAGTGTGTTCACTCTGCGATGCCGTTCGGAGGGAGGTACTGAATCTCCGAGAAGGAGGGCGGCAGTTCCGGGACGTTCGGAATAGGGAAACACATGAAGACGTGTTATGGGTAGCGACTCGATGAACGCAATCCCTTTCTCCCATTCCTCGTGGGTCTCTCCCCGTGCGCCGGCAATCACATCCACACCGATGAATGCGTCGGGAATCATATCCTTGATCATCGTTATCCGCGATTCGAAAAGCGAAGTGTCGTAATGTCTGTTCATTTTTTTCAGTACCAGATCGGATCCCGCCTGCAATGGAATGTGGAAATGCGGCATGAACGCGCGTGACTCTCTGGCAACCCATCTGATTATTTCTTCGGTAAGAAGATTCGGTTCGATCGATGAAATGCGGTATCTTTCGATACCTTCGACTTTGTCAAGGCTTTTGATGAGATCGAAAAAAGTCTCGCCTGTATTTTTCCCGAAATCACCTATATTGACACCGGTTATCACAATTTCTTTTCCACCCTCGTCGGCCGCGGCGCGAGCCATTTCAGTAAGCTGTGAGATTGTGCCGGATCTTGATTTTCCACGGGCAAAAGGTATTGTGCAGTATGTGCAGAAATAGTCGCATCCGTCCTGCACCTTTAGAAAGTATCTGGTGCGGTCTCCTCTTTCGCATGATGGTATGAACCCATCGATTTCACGGAAAGGAGTCACATCGACCTGTTTGCTTCGGGAATCGAGCCATTTGTCGATATATTCCGCGGCTTTCAGCTTTTCATTTGAACCAAGCACAATATCCACACCTTCAAGAGCTGCCACCTCTTCCGGTTTCAGCTGGGCATAACATCCAGTCACAACCATTGTCGCCTCCGGATAGCGCGCGGCAAGGCGCCGAATGAGCTGACGCCCCTTCTTGTCAGCTGTCTCGGTGACAGAGCACGTGTTCACCACGATGATATCGGGAGAATCACCGCGTGCCGCTCTCGTGACCCCCCTCTCGGACAGTACTTTGCCGATGGCGGATGTCTCAGAAAAATTCAGTTTGCATCCGAGTGTATGGAATGCTGCTTTTAGATTCTTTTCAACCATAATTGCAAAATTACTCAATTTTTATGAGAAATTTGGCTGTTTTGTTGTTAAAAAAAAGAGTAAATTCTTGACAACAGGGTACTTTATTTATTATCTTTGCAGATTGAATGGAAAATAAAGAAGTAAAAATCTCATTTTGGGCATCACATCTTACCACGATAGTGAGTGTGACCCTCGTGCTTTTGCTCGTGGGAATCATCGCTATGGTATGGGTGTGTGCCGACAACGAGACACGCCGGCTCCGCGAGCGTGTTGAACTGAGTGCGGTGATGTCCGACTCCATCGGTAATGCGCAGGCAAACGAAATCGGTAGGCGGATAAGCAGCGCCCCCTTCTCGAAAAGGGTCGTGGTGATATCCAAGGAGCAGGCATTGAAGAACTGGGCGGATGAGACAGGCGAGGATCTTGCCGAGCTTTATGGCGTGAATCCGTTGACTCCGGAAGTCTCTTTCACATTGAAGGCAGATTGGAACAGTGTGGAAAAAATCGAGGCTGTAAAGAATCAGGTATCGGCTATTCCGGGAGTGGAGAGCGTTGATGCACCTGAATCGGAGATGGTGGAAGCTATGAATTCCAATATTGCCGGAATGACGCTGGTGCTCGGAGTGGTGGCAATTGTGATGCTTGTCATTTCTTTCGTACTGATCAACAATACCGTGCAGCTTACCATATATTCAAGACGGTTTACTATTCACACAATGCAGCTTGTCGGCGCCACCAACGGATTTATATCGAGACCGGTGGTGTCAAACAACGCATTGAGCGGTCTGATAGCTGGAATGCTTGCCTCATTGTTTCTTGCCGTTGCGATGGCGTGTGCGCCCTATGCCGGAATCGGCAATATAAATTCCTACATAAGCTGGCCCGTGTTCGGGTGTATAGCAGGAGGCATGATGTTTGTCGGCGTTGTGCTTTGTGCGCTGACAGCATGGATAGCAACGGCGAAATATCTGAGAAAAGATTACGATGAGCTGTTCCGATGATCGGATATTATGCTCTGGGAGTATAAAAATACAGGAAATAAAACTTATGACAAAACTGAATAACAAGTCAGACAGCACCGTCTCCAAGGACGGACTGGATAAGGTCACAGCCGGACAGCGCCCTTTTTCGAAGATAAATTTCTGGATGATGGGCGGATGTCTCGCATTGATAATAATTGGCTTTCTGCTCATGAGCGGAGGCGGCACAAACGGAACTGATTTCAATCCGGAGGTCTTCAGCACGCGCAGGATTGTCGTGGGACCGCTTCTTGCCTTTCTCGGCTTTCTTCTCATGGCAATCTCTATTGTCTGGATCCCGAAATCAATGAAGAAATGAGAATTTTATAGGCTGTTTAAACTTTTTAAACTTTTTACGAAATATAAAGAATGGAATGGCTTGACGCCCTTATTCTGGGCATTGTGCAGGGGTTGGCTGAATATCTTCCGGTCAGTTCCAGCGGACACCTTGAGATATTCAGGGAGATACTTGGCATAGATCTTCCATCTGATGAAACATTGCAGTTCGACATAATATTGCATGCCGCGACAGTATGTTCGACACTCGTCATTCTTTGGCCGATGTTTTCCAGGCTATGTGTGAGTTTCTTCACATTCAGGCGTGACTATGATTTCTATTATGTATGCAAGATTCTTGTGTCTTGCATTCCTATAGCAGTGGTTGGCTTTTTCTTCAAGGATTGGGTCGAACAGTTTTTCGGCAGCGGACTTTTCATAGTCGGTGTGTGTCTTTGTGTCACAGCCGCTCTTCTGACATTTGCCCATTATTCCGATAGGATCGTTCCGGTGGGAAGAGGACGGGACATATCATGGAGCGACGCATTCATTATAGGATGCGCGCAGGCTGTAGCCGTTTTGCCCGGTCTGAGCCGTTCCGGCACCACGATTGCCACAGGTATAATGCTCGGCGACAGACGCGACCAGATGGCTCAGTTCTCATTTCTGATGGTAATCATACCTATTCTTGGTGAAGCGCTACTTGATGTTAAGGATATATTGAGTCCGGATCATGCGGCGCAAGCAACCGAGGTGGGCGGTCTTGCTCTTATTGTAGGCTTTGTCGCTGCATTTGTGGTAGGATGCTGCGCCTGCAAATGGATGATTGAGATTGTGAAGCGGGGCAAACTCGTGTGGTTTGCCTTATATTGCCTTGTTATGGGTATAATTTGTATGCTTTGGCAATAATGGATTTTATAAGCGGAGAAATAATAGGGATAGACAAACCGTTGGGGTGGACATCTTTTGATGCTGTGAAACGTCTCAGAGGCGCGATACAGCGAAGGCTGAGGGTAAAGAAATTCAAGGTCGGTCACGCCGGCACGCTTGATCCGCTCGCCACAGGTGTGCTGATTGTATGTACAGGGCGTGCCACAAGAGAGATCGAGACCTTGCAGAACGGTTCAAAGGAATATATAGCGGAAATAACTCTCGGTGCCACGACTCCGAGTTTTGATCTTGAGACGGAAGTCGACGGTACTTTTCCGTGGGAGCATATAACAATCGAATCGGTGCATGAGGTCCTTCCCCGTTTTATCGGGAGAGTGATGCAGGTTCCTCCTGTTTTCTCAGCGGTGAAGGTTGATGGTAAAAGGGCATATAATCTCGCTCGAAAAGGGAAAGAGGTTGAACTCAAGGCAAAACCGTTGGAGATAAAGGAGATAGAAGTCTTGTCGTTTGAGGGCAGGGTTCTTACAATACGTGTTGTATGCAGCAAAGGCACTTATATCCGGGCTCTTGCGCGCGATATAGGTGAGGCTTTGTCATCGGGCGCTCATCTCACCGGTCTGCGCAGAACGCGTGTGGGAGATGTGAAGATTGAAGACTGCCTCACGATTGACAAAGCTGTGGAGGTGATAGCCAATGGTCCGCTCACTTTCCCTGATGATTATAAAATTAACAATGAAGTCGCTTCGTTGTCAGAGGTGACGGAATAGATGGATATAACCCGCCGACGTGTCGGCAGAAGAAACAAACCTGATTATGAAACTTTCACAATTCAAGTTTAAACTCCCCGAAGAGTTGATCGCACAATACCCCGCGGAAAACAGGGATGAGTGCAGAATGATGGTGGTCAATTCCAAAACCGGTGAAATCACGCATCATATTTTCAAGGAACTGATCAATTATTTCGATGAAGGCGATGTGATGATCTTCAATGATACGAAGGTTTTTCCAGCACGCCTTTATGGCAACAAGGAGAAGACCGGGGCGTGTATTGAGGTGTTTCTGCTTCGTGAACTCAATGCCGAGAATAAACTCTGGGACGTGCTTGTTGAACCGGCAAGAAAAATAAGGATAGGCAACAAACTCTATTTCGGTGATGATGATTCGATGGTTGCCGAGGTGATAGACAACACGACATCACGCGGACGCACGTTGCGTTTCCTTTATGATGGACCCCACGATGAATTCAAGGAGGCGCTCTATGCTTTGGGAGAGACACCACTGCCGGAATATATCAAGCGTAAGGCTGAACCGGAGGATGCCGAGAGGTATCAGTGCATATATGCGGAAAAAGAGGGTGCGGTCATGGCGCCTGCCGCCGGTCTGCATTTCAGTCGTGAACTTCTCAAGCGTCTTGAAATAAAGGGAGTGGAAAGAGGATTTCTGACTCTGCATTCCGGTCGGGGCAATTTCAAGGAGATAGATGTGGAGGATCTGACAAAGCATCGTATGGACAGCGAGGACACGATGGTGGATGAAAAGCTGGTGGATATCGTGAATGTGGCAAAAGACAACGGACACAATGTGTGTGCGGTAGGAACGAGCGTGCTGCGTGCGCTTGCGACTGCAGTGTGCATGAACGGACGCCTGATGACTTACAGCGGCTGGACAAACAAGTTTATCTTCCCCCCTTATGACTTCACGGTGTGCAATTCGCTGATTTCAAATTTTCATATGCCTCTCAGCACAATGCTGATGATGGTTGCCGCGTTCGGCGGATATGAGACTGTAATGAAGGCATATGATGTGGCGGTGAAAGAAAAGTATCGTTTTGGCGCTTATGGCGATGCGATGCTGATATTGCGTTAATAAATAGCGCTAAGATATGTAATTGCCTGAAAGGCGTAAAGAATTGTAATGAGGATGTGTCATAATAGCCCGTCTGGGTCGTTGGCTGAATGATTCGGCTTCGGTCATTGACGAAAGTCAACTCCCTTCAGCCTCACATTCAGCCGCCTACCATCCGGACCACTCTGACAGCATCCTCGCCATCCGGCTAAAATAAAGGCGGTGTGTCAAATTTTATCAATTTTGACACACCGCCATATCTTATTAAATAATCCGCCGGAGGAGCATCTTTTATATAGTATTGATGTGTAATGTGCTGAATAAAAAAAGATTAATTGTCTCCCGACAACTAATCCTCTAACCTTAAATCTAATACCATGAAAAACACGCTGCAAAGTTAATATAAATTATTGTGACAAAAAAATATTTAAACGATAATTTTTATGTCTTTGTGATATTTTAACGAATATTCTCGTGAAATTGGATGTCTCTGGCGTTATGTCTGAGCAACCAATGTCCTATTCTGCAGTCCAGGCAGCGTCCGGCATCGCAGTATTCTTTCCTGAGTTGCAGTAGTGCCTGACTGCGCATAGCATCTTCGCATCCTATCCCTTCCTGTCTCCATTGTCTTATAAACATGTTCTTTTCCGGTGGAAGTTTTCTCCATAATTCTAAGCCGTTCTCAGCCAGTTCCGGCTCGCCGTGTGTCGCTCCGTACGCATAAAGCAATGGCGCGATGAGGTTTATCAGAAGCAGGTCAGTGCTTGCATGTCCCAAAGCCGAAGGAGATTGAGGCTGAGTTATGTCAAAGTCCGAATGATCAAGCCAGTATCCTTCGAGTTCCCATTGCAGAATTGCGCGTGACTCTTCAGTCTTGCCGTTGGCTGCAATCACTCTCGACATAAGCGAGAAACCGCCGTGAAGCGCTTTTGCAAGAATCGCGATGCGCCGATGTGGAAAATTCTGCGGGCGTGTTCTGGCATATTTCCATAGCTCACGTTTCATTGGGCGCAGATTGTATTTTCTCGCAAGGAAATAATACTCGCGACAGAGGAGTTGATAATATTCATCAAATATATGTATAGAAGTGTCAAGCATTCCTGCTTGTCCGAAAAGTATAGCCTCCAGCTGCTGTAGATTGTCGGCGTGTCTAAGTATATATCCCAACGGAATAGATCTTGCAAGAATTTCGAATGGTTCGCTGTTCAGTCCGAAGCCTAATGCGCGGGCGAGAGTTATGAAGCAGGTCCTTTCCCAGTCACCTCCGGAATTATTGAGTTCGTTGATTATTCTTGAGGCTTTGGTCTGCATTCGCTCGATTGCAAGCGATTCAAGACAGTCGGTTATCGTAAGAGGTGGAATGAAACTTATGCATTTGTTGCATCTGATGCCCTCGATATTGTCACAAAGCGTGGAATACATTCTGAAGAAGCTTTCCGGGAATGTTGCCGTAAGCTGAGGAATCTCGCTTCCGTCGGAGCGTGTCACTCGCCTGTCATTGATTGCCACCACGTGAAGCAATACGGAGTCATATACCGGATTAGTGTCATGCCCGTGTCTGTACCAGTCAGACGCATGTACGTGTATCTCTACATTTCCAGCCCATTCGGTATCCCCTATGCGTATTCTCGCATTGGAGAAATCCGGACCGGCATCTCGGTTCATTAAACCCGGTGAAATAATCTCCACAGCCGTTCCGTTATCAAGTTTCAGTTTGCGCCCCAGCATGCGGTGTCTCCATAAATACTGGTATAGTTTCTCCATATTGGCATTCGTGGTTAATAAATGTAATTCAAACGATTCGGGAAAAGAAATATTTTCAGAATATGTGAATTATTTTGTAACATTTGTAATGTGTTTTTCATAGTATTAAATTAAGAAACTGTTTAAATTTAATTCGAAATTTTTTATATAGTGAATCTTGTGGCTTCCTTGAGGTCTTTTATGGTTGTTTTCACCGAGTCTCATCGGTCACATAGCCCGCTATGCTCCTTCACCTCAAGAAGAAACCTGCTCCAAGCCTACGTCCCCAAATTCACTTTTATTTTTAAACAAGCTCTAAGATTAAGGTTTCGGTCTATTTCTTTGTGAAAAGAGATAGACTTTTTTTATTTTGCGTAAATTTAGTTATAATATTTAGAAACTGACCTCGTCTTGACATATTTTTTTCTTGACATCAGTGAGATATTTCCGAGGAGTTTTAGCCACTCGAAGAGCCGGCAACCTTACGGCTGGCGGTGATGAAAGGTGTGAAGACAACCGGAAAGATCCGTTTGGGTTAGAAAAGAATCAATGATATCATTATTTTAGCTTTCGTAAATAAGTCAAGACGAGTTCAACTGTTTAAACAAGTTCTTAAATTTAATTGTGTGGTTAATTGAGAGGATTTTATGAGGTGTTTTCACGAGTTGAAGAGGGAGCATGGCGGGCTATTAAAAAGCCTCTGATACGTCTGCCGATCATCCGCGGACGCCAATAATATGTATCTTTTTATGTGTGTTGGGAAAAAATGACTAAATTTGCAAGTCGGATATAGAAATGGTTTAAACACACTCTAAATCACTTCATATAGGATCTGACACAACAGGTCGGTGCCGATGATAAAAAACGGTACTTTATTGTTAATAAATAAGTGGTTGTTAAAAATTAATTTGATGGCATCATACGGAGACAGAAACAAGCGTGGATTTAAGGAAGACCGAATTTTTGCATGGGAAAACCGAGGGGACTCTTCATTGCCTCTTATGGAGTTCCTGATCAATATGCGTCCGGATTCAAAGCGTGGCGATATAAAGAAATGGATGAAATACGGTCATCTTAAGCTGAACGGAACCGTGACCAAGGCGTTTGACGCAGAGGTTAAGCCAGGTGCTGTCGTAGAGTTCAATTCCACCCGACCTTTTCCTGAGTTTCATCACCACCGGATAGAGATTGTTTATGAAGATGATGATGTGCTCGTGATCAACAAAGGGTACGGACTTCTGTCAGTTCCCACATTGAGCCATAAAAAAGAGGATAATGCCTACGAGATTCTACGTAACTATGTAAAAGGTGTCAATCCCCGTAACAAGCTTTTCATAGTGCATCGCCTCGACCGTGATACTTCCGGACTCATGATGTTCGCCAAGTCTGAGGAGGCTCAGAATGTGCTTCGCCACAACTGGAACAATATTATTCTTGAACGTCTGTATGTCGCGGTTCTTGAGGGAAATCTCGAACAGGACAAAGGATTTGTGAAAAGCCGTCTTGCCGAAAACTCGCAGTTTGTGGTATACGCCACAGACAATCCGGATGAGGGCCGTATTGCTGTGACCCATTATGAGGTAGTAGGCAGGGGAAACGGATTCACTCTCGCACAGTTCTCACTTGACACAGGGCGTAAGAATCAGATCCGGGTGCATGCTAAACAACTCGGACATCCGATTGCCGGAGACAAGAAATACGGAGCGACCAAAAGTCCTATCCATCGTCTTGCATTGCATGCCAGGACACTTCGTTTCGCACATCCTGTCACGCGGAAGGATATGAATTTCGAAACTCCGATACCTCCAAAATTCGCTGCGGCAATACGTCGCCAAATGAAATAGACAATGAAACTTGACACATCATCATATTATCCCGAATCGCTCCTTGAAGAGGAAGTTGATGAAAAGGAAGAAATGACGGTTGATCCCCAAAACGACCGTACGGAAGAGAAAGACAATAAAGAAGAGAAAAAAAATGAACCGGAGGTCAGTTCCCTTCCTTCGGTGAGTGAACGTTTCGCCGATGGCTCGGCAACATTCCTTTCCTGGGCACTCGTTCCGTTGCTTATGCCTGTATACGGCGTTTTGCTTGCATTCAATCTGTCGATTCTGGATTTCACACCATATTCGGTGAAACTTGTGTTTACGCTTGTCACCTTGGCATTCACGGTGGCAGTGCCGGCATTGCTTGTCCTGCTGTTAAAACGCATGGGACTTGTAACGGATGTCGGGCTTAACGGGCGCAAGGAGCGGGTTATTCCGTATATAATCTCGATATTGTGTCTTGCCGCAGCGGGGGTGTTCATGTGGTATAAAGGCGCGCCTATGTGGCTTGTGATGTTTTTCGGAGGAGGCGCCGTGGCCGGAGCGATAAACCTGCTGATAAATTTCAGATGGAAGATTTCAGCACATGCTGCCGGAGTTGCCGGAGTTGTTGCATTGCTGATACGTATAATACGCGACGGACTTCCGCAGGATGGCGCATTTCTATGGCTGCTTATTGCCATAGGACTTTCCGGAATACTTGGTACGGCACGGGTGTGGTTAGGTCGTCACACCGCATGGCAGGTTATTGCCGGTTATGCTGTCGGTTTTCTTTCGGTCATTCTGATGACATTGTTATAAATCTTGGGAGAAGCTGCTGAATCAGGCAGCTTAAAAATCATAAAGAGATTGCTATAATATACATATGCTGTACAATTATCAAAGACGCGATACCCATGAGGTAAAAGTCGGTTGCATAGGAATCGGCGGCTCAAACCGTGTGGTCATACAGTCCATGGCAAATACAGATACAAATGCCGTGGAGGATAGTGCCGAACAGGCGATAAGGATTGCCGAGGCGGGCGGTGAGCTCGTGCGTTTCACCACACAAGGAGTGCGGGAGGCATTATCTTTGGGGGAAATTAGGGAGCTTATAAGAAAAAAAGGGTATTCGTTTCCAGTTTCAGCAGATGTCCATTTCAATCCCAAAGCCGCTTTCGAGGCAGCGTCTACGGCAGATAAGGTAAGAATCAACCCCGGAAATTTCGTTGATGCGGCACGTACATTCCGAAAACTCGAATTTACAGATGAGGAATATGCTTCGGAAATCGGCAAGATTGAAGAAACTCTTGTACCTTTCCTCAGACTCTGTAAAGAGAACGGAACGGCAGTGCGACTGGGAGTCAATCACGGTTCATTGTCAGACCGTATAATGAGCCGTTATGGCGACACTCCGGCAGGTATGGTGGAATCGGTCATGGAGTTTCTTGACGTATGCAGTAAGGTGGATTTCAGAGATGTCGTTATTTCCGTCAAAGCTTCCAACACCTCCGTGATGGTGGAAACCGTAAGACTGCTCGTGAAGCGGATGGCGGAGAACGGGATGACCTACCCCTTGCATCTTGGAGTTACAGAAGCTGGAGACGCGGAAGACGGCAGAATCAAAAGCGCAGTCGGCATAGGGGCGTTGCTTGCCGAGGGTATCGGCGACACAATCCGCGTGTCTTTGAGCGAGCCTCCCGAGAACGAGATTCCTGTTGCGATAACGTTGCGTGACCATATAGCTTCAAGAGAGGGGCATCCGCACATTCAGGAACCTTCGAATGTCCTTCCGGGAGCATCCCGCGACCGGCTGCGTAAGGTCAAAGGTTTTGAAGACAGGATTGTTTCGATGCATGCCGACAGTCCCGATGACATATTCTTTCTCGCGGATGCCTCTATGCCTGTGAAAAATCCGGAATTTTCAGGACCTCTTGTAATAAAATCCCGTCATATAAACGCACCTGCCGAGATAATGTCATATATCGACAGGTTTGTCGCCGCCGGTTATACCAACCCGATAGTCGTCAGCCTTGAATATGACGACAAGGATATTGATATCTTGCGCGTGAAAGCGGGAGCTGATTTCGGTTTTCTGCTTCTCAACGGATATGCAAGCGGCATAGAGGTTGTTGATTCCAACTTTGACGATGCCGTGCTTGCCGATCTTGAATTGGGCATTCTGCAGGCTACGCGTCTGCGTATGTCGAAGACGGAATATATCGCCTGTCCGAGTTGCGGACGCACGCTTTTCGATCTGCAGAAGACATTGAAGGAGGTAAAAGAGGCGACACGGGAAATGAAGGGACTCAAGATCGGAGTCATGGGGTGTATAGTTAACGGTCCCGGTGAGATGGCGGATGCCGATTACGGATATGTCGGAGCAGGTCCCGGCAGGGTAAGTATTTACCGTGGCAAGGACCTGATCAAGAAGAATATTCCGGCGGAGGAAGCTCTTCCGGCACTGATAGACCTGATTCGTTCCGACCGACCGGATATGGTCATTCCGGAACGTAGATGATGTCTCCGTTCTCGAGCTCATAGGCAACACCGACACGTTTCCCTTTGCCGGAGGAGGGGTCTGAATCTTCCGAAGGGGTATATCTGTTGATTTTCTCACCCTCTTTGGTGATGATTTCCATATTGTCTTTGCCGGGATTTTTCACCATTGTGAAATCTTCCTGCGAAAACATTTCCGTCATGTTGTATCTGCTTACGAGCGCGACCATAAGTGCTACGGCAAAGACCATGGCGACATCAAAAAGATTGCTGACCACACTCATCGGATCAGAATCCTCACCCTTGCGAAGTAATGAACGTCGTCTTCTCATGCCGCATTGCTGTTAGAGGTTTGTTCGATAACATCTGAAAGATATTCCAGAATTGTAGTGTTTGCCACTGCCCACCGTTCCTTCATCTGCTGTGTGACGAAACCTACTGCGCTGACAACGAGTCCGACAACTGTTGTTGCGAACGCCACCTGCATGTTGTATGCCATGGAGGCTATGTCGCCTGAAGCGAGTCCGACAAGCGCGGGACCCATTGGTATGAGTGTTCCCATGAGACCGAGTATCGGTCCCATCTTGGCAAGCACTTTTGATGTGGCGATTTCTTTGTTGGCGTCAAGTTCATATTCAGACAGCAGCAATTCGATTTTAGGGCGGTTGCCTTTGTTCTCGATTATCCGTTTCGCATAAGACGCGACAACGGATTTCTCTTTCGTGGCGTGGCACTTTTCAATAGCGTCATTATCGCCCGGTGTCAGACTTTTTATCAGAGGATACAGATAAGAGACGGTTTTTTTGTGCCCCATATACTGTCCGAAGAAAACTCCGATAAGAATGATTGCCCTGATAAAGAAAAATATCAGCAGCACGATAACAGGAACCAGCAGCCCTGTTGAAATCCAATAGAGGATGTTTGATATTGTGTTCATTTTGTCGAAATTATATATTATTGATTTTTTTTGAGTTTCTGACCCTGAAATATATCCATCCCGCGCAGAGTCCTGAAATGATAATGGCAAATATGGCAGCGAGCGCCTGCCATTCCACATTGTTTGTGCCGGTGGCAGCTGTTCTGCCGTTGACTGTGGCGACTATTCCCAGAGTGGCGATGAGCAGGTTTATTAAAAATATCAGCTCAAGCCTCAGATCGGTTTCGGGAAGGATAAATTTCAGTCCGTAGGCAAGAACCGGAGTTGCCGTCATCACCGCAGCTCCGGAAATCCATCCAATGGTATCGAAGTCCGCACCCGGCATCGAGAATATTATCGCCACAAGCATCGAATACAGGGTCGGAAACAGAAGGAGACCGGGAATCCACAAGGTTATTTCGAGCAGAATGGATTGAAGCCCGCGAAGAGTGCCTGAAAGTCTTGAAGCCATGAGAATGCAGAAACATATCTGGAAGGCGACATCTATGGTGAGAACCACCGAAGTGTCGAGCATCAGCTCCGGTTGCGACAGCCAGTCTGCGATTCTTGTCTTTGACTGGCTGCTTGCGGATTCTGTCATGAATACAGTGAAGGCCATTGTCAAGAGGCTGAGAACAGCAACCCCGGCGGGGCGATGGAAGGTGAGCTTCAGTATAAAACTGAGGCTCACCAGAAGAAGTATGATCAATACGACTGTTTCCATCGTTATTCCCCCGCATTTTTACGGCGACGTCTGATCACCGCCACCATTATTATGAGAGCCGCGACAATTGACAGAGCTACGGTAAGACCGTTTATTCGGTTGGTCGTGGTTTCGGTCTTGTTCAGTTCCTCACGTTTCATGACCTGACCGTCGTTCCCGTCTTGTATATTCTCCGCCCTGACCGATGCCACCGATGCATCGTATGCCGCAGCCGATTCCTTCGTGATATTTGATTTGATGAAGTCGCGCAACCTGCTGTTGTCGCATACGAATCCGGAGCATGCGGCTCCATGTTTCTCAACCATGCGGGCATGTAGGTCGGCAAGTGCCTTCGTCTGTTCGTCTGATGCGTCCCACATCCCTTTGCGGATGGTTTCCAGCATTACAGCCGTCATTTCCTGCAGGGCAGCCGGATTGGTTTCGGAAAAATATTTTTCCATTCCCAGTCCGTTTTTATCTCTCACATATGTGTCATAGATGTCGTTCCAGAGTTCATCGTCAATCACATCGGGTTTCATCACGTTCCAACCATATGTGTTGCGGATGACATCCGCCATTGCCGAGGCATCGCCGGCACCACCTTTCATCTTTTCTTTTATATATGAAGGATTGAGTATTGTGGTTCGGCTTTCCACTCCGATAGCCTCCTTTACTTCCTGCATACGGACGTTGTTGCGGTTGCGGTAATCGCTGAGATATGCTTCCGGCTCTTTCCCGGTAACATTTCTCACCGCCAGATTCATGCCGCCCATAAATTCATACACGTGGTCAAGGCTGAGCGCACCCCATGTGTTGCTCTGACGGGGCTGCACCACAACATCTGTTCTTGTGAGCGCGGCTTCGAAAGCATAGTCGCGGAGTTGCTCCCATTCCTCTTCGCTATCGTATGAGGCACCCATGTTCTGAATATAGGTGTCGGCGATTTCGGATGGATTCTCCCATCTGTCGCCGGCTTCCACCATCGCCTGGATTCCGCTTCCGTAGTTGCCGTTGACACCTCCGAAGACACGTGATGTCGACAGCTTTCTTGCATCCTTGGGTGAAACGCCTTTGTCAACGAGGTGTTTTTCAGATTCCACAACACCCTCTGCTACATAATTCGGAAATTTGCTGTCGTTGGCTTCTGCTGCCATTCTGACCGCTCTGCTGATAAGGAAGAGCCGGGAAGCGGCAAGGTCCCGAAGCTGACCCGAAGTCTGAACCACCACATCTATTCGTGGACGACCTAATTTTTCGGAAGGAATAAGCGCAAGATCTGTCACTCTGCCGAATGCGTCTCTTACCGGTTCCACTCCAAGCATATAAAGAATCTGAGCAATTGTAGCGCCCTCAGTCTCTATAAATTCGCTGCTCCACAGCGTGTAGCTTACTTTTCGCGGCAAAGAGTCGTTGTGAGCCTTGCGGTAAAGGGATATGGTGTTGTCGGCGAGCGATTTCCCTTTCTCCCATGCTATCGCGGAAGGTGTCTCTTCGGCATTTACTGCAAACATGTTGCGTCCCGTGGGCAATACATTGGGATTCAATACCGGATCGCCTCCGGATGTCGGGGATATGTATCCTCCGTCAAGAGCATTCAGAAGCGAGACCATTTCAGCTTCGGGGCTGTTGCGGAGAGCCTTTTGGTATATGCCTGCGTTTTTCAAGGCTCTTTCAATCTCGTTCACTGCCAGAGCAAATTCTGTCTCTTCGGGTGAAATACCGTTTCCCTGCATTTTGTGATGGTTCCCTTTCTGCATTGCCCTCCCTTTCGGTTGATTGCGTTTCATTGCAGCCTCCATCTTTTTTATGGCAGCTTCATCTGCCCCCATCTTACGTGCCATTTCAAGGGCTTTCTCCGGTGACATGCCCGGAATCATGGCGTGTCTGCGTCCAGGTGCCTTGCGTTCCGCCACTTTCAAGGGTATCCCTCCTCCTGACGGCATCATTGAACCCATCACCATCATTCTTGAGAACATGTCTTTGGAACCTTCGATTGTCGCCAGCGTCTTTCTCGCACTGTCAAGCAATTCCTGTGTCAGACCGCTGATCCGGCACAAGTCGGCATCCGTACATTCATTACCGCTCTTTATCAGTGAAGTAATCAGTGACTTCGCATCGGTACGATGTTTTTTGAGATTGCCTCCCTTTAGTTTGTGCAGACTGAACGCAAGTGGCTCTACTGTCATCGCCGTGACCGTAGACAGAATATGTTCCGGAGAATACGGCATACCCATCACATATGACGCGCCTGTGATTTTCTCATTGGCGAGTTCTTCGGCGAAGTTCTCGATTCTTGCTATTTCATCGGCTGAATAACCCTTGCCCAGTATGCTGTCGAGCCGCAGTTCACGGTGAATGCCCAGCTTGACAGTGTGTTTTTTTACCAGACGGGAAGCTTCCGACACCGCTTTCGGGTCCGGGTTTTCCAATGCGCGCGTTTTGTTGTATTCATTTATGGCATCGGCAAGATTTTTATAAATTCCTCTTACGTTGCTTTCCATGAAAGGGGGTGTGAGGTAATTTATGATTCCGGCGTAGCTTCTGCGTTTTGCCATCATGGCTTCTCCGACGTTCGAGGTGGAGTAGATATAGAAATGTGGCATGTCGCCTACGAGTCTGTCGGGCCAATCGTTGCTTCCGAGCGCCACCTGCTTGCGCGGAGTGAACTCAAGGGAGCCGTGTGCGCCGAAGTGAACAAGAGCGTCAGCCTTGAAACCATATTTTGCCCAAAGGTATGCGGCGACATAATTGTGCGGAGGAGCGGCGTCAGTGCCGTGCACAATCTTGAAATCATCATCGCCCAGACCTGCGGCGGTCTGCGGAATCAGCACGACATTGCCGAATCTGAGTCTTGCCAGCGCGAGATTCCCTTTCCCATCGTTCAGCCCATGTCCCGGAAACTCACCGTCAACGGTGTCAATCTCTTTTCTCATCTTTTTTGAGAAAGCCATTGCACACCATCGGTCGTAGTCTTTCACATCAATTATCTCGGGATTGGTTTTATTTACAAAATCTTCCATTGCCCCCAAGGCATAACTGTTGAAGACTTTGCCGTTTTCGTTTATCATGCGTTCAAGCGCTTCAGGGGAAGAGGGGAGTGCTCCGACATCATATCCTTCCTCCCGGAGTCGCTGCAGCACATTGAACAGAGAGGGAGCCACTTCCATTCCTTCCGCGACAAGAGAATTTTGTCCGGGTCCCTTGAAATAAAAGATTGCGATTCTCTTCTCTTTGTTCGGACGGGACTGCAGGGAGAGATAGTTGCTGACAGTAGAAGAGAAATCCTGCAGGCGGTCCGGAATCGCAGCTACATAAGGGAGACCGTCCTTCCCCTCGTAATGAGCGAAAAGTGAATAGGGTCGTATGGCACCGTCAATTTCGGGAGTCACCACACTCTGAGACATGAATCCACCGCTCATGCCCATTTTGTCATCTGCCCATTCATGATAATCTCTGTTGACATTGAGAGGAGAGAACAAAGGAATGTTTCGTGTCTCAAGATATCTGACAACCTGATCGCCCATTCGTCCGTGAGCCATGTTTATGATGGCGTTTATCTTTATGGAATCGGCATGCCCGCCGGCTATGAAACGTTGAATAACGTTTACAGGATAGACAGTATTGCCACGTTTCTCGAGTTCTGCAACCAGTTCTTCAGGAACGCCCATCTGTCCGGTCAGTATTATCTTCGGGGCATCAGGATTCCATTTCCCTTTCTCTTTCAGAAATTTTTCGAATGCGTTGACAGATGGAAACTGCAGGTCATCTTCCTCCGACGGATAATACATAAGGGAAGAAGACGTAAGCACGGGGTCTCCGGGTGTGTCGGCAAACAGTTTTTTGCCATCGATGAATTTCCGTATGTATTTCAACATATTGCGGTAATTGCGTCTGCCCCCTGTCATATATTGTTTCAGAAACTCGGCATCAATAGAGTCTGTCGAAAGGATATTGTTCTGAGGGTTTGTCACCGCAAAACTATATACGGGAGTTCCTTTATCGGCGGCATCCGTCAGCTTGTTTCGCTGCTCATCTGTTATTCTCAGTCCCATTCCGTTGAGAAGTATCATGTCGTAATCAGATGCCTTGTCGAGCCTGTCAACGTCAAGTTCTTCAAGTTTTATGAATGAATTGTCATTGGCTTTTGCCATCTGTCCCAGCGTGATTGCCTGAAAGTTTACGCAGGCAATGCGTGTTGTCGAGGCAAAGTTTTTCCATAGCAGGACGGTTGCGCCTATTGTCAAGGCGCAACCAATGCCGAGTAAAATAATCTTTTTTCTGATGTGTGTCATATTTTAACAGCTTACTTAAAAAAGTCGTCGATATCCATAGACAAGCCTATGGAGTATGTCCGTCCTGTTGTCGGCGCGGAATTCCAATAATAAATATCCGGTTTGTAGTTCAATAGATTGTCTATGATGAAATTTATGTTTATCCCTTTCCAGACCTGTTGCTGGAAAGTGAATTTCCAGAGCGAATATGCTTCATCCGTATCATGTCTGCTCACGGGTTTTGCCAGATAACGCCCAGACAGGGAGGCATAGAATTTATAGACACTGCATAGCCGTTTTTCAAAATCTATTCTCCATGTCGCGGAATGCGGCCGAGGCTGGGAGAACTGCGAGTCTATGGAGTTTCCGCCCACATGCAGATAGTTATAGCTTGCAGAGAGTCCGAGTCCCATAAGAGAGCGATATCTTGCATTGATGTCGAGTCCGGCGACTTTCACACCCTTTTCATTACAATAGATGGCTCCCTCCTCGCGGAATGCGTCTCCGGGAAAATCCGTCGTGGTTATGCGGCTGTTGTAGTAGTTGTAATAGCCGTTTGCAGTGAAACTGTATGATCCTCCCAGATGGGTGCCACGTATATGCCCCGTACGTTCCAAAGCGATGTTGAAATTATGACTTCTTTCCGGTTTCAGATCCGGGTTGCCGTATATCATCTGTATTCCCGCCATGTCAAAGTCCATGTACATTTCCTTTAACGTGGGTGCCCGGAATCCTCCTGAATATGAGGCGCGTATCGAAAACGGTCTCAGCTTGAACATGGTTGCTACTCTCGCAGTCAAGGCGTTGCTCCTTGATTCGGAGAAATAATCCTCGCGGACACTTGCGATTACATTAAACCATGAAGCCGGAGAATAATCGAACTGCACGAAGGCATCTATCGTGTTCTGTGAGTGGTTGCCTCCTTCTGTAAACTGATATGTTGTCAGATAATCATGCATGAAGTCGGCTCCGGCGGTAATGGCGTTGTTTCCCCAGAAATGAGAATAGAGAGCATGGATGATGTGCTGCCGGTTGCTGTAGTCATGGTCGTCAGTGCGGTTGCCGGATATGAATCTTGCCTTGTCATACTGGTCGTAACTGTATGAAATCTCAAGGTTCCGGGAATCATCTATATCCCATACCGACCTCAGACCTCCGGAATAGTCGTGGTAATGGTCTGTATAGTTCGCCCGATTGCTTGTGCGGAAGAAATATCCCCCTCTTGCGATAAAACGGAGGTTGTCGGTTGCCCTGAATGTCAGCCGTTCCTTCACATTGACCGTACTTCCCCCGAAGACTTCATGGATTTTTGATTCCGTATCGAAAGCATCCGTGAGTCTTACAGTCTCCACAGTCGAATGCTGCACAGAGGTGTTGGAGTATACTTTCCCCACGTTGAGGCTTACAGAGCCACCGGAGCGCCATTCGTTTCCAGCCGAACGGTAGCGTGAATTGATATTAACATGCCAGGGGCGTTTGTCTTCCTTTGAGATGAGGTTAATCACGCCACCTACGGCATTGGCGCCGTAAAGAGCCGATGACGCGCCTTTCACAATCTCCACCTGCCCGACATTGTCAAGGTTCAGACGGTTATAGTCCACGTTGTCCATCGTCTCGCCTGCGAGTCGTTCGCCATCAACGAGAAAAAGGATTGCATTCCCTCCGAAACCGCTCATATTCAGAGATGTCTCCTGACTCATGGCAAATCCGAATTCCAGTCCCGGAATCTCTTCTGTAAGGAGATCCTGGATATTGGTGGCGTCAGTCCTGGCAATATCTTCCGCAGATATAAGCCTTGTGACAACGGGGGCGTCCTTGAGCGTTTTAGGTGTGCGGGTAGCCGTGACAACCACTTCGCCGAGAGCTGTCTCGTCTGGAGACATTCGTATGATCTGCGGGTTGCCGATGCCTGCAGGTTTCAGTATATAGGTGTCGGTTATGAAACCTACATAAGAGACTGATGCCTTTACCGGTTTGCTTGTCTTCAGTATGAATCTGAAACAACCGTCTCCATCGGTCACGGCAGTTTCTTTCATGTCCGGAATGCGAACCACCGCACCGATAAGCGGAGCACCCTCTCCGTCAAGCACCTTGCCGGCGAAGGTGTCGGCAAGGGCATTGACTGAAAGAAACGATGCGCAGAGCGCGATGATTGTACTTGCAAGTTTCCGCGACATCCTGTTTATTTCTTAGTAGCTGTGAAAGAACAGATAAGCGGCATAGGCATGTTGCCGTATTGAAGATTGATTTTCACGTCGAGGGTGTTGTCGGCGAAAGTTCCCTGAACTACTCCTGATATCTTTTTGCCGTTTGACTCGGTGTCGAAATTCGTTGTGGCGAGAGTGTATGTGCCGTTCTCTCCGGATACCTTTATGTCGGGGATTGTGATTTCGGGCACCTGCATCGGCGGCTCTCCGAACGAAGACATAGTCAGGGACACAGTGGCGTCGTCTGTAGCTGCAAGAGTGAATGTCATGTCCTCGAATGTCGATTCCGAACCCATTACAGAGCATGTCATGTCACCGAGATATGCTCCTTCGACACTTTTTGCGGCAGGTGCCGCCGGCTGATCCTCTTCATTGTCGGAACACGATGTGAAACCCGTTGAAAGACCGATGCAAAGCATCATTGTTGCGAAGATCGTTGTAAACTTTTTCATTGATAATTTAATTTTGAGTTATTTCCGGGTGCAAAATTAGATTGAAAAAGAGGGGTGGGCAATACTTAAAATCGGGGTAATTTTTTGTGATAACGGCATAAAAAAAGCCGTCAGTAACCTAATACTGACGGCGAATAACTTAAATTGAGTATTAATTAAGACTCCATTCCACTCCTTGCTTGGTGTCTTTGACATTGAAGCCGAGTGCGGCGAGCTTGTCACGGATTAGGTCTGAAGTCGCCCAGTCTTTCTGTTCCTTCGCGTTCTTGCGGATGTCCATCAGCAGGTCTACCGCCCCCTCGAAGGGTTTTATGTCGGCTCCCGCTTCATCGGTGCCTGTCTTGATGCCAAGCAAGTCAACAAGCATTGTGTCGAACAGCAGACGCAGACGGGAGAGATCTTCGGCGTTAAGCTTGGCATTTCCGTCGGTCGCGGAGTTGATTATCTTTCCGGCTTCGAACAATGTGGCGATCACAATCGGAGTGTTCAGGTCATCGTCCATCGCTTCGTATGCCTGCGTCATAAAGTCGGGAACCTCGACAGTCGATTTCTCGGCAGGCAGCAGATTCTGAAGACGGCGGTATATGTCAAGCATCTTCTGCAAAGCCTTTTCCGCAGCCTGAAGAGCATCATTGGAGAAATCTACGGTGCTCCTGTATTGTGCCTGCAGTATGAAAAAGCGTATCACCATCGGTGAGTATGCCTGCGTCAGAAGCGGATGACTGCCTTCGAAGAATTGTTCGAGCGTGATGAAGTTGTTATATGATTTCCCCATCTTTTTCCCTTCGATGGTAATCATATTGTTGTGGATCCAGTAGTTGACGGCTTCGTGTCCCTGAGCCGCCACGCTCTGCGCGATTTCACATTCATGGTGGGGGAACATGAGGTCAAGACCGCCTCCATGTATGTCGAACTTCTCGCCGAGGTATTTCTCACCCATCGTGGAGCACTCAAGATGCCACCCGGGAAACCCTTCGCTCCAGGGGGATGGCCAGTGCATGATGTGTTCAGGAGAAGCCTTTTTCCAAAGGGCGAAATCCATCGGATTACGTTTCTCTTCCTGACCGTCGAGGGCACGGGTCGTGTTCTGGAGGTCTTCTATGTTTCTGCCGGAAAGGATTCCGTATCTGTGGTCTTTGTTATATTTCTCCACATCGAAATATACAGAGCCTTGGCTTTCATAGGCATATCCCGCTTCAAGAATTTTCTTGACATATTCGATCTGTTCGATTATGTGTCCCGATGCATGAGGCTCGATGCTTGGCGGCAATACATTGAGCGCTTCCATATCATGATGGTAGCGGTTCAGGTATAGCTGCACAACCTCCATTGGCTCCAGCTGTTCGAGACGAGCTTTCTTGGCAATCTTGTCTTCACCAGAATCCGCGTCATGCTCAAGATGACCGACATCGGTTATGTTGCGTACATAGCGGACCTTATATCCGAGATGTCGGAGATAACGGAACAGAATGTCGAACGTGATTGCAGGGCGGGCATGTCCGAGATGGGCATCGCCGTAGACTGTCGGTCCGCATACATACATCCCTACATGACCCTCATGCAGGGGCTTGAAGAGCTGTTTCGTGCGTTTCAGCGAGTTGTAGAGAAATAAGTTGTGTTCCATCGTTTGGGTGCTGTTATTGATTGAATCAGTTGTTGGCTATGCCGGGTTTTACATTGCGTGGCATGATTTCTCCGAACTGAGCCTCATACTTCTTGATGTTGTCGGTAAGGGCGAAAAGAAGCTGTTTTGCGTTCTCCGGAGTCATCATTACGCGGCTTACAACAGGAGCCTGGGGCATTCCCGGGGCTGCGAAGATAAAATCGATGAGGAACTCGTTGGGACCATGACCGATCATCGCGAGGTTGGTGTATTTGCCGTCGGCAACTTCCGGACGGAGCTGAATCTGAAGCTGATTTTCTTTATTTTCCATTTTATGTCTGTTTGTAAGTGGAGACGGTTTCGGAGCTGTAAGTGCCGTTGCCGCCTGTGAATTTTTAGATTGATTATAAAACAAAGTTAGCAATTATTTTTTAACTGAGGAAATCCCTGGTGGATTTCTTCTTCCGCGATGATGTGTCCGTCTGCCATGGATATGACGCGGTCGGCGATGGATGTCGGTAGTTTATCAGTAAGATTTCTGTAAAATACAGATTGACATATTTGTATATGTCAAATTTTATTTGTAACTTTGTAGCACCATGTAGCGACAATAAATATCGTTGCCATGGCTGACATGAAACTAAAAATTTCC
>RIAY01000018.1 GCA_003833075.1 Muribaculaceae bacterium Isolate-036 (Harlan) | reverse complement strand
ATTCTGAAACACGGAAGAAAGGCAAAGTCGTTTGTCAAGTATGGTCTGGAAGAGATTTTTACCATACTTATGCGTTCGACTTATACCCCAAAATTTGATGTTTTCAAATTTTTGTCATCTACTTAAAAAGGAAATACATAGGGTCGCCCTCTACAGCAAGGACGGAACCATAATCAGCGGCAAAGCTCCGGTCACTCCCCTGCAGAACTCCAACTTCGACGGAAGCTTTATCGCGTTCTGTGCCCAGATGCACTACATGTACTCGATGCCTATGAACCGCATAGCTTCGTGGCTTGCAGACAATGACTTCAGAATTGGGCGCGGAACAATAGGCGGACTTCTGTCGAAAGCGACAGCGGTCTTCAGCCGTCTGCACGAGTGTCTGCGGCAGGCAGTGCTGGAAGACTCCTACATAAGCGGAGACGAAACGTTTCACAAGGTAAGGGTCGAAGAGAAAAACGACAAAGGACTCAAAATCAAGAAAGGATATATATGGGATCTGGTGGCGCATCACCTCCGACTGGCATACTTCTTCTATAGCCGGGGATCAAGGTCGGAGAAAGTCTTCGAGGAAATCATTGAAGGATATAACGGTACATTCCAGAGCGATGCCATGCCTGTATATCGAAAACTCGGCGATGGGAAATATGACGGAATCAACAGAATCGCGTGTCTTCAACACATCAAGCGGCGGTTCATCGATATAAAGGAAATCCCGAAAGCAGCCGAGATCCTGCGCCTGTTCAATCTCCTCTATGACCGGGAGCACCGTCACCGGATAGGACGCGACGGCTGGACGGTGGCCGATAATCTCCGGTGGAGAGAGGAATACGCCCCTCCCATACTGGCAAGAATAGAGGAGAAACTTAATGCGGTAAAGACAGATCCGCATGTTCCCGCAGACTCTGACCTGATGGGAGCGGTGAAGTATGCCCTCAACGAATGGGAATGGGTCCCGGCCATCTTCAGCCGCGGTGACTATGACCTTGATAACAACCTGATTGAGCGGATGCAAAGACTTGTGTCGCTACTAAGGCGCAACTCGCTTTTCTTTGGATCTCACAAGGGAGGCGAGACGGCAGCCATGTACCTGTCGCTGGTCGTGTCATGTCGTCTGAATGGTGTAAACGTCATGGAATACATCTCGGACATATTGAACAGGTGCGCTTCATGGAGTCCGACAACCCCTTTGGAACAGTACAGAAATCTACTGCCCGACCGCTGGAAAAGGTCGGAAACTGCTGATTAATAACAAAGGCTCCTTCACGGGAGCCTTTGCTTTATTATCGTGGATGTGTCACGCGGAGACAGATACCGCGGATTTATTTTTTCAAGTTGAGCCAGATCCGGAATTTGAGCCACAGCGGATTCGGCAGCCAATGGCTGCCGACGGAGAGCCGCAAGGCATATGACTCTGCGATAAGCTTTTTGAGTATAATTTTATGAATATCAAGGAATCCGCGTGCCATCCGCCCTGTCCGCGTTCTACCTGAAACACCGCAAGGTGCGAGGGATCCGCGATGCGGGAAATCCTTAATATGATTGTTGAGGCGTGACAATTCTTTCCTTTAACCTATTCCCTATAACCTTTCACCTTATCAGGCTGCGTCAGATAAATCGATCATTTGAATTTAATATTAGGCTTATATAGATTTTGTGGTTTCCCTACATCCCCTGTTATAGACTTTTTTAATCCATCCGGATAAAGAAAGGCTATGTATTTATTTTTATTCGCAGATGATGAGCTGATGATTCTTATTTTTAATCTATCTCTTCTTGAATAAATTGATCTTATTTCAGTGTTAAATATAAGAGCTATAGTAGTGTTTTCAAAACCGAGTATGGAGTATAAAAACAACCGATAATCAATCTCTTTTAGATCATTAAAATCAGATTTAAAAGAATCATATATATTATCATAATGATAATTCACCAATCTTTCCAATTCCTGTATCAATTCATTATTTCCAGATAAAGAGTTTATGAAGTTAATCATCATTTTTGCGATTTGCTTTTTCCCTTTTTCTTCATTCTCAGTTTCATATAATGCCTGACACATCTCATTTAAGCCTACAAATTGGGACGCAAGAAGGGACTGAACCGATTTTGCAAGTTTAGAATTATTTTGGTCTGTTGAATGAATTTTATTGTTTAGATCTTTTGCAGCGGCATTTAGATCTCTAATTTTTATCTTCTGCTTTTGGAATTTATTTAGTATAATAAGGATTATAATGCAGAATATTAAGATAATGACTGTAATTATAAATATAACCTGCAATTTGGTCTTGGCTTTAATCAATTTTGCTAATTCCTGTTCAGTTTCATGATAATTCAGAAGCGCAACAGAGAGTTTAGAATCCAAATGTTTTTTAAAATCATCATCAGATTTGTCAAATAGATTTTTAAGCAATGAATATGCCTCATTTTCATTATTTAATTCTTCACTCAATTCATATCTTACATAATGAGAAAGCAAATTCTCATCTTCTCCGATTGAATCGATAAGTTGTTTCCCTTTGTTTATCTCACCCTTCCTGAGATAGGCAAGAGCAAGATATGCCATATTCTCTGTATTCTTTCCTGACGGAATGACATTATCTTTTAAGACATTTATTGCTTGTTTAAAATTATCTTCCCGGATATAAGCATTTCCCAATAATAAATTAATTTCATAGTTCAACCAATTATCATTATCTCTATGTATCTTATTGACAGTCATAATACAGG
The DNA here is from genome assembly GCA_003833075.1 of Muribaculaceae bacterium Isolate-036 (Harlan). Lineage (GTDB taxonomy): Bacteria > Bacteroidota > Bacteroidia > Bacteroidales > Muribaculaceae > Lepagella > Lepagella muris_A. Next base: position 56,352 of record RIAY01000018.1, on the reverse strand, counting down.
AATCGCTAAAATCTACGTTATTATATGCCGTAGCTAAATCCAATAACGCATAATCAATATAGCGTTTTTTTCCAGTCTTTTCCAAACAAGTTAAAGCAATTTTTGAAAAAGCGAGTGATTCATAACCATCATAATTCTTTATAAATATGTCTGCTATTTTGGATGCAGCCATTCCTTGCCAGTAATAGTCTTTGGTCTCTTCTCCAAGGTCGTAAGCTTTAAGAAGCGATTTTATTGCATTATCATAATTGCCTGCATTTATATTGACAAGACCATGATAATACTCACTTTTCATCAGATGATATTTATCTGATGAGTCTTCATAATAGTTTTTAGCGATGGAAATCAAGGAATCGTTGGTGACATCAACTAAAGTTTTGTCTAAAGCCTGCGACTTTATCAAAGCGTATAACGCTTTTGATTCATTATCCTTATATTCTTCCGGGTTTATCGAATCAAGCAAGGTCAACACTTTTTCAGGAACGGAATCATTTAATTCCTCTATTGATAGAAGATATTTCGTATCTGTAGATTGAGATTGGCAAGAAGACAGGATTAATGCACTAAATCCCAATATTAACATTATATGAATTACATGCTTTAATGATTCAGAGTATGACATAAGAATGCCCATTATTTGCGTTGTTTTGCGCAAAGATACGCAAAAATGATGACATAGACGCATAGATTCTGATTTTGCTGCCAACTTCAAGCCAACCGGCTTATAAAAACTCCAACCACCCACAACCATGTAACAACCATATTAAGATGCAAAACCGTTTGAGTGTATATCTAAAAGTGGTTGTTACGCGGTTGTGAATGGTTGGAGAATATCCTGAATATCGCCTCCTCGTCTATCTTTGCCCAGTCTACTTCCTTCGAGAATGCCTCGCGGTATGTCTTCTCGGTATGGATGCCCATACGTTCCAGTTTAATTAAAATTTTACCGAACCATTATTATATAGGGACTTGGGAGAAATTTTTATTTTTTTGTCAATTTTTTTTGCAATCTCAAAAAAATGTCATACCTTTGCGGTGTACTAATATACTAATACACTAACAAACTATAATATGCTAAACATCAAAAACTGCACTTTCAACTATAAACGAAAGGGAGTGCCAACAATCGACAACTTCTCCCTCAGACTTGAAGAAGGTGGTGTTTACGGACTTCTCGGTTCTAACGGAGTAGGAAAATCCACCCTCCTGCAGCTTATATGCGGACTGCTCACCCCTGATTCAGGTGAAGTGACTCTAAACGGAATAAACACAAGACTGCGTCGACCCTCCACACTTGACCAGATATTTCTTGTGCCGGAGGAAATCGGACTTCCCGCATTGAAACTCGATACGTTCATTTCTCTGAACGGGGCTTTCTATCCCAATTTCTCCAAAGAGGATATGTACCGCCATCTCGACACATTCGGTCTTGACAGAAACATTGTGCTCGACAAACTCTCTATGGGTCAGAAAAAGAAAGTCGCGCTCGCATTCGCCATGGCATGCAACACAAAAATACTTTTGATGGATGAGCCGACAAACGGACTTGACATTCCGGCGAAAAGCGCTTTCAGAAAATTTATTATCGAATCAATGAGCGATGACAGAATTTTTGTAATCTCAACCCATCAAGTCAGAGATGTCAGCCAGATTCTCGACCATATTCTGATAATGGATAAAAGCAAAGTGCTGATTGACCGCACTGTAAACGAGATTCAAGATAAGCTTAAGTTTCTTGACACAACAGACGCAAGCCTCATCGAAAAGGCTGTCTACGCCGCCAAGGGACTCGGTGGCGCGTCAATCATTCTTCCCAATGACCAGGGCGATGACTCCGAATTGAATCTTGAACTTCTCTTCGATTTCGCAGTGACCGACCCGGAACGGCTAAATTCCATTTTCAAAAGCTAAGAAACTGTTTACTAAACTTTTTCTAACCAAGCAGTCACAAACAGATTTACAAATACCCTTATATTAAAAACAAGTTTCATGACTAACGATATTTTTTCATCGAGACGTTTCTGCCTATTTATAAAACAATATGCGGGAGAAAACAAAAAGAGATTTCTTCAGATGACACTGGGAATCCTTGGGATGCTGATATTCTGTACTTCAATATTGCCGGTAATCACGGGGTGCTACCTGCATCCTTCATACAACGGCATTGATACAATGTGGAATAAAGAGGAATCCATGTTCAGCTTTCTGCTTTTCCTCATTGTGATAATAAGCGCGGCATCCACATTCTCATCATATGATTCGAAGATCAAAAGGATCTCCGCACTCACCTTGCCGGCTTCAACACTTGAGAAGTTCGCCACATGCATACTCTTTAATGTCGTGGCAATTTACATAGTGTTTTTCGCCGGAGTCCTTATAGCTGACCAGATACGGGTGTGGACCGCACCCATATATGCCGATCCTGGCGCTGTAATCAAACCGATTCCGCTCAGTTATCTTTTCTCATTCGGCTATATCGACGGTAATACGGACATCTCCACTTTTATCAACGACGAGTCCATGCAGGCAATCACAATGTTCACAATCACCGGACTTCTGGGACTTCAGGCATTCTTCACGTTATGCTCCGCGATATGGCCGAAACGCGCAAGACTTTCCGGATTTGTCTCATTGGTAGGCATATCCATCGCATTCAACACCATTTTGTTCTTTTCATTCAGACTCGTTCTCAACATGTACGGAATGTCTTTCAAATTCAGATGGGAAGAGCAATTCAGAGAAATGGGCATGCCGACATTCATGACAATATTCTATACCATAAACATAATTATAATAATTGGATTATACATTCTTTCCTACAAACGCTTAAAGGAAATGGAATCGATTGAAAGGTGGTAATTCGTAAAAAAATCTATAATGATATTTGAAGAAAACAATAAAGCTATCTACCTTCAGATTGCCGACCGCATCTGCGATGACATCATGCAAGGCAAATACGACAGCGACAACCGCATCCCTTCTGTAAGGGAATACGCGGCATCAGTCGAAGTCAATGCCAACACTGTGATGAGATCTTACGAGCGGCTAACCTCCAGAAATCTGATTTTCAATAAACGAGGAATAGGTTTCTTCGTATCGCCGGACGCCAAAGAAAAAATAAGATGCGAAAAAAGCGAGGAACTGATGCAAAAACAGCTTCCTCCCCTCTTCAGACTGATGTGCAATCTTGGCATATCACCTGACACTTTGAAAAAGGCATATTTCGACTTTCTGTCGGTCAACGGTCAATCCGTCTAAAAACAAACATTCAAAACCAAATAAACTCTGATATGAAAAAGTTCAAGACAACATCATATATCATATGGGGCATTCTTGCCTTTACGGCAATTCTTGCGTTTCTGATTCCATTAATCATTTTTGTTCCAAGATAAGATGATCAGACTAAAAGAGGTAAACAAGACATACCCGGGCGCTGTACCGCTCCATGTGCTCAAAGGAATTGACCTGGAGATAGACAAAGGGGAACTTGTCTCGATAATGGGCGCGTCCGGCTCCGGGAAATCGACATTGCTGAATATTCTCGGCATTCTTGACAATTACGACTCAGGAGAGTATTATCTTGACAATACACTGATAAAAAACCTCAGTGAGAACAAAGCCGCCGACTACCGCAACCGGATGATCGGATTCGTGTTCCAGTCGTTCAACCTGATAAATTACAAAAACGCAATGGAGAATGTGGCTCTGCCTCTCTTCTATCAGGGGGTGTCAAGAAAGAAAAGAAACCGCATGGCAATGGAGCAGCTGGAAAAGATGGGGCTTGCCGACAGGGCACACCATCTTCCGGGAGAAATGTCAGGAGGTCAGAAACAGAGGGTGGCGATCGCTCGCGCCATGATTACAGACCCCTCCATCATTCTTGCCGATGAGCCGACAGGCGCGCTCGACAGCAAGACTTCTCACGATGTGATGGAGATATTCCGCAAACTTAACGAGGAGGAGGGTAAAACGATAGTCATAGTCACTCACGACCCGGGGGTGGCGCAACAGACAGATCGTCTTATCAGAATCTCCGACGGCATTATAGTGTAGACCATGTTTGACTTTTTTCATGAAATATCGCAGACGCTCGGACACAACAAAGTCCGAACAGCACTCACCGGCATAGCCGTAACATGGGGTATCTTCATGCTGATCGTGCTGCTCAGCATGGCGAGAGGTGTAACCAACAGCTTCAATGACAACATGATGCGAAACAATTATGCCAGACTGATGATATGGAGCGGTTCCACTTCGATTCCGTACAAGGGCAATCCTGAAGGAAGGAGGATACGCATGAAAGATTCTGACCTCAGAAGCGTGCCTGAGCAAAACACTAAATATGTGGATCGTGTTACCTCCCGACTGAGCGGAGGTGACAAGATGAGTTCGGGGAAGGCGAGGATAAACCAGTCTTATTCGGGCGTATTCCCCTCGGAAATGCCTGTCGGCAACAGGGGCAACATAACCAAAGGGCGATTCATAACAGACAGGGATATCGACACCAGGGCGAAAGTTATGGTGCTCCCCCAGACCTATGCTTCACAGCTTTTCCCTCCCGATGGCAAAGATGCCCTGGGTTCACGGGTGAATTGCAACGGACTCTCTTTTCTGGTGGTAGGGATATACGATAGCAAATGGAAGCGAGATGTTTTCATACCTTTCTCCACAGCGAGGATGATGGCTTCTGACAAAGAAGATCTCAGGCAACTTTCCGTTGACCTTAAAGATGTCCATACGGAAGAAGACGGCAACAGCGCGGAAGAGGGGGTACGAAAGACCCTTGCTGAAAACCACAATTTTGATGAAAAAGACGAGAATGCAGTATACATCTCCAACTATTTCACAAATACACTCAGATCAAAGAACGGTCTTGCCATTCTCGACACTTGCGTATGGGTTCTCGGTATTCTCACGCTTCTGACCGGCATTGTGGGAATCAGCAACATCATGTTTGTGACAGTGCGTGAAAGAACCCACGAAATCGGAATACGCCGAGCAATAGGAGCCCGTCCGCGACAGATTCTGAGTCAGGTAATAGTAGAGTCAGTTGCGATAACTGTATTGTTCGGATATATCGGAATCGTGCTCGGAACCGCTGTCTCACAGATTATAGCGAAACTTATCGGAGACGATGGTCCGCTGCTCAACCCTACCGTAAGTCTTTCGATTGCAATGGAGGTTACTCTGGTTCTTGTTGTGGCGGGTGCGTTGGCTGGACTTTTCCCGGCAATGAAAGCATTGAAAATAAAACCGGTGGAGGCATTGCGCGACGAATAGTTGCTTAGTTTGGACAACTTCAAAGATTACAATAGTGAAACTGACAATATTTGATAAAGAAAACTGGAAAGAGATAGGCGCGACTCTCGCACGAAACAAGACGCGGACTTTCCTCACCGGGTTCGGCATATTCTGGGGCGTTGCCATGCTGGCAATGCTGATGGGTGGCGCGACAGGGGGAGAAGACATGTTAAAGCGCAATTTCGCCGGTTTCGCGACAAACAGCGGCGGACTGGTGCCGGAACAGACCACTATGCCGTATCATGGTTACCAGAAAGGGCGACGCTGGCAGATAGACATAGCCGATGTCGCTATGCTCAGACAGTCTTTCCCGGAGCTTGAGACCATAATTCCGACGTTCCAGAAATGGGGTTCTTCATTCAAATACGGGAAAAACTCATATTCAGGGCAATTGGTAGGTGCAGGTCCGGACTACACGGTAATGCAGAGTCCGAAGTTCTACACAGGCAGATTCATCAACGAAGCTGACGATGCGGCGGAACGCAGAGTGGCGGTCATCGGCAAGAAAGTGGCATCCCAGCTTTTTCCCGGCATTGACGACCCTGTAGGCAAAGTGATTGATGTCAACGGCGGCGCATATTCTGTGGTCGGAGTGATCGGTGACAATTCCGAGATTCATCTTAACGGAAGTCTGGACGAAAGCGTTGTCATTCCTTCTTCAACTTTCCGCAGGGCAAACGGTTATGGTGACAAAGTGGATTTTGTCATGATGGTGGCAAAAGAGAAAACCGACCTCTCGGAGGTGATACCCCGGATGCGCAGGGTGCTTTACCGCCGTCACGACATTCATCCCAATGATGAAGGGGCGCTGTGGGCAATCAATGTCGCCGAGCAGTTCAAGCAGATCGACCAGCTTTTTACCGGCATTGACCTTCTCGCACTGTTCATCGGTGTCTCGACACTTCTTGCCGGTGTGATCGGCATCGGAAACATCATGTGGGTGATAGTCAAAGAGCGGACCCAGGAAATCGGCATACGCCGGGCAATCGGAGCCAAACCGCGAGATATTATCGTGCAGGTCCTGAGTGAAGGAGCAGCACTGACTGTAATATCCGGACTTGCGGGTCTCTGTATTGCCGCCGCCGTATTGGGAATAATGCATAAAATCAACAACCCGCCGGATGCGGTGTCTGTAGCGCATTTCCAGATGAGCTTCTCCCAGGCACTGATGATTCTCGCGACTTTCATCGCACTCGGCACTCTCGCCGGACTGATTCCATCTATCAAGGCAATGAAAATCAAGCCGATTGAAGCCATAAACTCAAAATAAACGTGCAAAACACGTTAAACGGAACTGAAAATTGAAATTTGAAAACCAGTACATATGAAAAAGTTTTTTAAGATCTTTATCTGGATCATCATCGGCATCATATTCGCCGGAACATTTATCTATCTATACTACAATTCAAAAGATAAGGTAGACGTATACACCATCGAATACCCTTCTGAAGAAACTATCGAGAGAGTAAGCGTGCTTACAGGTAAAATCGAGCCTCGCGATGAAATCGACATAAAACCTCAGATTTCAGGCATCATCAGCGAGATTCTTGTGGAACCGGGAGACCACGTGAACAATGGCGACATCATTGCAAAAATCAAGGTGATACCGGAAGAGGCGCAACTCTCCTCAGCTGAAAACAGAGTCGCGATAGCAGAGATTTCACTCAGCGAGGCACGCTCGAATTTCGAACGCACACGTCAGCTTTTCGATAAAAAATATGAAAGCCGGGAGAAATATGAAAGTGACCACGCTGCCTATGAACGCGCAAAACGCGAACTCGAACAGGCAAAAGACCAACTGACAATCGTTCGCGACGGTGTCTCCGCCGCCAACGCTCAGGGTTCCAACACTCTTGTCCGCGCCACAGTTACAGGTGTCGTGCTGGAAGTACCTGTGAAAGTCGGCTCTTCAGTGATTCAGGCAAACACATTCAACGATGGCACGACAATAGCCAAAGTCGCGGATATGACCGATCTGATCTTCAACGGAAAAGTAGATGAGACTGAAGTCGACCTGCTACGCGAAGGTATGGAAGTCAGAATAACTGTCGGCGCTATTCCGGATTCAGACTATCCTGCAGTGATTGAAAAAATAGCGCCGATGGCAACAGATGACAACGGAACAAACACCTTTGAAGTCAAGGCTGCACTCAACCTCAATGCTGAAACCAAACTGCGTGCAGGATATAGCGCAAACGCAAATGTGATTCTTGAGAGTGCACAAAACACTCTGGCTGTTCCCGAAAGTGTCGTGGAATATGACGGTGACAAAGCTTACGTATATGTTTTGAAAGACTCTGTGCCAACACAGAAATTCGAACGAAAAGAATTCAAGACCGGCTTGTCAGATGGTATTTCTGTGCAGGTTAAATCCGGTGACATCAACATTAAGACTCCTCTCAGAGGCAGTGTTATTAAGAAATAAAAATATGAAGACATTATATAAGACACTCATCGCTCTGACATTGATCGCGCAGACTGCTGATGCCTTTGCCGAGGCATGGTCGCTCGACAGCTGCGTCTCCCACGCGGTTACCCGCAACATCAGCGTGCTTCAGCAGGAACTGAGAATCAAGGAAGGCGAACAGGGAATCACCGAGGCAAAAGACAGGTTCCTCCCCTCTCTGGAGGCTTCAGCATCACAGAATTTCAACTTCGGCAGAGGTCTGACCGCCCAGAATACATATGCCGACCGTAACACCTCGCAGTTCGGATGGAACGCCGGAATGAGTCTGCCGTTGTTCCAGGGACTCGCCGAATACCGGAATCTCAAGGTATCAAAACTGGTGCTTAAACAGTATATATATGAAACCGAAGCGACTAAAGACAATATCGCCCTCAACGTGATTTCTCAGTATCTCCAGGTACTCTATTGCAAAGAGGTGGCTCAAAGCGCACGTTCGCAGGCGGAACTGTCGGCTTTTGAGGTTGAACGACAGAAAGCTTTGATAGAGGCGGGGAAAGTTGCCGAAGCCTCTCTCTACGATATGGAGGCAGTAGCGGCGCAAGACCGCCTGCAGGTAGTGACAGCCGACAACGACACAAAGACTGCTCTCGTAAATCTTGCAAGTCTCCTTCAGCTGCCCTCTGCCGAGGGTTTCGATATAAAGCCTCTGCAACAGGGAGAACCTTCGATTCCGACTCCTGATTATGTCTACGCGGAAGCTATGAGATGCAACAACAGCATTCTCGGTGCAAGACAGGCTGTGAATGTCGCGACTGAAAGAATATCTTATGCAAAAAGCGGCTATATACCTACTCTTCGGTTTAACGCCGGACTGGGCTCAAGCTACTATCGTCTGGGTGGATTCGACAACGATTCTTTCAAGGCACAGATGAAACATAATTTTGCCACATATCTGGGATTCTCGCTTTCTATCCCGATTTTCGACGGTTTCAACACCCGCAATAGTGTAAGACGAGCAAAATTGCAGCAGACATCGGCAAAACTGGATCTCGACCAAAAACAATACGACCTGTACAAAAACATACAACTTGCATACTATCAGGCTACAGGAGCAAGAGAACGTTATCTAACCTCGCAGGAGACACTTGAAAAGACAAAACTTTCTTTTGATTCCACACGAGAGCGTTTCAACCTCGGAAGAGCCACACAGGCTGATTACGAACAGGCGAAAAACAATCTTTTCCGCACCGAAATCACCCGCATCCAGGCACATTACGAATATCTGATAAGACACCGCATACTCCTCTTCTATGCCAATGCACGCAAATGACCTGCAACTATAAAATTTGTTAATTTAACATTGTTCCGGCTAACATCCCCTGTTTTCCGAGTGTTTAAAAATCAAATAAGTAAGTATTAAAATTTAAAACACTTGATTATGAACATCGAAGAAATAAAAGGTAAAGCCGACCAGCTCAAGGGCAAAGCAGAAGAGCTACAGGGTAAAGCTCAGGAGTTGCTCAACAATCCTGACGTACAGGAAAAAATCAATCAAGCCAAGGATTTTCTTGGCGACGCAAAAGACAAACTTGAGGATTTCGTTGAAGACAAAACCGATGGTAAAGGTATTTTCGGTTTTGGGAAATCAGATGACAAGGAGTGATTTGCGTTGGGAAAAATCTTGTAAACAATTATCATACGTAGTCAAAGCGGGAGAGCATTCAGACGCGAAGCTCTCCCGCTTTGTATATAATCCGCATAGCTGCGGAACGACTGTGATCATACAGGCTATTACATTTCAAAACCTTGCTCTCTTATGAAATCAAGATAGATTCCGGAGAACATATCATTGGAATCTTTCGGATAGCGAACGTCTGTAAACACCTGAGCCAATGTCTTCTTCCCGTTTTCTTCAATAAATTGCCTGCTGTCGTCACGCGCTTCTTTCTCGGCAAAAATCTCATCGATTCTTTCATCGCTGTAATCACAATAGACCTCGTCATGAATGAAACCGGATGCCGGTATACGGTCGCTGCGAAGATTCCCTTCATCAGGATAACCCAATGCTACCGTTATCACAGGAACAACGCGCTTCGGCAATTCAAGAATCTCAGCTATCTGCGGAGCATTATAGGCTGTTGTGCCAAGATAACATGTGCCCAGCCCCTCCTGCTCTGCAATCGTGCAGAACTGCTGCGCGAGTATGACAGTGTCGAAAACAGCCGACATGAACGACTGAAAGTTATCATACCCGGGCTTGGCATCGCGAGCATAACACCATTTGACGAAACGGTTGAAATCCGCGCAGAAAGTAACGAGAACATCCGCACCTACTGAAGCCGGCTGATTGAAATGCGTGGGCGAGAGCAAGCGTTTGCGCTCAGCATCACGCGTTATGATTACACTGTAAAGCTGCATGTTCCCGATTGTCGGGGCATGCGCCGCTGCCTCAAGCATCTCCCCCAGCAATTCCCTGCTGACTCTTTTGCCGGAAAACTTCCGGACTGTCATCCTCTCTTTGAAATATTTGTCTGTCATGGTTTCAATAAATCATATTACATACCGGCACAGCTTCTAAACATGGTCCGGGATGCGGTCAATATCCGGTGCAAAAATACGAAGAATATATGAAATAAAAAAAAGGGTGATAACCTCAGCGGTCGCACCCTTTATAAGTTTCTACAGGTAAAAAATCTTAAGGTAAAAAAAGATTGTTTTAGGTCACCGCAAAGTTAGGTATTTTATATTCTTCTACCAAAGATTTTTTAGCAAAATGTTACAAATATGTTGTAAAACATATGTTTTTCCGAGTACCTCTCCTCTATTATGGAAAGAAAACATGATTTAACATCCGTGGCAATATCTGCGAAGCTCAAATCGGATGCCGTCCCAGACTCCGTAACTGAACATGGATATCCACTCGCCCAACACTACAACCTCACAGTCCGGAGAAATATTGAATTCCTTGAGAAGATGAAGATGACCGAATACGAAATAATTGACACGCGAATCATTTTTCCTGTAATCTTTCGCAAAAGATGTTATGTTGTCCATCATCCTTGCAGCATCTTCTTCAGAAGGGCCTTCGATCTTGCGGCTGTGACGGCTCCAGCTATATGCGAAAGGAACTGTCCAGCGTGGATGTATTGCCGAAAAAGCCTTCTGACACGCTTTATTACGGAACAATCCCCTGAGAAATCTGAACGATGGTTTAAGTCTGCCGATTCCGTCTCCGTGGGTCATAAAGAAAATTTTACCGTCTATTTCCTCCACAAGTGAACCGTCAACCACCTCTATTCCCAATTCCGATGGAAGATAGTCGAATATCCATATGTCATGATTGCCGATAAACCACACGATACGTATTCCTTTGTCGGCAAGTTCAGCGAGCTTTCCGAAAAAACGCACAAAACCGCGGGGAACCACATAACGGTATTCATACCAATAATCAAGGATGTCGCCGAGGAGATAGATCACCTCGGCGTCATCCTTGATTTCATCAAGAAAAGAGACCACTCTCTTCTCTGCTTCCTTTGAATCCGTAAAATATGGAGCTCCAAGATGGAGGTCGCTGAGAAAATACGCTTTCATAGGAATCCAAGTTCCAGCTTTGCCTCTTCTGTCATCATGTCGTTGTTCCACTCGGGTTCGAACACAAGACGGAGATCCACTTTTTCAGGTCCCTCTATGCTTACAAGCTTCTGCCTCACATCCTCCATGATGAAATCTGCAGCAGGGCAAGAGGGTGCTGTAAGTGTCATGTCTACATGAAGGACTTTGTCTGAGGGATCATACTCGATACGGTAGATCAATCCAAGATCATATACATTGACCGGTATTTCGGGGTCAAAGACCGTCTTAAGCAGTTCCACCGCCTTCTCTGTGATGCGAAGCTCCTCATCTGTCTGCACTTGCGGCGCAGAATTTGTTTCCTCGGTATTATCCATAATATCCATGTTTTTTTGAATCATGACGAGCTTATTAGAAAAGCACAGCCACATTCACCTGCCATCCTCGTGAACGAGCACTGAAATTGTCAAGTTTTACCGTACGACAATCATAAGAGATGCCCCAGTAATAACCTGCGGAAAGCTGATAACGTTCAAAGAACTCGCCACCGATACCGCACTGCAAGCCGAAAGAACCTGCCGGATGCTCTATAATCGGAAGATCAGATGTGGAAAGATTGAAATTGAATACCGGTCCGCCATATACGAATGGAGCCACATAATGTTCAAGACCATTCATGCGCGTCCACTTGAAACGCAGGTTGATGGGTATCTGAAGCGTATGAAACCATACATCTTCCTTCCCGTAACCATCCGAACTCCAGATATTCTGCTGACCGAAATCTACATTTGAGCCATGCATGCTGTATTTCAATGCGAAGTCGACTCCGAAACCGATACCGGGAATCATAAGTTCTCCCATCACGCCCACATTAGGACCTACAAGAAGCTTGTTCTCAACAAGATCCTGTTTCCAATACAACTCGGAGACATTGATTCCCGCGGTCGGTCCCCACCTGAATTCCGCCAATGCGCTGAATGCCGTTACGGTCATCAGCAATGCAATTATAATTTTTCTCATTTCGAGACTATTCTATTATGGAAACACACAACGCCACACATCAGAAAAGATAGGCGGCTGTGATTGTCCAATAATTGTTCTTGACCTTTATTTTGCCGATGTTGTCACCTAACACAGGGATGTTCTTTGCAACGTTGTTGATACCGAAAGTATAACCGCCGCTGATCTGAAGATGCTTGAGCAATTCAAGACCCACGCCTACATTCCAGCCCATCTGAACAGTCTTGGTGCTTAAATCCTTGAACGTGCTCTTGTCGAGCTTCACAGCCATGGTAGGACCCGTATACACCATCGGCGACAGGAATGAGGAGACAACAGGAAGTTTGAATTTATATTTGAGATTCAACGGTATTTCAAGAAAGTTCTTACCGACAGCGCCTTCCGCCGCACCCTCCTGTATCTCGTTGTTCATATGGGTATACATGAGAGAAAGGTCGAAACCTATACCCACGATAGGCACTGTGAACTCCGTCATGACACCGGCTGTCACACCGCACTGGTTGTCTGAGGAAATGTTGTTTGGCAAATTAGTCAGATGCAATTTATTTACATTTAGACCGGCTTTGATACCGAAACGAAACTCCGCGTTAGCTTGACCTACTGCAAAAACAGCCACTATTGCGGCTATAATCAGATGTTTAAAATTTTTCATAAATGAAATTCTTTTGGTTTCAAGTTGCAAATTTAGCAAAATAATCCTAATTATATACATGATTTAGTGATGTTTTGTTTAACTTTGCATCATGTATGCCGAAATAATATTGCCGCTGCCTCTCTATTCCACATTCACTTATGAGATCCCGGAAGAGATGCGACACGACCTCTGCAAGGGGTCGCGTGTGCTCGTGCAGTTCGGCAAAAAAAAGTATTACACTGGTATTGTGGAGCATATTCACTCCCAGGCTCCGGCAGGATACGATGTAAAACAGATTATGGCGTTGCTTGACCCGACGCCTGTGGTCAGGTACCCTCAGCTGAAACTCTGGCACTGGATTGCAGAGTATTACCTGTGTTCTCCGGGAGAGGTGTTCAAGGCGGCTGTTCCCACCGGACTAAAGCCGGAAAGCGAAACATTCGTAAGTCTGAACAATGATTTTGAAATGCCGGAGGGCATCAGGCTAAATGAAAGCCAGGCTATGGTAATACAATCCCTGCAGAACAAGAAACGGCTTAAGATTTCTGAAATCGAATCCACAACCGGCATAAAGAATGCAACACGCACGATCAACTCACTTATGGAAACCGGGATAGTGGAAATCGATGAAAAAGTTGTGGAAAGATACCGTCCCAGGAAAATGACTTTCGTGGAACTTACGGCAGACAAGAACGACAACGAAAAGCTTCATGAATTTTTCGACATGACATCCCGCTCCCGGCAGCAGGAAAAGACACTTATCGCATTTCTTGAGCTTTCGGGATGGATGAGGCACCAGGAAAAAGCCGAGGATGTGACGAGGGAAAGACTTATTGAAGTCTCGGGGGCGTCACAGTCCGTGATACGCGCCCTTGTGGACAAAGGGATATTCAGGATGGTCAAGAAGACTTTAAGCAGGTTCAACCCGGCTCCGGCAAACCACAGCCCCCGCCTCTCCCCTCTTTCAGACGCGCAATCGAAAGCCCTTGTGAGCCTGAAGGAGTCTTTCAGAAACCATCAGGTCTCTCTTCTGCATGGTGTCACAGGCTCAGGAAAAACCGAAATCTACACTCACCTTATAGCCTCGGCGCTTGCATCAGGCAATCAGGTTCTCTATCTTGTGCCGGAAATCTCACTCACGACTCAGCTGACTGACAGGCTGCGGAAGGTTTTCGGAGACACGCTGCTGATATACCATTCAAAATTCTCGGACAACGAGCGTGTTGATGTCTGGAAACGCCTTCTGTCATCAAACGAGCCTCTGATTATTCTTGGTGTACGCTCTTCCGTATTCCTCCCTTTCGCGCGCCTCGGACTGGTCATTGTTGACGAGGAACATGAATCCTCCTTCAAACAGTACGATCCGGCTCCGCGATATAATGCGAGAGATGCGGCGATAATGCTCGCTTCGATGCACGGAGCAAGCACTCTTCTCGGCTCTGCGACACCATCTGTCGAGACATATTTCAAGGCATGTTCGGGAAAATACGGTCTCGTAAGTCTTGAAGAGAGATTCGAAGGATCATGTCTTCCCGATGTTGAAATAGTAGATATGCGCCTGCAACGAAAAAAGAAACTTAACAAGGGAATATTGTCGCAGCCGCTTCGACTTGCCACAAAAGATGCCCTTGCCGAGGAAAAACAGGCGATTATGTTCCAGAACCGTCGCGGATTCGCCCCGGTGGTGGTATGCCAACAATGTGGCTGGACTCCCAAATGCCATAATTGTGATGTCTCTCTGGTATATCATAAAAATTCAGGGCTTTTGAAATGCCATTATTGCGGATATTGCCAACCGATTCCGAAACTTTGTCCGGCATGCGGTCAAAATTCCATTGAGGTCTACGGCTACGGCACTGAAAGGATTGCGGAAGAGCTGCATCAGGAGTTCTCTGAACACAGAATCGCGAGAATGGATCTTGACACGACCCGCAATAAAGATGCCTATCAGGAAATAATCGAGGAATTTGCAAGCCACCAGACAGATATTCTTGTAGGGACTCAGATGGTTTCAAAAGGACTCGATTTCGAGAAAGTAAAGGTGGTGGGAGTTATCAATGCGGACACTCTGTTGAATTTTCCGGATTTCCGAAGCAGTGAAAGAGCTTTCAACATGCTTGAGCAGGTTGCGGGAAGAGCGGGAAGGCGACAGGATACCGGCAAAGTATTCATTCAGACAACAAAGCCTGACGATAACATTCTCCGTCATGTGCGTGCCCACGACTATAAGGCATACTACAACGAGGAACTCGAAGAACGCAAGCGGTATTCATATCCCCCCTTCACCCGCATAATAAACATATACCTGAAAAACAAGGATGCGGCGGCAGCCGACATGGGTGCCGTCATTCTTGCCAAAGCCTTGCGTGATATATTCGGAGACAGAGTGCTCGGACCGGAAAAACCATTCGTAAGCCGGGTGGCACTGTGGTATATCCAGTCTGTCATGCTTAAGATAGAGGCTGGAGCTTCCATGAAAAAGGTCAAGGATATCCTGCGCGCCGCGCACGCGAGACTGGCAGAGATTCCGCAGATTAAAACCTCGGTTATTTATTATGATGTCGATCCGGTATGACATCTATCGCGCACCCAGGACCCATGACATAAGAAGCTGTTTTGCAATATCGTTGCGCGAACAGGTGATGACACAATCTAAATTTCGCAATTGAAAATTGAATTCCTTGCATATTTTGTTTAATTTTGTAAAGGTTTTTTTCATTGACTGACATGGACAGCATTCACGACAAATTCGACCGCAGCCACCTGTGGCATCCTTATACATCGACTCATGACCCGCTTCCCACCTATAAGGTAGATCACGCGGAAGGAGCGGTGATCACCCTTGCCGACGGCACTGAACTGATCGACGGTATGTCATCGTGGTGGTGCGTGATACACGGTTATAACCACCCCGTGCTCAATGAAGCTTTGAAAACTCAGATTGATAAAATGTCGCATGTCATGTTCGGAGGCTTTACACACCAGCCGGCAATTGACCTCGGCAAACTGCTGCTCTCCATTCTGCCCCCTTCCATGAACCATATTTTCTATGCCGATTCAGGTTCTGTGGCTACGGAAGTGGCTATGAAGATGGCTGTTCAGGCTTGCGACAATCCTGCAAAAACAAACTTCGCCACCATACGCTCCGGCTATCATGGCGACACTTGGAACGCCATGTCCGTATGCGATCCTGTGACCGGCATGCACGGGGCATTCGGTCCGGCTCTCCCTGTCAGGCATTTTGCGCCAGCACCGCAATGCAGGTTCGGTGAGGAATGGAATCCCGAAGACTTCAGACCGATGCTTGAAATCCTTGAAGAAAATGCCGCAACTCTCGCCGGTGTTATTCTTGAACCGATAGTGCAGGGTGCCGGAGGCATGCGTTTCTACCATCCGCAATATCTCCGTGAATTGCGCCAGACATGCGACAGACTCGGCATATTGCTGATATTTGATGAAATTGCCACTGGATTCGGACGCACCGGAAAACTATTTGCATGGGAACACGCAGGCGTGGAACCGGATATTATGCTTATCGGGAAGGCTGTCACGGGAGGATACATGACATTTGCCGCCGTAGCTGCTTCGGCAAATGTAGCCGACAGAATATCCGCCTCCCAGTCAGGCTGCATGATGCATGGTCCGACATTCATGGGCAATCCTCTCGCTTGCGCTGTTGCTCTGGCATCTACCCGCCTGTTGCTACAGTCAGACTGGCAGAAACGCATACACAGGATAGAAGAGATTATGCGTGATAAGCTTTCCATAGCGAAAAACTGGAAATCAGTGGATGATGTCAGAATACTGGGGGGCATAGGCGTGATACAGCTCAAAGATAATGTCAATCTCGGTGTGTTTCAGAAAAAATGTGTAAGAGAGGGGGTATGGATCCGTCCGTTTGGAAAAAACGCATATATAATGCCGCCTTATCTCGCTGTATCCGACACTCAGGTTGAGAAACTTTGCGATGCTTTGTTGAAAATAATTGCGGAAATGTATGGCAATGACTCCATTTGACGAATACCGGAAGATTCTCGAAAAATTCGATGCGGAAAACAGGCTTCGCAATATCCCGCAGGACCGTACGGATTTGCCGGGAATAGATCTCACTTCCAACGATTATATGGGACTTGGTGCCCGATGGAAGGAATATCGCGACGAATTCTTCCTTAAATTTCCACATGCGTCTTTCTCTTCATCCGCATCACGGCTTCTGTCGCAGAGACAGGACGCGCACGTCCACCTTGAGAACCTGCTCGCCGGTCTGTACCGCAAAGAGTCGTTGCTTTTCAATTCAGGCTATCATGCGAATGTCGGAATCATTCAGGCTCTTGCAATACCAGGCACCATATTCTTGTGCGACAAGCTGATACACGCATCAATGATTGACGGGTTAATGCTTGCAAAAGCCGACTATCAGAGATGGCGTCACAATGATCTGTCTTCTCTGAGAAAACTCCTTGATAAATACAAATCAATGGAGCGGTGTGTCGTTATGCTGGAGTCTGTCTACAGCATGGATGGTGACACGGCACCGTTGCGTGAACTGGCAGACCTTAAAAAGGAATATCACAACGTCATACTTTATGTAGATGAGGCACACGCGTTCGGAACGCGCGGAAGATTCGGGTTGGGACTTGGCGAGGAAACAGGAGTTATCGATGAGATTGACATTATTGTCGGCACTCTCGGCAAAGCGGCGGCATCCGCCGGTGCTTTTGTCTCCACTCACGAATTGTTGAAAAGCTATTTTCTAAATTCTTCCAGAAGCTTCATTTTTTCCACAGCATTGCCTCCGGTCAACGCGGCTTGGTCCGAACACATGATCCTCAAGTTGCTCACAATGGATAAGGAACGTGAGCATCTTATCGAGATTTCCGACAAGTTTCGTTCCGGCATCGAAGAGATAACCGGTCAACCGAATAATTCACGCTCTCATATCGTGCCTTTGATTGTAGGAGACGCACACAAGGCTATGCAGACTGCTTCCAAGCTCTCTCTCAAAGGAATAGACGCTTTGCCCATCAGGCGTCCCACTGTGCCGCAAGGGGGAGAACGCATTAGGTTCTCTCTGTCTGCCGAAATGACCGAAGATACTGTAGAATATATTTTGAAAACACTCAAAGAAGTCATCTGACACCATGAAAATAGAATATATCAGCCACAACCCCGGATGCCGTTCTCTTATTCTTGTCTATGCAGGATGGAGCACATCACCGTCTCTTTATCAGGATATAGAAATAACCGGATGGGATGTCGCCGTTGTGTATGATTATTCCGATTTGTCGGTTGACCTGTCATTCCTTGAAGGCTACAATACCGTGTGGCTCTTCGCCTGGTCTCTGGGTGTAAGGATGGCGGCGGCATCTCTGCCTCCCGAAAAGATAACCGCTGCATTTGCCATAAACGGCACACTCTCCCCAGTCAGCGACACGGAGGGAATACCTCCGAAAATATACAACGGCACTGCCGACAACCTTGATGAAAGGAATCTTAAAAAATTTCAGCGTAGAATGACTCCTGATTCGGATGTATACCACAGACTGTTTGAAAGAGATTTCACAGACGGGGAGGTTTTGTCGCTTAAAAAGCAGCTATACAATATTCGTGATCTTGCAGCCCCGAATGCCGAAATACCATGGAGACGCGCATATCTGGGGTGTGACGACAGGATATTTCCGTTCCAGAACATGGAGAGACACTGGAAACACGCGGGCATACAGATTGTAAAGACAGACGGTGCCCACTATCTGCCGCTGGCAGAAATCGTAAGGTCTGTGATTCCCGATTGCGGACTGATTGCAAAAAAATTCAGCAAGGCTTCAGACACATACGACAGCAATGCGACAGCACAGCGTGAGATAGCCGGACGACTTGCAGCCATGCTTGACTCGCTGCCAATACCCCCCCGCCCGAAGATACTTGAAATAGGACCGGGAACGGGACTCTTCACCCGTGCATATGCAGGCAGACTAAAACCGGGAACGATAGATTTTGTAGATATCGCACCTGTTCAGCCAATGCATCTGGCCGAAACCGAAAGATATTTCTGCGAAGATGCTGAAAAATGGGTTCGCCTTGCCGAAGAAAAATATGACTGCATTCTCTCCTCCTCCACAATCCAGTGGTTTGCCAACATCCCGGAGTTTATAAACAATTGCAGCCGGTTACTGCGTCCCGGGGGTGTGATTCTAATGTCAGGTTTCACTAAAGGCAACCTCGGAGAACTTGACTCTTTGCGTCCCTCTCCCATCCATTATCATTCTCCTGAAGAATATCAGAAATGGTTTGAAAGGAATTTCTATGACACATCTGTGTCGACTGAAGAAATTACCCTCTGCTTCTCTTCGCCTCGGGAACTGATGATGCATCTTAAACACACTGGTGTTGGTGGCTCCGCGCCATCGCCAGGAATATCACCGTCAGCGCTTCGTGCAATAGACAGGATAACATACCGCCCTATCTATATCTCCGCGACAAAAAGGAAATAGACCTTCCGGAAAAATCCCTTTATCCGGGCTTTCATGAAGCACTTCCTAAAAATTTGAATACTTGCTTAATATTTTATATATTTGCATAATCAACACATACTGGTCTCAGAAACTGTTTAATTTTAACTGTTTCCAAGACTTATCAAAATTTACAGTTGCTTATGAAAGGAATAGTTCTTGCCGGAGGGTCCGGCACTCGTTTATACCCGATTACAAAGGGGGTAAGCAAGCAATTGCTGCCCATCTACGACAAGCCTATGGTCTACTACCCCATTTCCACCCTCATGTTGGCGGGAATAAGGGATATCCTCATCATATCCACACCTCAGGATCTTCCGGGATTCAAGCGTCTGCTCGGTGACGGCTCCGATTTCGGAGTGCGTCTTGAATATGCGGAGCAACCGTCTCCAGACGGTCTCGCACAGGCTTTCATCATCGGCAAGGACTTCATCGGAGACGACAGTGCATGTCTCGTTTTGGGTGACAATATATTCCATGGTGCAGGATTCTCCTCCATTCTCAAAGAGGCTGTTGCCACAGCCGACAAGAACGGCGAGGCTACAGTGTTCGGATATTGGGTGGATGACCCTGAGCGATATGGTGTGGCGGAATTCGACAAAGAAGGCAATTGTCTCTCAATCGAAGAAAAACCGGCAAGTCCCAAAAGCAACTATGCCGTTGTTGGTCTCTACTTCTACCCTAACCAGGTTGTCGACATAGCCGCCAACATCAAACCGTCGGCGCGCGGTGAGCTTGAGATAACCACAGTAAACCAAGAGTTTCTCAACGCTGGAAAGCTTAAGGTTAAAACTCTTCCAAGAGGATTCGCCTGGCTTGACACAGGCACTCATGACTCGCTTGCAGAGGCTTCCATCTACGTCGAGGTTCTTGAAAAAAGACAAGGATTGAAAATAGGATGTCTCGAAGGAATTGCCTATCGCCAGGGGTGGATTTCGGCTGAAAGGCTGAGGGAAGTTGCGGCTCCGATGGCAAAAAACGAATACGGACGCTATCTGTTGAAAGTGGTCGAGGAGATTGACAGAACAGGTTATTCAAATCTTGACTGACAAGTATAATCAAACAGCCTCTGACAACAAAACCTATTACCATGTACTTACTCGGATACGACATAGGCACATCATCTGTAAAGGCGTCTCTGATTGATTCTGAAACAGGTATTTGCGTGGCTTCGGCATCCGCTCCGGATTCCGAAGCACCGGTTAAATCACTTCGCCCCGGCTGGGCTGAACAGGAACCCGGCAGCTGGTGGCGGTATATAAAAGAAGCTACGGGGAGCATTATTTCCAAAGCCGGCATATCTCCCGCCGACATAAAGGCGATTGGATTATCATATCAGATGCACGGACTTGTATGCATCGACAAAGAGAGAAACGTGCTCCGCGATGCCATAATCTGGTGCGATTCGCGAGGTGTGGGATATGGAGAGAAAGCTGCAATAGATCTCGGTGAGAAAATTTGCCTGTCCCGCCTCCTTAATCTTCCCGGCAATTTTACAGCAACCAAACTCGCGTGGGTAAAAGAAATGGAACCCGAAATATTCGGCAGGATATATAAAGTCATGCTTCCAGCCGACTACATTGCGATGCTCATGACCGGCGAGATATGCACCACTCCGTCCGGACTTTCGGAGTATATGCTTTGGGATTTCGAGGAAAACACAACGGCTGGCTTCCTGATGGATTATTTCGGCTACAACCCGGACATCCTGCCGGAAGTGCGCCCTTGTTTCTCCGAACAAGGCAGACTCTCGGCAGATGCTGCCACAGAACTGGGTCTCGCTCAGGGCACTCCTGTCACATACCGTGCGGGAGACCAGCCTAACAATGCCGTATCTCTGAACGTCTTTGACCCAGGACAAATAGCGTCTACCGCAGGCACGTCAGGTGTTGTGTACGGAATCAACGGCAACATCGCGTATGATCCGCAGTCGCGGGTCAACAATTTCGCCCATGTTAACCATTCTGCCGATGCTCCGCGTATCGGTGTGATGACATGTATCAACGGCACCGGAATCCTGAACGCTTGGCTCCGAAGAAACATAATGCCCGAAGGCACCGGATACGCTTCGATGAACGACCTTGCCGCCACAATACCTATTGGCTCTGAAGGAGTCTCGATATTGCCCTTCGGCAATGGTGCCGAAAGAGTGTTGCGCAACAGACAGATAGGTTGCACCACAATGGGAGTCGACTTTAACCGCCACGACAGCAGACACCTTGTTCGCGCTGCTCAGGAAGGGATAGTCTTCTCTTTCATGTATGGGATCGAGATTATGAAAGAGATGGGGCTGAACGTCGAGACTATACATGCAGGCAATGCCAACATGTTTCTCAGCAGTGTATTTCGCGACACTCTGGCTAATATTACGAGTGCCTCTATAAAACTTTTCGACACCGATGGCGCCGCCGGCGCCGCACGTGCCGCCGGAATCGGAGCGGGAATATATGCTGACAACCGCGAAGCATTCGCGGCATTGAAACTTATAAGCGAGATACAGCCGGATCCCAAAGACTTCAGCGCGACTCTCGATGCATACATGCTTTGGAAAAACCGTCTTGACTCGCAGCTGATAAACTGCTGACTACAGACAGACCTAAGGCGGTGTGTCAAAATTGATAAAATTTGACACACCGCCTTTATTTTAGCCGGATGGCGAGGATGCTGTCAGAATGGTCCGGATGGTAGGCGGCTGAATGTGAGGCTGAAGGGAGTTGACTTTCGTCAATGACCGAAGCCGAATCATTCAGCCAACGACCCAGACGGGCTATTATGACACATCCTCGATTATCTGCAATAACGTGGCATTACGCACACTGACAATCAGCGTTTGCTGTACATATCCTCATAATATCTCTCATAATCGCCTGAAGTGATATTATCCATCCACTCCTGGTTATCGAGATACCATTTTACTGTTTTCTCGATGCCCTCTTCAAACTGCAGGGATGGTTCCCACCCAAGTTCTTTCTGAAGCTTGCGGGAATCGATAGCATAACGCATGTCGTGACCCAGACGGTCAGTGACATAAGTTATCAGCTCGTCGCTATATCCTTCCGGGTTGCCGAGAAGACGATCTACAGTCTTTATCACAACCTTTATTATGTCTATATTCTTCCATTCGTTGAAACCTCCGATGTTATATGTCTCAGCCACTTTCCCTTTGTGATATATAAGATCGATGGCTCGTGCGTGATCCTCGACAAACAGCCAGTCGCGCACGTTCTCCCCTTTTCCATACACCGGCAATGGCTTGCGGTGGCGTATATTATTTATGAAAAGAGGAATAAGCTTTTCGGGGAACTGATACGGACCGTAATTGTTGGAACAGTTGGTAACAAGTGTCGGCATCCCGTATGTGTCGTGATACGCACGAACGAAATGGTCGCTCGAAGCCTTTGACGCCGAATATGGAGAATGTGGATTATACTTTGTCGTCTCCAGGAAGAAATCTGTGCCGTAGGCATGATGATGCTCGGAAGAGGCTGTTGTGCTGAACGGCGATTCGATGCCTTCCGGATTTGTGAGTTCCAGAGCACCATATACCTCATCCGTCGAGATATGATAAAAAAGCTTTCCTTCATATCTTTCCGGCAAGGATTCCCAATATTCTTTTGCAGCCTGGAGAAGTGCGAGCGTACCCATCACATTGGTACGTGCGAAAGTGAACGGATCTTTTATCGACCTGTCCACATGGCTCTCCGCCGCAAGGTGGATGATACCGGTGATTCCGTTGTCACGGATTATCCTCCTCATCTCTTCCAGATCTGAGATATCCCCCTTTATGAATTTATAATTCGGTTTGTCCTCGATATCCTTGAGATTGGCGAGATTCCCCGCATATGTGAGTTTGTCAAGGTTCACAATCTTATAATCAGGATATTTGTTCACGAAAAGACGCACTACGTGCGAACCGATGAACCCGGCGCCGCCGGTAATAAGAATGCTCTTCATTTTTATCTTGTTTTTATATATGTCTAATATTATAACAATCAGAATGGTGATATTATCTCACTCAACATGGGATGAGCGGAATCCTTTTCTGACAGAATCATATCAGCAGGTGCTATTTTCCAGTCGATGCCAAGTGTCTCGTCATTCAGTGAGATTCCTCCGTCGGCATGAGGAGCATAATAATTATCGCATTTGTATTGGAATACAGCCTCCTCGCTGAGCACTGAGAACCCATGCGCGAAACCTCGCGGAATAAAGAACTGCACATTGTTCTCTTCTGAAAGCTCAACAGCTACATGCTGACCGAATGTAGGTGAATCCCGGCGCAGGTCGACAGCCACATCAAGCACTTTTCCCTTTATACATCTAACGAGTTTAGCCTGTGCGAACGGAGGACGTTGGAAATGAAGACCCCTAACAACACCATAGCTTGATTTTGACTGATTGTCCTGAACGAATTCAACCGGATATCCGACAGCCTCGTCAAAACATTTTTTGCTGTAACTTTCAAAGAAATATCCGCGGGCATCCGTAAAGATTCTGGGACGCAATATCAGCAATCCCTCTATTTCAGGTTTTATAATTTCCATCTTATTTTCGTTTGAAATGCAAATTTAATAATTTTTTTGTAATTTTGTGGATGACATGTTTCTTAAAAGCTTCTTGACTATGGAGAAGATACAGGTAGAAAAACTGAGCCTCCCTGAACTCCGGGAGGTGGCTATGCTTGCAACTGAAATCAATACCCGCATTCTGCCGCATATGGCGGAAGACGAACTGTCGCGTTTCACCGCTGTCTTGCGCGACGGCATGCTACGTAGCAGCAGAGCCCACTCGTCAAGAGGAATACCTCTTGCAATCATTGCGCTTAAAACTGCTTGCGCTTTTGCAGACATGGTCGATCCGGATCACAACATCATAATCGCAATACTACTTTATCCGCTCTATCACGAAGGATTACTGCCAATCGATTCTATAAGAAAAGAATGGGGCGAGGACATTGCAGGGTTGCTTGAGGGAATTGCAAGTGTCTCTAAATTCAGCAACCGCAATTCGGCTCATAACCAGGAAAATTTCAGGGGGCTTATGCTTGCGCTGGCTCATGACATCAGGGTCATCATCATCATGATTGTGGAAAACCTGATGCTGATGCGTTCCATAAATCATCATCCCGATGAGGACTGGGTGCGCAATGTGGCGTTCGAGGCAAACTGTCTTTACGCCCAGCTTGCACACAGGCTCGGTCTTTACAAAATAAAGGGTGAACTTGAAGATCTTTCTCTCAAATATACAAACCGGGATATCTACACACAGATCGCCAGGAAACTGAACGAGACGAAACGCTCTCGAGACCAGTATATCAGTGAGTTCATAGCCCCTGTCAAGGCTCGACTGGAAGATGCAGGACTTACTTTCACGATCAAAGGACGCACCAAATCCATATCATCGATCTGGAACAAGATGAAAAAGCAGAAGGTCGATCTCCCGGGAATCTACGATCTTTTTGCAATACGTGTGATTATCGACACTCCGCGAGAACGGGAAAAGCAGGATTGCTGGCTGGCGTATTCCATTCTTGCCGATATGTATACGGCGAATCCTGCCAGAATGAAAGACTGGATAACTCTGCCGAAAAGCAACGGGTATGAAAGTCTTCATGCCACAGTCATGGGTCCGGGACAGAAATGGGTCGAGGTGCAGTTCCGCACGGAAAGAATGGACCTCGTGGCGGAAAAAGGTCTTGCCGCACACTGGCGTTATAAAGGCGGGAAGGGCGACAGCTCCGACAAATGGATGAACAATATACGCGATATCCTTGAGACTGCAGAAGCGGGACCGATGCAGCTCATGAAAAACATAAAGGCTGATGCTTTCGGACAGGAAGTTTTCGCATTCACTCCCAAGGGTGATCTTTTCAGAATGTCAGCCGGAGCGACTGTGCTTGACTTCGCTTTCCACATACACACAAACGTCGGAGCCCACTGCACCGGAGCTGTTGTGAACGGGGCGCACAAAAAACTGAACTACAAAGTGCAGAACGGAGACACGGTTGAAATCCTTACATCCGCCAACCAGACGCCGCGCCACGAATGGCTGAACATTGTAACATCATCAAAAGCCCGCAATAAAATAAAACAGAGTCTCAACGAGGAGAAACAGCGTCTTGCCGACATAGGTAAGGAAGCTCTGTCAAGACGTGCGAAAAACCGCAAGATAGAGATTGAAGAGGCAGAGCTGATGAGAATGATAAAGAAGCGGGGATATAAGTCTGCCATCGAATTCTTTGCCGATATGGGAGAGAATAAAATAGACGCGGGACGTTTCCTTAACACATATATCGATTTCACAACGCGCCAGATAGAGACGGAACATGTGTCTGCCGAAGAATTCCAGCTGATCACTCCGAAAGAGGATACGCCCAGGAATGATGTGCTTGTGATCGGAGAAAAAAACATCAACGGTCTGAATTATAAATTTGCAAGATGCTGCAATCCGATTTATGGTGACGATGTGTTCGGGTTCATTTCATCCGACGGATCGGTAAAAATACATAAAAACGACTGCCCCAACGCCAGCCATATCCAGGAGCGTTATCCTTATCGCATAATCCGGGCGAACTGGAGCGGGAAAAGCGGAGAAATGCTCCCTGCCTCTCTGCGTGTGATCGGCAACGATGACATAGGAATCGTTGCGAACATAACTTCAATCATTTCCAAGGAGCCCAACACCATGCTGCGCAACATATCCATCGATTCTCACGACGGCATCTTTCAGGGGTATCTTGTGATCGGTGTAACCGACAACAGACAGTTGACGGTCCTGATCAAAAAGATCAAGACCGTCAAAGGTGTCAAGGATGTTGTCAGAATATAGGTTATCTCGGCGGTCCCATGCGGTGCATTCCGCCACGCCCTCCTTGCCGCCCGCCGGGAGGAGGTCCGGGTCTTCCGTCAAAGTTATCCATTTCCGGACGTTTCTTGTTTTTAAGGGTGTTGAAGGTATAGGATATGCCAAACATCACATAGCGCGTAAGGTCGTTGTAACGGCTGTCGGTAATTGTGCCGTTCGCGCTCACAGAACGCGAGATATTCTTCTTCTGCCCCAAAAGGTCATAAGCCCTTACACTGAACGTCAGACTTTTGTCGCGTAGCACGCTGTATGATATCTGGGCGTTCCAGAGCCACGATGTTGAATTGAAGCCGTTGGAATAACCGCTTGTCTTGTCAAAATCAAGATCCGTGTTGACCTGTAGTCCGAAAGGCAGATACAGGGCGGCGTCACTGTGAAAACCGTATGCATGCGTATACATATTCTCCTGAGCGGGGAGAGAATTGGTAACCATCTGGAATGAATATGTGGGATTTGCCGACATCTGGAAAACATCGCAGGTGAATGTCAGACCTGCGTTGGGCGACAGCCTGAGGTTGCCGGAACGGTTGAAATCTCCGTTTATATAACCCGCCATCGAAGAATAGTTTGCAGACGCACGTGCGGAGAAACGCCATTTGCGGTTGCGGAAGGGCTGGTTTATCATGAACATACCGAAACCTGAAAAATTCCCGTTGGCGTTGGTATAAGTGGTTTCTCTTTTGCCTGTCTCAGGATCCGACACGGTCTTGTTGACTATCACATTCTGTGAATATTGCAGACGCATCATCGCCATGAGCGCCCTTTGGCTCTCCTGATTGTAATTATTGAAATGAACATTTACAGACTGCGTGAATGTAGGCTTGAGATCCGGATTACCCCGCGTTATATGCAAGGGGTCTGATTCATCTGCCACAGGCTGCAACTGTGTCAGAGACGGTGCCGAAGTGCGGGCACGATAGTCGGCACGTATCGATTTCGTCTTGCTGAAACGGTAACGGAACCGCGCAAAAGGAGCTACATTCCACACCCACTGCGCGGGTATGTTGCGCGCCGGGTTAAGCATGTCTTCGCTTGCGCTGCTCGATGGAGAGAACACCATGCCAGCCTCAAGGTTATATTTGCTGTTGACTTTCTTATATCCGAGCTGAAGTTCCTGTGTGCCGAATTTGTTCCGGAACCGGTTGGAAAGGTCTGTATCAAATATGGCGGAACCGGGCAATGTGGAG
This sequence comes from Muribaculaceae bacterium Isolate-036 (Harlan), assembly GCA_003833075.1. GTDB lineage: Bacteria > Bacteroidota > Bacteroidia > Bacteroidales > Muribaculaceae > Lepagella > Lepagella muris_A. Next base: position 28,860 of record RIAY01000018.1, on the reverse strand, counting down.
AAATCCTCCGGCATAAAGCCGATTGTCTCGTCAGGAGTCGGAATATTGTATGTGTCTTTGTTGGCATTGTTGAAACGGTACTGGAGACGATATGCGACCTGCAGAAAGTTTCCCCTCTTCACATCTCCGAGAGGTTCGGTCCATGTGAGACGCGCACCTACTGAATTGTTCCACTGGTGATTATCAAGAAAACGATAGAGTTTGTCCGTATCATCTTCCGAACCTGAGGTCAGATAATATTCAATGTCGCTCCAGCTCGTGGAGTGCTGCTTGGTATCCGAGAACTCATAATTTGCCTGGAGACTGAACGAACGGCCGGGACGCGAAGGGAAATTGTGATTGAAGATCAATTGACCGGATGCGTTATAACTGGTGCCATGGTTGAACTGACGGGTGATATTGCTGTTGACAAGATCTCCGTCAAACCCTCCGTTACGCATGAAACTTTCACCTCCTGACTGCGTATTACGGCTGTTAAAACTGAACTGAGGTCTGAAATCGAGCGTATTGTTCGGGTCTATTTTCCATTCTATCCGGAAATTTGCACGAAGATTATGCCCTTTATCTCTTGTAGAGCTTGAACTGCTTTTGAATTCATTGACTCCGGGCTGGGTATATTCCGTATTTGTCTGGGACTCTGAATTACGGTCGGTATGCGTGTAGAAGATATTTCCCCCTACACGGAATTTGTCACTCTTGCCGAGATTGAAATTCAGTCCGAGCTGCTGCGACGAGGTGATGCCCCCTGATGATCCGAAACTTGAGAACCGTCCTCTTCCTGAATCCATAAACCCGAGATTATTAGTATTGTTGGCACCCCCCACTAATGATATCTGGTTATTGTCAGTAAACGTGGAGACATTGAATTTGCCTTCATATCTTTTGTCGGTTCCGTAACCGCCTTCTACTGAGCCGAACCAACCGTTTTTCATATTCTTCTTTACCGTAAGATTGATTATAGTCTCTTCCTCGCCGTCATCAACCCCGGTGATTCTTGCAAGGTCGCTTTTCCTGTCTACAACCTGCACTTTATCCACAAGATCCGACGGAAGATTCTTGGTTGCCATCTTTGTGTCATCGCCAAAGAACTCCTTGCCGTCAACAAGTATTTTTGTGACAGTCTTGCCTCCGGAAGTGATAGTCCCCTCGGAATCGACCTCTACACCGGGCAGTTTTTTCAGAAGATCCTCCACAGAAGAGTTTGCCTGTGTCTTGAACGAACCCGCATTGAATTCAATGGTATCCTGCTTGGCGACAACCGCCGCCTTTACCGCTGTAACCACAGCATCATCGAGAGTGACCGATGTCTCCGTCATCTTCAGGGTTCCGAGGTCAAGAACAGTGGTGGTGTCGCGAACTTCTATTATTTTACGGATATCGTCCATGCCTACCATCGTGAGGTTTATGACATAGTTACCCGGCGTTATACCTTTGAAAGAGAAATTTCCCTGAGCCGTAGTTATCATATAACCCTTCCTGACGGAATCAGGATAAGCTATTATCTGGGATGTCACGCCTTGCAGAGGCATGGAATCCGAATCCACTACTTTTCCTCTGACAACCGCAGCCTCGGACAGCGTGGAAATCAGAAGCAGAAGTGTCAATACAAGTATTGCTTTTTTCATGTTTGTTTGTGGAATTTTCCAATGATTGTTTACCTGTAGTTGTGCATATGGCTGTCGGGCGAGCACTTCTTTATGACACAATTTCTTAAAAAAAGTTTAAAAAGGTCACAAAAAAACTTTAATACCCGATTTTTTGTATTAATTTCAGATGCATTGTAATTTATTTGAGAATGCCCGGAATATTTCACAAAATAAGTGTTAAATTTGCATTCAATAAAAGAGTGTATAATCCCAAAACCGCATACAGATGATTTTAGAAGAACTCGACATCGAGACCCTGAAAGAAAAAGGAATATCCGAAGAAAAACTTCGTGATGAACTCAAAATGCTTGCTGAAGGCTTTCCATTTCTTAAAATAGAGGCTCCGGCAACTGTCGGTCATGGCATTTCGCCTTTGTCCGATGACATGAAAAAGACTGCTGTCAAATGCTGGGATGACTTCCTCTCAGCGGGAGGCATTGTGATGAAAATGGTGCCGGCAAGCGGCGCGGCATCAAGAATGTTCAAGGATATTTTCTCTTTCGTGAATGGCAATAAAGAGAAACCCGACAATGATTTCATGAAAAAATTCTTCGAAAGAATTGAAGATTTCGCATTCTTCCCTCGATTGAATTTCATTTGTATTTCGCTTTACGGCAAAAGCGTCGATTCGCTTGTCAAGGAAAAACGCTTCAAGGATGTGGCACAGGCTCTCATAGGCAAGGACGGTCTGAACTATGGCTATCTTCCCAAAGCTCTATTGCAGTTCCACAAGGTCATCGGTACTTCCAGAACCGCTTTGGAGGAACATCTCGCAGAAGGCGCGATGTATGCCTTAGGCAAAAATGAAAAGGTGACTGTGCATTTCACAGTATCGCAGGACCATCTTCCTCTCGTCATGTCGAAAGTTGAGGAGGCTTCGGCACATATCGGTCATAAATATGGTGTCACCTTCGATGTGTCTTACAGTGTCCAGAAATCACATACAGACACAGTCGCGTCAAATCTTGACGGCTCGCCGTATCGCGAAAACGGCAAACTCTTTTTCCGCCCCGGCGGTCATGGCGCGCTTATCGAGAATCTCAACGACCTTGATGCGGATATCATATTTATCAAGAACATTGATAATGTCGTTCCTGATGAACGTCGTGCGTCAACCGTGGAGTATAAGAAAATTATCGGCGGCATACTGGTGGCGACAAAACAGAGAATCAACGAATATTGCAAAAAACTCGACAAGGGTACTCCTTCTGCCGAGGATCTGGAAGAGATGTTGCATTTCACTCGCACTGTGCTATGCATAACACATGACAATGCCGATGAAATGTCGGCTGAAGAAAAAGCCGAATACCTGTTCTCGAAGCTGAACCGTCCGACACGCGTGTGCGGAATGGTCAAAAACGAGGGTGAGCCCGGCGGCGGTCCTTACCTCGCATATAACGCAGACGGAACTGTATCGCCTCAGATTCTCGAAGCATCTCAGATTGACCCCGATAATAAAGAGACGGTAAAAATGATGAAGAACGCCACTCACTTCAATCCGGTGGATCTCGTTGTCTCGACAAAAGATTTCCGCGGAAAGAAATTCAATCTTCCCGATTATGTCGACAAGGCTACGGGCTTCATTTCTCTTAAAAGCCGTGAGGGCGTAGAGATAAAGGCTCTGGAACTTCCCGGTCTCTGGAACGGTGCCATGAGCGACTGGAACACGATTCTTGTTGAGGTTCCCGCCGACACTTTCAACCCGGTCAAGACTGTAAACGACCTTCTCCGTGATTCACATCAGCCTGTTGCCTGAATCGTTCAAAAAACTGTATCTGATGAAAAAGACCTTAATGTTTCTCATGCCGGCAATGCTGCTCGCCTCATGCGCGGGCGGCAACGCCGACAAAGACAAAGCCAAAAACGAATATAAAAACGCCCTCTCCGATTCCATAACAATAGCTGAGAGACAGATCGATTCGTGTGAAAACAAAATCAAGATTCTGACCGACAACGTAAACCAATGGCTTAGGGACTTCACGGTTGTCGACAACAAACGCGAAGTGGAAAGCTATTATATCTTTAACGGATGGCAGGACCGCTACCCTCTTCAGAACACAGGACTCGTGGCTCGAATTTCAAACGGTGAGCGTCTTGAATTGATTGCGGCATTAAAAGGCTCTACTTTCAACAACATAAGGGTTGAATGTGGAGAGAATGCGGTGGAATCGGCTATTGTGCCTCACGACCAGGCTCTGAACTACAGAAGAGAAGGTCTTAACACAGTCATGTTTTCAGGAGCGCAGGCAGACTCTGTGGCAAATCTGATAGCGGACAATGAACTCAACAACATCTCGGTTGTTTTCCTTGAAGACGGCAAAACCAAGGGATCATGGCGCATGCCGGAAGACTATAAGAAGATGGTGTCGGCAACATGGATGCTGTATTCTTCAAGGACCCAGCAGATAAAACTTGAAAATTACATGAAGTTGCTTTGCCGGAAAATTGAAATTCTGAGAACCCATAAAGACCGCGAATGAAAAGACTCCTTATACCTATGATGCTGATAGTCGGAGCGGCAATAGCCTCCGGCGAATGGCATTTCCCGGAGAAATATACCGGACCGAAGACCGTAACAACCGACACCTCCTGGCATCCGGATATTTTAGAGGGATATGAGGCGCGTTATGTCAATCATGGCGAGGCATTCGACGGTCCCTGCCGTTCCACAATCATACGGAAGATATGCAAAAACAGCAAATCACGGAAGGCATACCTATATATACATGGCTTCAACGATTATTTCTTCCAGAAAGAGATGGGGGAACTGTTTGTTGATTCAGGATACAATTTCTATGCTGTGGATCTCAGACGTTACGGACGCAGCTGGCAACCTTGGCAATACCCTTTTAACGTACGCAAACAGAATGAGTATTTCGAGGATATCGATTCAGCTTTGGCTCAGATACGCCGCGACGGAAACACTGACATAACACTCTCGGGTCACAGCACGGGAGGGTTGACCGTGGCATACATGGCAGCAATGAAGGGAGCGCGGATCGGGGTGAACAGAGTTGTCACTGACAGCCCGTTCCTTGAATGGAATTTTTCACCGCTCATGAGAAATGTCGGTGCGCCTATTATCGAGTTTTTGAGTAAATTTTCGAAAAACAGCAAAGTCAAACAGGCTCATTGCGACGGATATTCTTACTCACTTTTGAAGGAATATGACGGTGAATGGACCTACAACACCGACTGGAAAATGATTTATTCCCCACCTGTGACTTTCAGTTGGGTAGGCGCAATCAACCATGCGCAATCGGAACTTATGAAAAATGCGTCACACATCACTGTCCCGATACTTGTCATGCACAGCTCCCGGAAAATCTCAGGTTGCAATTATAATCCTGAGTTCAAGACCGGAGACGCAGTGCTGGATCCGGAAATGATTCAGAAACGCGGCGAGAAGTTAGGGCATATCCGTCAGGTATGCACCATCGACAGCGGAATCCATGACCTTATTCTCTCCCCTTCTCCGCACAGAGAAGCCGCCTACGACACAATTTTCAGCTTCATTCGCCGGCATTGACTCGTTACGGTCAATTTCGGGACATGCGACTCCTGCATCAACATTTAGAGCTTGTTTAAAAATAAAAGTGAGCCAGCCGCCACAAATTTCACTTTAAACAAGCTCTTAATTATTGGAAAAGCTAAAAAAGCAAGAGGGACTCTTCAATGAAGAGTCCCTCTTGCTTTTGGGTGAAATGTGGGTCTCGAACCCACGACCTTCGGAACCACAATCCGACGCTCTAACCAACTGAGCTAATCTCACCATCTGCTTTCCTTAAAAGCGATGCAAAGTTAAGTCTTTTTTTTCATATTACCAAATTTCTTCCGTAAATTTTTTTAACGTTTTTAGTCCTAAATTCTTTTTTTGACTGCCGGTTTCACACGTTAACACAAGGATTCACGCATTCTTACATATCTCTGCAGACCATATTGCACTGCGCTCGAGAAGTGACTTAGAAACTGAACTCGTCTTGACTTAGAGCTTGTTTAAAAATAAAACGAAGCCAGGATTTCACAATTCCGACTTCGCTCGCATTAAAAATTTCTTTCTAATACAATGAATAAAACACAGTGCAAATACAATAATCGTAACTATATAACAAAACCCGTTGCAAAAAGGTTTGCGGTTCCGTTATTTTTCTGAAGTTGTTTTTTACAACCTGCCTGATCAAGAATGTCTACGAGTGAATGAACTCAGGCGTTCGACACCTGCTCCGTATGCGCAGGAAAGTCAATACAACACATTAAAGTTGCCGGAATGCTGATTTCTGAGCAATTTTTACTAACTTTGCCCGTCAATAGAATCAAGTGGCACAAAAATTCCACGCTCAATATAAAATCACTTTGCGCACCGGGACTTTTTGCGCTCGTTCTGTTTTATACTTACTTGATATTTATGGTGTTAAAAAAATATTTTATCATCCTGTTTTTAGCCGTGCTCCAGTTTGCGGCATCCGCGCAGCGTCCGATGTCAACAACCGGAGAAAAGCCTGGAGGAACCGGGAAGCAGTCTGACCTCGGGAATAAGGATAACGTAAAGAGCAAAACAACCTACAAACAGGGAAACGCATGGAAACTGTCTTATCCCCTCGGCAATCATGAGGAAGCGGACATCGACACCCTCCTGTATAACTATCAGCGGCAGTTTGTGCCGGCGATGAATTCCGATGCATGGGCAACAACCGGCTCTTTCGCGGCTGAAGGCATAAACATGCTTTACTTCCAGCGTCCGCAGCCTTCGGCATTCCTGTTTGAAGACGCGCTGAACTACTGGTTGCCGACATTCAGAAAGGAGAAATTCTATAACGTATATATACCTATGACGCTGTTGTCGTATAATTTCGGCGGCAACCGCGATAACCACACAGATCGGCTGAAAGGTATATTCGCTGGAAATGTAAACCGCAAGATAGGAATTGGTGCGAACATCGATTATCTGTACACCAAAGGGGCGTATAACAGTCAGGCAGCTAAAAACCTCATTTACGGGTTTCAGGGATATTACACCGGCAACCACTATGAGATGCAGGCTTTCCTGAATCACTACAATTCACAGAATCAGGAAAACGGAGGTATAACCGATGACCTCTATATCGAAAACCCTGCAGTGCTCCAGGGAGGTGTCGACAAAATCGAGCCCAAGAGCATCCCGACAAGACTGAACGGAGCCCAGAACAGGCTCGTTGGTGCGGAATTCTATATGTCGCACGCGTATAAGATCGGTTTCTGGCGCGATGACACGCAGGAAGGAGACACAATCGAGCGCATGACACTTGTGCCTGTGACCAAATTCATATATTCTTTCGATTATAAGTATAACCACCGCACTTTCAAAAACACTCGCGCAGAGGAAGCATCACAATTTTGGGCAAACACCTATTTCAACCCTGATTACACCCTCGATGACACTCATTACTGGTCTTTCTCCAACACTCTTGGCATCTCGATGATCGAGGGATTCCAGAAATGGGCTAAATTCGGTTTGTCCGCATATGCGACCTATGAGTTCGACAGGTTCAAACAGTCTTATCTCCTTCCTCAGCCGTCTGAAAATCCTGCGGAACTCTCACCCATTCCGGAGGGGGCGTCACTTGAGCCGGAAAAGAAACGCAACAGATTATGGGTAGGTGGCAGACTTGAAAAAATGAAAGGTTCGTTGCTGCGCTATGCCGCCAATGCCAAATTCGGTCTTATGGGGGATGCCGCAGGTGATCTCGACATCGACGGTTATGTTGAAACACGCTTCCGACTCGGTAAAGACACAGTAAGAATCTCTGCTGAGGGATTCTTCAGGAACCAGACTCCGTCATATCTCCTGCGCCATTATATATCCAACCATTTCATATGGAACAATGATTTCGGCAAAACCCGCTCATTCCGTGTCGGAGGACATCTTCATATCCCCTGGACAAAAACAGACCTGCGTGCAGGCGTGGAGAATATACAGAATTGCGTGTATTTCAATCAGAATTCAGTTCCCAGTCAATATGGCGGAAGCGTGCAGATTTTTTCAGCATCCATTGACCAGAAACTTAAGTTCGGCATATGGAACTGGAACAACACCGTAACTTATCAGGCATCATCCAATCAGGATGTGATTCCGTTGCCGGCTCTTAGCGTCTACAGCAACATGTTTCTGGGATTCACCGCATTCCGTGTGCTTCACATGCAGATAGGAGTGGATTGCGATTATTATACGAAATACAGGGGATATGATTACCAGCCGGCAACAATGTCTTTTCATGTGCAGGGAGAAAACCCGATATGGGTGGGGAATTTTGCCGTTGCCAACGCATATGTCACCGCAAAACTCTATAAAGTCCGCTTCTTCGTACTCTGGAGCCATGTGAATCAAGGACTTTTCGGTAGCAATTACTTCTCCCTCCCGCACTACCCTATCGATCCCCGCCAGCTGAGATTCGGCCTGTCAATAGATTTCGCCAACTGACAGCAGTGGCATGCAAGCAATAACGTTTCCGATACTATAGAAATAAAAAACGCTCCGTAAATTTCTGATTTACGGAGCGTTTTTTTATTGCTCAGACTGTCGTTGTCTTTCAGACCGCAAGTCTATATTATTTTATTACGCCGAGTTTCTTGCCAACTTTTACGAATGCCGCGATAGCCTTGTCAAGTTGCCCGCGTGTGTGTGCGGCTGAAAGCTGAACGCGGATACGAGCCTGATCTTTCGGCACTACTGGATAATAGAAACCGGTCACGTATATTCCCTCTTTCTGCATCTCTGCCGCAAAATCCTGAGAAAGCTTTGCATCATAAAGCATAACCGCGCAAATCGCGCTCTGGGTAGGCTTGATGTCAAAGCCGGCATCCACCATCTTGCCGCGGAAATATTCCACATTCTCCATAAGCTTTGTGTGAAGGTCATCAGACTCGCCGAGCATTCTGAACATCTCTATGCTCGCACCCACGATTGACGGAGCAACCGAGTTTGAGAAAAGATAAGGACGCGAACGCTGACGCAGCATATCTATTATCTCCTTCTTGCCGGTTGTGAATCCGCCCATCGCGCCTCCGAACGACTTGCCGAGCGTACCGGTAAAGATGTCTATTTTACCGTAACAGTCGAACTTCTCCGCCACTCCGTGACCGGTAGCGCCTACGACTCCGGCAGAATGGCTTTCATCGACCATGACCAGCGCGTCATACTTTTCTGCAAGCTCGCAGATCTTGTCCATGGGGGCTACGTTGCCGTCCATTGAGAACACACCGTCGGTGGCAATCACCTTGAAGCGGCAGCTTTTAGCATCCTGAAGGCAACGCTCAAGGTCCTCCATGTCGGCATTCTTGTAACGGAAGCGTTTCGCCTTGCAGAGACGCACGCCGTCGATTATCGAGGCATGGTTCAATGCATCGGAGATGATTGCATCCTCTTCGGTAAAAAGAGGTTCGAACAGACCGCCGTTGGCATCGAAACAAGCTGCGTAAAGAATCGTGTCCTCTGTCTTGAAATAATCACTGATCGCAGCCTCAAGCTCCTTGTGAAGATCCTGCGTGCCGCAGATGAAACGAACCGACGACATGCCGAATCCACGGTTATCCATCGCCCGTTTCGCCGCTTCTATCAGACGGCTGTTGTCTGCAAGACCAAGATAATTGTTGGCACAGAAATTCAACACTTCACCTTCAACGCTTTCCACTTCTATGTCTGAGCTTTGAGGTGTCACTATAATTCTCTCGTTCTTGTAGAGTCCGGCATCCTTGATGTCCTGAAGCTCCTTGCGGAGATGCTCCTGAAATTTTGTGTACATTCTTATGGTATTAATATTTCCCCAAAGTTAACGATAATTTATTAATTTTGTCTAAATTTGCAGACGAAATTGTTCAACATTCTTAATGTCATGAAAAATATACTGATTATCGGGGCTACCGGTCAGATTGGTTCCGAACTGACCATGCGACTTCGCAAAGAATACCCCAACGGAGATATAGTTGCCGGTTACATCCCCGGCGCGGAGCCTAAAGGCGAACTTGCTGAAAGCGGGCCGTCGATGGTCGTTGACATAACAAATCCGGCGCAAATCGCCGAGGCTGTCGACAAATACAGAATCGACACAATCTATAATCTTGCGGCACTCCTTTCCGCTGTAGCCGAAGCGAAACCACAGCTGGCATGGAAAATCGGTGTAGGCGGACTCTACAACTGCCTTGAGATTGCAAGAGAAAAGGGATGCGCTCTGTTCACCCCAAGCAGCATTGGCTCTTTCGGACCCGACACTCCTCACACCAAAACGCCTCAGGATACGATACAACGCCCCGAAACCATATACGGAGTGACCAAAGTCACCGGTGAAATGCTGTCGGACTATTATGCACGCCGTTTTGGGACTGACACCCGTTCAGTAAGGTTTCCCGGCCTCATATCATATGTTACTCCTCCGGGTGGCGGCACTACGGATTACGCAGTCGACATTTACTACTCAGCTGTCAAAGGGGAAGAATTCAAATGTCCACTCAAACCTGGAACATTCATGGACATGATGTATATGCCCGACGCTTTGCGTGCGGCTATTGAAATAATGGAGGCGGATCCCGCAAAACTAATACACCGCAATTCATTCAACATCGCCTCCATGAGCTTTGACCCTGAAATCATATATAACAAGATACGCGAATATCGCCCTGATTTCAAGATGACTTACGAGCTCGACCCCCTGCGTCAGAAAATCGCCGACTCCTGGCCCGACAGCCTTGACGATACTTGCGCCCGCGAGGAATGGGGTTGGAAACCGGAATATGATCTTGATGCCATGACTCGCGACATGCTCCTTAACCTCGAAAAGAAATTACGCTGAGAACTCGTCTTAACTTATTTTCTTAGAAACTGTTTAAATTTAATTGTGAGGTTCATTGAGAGGATTTTATGAGGTGTTTTTACGAGTCGAAGAGGGAGCATAGCGGGCTATGTGACCGATGAGACTCGGTGAAAACAACCATAAAAGACCTCAAGGAAGCCACAAGATTCACTATATAAAAAATTTCGAATTAAATTTAAACAGTTTCTTAACATCAGCGAGATATTTCCGTGGATTTAACATTCATCCCCTGAAGAGTCCTTCAGGGGATGAAAAGAATTTCCACTTGTCTTATAACTTAAAATTCGTGTTAATTCAAATACACTCTAAAGTAATTTTTTATAAATTTAACAATATGAAACTGAAAACGATATTTTAGTATTCAGTTTTTTTATTTAATTTTGCCGCTGTTTTCCAATCTACAATAAGAGCTTGTTTAAAAATAAATGGAACAGACATCAATTTCGTCCGAAGCATACATCAGACTTCTTGACGCGATTTTTCCCATAATCTTGAAAAACGGAATGAAGGCAACCACAATGGACAAAGTGGCAGCCTGTCTTTCAATGTCAAAAAGAACTCTTTACGAAATTTTCGACAGCAAGGAGGAGATGCTTAAACAGGTAATAGGATATTCACATAAAAAACATATTGAGAATCTCTGCCGCATTTTTAAGGAAGCGGACACTGTAATGGAGGCGTTCTATCTCACGCTGAAAACACACCAGAGTGTGATGGGGCAGGCTTCTGCAGCATTTTACCAAGAGATGGACTCGTCTTATGCCCGGCTTCGCCCCGTATATGACAACCAGTCTGACACTTGGCAGCGGAATATGCTTAAAGCCATTGATGATGGAATTAAACAGGGTGTCTTTCGCTCGGATGTCAACTACCCTATTCTATTACGAATGTTTCGTATTCAGATGGAATCACTAAAAAGAATGGAAGAATTTTTGCCTCAGGATGTAACACTCAATGAAGCCTTCGATACCATCAGCATAATTTTCCTAAGGAGCATTGCATCTCAGGAGGGAGCAAAAATACTTGAACGCATAAAAAATTCTTATTCATAATAAAGCATGAATCTAAAAAAGTCTCTTTTAGCGACTTTGTCGCTTATTGTGCCTTTGACGGCTGTCTCACAGTCTTCAGCCTCGGCATCCGACACGCTCAGGTTGTCTCGTGAGCAATGCGTTGCAATAGCCTTGCAAGACAACCCGACAATCAAAGTGGCTGACCTCGAAGTCAAGCGAGTGGACTATTCTAAAAAGGAAGTCATTGCCAACCTGTTCCCCTCAATTGACTTCTCGGCGGCATATCAGCGTTCTATCGAGCTCCAGACCCTGAGCATGAACATGGGAGGGGAAGCCACAAAAATCAAAATGGGTTCCGACAACATGTGGAACATGGGGTTCTCTGCCTCCATGCCGTTGATCAACGCATCTTTGTGGAAATCAATAAAGATTTCCGACACTCAGATTCTTGCCAATCTCGAATCGGCAAGAGCCTCGCGTCTCGACATGGTCAATAACGTGAATCAGGCTTATTACAGCCTCCTGCTTGCCATTGCCTCTCGCGATGTAATCAAGAAGAACTATGAGATTGCAAAAATAAATGCGGATGTTTACCGCAAACAGTTCGAGCAGGGCACCGCTTCTGAATATGACGTGCTACGCAGTTCTGTGCAGGTGACCAACATTGAGCCGGAACTTCTTCAGGCGGATATTTCGGTGAGACAATGCCAGTTGCAGCTGAAAGTGCTGATGGGCATGGACTCTGCGGTCGAAGTGATGCCTGACATCACACTGAAACAGATGCAAAGCGATATGTTCGGATATACAACCGCTCTTAACCGTTCTCTTGCCGGAAACACATCACTGCGTTCACTCGACATTCAGACCGACATGGCGCGCCAGAATGTGACGCTAAAGAAATTCGCCTGGATTCCGACTCTTGCAGTGACATACAATATGAACTGGAACGCACTGAGCAACGGCAATCCGTTCAAAAACCAGGATTTCAATCCTTATTCCACTGTAGGACTTGCATTGCAGGTGCCCATTTTTTCGGGTGGTTCCAAATATTTCGGCGTGAAGCAGGCTGAGGTACAGCTGAAAGAGATGGAATTCCAGCGCGAGAACCTTGTAAATTCTCTCAATATGCAGGTTGAGCTTGCCATTGACAATATAAACCGCCAGGTGAAACAGATCGCGGCAAGCGAGGAAGGAATGAGACAGGCGGCGAAAGCTTATGAGATAATGCAGAAGAGTTTCGAGATCGGTGCCGCCACATATCTAAATCTGAGAGACAGCGAACTCGCCAACACCTCAGCCCAGCTCTCCTATCTACAGAGCATCTACAACTACCTTGTCTCAACAAGCGAACTCGACCTGCTTCTCGGTCGCGACGGGACAGCGTCTTCAACAGTTTCCTTAAGATAATAAATCACAGTCATGAATAAAATATTGTTAACGTCTGCCGCTTTGGCTCTGATTCTTTTCGGAGCATGCTCAGGTGCGGACAAATCCGAAAAAGATTCAAAACAGGACACTGCTCCTGTAGTCAAGACAATGCAGGTAAACGACAGGGAAGTCAACCAGATCGGGAATTATACCGCAACCGTGGAACCCGAGCTTATAAACAACATCTCGTCTTCCGCCCCCAACCGAATAAAGCAGATTCTTGTGGATGAAGGAATGAGGGTGTCAGCCGGTCAGCGTCTTGTAGTAATGGACGACATCAACACAACAAGCTACCGGCTTCAGCTCGACAACGCCAAGGCAAATCTCAGGAATATCGAGGTTGACTACAACCGCGCACTTGAACTTTACAAGATAGGCGGCGGAACAAAACAGCAGGTAGACCAGATGGAGACCCAGCTCGTAAACGCTAAAAACGCAGTTGCCTCCGCCGAACGCACTCTGCGCAACATGAATGAGAACACGGTTCTCACCTCCCCGATTTCAGGCGTGGTGACAGCCCGCAACTACGATCCCGGTGACATGACAGGCTCTTTGCCAATTCTTACTGTGGCACGCACACAGCCAGTAAAAATCATAGTGAACGTTTCCGAAAGCGAACTCTCGAAAGTGAGACGCGGCATGCCTGCGATCGTGACTTTCGACACATACGGCAACGAGATTTTCAACGGCACCGTGACTCTTGTGTCTCCAACGGTAGATCACGCATCCCGTACGTTCGGGGTCGAGGTGACCCTTTCAAATTCCGACAACCGTATACTTCCCGGTATGTTCGGACGCGTGGAACTCAGTCTCGGCACAGCACGCCGCGTTGTCGTGCCCGACAAGGCTGTTGTAAAGCAACCAGGATCCGGCAACCACTACGTATACGTATATAACGCAGACGGCACTGTAAGCTACAACAAGGTCGAGCTCGGTCAGAGACTCGGCGACTCTTACGAGCTTATAAGCGGTGTGGAACCAGGTTCTACCGTAGTCGTTTCCGGACAGAGCCGTCTCGCAAACGGAATGAAAGTAAAAGTAACAAAGTAAGAAGTCTTCATAAACTGTAAAATATGAGTCTATACAGTTCAGCAGTAAAAAGACCGGTGATGACGACGCTTTGCTTCGTTACTGTCATCATCCTCGGTCTCTTTTCCCTTGCGAAACTCCCGATCGACCTTTATCCGGATATCGACACAAACTCGATAATGGTCATAACGATGTATCCGGGTGCCTCGGCAAAGGATATCGAGCAGAATGTCACCAAACCACTGGAGAATACGCTCAACTCCGTGGAACACCTCAAACATATCTCCTCCACCTCAAGGGAGAACACATCCGTGATCACTCTTGAATTCGAATATGGCTATGACATAGATGTCCTGACGAACGATGTGCGCGACAAACTCGACATGGTGAAGTCGCAGCTTCCAGACGATTCGGAAAACCCGATTATCTTCAAGTTCTCCACCGACATGATTCCGATCTGCCTTCTCTCGGTTCAGGCAGACGAGAGCATGGCGGGCCTTTACAAGATTCTTGATGATAATGTCGCCAACCCTCTGGCGCGTGTCGACGGTGTCGGCTCGGTGTCGATTTCGGGTGCCCCGAAACGCGAGATTCATGTCTATGTGGATCCGAACCGTCTTGAGGCATACAACCTTTCGGTAGAACAGATCGCGTCTGTTATCGGAGCGGAAAACAGAAACGTGCCGGGTGGTTCCTTCGACATAGGGTCAAACACCTACGCTCTCCGCGTGCAGGGTGAATTCGAGGAGACTTCACAGATGTCTCATATTCCTGTGGGAAGTTTCCAGGGCAAGATCGTATATCTCAGCGACGTGGCTAAAATCGTCGACAGCCTTGAGGAACGCACGCAGCGAACCTACAACGACGGCAAGGAGGGCGCGATGATCATTATCCAGAAACAGAGCGGCGCCAATTCAGTTGAAATCTCCAACAAAGTCATGAAGATGCTGCCGTCGCTGGAGAAGAACCTTCCGTCAGATGTGAAAATCGGTGTGATTGTCGACACATCAGACAATATCCGCAACACAATCGCGGCTCTTGTGGAGACAGTGATGTATGCCCTTCTCTTCGTGATGATAGTGGTATTCGTGTTCCTCGGACGCTGGCGTGCAACGCTGATTATCGTAATCACGATACCGGTGTCGCTAATCGCATCGTTCATCTACCTCTTCGCCACGGGCAACACCCTGAACATCGTCTCCCTTTCCGCCCTTTCGATTTCTATCGGTATGGTGGTCGATGATGCCATTGTGGTTCTTGAAAATGTGACCACCCATATAGAACGCGGCGCCGACCCGAAACAGGCGGCGGTGCACGGCACAAACGAGGTGGCGATTTCCGTAATTGCTTCAACTCTCACTCTTATCGCCGTATTCTTCCCCCTCACACTCGTAACGGGAATGACCGGCGTGCTCTTCCGCCAGCTCGGATGGATGGTGACTATCATGATGATCATCTCCACTACCTGCGCCCTCTCGCTAACCCCTATGCTCTGCAGCCAGTGGCTCAGACTCAAAGGGAAGGCTACCGACGGCAACAAAAAGAACTGGTATTCCCATATCGAACGCGCTCTTGACAAATTCGATGACGGCTACACTTCTCTGCTTCGCAAGGTTGTCACACACCGTGCGCTGACAATCGTTGTCTGCCTCGGTATCTTCGTGGGTTCTATATTCCTTATGAAATTTGTCGGAACTGAGTTCTTCCCGACTCAGGATGACGGACGTCTCGGAGTAAATCTCGAGCTCCCTATCGGTGCACGCGTGGAGGAAGCACAGGAAGTGACAGGAAGACTCGACTCTCTCTGGAGAGCCAAATATCCGGAAATTATGGTGATGAACTATACTGTCGGTCCGGCAAGTTCCGACAACACATTCGCTTCGCTGTCTGACAACGGCGCGCATATCATCTCCATGAACATCCGTCTTCTTGACCCGGGCGACCGTAAACGCGGCATACGCGAGATAGCCGAAGAGATGCGTAAAGACCTTTCCGACAATTTCCCGGAATTCAAGAAAGCGCAGGTCAACATCGGTGGCGGCCGCGGACAGGGAATGGGCGGACAGAGCACAGTTGATTTCGAGATCTACGGATACGATTTCGATGAGACCGACCGCGTTGCCGCAGAGCTGAAGCAGATTCTTGAAGGAATCGAGGGCACAGCCGACGTGACTGTGTCTCGCTCTGACTATCAGCCGGAATATCAGGTCGATTTCGACCGTGAGAAACTCTCGATGTATGGCATCAGCCTACAGACTGCTGCCTATTATCTGCGAAACCGCATAAACGGATCCACAGCATCGCAGTTCCGCGAAGACGGTGAGGAATATGACATCAAGGTTATGTATGCCCCGGAACACCGCACAAGCATTGAGGATATCGAGAACATTCTCATATACTCAAACGAAGGGAAAGGTATACGTCTCAAAGAGCTTGGCACTGTAGTGGAGCGTTTCACTCCACCAACAATCGAACGAAAAGACCGCGAACGTATCATCACTGTCTCAGCTGTGGTCGATGGCGTTCCTATGAGTCAGATCGTGACACAGGCGGAACAGAAGATGGACAATATCGATATTCCCGCAGGTATCACCATCCAGATTGCCGGAAGCTATGAGGATCAGCAGGATTCATTTGGCGACCTCTTGATGCTCGGCGTGCTCATAATCATACTTGTATACATCGTGATGGCAGCGCAGTTCGAGTCTCTGACATACCCCGGCATCATCATGACCTCGCTTCTCTTCGCATTCTCCGGCGTATTCCTCATTCTATGGATGACGGGGCACACTCTCAATGTGATGTCGATGATCGGAGCGATCATGCTTATCGGTATCGTGGTGAAAAACGGTATCGTGCTTATCGACTACATCACTCTTAACCGTGAGCGTGGAATGTCAATCAGGCGTGCCGTGATCGATGGCGGACGCTCACGTCTCCGTCCGGTTGTGATGACCACTCTCACCACAATCCTCGGTATGGTGCCGATGGCTGTCGGCTCCGGACAAGGTGCGGAGATGTGGCGCCCGATGGGTACAGCCGTCATCGGCGGTCTGACCTTCTCGACAGTGCTTACGTTGCTCTTCGTGCCAGTGCTCTACTGCGTGTTCGCCGGCAACGGAGTGAAGAGAACTCGTCGCAAACTCCGCGCACAACACTCTAAATAGAATCACCCTCCCCTCTCTCCTCCCCATCTCTCCCCATCTCTCCCATCTCTCCCCATCTCTCCCCATCCCCATAAATCCCCATCCATCCCTATACCGCCCCATGTCCCCATAGGGCGACCCTAAAGAAAAAAATGAAAGCGATATTCATCTCATATGACCAGGCACATCACGAAAACATCATCGATGTGCTGACCCGCATGTCTTGCCGGGGCTTCACATCCTTCGGCGAGGTGCAGGGACGCGGAAGCCACACCGGCGATCCGCACTATGGCACCCACGCATGGCCCTCGTTGGCATCGGCAATCCTCACCTTTGTAGACGACGACCGTGTTGACCCCGTTCTAAAAAAGCTAAAAGAACTGGACGAAAACAAACCGCTCCTCGGTCTGCGAGCCTTCGTCTGGGACACGATAGCCACAATCTGACGGATAATGGTGACAAAATTTAATTCACTTAAATTCACTTCAACTGTTGCAAAAGTCACAAATAGTTTGTAACTTTGCAACAGATTAGCGCACGTGGCGTAATTGGTAGCCGCGCTAGACTTAGGATCTAGTGTCTGACGACGTGGGGGTTCGAGTCCCTTCGTGCGCACATGATGAGGTCCGGAAGAAATTTCTTCCGGGCCTCATTCTCTTTTCATCATTATTCTCTTTCCCTCAGAAAACAACAATAAAAGACCTCAAGGAAGCCACAAGATGCACTATATAAAAAATTTCGAATTAAATTTAAGACCGCTTCCAACAAAAAATGTAAACGCAGGGGGCGCAGATTTTGTTGGAAGCGGTCTAAGAGCATACCGGACGGTTATTGAATGATCGACTCAAGGGTTGACATTGTTCCTTCTCTCCTCAACCTGCCACAGAATGTTTTGTAAAGATCTGTGAAAACTTCCGATTCTTTAAGCGCCACACCTTTGAAGGCGGATAGACCGAGAAAATCCTCCTCTGTGTCTGAAGCTATGTTACGCCTGTCTTCCTCCGTAAGCCACGGCTCAGAGACCTCAAACACGTTTCCGTTGTCATCCCTGTGATACTTCAGGTAATCACGATAGACGGCTGTCAGAAATGCCATGCGGACAAGATCCTTCCCGTCGGCAAGCATCTTGCCGAGGTTCGGAACTATATAGACCGGAAACTTGGATATTCCGTCAAAACAAAGACGGGCTATCTGGTCACTGACCGAGCTGTTGCCGAACCTTTCAATCAGTGTACGCTTGTACTCCTCAAGATTCACGGAGCCCGGTGCCGGAACATATGGCGTGACATCTTTGTCCATAAAATCCTTTACGAACTTCACGATTCTGGAATCACGCATAGCCTCGTCCACTTTCCGATAGCCGGAAAGAAACGCCGGATATGACAGCAGGGTGTGAGATGCATTCAACAGACTGAGTTTCATATTCTCATAAGCGGTGACATCATCTGTAAACTCCACCCCGGCTTTCTCCCAT
The DNA here is from genome assembly GCA_003833075.1 of Muribaculaceae bacterium Isolate-036 (Harlan). Lineage (GTDB taxonomy): Bacteria > Bacteroidota > Bacteroidia > Bacteroidales > Muribaculaceae > Lepagella > Lepagella muris_A. Next base: position 10,281 of record RIAY01000018.1, on the reverse strand, counting down.
TCCGGACGACCGGCAACAAACTTGTCCTCGATAACCCATTGTATGAAATCCTCGCAATACACCGGTGCCTTGTCTGCCGTTCCGTTACGCCTGTTCAGCCGTTCGATGTCTGTGGCAAGCGTAGCGGGGGTGATGCGGTCGACCATGCTGTTGGGAAACGACACATTTTCTTCCGCCCAGACAGCAAGCTCATTGTCCTGCGCTTTAAAGAAACTCATGAAAGCCTTACGCGCAGTGTCTCCATTGTGTTGCAGATTGTCGCAACTGAGCAACGTCACACCCCCGGCACCATTCTCCCGACGTCTGCGAAGTCCTTCGGCGATGAAGCCGAAAACTGTTTTCGGCTTCTGACGATTCACAAGGTCATGAGCGATCTGAGAACTGCCGGTCATGAAAGCTCCGCTTTCCTTGTCGATATTATATCCACCCTCGGTAATTGTCATGGATATTATCCTGATATCACCATCGGCTACAAGGTTGATTATACTTTCAGGATCCTCCTGTGCCCACACAACGTCTGTAAGCGAACCGATTACCCGTGTCTCCTCATAGCCATCGCGTCCGCAAATGGTAAGGGTGTATTCTCCGTTCTGCTCCTTGAGAGCCCTGTACAGACGTTCATCGGAGGGCAACAGCATCGCACCTGCAATCCCCCACCCGTATTGACAGGCATCAATACTCATCAAGGCGTCAGTATACGCCTCTTGATGGGCACGGTGAAAATTTCCCACCCCAAAATGCAATATACCGGGTTTCACTGACTTCCGGTCGTAACCGAAATGTTTCACATTAGTATTCATTTATAGTTCTTATTAGTATTTTTCCACTTGGTGTTTTTTCATAGTCTGCAATTCTTCCACAATAGTGTTTCAGTAGCCCTCGGCAACGTGTGTTATAACCAGATTTTCGTCTGCTTCATAGCGGCGAGGAATACCCGATGAGGCAAAAAGGTTATAGACACTACGGTCAGTCTGTGCGGAGTAAGGCATTGTAAATCCGTTTTCTTCCCAGTAGGCCTTTACAGATGCCTCTCCTTCCTCACGCGATATGCATACGAAAAAGCAATCGGAATCCCTCTTCTTACACTCATCATAATAATCCTGCACGACAGGCAATTCGCGCCGACAATCTCCGCAGCCGGTACTGAAAAATACAATGACACTCTTGCGGCCTTTCAGCATTTCCGTGCTGACCGACGACCCGTCATCAAGAGTAATTTCAAAATCAGGCAGTCTGTCGCCCGTCTGCAACGACCACACAGGCTCGACTTCATCATTGATACACCCCGGTGCCGTCACCATAATCAGCAATATTGACAGTATTTCAATTATTCGTTTCATATATTCATAACGTGATTTAACACTCTATAGTGAATACTCAAAAGAATAAAATTCTCTGCCGAAGTGTCGGAAGCCGTCTAAAAATACCCACGGGATCACCCCGTGGGTATTCATTCTCGACAACTGCCTACAGGTCATTACTCTTACTCAATCAATTGGGGGCAGCGTCGAGTCCACATACATCGTTGTCATTGTTTTTATCTGAAGCTATTGAATATGTCCCGCATTTCTCCTGCTGCGGCTCCGCTGGCTTTACAAGCCGTAGAAGAACTATCGTGGCAATCGGATGGAGAAAACCCATACAGTAGAATAGATATTCTCCCATTGTCGCCATCAGCGAACCGACCACAAGATTGAAACATGCCGCTCCTACAGCACCGGCGCCGCACGCGATACCGGCAACCGTGGCAACATTCTTCACCGGAAATGTCTCGGCGATAACGACTCCGATGTTGTAAAGCCACACAAGACACATAAACGCCACTATGGCAAACACCGCCGTAATAAGTCCTAAACGCAAGGTAAAAGAAACTGAATGCCAGTGGCTGAGAAGCGGAACGAGTGCGATTACTGGTGCCACACATGCAGATAGACTCATCACTGCCTTGCGCGATTTCAAAGCGTTCCACCCCTTTGCCACAAGCTTGTCAGAATACGCCGAGGCAAGAACTCCGCAGGTTGCACCTACAAGGAAAGGAATACCTCCTATATATTGTATCATATCGAGGGTCTCCTGAACACCAAGTCCCTGCTCAACACCTAAGTCCCGGAGGAAACCGGGCAACCAGAAATTGATGAAATACCATACCGGGTCACTGACAAGTCTTATGAGAAGCACACCCCACAATGCACTTGTGCCGAAAAGAGCCCCCACTGAGAATGAACGGGTATCCCTGAGTGTCGTCCCCTTTGGCTCGCCAAGCGTGACCGCAAGAAACTCCTGACGCGGACGGCGATACACGATCCACCAGATACCTGCGATTATCAGACCGGCGACACCCGCTATGATAAATACATCCTGCCATGGAAAATACCTTACCATCCAGGCAACGGCAAGCGGAGCGCACATAGTGCCTATCGATCCTCCTGCCTGACATATGGAGTTGGCTGTGGCGCGGGTCCTTTTCTCAAACCATAATGTAACAGCTACAAGCTGACCCGTGAAAATAGTAGGCTCAGCCAGTCCTAAAATCCCTCGGCAAACGGCAAACTGATACACATCCTGTGACAGACCGCCACCGATACACGCCAGTGACCACGCGGCTATACCACCGAACATAACTGGCTTCGGACCGAACTTGTCGACAAGGATACCCGACACCGGATACATAACCGCATAACATATCAGGAATACGTTGAGAATCCATGCGAATTCAATATCTCCGATGTTGAAATGTCCGAGGATTTCCGGTTTCAGTATAGAAAGAAGCTGGCGGTCAAGATAATTGCAGACAATGGCAATCACCATTGTTCCGACAATCACCCACCTGTGGATGTAAGGATTTTTATACATATTGTTCAAGTATTATGTTTCAGGTCAACGTTTTACATCAGCGCATCACAAAAGATGCCATCCGTCACGCCACAAATTTACCCAAAACGCACCACTCTCCAAACCAATATATTTCAATCCGTGATAATTCCAACACTACAATAATATCCGCATTATCTTACAACTCAAACAATTGACCATAGCCATTAACATAACACAGTACCTGAAAAACCCTGAAAAACTTTTGTTCCTGACAGCTGTTTCACACGCGCTCCAACAAATTCTTCTTCTGCGTTCTTCTTCACTGTTTTAACCACACAGCACACTGTCTGGTTATCACACATATGGCATATAAAATATTTATTACCAACACATCCGGTTTAAATTACTCCAATCACATTATTAATTTGTTTAATCTTTTGCACATTACAAAACACTCACATCAGTCCTTTCGATACTGATTTTTGCTAATTTTGCCTTATGAAAAGTATAATTGCATTACTGGCATTACTCTTGTGCGGCACACCTTATATAAGCGCACAGAGCAGATATGAATCTCGGCTGCCGTTCAAGCAAAAGAACGGATACACTGTCGGCGGCATAGTGGAGTGCGATGGCAAACCGCTGAAAAATGTATCCGTATCTGACGGTTATGAGATTACAGCCACTGACTCCAAAGGAGCATACCATCTTAAATCCGACAAACGGAACAGACAGATATTCATTATCACACCCTCCGGTTATGAACCAACACGCACCGATGCCGTACCTGACTTCTGGGCGGATCTCACAGATGCTTCCGACACATTCGAACGACATGACTTCCGACTTGTCAAAACCGGGAACAAAGACTTCGGATTAATCGTAACGACAGACATGCACTTCCACGGCAAACGCAATGATGAGAAGACTTTCCGGGGTTACATGCAGGTAATCAACCGCGAATTCGAATCGCTGCGACGCGACAGCATGCCGGTCTACTCAATCGGACTCGGAGACATCAGCTATGACCAGCATTGGTATGAGACAGGTGTTGACATAGAACGCACCCGACAGATTCTGAATGAAAACGGATGGCAAGCACCTTTTTATAATATAATGGGCAATCACGACAGTGACGGGGCTGTTTGCGCTGGAGATTCAACAGATTTCTTATCGGCTGTAAGATATATGAAGACATACGGTCCGAGATATTATTCCATGAACATAGGAAACGTTCATTTCGTAATGCTCGACAATATCGCCTACTATAACACCCCCTCATCCTCTTCAGGCTACGAAGGAATCAATGGCAAACGAGACTATAAGGCAATTTTCACCCCCGAACAGCTTGACTGGCTTGAGAAAGATTTGAAGACAGTCAATAAAAAGTCTCCACTTGTAATATGCATGCATAGTCCCATACATTCTTATAAGAATGCCTCGCTTGAAATAACCTATGGCACAGACCGCGAAACATCGCAAAGGCTCGAAAAAATTGTCGCGCCTTTTGAGAAGGTACATATTCTTTCGGGTCATACACACAAAAACGGACTTACTCGCGTTAAAAATGGCAATCACGAACTTATATGCCACAATCTAATAAGCACATGCGGAAGCATCTGGTGGAACAGTTCATTCGGGCAGCCCAACCTCGGACATGACGGCAACCCTGTCGGATTTGATGTATACCGCATTTACGGCGACAGCGTAAGCTGGAGATTTGTCACTTATGAGAACAATCCCGGCGAACAATTCAAAGTCTGGGACAGCAATAGTCTGAAAAGGCATTTTGCCACCGATTCGGAAGCCTTGACATTGCAGCGGCATTTCCCAAAATGGGGAAACTACAGCCATCTTCCTGAAAACTCCCTATTGGTTCAGGTCTGGGCTTGGGATCCGGAAGGGAAACTTACTGCAATGCAAAATGGCGTGGAACTGCCTGTAAAATGTGTGTATGAAATACACCCGGACTATTACAGTCAGACAGCTATAACCAAAGCGGTCTGGAACGGAGACTACAAAAAGGCGTTGTCAAAACCTAAGCGTGTACGCATGTTCCTTGTAACAGCTGCCGACTCCACATCTCCGGTCGAAATTTCATGGAAAGACCCTTTCGGCAACCTTGACAAGCGGAACTTCTTCCGCGACAGTTCCAACCCATGATTAAGGAACTAAAGAATCACCACCATACACCACTCATGCTGCGAACCGGTTGTGACCGGCTCGCAGTTCATTTTTTTGAATAAAAAAAGAATTATTTTTTCTTAAAAAAAGTTGAGCTGAAGCCAAATGTCCGATTATCACATTTATTACAAATATAACACTGATATTTAATTCTTTATCATATTTATTAGCCTTACATTCTTATTATAAAGTGGCAGAATTACGCAATTTAGTGAGGAATACTGCCCTATATTTGCAATGGTTAACCTCGGGAGCGGGAGCGGATGCGCCCTATCCCAAAACTAATGAAACTAACACCAAAAACAACTCAATTCAAGAGCTTATGAACAGAATCGCTCTATTTTTGATTTCCGTATTCCTGCTCGCACTCCCGGCAGCTGCTCAGCAGAAGAATATAAGCGGAATCGTAACCGAGCCATCGGGAGAGCCGCTCATCGGCGCAACAATTATGGTCAAGGGAACAAACACCGCTGCTGTCACAGACATTGACGGAAAGTTCTCAATCAAGGCTAAACCCGGCGATACCCTCCAGGTAACATATGTCGGTTTCCAGAAACAGATAATCAAGGTCGCCGCATCCGACAATCTCACAATCGTGATGCAGGAAGAGGCGAACACTCTTGACGAGATGGTCGTAGTTGGTTACGGCACAATGAAGAAAGCTGACCTTACCGGAGCTGTCACAAACGTTTCCGGAAGCAAACTTGAAGACATGCGTGCATCTTCGGTATCGCAGTCTCTGCAAGGTTCAATGCCCGGTATCTATGTGAGCCGCACAAGCGGCATGCCCGGTGCCGAGGCAACTATCCGTGTGCGAGGAATCACATCTATCGGTGATTCCGACCCGCTTGTGATCGTAGACGGTATACCAGACTCCATGGAATCGGTAAATTCCGCCGACATTGAAAGCATTTCGGTGCTTAAAGACGCAGCCTCTGCTTCAATCTACGGAGCACGTGCGGCAGCCGGCGTCATCCTCATCACCACAAAGAAGGCAAAAGAGGGGAAGGCTAAAGTCGAATATCAGGGCACCGTCGGATTCGTGCAGTCTACCGAGACTCCCAAACCCGTCGGAGCAATCGACTACATGAACATGTACAACGAGCTCAAATGGAACGACGGCGGCAATCAGGAAGGACAGGAATACTCTGCATATCCCAAAGATTACATCGATTCATATCTCGCAAACAACGCTGTGAATCCTGATGAATATCCGATTACCGACTGGCGTGAACTGATGACCCGCAAAACCGCACCCACAACAAAGCATGATCTCAAGGTATCTTACGGCAACAAGGTTGTACAGACAAAGGTTTCATTAGGATATGAATACACGGAAGCTCTCTACGAAGGACGTGATTACCAGAGACTCACAGCACGTGTAAACAACAACTTTAAAGTCACCAAATGGCTGCAGTTCGGACTTGATGCCTATTACCGCCGTGGTATCACACATCAGCCTCAGACCAATCCTCTTGCCGCGACGCTTTATATGACTCCTCTTGATCCTGCGGTGAACTCTAATGGAACATATGCCGCGGGTCATAACAGCAGCAATCCTTGGGCTTCCATGAACGAGGGAGGACGCAACAATCAGTGGACAGACCGTCTGGGTGCAAAACTATCTGTTATCATCACCCCTTTCGAAGGTCTTTCCATAAGCGGCGTGTGGGCACCCGGAATGCTTTTCACACGAAAAAAATCTTATATAAAAAAAGTCAGTTACTACACTGCCGACAACCCCGATGAGCCAGCCGGTTACGCGAGTGGATTCTCTCTCAACAAACTTACTGAAAACAGAAATCTCAACACATGGGGCACAAAACAGCTCTTTATCAATTATAACAAGACATTTGCTGAAGACCACCGCACAGACTTCATGCTCGGCTATGAGGATTATGAAGCAAGCTCAAACCCATTGGAAGCAGCATCTGATGCAATGGAGTTGTCTGATTATTTCTATCTTACGAACGCAAACACAAACAATCTCAGCGTTGACGGCTCAGAAACTCAAAATGCCTACCGTTCAATTTTCGGGCGTATAAATTATTCCTACAAGGGACGCTACATGGCACAGTTCAACGCACGCTGGGACCGTTCCTCAAGATTCGCACGCAAATACCGCACCGGCTTCTTCCCTTCCGCATCCGTTGGCTGGGTGATGAGCGAAGAGAGTTTCTTACGCGATGTAGACCCGAGAATACTCACATTCCTTAAGCTTCGCGGCTCCTACGGTACTCTCGGTAACGAAAGAATCGGTAATTATCCATATCAGGCGAGCATGACATTCTCACACCCGGTAATGGTAGACGGTTCCGGCAAACCGGTTTCTGTCCTGACTGCATCTCAGCGCGATTACAACATTCCAGACATAACATGGGAAACGACCCACAGCTGGGACGTAGGTCTTGACGCCACATTCCTCAATTCCAGACTTAACCTGACATTCGACTGGTACTGGAAGAAAACCAAAGACATGCTTCTGTCGATACAGCTCCCTATATTCATGGGCTATGACAATCCTAAACAGAATGCAGGCGACATGACTACCAAAGGATGGGACCTTCAGCTCGGATGGCGTGACAACATAGGCGATTTTTCATATTCTGTAAACTTCAACCTTTCCGACTATCGTTCTGTCATGGGTAACATGTCCGGGAAACAGCAGGAAAGCGGTGGCACCATCACAATGGAAGGTGTAGAGTATATGTCATGGTATGGATTTAAATCAAACGGTCTGTATCAGAATGCCGAAGACCTTGCAAACAGTCCCGTGCTGAACGCCAACACTACTGTAGGCGACATTAAATATCTTGATGTAAACGGTTCCGAGGGTTTGCCTGACGGTGCGATAAGCGCACAGTATGACCGCGTTGTGCTCGGTTCTTCACAACCACGTCTTATCTATGGAGCACAAATCGCTTTAGGATGGAAAGGTTTTGAAATGTCAGCTGCATTCAATGGTATCGGCAAACAGAATAAAATGCTTTCCCGCGCCATGCTTTATCAGAGACACGCTGCCGGCTGGACACAGTTTACCGGTGAAGTTATAGGTACTTCGTGGAGCTACTACAACACTCCTGAACAGAACCTCGCTGCCAAATATCCGAGATTATCAGATATGACTATAGACGGCTCAAGTGGAAACAACTCTCAGGTTTCTGACTTCTGGATGTTTAACGGCGGCTACTTCCGCTGCAAGAACATAACACTCGGCTACTCTTTCCAGCCGAACATCACCAAGAAACTGAAACTCAACTCGCTCCGAGTGTTCGCATCTGTTTCCGACCCGTTCTCTATCGACCGCTATCCGCAGGGATGGGATCCGGAGACTACAGACACCGGTTCAAGCTATATCGCACGTACATGGAATTTCGGCGTGGCAGTTTCGTTCTAACCAAATCAAAATCTGAAACAACATGAAAAAGTATATATATTCTTTATTATCGGCTGCTGCCGTAATGATCGGCTGCACGGCGTGTGCGGATCTTGATTTGAATCCGCCGGCAGACGCATCTTCTGAAACTTGGTTTTCTAATATTGAAGAATTCGAATTTGCGGCAAATGACCTCTATCGACTTGACCTATGGTATTGGGAATGTAACCGCGCATGGCATACAGACCGCTGGACTGACGACTGGGAACAGCAAGGACATGGTTATGAATGGAGCACAGGAGCCCTGATGTCTACAACAGGTTACGTAAAAACTATGTGGCTAAACACATACAAGGCTATAACACGCTGCAATGCCATAATCGCAAATGTCGAGAAACAACGCGGAAAATTATCTGAAAAACAACTTGACAGATTCGAAGGGGAGGCAAGAATGTTCAGGGCATGCTTTTACTCATACCTGACATTCCTGTATGGCGATATCCCTTATTATACTGATTACATCACAATAGATCAGGCATATGCAATGGGACGTGAGAAACAGTCTGAAGTGATTAAACGAATTTACGAAGACTTCGACAAGGCAGCCGAGCTACTCCCCGAAACATCTACCGGCAACGTCCGCGTAAAAAAAGCTACCGCTCATGCCTTTAAGGCACGCACAGCTTCTTGGATGCTTGATTATCCCGTAGCGGCACAGGCAGCAAAAGCATGTATGGAACTGGGTACATACAAGCTTGACCCCAATTTCGAAAAGATGTTCTACATCGACACTTATGCTTCCGATGAATTCGTTTTCATGATTCCCAGATCACGCGAACTGCATAATGACCTTATTACAATGAGTTCTTTCCTCCCAAGGAACAACTCCGGCAAATCTCTTGCGGTTCCATCGCTTGAACTCTTTTGCGCATTCCTTTGCTCGGATGGTCTTCCTATCGACAAATCACCTCTTTTCGACCGCCAGAACCCTTTCCGCAACCGCGATCCACGCTTAGGATATACTACAGTTGAATTTGGCACAGAATTTCTGGGCTTTGAATGGGATCCGTCAAAAAACAAAGTATTGAATGTGAATACAGGTAAGCAAGTAAGCAATAACGATTCGCAGCTCGTTCAGACTCTTGCTTCATGGACCGGACTAATTCTTAAAAAAGGTGTTACAGAAGCGTGGCTAAGCGACAAAAAAGCTGATCCAAACGCTATAATCATGCGCTATGCGGATGTACTTCTGATGTATGCTGAAGCAAAAATAGAGATGAATGAAATTGACCAGAGCGTGCTTGATGCCATTAATGACGTTCGCTCAAGAGCATACAAAACCACTCGCTCCAACACTTCTCTCTATCCTGCGGTTACAACGACAAATCAGGATGAACTTCGTTTCCAGTTACGTTCCGAACGGCGCATGGAATTTGCATGGGAGAACCGCAGATGGTTTGACCTGATGCGATGGAGACTTTGCGATATTGCGATTAACCGCCCGGTGATAGACCTTCCGGCAAAAGCGCAGCTTCAGAAAAACATCAAGAGCGGTGATTACTACTTCCCTTCCGATGCGCTTCCGGTAATTGAAGAAAACGGTCTTGTAAATCTTCAGCCACTTGTCGACTCCAAAGCAAAATTCCGCAAAACCATGGAACGTAAATTTGATCCGGCAAAAGGGTATCTTCTTCCTCTCCCCCTTTCCGATGTTACATTGATTCCCGGAATGATTCAGAACCCCGGATATTGACATCTTGCAGTGTCTGCGGTTTATGGAGTATCCGTCCGAAAAAAGCCGACTTGATTTTAGATTTTCAAGTCGGCATTAGCTTTTATAGTTGCAGGGTAAGAGTTTGGAGAGCTCTGTCTCGTCCATGTCGGGCCTGATTATTTCGAGCGTATCA